>PMHV01000031.1:485-62715 GCA_003156805.1 Acidobacteriaceae bacterium | reverse complement strand
ACCCGCCGCTCTGGACACAATCATCGCAAGGACGCTGGAAAAAGACCGCGACAAGCGATTCCAGCGCGCCGCCGATATTTGTTCGGACCTGAAGCGACTCAAAGGAGAAACGGGAAAAGCGCCCACGGCGGTCGCCACCACCGCGCCTGTGAGTCCGAATCCCCGCCCTGGACGCTACGTCTCTATTTTCGCGCGAGAACTTGCAGCCATACGCGACCGNNGACCGCTTCTCGGAGAAGCCAGTCAAGCAGGTTGAGACCCGTCCGATCAATCTTCCTGTGCAGCGAACCGGATTTGTGGGGCGGGAGAAAGAAGTAGCTGCTGCCAAAGAACTCTTGCTGCGTCCGGATGTCCGCCTGGTCACGGTCACAGGTCCGGGCGGAATCGGCAAAACGCGTCTCGCCCTGCAGGTGGCGAGTGGCCTTGTCGAGCGCTTTCCGGGTGGCGCTCATTTTGTTCCGCTCTTCCCGGTAAGCGATCCAGGCTTGATCGCTTCCGTGATCTTGCAGACGTTGGGAATCCGGGAGGCGGGGGGGCAGTCACCGCTCGAAATACTCAAGAAGAATCTACAGGATTCATTGCGCCCACCAATGCTGCTCGTGCTGGACAATTTCGAGCATCTGGTTAAGGCCGCGCCCACCGTAGCAGAACTTCTGGCCCTTGGTCCCAATCTTAAAATCCTGGTAACCAGTCGCGCCGCGCTACACGTTTACGGAGAACATGAATTTCCGGTGCCGCCGCTTGGGTTGCCGGATTCACGGTCCACGCCTTCAATGGAAGTCCTGTCACGGTGCCCTGCGGTGGCGCTGTTCGTGCAACGCGCCGTCGCTGCCAAGCCAGATTTTGAACTTAACCAGGGAAACGCGGCGGCCGTCACCGAGATTTGCGCCCGGTTGGATGGTCTGCCTCTAGCAATCGAGCTCGCAGCCGCCCGGGTCAAAGTGCTTTCACCCTCTTCCATGCGGACACGCCTGGCGAGCCGGTTGCAGCTACTAACGGGCGGCGCGCGGGACCTGCCACAGCGCCAGCAGACGCTTCGTGCGGCCATGGATTGGAGCTACGATCTGCTGAGCGCGCCTGAGCAGAAGCTCTTCCGAAGATTATCGGTGTTCGTGGGATGCAATCTGGAAGGTGTGGAGGCAGTATGCGATGCCAAAGGTGATCTCGATCTGGACCTGCTCGACGGCATGGCATCTATGGTCGACAAAAGCCTGGTGCAACAAGTCGAACAAACGAAGTGTGAATCGCGGTTCGTGATGCTGGAGACGATTCGCGAGTACGCTCTGGAAAAACTGCAGGCAAGCGGGGAGGAGGCCTTGACCAAGCGCGCCCATGCCGCTTACTGCCTGGTGCTGGCAGAGGAAGAGGCTACGGAGAAGAGCGGCGCGGAAGGGACGGAATGGCTGGAACGCTTCGGGTTCGAACATGACAATTTTCGTGCAGGCCTCGAGTGGCTGACAGAAAGCGGAGATGCGGAGTGGGGCCTGCGTCTCGGCGCAGCCCTGTTTCGCTTTTGGGAGGCGCGCGAGTATCTCGCCGAAGGAAGGGACAGCCTGGGAAAACTGCTGAGGCTCGCAAGCGCGGCAGCTCCCACGAAGGCGCGAGAGCGTGCGCTTTTTGCCGCAGGCGTGCTCGCAGTTGGGCAGGGAGATTATGCCCCGGCGGATGCACTCATCAGGGAAAGTCTGGACATCGCGCGTCAATTGCGTGACAGGCAGGGCGCAGCGGTATCTCTAAATGCGTTGGCGGTCATTGCTCGGGACCGGGGTGACGTCGCGGTTGCGCGCTCTCTGCTCGAAGAAAGCATGGTGCTGTGGAGAGAGTTGGGCGACCAGAAGGCGGTCGCTCGTTCTCTCAGTAACCTGGCGAATATCGTCAAATTGCAGGGTGACAACGCCCGCGCGCGCGTTCTATACGCGGAGTGTCTCTCAATCTTCCGGGAATTGGGAGATCGGACAGGCGTCGCCTGGTCGACGAACTACCAAGGGGATGTCGCTCGCGATCAGGGTGATTCCGCGGCCGCGCGTACGTTGTACGAACAGGGCCTGGTAATTTTTCGGGAACTCGACGACCGTTGGGGCATTGCCGGCACGCTCGCCGATCTGGGGAGCTTAGCGAGGGAACAGGGGGATTATCCTAGAGCGCACTCTATGTACCGGGAAAGCATAAAACTTTTCCAGGAACTGGATCACAAACGCGGAATTGCGCGCCTGCTGGAGTGCTTCGCATGTGCAGCGGCTGTTCAACTCGAAGCCAAGCGTTCGCTGCGATTGGCGGCGGCAGCGGCCGCGCTGCGCCAAAATATTGGCGCTCCGCTCACGCCGGCAGAACAGGCCAAACTGGAAGCAAGCCTGCACCCGGCGCGGCAGGCATTGGCCGATACGGTAGGCGCGGCTGCCTGGCTAGAAGGTTGGGCTTTACCGATCGAGAAAGCTATTGACGAGGTGCTGATGCCCGAAGCTGCATCTCCCTCGCGTTAGTGCGCGGGAGTCCGCACGAGCTGACGCTGATGGCGAAGATCCGGATGCCCCGAAGGGTCAGCAACTGCTTACTCTGCACTTGTCGGGTCAAGGAGTCGGCGCACGGCGGAGACGCGATTGGCAGGGAGGCCTGCGCGCTTGGCATGTTCCTGGATGGTCGCCTCGTCGGGAGCGAGGTAGACGCAGTACACCTTGTCGCCAGTTATGTAGCTGTGGAGCCACTGGATCTCAGGACACATGCCCTTCAGGGCCTTGACCGACTTTTGAGAGATTTCCTGCCATTGGGCGTCGGTTAGATTTGCGGCTCCCGGCACTTCGCGTTCGATGACGAATTTGGGCATCGGCATCCTCCTGACGTGCACAGATGCTAGCATGCATATGGATCGGCTTCAAGACGGCTTGGCCGAAGCGGTCCCGGTTAGCGAAAAATGCCAAGAATATTATAAGGAGCGATGTCGCCGTGGATATTCGATCCCTTCAGAAGCCGTTGAAAGACCAATACCGCAATGACCCAAATGCCTCGCAAATCACAATGCGGGCGAAAGGTGGACAGACGGATGTTCCGGTGGCATGCTCCGTCGATATCGGACGTGCCATCTACCAAGCCGAAGCGCACAAGGGAGTTGGAGGCTCCGGTGCCGGCGCCTGTTCCGGTGACCTTTTGCTTGGGGCTCTGGCGGCTTGCGCGCAGATCACCTGTCAGATGGTGGCCGCGGCTATGGGCATACCGACCGAACGCATTGAGGTCACGGTGGACGGAGACTTGGATCTCCGAGGAACTCTCGGCATATCCAAAGACGTGCCCGTCGGCTTTGAGAGTATTCGTCTTAATTTTGATGTAGCTGCGCCTAAGGCAACACCCGAGCAACTACGCGGATTGCGCGAGAAAACAGAACAGTATTGCGTGGTGATGCAGACCTTAATGCGGCCACCGAGTCTGCAGACCAAGTGGGTTGGTCACGATTGAACAGCTGTCGCCGCACATCCTCGTGGGAGAAGCACGACGGACTGAGTCAGAGGTCGAAGGCCATTGCCGAATTCGAGGCGGCCAGGGCGATCTCCCCCAACGACCCAGGGTTCATTAGTTCATCAACAACGCGAAATCGGCTGGGGACGGAGCAAGGGCCTCGTCATAGAGAGGCGCCGCATGCGCGTAATCACCGGTGTTGGCGTTGAAATTAGCTATGTGTTCCAGAGCCGCGACCAAAAAACGCGTATGTTCCGCATTGGCCCGCGCCAAGTCTCCGGAAGATTGAAAACGATAGGCCGCATCATAGTGTTGATGCATGGATGACTTACCGGAGGGCGTGGCTGGAGCCGATTGAGCGTTGACCGTACTGCCGATGCGGAGTAATAGCACCAAGGCCCCAAAGCGTATCTGGGTCGACCATTGCGTTTCACTTCGGTCGCAATGAGCTTCCGATCAAGGAAGCGGATCGCGGGTATTTTTTGCCGCTCGGCCGCCGTCCAGATAATCCAGGGTTGGGTGACCTAGGTTTCTGAGCAACTTAGGCTTGCAGCTTCGCTCAGCGAATCTCAATGGCTAACGAATCTGCATAGCGTGGAAGCAAGAGGTTGGTTGCGGCCGCCAGCCCCAACGCTGCTGCGAGGAGTACCAGCAAAGAGGCATAGGAGCCAGTCGCATCAAATGCACGCCCCAGTATCACCGGACCGATTGCTCCAGCAGCTGCGTAGAAGGTCCAGGTGAGACCGTAAAGAGTGGAAAACGCACGCAGCCCAAAATAACGCGTTAGCAGGTAGGGTGTAATGGCGGCTTCGCCTCCGGCCCCGACGCCAATGAGCGCAGCGGCAAGGCAACCCGCCGGGAGGCTGTTCGCTCGAGCTAGGAGAAAAATGCCTAATGCGGTAATGAGGTTGATTACCAACGCGACATGTGGCCCGAAGAATCGGTCTAGCAGCCATCCCACCACGATCCTGCCAAGCAGGCTTGATCCACCGAGTAGGGACGCGCACAATGCCGCATTTCCGGCTGTGAGGCCTCGATCCGTCAGCAGCGCGGAGAGGTGAGTGATCGCCCCGTTCATGCTGATCGAACTCACGAAAAGGATGGCGGTGACAATCCAGAAGGCAAAAGATCGCACGCCCTGCTGCCATGTCATTCCAGAATGGGGGACCGGAGCGGACTCGTGACCGATTACCCCGCGCTCGCGGATGTAGCGCCAGCTGAGGGGCAAGCCGAGTAACAATGCAAGACCGCCGAGTGACGCGTACGCTGCGCGCCAGCCAGACCGGCTGATGATGGCTTGGGCGACGGCGGGCAAAATCATGGCGCCCAAGCCCGCTCCAACCATCACAAAGGCCAGCGCCATCCCCAGACGTCGCCGAAACCAGGTGGAAATCGATCGCGAATAGGCCAGATGAGCTGCACCGTTTCCAACTACACCCAGCACGAAGCAAGTCACGTAAAACTGCCACAATCCGGAGCGCAACAGCGACAGCGAGGCAATGGCGCACCCATACACCGTCATGCAAATAAGAATGATGCGACGAGGACCAAAGCGATCGATCCACCGGCCCAACGGCGGGGAGCACAGCCCGAGCGTGACGGCGGCGATTGCGAAGCCGCTTGAGATGGCTTCTCGACTCCAGCCGAATTCCGCGGCCAGCGGCTTCACAAAAACAGAGAAAGTGTAGACGAATAGCGAGCCGAATCCCGCCATCACGCCGAGACACGCTGCTAACACTACACGCCAGCCGTAATAGCCGAAATCAGATTCAGTGAGGTTGGAAGTCACTTCGGCGGGTTGCATTGTATTTGTGGTTTGAGGGTGAGGGGCCAAGTTCAAGATTTCCTTCCAACGCCGGAACGTCTGCGACGGTGTCGGCAGGGAATGGTACACGGATTGTCCGGCGGCCATCTCTAGTCTTTTTCTAGTATTGCTGCGACTCAGCGATCGCAAGTAAGGTTTCTCGCATTCAGAACCGCTTGTCGATTCAACGGGAGCCCCCCGAATTGTTTCGCTTGTAGGTTGGCCGATTCTATGTTCAGTTGGCCAGCGAAGCGGACCGCCGTCGTGTGCTGACCACGATTCGAAACTTGCTCAAGCCCCGTCAGATGCTCTTCGTGGATGTCACGGACCCCATCGATCCGAAGATCGGAAGTCCGGAGGTCGTCCGTGATCGCGTGCTAGAAGCGGCAGAATTTATTCCAGTACTGTCGCTTGGAACAAGCGACGATTGCGAGAGTTGCGGCGTAAATGAAAAAAAGGAGATGCTATGGCTCGTGATCACGTTTTCCGCTTGGAATTGGACCGGCGCGTTGGCTGAAGCTAGGGGTCACTTCCGCCGGCAGCACACGCTCGGCTCTCACAGAAATCACATTGTCCTGATTCTGCAGGATGCCTTCAATCGCCAGAAAGCGTTCGCTGGCCAGCAGCAGACGATTGCGGTGAAAAAGAGCGGGCGTGATGATGGCATTGGCCACACCGGTTTCATCTTCCAGACTGACAAAGACAAATCCCTTGGCAGTGCCTGGACGCTGGCGAATGATGACGCAACCTCCAATGCGAATCCGTCTGCCGCTGGGAATGTCGCGCAATTCGCTGGCGCGGCGAATGCCCATGGCCGTGAGCCATGCACGGCGGTAAGCCACGGGATGCGGTCCCACGGTGAGGCCGGTGCCGTGAAAGTCGGCGACTAAACGCTCTTCATGATTCATGGGCTGGAGCGGCGAAGGCGAATCGGGTTCGGGCAGATCCTCCAGCAGCGGGCCAGAGCCGCGCACGGCGCGTTCGACCTGCCAGAGAGCGTCGCGGCGATGAAAAGCCGTTTCACCACGGAGACACGGAGGCACGGAGAAATCTTTGACTGATTCTTGGTAGTCCGTGAGAGTCAACGAAGATTTTTGGGCCTTGTTTTTGTTCTTCTCCGTGTCTCCGTGTCTCCGTGGTGAAGTGCCGATTACATTCAGCGCGCCGATTTCCGCCAGCGTAGTCAGTTCGTCTTTGCGCAGCTCGGGAACGCGGCGCGTCAGATCGTGAATGGAAGTGAATGGAGCGCGCTCACGTTCACGCACCAGCGCCTGGGCAGATCCCTCGCGCAACCCACGCACGTAGCGCAGGCCGAGACGCAGTGCAAGGGCGAGTTGCGAGTCGCGAGTACCGAGTTGCGAGCAAGAACGAGATTCCTCCGTCCCTCGTGTTCGCTCGGGGGTCGGAATGACAAAAGTTTTTTCTATCGCTCGCGATAATTCCGGGACTGGAATGGCAAAGGTTTTACTCGGTACTCGATACTCGGTACTCGGTACTGACTCACTGGCAAATGGCAACTGACTACTGGCCACTGCTTCCAACGTGCACCTCCATTCCGACCGCATCACATCCACCGGCAGCATCTTCAAACCATGGCGCTGCGCATCTTTCACGATGGTGGCCGGAGAATAAAATCCCATGGGCTGGTTGTTGAGCAGAGCGGCGGTAAACGCAGCCAGATAGCGGCACTTCAAGTAAGCGCTGGCATAGGCGATCAGCGCGAAGCTGGCCGCGTGCGATTCGGGAAACCCGTAAAGTGCGAAAGATGTGATCGAGAGAATGATTTTCTCTTGTGCCTCAGCCGGGATTCCGTTGTCCGTCATGCCGGCGCGCAGCCTGGCTTCGATTTCCTTCATGCGCGCCTGCGATCGCTTGAAGCCCATGGCGCGGCGCAGGTCTTCCGCTTCGCCGCCGGTGAAGTTGGCGGCGATCATGGCCAGCCGCAGCAGTTGCTCCTGAAAAAGCGGCACGCCCAGCGTGCGCTTGAGCACCGGTTCAAGCGACGGATGCGGATATGTGACGTCCTCGCGTCCCTGGCGGCGCAAGAGAAACGGATTCACCATCTGCCCTACGATCGGTCCGGGGCGGATGATCGCCACTTGCACCACAATGTCATAGAAGCGTTTCGGCCGCAGGCGCGGCAGGCATGACATTTGCGCGCGGCTTTCCACTTGAAACATGCCCACGGTGTCGGCTTGCTGCAGAGCGGAATAAACCTGCGGATCGTCCTGCGGAAGATGCGCCAGATCGACTTCTTCGCGATAATGATGGCGAATCAGTTCGATCGAATCCTTGAGCACGGCCATCATGCCCAAGCCGAGCAGATCGACTTTGATGATGCCCATGTCGGCGCAATCTTCTTTGTCCCACTGCACCACCACACGCCCGGGCATGGAAGCGGGTTCGAGCGGAACGACGGAATCGAGTTGTCCCTGGCAAATCACCATGCCGCCGGAGTGCTGGCCGAGATGGCGCGGCATGTCTTGCACGGCAAGGCACAGTTCGTAATATTTGCGCAGGCGCGGATGGTTGAGATCGAGTCCGGCATCGCGGAAGCGGCGGTCGAGCGCGTCGTTTTCGTCGCGAAACTCCCAGGTGGCGACGGCAGCGGAAATCTTGTTGAGCGTTTCGGGGTCGAAGCCGAGCGCTTTGCCCATTTCGCGAGCTGCCATCTTGTTGCGATAAGTGATGACATTCGCGGTCATGGCTGCGCCCCGCTCTCCATAGCGCCGGTAGACGTACTGAATCACTTTTTCACGTTCGTCGCCGCTGGGCAGGTCGAGATCGATGTCGGGCCACTCGCCGCGCTCTTCGGAAAGAAAACGCTCGAAGAGCAGCTCCATGCTCACGGGATCGACCGCGGTGATGCCCAGCGAATAACAGACGGCGCTGTTGGCGGCCGATCCGCGCCCTTGCGCCAGAATGTTTTGCTCGCGGCAGAAACGAACTAGATCCCAAACGATGAGAAAATATCCGGCAAGTTTGAGTTTTTCGATGAGCGCCAGTTCACGCTCAATCTGGCGCCGGGCGCGGGTTTGCATTTCGTGTGATGTCCGGCCATAGCGCCGGCGAAATCCCTCCCAGGCTCGCTCGCGCAAAAACGAGTTCATGGTTTCGCCTTCGGGTACGGGATAGCGCGGAAACTCGTAACCGAGATCGTTGAGCGTAAATTCAAGGCGCGAGGAAAGTTCAAGCGTATTGGCAATCGCTTCGGGCAGGTCGGAGAAAAGTTGCTGCATCTCTTGCGGCGATTTCAAATATCGTTCGGAGTTGCGCGCCAGCAAACGTCCGGCCGTCGAGAGTGTGCGGTGATGGCGGATGGCGGTAAATGCATCCCAGAGTTCGCGATCTTTCGCGACAGCATAGTGGACGCCGTTGGTCGCCAGCACAGGAAGATTGAGCGAGCGGGCGATTGCGATCGCAGCGCGGTTGCGAGTTTCTTCTTCGCGCTGAAGATGGCGTTGCAACTCGACGTAAACATTGCCGCGGCCGAAAATCCCCACCAGACGCTCGACTTGACGGTGAGCTTCTTCGATGCCGCTCTGCTGCAAAGCCGCCGCCAGCGGCCCTTCCGCGCCGCCAGTCAGGCAAATGAGACCGTTGGCATGCTCTCCCATCTCTTCTTCCCGCACCGCGCCTTCGCCTTTCTTCCCGCGCGATTTCATTTTTGTGATCAGCCGGCAAAGGTTCTGATAGCCCGAGCGGGAGAAAACTAGAAGTGGAATACGGAACTCACCACGGCACATCTCACCACGGAGACACGAAGGCACGGAGGAATCGTTAAGTTGATTGCCGGAGATGTTTCCATACACATCGTCGATCTGAGATTGTGAATTGGTCTTTGTTTTCTCCGTGCCTCCGTGGCTCCGTGGTAAAGCTGCGCTGACCTCCGCTCCGATGTGCGCCTTGATCCCAATCTTCTTCGCGGCTAAGTGAAAACGCGGTGCGCCATAAACGCCGTCGGTGTCGAGCAGCGCCATGGCTGGCATGTTGAGCTTCGCGCAGGCAGCTGCCAATTCCTCCGGCAAAGAAGCGCCTTCGAGGAAGCTGAACGCAGAGCGGGCATGAAGCTCAACATACATTGGGTCATTGAGCAATTGAGTCATTGAGCAATTGAACATTGAGCGATTGGGTTTAATGACTCAATCACTCAATGACTCAATTCCTTCAGTCATACATTCCTTCCACGAACCAGCCGCCACCAAGCAAATCGTGCACCAGCCGGTAGAGAGCGATGCCGCTTGTGTTTTGCAAGGCGATGTCCCATTCATCGCGCGCCCATGCCTGGCGCTCCCACCAATCGCCGGAAGAGCGCCACGGACCAGCCTTCCACAGCACATTGCCCTGAACTTCTTTTTTCTTCGCACAGGTTACCAGCGTGGGCTGGGCGTTCTCGAGAGTCACGGCAGCCCGAAGCGGCGGACGGAATAAACGCAGCGCTGTGACGGCGGATTTGTCTCCCGCAACAATTTGTGGCTGAGTATTTTGCTGCGCCACTCCAGCCATGAAGCGCCGCATGTGAAAGCCCTCGGCACGGTGCGTATCCATCAACTCCGGCGATCCCACCCGGCTTTCGCCAACCAGAGCGGCAATCCGCGCCAGCGTGAGTTCCAGCTTTTCCGGTTCCGGCGAGGGAGGCAGAAACAAGCTCCCTTGGGCTAAGCGCGGCCGCGAGGGTTCCGCAGCCAGATGAATCTTCACGATGGGCGCGCCGGGCGGATGCGCATTCAAATCCAGTTGCAGCAACTTGAGGAAGAGTCTGGCATCGAGCATGGGCAGGGGCAGGCAAAGCGTGCGGCAGAATTTATTTTTCCGGCGGGAAATAAAAGGTTGAGCCGCCCCGAATTGCGGCGATCCGGATTGAGCTTTCGGCGAGGCATCGCTTTCGCTGGGAATGCCGCGATTATCCCATTCGCAATCCATGCCCGTCAGGTTGTCGAGTTCCAGCGTGAGCCGCAGTTCCTGCGTAGCTAAAGCCCGCGAGGCCAATCGCGCGCAAAGTTGCTCAAGCAGACGGTTCAACAGGAAGGCCAGCGGCTCCAGCAGCATGATTGCATGTTCCAGCTCTGCGGCTTCCTCAAATACCAGCGGTGCTTCCACGGGAACCAGAGTGCGCGAGGCCGCTCCCCGCGCCAGTTGCTGCAAGCGCAAGCCTTCCTGTCCCAGACGCTCGCTTAACGCAACTTCCGGTAGCGCGGCCAGAGCGCGCAGATTATGCACTCCCCAGCGGTCTAGCGTTTCCAGCAGACGAGTGGCTTTCTTTTCCTGTTCGCGCTCTTTTTCATCGTTTCCGGGCCGATCCGCAAATAAAACTTTGAGCGGCAGAGAGCCGAGTTGTTCCGCTTCTTTTCCGCAAGGGATTATGTTCATGCCGGAAAAGCCGCGAGCCGCGAGCACGGCCGCGTCGGGATTCGAAGCCACAGCAACATTCACATCAAGTCCGAGGTCCGCGGCGCGGCGGAAGAAGTTACGGGCAATTTCTGGCAGCGAGCCGAAAAGAGATTCCATGCCTTGGAGATCTACAATCGCCGTGTCGGCCGCAGCATCTTCCACGCGGGGCGAGAACGATTGCGCGCAATCCAGCAAAGCGGCATGCGCAGAAGATTCCTGCAGTAAAGAACGCGAGCGCAACGCCAGTTCCGCGCACAACTCTGCTTGTGCCTTGGTCATGCCGGCCGTAATTCCCATGCGCCCGGCCTTCTCGTTCACGGCGAAAACTTTTTCCAGCGGAGGCTTGCCTTCGAGCACGGCTAGAGGCCGCGCCCGCAACTGCGGTTGCGCGCGCAATACCGCGGCCACGGGAAAATCCGGCACGTAGATGCAGGCGAACGGCATGACGACATAGATCTATTGAATCATTGTGTGATTGAGTCATTGAAAGATTGGCCCGTCAATTAAATCTCTCAATGATTCAATCTCTCAATGACTAATTTCCTCATCCCGCCCAGGCGGTTGTGCTGGCGAATGTGATGGCGGCAGAACGAACTGGTTTGCGGTCCAGGCGCGAGCGCACCAGTTCCGCCGTAATCTCCACTCCGGTCAGCAAGTGCGCATGTGTGGGCTTCGCAAATTTGCCGTCAGTAGGAAAGCGCTCGCTGGCCCGATGGTCACTGGCTCCCAGCTTCACTAATAATGACGAGCAGCTTCCGGCGACGGGCTGCTGCGCAACTGCCAGCAGCACGGCCGGGGTATGCTCCACGGCGCGGCGAAAGCGGAACCACGTGGTCAGCGGGATGCGGCGCGCCGCCTGCAGCGGCACATCGCTCAAATCGAGCGCAACCAGCCCGAAGCCTCCGCTTTCCAGCAGCAGGTCCGTAGCGCGCAAAAGCTGTTCCAAGCAATGTTCGGCATGGTGCGATCCGTTTTCGTCAAATTTGGAAACCTGATTGCGTTGGAGATTTTTCTTCTCTGTGTCGGAGCTTGTTCCTTCGGCAAGCTCAGGACAAGCTCTGAGCCAAGCCGAAGGGTGCCTCCGTGGTAAATTCCCTCCGCACCGCACCCATAACATCCGGTCCAAATCCACGCCAGCAGCCGAAACCGATTGCGGATCGAGGGCATCGCTGGCATCCACCACTACGCAGAATTCTCCGCGCCGGGTAGAAGCCGCCAGAGCGGCCAGCAACAAGGTTGTGCGCCCGGAAGAGGCAGGTCCGCAGATTTCGCTCAGGCAGCCGCGGGGCAGGCCTCCGGTGAGAGTCTCGATGGCGGAAATGCCGCTCGAAACCATCTCGGGCGCAGGCCACACCTCCAGCCGCGAAGCCGGGGTCACTCCCGCAAGCCGCGAGTCTTCTGCAAAAGCTTTGAAAAAATCGGCAGGTAAAACACGCTGGGGCGGACGCCCTGCGAAAAGTTCCGCGCCGGAAGGCTGAGGACACACTTCGGCAACGCTGTTATTTTCAAATATAAAAGGGCGGCTCTGGACCGCCGAAGTGGAAACCACTGCGGAAGACATAGATTCCTCGGAGAATTTTCAGAGAACGCCGGGGCCGGAGACCTCGGTGGCGATATTCGCTTTTTATTCGCCTATGAAATTATGCGTCAGAGAGGATGGATTGTCAAGCTGGATCGCGGAAGAAAACTTCCACCATTTCAGCAACCTTGGAGGAATCCCAATCCTCACCCAGTGTTATGCAATCCGGCAGCGATGCCATTAATGGTCGCTCCCAGGGGATAGTCGAGCTTCGCGGTGTCTTCTCCCCGCTGCTTGCGCCGCAACAGCTCGACTTGGATCAGGCTCATGGGATCGACGTAGGGATTGCGCAGCCGGATCGATCGCAGCAACACGCGGTTTCCCGCCAGCAACTCGCGCTGGCCGACGACGCGAAGAATCGCCTGCCGCGATCGCAGAAACTCGTCTTTCAGCATGTCGAAAACTCGCGTGCGCAACGCCGCGTTTTTCACCAGCCCGGAATACACTCGCGCAATATTGAGATCCGCCTTCGCCATGCCCAGCTCGACGTTGCGCACAAGATCGGAAAAAAGCGCGAAATCCTGCATCATCTGCCGCAACAATTTTTCGTGGCCGGAACCTTTCTTGGCAAAACTCTGCAGCCCGTGTCCTACTCCATACCAGGCCGGAACCGCGTGACGGCTCTGCATCCAGCCAAAAACCCACGGAATAGCCCGCAAATCCTCCAGACGGCGGCCTTTGCTTCGGCGCGAGGGCCGCGAGCCGATGCGCGCCAAGTCCAATTCGTTGATCGGCGTTGCCTGCTCGAAATATTCCAGCACTTCAGGATTTTCGGCAATGTCGCGGCGATAAATTCGGTAGGCCTCCTGCGACATTTCCTCCATGGCTTCTTCCCAACGCGCCTGCTCTTTGGCGGCGTGGCGGCCGGGACGCAGCAGCGCCTCCAGGCTGGCCGCGATCATCAATTCCAGGTTCCATTCGGCCAGCACCGCGTCGGCATATTTCCAGTTGAGCACTTCTCCTTGCTCGGTGATGCGAATGCGCCCTGAGAAGCAGCCTTCGGGTTGGGCCAGAATCGCAGAGTGCGTGGGGCCGCCGCCCCGGCCCACAGTGCCGCCGCGGCCATGAAACAACTGCAGTTTCACGCCGCATTCCTGCGCCGCACCATGCAGCTCGCGATGAGTTTTATAAAGCTCCCAGGTGCTGGTGAGCATGCCTCCATCTTTGTTGGAGTCGGAGTATCCCAGCATCACTTCCTGCCATCGCCCCCAGGAATCGAGCAGAGGCTGATACTCGGGATGATTCCAAAGCTTGCGCATCACGCCGGCAGCGGCACGCAACGAATCAATCGACTCAAACAGCGGCACTGGCATCAGCCCGGGATCTTCGCCAGCTCGGGCTAAACTCACTCCGCAGGCCTTCGCCAGGTGAACCACTGCAAGCACATCGTTTTCAGATTCTGCGCCGCTGATCACGTACTGGCTGATCGACGGTGCGGGATGAGTTCGCTTGAGCTGCGCAATCGTCCGGAACGTTTCCACCAATTCGCGGCTCTGTGCAGATAACGTTGCACCCGGGTCATGGCCGCGTTCACCTGTCAGGCTGCCAGACACTCCGAGTGCAGAACCGAGTGCGGGGCCCAATTCCACAAGCACCTCGGCATGTACACGGGCATGTTGGCGGATATCGAGAGTCTGCAAAAAGAAACCAAAAGTGCCCACCTTGCGCAGCAGGGGATCGACCAGCGTTTTCGCCAGCCGCTCCCCGCGGTTCGCGTGCAGGCTTTCCCGCAGCAATTCCAGGTCGGACGCAAACTGCGCCGCATTTTCGTACGAGCCAGAACATCCCGCCGGCTCCAGGCTGCATTGCAACCGGTGCAGCGCATAGGAGAGAAATCGGCGGTAGTGTTCCGTGGTGTTGTGCGGACCCCAAGTCATGACCGCCTCAGGCAAGGTTTGTTCATAATGCGCCAGCCGCGCCAGAATATTCTCGGAGACTTTCACCTGCCGTGACGAAGAACTGAGGCGGTCGCTCAAGAATTCCAGATCGCGAATGTACTCGCTCAGAATGAGCGCTCGCGCCAGGTCCAGGGCATCGCGCAGGAATTCATGTTTCACCAGCGGATTTCCGTCGCGGTCTCCGCCAATCCACGAGCCGAAACGCACCACACTCGGCAACTCCGTTTCATCCAGTTCGGCGCCGTAAACTTCGCGGAATGATTCCGCCAGTTCCGTGTAAATCCGCGGAAGCGCGTCGAACAGCGAAAGCCGGTAATACCGCAGCCCGCTGCGGATCTCATCATTCACGGTGGGCTTCGACTGGCGAACCTCATCGGTTTGCCACAGCGAAGTGATTTCGGCGTGGATGATTTCCTCACAGCGCAGGGCGTCGCCGATGGTGAGAGGAATGCGATCGAGCCGCTGCAATTGCTTCGCGATGCGGCGGCGCTTGAGCAGCACCGTCTGCCGCGCTACTTCCGTCGGATGTGCCGTGAACACCGGCGTTACGGCGATCTCGCGTAGCGCCGCCAGCGCTTGCTCACGGGTGACTCCGGCTTTTTTCAAGCGCAGCAGAGTTCCGCGGAACGATCCCGGCAGCGGCACATGCTTCTGATCTAATTTTCCCGCTCGGCGGCGGCGCTTGCGATGGTTGGTCTCCGCCAGGTTGGCGAGCTCGAAATAAATGGCAAACGCTTTGCTCACCTGGTAGGCGCGGCCGACGTCCATAGTTGCAATCATTTGTTGCGCGCGGGCCAGCAGTTCGCCGGCAGCGGCGGAGCCCCGCTTATGCCGGACCTGCTCGCGATGCTTGATCATCAGCCGCCGCAACTCCTCAACCTCATCGAACAACTCCTGCCCGGCTTGTTCCACCAGCACCCGTCCCAGCAGCGTGCCTAATGACCGCACATCGTGGCGCAGAGGATTGTCCTTGGCGGAGTCGTCCGAGCTTGCCGTGAGTTCGGCCAAGCGCGTCTTCTGATTGTCCGCGCTCCACAATGGTTTGGGCTGCGCCATGTCCTCGACAGAATAAATGAAAAGTGTCGAGCGAGCGCCCGCACTCTGGAAAAGAGGATAGCTGGAGTCCAAAGTCAGAAATTCAACACCGGACACTGTCATCCCGGCCGGAGCGCAGCGAAGCGAGCGCAGTGGAGAGCCAGCCCTCAGCGCAGCCGAAGGCGCCGGCTTTTCGCTGCCTCGTTACCGTGGTACTTCGAACCGATAGCCAATGCCGCGCAGCGTCTTCAGGTACTGCGGGTGGCGCGCATCCGGCTCGATCTTTTCCCGCAGCCTCCGGATATAGACGTCAATCGAGCGCGGCGTTACAAAAGGCGTCTCCTTCCACACCGCATCCAGCAGTTGATGGCGCGTCAGTACCCGGCCGCGGTGCGTGGCCATATACTCCAGCAGGCGGAACTCGCGCACGGTCGTAAACACCGTCTTCCCCTGCACCTGCACCATCATCAAAGCGGCATCAATTTCGATCTCGCCCAGCCGCATCGCTTTCGTGGGTGCTGGCATTTCCCGCACTCCGCGTAGAACGCTGCGTACGCGGGCAATGAGTTCGCGTGGGCTGAAAGGCTTGGTCATGTAATCGTCGCCGCCCAGTTCCAGCCCTTTAATGCGGTCGGCTTCGCCGGTTCTGGCCGTAAGAAAAATGATCGGCATCCCGGCCAGCAACGGCGTCTGGCGGATTTGCCGGCACAGCTCAAATCCGTCGGCGCCCGGCAGCATCACATCCAGCAGCAATAGTGCAGGCATTTCCCGCTGCGCTTCTGAGATCACCGATGCGCCGTTGACAAAACTCTGCACCTCGAAGCCCGCGGCCTGCAGGTTGTGCGTAATCAGCCTGGCAATATCCTCGTCGTCTTCCACCACAAAGACCAGATTGCGATGTGCTCCGCCGATTCCCGCGTCGCTGGCCGGTTCACGGGACCCGGTGGGCAAATCCGCGGATGGTAAATGGGATGGTAAATGCATGGTTGGTCGTGCACGGTAGCTCTTGGCGGATCGCCCCAGGCAGCCGGCCTTCGTCGCCGTCCAAGTGCCTCGCAGGATTCTAATGAGAGAATGTTGCCAGAATGTTTCCCCAGTGTTAACCAGCCATGAATTTCCAAGAAAACCACTTCTCAGTCGCCAGTTCTCAGTTGTCAGTCACCGAAACAGAAGGTCAGCCTTTCTGACAAACGAGATCTGGGTCCGAGGTCCAAGGTCTGAGGTCTGAGGTCCGACGTCTGCAACTGCTCCTACGTCGCCTTCTTCTTCGGCATATGCCGTACGCTTCGGCCTTCGATCAGGTTGTAGAGGTCTTCCGCAAGATTTGTGGTGTGGTCACCGGCCCGCTCCAGCGCCTGCGCCATCAACAGCACGTCAAAGCTCGAAGGGTCGCTGTGCGCGGCATGTTCCGCGAGGTGCTTCTGGAACAGCGCATGGCAGACGCGGTCGATGTCCTTGTCCATCTGCAGCACCTTGCGGGCGCGCTCCAGGTCGAGCTCGACGAACCCGCGATAAACCGCATCCAGCATCTCGCGCAGCATCTCCGACATTTCCACCAGTTGGCGCACATCGGAAGCCGCCATCTTCGCCGTGCGCGACTGCGCCCGCATGGCCACGCTCATCACCAGGTCGCCAATGCGCTCCAGATCGGTCGTGCACTTCAGGCTGGTCAGCAGTTGCCGGGCCTTGGCCTCATTCACTCGCGTAATCGCCGCAGGCAGGCGCTCATCAATCTGGCGCTCGATCAGGTCCAGTTCCTTTTCGCAATCCTTGATCGCCAGAAACGCCATGCGCGAAGAGTTGGTCAGCAGGTCGCGCACGTTGAAAGCCGCATCGCGCGCGATCAGGCACGCTTTGAGCGCCATGCGTGCCAGTTCGTCCAGCGAGCCGGCGCTTTTTTTTGCCGCTTTCTTATTTTCTTTATTCTGCGCGGAAGCTGCACCCTGAGCGGATGCAACGATGGTTTCGACTTCGTCAGGCACGTCGCCTACAACCCGGGATGCGGTCTTGCGGGGCATAGTCTCTTGCTCTGTCATTCTGAGCGAAGCGAAGAATCCCTCGTAGCCCGGCGCCAGCAGCGGCTTCAAGAGGAGCTTCCACTACCGCTCCTGAGATCTTCCTTTCAGGCCATGCAATCCAACCGAAGGATCTCAAGGCAATTCAGCCGAAAGTTTAATCGAAAAGTGTGAAAGGATGGTTAAAATCCGGGGTGTCTACTCCGTGCAAAGTTTTCTCCGCGACTCCGCGTACGTTTCGTAGGGCGGACGCCCCCGTCCGCCGCCTTTGACCTTAGCCCTTGAACGTGTGGGGCGGACGCCCCCGTCCGCCGCCCTTGACTTTGACCTTAGCCTTTGCTTTTTCAGGAGCAATCCGCCCAGAAGACCGCAAACGAATTCGCACTCACCCGCGCGAATCGCGTGCCCGCGACAATGCCCGAACCAGATACTGAAAATCCGCGGGCACTTTGCAGTCAATCGAGACGCTCTCGCCCGAGCGCGGATGGACAAACCGAAGATGCGCGGCATGAAGAGCCACGCGCGCGATGAGCGGCTCTGCCGCTTCCCCCGGATGGTATTTTCTATCGCCGACCACCGGGTGGCCCATCGCCGAAAATTGCGCCCGAATCTGATTTTGCAATCCTGTCACCAGCTCAACCCGCACCAGCGAAGCATCCGCAAAAAGCCGTTCCACGGTATATCGAAGTTCGGCGCGAGCCGCCTGCGGGTCTTTCCCCGTGCGCAACTGTTGAAACATTCCTTGCTTTCGAAAATAGTGGACCAGCGTTCCCGCCTCATCGTCGAGACGGCCGCGCAGCACCGCCACATACCGCCTTACCGGAGTATGTTCGAGAAACTGCCGCACCAGCGCCTCTCGATCGGCGCCGGTCTTGGCAAACAGCAGCGCCCCGGAAGAAAAACGATCGATGCGATGCACGATCAGCGCTTGTTGTCTCTTCGGCTGGAGTTCTGCGATCAGCAAAGACAATGCGGACGGACTATCCGACCCCTTAACCGGCACAGCCAGAAGTCCGGCCGGTTTGTCGACGACCACCACGGCATCGTCTTCGTAAACCACGCAAAGCTCGCGGGAGAACCGCGGTCGGCGCCGGTCTTCGCGGGCCGAAGCCCGGTTCGATTTTCCCTTGCCGCTGCGACCCTTTCGCGGAAGTTGTTTCATCGTGAGCTGCAATAGCGGCGCGGCCGGGGACAGTCTGTCCCTGGTTTTCCCCGCCCTTCGCCAAGGACGCGAAGGACGGGGCACCCCACTGTGCTGGTGATGCCACCGAGATCAAAAGCCTGGGCCACACGCCGGAGTCTACTTATTATGTTTGCTGAAGAATCCTTTGCACCCGCTTGTTTAACTTCTCGGAAGCCTCAGCGACAGGTCGGGCTTTGCGACGCAGATTTGTTGCCATCTTTTCATCGCTGCCTTCACGCTGCACCCAAGCCGCCAGTTCACCAAGCGCGCGCAAGTAAGCATCAACAAGCTTACGATCACTTTTGGTAAGGTAGACCCTGCTTGTTAGTTTATATGAACTGATTTCTGCGATCTTGTCTCTAAGCCCAGAAAGCTGAGGTGTATCCCGTTGAAGATCAAGGTCGACCGACGTCACCTTTTTCAATATCTCCTGATACGTCTCACGCTGGGCCTTGACAAAATCCTGTCTCTGCTGGTCGCGGCGCTCTTTTGTTGCAATTCGATATGCAAAGTAGGCTGAACCAAGTGTTCCAGCCAAACCTATAAGCGCTATCGGTATCCCCGCACCCCTAATGAGCATATTGATTCCTGCTGGAAGGTCGTAATCCTAGCAGTAATTGATGTCCCACTACCATATCTTTCTTTTAGATTTGTACCGCATCGATCCACCTCTGAGGCTAGCTGGCTGGCGGGATTTCCGGACATAAACCGGACGGGGAAAACCGGGACAGGGAAAACCGGCCGGAGAACCCGGGGACAGACGGGACGTTCCCCGGTTTTTCCTCACGACGGCTTGGGCGACACCTATACCTGGCGCGCCCGATTTGGAAATCCTGAGCGGATTAGAATTGGGGTCAGTCCCGTCTGTCCCCTGATTTTTATTAAGAAATTTTTCTTCCGCGCCTTAGAACTATGCTTTGCGCAGGGTGCCCCATTTCTCGCGCTCTTTTGTGTCAAGTCCCACGACATGCTTTACAGTTTGTAAAGGATGTCATGAGACTGAACACGTCTTTTGCGAGAAGTGGGGCTTTTACTTCATCCCCACATCTGTCCCTTGTCTCTTAAGCCAAGCTGGCGTGAACGCCAAGACCCTCGGCGGCTCTACGGAGTCGCTTATCTCTTGTCCACAGAAGCGTGGACGAATTGATACTGAGAAAGACAGAGGCGATTAGATGTGCGTCGGTTAGGCCGATGGCCAGGCTGTACAAACGACGAGCCTCAATCATCAGCCGCACTTCGCCCAGTTGCGCCACTCGCACCTTTGGTAGAAGATCCAGCAGCGCAAGCGTCTTGCTGCGCTCGCGAAGGGAGCCAAGCGCAAGTTCCGCAATGATGAAGGGATGGGTCACGATGTTCCCTTGATCGAGATGCTCACGCATTTCTTTGTTTCCCGAGCGAAGGTGGTCGATCCAAATAGACGTATCTGCGAGAATCAAGTCGGACCCACCCTGCGGCGTGGAATATTCTTCAACCCGGGCATTGTGCCTCCCAGGGACGCCAACCTGCGGGCGCTTTCCCGCTCGATCAGGGCCTTGAGAGCCTCACGAATCAACGCCGTTTTCTCCGCTACCCCGGTGAACTCCTGGGCGATGCGTACCAGATCGTCATCAAGCGCAACTGTTGTTCTCATAGAAACTCAAGGCACTGATTATAGCATCAAATGATGTCGAACTTTGTGCTTTCCTCGTATCAGTCCAGCACGCCATGCTCACTGTTGGCAGAGGGCGTGCTGCCTATTCCAATGCGACAGCCATCTTGAGCGCACGGTCCAACTCCTCAACCTTGGAGCGCGCCAGAGACCCAACGAAACGTGTCAGTTGCACCTTGCGCAGACTCACGAGGTTATCGCACAGGATCCAGCTTTCGTGTTTCAAGCCTTCGTCGATGCCGACCGCGACCTGGGTTGAGAACCCATGCCCGCGAGTGAGTATCGGTGCGCAGACGACGGTGGGGAATCTGGAATCGATCAGAACCTGGCGGCTCACGACCACGAAGCTCCGGTAAAGTTTTGGATCGTCGCTCGGATGATGAACGCGATAAATTTCGCCTCGTCTCATCTCGTCATCTCCGCCGCCGACTACGTCTCCATCTCCTGATACCGGAGGACGTCCTCTACCTCCGCATTCAGCTCATCCGCGGCCTTATTGATAAGTTCGAGATCGCGAGCTTCCACCTGCGCCCGCGCCCGTTTGCGCAGGTATTGGGCCAGCACAGCTTCGATAAATGCCGAACGCGTTTGCTTCGATCCTGCAACCCGATCGATGCCCGCAAGTGTCTCTTTTGAGAGTGTGATAGAAGTCTTCTCTTTCATACTACCATTATACTACCACGACTTCAGGTGGAAGAATTGATAAAAAAAGGCAGAGGATGATGCTAAATGCGCGTCGGTCACACGTGGCACAGATTCGAGATACGATCTTTTGCGCCCTTCGCGAATCCTTTGCGGCCTTTGCGGTTAAAAGCTTTCTCCGCGGGTTCCCCATTTCTCGCGCGTTCTTTGCGCGAGGGGATCTTGATCGTGTGGGACGGACACTCCTGTCCGTCGCCGTTGACCTTGATTTTGAACTTGATTGTTGATTCTGACCGGGAAGGGCGCGGCTTCAGCCGTGAGGCTGCCCACGCTTCGCGTTTCGAAGCGTGGGCACCACGGACCTCCATCTGCCGAGGTCTTCGAAGTAAACAGCGACGGACAAGAGTGTCTGTCCCACACTTGCTATTCCAGCGCTCCATGGCCCCGCACCACTTTGCTTTGAAGCTGACCTCCGTCGCCGTTTTCGACGGATGGCAAGCACGGCGTCACCCTCACCTCAATCCCCCTCACTTTAATCCCCCTAACTTCCATCCGGCCCCCGATTTCCGCAATTAAACTGATCTCCCCGCGTCCGGGACCAAAGTCGTTGCGCGGGTCGAACGCCTCTGTTAGCCTTTTCTCAGGACTTTCTCTCGACTGTGTTCATTGCAATTAGTTCTACTGGTAATGCTTTCTGCGACCGCGTGTGTGGCCGCCGCTCTCACCCGAGGTAGAGTCCGAAATTTTCTGAGTAAGTAAGGAGAACTCGCTTGGCATCCAAGAACCGCCGTTTATTCACCTCTGAATCGGTCACCGAAGGCCATCCCGACAAGATCGCCGACCAGATCTCCGACGCCATTCTCGACTCCTGCCTGGCCGAAGATTCCACCAGCCGCGTCGCCTGCGAAACCCTCACCGCCACCGGACTCGTCGTCATCGCCGGCGAGATCACCACCAAAGCCTACGTCGACTTTCAAAGCGTGGTCCGCGGCACCGTCAGCGCCATCGGATACGACAACGCCGTCTACGGCTTCGACTCCAACACCTGCGCCGTCATCTCCACCATCAACAAGCAATCCGGCGACATCGCCATGGGCGTAGACACCGGCGGCGCCGGCGACCAGGGCATGATGTTTGGGTATGCTTGCGATGAGACGGCGGAATTGATGCCGGCGCCGATTTCGCTGGCGCATCAGCTCACCATGAGTCTCTCGCAGGTGCGCAAGAGTGGAATGCTTCCGTTCCTTCGTCCTGACGGAAAATCGCAAGTGACAGTCGAGTATGACGACCACGGAAAAGTGGTGCGGGTGGATGCGGTGGTGATCTCCACGCAGCACGCCGAGACCGTGAGCAACGACGAATTGCGTTCGAGCATTTTGAAGAACGTGATTCAGGCGGTGATTCCGCCGCACCTGCTCGACGAGTACACGCACTACCACATCAATCCCACGGGAAGGTTTGTGATCGGCGGGCCGATGGGCGATACCGGGCTGACCGGGCGCAAGATTATTGTGGACACCTACGGCGGCATGGGACGGCACGGAGGCGGAGCGTTCAGCGGAAAAGATCCGACCAAGGTGGACCGCTCGGCGGCGTATGTGGCGCGCTACATCGCGAAAAATATTGTGGCGGCAAAACTGGCTGACCGCTGCGAAGTGCAACTGGCGTATGCGATCGGCGTGGCTGAGCCGGTGAGCGTGCGGGTGGATACGTTCGGCACCGAGAAGGTAAGTCCGGCGATTCTTCCGGACCTGATTCGCGCGCACTTCAAACTGACGCCGAGGGGGATCATCGAGGCGCTGAATTTGCGGCGTCCGATCTATAAGAAGACGGCGGCGTATGGACATTTCGGACGCAGCGATCCGGACTTCACGTGGGAGGCGACGGACAAAGCGGCGGCGCTGGCTAGCGACGCGGGTGTGCATCATCCGGTGGCGCAGGCTGTGCGCAAGTAGGCCGCGTTAGTCGTCTCACCACGGAGGCGCAGAGGCACGGAGAAAAACTGTTGTGCAGGTTGTCTGCGGCGCCCGACGAAGGGTGGCCACCGAGCCATGCGGCCACCGACGACTCCATAGATCCTGAGGACCGCAAAGAACGCGGTCCTCAGGATGACAGTGCTCGTCGTGCTAAGTCGTCATCAAGGCTCATGCTAGGAGCTGCCCTCGATCCCGTCGGCCGGAGGGTCTGGTTCTGCGCAGGCTTCGAGGCTTGCAATCACGCCGGGCGTTTCTCCGCGGAGGAGATGCCAGGCTTCCTGGTACTCGCCATACTTCGAGACCTCGAGTTCGGGATGCAGCCCCACGCTCCACATGCCGCGAATCTTTTTTTCGGGGAGGATGTACCAGATGTCCTCGGGAATCACATAGGCCGCCACAAAATCGAACGAATTCTTTTTGTAAGGCCCACGGCAGTTTTTCAAGGTGCACGAATATCCTGCGCCCTCGCGGAATATGGTGGACTTCACTTGCACGCGCACAATGCGCGGGCCCTGATCCACGGTAAAGTCGTAGCCCGAAGACTCTCCCCAAGGCCGGCCCAGGCGCAGACCGCGCTCAATGGCCTGCGCCGCGAAGACCAACTCCGCCCACTCTCCGCGCTTCTTGCAATTCTTGATATTCATCCCTGGCAATCGATTTTTCTTCACGCACCTACCCTCAATTCCTAGCGTGGTCACGCTATTCTTGGAACCTATTCCACTTTTACATGGCGGTGGACGTGGGTAAAGTCTACGAACGCAGACATGTACTTGTCGGTTCCCGTTTTGGGAAAAAATGAGTTGCAGGGCGGACAAACGTAAGGTCAAAATCCCCACCCTAACGTCGAAAGGCACGACGTTAGGATGGGGCACCGGCTTTCTTAGCAACCTCGCGCCGGGAGCGGGGGACTGCTACGTCCGGCGGCAGTCGTGTTACGGCGCGGTATAGTGCCCGCTTGAAAACACCGTCCACACACCCCCGAGCTGGTAATACAGGTGTACGTACACGGTTGCTCCGTGAGGCAGCGTTGGCGACATCGACGCCGTTACCGAGGGCGTATACCACGGGATTGCGTTATTGCCGTAGTACATAGTTCCGCCTCCGCCGGCCCCGGAGCTGATCAGGATCTTGTACTCCGTGGCGGTCGGTTCCGGATACCAGTAAAAGTTCACTGAGGTGTCGCTGGACAAAGTCGAGTTGAACGCCGGGCTGTAGATCCCCGGGGTCTGACTCAGGAAAGTTTCGAACGCTGACTCGTAGTCCGCTTGATACACCGCATAGTCGTTGGGTGGGGTGCAACTTGCGCCGACATCGTTGCAATAATTGGGGTCCGTAGCCAGCAAGGTGTCGATGGGGTAGATTTCCAGATTGGTTGCGCCGTTTGCCTGCGCGGTAGGAATCAGTCCGGGAAACGTCCCGTTCACCGACAGAGACCCGGTGTTGGGAACCGTGTCACTGGTAGGTGTAGATGCGGTGAGGGTTTGCAAAGAGCAAATTGGATAATTCCCGTTGGGCATCGACTGGCCACAATATCCCGTTCCCGATCCTACGGGTACGACCTTGAAGTTGTAATACCAGTCGCCGTTGGTGCAACCCTTAGGGGTCGTGGAGCACAGTTGCGTGTATCCGGCATCGCCTGTGATGTTGAGGACGTCGTCGACATCCAATCCGTTGGTGCTGAGTCCGATACTGTCGTTGAAGGCATACAGAGCCTCCTGGTCGGCATAATCTGGATCGGGTGTTGAGCCTGCCATGTGCATATCGGCCAACTGTGGAACCGTCGTCGTGCCCAGACTACTGAAGTAGTCGGTCATCTCGTGGATATATCCCAGGTATGTATATTTGGAATAGTCCGGCCAACCCGAGGATTGTGTGCCGGCAGTGTTGCACAGCGGACTGGCTTCTCCGCCCTGCGTCATGCCAAAGCGGATGTAGCCCACCGTCAAACCCGCGGGAGCGTCGGTCGAGTAGTGGGTGTAAACCGCCGCGGCAAACATCTGGTAAGCCGACAGGAAAGGAAGGTTATAGGAAACAGGCAGACCCTGATACGTCGGGGTGGTCGGGATGGTTGTCCCGATGTCGTGCCAGGTGCACGAATAGTCCGACGTGTTTCCGCCCGTGGTATTCCACGTTGTAGGCGGAGTGCCTAGGGTGGTGCAGTTGGTTCCAGAAATCTGCTGGTAGTAGTGAAAATTGAATTGCGTTGGGTCGGGAGCAATGACGGCTCCGTTCGGGAAACCCGTGGTGGCCTTCCACATTGGCGCACCCTCATAGTTTTGGCAATTTGCCATGGTTTGCACGGGAGCGGTGGGACCCAAGTCCTGCCATTGGCACTGTGTTGGTGCGGTGCCGTCTTCGGTTGAGAGGCCGCCTATGGTAGTCGAAAAAGTTGGCGAGGATGAACCACTCACGCAACGGCCGTCAAAACCCGAGCTGGGAGTGACGGTATTGACTTCCTGCTGGTAGCGCCCACTCACGCGAATGTAGGTGGTGGGCAGGTACTTTGTGCCGGGACTCCAACCCGGAATCGAAGGCTCCCAGCTATATGTTCCGTCGGAGTTTGCCCAGCCCTGCGAGAACACATAGGACGGCGTATAGGAGTTCACGCCACCCTCAGTTGCGGGCATGACGATGAAGTTGACAACCTTAACGGGGGTCTGGTTTTCGTATTGACTAAAGTTGTTGTCGCTTTCAAATGTCGCGAAGTCGTACTTCTGCGTAGAAGTCGTGCTTACATCGATCTGGCTCCAGGGCAGCATGATCGTGACGCCGTTCACCGTGGGATTCGGAATTACGTAGGAGGTGAAATCGGCGTAATTGGGCAGAGTCGAATTGGTGGGAGGGGAGACCGCATTCAGAGCGGGGCTCTGCGCTAGAGCTGCCGTGCTCAAGACAAGGATCGCGAGAGAGGTACGCAGTCCTGCCAAGCGGGAATGCCCGTATCGGGCACCCATTTCCCTAACGGTTCGGGTACCATTGCCAGTTGTGATTTGGGAGACGATGTTACGTAGGCTCGATGTGCTCATAGATTCCTTTCCTCTGGGGACGGTGCTGCCCGATTCATTCTGTCGCGATGTTGGCTTGGGGACATGGGCCCCCTGGACTTCAAAAGCAAAAGCGGACGAGAAGCGCTAGCGAAGTTACGGAACGGTAACCTGAATCGGCAACTCCAGCTCGAGAAGATCCATTTTGTTCGGAATTTGTAACGGGGCTGGAGAAGATGCAGCAGCGACTTCAAAACAAAACGAGGGTAATTGGAGGGGCCGGTCCTCGTTATATACCACCTCGTTATATACCACCTCCGATTTGGAAATGGGGTAGACGCCCACCAATCATAAGGACGGTCACTCGGCCGCGGAGTCCACTGTGGCAGGACACGCGAAAGAATGGGGCAACCCCCGTAAGCTTTATTCCCTAAAGAGTATTTGGGTTTGATGAAAAGATATTCGAGAATGCTGAGGTTGGTCCGGTTCGTGTATTCTGGTCGGGTACTCGGCGATCGAACTGGGTCTTCCTACGACTTTATTAATCAACCGGACGTAACACAATTTTCCTACATGAAAGCGCCACAGGAGGCGTATGTCGACAGTGTCAACAGCCGCGCAAGTCAATTACGACGTGAAGAGTCTGGAACTGGCGGATTTGGGCAAGAAGCGTATCGAGTGGGCGAACCAGTCGATGAAGGTTTTGCAGATCATTCGCAAAGAGTTCATCAAGAATCAGCCGCTGCAGGGGATACGGATTTCGGCGTGCCTGCATGTGACCGCGGAGACGGCGAACCTGGCGATCTGCCTGCGCGACGGCGGCGCGGACGTGGTGCTGTGCGCCTCGAATCCGCTGTCGACCCAGGACGACGTCGCGGCCAGCCTGGTGCGCGATCAGGGCATTGGGGTGTATGCCATCAAGGGCGAGGACAACGACACCTATTACAACCACATTCTGGCGGCAATCGATCACAAACCGCACGTCACGATGGACGATGGCGCGGACCTGGTGACGATTCTGCACACCAAGCGGACGGATGCGCTGGAAGGCGTGATCGGCGGGACGGAAGAGACCACGACGGGAGTGATCCGGTTGCGGGCGATGGCGAAGCAAGGGGTGCTGAAGTTTCCGATTGTGGCGGTGAACGACGCCGACACCAAGCACCTGTTCGATAACCGCTACGGCACGGGACAGTCGACGCTTGACGGCATTATTCGCGCGACGAATTTTTTGCTGGCGGGGTCGAAGTTTGTAGTGGCCGGCTACGGCTGGTGCGGACGGGGATTGGCGAGCCGGGCGCGCGGCGCGGGCGCGGAAGTGATCGTCACCGAAGTAGATCCAACCAAGGCGCTGGAAGCGGTGATGGACGGATTCCGGGTGATGTCGATGGGCGAAGCGGCCAAGCTGGGCGATGTGTTCTGCACCGTGACCGGCAACAAGAGCGTGCTGAGCAAAGAACATTTCGAGTCGATGAAAGATGGAGCGATCATTTCGAACTCGGGGCACTTCAACGTGGAGATCGATATTGGGGCGCTGGAAAAACTGGCGTCGTCGAAGCGCACGACGCGGACGTTTGTGGATGAGTACTCGCTGAAGGATGGGCGGAAGATCAATCTGCTGGGCGAAGGCCGGCTGATTAATCTGGCGGCGGCGGAGGGACATCCGGCGTCGGTGATGGATATGAGCTTTGCCGACCAAGCCCTGTCGGTGGAGTACATGGTGAAAAATTTCAAGACGCTGGAGAAGACGGTATACGCGGTTCCCGAGGATCTGGATAAGCGCGTGGCGCGGTTGAAGCTGGAATCGATGGGAATCAAAATCGACCGGCTGTCGCCGGAGCAGGAAGAGTACTTGGCGGGGTGGAGTGAGGGAACGTAGGGGCGGACGTCAGACGTCGGACCTCGGACCTCAGCAAAACCAAGGGCGCTCATGTTTGGAACGGCGGGATCTCGGCTGTCCGGCGGTCCAAGAGTACCGCGCCCGCTCAAGATCGATCGGCTCACGCCGGAGCAGGACGGGTATTTGGCGGCGTGTCGGAAGGGACGTAAAGGCGTTGTTGGCCGTTAGTCGTTAGGGGGGCGGCGTTAGCCGCCCCGTTTGACTTTTCCCCTGCCATCACCGGGTGGCCCGCTTTTGTCCTGATTCTGCGGACGGTGGTGCTCCCTTGAGAAATTCGGCCATCTGCGCAGCCAATTGCCTCGCAACATTTTCGTATTGTTCGTTCATCGGCGAAAAAGCGAGGCCATGGACCCCGATGACTAGGCTCGTTTCACAATCCTCGACCTGTTCGTAGTGCCACGTCAGGCACGAAACGTCCAGGAATCCTGTGAACTTCTTCAGCGGCGGCAGACACCAGTACTCCACCCATACCTCGGTGCGGCCTGCCGTGATGTAGCCCTTCTTGTCGTATCCGGCAGGCATTTTTATCGTCCCAGCTCCATAGCGCGCCCTCAGCAGATCTTCGGACCATGGGTTGATAGACAGGATCTCGTCTTTGACCGTAGCGCCGGGATTGAGGCTACCCTCTCCATTAAACGGCTGGAGGCCCAAAGCCCGGGCCAGTCGTGCGAACTTGCCCTTCACGTCACAGGGGCCGTGGGGGAACACTTCCGCGGTTGCCTTAATGGACTCGGACCGGGTTCCCACAGTGACTTCCATGCTGTCTACCCAATTTCTTCCAATGCTAAGTCCCGGCATAAACTACTTTCCTTCCCCTTGATTCGGCATTCTACCGCGAGCGGGCTGGCTCTCCCAGAGGGCGGTCAACAACCTCAAAGGTGTATATATTGTATCTATGTTGGTGTATACTGCGTATTGACAGATAAATAGGGGGCACATGCCGACGGCGCAGATTGTGAAGTGGGGGAACAGTTTGGCGGTGAGGATTTCGAAGCCGGTGGCGGAAGAGGCTGGAGTGCGGGAGGGTGATCCGGTTGTGATCGAAGCGGCGGCCGGAGAGATCAGCCTGCGGCGGCGGGAAAGAATTCCTACCTTGAAAGAGCTGGTCGCGCAGATCACGGCGGAGAATCGCTATGACGAGCTCGCGGCCGGAGCGGAACGCGGAAAAGAAAGCGTCGAGTGGTGAAGCGCTCCGGGCCACGCTCTGCGACAAGCAATCTAACACCTCACGTGAAGTCCTATGTGAAGTCCTATGTACCCCAGGCTGGCGACATCGTGTGGCTCGACTTCGATCCGCAGGCAGGCAGGGAGCAGGCGAAGCGGCGTCCGGCGCTGGTGGTGACCGAGCGGAGCTACAACCGGGCCAGCGGGCTGGTGATCGTGTGCCCGCTCACCAGCCGGCGCAAGCCTTATCCATTCGCGTTGCCCGTGAGCATCGACAAAGTTGAGGGCGCAGTGCTGGTGGACCACATCAAGAGCATGGACTGGGCGGCGCGCAAGGCGGAGTTTCACTCCAAAGGCGAGCCAGCACTTTTGGCCAAGGTGCGGGGCTACCTTGGAGTTCTGTTGGGAATTGGATGACGTGTTTCCCGAGATGGGAATCGGCGCTGCATTCCGCTGATTCTGCCGTGAAATCTGCCGATAGAGAATCTGACGGCCGCTCCGTTGCAGGGATCGGGTCTTGGGCCGTTGAACGGTCATTCGGAAAGACGCATTCGAAAAAGGTGTGTGGAAATGACGGCGAAAATCATCAAAATATTGCTGACCGACGATAGCAAGTTTCTCAGGATATCGACCGAACGCGCGCTGACGAGGGCCGGTTACGTGGTGTGCACCGCAGCCGACGGAGAAGAAGCCGTGAAGGTTGCGCGCGAGAAATTGCCGGATTTGATTTTGCTCGACATGCTGCTGCCGAAGATGAGCGGACCGGACGTGCTGAAGGCGCTGAAAAAAGATTCTGCAACGGCGGCGATTCCGGTGGTCGTGTTCACCGGGCTGTCGCAGAAAAACGCCAGCCGGTTGCGGGCCGATGGAGCCTTCGCATTCCTGGAAAAAAATGACCTGGAGCTGGAAAAAGACGCAGGAAAACTGCTGATCGCGCTGGAGGAGATTGTCAAAAAGCTTCCCGGCAAGGCCGGCGCGGCAGGGGCAGGCCCGAGGCATTGAAACTAAAGCACTTACAGATGGGAACTCAAACGGGTCGGGCGGAGTCAATATCAATAGCAGTGAGAGTTTCGACGCCCGGGCCGCGCTTTTCGTGGGCAGGCAATTTTTCGGTTCAGGTTGGGGTGGAAAATCCTATAATCAGGAGAACGCCAAGCGGGCATTATGGCGGGAGCAACCACCTTGGGTGACCTGGCAAGCGCGATCGGAGCACGGGCGCAGGAAGCGGCTATTGTCGCGGAACTGAAGGCCGGCTCGGAAGAGGCTTACGCCTGGCTGATTGGCGAGTTTCAGAAGCCGGTGTATGGGCTGGTCTACCGCATGGTGAGCGATCCGTCGGATGCCGCCGATACCACGCAGGAAGTGTTCCTGAAGGTGTTTCGTGGGATGAAACATTTTCACGGCGAATCGAGCTTGAAGACCTGGATTTACAGAATCGCTCTGCACGAGGGTGCGAACCGGAAGCGGTGGTGGTTCCGGCACAAAGCGCAGGAGACTCCGATTGAGCCGGTGGAAGCGGATGGACTGGCCCATGGCGAGGGAGCGATGCAGATCGCGCTGGCGGATCAGAGCGAGTCGCCGTTCGATAACGTGGCCCACCGGGAAGTGCAGGAAAGAGTAGACGAGGAACTGCGCAAGGTCGCGGAACCGTATCGGACGACGCTGATTTTGCGCGACCTGGAAGAAATGTCGTACGAGGAGATTGCGGAAGTTCTGGAGATTTCGCTAGGCACGGTGAAGTCGAGACTGACCCGCGGACGGGAGGCGCTGAAGCAGCGACTGGCGCCGTATGTGCGGGAAGTGGGCCAGGAATTGGGGCTGACGATGCCTCAAGCGGAACCGGAGAAAATGCGGGATTTGACGTCGCGGGTTGCAGGTGGGGGTAGAAGGGTAGAGGTGATGCCATGCAGTGCACAACCCTGAAGTGCACCGAGGCGAAGCAGTGGCTGTCGCCGTATCTGGATGGAGCAATTTCAGGAGTGAAGATGCTGGCATTGCAGCGGCATCTGGAGACCTGTGCGTCGTGCCATCGCGAGTACATGCTGTTGCGGCAGACGCAGCAGTGGTTGACGACGGTGAAACGGCCGCCGGTTCCGCCGGACCTGGGGCTCAAGCTGCGCCTGGCAATTTCGCGGGAGGCGGCGCTGGTGCGGCGTCCGCGATTTGAAGCTCTGCGGCTGCGGCTGGAGAACACGCTGAATGCGTTCATGGTTCCGGTAACGGCGGGGCTGTGCAGCGCGCTGCTGATCTTTGGCCTGGTGACGGCGATCCTGGCGGTGCCGGGACAGTTGCAGGCCAACAATGCAGATGTTCCGCTGATGCTGAACACCGGCCCGGAACTGCAGCAGAGCGCATTCGGTGCGAACCTCAGTTCCATCAATGCCGATTCGCTGGTGATTGAAGCTTATGTGGACAAGGACGGGCGCGTGCAGGATTACAAGATTCTCTCCAACCCCAGCGATGCCCAGGAACTGCTGCCGCAAGTGAAGCGGATGCTGATTTTCACCACGTTCCGCCCGGCCATGGTTATGGGGCGGCCGATTTCATCGCGCGCGGTGCTGTCGTTCTCAAGAATCAGCGTGCAAGGATAGGAGCTGGCTTCCGGCTCCCAGCCGCCTCGCGCGGCAGGCGCGAATTCCAATCCCAATGGAACCGCAGGTCTGATCTCAAAGGTCAGGCCGTTGGTTAATGTTCGGCGCGACAAACCTGGTCATTCTCCTGGTTGTAATGGAGTTCAAGCGGTACGCGTTGACCTCGCAGTGGTGTGCATACGCGGCGGTCGCAAGTGTGATCATCCTCGCCTATTTCTGGAGAAGCAGTGAAGACCGGCCGTTCCTCTACGCGCAGCAAGGCCAATTTGAGCTCCATCGATTCAAGGCAACTTCGGTAGATTCAAGACAACTTCGGTGCAACGGCTGCCTCGTACCGGCCAGGTATCGCTGGCAACCTGAGTTCAAAACAAAGTCAAAGGCGGCGGAGGGAGTGTCCGTCCCACACAATTGCCAATTGCTTGAAACGTTTCTTGACTTGTCGTCACTATCCCTATTGAACCCGGAAATGCGGAATAGCTTTTGGACCATTTCGGAGCACGATTCTATGGGACAAGGAGAAAAATATGGCGCAAGCGAAATCGATTTCACTGAGTCAGTTCACGACAGCCGTGCAAGCCGCGGTGAAGGCTGCGGTGCAGAAGCATCCTAAGTTCAAGGTCGATCCGCAGCAGGCGGTCACATTCTCCTACTTGATACGGGGCATACCCGTCGCGGAAAAAATGCTGGAGAACGTGACCTTCGGCGAAGCGCAATCGTTCGCGAACGACATCGCGGCGGGCCTCACGAGTGTGCAGCCGGAAGCGGCAGGAACGGGCACGCAAGGAGCGATCTACTGCAAAGGAGGACACGTCATCCTGGGAATTCCTGCGGTGGATTCTTTGCAGGTCGAGAAGTAAGCGGAGGCGGAGATGTCGAAGCTTTGTCCCAGCGCGCAACCGGGGATGGACAACTGCCGAGTGCTAGGAGTGGTGCAGCAGGACGGACCAACCGCCAGAGTGGTGTATCTGAATCAGTTGGTACCCGCCAGCCAGGAAATTCTCGACCTGGCGGCTCCGCTAAAGCCGACGGAAGTGTATCGTCTGGCCGCGACCTGCGCAGAGGGAAAGTGTCCGCATTTTGACGGAAGCGATTGCCGGCTGGCGACCCGGGTGGTGAAGATTCTGCCGGCGGTGGTGGACACGTTGCCCCCGTGCCTGATTCGCAAGGACTGCCGCTGGTACTCGCAGGAAGGCGGGGCGGCGTGCCAGCGGTGCCCCGAGGTGACCACGATCAGTTACGATCTGTCGGAACGGGTGCGAGAGGTGTCGGGATTAGCGATCATGTTTGAAGGGTAAGAAGCCGCGCCCTTTCAAAACCGACTCGCAGATCGAGTTTTTCCGCGGACTGCTACGGGTGATTTTGAAGATGGTTCCACCGCCGATGGTGCCGCCATATTGGGTTGTGCCGTAGAGGTTGCCGGCAGAGTCTTGAATCAGGCCTGATGCGGGATTCTGGCCGTCTGCAGGGGTGCCCTCAAAGATCAAAGATATGGGATGTTGGTAAAGTTCCCGCTGGGATCCAGTTTGTACACCGTTCCGTCGCCCTGGTTATACAGCGTCGTGCCGTACAAGTTCGCTGCGTTGCTGCGGACTACTAATCCCTGAGCCATTGGGGTCGCGTCATCGTTCAGTTGCAAAAAGTTGTAGAGGACGCTGATCCGGCGAACTCGAATACGCTTCCGCCACCGTTTGCGCCCACTGGTGGGAAACTAACTGTTCTGCACTCCTTCAACCTGGCCGGCGCCGCCCTTGCACGAGGTAGGTCATGTCCAGCTTTCCGATGACCCTGATTCATTCTCCACTTCGAGAGCGGACGGAATTTTGCCACGGATTGGATGTCTCCGCCGCTGAAACAGTTGCGACGCCGAGCGAGACGCAAGGCGATGTGGGAACACTCGGCAGAGAGCTCTGTAAGCCATTGCAGGCCAAGGATATGCATGTGAGCAATTGTGCTCAGACCGCATAGCAGTTGCTTTGATAAGTTATTTCTTAACATTCTTACGTAACCGTTAGGGAGGGTTCTATGAGTGGTTTTCGCATCTTGATGGCTGACGATCATCCAATATTCCGTGCCGGTCTGTGCGCACTGCTTGAGTCTCACGAAGGATGGGAGGTCTGCGGAGAGGCGGCTGACGGACGGGATGCGGTAGAGAAATGCAGGCAGTTGAAGCCGGATCTGGTGATCCTGGACATCTGCATGCCAAAACTAAATGGAGTGGACGCGGCACGGCAGATGCTGAAAGAGAATCCGGCGCAGAGGATACTGGTGCTGACCGACGTGGACTCCGAGCAAGTGGCACGAGACTGTTTGGAAGCGGGCGTTCGCGGGTGGGTGCTTAAGTCCGACGGAGCCGCTGACCTGACGGCAGCAGTGGAAGCCATGCAACGGCACAAGTGCATCTTCAGCCTGGGGGTATCCGATCTGATAATAGGCAGCTACCTGGGGCGGCGTCGCGCCGGTCCAACTGCGGCCACAGTGTCGAAATTGTCGCCCCGGGAACGCGAGGTAGTGCAGTTGCTGGCTGAGGGCAAGACTTCCAAGGAAGCCGCGATGATCCTGAACCTATCGGTGAAGACGGCAGAAACCCACAGGAGCAATATCATGTTCAAGCTCAAGCTGCATTCGATCGCCGAGTTGGTGCTGTATGCGGTGAGGAACGAAATCGTCCACGTGCCGCTTCCACCTGTGGCGGCGCTTCCCCAACACGGGAATGGCCGGGCGGACGTTGCCCTGCTGGGCCTTAACTAAAGAGTTTGGGCTGGCCGCGATCCGGCACGGACGATGGTCAGCCCTTTGTCCGCAATTGTGTGCCTCTCACAACGATACTCAACGCCCGTTGAGTCCGCGCGCATGAGCGCCCGTGCTTGCCCATGCTGCCGTCCGGTGATGAGAGTCTCCCGCGCGGAGTGGCTGCCGGCTTTCTGTGTCCCACTGACGACAGGAACAGCATAATCCAGTCAGCACAACCGCCGCGTCCACAGTCAGACTTCAGCAGCGTTCGACATCGAACATACCCAATTGTAGGACTGATTGAAAACCTGCGCGGCACCGTGAAGATATTGAACCGCAAGAGCCTTGAAGAGGCCGCGTGTGAGTGCGATGGCGTCATCCAGCATTTTAACGGCGGGCTGGGGCTGAAATTACTCTGGCCGAAATCCCTTTCACAATTTACGTGGTTACCGTGCGCACCGGCGGAGCAGTCGCTGGGCCGTCGACGGCCCGACGCGGGTTTGACCCTCTGCCAGGAACTCCTTACACTTAATTTGTGTTCTCTGCCAGAGGCACCACTATCCCGTTGGAGGGTTTCCTGAGTTTGCGTTTACGAGGTCCGTGGTTGGCGGCCATGCTGGGGCTGCTGGCGCCGTTGTGCGTGGCGGAAAACCAGGCTCCCGTTTCTCTGGACACCAGCGAGACCCTGTTCTCGGTTCTGACCGCGATCAACGCCTGCGGGTATGACCAGGACCTGACCACCTCGGACGCGACCCGCAGCAACGTGCGGGCGGAGGTGCAAAGGAACCTGCGGGAGTCGGAGGAAGGGCAGGCGGCGCTGGCCGCGGTGTGCGAGTTCTACCGGGACCATATCGAAGGCAAGAGCGCGACGCGGAACCTGGCGCAGTACATCTCGCTGGCGCTGTATCTGCAGGGTCCGCCCCAATTTCTGCCGCGGGTGAAAGAAGACCAACTTCCGCCCGATGCGTATGCGGTTTCGGGCTTTGGCGCGGTGCTGGAAGGTTTTTACGACAAAGCCGGATTGCACTCGATCTGGGAACACCATCGCGACGACTATGCGGCCATGGTGAACCGCTATCATGCGCCGCTGGCCAAGATGGTTTTTGACACCGAGATCTATCTGAAACTGCCGTCGGCGCAATATTTGGGGCGCACGTTGACGATCTACCTGGATTTCATGGGCTCGCCGAACGAGACCAACGCGAGGAATTACGGCGCGGATTACTATGCCGTGGTTTTTCCATCGCCAGGCGAGTCTGATTCGGGCGGGGCGGCGGACGCGGGACTGAAAATGGATCAGATCCGGCACACCTATCTGCACTATGTGCTGGATCCGCTGGCGGCAAAGCATTTCATTGCCATTAAGCGGCTGGAGCCGCTGCTGCAATCGGTGAGGGGGGCGCCGTTGGACGAGAATTTCAAGACCGACATTTCGCTGCTAGTGACCGAGTGCATGATCCGGGCGATCGAGATCCGCACCCTGGGCAACAAACAGACGGCAGAGGCGATGCGGGCACAGTTGATAGATGACGCGGTGAAACAGGGCTACATTCTGACGCGCGTGTTTTACGAGAACATCGTGGCCTTTGAAAAAGATCCGGCGGGATTGCGCAACGCCTACGGCGGGTTGCTGGACAACGTGGACGTGAAGAAGGAAGAGAAGGCAGCCGCGGAAGTGCGCTTTGCCAGTGCGACGGCGCCGGAACTGCTACAGTTATCGCGGCTGGAAGAGCGCCAGATGCTGATCACGGCCGAGAAACGGCTGAGCGTGGGAGACACCAAAGGCGCGCAGGAATTGGCGCAGCGGGCCATCGACCGGCAGATCGGCGACCAGGGCCGGGCGCTGTTTATTCTGGCGGAAGTGGCGGTGGCCGACAAGAACATGGATGGAGCGCGGCAAAACTTTCAAAAGGCGATCGAGACGGCGAAAGATCCCAAGGTGGTGGGCTGGTCGCATGTGTACCTGGGGAGAATTCTGGATTTGAAGGAAGAACGCGACGCGGCACTGGTGGAATACCGCGCGGCGTTGAGCGCAGGCGAGCGGTTGCCCGAGATCAAAGCGGCGGCGGAACGCGGTCTGAATCAGCCGTATGAACCACCGGCCAAGGCCGCCGGAAAGGCGGAATAGAATCGCGAGGCATGGGCGGCGGGCATGGGACAGCATCCGATTTACAATGGCGGGAAGAATGGAAACAAGGTAGTTGCGCGAGTTGGCAATTCTAAGGAGAAAGCATGAAGCGAGCAGCGACCATCATCGCAATGCTGGGCATTGCGGCCTGCAGTTTCGCCCAGAGCAACGACAAGCCAGCGGCGCAGAGCGCGCCGGGCGGACAAACAGCAGCGCCGGCGCCGGCCGGGAAGCGTCCGCCGCAAGCCAAGACGCAGCCGGAATTCGATGCCTACAAAGCGGTTATGGCGCTTACCGATGCGGGGGCGCAGGAGAAAGCGGCCGATGATTTCGCGGCGAAGTATCCGGACAGCGAATTGCGGCCGGTGCTCTACAAAGCGGTGATGCACGCCTACCAGCAGACGAACAACGCGGACAAAATGATGGACACGGCGCGGAAAGTGCTCAGCTATGACGCCGACGATCCGGAGGCTCTGCTGGGCGTCTCGCAAGTGCTGGCGGAGCGCACGCGCGACACCGACCTGGATAAGGATCAGCGGCTGGCGGAAGCCAAGAAAGATGCGCAGCGCGCCCTGGTCACGGTGGATACGGACATCCCCACCGCGGGCCAGCCGCCGGACAGGATAGAAGCTTACAAGGGCTTCCTGCGATCCGAAGCTTACGCCATTCTAGGGACGCTGGATTTCAATAACAAGGCATGGACGGACGCGGAGGGAAGCCTGCGGAAGTCGATTGATGCTTTCCCGCAACAGGTCGACCCGATCGCGGTCTTCCGGCTGTCGGTGGCTCTGGATATGCAGAGTAAATATCCGGAGGCGCTGAAGTATGCTAATCAAGCGGTCGATTTGACCAAGGAAGGGACGGCGGCGGGAGACGCCGCGCGCAAGGAGAAAGACCGGCTGACGCAGCTCAACGGCGGGAGCGGCTCGGCGCCGCCGAAGAATTGATCTTCCATTTCCGCGGCAAGCCCTTCCGCGACGAAAGTCTCAGCATGGCAGTTCCATCATGAAGGAACGGGAAATTACGGCGCTGGAAACGGCGCTGGGCTACAACTTCCGCAGCCGCGCCCTGATTGGACAAGCCCTCACGCACAGCTCGCAGGCGCGGGAGCAGGAGTCGCAACAAGCCGGGGAGAGCAAATACCGGGTCAGCGACAACGAGCAGATGGAGTTTCTGGGGGACGCAGCGCTTGCGCTGGTGACGGCCGAAGAGCTGTTTCAGCGGTTTCCGCAGTTTCGCGAAGGCGAACTCTCGAAGCTGCGTGCCCATCTGGTGAGCGAGCGGCACTTGATTTGCGTAGCGCAGAAGTTGGAACTGGGCCACTACCTGCGGCTGGGACGAGGCGAGGAAAAAAGCGGAGGCCGGAGCAAGACGGCGCTGCTGGTGGATGCTTTGGAGGCGATCCTGGCGGCGATTTACCTCGACGGCGGGCTGGAGGCGGCGCGGCAGGTCATCTTGGGGAAAATTGTCACCCCCGAACTGGAGCGGATGGATCGCGAAGGCGAGACGCTGCCCTTGACGGATTTCAAATCGGCCTTGCAGGAGACTCTGCAGAGTTTGGGAATGCCCCAACCCAGCTACGTGCTGGTGCAGGAAGCGGGACCGGAGCACAGCAAAACCTTCACGGTGGAGGCGCGTCTGAATAGCAAGGACGGCGCCAGCGGCGCGGAGTTCGTGGGGCGAGCCGAAGGTTCGACCAAGAAAACTGCGGAGCAGGATGCAGCTCGCCAGTTACTGGCCTATCTGGCCGCGCAACCCAAGCCGGCAGGGACGAGGCCCGGCGAGAGGATCGCGCGCGGCTGACGCGTAGAGAGCCGATGAATTCCCCACACGAGCAAAGAAACACATGGCACGGCGGGATGAGCATTGCCGGTTCGCTGCAGTCGCTGCTGGGAACCGTGGTCATCGCGGTGTTTGTGATCACTTTCGTCGTGCAGGCCTTCCAGATTCCTTCCGAATCGATGGAGAACACGCTGCTGGTGGGCGATTATCTGCTGGTGAATAAGCTGTGTTATGGGGGCGGCTCGGTGGGCGACGAACTTATGCCCTACCAGAAGATCGGCCGGGGCGACATTGTGGTGTTTCACTACCCGGTGGATCCCACCCAGCACTTCGTGAAGCGGGTGGTGGGTTTGCCCGGAGACCGGCTGCGCCTGATCAAGAAGCAGCTCTGGGTGAACGGAGCGCCCGTCAAAGAACCGTACGTGCATTTTATCGACCCGGCTAACAACCCATTCCGCGATGACTTCCCCAGGCTCGATATTCCTTATGGGGGGATGGAGGGCAAGTGGTGGATGGAGATGCGAAAGTTGGTGGAAGATGGACAACTGATCGTACCGCAAGGCCATTACTTTGTAATGGGCGACAACCGGGACGACAGTCAGGACAGCCGGTTCTGGGGTTTCGTTCCGCGGGGGAACATCATCGGGCGGCCGCTGCTGATCTACTGGTCGGTGCGCAGCGGGGAAGCAGACCGCGCTTCGCCCTCCTCCATGGGTGATAGACTATATCGTTTCGCATATGCGGTGACCCACGTCTTCCAGATGACCCGCTGGAACCGTACGCTGCGGCGGGTGGACTGAAGGCCGCAATATCGCGGCGCAAGCCCTCGATCTCATACAAAATCACAGGGAAACGACCACAGTGGCCAACAAAGATAACAAGGTGGAGAGCAAACTCGGGAAGATCGCGGAAGAAGAAAAACCACGCGAAACTACGGTGGAGTTTCTGGCTTCGCTGGCCGCGGTGCTGGTGACAGGACTCTTCATCATCACCTTTGTGGTGCAGGCGTTCGAGATTCCATCGAGTTCGATGGAGAACACGCTGCTGATCGGCGACCACGTATTTGTGAACCGCATTCAGTTCGCGCCCAAGACCAACTGGATGGGCCCGCTGCTTCCCTATCGCGCGGTGAGGCGCGGCGATATTGTCGTGTTCCTGCACCCCGACCTGCACTATGCCGGGACTTACGTGGTAAAGCGCATCATCGGCGTACCCGGCGACCATATTCACCTACGTAACGGAGTGGTGTACCGCAACGGCGAGGCCTTGAATGAGCCCTACATTGACCGCGACCAAGACTCGGCGTTCGATTATTACCGCAATAATTTCCCCGCGGTTCCGCCTTCGGACGACAATAACATGTCTCCGAACTGGATGGTGGATTTGCCCATGCACGTCGAGGGGGATGATCTGGTGGTGCCGCCTGGCCGATACTTCGCCATGGGAGACCATCGCGGGGTAAGCCTCGACAGCCGCTATTGGGGTTTCATTCCGCAGGAAAACGTCATCGGCAGACCCATGTTTATCTACTGGTCCTTTGAAACTCCTACCGACCAGTACACCAAGACGGGGTGGGGCGATCGTCTGTTGTTTCTCGGCAAAGTGGTTCTCCACTTCTTTGACGAGACACGGTGGCGGCGGACGCTGCAGGTTGTGCGGTGAAGCTTTCTTCTTCCAAGGGCCGGATTGTGGCTACGGCGGGAGTGATTCTGCTGGTCCTGTTCTGGCTCCGTCCCGGCGCATCGCGGCTGAAGGCGCGCATTGCGGGATCGATTGGCGCGGCGCTTGGCCGTCCCGTGGAAATCAGCTCGGTACACATCCGCCTTCTACCTCAGCCTGGATTCGACCTTGAGAATCTGATTGTCCGCGAGGCCCCGGCCTTCGGGGCAGAACCCATGCTGCGCGCTCCGGAAGTTACCGCGGTGGTGCGCCTGACTTCATTGGTGCGCGGACGAATCGAGATTGCGCGGCTTGACCTTACCGAACCCAGCCTCAACTTGGTGAGAGGAAGCGACGGGCGCTGGAACCTTGAGAATCTGCTGGAGCGCACGGCACGCTCGCCGCTGGCGCCAACGGCAAAATCTAAATCGGAGCCGCGCCCGGGATTTCCTTACATACAAGCCAGTTCCGGCCGCATCAATTTCAAGATCGGCCAGGAGAAAAAGCCCTACGCCTTGACCGACGCCGACTTCGCCCTATGGCAGGAATCAGAAAACACCTGGGGCGTGCGGCTGAAGGCGCAGCCGCTGCGCACAGATCTAAGTCTGAGCGACACCGGACTTCTGCGCATGGATGGCAACTGGCAGCGTGCGGGGAGTTTGCGGGAAACGCCGGTGCGATTGGACCTGGAGTGGGACCGCGCCCAACTCGGACAGCTCACAAAACTGGCGTCGGGCGATGACAAGGGTTGGCGCGGCAGCGTGCGCTTGGATGTAACGCTTGCGGGCACGCCGGCGGCTCTGCGAGTGGTTGGCGATGCGTCCATTCAGGACTTCCACCGCTATGACATCGCCAGCGGCGAACCGAGGCAACTGGCGGCGCACTGCGACGCGCGCTACAGCTCTGTGGAACGAATGCTGCACGAAGTTTTTTGCAGCGCGCCGGTGGGAAGCGGTTCGATTTCGCTGCACGGCGATGCGGGATTGCCTGCGAGCCATGAAGCTGCGCTGGCTTTGGATGTGGAACGCGTTCCCGTAAGCGCTCTGGCAGAATTGGCCCGTCGCGCAAAGAAGGATTTGCCGGACGACCTTGTGGCCACGGGAATCGTGCAAGGCATCTTCGCGGTTCGCGAAGATGGGTCGTCGCCCCGGGGAGCGGAGTTCCGCGGGCGCGGCGAAATTGCCAATCTTCATCTGCAATCTGCGAGCAATCAAGCAGCCATCGACGTGGACAGCGTACCGTTCGCGCTGATTTCACAAGATACGGACAGACACCATTCTTCGGGAAGAAAATCCTTTCGCGGTCTGCTCAAAGGCGGCGCCGGAGGGGTGGCGGACCCGGGTGAGCCGCGCCTTGAGTTTGGGCCTGTTGCTTTTGATCTGGGGACCTCCGTTCCAACAACGGCGCATGGTTGGATTGCGCGGTCGGGATATGGCGTATTCGTTGGGGGAGATGCGGAAGTCCCGCGCATGTTGCATCTGGCGCACCTCCTCGGCCTGCCTGCTTTACAGGCCCCAGCCGTGGGCACAGTGCAAATCAATTTGCAGGTTGCAGGGTCTTGGGGAGGATGGGCATCGGGAACTCCGCTGGGATTTTCTTCGCCGCTGGTGACAGGCACCGCGCGACTGCGCAACATTCGCGCCGAGCTTCGCGGAGTGAGTGGACCGATTGAAATTGCCTCTGCCGAACTGCAGTTCGCACAGGATGAGGTGCGGGTCAACAGACTGAATGCCACGGCGGCTGGTGCGCACTGGAGCGGATCTCTCGACTTGGCCCGCGGCTGTGGAACGCCGGGGGCTTGCGTGGTGCGTTTCAATCTGAATGCGAATGAAGTTGGACTCAGTGAAATCGATCAGTGGCTGACGGCACCGGCGGCCAGGCATCCGTGGTATCAAATGCTGACGACCTCGATGCCAACAAAGCCCAGCTTTTTTGAAAATTTGCGTGCGTCTGGGCAGATCAGCGCTGACCGTCTGCGGATTCGTAAGCTCATCGCAACTCAAGTTTCTGCATCCCTCGAACTCGACCGCGGCAAGTTGAAGATTTCAGATCTGCGCGCCGGCTTGCTAGGCGGAGAGTATCGCGGCGACTGGCAGGCCGATTTCAGCGTAACGCCGCCGGTCTACCGCGGGAACGGAACTGTGACGGCGGTCACGCTTGAGCAGATCGCTGATGCCGTACACGAGGATTGGATCACAGCAACGGCCAGCGGGACCTATCAGTTCACCGCACGGGGATCTGAGCCAACGGAATTTTGGCAGTCTGCCGAAGGTACGTTGCAGTTCGATTTGCGCGACGGAGTTTTGCCGCACATCCTGCTGGGCGACGATGAGGGGCCGCTGCGGATCGAGCATTTGCAAGGCCGTGCACGATTCCAAGACGGCCGGATAGAAATTAAAGACGCAAAGTTGGTTTCTCCCGGGGGAAATTATGCGCTCGGTGGAACGGCTTCTTTCGGTCAGGAACTTAACCTTAAGCTAACTCGAGGAGCCGACGGCAAATCAGCGGGCGCGGGACGGCGCGAGTACAGCATCACGGGCACGCTGGCGGAACCCCGCGTGGTGCAGGCAGTGGTTCCCGAAACGCAAGCTCGCCTGAAACAGTAAGGACTTTTCGCGTTACCGGATCCTCCGGCCTACGCGAGGGAGCTTTACGGAACATACCCTGCACCGCGCAGAACTTTTCCCGGCAGCGCTCCCGTCATTTTCCCCCGATCGATCACCGGCTTGCCATTGACCAGCACGTATTCCATCCCCTCGGAAAGCTGATTGGGATTGTCGAACGTAGCCAGATCGCGAACCGTTGCGGGATCGAAAATGACGATGTCAGCCCACATACCGCTCTTGAGAACTCCGCGATCCGCAAGGCGCAGGCGTTGAGCCGGCAGAGCGGAGAATTTGCGGATCGCGTCTTCCAGCGTCAAAGCTTTCTCTTCGCGGACATATTTGCGGAGGATACGCGGGAAAGTTCCATAGGCGCGTGGGTGGGGATGCTCCTGGCCAAGAATGCCCTCCGGCGAGGTTCCGGAAGAGTCGTTGTCGATCGCAACCCAGGGCTGCTGCAACGCGAGCGTAACATCTGGTTCTGACATACCGAAGACGGCGACGCCCGCATACGGATCTTCCATGAGGAAATCGAACAGGGTATCGAGCGGAGCTTTGTTCCAGAGTTTCGCGATTTCGGAGAGCCGCATGCCTTGGAGGGGAAGCATCTGGGGGTTCTGGACAACGCCGATCATGATGGCGTCGGGTCCGGGAATTTCCTGCCATTCGTTGTCCCAGTGCCGGGAGGGCGTGAGCATATCTTTGCGAATGCGCTCGCGGGTTGCGGGGTTTTTCAATCGCTCGACCAGTTTTGCCGTTCCGCCGTCGTGCGCCCATGGCGGAATAAACGCAGAGAGATCGTTGAATCATGCGGTGTAAGCATAAGTATCGGCGGTGACGTCGGCGCCCGCGGCTCGCGCGGCGTTGATTTTGGCGACGACTTCAGGCATTCGCCCCCAGTTGTTCCTGCCGGCAACTTTGATGTGCCATATTTCCACCGGGACGCGCGCTTCGCGGCCGACGCGCAGGGCTTCATCAATCGCTTCGGGCACCGAATCGCTCTCGTCACGCATGTGGGTTGAGTAAATGCCGCCGAACTTGCCGGATTCCAGGGCCAGAGCAATCAGTTCGTCAGTTTTTGCGTAGGGCGCGGGAGCGTATTCGAGCGCGGTGGAAACTCCCGAAGCGCCGTCTTTCATGGCTTCACGCACCAGCGTTTTCATTTGTTCGAGTTGCTCGGGCGTGGGTTGCTTGTTGTCGTCGCCCAGCACCATGCGTCGGACCTGCGTCGCGCCCACATAGCTGGCCAGGTTGATGCCCATGCCCTGCTTTTCCAGGCGCGCAAAATACTGGCGGAGGGTTCGCCAGTCGGGAGTGATGTGGTAATGCTCGTAGCTGGAGTGGTCGGCCTGGATGATGGAGTCGTTGAGCGGGGCCGCGGAGTCGCCCTCGCCGGTGATCTCGGTCGTGATGCCCTGATAGATTTTCGAAGGCAGGCGAGGATCGACCAGGATGGTAAGCTCCGACTGGCCGAGCATATCGATGAACCCCGGAGCGACGACCTTACCGGCGGCGTCAATCGTGCGCGTGCGGGGCGCGGCGCTAAGGTTGCCGATCGCAGCGATTCTGCCGTCGCGAATGCCGACATCCCCCGAGTACCACGGAGAACCGGTGCCGTCGATGATGTGGCCGTTGGTGATGACAAGGTCGAAAGCAACCGTCGGCGATTGCGCCGGCAACGGGCGTGCCGCCGCGAGGAGCAAAGAAACCGCGAGCAAGTAATGCAGCTTGGCAACCTTCATCTATTTTCCTCTTCTTATGAAAGCTGGCGACAAAGCTTATCGATGCAACCGAGTCAGCTCTGGACCGCCGTGCGATGTCCTGCGAGCGCGCCCAGGGCAATCCAAATGCCGAGGGCTAGCCACTCGTAAGCTGTGAAATGGCCAGGAATCGTCGGCACGACTTTCATTAGAAGCATCGCGATAGCGACGAGTAAGCCAACGGCGGCGACAAACCATTCGACCGCCAGCAATTTCACTTGTCCTGGGAGCGTTCCCGAGCGTCCCATGGAAAGGTAAGCGGCGCAAGTTGCGGCCCATCCGATCGCACAGGCGACTGAGCCAACTTCAGTAACCGGCACCAGGATCGCATCTCCCAGGAACATGCACGCGGCCGTAGCCAGCCCGATGCAGAGAACTGCAGCCGACGGCGTCTGGTGTTGCGGGTGGATGCGGCCGGCGCGCTCGTCGACCAGGCCGCGGCGTCCCATAGCAAAAAGCAGGCGGCTGGCGGCTACGAAATTTCCATTGAAGCACTTGAACAGCGACAGCAGGGCCGCCGCCAGGATGACGTTGACGATCCAGCGCGAGCCCACCGCGCGCTGGAAGGCAACCGCGGTCATGAACTTCTCGCTGGTCAATTCGTGCCATGGAGCCACGAATGCGACTGCGGCGATGACGATCGTATAGAAGAGAATGCCGACCAGGATGGCCATTCCTATAGCTTTGAGAAATCCAAGACCACGAAACTCGGGAGCGGATTCTTCCGCGGCCTTGCTCACGGACTCGAATCCGGTCATGAAGTAAGGAACGATCTGAAGCACGAGCAGGAAGGAAACCAGCGGCGCGTGGGTAAAGAGCGGCGGAAAGTTGCGCGGCGATCCTCTGCTCACGCCGAGCGCAATGAATACGACAAACAGCGCCAGCGCGCCAAAGGCACTCCAGTTCTGGAAGGTCGCGCTGAGCCGGACGCCGCGATAGTTCAGCGTGGTGAGCAGTGCCGTGAGGCCCAGACCAATGACGAGATGCGGAAGATAGACCGGACGCCCGGCGATGCGGTAGATCTCCAGAGAATCGAGCGAGGGGATTATGTAGCCGGCGATGCGGCCCACGGCCACAGCCTCCCATGGGCAGACGATAAAATAGGCCAGCATCATCATCCAGCCGGTGGAGAAGCTCACCGGGCGGGAAAAAGCTGCCGCAGTGTACGCGATCTCCCCCGCAGCATCGGGCATGGCGGCCACCAGCCTGCCGTAAACCCAGCCGATCGGGAACAGCAACGTACCGCCAATGGCGAAGCCTAGCAGCGCGCCCAAGGCGCCCCCGCGCAGCAGCCAGTCGTCCATGACAACGAGCCAGCCGACACCGACCATCGTGCCCCAGCCCAGCGTGAAATAGTCGGTGAGGCGGAGTTTGCGGGCGAGATGTGCCATGCCGACGACTTCGATCCTTCGAGCGGAGTGGCGCGAATTATAAAGCATCGCGGGCGGACGGGCCCCTGAAGTGTGCTTCGCTTGGATTTGGTCACGTGCTGACCTGCCCCTTCGCTCACTACTTGGCTGACCACTTGGCCCCGAAATCCGCGCCCTGCGTGGTAGTATCGACAATACCCTCGCATGATGCTGCAACCTGTTAATTGGGGCGCTGTCGCTTCCGTTGCGCCTCGTTACGACTCGTGGAAAACCGATGACAACTTCAACCAACTTGCGTAAGCGCGTGCTCAGCGGCATGCGCTCGACCGGCAAACTGCACCTGGGAAACTATGTGGGGGCGCTGGCGAACTGGGTGCGCATGCAGGACGAGTACGAATGTTTCTTCGAAGTGGCCGACTGGCACGCACTCACGACGGATTACGCCGACACTTCACGCGTGAAGGAAAATTCGCTGGAGGTAGCGCTCGACTGGCTGGCAGCGGGCTTAGATCCGGAGAAGTCGGTAATCTTTATCCAGTCGCACGTGCCGGCGCACGCCGAGCTGCACCTGCTGTTTTCGATGATCACGCCGCTGGGCTGGTTGGAGCGCGTGCCGACCTACAAAGAACAGCGGGAGAACATTAAAGACAAGGATCTCGGAACGTATGGATTTCTCGGCTATCCTGTGCTGCAGTCGGCAGACATACTGATTTACAAGGCGAATGTTGTTCCCGTGGGCGAGGACCAGGTGGCGCATGTGGAACTCACGCGGGAGATTGCGCGGCGCTTCAACAGCCTTTACGGACAGCGCGGAGAAGTTTTCCCCGAACCACAATCTCTGCTCACGCCCGCGCCCAAGCTGCCGGGAACCGATGGGCGCAAGATGTCGAAGTCGTATGGCAATACGATCCTGCTGACCGATCCGGAGCCGCTGGTGCGGCAGAAGCTGAAGACGATGGTGACCGACCCGGCGCGAGTGCGGCGCTCGGACCCAGGAAATCCCGACGTTTGTCCAGTGGGCGACGTACACAAGATTTTCAGCGACCGCGCCACTCTAGACAAAGTGGATGAGGGGTGTCGTTCGGCGGGCATCGGCTGCATCGAGTGCAAGAGTTGGGCCGCGAATGCACTCGTGCAGTTGCTGACTCCGATGCAGGAGCGGCGGAAACAATTCGAGGAGAATCCGCGGCTGGCCTGGGATATTCTGGAAGCGGGTTCACAACGGGCGCGCGCAGTGGCGGCAAAAACCATCGCGGAGGTGCGGCAGGCCATGGGAATGTCGCTCGATTACGAACCTCCGGAGAGTGTTGCACAAGGTACGGACGCGGCAAAGTAGGCGCGGGCGGCGGATCGAAGTACAATGACAACAGCGCAAGGACAGATGTGAAAATGGTTTCCGAATCCGGCAGCCTGGCGAACGTTCCCGCACCGGCGATGGTTGCGGAGCACGTTGCGTTGACCACGCCTATAAAGGAAGCCGAGGGACGATCCGCAAAGAGAGACCAAAGCGACTCTCCCTTTTCGGTTGCGGTGGGCGACGTCTATGAAGGCCCTCTCGATCTGCTGCTCGATCTGATTCGCAAGCAGGATATCGACATCTACGATATCCCCATCGCTCGCATCACGGCGCAGTATCTCGCGTATGTGGAAAAGATTCGCGAGCTGGATGTGAATGTGGCCGCGGATTTCATTTACATGGCTGCGGTGCTGATTCACATCAAGTCGAAGATGCTGCTGCCGCGCGATCCGGATGCGGCCGCCGAAGAGCCGGACGATCCGCGCATGGAACTGGTAAACCGGCTGCTGGAGCACGAGAAGTTCAAGTCCGCCGCACAGATGCTCTTGCAGAAGCAGCAGATTGAAGATGCAGTGCTCACGAATCCGGCGCTCCGGGAATTCATGGACGCCGAAGGCACGGAGCCGGAAATCGCCGCCGACGTAATCGATCTGGTGAAAACATTTCAGCAGATTCTAGAACGCTTGCGCACCCGGCCCGTAATCGACGTCGACGAGGAAACGGTTACGGTCGCCCAGATGATCGATTATCTACGAAGGCGGCTAACGCTTGAGGACCGGCCCATCCGGCTGAAACAGCTTTTGTTGCGAGTGCCGTCGCGGCAGGCGCTGGTGTGCATGTTCCTGGCGTTGCTCGAAATGGTGCGCCTGCAGGCGATCCAGGTTCGTCAGGAACGCTTGTTCGGTGAGATCGCTGTGCGTAAACATACGCACTTCGACCAAATCATGAATGAACAGACGGTGGTAAGGGACGATTGGAGATGAAGAAAAGTGTTCAGGGGCCAGTGATCAGTGGCCAGTCACGACTGACGACTGTGCTAGCAACTGGCAACTGGCAACTCGCAACCGGCAACTGACAACTGATCTCATGAGTCTCAAAGCCCAACTCGAAGCCATCATTTACGCGGCGGAGACGCCCATCACGCTGGAGCAGATCACGCAGCTCGTGAATGAGAGTATCGTCGCGGCAGGCGCGATCGATGATGCCGACGTGAAATCGCGGGTGCGCTCCAGCCTGGAGGAACTGATCGGCGAATACGGCGGGCCGGATCATGGCATCGAGATTCGCCAGGTAGCGGGCGGCTACCGCATGTCGACCAAGCCAGAGCAGCACGAAGTAGTGCGCGCTTTCGCCAAGAGTTTGAAGCCGCCGATCCGGCTCTCGCTGCCTGCGTTGGAAACACTGGCCGTGATCGCCTACAAGCAGCCGGTCACCGTGCCGGAGATCAGCGACATTCGCGGCGTGGATTCCGGCGGCGTCATCGGCACGCTGCTCGATCGCAAACTGATCACAACCGCGGGCCGCAAACAGGTGATCGGGCGGCCGATCCTATACAGGACGACCAAAGAATTCCTGATGCGGTTCGGCTTGAAAGACGTGAACGAACTGCCCAGCATGGAGGAATTCGAGAAGCTGGTGGCGGAGTCGTTCCAAGCGGAGTTGATTCCGGCGGAAAACCCGGCGACGGAAGCGCCTGTTCCGGAAAGCCTAAGCACCGCTGAAGTAACAGTATCCGGTGAAGGCGCACCTGAAGAGCCGGAAGAGAATGACGTCCCGTCTGCGCAGGCTGCCACCGATACCCCGGAAACCGGCCGCTCGCAGCCCGAAGAGATGGAGAAGTCCGCCGCTTCCCCGGAATCCTGACTGGCGCGCAACTGCGCCGCATGAAAGCCATTCACCATGCCCACTGAGCGCCTGCAAAAAATTATCGCCGCTGCCGGAGTCGCCTCGCGCCGCAAGGCAGAGGAATTGATCGCCGCCGGCCGCGTGCAGGTCAACGGACAGGTCGTCAGCGAACTCGGCAGCAAAGCTGATCCGGAGACCGACCACATCCGGGTAAACGGAAAGCTTTTGCACGGAGCACAGCGGCACCTCTACCTTGTGCTGAACAAACCCAAAGGCTACGTCACCACTATGAGCGATCCCGAGAGGCGCCCCACGGTGATGGAACTGATTCGCGGCGTGAAGGGACGCGTCTATCCCGTCGGCCGGCTGGATTATGCCAGCGAGGGCTTGCTGGTGTTGACCAACGATGGCGACCTCGCTCACCGGTTGATGAAAGCGGCGTCGCACGTCGCCAAGACTTACGTCGTCAAAGTAGCGGGCACTCCGAGCGAAGCAGCGCTGGAAAAACTACGCAGTGGAGTCTCCATCACAACCGACGATGGCCACCGGGTTCGGACCGCGCCGGCGGGAGTCCGCGTTGTAAAGGTCGCGGCCAATCCCTGGTATGAGGTCACTTTGATCGAAGGCCGCAACCGGCAAATTCGCCGCATGTTTGAGAAAGTGGGTCATCACGTGGAGAAGATCAAGCGCGTGCGGTACGGCCCGCTCAAACTCGATGTCCCCCCCGGCCGTTTCCGTCCGCTCACCACGAAGGAAGTCGATCGTTTGCGGACCGCCTGCGACAAACCGATGGCGAAGTCTCCGCGTTCCGTGTCATGATGTGCGGCAACAATGAGCCGATTCTTTGATCTGGTTTCCAAACCTGCCCGGGACATGGGCGGGTATTCTCCCGGTGCGCCGGCGCCGTCGCGAGAAGTTCGGCCGCAACTGATCAAACTCGATTCCAACGAGAACCCCTTCGGTCCGTCGCCGCGCGCCATCGAAGCCATGCGCAGTACGCTGGCCGCCGTGAATACTTATCCGGACGACAATTGCAGCCTGTTACGCCATAAGCTGGCCACCGAGCACGGGTTGCGGCCGGAACAGGTACTGGTGACCCCCGGCTCGACGGCGCTGCTGGGCCTGTTATGCCAGACTTTGCTGGGGCCGGCGCTCAACGCAGTAACCAGCCAGCGCTCGTTCATTGTGTACTCGCTGGCAGTGCACGCCGCGGGCGCGCACGTGATCGAAGCGCCGATGCGCGACGATACTTTCGACCTGGACGCCATTCTGGCGGCGATCGACGCCAACACGCGGCTAGCGTTCCTGGCCAACCCCAACAATCCCACAGGCACCATGGTCGAGGCAGCGACGGTCGAGCGCTTTCTGGCAAGAGTTCCTGGCCATGTGGTGGTAGTGCTGGACGAGGCTTACTACGAGTTTGCCCTGCATTTCGCGGCGCAGCGCGGCGTCACCTATTCGCGATCTCTGGACTATCTTCGCCAAGGCGCGAGCGTCGTGGTGCTGCGAACATTCTCGAAGGCGCATGGCCTGGCTGGCCTGCGTGTGGGATACGGATTAGGCCCGGCGGAACTTCTGGGTTATTGCGCGCGCATGCGCAACACGTTTTCCGTGTCATCGGTCGCGCAGTCCGCGGCGCTGGCGGCATTGGACGACCAGGAGCATATTCAACGCGTCGTCGAGAATAATGCGCTGCAGGCAGAAGCGCTCTGGCAGGGATTGAACGACCTCGGATATCGCGCCGTGCCCACCTCGGCGAACTTTATCTGCTGCGATCTGGGCGAAGATGCCGCGGCGGTTTCGCGCCGTTTGCAGGACGAAGGCGTGGGTGTGCGGCCGCTCGGGCCATGGGGCGCGCCGAACTGCATCCGCGTGACCATCGGCACGCCCGCGCAGAATGCGGCGTTCCTGAACGCGCTGCGCCGAGTCGCCGAGCGTGGTTTCATCGTTGGCTCTCAGACGTTGGCGGAAAGTTAAAGACGGATTTTGATTATCGAGAAATGTTTGCCGATTGGAAAGCCCGCGGTTGAACGTCAATCAGTAATTGGCAACCCTGGGTCGGCACTCCCTTACTTCTGGCATTTCGGGCAGTAGTGACTGCTGCGCCCCGCGATCACGACGCGCTTGATGAGCGTCTTGCACACCAGGCAGGGATCGCCTTCGCGGCCATAAACGCGATGCTTCAATTGAAAAAAGCCTTCTTCACCGTCGGCATCGACATAGTCGGAGATCGAAGAACCGCCGAGCTTAATCGCTTCCTGCAAAACTTTTCTGACCGATATGAATAGACGAGCCGCCTGCTCGCGGGTAATTGTGGAAGCACGGCGTCGCGGACGAATTCCCGAGCGGAACAATGATTCATCGGCGTAGATGTTCCCTACGCCGCGCAGCAGATTCTGATTGAGCAGCGCGCTCTTGATCGGTGTCTTGCGGCCACGAAACAACGCGATGAAACGGTCCAGATCAACATCCAGCGGTTCGAGGCCTCGGGCCTCGAAATCGCCAGACGGCGCCACACTCAACCGTCCAAAGCGGCGCGGATCGACAAACCGCAGTTCCCTGCCCGAAGCCAACTTTACGATGGCGTGGGTGTGCTTGACGATCTCCGCTTCCGGCTCGCAAACCTGCAGGCGGCCCGTCATGCCCAGATGCACGATCCACTGCGCAGTGGTTTGAGTGGGACCGGTTTTTCTCAGGCGAACACTCTGTGTCCGGCTCACCGCGCTCCGCGCGAGGTCGAAAACGATGTGTTTGCCCGTCCGCCGCACAGTAACAATGCGGCTGCGCTCGAGGGTGGCTGCGATGTCCGCCGCTGGTGACTTCAGCGGCTCCGGCTTCTGCCCTAACCATATTGAGTCGATCAAATCGCCAGACACCCGCCGAGCTAATCCGCGGGCGATGGTTTCTACTTCAGGAAGCTCGGGCACCATACCAGTTTACAGGTGTTTGCACGGGCTCAGGTAGCACTGCTGGTTGGGAAGTCCTGGAGCGTTCTGCCGCCGGATCTCGACGTCTTTGATTCGTCGCTGTTTCGGGATTCGTCGCCGTTTCGGCCGGCACTCGGCGGATTTCAGGCTAATCTTTGAGCGGTACCACCGCCCTGCCGTCCCGGCAGAGCGTGGCGACCTTCTGCAGATCGCCATTGGCCTGCGGCATGGTCATCACCGGGCCGTAGCAGTAGACAGCGTGGCCGCTCGCGGCAAAGTACCAGACTCCGCCCTTATTATGCTGGGCGACGTGCCCGGATGGCTGGCGCAGTGGCTGCGCCGGTTTGGCAGCAGACAAACTCAACAACAAGGCTAGGGTCAGGGCCTTCATGATTTGTTTTCCAAGTAATCCACTCAACTCTTACTGCAAAACCTGGGCGAATCGATCGCCAGCAAAGATCTAGATCGTAATCAAAGCGCGCCGATCATCTCCCAAATCTGCAGCCGGCTTCGACGGGGCCTTGATGTCAGGCTTCACGCTCTTGTTAGCTCGGCTCTGGGAATGCGGCGGTGTTGCAACCTGGGACGACGGGGCCTGGGTCGACGGGGCCTGGGTCGACGGAGTTTGGGTTGACGGAGTTCGGGTCAAGGGTCTCTGTGCCTGGGCGGACGGGACTTGGGCATGATTCTGACCCTGCGCCATTTGCTTCTCGTGCAGGGCCTTGCCTTTCATGGACGAGAGTTCCGTGCTGTCGCGAAACAGTTCCAGTATCAGGTTGCGCTGCGACTGGATAGTTGCTCCCTGCTCGATGATCAGCATTGTCATCAGGCCATAAGAAATCAGAAACAATACCGTTAGGAGCGGGAGAAGACTCCACTTCTTCTTAGGAGCCTCAATCGGAATCACCGCAGTGTTGCCCAAGAAAGTGTTCAAAGTGGCACCCCGGTCTTGCCCCCAAACGGCAGGCACTGGGAGAATTGCAGCTTGTCCGCCAATAGGGCAATCACCAGCACGATGCTGATAACAAATGGGTTAAGGCATTTGCCCGAGATGCCTATGCGGTGCCGAAGTGCAACTCGCTGCACATTATGAGTAACTTGAATTTGTTACCGGCGCGGCTTGCGATCAGGGAAGAACCGCGCCAGACAAGGGATTCGGCTTAAATCCGGGGGCTCAGCGAACGGGATTTGGCGCCGGACGGAGGGGCCCGCTTTCAACTGCGGATAAAGAGACTCGTGGGAGCTGGTGCCTCACTCTAATGCTCGCCTTTACTTTCCCCCCAGCACGAGTTTGGCGATGGTCGCCAGTTGCATGTTTGAGGTGCCTTCGTAGATCTTTCCGATCTTGGCATCGCGCCAGTATTTTTCCACGGGATAATCCCTGGTGAATCCGTAGCCGCCATAGATTTCGATGGCCAGCGACGTCACCCGCTCGGCCACCTGCGACGCAAAGAGCTTGGTCATCGCGGCTTCTTTCACGAAGTTCACGCCCGCATCTTTCATGCGCGCCGCGTTGTAGACCATCAACCGCGCGGCTTCGATTTCGGTTGTCATCTGCGCGATTTGAAACTGGATGCCCTGAAAATCGGCGATGGCTTTGCCGAACTGTTTGCGCTCTTGAGCATACTTGCAGGCATATTCCCACGCGCCGCGAGCCAGGCCGATCATTTGGGCGCCTATGCCGATGCGGCCTTCGTTCAGCGTCTCAATCGCAATCTTGTAACCTTTGCCCGGTTCGCCGAGCACATTGTCTTTTGGCACCCGGCAATCTTCGAGAATCAGCTCGCACGTTGAGGAGGCTCGAATGCCCAGCTTGTCTTCCTTCTTGCCCACGCCGAATCCGGGAAAATCTTTCTCTACGAGAAATGCCGTGATGCCCTTGTATCCGGCGGCGGGATCGATGGTGGCAAACAGAACGAAGAGGCCAGCTTCTTTGCTGTTCGTGATCCACAGCTTGCGGCCGTTCAGCACATATTCGCCGCCCTTAATCTCGGCCCGCGTTTGCAGGGCAAACGCATCGGAGCCGGAACCGGCCTCGCTCAGCGCATAAGCCCCCACAGTTTCCGCTGCCATCTTGGGCAGAAAGCGTTTCTTCTGTTCACTATTGCCCCATCGCAAAAGCGCGTTGTTGACCAGCGTGTTCTGCACGTCCACGATGACGCCGGCCGAGGCGTCCACGCGCGACAATTCCTCCACGGCCAGGATCGCTTCAAAGAACTTCGCGCCGCTTCCTCCGTACTGCTCGGGAATCTCGATCCCCATCAGTCCGAGCTGGAAAAATTCGTGCATCAGATCCTTATCGAAGACACCTTTCTCGTCCATCTCTTTCACCAGCGGCCGGATTTTCTCGTCGGCAAACTGGCGAATATTGTCGCGGAAAAGAATCTCGTCTTCGGTGAGCGTGGTCAGCGGCGTGGGGACAGGGGCTTGCAGCGTAGTCTCGGGCATGAAGACACCTTCAGTAAAATCACAACCGCAAATTCTAGCACTGGGAGCCGGCGACGGTCGGAGAATTTGGAAGATTCAGAACGGGCATTGTAATTGCGGCAGACTTCAGCCCTGTTTGCCGCCTTGCACCAACTTCAGCCCATCGGCCTGCAGAATTCGCTGAATCTGGTTGCGGGCGTGAACCGACCAGGGACCGGTCGTGTCAAGCTTGACGTAGGCCCGCCAGTGTTGCAGCGCTTTTCGCGGCTCGCGCGTTTTCTCGTAGGCCAAAGCGAGATTGTAGTGTGCGTCGGCGTAGGTGGGAGCGAGCTGAATGGCCGTCTTGTAGGTCTGTATGGCGTCGCGCACGCGCCCGGTTTCGTCCAGAACATTGCCCAGGTCGAAATGAGCCAGGGCATAGCGGGGATCGGCTTCCAGCGCTGCGCGGTAATGTTTTTCGGCCAGGTGAAAATCCTGGCGGTTGTAGTGGAGCGTGCCCAGGTTAATGTGCGCGGCCGCGTGAGCGGGGTCGAACTCAAGCACCTTCTGGTAGGCCGCGATAGCCTCGGTTTGCGTGCCCGGATTCTCCTCCAAAGTGACACCGCGGGCAAACCACACCGCAGCCTCATTCTCATCGGGCGTGGGATCGGGGGCCGGAATCGGCGTGCGGGTCACCACTTTTTCCCCGGGCGAAAAGTCCATCACGAACTGCCCGGCGATCGGCTCCAGCAGTTTTCCCTCGTGCCGGAATGCGACCCGGTGCTTACTGGTAGACGACGCGCCCGCCTCCAGAAGCGGATTCCCCATCCCCGCCGCCCGCCGCTGCATCGCCTCCATCGACGCGCGCAGCACCGCCGGCCGCACACTCATGGCGCAGAGGTCGCGCACTTTCTTCACTTTCAACAAATCGGAAAAGGAATAAGCGACCGCGACCGCGATCAGCCCTGCCCGCTCCCAGTTGGCCAACTGGCGCGGGGTAAGGTGAAGAATCCTCAGCAGATCGGCTCGGCTGTATGCAGCATCCGCCATGGCACCGCATCCTCGCAGCTGAAATTCTGTTTGGGAGCTATTATGCGCAACTTGCCGTCGCGTACGCAATAGCAAACTCGTGTGGAACTCTGTGGAGAACCTGGATGATTTACATGCAACAGAAATGGTGCAATGGGCAAACAATACAAACTCTTGTCATTCCCACCGAAGGGAGAGCCTGCCCTGAGCGAGTCGAAGGAAATCTCGGTTTCTCTACACCGCAACTGCCGCCTGATACTCCTCGTACGAGCCTTTGAAGTCGGTGATCTTGTGGTCGTTCTCGAAGTGCCAGATACGCGTGGCGACTTCGTCAATCAGATCGTGGTCGTGGGTCACCAGCAAGACTGTGCCCTGATATCTCTGCAGCGAGATGTTCAGCGCGTTGATCGCTTCCAGATCCAGGTGGTTCGTCGGTTCATCCAGCACCAGCACATTCGGCTTCTGCAGCATCAGCTTGCAGAAGATCAACCGCGCAGCCTCGCCACCCGAAAGAACGTTCGTGGATTTCGTAGCTTCCTCGCGGGCGAACAGCATCTGGCCCAGCAGTCCGCGGATTTCTTCGCTGACGGCAGCCGAGTCCCATTGATGCAGCCATTCCAGCACCGTCATACCGCCGGCGATCAGGCTGCGGTGATCCTGAGCGAAATATCCAATGGATGCTTCGTGTCCCCAGATTACTTTGCCGGAATCGACAAAAACGCCGTCGTAGCCGCTGGTCTTGCGCAGTTCGGCTTCCGGAGTGGTCGGAGAATTTGCCAGCAGCGCGTTCAACAGCGTGGTCTTCCCGGCTCCGTTGCGTCCCATCAGCGCGATTTTCTCGCCGCGGATGATGCTCGCCGTAAAGTCTCGGATGACTTTCTTGTCCTCGTAAGCCTTGCCCAGATGCTCAATTTCGAGAATGTGCTTGCCCGAAGGCCTCTTCTGGTCGAACTTGATGTAAGGCCGCTGGATGTTCGACCTCGCCAGTTCCGTAACTTGTAGCCGCTCCACTTCCTTGCGACGCGACTGCACCTGGCTCGATCGCGTGCCGGCGGCAAAACGCGCGATGAATTCGTTCAATTGCGAGATCTTTTTTTCGCGCTGCGCATTCTGCGATTCGATCTGTGAGCGCACCTGCGTCTTGGCCACCACCATATCGTCGTAGCTGCCGGTGTAGTTGATGATGGTCTCGTAGTCGATGTCGGCGATGTGCGTGCAAATGCTGTTCAGAAAATGCCGGTCGTGTGAGATGGCGATCACCACGCCGTCGTAGACATTCAAAAATCCCTGCAGCCAGTGGATCGAATCCAAGTCCAAATGGTTCGTCGGTTCGTCCAGCAGCAACGCCTGCGGATGCCCAAACAGCGCCTGCGCCAGCAGCACGCGAACTTTCTGCCCGCCCTGCAGTTCGCCCATTTTGCGGGAGTGCAACTCGTCGGGAATGTCCAGACCCTGCAGCAGAATCGCGGCATCGCTCTCTGCGGTGTATCCGTCTTCTTCGCCGACAATGCCTTCGAGTTCTCCCAGCTTCATGCCGTCCGCATCGGTCATCTCAGGCTTCTCATAGATGGCGTGGCGCTCCTGCATGGCCGCCCACAGCCGCTTGTTCCCCATGATGACGGTGTCGATCGCGGAGTAAGCGTCGAAGGCGAACTGATCCTGGCTCAACACGCCCAGCTTCCGCGGACGCACCACTGTGCCCTTCTGCGGATCAAGTTCGCCGCTCAGCAGCTTCATAAACGTGGACTTGCCCGATCCGTTGGGCCCTGTCAGGCCATATCGCTTGCCCGGCGTAAACGCCGTTGAGACGTCTTCGAACAGTAATTTGGCGCCGTAGCGCATCGACACATTGCTGACTGAAAGCATGATTTCTGGTTTCTCTTCTTCTATTTCTTTTGGGCTTCTTCAGGGAAGCTTCTTCAGGATCTGCGGGGGAATTTCCGCCAAAAACGGCACGCAGCTGGTAGTCAATAGAATATCACGCTGGACGTTGAAGCTGCGGTCAGGCGCGCGCGGTCCACGGATCAATTAAGGTCGCCGGGACATCGTCAAAGTCCCGTGTGTTTCTCGTCGCCAGTGCCGCACGGCGCGAGAGGACAATCCCAGCAATCATCGTATCGCGCGACTCGCGGGGGCGGCCGTGTGTTTTTCGGGACGCCATCAAGGCGCTTGCGTGCTGTGCAGCTTCATGGTCAAAGGGGGCGATGCGGTTGTCGATTCGGTCCAACAGATTCTCAAAACCTTCCGTGAAGACGTCGCGCCACTTTCCGGCAGGCATGATTTGCAACCCAAAGCTTATTTCAAACAGAGTAATTGAAGTTGTCCAGATCGAAGATCGCGGCTGGCGATCGAGCCACACGATTACTCTCTCATCCGGCCTGGGGCGCATCAGCTCGGAGATTACGTTGCTATCGAGAATGATCATTCCTCAAAGATCGGAGGCTTAATCTCGATGTGTAACTTTTCAATCTTGAAATCAGGTCCGCTCTTGGGAAAGAGCTTCGAGAGCTCCGTCCCTAGTCCGCCGGCGGGAGCACTTTCTTCCTTATGTACCGCAGCACGCAAAATGTCGCGGACCTCTTCCTCCATGCTGCGCCCATTCCGCCGCGCGCGGCGCTGCAAGCGAGCCTTCACCCCGTTCTCGATGTTCCTGACGACCAATTGAGCCACAAGTTTCCCCTTCGCCAGAATGATATCATGATATCGTAATAAGCGAAAAATCAATGCCCCGCCGTTAACCATCGTCGGCGCCGACGATGGACGATGAAGGCGAGGTCAGTTTGCGAAAGCAGACCTGTGTGACATCTGACCTTGCGGCCAAAACGCAATCGGCGGAACATAGTCAAGGCGGAGGTGGTACGGTCCACTCCCCCGGCACCAGAGCTAAGTGCTTTGTTACCAATATTTTGCCCGCAAGCTATTGAAAACAAAAGCTCTAACACGCTTAGCGCACATTCGAAATCGCGCAGGCCCGCATGTTTACTGACGATTCGCAAAACAGGGGGAGGGGGGTACCCAATCAAAAATCGCCTCTCAGTCACAGAAAATTGCCCTCCCAAATACCAGCGAAGTCGGCTCTCGCCAATATTTTTCCGGCAGATTTCCACAATTCCGAATGGCTAGCGATGGATGACTGACGATGAACGCTGGTCCGGCTGTGCAACCACTATACTAATGTCCTCCGCCGAGCTCCCGCACGATCGCGCCCACAAACTGCTTAGCATCGCCGAACAGCATGAGCGTGCGGTCGAGGTAGTAGAGCGGATTGTCGATGCCGGCGAAGCCCGGACTCATCCCGCGCTTGATCACCATGACGGTGTGGGCTTTGTCTACATCGAGGATGGGCATGCCAAAGATGGGGCTGGATTGGTCGGTGCGCGCGGCCGGGTTGGTGACGTCGTTGGCGCCGATAATGAGGGCTACGTCGGTTTGCGGAAAGTCGCCGTTGATCTCTTCCATTTCGATGAGGCGGTCGTAAGGGATGTCGGCTTCGGCGAGCAGAACGTTCATGTGTCCGGGCATGCGTCCCGCGACCGGATGAATGGCGAAACGCACTTCGACTCCCTTCTTGGTGAGCATGTCGTAGAGTTCGCGAACTTTGTGCTGCGCCTGCGCGACGGCCATGCCGTAACCGGGAACGATGACCACTTTGTTTGCCGCCGAGAGAATGGCCGCGGCTTCCTCAGGTGTCGCGCTGCGAACCGGCTTCGCTTCCGCTCCACCGGCGGCAGAAGCTTGCACCTGGCCGAATGCTCCAAAGAGAACGTTTCTAAAAGAACGATTCATCGCCTTCGACATGATGACGGAAAGAATCAAGCCCGAAGATCCGTCGAGTGCGCCGGCAATGATGAGCAACTTATTCTGCAGCACAAATCCCATCGCTGCGGCGGAGAGACCGGCATAAGAGTTCAACAGCGAGATCACCGTCGGCATGTCCGCGCCGCCGATCGGGATTACGAGGAGAACACCGAAAATCAGTGAAATGCCGACAATCAGCGGAAAGAGTTGCTTCGTCTCCGGATGCACCACAAGATAAACCGCGCTGCCCACAGCGGCGCTGAACAGCAGGAAGTTGACGAGATTCTGTCCTTTGTAAGTGATGGGCCGCTGCGGCAGAATCTCCTGCAATTTTCCCGCGGCCATCAAGCTGCCGGTGAAAGTTAGCCCTCCGAGAATCACTTCCATCGACAGCACCGACATCATGAATTTGGGAACGTTCGGAGTGCGCAGATAAAATTCCGCCGTTCCGACCAGTGTGACGCACAGCGCGCCGAAAGCGTGGCTGAGCGCGGTCCGCTGGGGGACCGCGGTCATCTGCACCATGCCGAGCGGAATGCCAATGCCGCTGCCCAGCACCAGTCCGATGACGATCCACTTCCAGTCGACGATGCCGCGATGAAGCAAAGTGCCGGCGATGGCAAGCACCATGCCGATTTCGCCTGCCCAAATGCCGTGGCGCGCGGTGGCGGGCGAACTCATCCACTTCAGCGACAGGATGAACAGCGCGCTGGCGACGAGGTAAATGATTTCGATCAGGTACTGGCTTCCGGCAAACTCATTCATGATTGCGCTCAGCTATTTCTTTACCGGACGGCTGGTCTTGAACATCTTGAGCATGCGGTCGGTGATGAAGAATCCGCCAACCACGTTGCTGGTGGCGGCGACGATGGCAATCACGCCGAGAACCGTCGCGAACTCGCTCTTGCGCTCGCCAACCAGGACAATCGCGCCGACCACGGCGATGGCGTCAAGGGCGTTCGTCAGCGACATGAGCGGAGTGTGCAGCAACGGCGAGACATGGCGGATGACCTCGAAGCCAATGAAGCAGGCCAGCATGAAAATGAAAAGCGAATCAATCAGGTTAGAACCCATGCAACCTCCACTTCTTTAGTTCTCGGTTCTCAGTTCTCAATAACCGCTTCGGCGCGGAAGTTTCCCAGAGCACTCGTTTTGAAATCTATCCAGATATCGGCGCCAGCGCGGGCAGCTTGAAAAACTCGCGTACTCTCGCATTTACGACTTCACCTCCGCGCGTGACCATGGTCTCGCGGATGATTTCATCCTGCAGGTTGTGCTGCAGCTTTCCGTCCTTCACCAGGTAAACGAGGAAGTTGGTCACGTTGCGGGCGTACATCTGGCTGGCGTGATAAGGCACGCTGCTGGCCAGATTGATGGCGCCTATGATGGAGACGCCATACTCTTTCACGGTTTTTCCGACCTGGGTGAGCTCGCAGTTTCCGCCGCGTTCTGAGGCGAGATCGACAATCACGGAGCCTGGAGCCATTCCCTTCACCATATCGGCGGTGATGAGAACGGGCGACTTCTTGCCTGGAATTACGGCCGCGCTGATGACCACGTCGCTCTCGGCGACCACGCGGGTGAGCAGTTCGCGCTGGCGAGCGTAGAAGTTTTCGTCCTGGGCCGTGCCGTAGCCGCGGGCATCCTGCGCGTTTTGGGCTTCAATGGGCAATTCCACAAAGCGCCCGCCCAGGCTCTGCACCTGCTCTTTAGCGGCAGGGCGCATATCGTAAGCCGATGAAACAGCTCCCAGCCGACGCGCGGTTGCGATGGCCTGCAGTCCGGCGACTCCAGCGCCGATGACGAAGACGCGAGCCGGTGTAATCGTGCCAGCGGCTGTGGTCATCATGGGAAAAATTCGCAGTGAAGTCTCCGCGGCAAGCAGCACCGCCTTGTACCCGCAGATCGTTCCCATGGACGAAAGAGCGTCCATGCTTTGCGCTCGGGTGGTGCGGGGAATAAGCTCAACCGAGAACGAAGTGACGCCCGATGCGGCGATTTTCTGAACCACCTCAGCCGAACCGAACGGCCGCAGGAATCCGATCAACACCTGGCCGCGGCGGAACAGGGGAAGATCGGCTTGGCCTGTGGCATCGTTCGAACCGTAGCAAAGCACTTGGATAACAATGTCCGCGGTGCTGAAAACCGCAGCGCGGCCGGGAACAATTTTCGCTCCCTTCTCGGCATAGGCAGTATCGGGATAGCCCGACTGCTCGCCAGCGCCGGCTTCGATCACAACTTCAAGCCCGGCCTTGGTGAGACTTGGAATCACCAGCGGTACGAGTGCAACGCGACGCTCTCCCGGATAACTTTCTCTTGGTACCCCGACGATCAAGCGATGGTCGTCCTTTCTGCCGGATAAATATCCCGCCGAAAATACGTCTTTACTCCCGGTCCTCGCGTTGTGCAGGTTGAACGAGAGCAACCAGAAATACTACCCGAAAGCGATTCTCGCCGCTTGTAGGTGTCCTGGTTCAACTCGGGACACTACCCTCGCAACCCAAAGACTGGAATAATCGTTAGAAGTGAGAGAAAATGGTATGTATTCTAGATCTCATTCAAAAGGTTGCGGCCAACGCGTCTCCATTCAGTAGGGTGGGCAGGTTGGGCTAGAGTCAACTGGTATGGCATCTTCCAAGTACTCCCGGGGCGCAGAAATATCGAGCCTGCCGCATGACGATGTGGGCCCGTGCCAGCAAAGCTGGACAGCAACGCCCTAAGTTCGGCAACGGAGACTCCCCTTCATGGCTACGATCACAATGGATATCGGATCGACCACCAGCGACCACAAGCATCCGGAACTGGTGAAATGGGTGGAAGAAGCGGCGCGCCTGTGCCAGCCCGATCGCGTGCGTTGGTGTGACGGCTCGCCACAGGAATACCAGGACATGCTGCGGCTGATGCTGCAAACGGGCGTGGCTGTCCCTCTCGACGCCGAGAAACGCCCCAACAGCGTATTGGTCCGCTCCAATCCTGCCGATGTGGCCCGTGTGGAAGACCGCACTTTCATCTGTTCGCGCAACCAGGACGATGCCGGCCCCACCAATAATTGGGAAGATCCGGCGAAGATGAAACAAAAGCTTACCGAGCTGTACAACGGCTCGATGGCCGGACGCACGATGTATGTGGTGCCTTACAGCATGGGACCGATCGGTTCACCCATGGCAAAGATTGGCGTGGAAATTTCGGACTCGCCCTACGTCGTCGCCAACATGCACCTGATGGCCCGGGTGGGAAGCAGCGTGCTGAAAGTCCTGGGCGACGATGGCGAGTTCGTTCGCGGACTGCATTCGGTTGGCGCGCCGCTGGGCCCAAACGAACAGGACTCGACCTGGCCCTGTAATGCGCAACACAAATACATTTGCCATTTTCCCGAAACACGCGAGATCTGGTCGTACGGTTCCGGTTACGGCGGCAATGCGCTGCTAGGCAAGAAGTGTCACGCGCTGCGGATCGCTTCGGTGCAGGCGCGAGACGAGGGCTGGATGGCGGAGCACATGCTGATTCTCAAGTTAATCAGCCCGTCTGGCCAGGTGAAGTATATGACCGGCGCGTTTCCCTCCGCTTGCGGAAAAACCAACCTGTCGATGCTGATTCCGACGATTCGAGGTTGGAAGGTGGAGACGATTGGCGATGACA
>PMHV01000031.1:0-472 GCA_003156805.1 Acidobacteriaceae bacterium | reverse complement strand
TATGCCATCAATCCGGAATACGGATTCTTTGGAGTGGCTCCGGGCACGAGCGTGAAGTCCAATGCCAACGCCATGCGCACCATGGCCGGGAACACGATCTTCACCAATTGCGCAATGACGCCCGACGGCGACGTGTGGTGGGAGGGAATGACCGAGGAGAAGCCAGCGGCATTGGTCGACTGGCTGAGACGGCCGTGGACTCCGGATTCGCCTCGGAAAGCGGCGCATCCCAACGCCCGCTTTACGGTTCCGGCAAAGCAGTGTCCCGTGATTGCGCCGGAGTGGGAAGACCCGAAGGGCGTTCCGATCGATGCCATCTTGTTCGGCGGACGACGGGCCGGGGTGGTTCCGCTGGTTACCGAAGCGTTCAACTGGCAGCACGGAACTTTCTGGGGCGCAACGCTAAGCAGCGAAACCACAGCTGCCGTTACCGGCAAAGTCGGTCAATTGCGCCGCGACCCCATGGCCATGC
>PMHV01000052.1 GCA_003156805.1 Acidobacteriaceae bacterium | reverse complement strand
GACGCGCTGGCCATCGCCATCTGCCATCTGCACACCGCCGCCACAGTCCAGATGCAGCGCGCAGCCGTCAAAAGAGTGGCCGCCATTTGATGACTCCTATCTGTCATCCCGACCGAAGCGGAGCGAAGCGAGCGAAGCGGAGGGATCTGCTTTTCCGGCAGCTTGCGGCGTCCGGGTTTCTCAGGACGGTATGGTTGAATGCACTCGCGACGATGTTAGCCGCGATGATGCTAGCCGCGATCCTGCTAGCCATGACGGTGACGCCGCTTCTTGCCCAACAAGCGGAGAGCGGCCCAGCATCCGCCGTAATTACATTCACGCTAGATTTTCCTAACTCCGAACCCAGCCACTACTCAATCTCGGTCCGCGCCGACGGCCACTCGACTTACCATTGCCCCGCCAAAACCGCCCAGACCTCCACGGATAATGATTCCAACGGCTCCCAGAACTCAAAGAATTATTCCAACAACAATGACAACGGCAACGACGAGGAACTCTACGATGCCGAGTTCGAGATGTCCCCCGCCAATCGCCAGCGCATCTTCGACTGGGCCAGGCAGACGAAATATTTCGCGGCCAAGATCGATTCCGGAAATTCAAAGCTCGCCTTCACCGGCGACAAAACGCTTTCCTACCAGGACGGCCCGCGCCACTCCACCGCCAGCTACAACTACTCCACTCTTCCGGCCGTGCAGCAGTTGACTGCGCTCTTTGAGAGCATGGCAAACACGCTCGATCACGGACGCCGTCTCGTCTATTACCACCGCTACCAGAAGTTGGCCCTCGACGATGAATTGAAGCAGATGGAAACCGAGGCGCAATCTCACGACCTCAGCGAAATCCAGGCCATCGCCCCGGTGCTGCAAAACATTCTCGACGACACCTCCGTCATGAACGTAGTCCGCGCCCGCGCCCAACGCCTGCTGGAGATGGCCAAGACCACCAGCGCAGGCCCGGCGTAAACTCAAGCAGCGGTTTCCGCCCGACTCTTCCTTCTATTGCACCCGCAGCCGTGGCAGTAAAGCCTGGACCAGTTCCCCGCCTTCCGCAAGTAACTCGCCGCCCCTAAGGAAGACCTGGACGCCTCGGAAATCCTTAGTTCTGTCATCCTGAGCGGAGTAGCAGCTTCGCGATAGCGAAGCTGCTGCGGAGTCGAAGGATCCCTTGCAGGCTAGCGCCCCAGCGGCCCAGCAGGGACCTCCATCGACGCCTCCGAATGCTCGCCGTCGGAGGCCGAATCCACTATGTACAAGAGCCAATTTGATGCTAACCTAGCGGACGACAGCCGTTCCCGGTAAGGCCCTCGCGTGCCGATTCTACAGCTTCAATCGCTCAGCGGCGTCTGAGAACGTGCAGGAGGCTCCCTTGAATCTATCCCACCCGCTACGACATCGCCAGATGCTATGCACCGCGGCGCTTGCGGCCTTCTGCGTGATCAATTTCAGCGCCCCGGCGACCGCCCAGTTTGAGGCGCGCGGCGCCTATCCCACTCTTGAGTATCCGAACTCAATCGCGGTTGGAGATTTCAATCACGACGGCAAGCTGGACTTGGCGGTCGCTTGCCGCCTCCGCAGCTCGCAGGTCTCAGTATTGCTCGGCAATGGCGACGGCACCTTCCAGCCTGCGGTGAACTATACAGTCGGGAACACTCCGGTCTCCGTCGCGGTCGCGGACTTCAACCACGACGGCAATCTGGACCTGGCCGTCGCGGGCTCCGGCGTCAGCGTTCTGCTGGGCAATGGCGACGGAACCTTTCAGCCTGCGAAGAATTTTGACACAACCGCCGTCGCCACGTTCGTCGGCGTCGGCGATTTCAACGGCGACCACATTCCGGATCTTGTGCTGGCCACCTCGCCCAACATCAGCGTGCTGCTGGGTAACGGCGACGGAACTTTCCAGGCCCCCATTAACTACACGTCGTTGCCCACATACATTCCCGCGGTCGCGGTGGGCGACTTCAACGGCGACGGCAAACTCGACCTTGCGGCGCTCGCGCCCAACACCGGCTTCATGCTGGTAGCCATTCTTCTGGGCAACGGGGATGGAAGCTTCAGCCCGGGCGCGACCTACCCGATTCCGGCGGCGGCGAGTGCGCTGGCGGCAGCGGACCTCCGGAACAATGGCAAGCTGGATCTGGCCATCGCGGACGGCTCAGGCGCGGACGTGCTCCTGGGCAATGGCGACGGTACCTTCGAAGCCGGAGTCGTGTACGCCGCGCTGTACGGCGTCTCGGTCGCGATTGCGGACTTCAACGGCGACGGCAAGCCCGACCTGGCTGTGGCTGGCCTGGGACCGCCCGCTGGCGTCAGCGTCCTGTTGGGAAACGGCAACGGTACGTTCCAACCGGAGACGGTCTATCCCGACGTCAAGGCCGCCGCCTTTGTGGCCACGGGAGACTTTAACGGCGACCACAAAGTGGATATGGTACTCGCAGACGACTCCCAAAACGACGACGTGGTCCCGCTACTCAACACCGGAACGGCCACCTTTTCGCCGACTGCGCCGGTTAACTTCCCTTTCCAACTCGTCGGCGCCGGCAGTTCCCCGCAGACAGTCACCATCACGAACACGGGCACGACCGCCCTCGCTATCTCTTCGATAAAGGTAGAAGGGCCGTTTCAGATAAAGTCAACCTGCGGGCCAAGCGTAGTTCCCGGGGGGAACTGCGCGGTTAAAGTCGTATTCAAGCCGAAGGCGGAGGGGAACACGAGCGGAATCGTCTCAATCGACGACAGCGCATCTTCCAAACCGCAGGTCATCGACCTCACCGGCGCGGGAACCATAGTCAGCCTGGTCCCCGGCAAGCTTCAGTTTTCGCCGCAGAAAGTAGGCACGGCAGGCCCTCCCCTTACCGTGCAGGTACAAAACGAAGGTGGCACCGCCCTAACCTTCACGAACATCTACATCGAGACCACGGATGACCAGAGCTCGAAGGACTTTTCCCAGAGCAATACCTGTGGCTCACAGCTTGCCGCAGGAGCAAGCTGCACCGTCACCGTCACATTCAAGCCCAGCAAGACCGGCCTGCGCAGCGCCATCCTTGGCTTCCTCGACAGCGGCGGGGGCAGCCCGCAGACAATTGGTCTAACCGGAACTGGAACCTAGCCCTCTGCCAAGTCCCGGCGCACGCTACAGCAGGCCGAGCGGGCGGCTGGATCAGCCGCCAGTTTACTGCGCCGGGCGTATGCAATTCGTCTCCATGTCGTTCTCGATCGCAGCGGTCCCGCCCTGAATAACCCCTTTTATAACCACCGCCGGGACTGTCCCGTCCTCTACCCCCTCCGGCCCGCTGCAGCCTTGGACCGCGTACACAGAATAGTTCGACTGGGGCAATTGATTGGGATTGCTTGTGAGCTTCGCGTAGAAAATCTCCCCCTGAGTGCTGCTGTTGTTCGGGCAGTCGTTCGACGGAGATCCCCCTTGGCCGCCGTCTTGGCCCGAGCCTCCGGTGCATAGGTTGTTATTTTGGACGCTCTGGCACAGCCATCCGGCCATCGCTGTGGTCGGGTAGCTAAACGTCGGATTGTTCGTTCCGTCATCCACAATGCTCTGCTGCAGCCATGCCAGGTTCGAAGCCGCAGAAGTCGTATGCCCGGCTGCACAGGAGCTGTCTCCAGTCCAGCCTTGAACCCCGACCGCGGCGTCGGTGTATCTAGGACTCAGCGTCCAGGGCGCCAGCCCGCCAAGCTTGCACCCGTACTGAGAACCGCCACAAACGGTAGTCTGTATAGTATTAGGCACCTCGCAGCCCTGCTCTATGTCGCTAAGCGGCGGACCCGACTTAAACTCAACGTTGTCCAGGTAGGCCTGAGAGCCGTAGTAAGCCATGGAGTATGCAACGGCTGCCGACCCCGCGCTGCTCGACTGCGCGCACCTCCCTCCGCTGCTGTACAGGTTGGTGTTGTTCATATTGAATACAAAGTTCAAGAAGGTAGCCTGTCGGCATGCCGCCGCCTGGATGTCCGCGATGTAGCTGCTAACCACGTTCCCCCAGTGTCGGCAAGAGGCACATCCACATCTTCCCAATCGTCCTCCCACGCCAACTGCACGATCTCGTAACCCGCCTTGAAATAATCGCCGGCGAAGTCGTTCTCCGTTGTGTCCGGCGTGGTCCCGCCGTGCCCCGAGAAGAAGACGATGGTCCCTAAGGGGGATCCGGGGCTGTCGTAGCTGTACTTGAAGTTTAGGTTATCCGCGCCGAGGCACCCAGACAGGTTGGCAATGTGGCAAACCGCCGGAATGGCGGGGTTCGAGTAGAAGGCGCTCGGGCAGGTAATTTGGTTGCCAACGACGACGCCGGGATTGCCCAGCGGCAAGGACCCGGCTTGCGCGCGAGCCCGCGCAGCGAACGCTGCCACGAGAACAACAGTAGTCAGGGCGAACAAAACTCTGCTGGCGGAGAGGATTGAATGTTGAAGCTTGGGAGAGAGAACCGGGCCCGGGACGACGCTTGACGGCATAACCTAGTCTCCTCGGTTGAAATTTGAAACGGGTCTGCAGCAGACTACTGGAGACGGTGGCGCTCTCCAAGTATCGAGGCAGCCAATGGCGGGAAAGCTGACGCCCGCCAGACCCGCCAGCGCCGGACGACCCAAAAGACCCTAGGCCGACGGCCCAATCTACTCCGAGGCAAATGACCCGGCGCCTATCCTTGAGCGTCCCGCGCTCAAGGTTGACAAACCTGCCTTAACTCCCGCTGCTGCTTCCACCTACAGCGATTTCCACAGGCCATTGTACATACACCCGCGCCGGTACAAAATGTTCCCATGGGAACATTACGACAAATGTTCCCATGGGAACACTCGCACCAACCTTCCCACCGGAACATTCGTTTCCGGCTCAGCCTGGAAATGGCTTAGAGTCCTCACAGGTTTTGGCGGCGGCCGAAGTCGTGCCCGTCCACAGAATTTCGTGACATCCACTGACCCAAACCGTGTTCTAATATGCGCAAAGGTTCTCTTCCGGAGGTTGCTATGTTCACACCGCGACTCCGCATGATGGTTCTGACGGCTTTGGCCTGCGCGCTGTTGGCGCTGCCTGCCCTGGCTGATTCGCAGGCGCGCATCGTTCGTTTGAGCGACGTGCAGGGCCGAGTGCAAATCGACAAGAACACCGGATTAGGTTTTGAGAATGCCTTTCTCAACCTTCCTGTCATTCAAGGCACGCAACTGCGCACGGGAGAAAATGGGCGCGCCGAAATCGAGTTCGAAGATGGCAGCACCTTTCGCCTCACTCCCAACACCACGGTTGAGTTCAGCACGCTCGGCCTCAGCGATGCGGGCAAGCGAATTTCCGTGGTCAATCTGGTGGAAGGCAGAGCGTACGTCAACTGGCTAGGCAAGAGCGGCGACCAGTTCGCGCTCAACTTCTCGCAGGAAAAAGTCGACCTGAGCCAGGCAGAACACTTCCGCGTTGCGGCTTCGTCCACGATAGCCGGGATCGCCAGTTTCAAAAACGACCTCGATGTCGTGGGGCCCCAGGGCACGGTGAAGGTCGCCAAAAAGAAAATGGTCACCTTCGACGTGGAGGACAACGACCGCTCGACCGAGGCCGGGGATGTTGAATCCGATCCCTACGACGATTGGGATAAGCAATCGGTCGAGTACCACGACCAATACGCCCGAAACAACTCGACTCCATACGGCTATGGTTTCAGCGACATGAGTTATTACGGCAGCTACAGCAACGTGCCGGGCTATGGCAACCTCTGGCAACCCTACTTTACCGGCGTCGGATGGGATCCGTTCATGGATGGCGCGTGGTCGTGGTATCCGGGTATGGGTTATATGTTTGCGTCGGCGTACCCGTGGGGCTGGATGCCTTACTACTACGGCAACTGGAATTTTGTTCCGGGCTACGGCTGGGGATGGCAACCCGGCGGGTGGAACACGTGGAAGGGTGGAGTTCATTACGTGGGTGCCGCAGCCACGGGTTTTCATCCTCCGGTTGCGCCGGTCGGCACGGTACACACTGTTGCCGTCGGGAAGGGCGGGCCGGTGTTCACGAATCTTCCGCCGATGCGGATGGTAGTTAGTAAAGGCTCGGCGGGTCTTGGAATTCCGCGCGGTTCCCTGAGCAATCTGGGTCACCTGAATACCCAGGTGGCAAAGGCGGGTTTCGTCGAAGTGAATGCAGCGCAATTTGCCACAAGCGCGGCGCGCACCGGCGGGTTCGGATATGGTCAGGCATCCGCCTCCGCGAACTCCGGCGCAATTGGCCGTGCCGGCTCCGCATCTTCAGGACACTCCTCTAGCGGTGGAGAGCACAGTTCGCATTAGCGAAAACACGGCGCAACGCAATTAAGTCACGATTACTCCGGCATAACCCACCACCATGTCGCGGTCGCCGGAAATGTCGCCGGAGGTCGCATACTTCACCAACTCGGCGGACTTGGCTCCCAGCGCGCGCGCAGCGGTCAACATCACAACCGCAGGACCAAAGCCGCACATGCTGATCTCTTGCTGCGTAACCACGTCGTAGAGACCGCGCGCGTCGAGCGTGAGAATGCGCTCGATCGCCTGATGATCTTTCACGCGTGTGGCGGCGTCCGACTCATAGTGATTCATGTCGCTGGATGCGACGATCAGCACGGCCTGCTTCTGAGCGGAGATCGTTTCCGCCAGCCCAAGGCCAAGTTGTTCAAGGACGTCGAATTGTCCCGTGCCCAGCGCAATGGGGACGAACCCAAGTCTGGGTTGGCGCAGTTGTAGAAACGGCAACTCAACTTCCGTGGCATGTTCGGCGCGATGAGCCGCCGAATCCTCCCGCAGCGCCGGGCAACGCTGCTTCAACGCGGCGGCTAGAGTGGAATCAATCGGCACTTCACCCAGCGGTGTTTCCCATGCGCCTTCGCTCATGATGGCCAGGGCGCGGCCCATGCCGGTGTGGTTGGGGCAGAGCACAATGCAAAGCTCAGGAACATCCAAGCGCGCAAACACCGCGCCCGCCACGTGCCCGGAATACATGTAGCCGGCGTGAGGGCAGATGCAGCCGAAAGCGCGAACCGGCTCCTGCTCTGGAGCTTGAGAAATATAGGCGCGCACTTCCTCGCGCAAAGATTCCGCATCGCGAGGGTAGAATTTTCCGGCGACTACAGAATGGCGAAGAGTGGGAGTTTCCATGAGCCTCCTCGGGGAGCCGAGGCTAACACGATGCTACGAGTTGCCGTTGGCATTGCGCAAGGCGCGATACAGCGCCGCGCTTTCTTCCAGGCTCAGGGTTTCGGCGCGAGCCGCAGACTTCACCTTGGCATTCGTCATCGCCGCCCGCAAGTCAGCTTCTGGATACTTCAATTTCAGATTGTTCCACAAAGTTTTTCGCTTCTGGCTGAATGAAAGCTTCAAGAAGTCGATAAAGCCGTCGCCGGCCACGCCGAGCCGCTCGCGTTTCGGATTCATGGTGAGCCGCAGCAGGCTGGAGTGCACTCGAGGCGGAGGAGAAAACGCCGCGGGCGGCAGCGTGAACAAATTCTCGACGCCAGCATAAAGTTGCGTGGTAGCCGAGAGCAGGCCATAGTCGCGGCTTCCCGGCGAGGCGGCGATGCGGTCGGCTACCTCGCGCTGCACCATGATGACGATGCTCTCGAAATATTTCGCGTGGTCGAACAGACGCAACAGAATTTCGGAAGTGATGTAGTAAGGAAGATTGCCCACCACTTTCGCGGGCTGAGGTTTGAATTCAATGCCGGGGCGGCTCAGGCCGGGCTTGAGTCCGAACAGGGAATCGAAATCAATGGCAAGAATATCGGCTTCGATGATTTCGACATTACGCACCATGCCAAACCTAAGCCGAAGCTGGGCCGCCAGCACGCGGTCGAGTTCCACGGCAATGAGCCGGCGCACGCGCGTGGCCAGCAGGGAAGTGAGAATGCCGCGTCCCGGACCAATTTCGAGCACTGTGCTCTGGGAGCTATCGCCGAGGGCGTCCACGATGCGCTGCGCGTAGTCATCGCTGGCGAGAAAATGCTGGCCGAGCTTGGGTTTGTGTTGCGGACGGCGAGCGGAGACGACCTTGGGCACGTTGACCCTCTTTTCCTCGGGCATTTAGACTGAACGGTTCGCCCGCGTGCATGGGTTGCGGGAGTTCAACTCCCGCAGCATTATCCATCATAGCGTGCGTCCTTGAAATACGGGTCAGCCGGGGAGGTTCTTGCCCTCATGAACATTGCATTTGTGGCTTCTGAAGGCGTGCCCTTCTCGAAAACCGGCGGGCTGGCGGACGTGGTCGGCGCGCTGCCGCGCGCGCTCGCCGCCTTAGGGCATCAGGTCAGCGTGTACTTGCCGCTCTACCGGCAGACCAAGCTGGTGGATGCTGCTACGGAAGTGCGCAGCATCACGATTCCGTTCGATGACAAGTATCGCTTTGCCTCAGTGGTCACCGCCGGTACGCAATCCGGGGTGCGCTTTCATTTCGTCGACTACCCGGACTACTTCGATCGCGAGTCCCTCTACGGCTCGCCCGCCGGCGACTATCCCGACAATGCCGAGCGTTTTGCGCTCTTCTCGCGCGCCGTGCTGGAAGCTTCAAAAATTCTTGGCGCGCCGCACATCTTCCACTGCCATGACTGGCAATCGGCGCTGGTGCCGGTACTGCTGCGCACCGTTTATTCGGAAGATCCCGCCTTTCGCGGAGCGGGCACGGTTTTCACGATTCACAACATGGGCTATCAGGGCCTGTTTCCGCCGGAAACCTTGCCTTTGCTTACGCTGCCCTGGGATCTGTTCACCATGTCGAAGATGGAATTTTTCGGGCAGGTCAACTTCCTCAAGGGCGCGCTCGTCTTTTCCGATTACATCACGACCGTCAGCCGCAAATACAGCCAGGAAATTCAGACCGCGGAATACGGCTTTGGCCTGGAAGGCGTGCTGCACGACCGCGCCGCAACGGTCAGCGGCATTTTGAATGGCGTAGATTACGACGAATGGAGCCCGGAGACCGACAAGTTCACTGCTGCCAAATACTCGCCGCAGGATCTTTCCGGCAAAGCAAAATGCAAGCAGGATCTTTTGACCGTCTTCGGCATGGCCAACGCCGACCCTAAATTGCCGGTGATCGGCATCGTTTCGCGGTTCGCCGCGCAAAAGGGTTTCGACCTGATCGCGCAGATCATGGACCGGCTGGCCCGCGAAGAAATGATCGTCGTCGCGCTGGGCGCGGGCGACAAACCATATGAAGAAATGTTCACGCGCCTGAAGAAGCAGTTCCCCAACAAGATCGCGGTCAAGATCGCCTACGATAATGCCATTGCGCACAAGATCGAGGCCGGGTCCGATATGTTTCTGATGCCGTCAAGGTACGAGCCTTGCGGCCTGAATCAGATATACAGTCTCAAATACGGCACGGTGCCGATTGTGCGCGCGACCGGCGGCCTCGACGACACGATCGAACCCTGGGACGCGCGCACCGGCAAAGGCACGGGCTTCAAGTTCACGGAATACAAAGGCGAATCGCTGCTGCTGACCATCCGGCAGGCGCTGCAAGCTTACCGCGACCAGACTTCGTGGCAGGTGCTGATGCGCAACGGCATGAACAAAGATTTTTCCTGGAACGCCTCGGCGCGGGAGTACGGGAAGATTTATGAGCGGGTGAAGCAGATGCGGGGAACGGCTGAACCGGCGCACGAGAAGGTGTTGGTTTAGGCCCCAGGCCAGACGGACGTCCCTTCTTGCTTGCGGTGGTAGAATCGCCTCAGCGCAAGGGGCGCATCCGGCCGCGGAAAGGACAGAAGTCCACCTGAACGTAACAATCCAGCTTCACGAACTTACTTTCTGCCCGTAAATGCGGACCTCGGGCTAACGAAAGGAAGTTCGCCATGCCGGTAAGACGCCTCCCATCGAATCCCAACCTCGATCATCTCAGGTATCAAGCGAAAGACTTGCTGAAGGAAAATGCCGCCGGCGACCCAGGAGCGGCTCAGCGTATCAGGGAATTTCATCCGCGTTTCACTCGTGCCACGGATGCCGAGATTTTCGCGGCGCATCTAAAGCTCAGCGACGCGCAGCTCACCATCGCTCGTGAGTCCGGTTTCCAAAGCTGGGCCAGACTGAAAAGGCATATTGAAAAACCGACGCTTGGCGATCAACTGAATCTGCCGCACCATGAACGAATTGAAGACCCTGTTTTTCGTCGCGCCGTAGATCTTATTGACGCAGGGGACGTGGCAGGATTGCGTGGCTATTTGAGGCAGCATCCGAAACTGGTGCATCAGCGCGTAGTTTTCGAAGGTTGGAACTACTTTCATAACCCCACGCTGTTGGAGTTCGTAGCCGGCAATCCGGTTCGGCACGCCAGGCTGCCGAAAAACATTGTCGAGGTGGCCAAGGTGATTCTCGACTCGGGCGCCGAAAAGTCTGCACTGAACGAGACGCTCATGCTGGTCGCGACCGGCAGCGTGCCGCGCGAATGTGGCGTGCAGTTGCCATTGATCGATCTGCTTTGCGACCACGGAGCGGACCCCAACAGCGCCATTCACGCAACGCTTCTGCACGGCGAGTTGGAAGCCGCGCAGGCTTTGCTCAGGCGCGGCGCACGCATCGATCTCCCGGTTGCAGCCGCTCTGGGACGCATCGAGGATTTCCGCAAGTTGCTTTCCAGCGCCGGCAAAGACGACCGCCATCTGGCGCTCGCCCTCGCGTCGCAGTTTGGCCAGGTTGAAATCGTTCGCTTGTTGCTGGACGCGGGCGAAGATCCGAACCGCTACAACCCGATCGGCGGCCATTCGCATTCGACGCCGCTGCACCAGGCTGCCGCCAACGGCAACGAGGAAATGGTGCGGCTGCTCGTCGAGCGCGGCGCAAGATTGGACATGAAGGACATCCTTTGGCAAGGTACACCCGCCGGCTGGGCAGCGCACGAAGGCCAAGCAAGAATTGAGTCGTATCTGCATGCAGCGGAAACAAGACGCACGCAGAAGTAAAAATGTAGCGCCGGCATCCTGTCGGCTGTCCCGAGGGCGTCTCGCNNATGAAGATATTCCTCCAGCCCCAACATGGCCTTATACGCTCCCGGCGCCACTTTGAGATACGCCATTCGACTCTCCATAATTCCTCCAGGTGATTCATTCCTACGATTGTAATGAAGTCTACTCAGGGCAGGATTCGGTAGTGTCTTCATTTGGCATGTTGCCGTCGCAGTAGCGCCGGCATCCTTGCCGGCTGTCCCGAGAGCCTGCCCTGAGCTTGCCGAAGGGGCGTCCTCGCCCTCGGGTGCGGCGTGACGCCCGCCGGGACGGCGGCGCTACAGTCACGGCAACTGCGGCTGCTAGAATTCGTTCAGTATGGCGGCGTCGCACATCCCGGCTCTGGCTCGAACCATCTTCCACGTCGACATGGACGCATTCTTCGTCTCCGTGGAAGAGCTGTACGATCCTGCGCTTAAGGGCAAGGCAGTAGTGGTCGGCGGGCAGCGCGACGAGCGTGGCGTGGTTTCTGCCGCCTCGTACGAAGCGCGCAAGTTCGGCGTTCACTCGGCTATGCCGCTGCGCACCGCGGCGAAGCTCTGCCCGCACGCCATCTTTGTCAACGGACATCCCGAGCGTTACCGCGAGTCGTCGGAAAAAGTCTACGCTGTGCTGACTTCGTTTTCTCCGCAGGTGGAGATGGCTTCGATCGACGAAGCATATCTCGACATGACTGGCACCACGCGGCTGCACGGCCCGCCGCTCAAGGCCGCACATCTGTTGCACGATCGCATGAAGGCGCAAACGCAGCTCAACTGCTCGGTGGGAATTGGCACGTCGCGCCTTATCGCGAAGGTTTCGTCGGCGCAGGCCAAGCCCAACGGCGTGCTCTGGATCGCGCCGGGCGAAGAAGCGAAGTTCCTTGCTCCACTCGATGTGCGCGAGATTCCTGGCGTAGGCAAAGTGATGGAGAGTCATCTGCACGCGCTTGGCATCAAGAAGGTCGGAGACCTGGCGCGCCTGGAAGAATCGGAACTCGAAGACCGCTTTGGCAAGTGGGGCCTGGCGCTGGCGGGCAAGTCGCGCGGCGAAGATGCCGGGGGATGGTTCGACGCCGAAGTCGGCGCCGATACTGATGCAAAATCCATCAGCCACGAACATACCTATAACGAAGACACCGCCGACGCAAATCAACTCGAGGCCACGCTGATGCGGCTTTCCGAGATGGTCGGCCGTCGCCTGCGCGAAGCGAACTTCCACGCCCGCACGATTCAGCTCAAGCTGCGCTACAAAGATTTCACCACCATCACGCGCGCCCACTCGTTGGTGGATCCCACGCAGCTCGATACCGAAATCTTCGAGCAAGCGCGTACGCTCTTCCGCAAGAACTGGAAAAAAGGAATGCAGGTACGGCTGTTGGGAGTGCACACCGCCTCGTTTACAGAATGCGCAGGTCAGATGGATCTGCTCGAAGGCGGCCGTCAGCAGCGCTGGAAAGACGCTCTGGCCGCGGCCGACCGCCTGCGCGACAAGTTTGGCGAATCGAGCGTCAAGCTGGCCGCCGGAATGCGAGGCAGCTTCCGCGAACGCACGCATGAGAATCCCACCGGGTTGCCGGGAAAGAAGAAGTAAAGCCGGGGCCCGGCACGGCTTGAATCGCCATTGTTCACAGTTACCGTTTGACCCTTATCCTCCCGACGCACTAAGATTCCCCTTCACTTTTCGCAGCCATTTTCAGGAGTCTCACACATGCGCAAACCGTTCGCGGGAGTTTTCGTCCTCGCTGTGATTTTCTTCTTTTCTCACTCTGCGGCCGGACAGAGTAATCCCTCGCTTTTGCTGCGGGAACCGACGCTCAGCAAGACGCAAATCGTGTTCAGTTACGGCGGCAACTTGTGGATCGTGAGCCGCGAGGGCGGCGCCGCGCGCCGCCTGACCTCGGGGGTGGGAGACGAAGACTCGCCCAGCTTTTCTCCGGATGGGACGATGGTCGCGTTCACCGGAGAATATGACGGCAACCGCGACGTGTTCGTGGTGCCGTCAACCGGCGGCGTGCCTAAGCGGCTCACCTACGATCCCGCCGACGAGTTTGTGGTCGGCTGGACGCCCGATGGAAAAAAGATTCTGTATATGTCATGGGGTAACAGTTTCCGTCACTTCGAATTTCAGCTCTACACCGTGCCCGTTGACGGCGGATTTCCCACGCAGTTGCCGCTCCCAATCGCGGCGGAGGCGTCGTTTTCTCCTGACGGCAGTCATCTGGCATACGTTCCGCACATTCAGTGGGAAGCGGCGTGGAAGCGCTACCACGGCGGCCAAACCACGCCCATATGGATTGCCGACTTGAAAGATTCGAGCATCGTTAAAATTCCGCGCGACAACTCCAACGAGCACTATCCCATGTGGGTCGGCGACGCGGTTTATTTTCTCTCGGATCGCAACGGACCGGTGAGCCTCTTCGCCTACGATATCAAGACCAAACAAGTGTCCGAGGAGCTGCACAGCGATGGCCTCGACTTCAAGACGGCATCGGCTGGGCCGGACGCGATCGTGATCGAGCAATTCGGCGCCATCAAGCTCTACGACCTCAACACCCGCCAGGCGAAGAATATTTCTATCTCAGTGGCGGGCGATCTCGACGCGGTGCGGCCGCACTTCGCCAAGGTCGATCCCAAGCGCATTCAGAATTTCAACTTCTCGCCCACCGGGATGCGGGCTGTGTTCGAGGTTTGGGGAGAGATTTTCACCGTGCCTACCGATAAGGGCGATATCCGCAATCTGACTCACAGCCCGGCGGTCGCCGATCGCGATCCTGCGTGGTCGCCGGACGGCAAATCGATCGCATACTTCTCCGACGAGTCCGGAGAATATGAACTGTGCATCCGCTCGCAGAACGGCATGGGTGAAGTTCGCCACATCAATCTGGGCAACCCGCCTTCGTTTTTCTACACACCGATGTGGTCGCCCGACAGTAAGAAGATCGCCTACTCCGACAAGCGCCTGAACCTTTGGTATGTCGACCTGGACAATCCCAAGCCGAAGCTCGTCGATACCGACTACTTCGGGGGGTTCGGTCCCACACAGCTCAACCAGACCTGGGCGCCCGATAGCAAGTGGATTGCCTATAGCAAGCAGCTATCGAGTGGCCAACATGCAGTTTTCGTTTACTCGATCGAGCAAAGCAAGTTTTTCCAGATCACCGACGGCATGAGCGATGCGCTCTATCCCGCCTTCGATAAGAACGGCAAGTTTTTGTACTTCACCGCCTCGACCGACGTTGCGCTTTCCACCGCCGGCCTCGACATGACCAGCGACGAGCATCGCGTCACGCGCAGCGCGTACGTCGCGGTCCTAAGCAAAGAGGAAAAATCGCCGCTGGCTCCGGAGAGCGATGAGGAGAAGTCGAAAGAAGAGAAGAAAGCCGAAGAGAAAGATAAGGTCGCCGACAAGGGGGATAAAGCAAAGGATCAATCCAAGGACAAGAATAAAGGCAAAGACAGAGCGGCGGACAAGTCTGCCGCGGACAAAGACAAAGACAAGGACGACAAAGACAAAGACAAGGCGGACAAGAAAGAAGAGCCGGTGGTCGTCAAGATCGACATCGAAGGCATCGGCCAGCGCATTCTCGCGTTGCCGATCCCCGCGAAAAACTACGTCAACCTGCTTACGGGAAAGTCCGGCATCTTGTTCCTGTCGGAAGGACCGATGGTGGTCACCGAAGACGATGGGCCCAACCTACCGCAGACCATCCAGAAGTTCGATTTGAGTAAGCGCAAGGTTGACAAGTTCATCGACGAGGTTAACGACTACACGGTGTCCTTCGACGGCGAGAAAATTCTCTATCGCAAGGGTGAATCCTGGGCCACCGCGTCCACCGACGAGCCGCCCGGGGCCGGCGGCCCGCCAAAGCCCGGTCTCGGCCCGCTCAAGCTCGATGGCTGGGAGGTTTATGTCGAGCCGCGCGCCATGTGGAAACAGATTTACAACGAAACCTGGCGAATCGAGCGTGATTTTTTCTACGACCCTCACTACCACGGCCTCGATCTCGACAAGGCGAAAAAGAAGTACGAGCCGTATCTTGATGGAATCGCGTCGCGCGACGAGCTGACCTATCTGTTTGAAGAATGCCTCGGTGAGCTAACCGTAGGCCACATGTTCGTTGGCGGCGGCGAGCGGCCTGAGCCGAAGAAGATCAGAGGCGGACTGCTGGGCGCCGACTACAGCCTGGAGAACGGCCGCTACCGCATCGCCAAAGTGTTTGACGGAGAAAACTGGAACCCGGGTCTGCAGGCGCCTTTGACCCAGCCGGGAGTCAATGTGAAAGCGGGCGACTACATTCTTGCAGTCAACGGACGCGAGCTGCGCTCTTCCGACAACATCTTCAGCTTTTTCGAGGAAACCGCGGGAAAGCAGGTGGCGCTGAAGGTGGGCGCGAACCCCGAGGGCAAAGATTCACGCGAGGTCACCGTCGTTCCCGTGGACAGCGAAGAGGGCCTGCGCCACCTCGACTGGATTGAGAGCAACCGCCGCAGAGTCGATCAAGCCACCGGAGGCCGCGTCGCCTATGTTTATGTTCCCAACACCGCCGGCGGCGGCTACACCAGTTTTAATCGATACTTTTTCTCGCAGGTAGGTAAAGAAGCCGCCATCATCGACGAGCGTTTCAATGAAGGCGGCCAGCTCGCCGACTACATCATCGANNGGCGGCGACGCGCTGCCGTGGTATTTCCGCAAGGCCGGCATCGGCCCGCTCATCGGCAAGAGAACCTGGGGCGGACTGGTGGGCATCGGCGGTTATCCTGAACTGCTCGATGGCGGCCACGTTACCGCACCCCGCGCTGCCATCTATGGCCTCAACGGAGAATGGGAAGTGGAGAACCACGGTGTTGCGCCAGACTACGAGGTGGATCTCGATCCCGCTGCGTATCGTCAGGGTCACGATGCGCAACTCGACAAGGCCATCGAAGTCGTGATGCAGCAATTGAAAGAGCATCCGCTGCCGCAGTACAAGCGTCCGCCCTATCCGAATTACCACGAGCACGACGATCTGGGCGCGAAATAGCGGCAGAGGCAAATCGCAATCGACTAACGCCGGGTGGAAGCCAGGAGCGAGCTTACTCCAGGCTTGTAACCGTAGTAGTCGGCGATCTCGTGCAGAAGCTCGATGATCTCTTCGTCGTAGCGGCGCTTCAACTCGGGCGTGAGGATGTTGTGTTGGGCATTTGGATCCTGCGTCAGATCAAAGAGGTAACTCACTGCGGGAGAATCGTAGGTCACATAGAGATAGTGCGCATCGGAAGTGAGAATTCCGTAGACGGCGCGCACATCGGAAGCCAGCAGAACATCGCCGCGCGGGTAAGTCTCCAGTTCCGCTTTCGTCTCGGCAAACAATGGGCGTCCATACAGCGGGTTCTTCCGGATGGGCCGATGCCCAAGGAGATAGTAAAGCGTGGGCGCAATGTCGGTAAGAGTGGAAATGCGGCGGTCGTCGTAAACCATTTGTGCGCGCAGTTTCGGCGGCAGGTGGATGATCAGCGGCACACGGACTATTTCAGGCCAGATCGATGTGGAATGGCTGGTGCGCCCGAACTCGCCGGTAGCGTCGCCGTGGTCGCTGGTCACCACGATGATGCTGTTGTCGTACATCCCGCGCTGCTTGAGATATCCGAAGAACTGGCCTAAACATCCGTCGACCCAGTGCACTTCATAGGTAATGCGCGAGTTCAGGCCCGGCCGGTCAGGCCAATGTTGCGACGATGGCGACGGCACATTGTTGCGGGCGAACTGATGCACATTTTTCGGTTGCGTATAGAAGAAAACGGGCTGGTTCGCCGGATGCGCGTCGAGATCGCTCTCCTCCTGTTGCAGCGTGGAGCACAGTTCCAACTGATTCCACAAAGTTTTGTCCTGGTCCAATCTGGTTATGCCGTCGCCCGGGGGCAGAATTTCAGCCAGAATCTCGTCTTGGCTGACCACCTCGCGGTACCGGTCGGCGCCCAGCATTTTCTGCAAGCTATTGAATCTGGAGAAGGGCTGCGGATAGTGCGAATGCAGCAGCATTGCCCCGGCCCAGATGGCTGGCTCGGAAAGAGAAGTGCCGGCATATTGAGTGTAGACGTTGTGCAGCACGACGCTGTCGCGGGCGAAGGCGTCGAGGTTCGGAGTGTAGTCCACGCGCGGGTTGTATGCTCCCAGATAATCGGGCCGCATGGAATCGATGACAAACACGAAAATGTTCGGACGGTCGTTTCTTGTGGGAGCAAGATTTTCCACGAGTTGCAGGTCGACGTTGGCGCGTACGTCACGAACGTTGGTGTACTCGCGCAGAATGCGGCACAAATCGCCGCAGGCCTCGCTGCGGGTACCGTTCAGGATGTGATGAGCCAGATGAAAAGAATTATCGTGGCCGCCATATGCTTCCAGGGCCAGCGCGATCTCGTCATCCGTGGAACCGAGCGGCCGGCTCCAAAAGATCTCGCTGGCTTGCAGCCCCTTGTAGATGGCGCCACTCAAGAGCAGCACAGAGAGCACCAGGGCCGCACGGTATTGCGCGGTGGCGAGCCGCAGACGGAACAGACAAAGGCTGGCAACGATCCAGAACACCAGCGTGAACGTGCTCTGAAAAAGACCATTCCAGTCGGCTCCGCCCAGGAGGGACGGCAAAGCAACGGCAAACACGCTCGCTGCCGCCAGTACGATCCACGCTGCAATTTGGGAGCCGCGAGTGGGAGAGCGATCGGCCCCGCGTTCTGCGCTTTGCTGCCCGGCAAAGAACGGTAAGACCATCGAGAATCCCCAAAGCGTGAGCGCCAGAGCGAGCGAGGCCGCGTAGAGATGGGCCAGCCGTCCGCCAAAGCTCATCGCGTTTTCGAGAAAATGGACAAGCACTGTCCACAACCCAGCCACAATGAGCAGGCCGAGCAATCCTCGCCGCAACCAGTGCGGATGATGCGTTCGCGCCGCCACCAATCGCACCAGATTCAGAACTGACAAAATCACGAATGCCAATGCCAGGTGCGCAAGCAGACTCCAGAACGTTAATTCCAAATCGCTGCTGTGGATGGCCAGCGAGTGAGTTTCACCATAAGTGGTGAACCTGGCGCCGACCGCGTGCACCAGGGTGATGACCACCGCAATCAACAGCCCGTAGGAATAGCTGTAGAGGCCGCTGTCTTGCCGTCCAACGTCGCCGCTCCGCTCCGGTTGCGCGCGTTGCGTTTGCAGATCGCGACGTCGAACTCGATCCTGCGACTGCCACAGCGATTCCGTTGCCAAGGCCGCGATGGGAATCAATGCCACCAAGCTCCATCCATAAGCGGCGCTATCGTTTTTGAGGCTCGAGAGAAAAGGTTGAAGTGTTACATAGACCCCTGCGGCCGCGACTCCCAGGCGGACCGCGAAGTATCTTCGTTCTTGTTCTTTGCGTTTTCGATCATTGCGCCGCCAGTAGGCCGCTACCCCAGCCGCAAATGCCAACCAGTACAAGCCGCCCTGATGCCGGACAAACCACGGCATCCAGGCATAGGCCGGCGACTTGATCAGCGCATAAAATGTGTAAGGCAGAAAAGCCAACAGACAATACAGAGAGGTAATAAAAAAATATACTCCCCACGCCAGCTTAAGCAGCGTCCTGAGCCAGAGCTTCAAAACATCTTCCTCAACGCTAACACCAATCCCTACCTCGGCCGCACACTCCGATTCTCGGCCAGCGGCGCGGGCGGCGGCAAGTTACCGGCGACCGGCAGCAAAAACGAGGGCCGGAATCCCGGAAGGATGTTCCGGATCCCGGCCAACGTCTTCCTTCAACTTGGACAGCGAACGTTCTGAATCAGTTGGTGGTGTTCGAATTGGCTGCCGTGGTGGGCGCGGTGCTCGGCACGTTGCCCGTGCCATAGCGCGCCAACCGCGGATAGAAGGGCGTGACCTCGAACGGCATTTTGTCGCGGGCCGAGGTGATGGCAACCGGAGCCGTCTTCACCATTTCTGCCTTGTCGTCCCAGGGATTGATTTTGATGCGCCCGCCCAGCGGCAGCGCCGCAATCTGGTCCAGCTTCGTCATATCCAGGGCAGGCCCTTGGGTCGAGAGCGCCGCTAACCGGGTTACCGTACCGTTTTCCGCCAGCGTGTTCCCCAGGTGCGTGGTCAGCAACGCGTTGAGCTGAGGAGCGCGCACCTGTAGTGCCTTCAGGAACAATCCAGCGCTATCCAGCTTCTGCGCGTAGGGCGAGTTCTTCAGCAGTTCGATCGCTTTCTTGTCGGCTGCGGCTTCTTCTTCGGGCACGTGTCTGAAGCCCAGGTTCGAATAGGTTGCGTCATCGGAGAACAACATGCGGTCGTTGAAGGCATACTTGCTGCCCAGGTTGTGGCCCAGCACAATGTGCGCCAGTTCGTGCGAAAGCACGGCGGCCAGGCTGGCCTCATCGGGCAGCACGTCGATCAATCCGCGGCTGATCACGATGGTATTGCCCACGCTGAAGGTTTCCAGCGGCGCCGTCAGCAGCACGCGCGTGCGCACCGGCCGCGGCAGGTCGATGTTGTTGGTGACCTCCAGATTGTTGACCACGGTCTGCAGAACCTTGTCGATGTCGCCATCGGGAGCCAGCAAGCCCGCCCGCGTAAGGCGCTCGATGACGTTATCTTCCGCCTGCTGCTGCCATTCCCGCTCGGCCTGCAGCGGAGACGCATCCTGCGCCGTGGCGCTTTCGTCCTTTACGCTGTCCACGCGAATCTGAGTCAGTTCGTCATCCTTGTCGCCCTTCTTCAAGTCGTAACCCCAGATGCGGGTCTGCGCCTTGAATGCCAGCTTGTTTTTCACTCCGGCGCTGAAGTCGCCTTCTTCGCTGTAAATGTATGCGGGCACCCAATAGCCGGGGATGAGGTTCAACCGCCAGCTATCCATATGGAAGAAATAGGAATTTCTTGGCGCCGGCACATAGGTGCCATTCAGGCGCACGATGTTGTAATCCTGGTCTTCCACCCAGACGCGGCCCAGGAACCGGCCCTTGCCCGAATTTTTCTTGGGCGTCACGTCGAACACCAGGCAGCGTACGTCGCCCAGAAATTCGCGGCGAATGTAGTGAAACTCGTAGTGCTCGCGGTCAAAGTCGGTGCGGTCGGCATAGACCATCCACGAAAATCCCATGGGCTGGTACTGTACCTTGAAAAGTTTGTGGAAGCCGCCCATCAGGCGCGTCTCCATGCCCTTGTCCTGTTCTTTCAGATAGTCCTTGCGGTCCACCGTCTCGCCCATATCCATGCGCCCAAGGAAATAATGATCCTCGCTCGGGACCGGGCCCAGTTGCGGGTCGGCGGCAAGATTCTGCAGATAAGTCTCCACCACCGGCGTGCGACTAGACAGCGCCGTCATCAGCCCGTGTTCCCGCTCAATAAAGCGGTCCACCACCTGATCCATGGTCGTGGGCTGAGGGAGCGCCGCAGGCGTAGGTATGCTCGCCAGTTGGGTTGAAGTGGCCTGCCCGGCATCCGTTGGGGCGGGTTGCGACGGCGAGGCGGGAGCGGCGGGCGATTGTGCCGCCGTGTCTGCCGCGGCATCCGGCTGCGCCGGTTGCTGCGCGACCGCGCTCAGCGAAACCAGCAGCCCGGCGGTGAACATCCATTTCCAAGTGCGCATAACGATCTTCTCCAAAGTGTCAGTCGACAGTGTCAGTCGACCCTGTTTTCAAAACTCAACCCTTGCCCTAACAAGTTCCTTCGATCCGCCCTGCAAGCTCATGTCCGCGAAGCCGATCGATGCCCCAAAGTTTGCTCCGCGCCAGCTTCTAGTACGCCATCTGCTAGTACGCTATCCGCTAGTACGCCATCTCAAAGACCACGTGCACCACCGCGGTCGAATCCATAGGCTGGCCGCTACGCAGCGCCGGCTTGAACCGCATCTTGTTCGCGGCTGCGATCGCGGCTTCGTCCAATCCGTGTCCCAGGCCGCGCACCACGCGATTCACGTGCAGCGTTCCGTTGGCTCCGAACATCACTTCCAGCAGCACTTCGCCTTCCAGCTTCATATGGCGCGCGTCCTCCGAGTACACCGGATTGGGCTTGAAGGTAATTTCCACCGGGGTGGTTGCCGGACCCTGATCCGCCTGCACCTTCGGTCCGCCGTGCACTACCTGCTCCGCTCCGAAACCCCCGGTTTGTATGCCACCGTGGCCGTCGCCCTTGCCGGCGGTTGCGATTCCGTTGCCGAAGTCGGCGCTGGCTACGACTCCTTTGATTCCTTTGGCGCCGCCCGATCCGTTGCCTTGTCCTTCGCCCACCGGCATGTCAAACCCGCCCGCTGGGGCCGCGTATAGTTTCGCCGCCTGCTTGCCCGTTCCCTTCAATCCATTGGGGTCGCCGAATCCGCCGGTTTGCACTTTTTCCACCGGAGCGTTCACCGTCGGCGTGGCTGAACTTCCCGCGAAGTCTCCCGTATGCACAAGTTGTGGCCGAGCCCCGCCCACGACCAGCTTCAACTGGGGCGGGGCAAACTGATTTACCACCACCTTGGGCGCTTCCACCGGCTCGGGCGCGGGCTGTCGCCGCAGTTCATGCGGCACGATCAGCCGCGGCCGCTCAAACACCGCCGCCGGCGGCAGCAGTTTGGCTTTGATCTGCCGCTTTACCTTCACCGGAGCCGGCTCCGGCTTCATCGCCGGCAGCGGGATCAACTCCGTCACGTGATACTGCTTTAACTGCAACTGGTCGGGCAGCAGGAGTCCAATGTTGATCACCGCAATGATGGCCAGCACCAGCAGCGCGTAGCTCGTCGCCAGCGCGCGCCGGTCGATCTTGCGCTCCGGCAAAATTCCGAGCTGAAACCCGCGTTCAGACGTAACCATGCATTTATTCCAAGGGGACCCCAGGCCGAGGGAGTGGACCGGGATTGGAGCCTTCACATTACGGGAGCCAGGACAGAGGGTAAATGTGTCCACGGCTCTTGACCGAAAGTAACCAACGAAGTGCGGCTACGGGAGGAGGACCAAAACAGGCGCGGGACGCCGTTGAAGCTGCCTTTGATTCTGCTCGTGTGGGACGGACACTCCTGTCCGTCGCTTTTGACTTTGATTTTGACGTTGATTTTGACTTTGGCTTTGACCCTCGCCGTCAGGGGCGGGAGTCGGAAATGCCGGCGCCAAGCGTTTAAATCCGCATCCCGTCCGGGGCCGCGCGTTAACCGTACGTGACGTCGGTGCTCTGTCCGACTTCGATAATATAGCCGTCAGGATCGCGGACATAGCAGCGTATCTCGCCGTACTTGGGTATCGGCTCCGTGATGAACTCCGCTCCTCGACTTTTCCATGATTCATAGCACGCTTGAATATCCGCAACGCGGAAATTCATAAAGCTGTTGATGTGATTCGGGTCGGGGACGCTGAGCGTTACCGTCGGCTTATCCGGGGTCGGCCCGCCCCCAACGTTCAGAATCATCCAGATATTCGCAAGCTGAAGGTACCCAGGCGCGTTGCCGTCACCCAGGCTCAGAATGCGAGCGCCGAAGACCTTTTCGTAGTAGCGAGCCGATCGCTCGATGTCGGCGACGGTGAGAAACTGCGCGATGCTGATCCCCTCTCGCGGGGGCATCTCATAGCTCTTCTGCTCGATTTGTACGCTGCTCATTGACGACTCCTCTCAATACAGTGCTCATCCACTGATTCTGGTTCTTTCGTATTCATACCTGCTGACGATTAAACCTGACGAGGAAAAGCAAAACAATTGGACCAAGGTATCGGCGGGTGCCCACCTTTGGCGATCTTTGGCATGCAACACTCCCACCGAGGGTGCCCCATCCTTGCGTTTTTTGCAAGGGTGGGCGGCGTTGCTGCGTGTGCGATTTGATTTTGTCGCCGACACGTGATCAAACTAGCTTTGCGCCGGCATTTCCGACTCCCGCCCTTCGCCAAGAACGCGAAGGACGGGGCACCCGCTGTCTTGGTGATGCCAGCGAGATCAAAAGTCTGGGCCACCCGCCCCCTTGTGAAACAATAAATTGTCCAGCAGCGATCCGTGGTCTAAACTGGGCCCAACCCGGAGGCCACAATATGCCGCGACTCGCGTCGAGATTCCATTCCTCGCGTCTACTGATCCCTGTTCTCTGCGCAGCATTTCCACTGCAATCGGTGTGCGCCCCCTCGGACGCAATGCGCCTTGAACGGGTTTCGGGCGACGGCCAGAGCGTGCGATCGGATCCAAACGGCTTTCAAGCCACCTTTGGGGAGGTGGTGGTGCGGCTGTCGGGCGCGACCTCGGCACTGACCAAGGTAGATGTCCGCTGTTCCGCGCCCACCATGGTTTCATGCACTCTGGACGGCGCGCATGACCATGTCACCGTACTTGTCGATTGGACGGGCTACGCCCGCGTCGCGCGGCCGTCCTTCTCGCTCCGCGACCCGTTTGGAACCGATGGCCGCGTCGATTTCACCGTTCCAAACTCGAACGCGAGGGCCACCTTCGCGCTGCACATTCTTCCCGCGCCCATGGTGAGCCTTGATGTCATCAAGACATACGCGCCGCTGATTTACCTGCATCCGGATGAGGAGTACCTGCCATCCTCAATAGACGAGTTTTTCGCTCACGTCCATCTGGAGTGCGACGGACACACATTCGGATTGAAGACGGTCTGGCAGATCACCGCCGCCGATATGCCGGACGAGCACATGGGGGCCGACTCGGAGCACTATCGGGATGCGCGCTGCCGTTTCACCACCAACGTCCCCATGAACGGGCCCTACGACAAGCAGCCTTTCTTCGGCGGCCGCACTCCGGCGTCGAACCGGCCCGTGCCCGTTTACGTGGACGCCTACGACATCAAGAGCGCCACGACTTTTACCGCGCAGTACACCACGTTCTATCCATGGAACGAAGGCAAGTCATCCTGCCCCGGACTGGCACCACTCGACCACTGCATCGGTACCCGCTACATGGTGGACGATCATGTGGGCGACTGGGAGATGACCACCATTCAGTTTGCCGATGGAAAGCCAATCGCGGTGCACGTTGGCGCGCACGGAAACGAAGAACCCGGTATGGCCTCCACTTACTTTGCACCTGACTGGGGCGACCTCAAGTGGCAGGGCACTCATCCTATCGAGTATTCCGCGGCCGGCTCCCACGGCATCTGGGCCACCGAGGGCACTCATAACTATAAAACGCTGCCCACCGGCGACCAGCTCAACGATCACACCGAAAAAGGCACCCCCGACAAACAGAAGCCCTGGGAAACCTGGCGCTCCATCGTGCTGTTTGGGCCCTACGTGGAGCCGAAGTATCGATTCCTGCTCAATCAATTCCGCGGTGACTGGGGCCTTCCACCAGGGAAAAGACCCCTGCGATTACGTCGGGCTGCCGGATGCGGCTTGCCGTCTAGCCCACATCCCTGTCGGCGAACTCTACCAGTTGAACGATGGGCCGGGGCTGTCGCGTGAGCGCGACCCGGAGTTCATGGTTGGCGGTACCCACTGGAACGATAAATACCGGTTTACCTCTTGGCCCGCGGCTGCCTCGCAGGATTGGTTCGGAGCGATAGGTGGAATAACCGCTGGCCCTGACAAAGCGGTCTGGTTCGCGGAAAAAAACGGCAACGTCGGACGTATCGCCATGAACGGGGGATTCACTGAATTCCCCGTTTCAAATGTCTATCCCGGCAAAGCTCCCGACTTGGTCGCCTTCGCCAAGGACATCCAGCAGGGCTATGGGGATACGGTCCTGTTCATCTCGCTCTGGGGTGCCGACAGAATGGCCAATATGAAGATCGACGGGGCTACGGTGGGGCCTGCAAACCCCTTCATGCTAGCCTCCGTAGCCCTCGGCGGAGAAGCAATCGGTGGAATGGCGGCCGGCCCAGACGGCAACATCTGGATCAGCGAGACGCGCAGTCTGAAGATTTGGGCCTACCCCGACAAGGAATACAAGGTACCCAACGGCGGTGAGCCGATGGGCATCGTTCGAGGCCCCGACAACGCCATGTGGTTCGTCGATGGCTACGCGAAGATAGGACGGATTGCAACGCCGGAGTCCACATGGAGCGACTGCTGCGGGGGCGCGAAAGGAACCATTCAGGAGTTTCCGGTTCCAACATCCACGGCAGGCATTGGCTCGATCGCCGTCGGCCCCGATGGCGCTTTGTGGTTTACCGAAGTCCAGGCCAACAAGATCGGCACCATCACCACCGCTGGCGTCATCAGGGAGTTCGGCCTGAGCAGCAACACCTGTCCTCAGGGGATTGCGGGCGGCCCCGATGGCGCTGTCTGGTTCACGGAACCATGTGCGAACAGAATTGGAAGAATCGCGCCCGACGGCAGCATCTCCGAGATTCCCATACCGAATTCTCCTGGCGGTCACCCAATCGCGATCACCACCGGCCCGGACGGAAACCTGTGGTTTACAGAAGCGGGCCAGTTAGACCCGCAAAGTCCAAAGCTCAATCCGAAGGTTGAGCGGCTGGAGATTGAGGCAAGGTAAACGCGCAAGCACCGGGGGGCTGGCCCAGCCGTACTCTAACACGGCGCAGGATGCCCCACCCGTGGCAGTTTCACGGGTGGGCTGCTGCGAACTCTCCCTGGCATGTTCATCGTGGTATGTTCATCCTGGCATGTTCATCGGTCACAGCGAAATCGTCGCGTTCCTGTTATATCCTTTCGATGGCGGGTGGGCCCACCTTAAACTTCATCAATACGCTCGAGGGTGCCCCGTCCAAGCTTCGCTTGGGCGGGGCTTTTGACTCTTACGCGACGGGAACAGTCCGTTCAGAACTTGACCGCTCCCAAAAGATTTCCACCGGGGGCTGGCCCATGCTTTCACCGGAAGAAAATTCTCGAGGCTGCCCCGTCCTTGTCCCTGCGCTCTTTGCAGGGACAGAGCCTGCCCTGAGCGAAGCCGAAAGGGGCGGGGGTTTTGACTTCCCGCCACGGCCGGCGACCTTAAAGGAGCCACGCCCGCGACCGATCCAAAGAAATCCACAGCCTCCTTGTGACATCTGACCTTGCGCACAGCCCCAACTTCGTTTCAGAATTGTCCCAGCAAGGGCAGTACGCGCAGCGCCAGCGAAACGGAGGCGCCGGCCAGAAAATCAGTCCCGAACTCCTTTGTTGTCTAGACTTTGAGACCTAAGCTCTTTGTCATCCATACTTTGCGAAGAATTTCCCGCTAACCCGATGATTCCAGAGATTATGCAAAAGGGGGGAGGGGGTACCCGTTGGCTGGCAAGTAGCAAACTTAAGGCGCCCACCCTCCAAAACGGAAACCGCGCCGAACTTTATTGTGAGTGAGAAACCCAATTTTGCGTGAGAAGAGATCGGAGGCAGGCTGGCTGAGATCTACCGGCTACGCTGGCGCCGAAACCACCCAAACACCGGCACGCCCGCCAGTATCACCAGCAGCCCATACCCGGAGTTCGGCCAGTTGTCCTGGAACGTGTAATAAAGAAGCGCGGCCGCAACCGCCACGAAAATCGCCGGGACCACCGGATATCCCCACATGCGATAAGGCCGCTCCGCGCCCGGTTCGCGCCTGCGGAAGACGAACACCGTGCTTCCGGCAATCATGTAAAACAGCCACTCCGCGAAAATGGCCAGCGAAAACAACTGCCGGAAGCTGCCGCCCAGCAGCAGCAGCGCGATCGACAAAACCGCCTGCGCCGCCAGCGCCACCGAGGGCGTGTGAAACCGCGGACTTATATCGGCCAGCGCGCGAAAAAAATATCCATCGCGAGCCACGGCATACGGCACGCGCGCCCCGCTCATGATTGTGCCATTCAACGTCACCAGCATCGAGATTGCCATGCCCACAGCCACCAGCTTGGCCGCGAGAAAACCGCCGCCCCAGCTTCCCAGCGCCGCGGCGACCGCGTCCGACGCGGGACTCGGCGAAGCCGCCATCGCCTGCGGCGGCAGCACATACTGCACGCCCGCATTCACCAGCACATACAGCACTCCAACGGTAGCCACGCCGGCGATCAGCGCAATCGGAATGTTGCGCCCCGGCTGTTTCACTTCGCCGGCCACCATGTTGAGGTCGTTCCATCCGTCGTACGCCCACAACGCCGCCACCAGCGCGGCCATGAACCCTACGATGCCGCCCTTGGCTCCGGTATAGCTTTGGGAAAAGTGGCTCCAGCTTCCGCCAGAATCGCTCGCTGCGCCGAAGCAAACCACCACGATTCCCAGGATGATGACTACTTTCAGCACCGTGAAGACCAGTTGAAACTCTCCCGCTCTTTTGACTCCGAGGTAATTCAGAAAAGAAATAAGCACTGCGGCCACGATGGCTACGAGTTGTCCCCACGTGACGGCGAAGGGAGTCGTGATTGCATTCGTCTTGAAAAACGAAAAAATCGAAAACGTGCCCAGGATGCGCACCAGACCGGTGGCGATGGTTGCCACCGACGCCGGCTTGGCGATCACAAACCAGGTCCAGCCATAGAGAAACCCGGCCAGCGGCCCATAGCCATCGCGCACGTAAACATACTCACCGCCAGCCTGCGGTTTCATCGCGCCCAGTTCGGCGTAGGTCAGCGCGCCAAAGAACGAGAGCAGCCCGCCCACCAGCCATGCCAGATACACCAGCCTGGCCGAGCCCACGGCCTGCATCATCTCGGCAGGAACCAGAAAGATTCCGCTGCCGATAATTGTTCCCACGACCACAGCCGAGGCGTGACTTACGCCCAGGTCGCGGGAAAGCTCGGGACGGCCAATGTCTGATCGATGTAGAGAGTCGCTCATGGGAAAACGGAGTATATCCGACTGAGACAAAACTCGAAACGCCACAGAGCGAAAGCGCCGCCGTTCCGGTTCCTTCGCGCCCTCTGCGGCAGTTTTCAGCGTTCTCTGCGCTTCAATATCTTGTTCTCTCGTTCCGGAGCGCCATGCTCCCCGCGTATCCCACCCCAAACGTCGCCACCGTCCCAATCATCACCCACCAGGTCCATGGCACCTGCGTCCATCGCCACAGATACAGCTCGACGCCCAAGCCAACGGCCATCCCCGCCATTGCGCCGCGCGCATTGGCCCGCCGCGTCAGCACGCCCAGCAGAAAAACTCCCAGCAAAGCGCCGTAGGCTACCGACGCAATCTGCAAGCCCACTTCGATCACCCGTCCCGCCCTGCGCAACGAAAGCACGGCAATAGCAAATAGCAATAGCCCCCACACAAACGTGGCAAACCGCGAGAACCGCATCTTCGTCCGCTCGTCCGCCTGAGGACGGAAGCGCACATAAAAATCCATGATGGAACTCGACGACAGCGCATTTAGCGCCGCGCTCAAGTTCGACATCGCCGCGGCAAGTATCGCGGCAATCAGCAAGCCGGAAATTCCATGCGGCATCCGGCTGACAATAAACGTCGGATAAATCCTGTCCGGCTTTCCAAAACTTGCCGACGGCGTGCGATAGTACGCCCACAGCATCACTCCCACCATCAGAAACAGCGCAAACTGAAACAGAATCGCCACGCCGCTCGAAAGCAGCGCCGTCACCGACTGCTTCTGGCTGCGCGCCGCCAGCAAGCGCTGCACAATCAGTTGATCGGTGCCGTGGCTCGCCGTGGTCAGAAAAGCTCCGCCGATCACGCCCGCCCAAAACGTATAAGGCAGCCAGAAGCCAGGCCGGAAGTCGAACACCTGCAGTTTGCCCGCGCTCGCCGCCGCGGCGTGAATCGCGGTCCATCCTCCCGGCACAAGATGCAGAATCGTCACTAATCCAACCAGCGTTCCACCAACATAAATCGCCGTCTGCACCACGTCGGTCCAAATCACCGCGGCCAATCCGCCTTCAAAGGTATAGAGCAGCGTCAGTACCGTGATCATCGCAATCGACGCGACCTCGCCCGTGCCCAGCGCAATCGAAACTACGATCGAAACGGCATACACGCGCACGCCTTCAGCCGCCGCGCGCGTCAGCAGGAAAAGCCCCGCAGTAAGCGAGCGCAACCCGCGCCCAAAGCGCCGTTCAATCAGTTCGTAGGCGGTGTAGAGGTCGCCGCGAAAATAATGCGGCAGCAGAACAAAACTGATCACCACCCGCCCCACAACGTAGCCCATCACTACCTGCAAGAAAGTCAGGTTGGTGTCGTAAGCCAGTCCCGGGATGCTGATGATAGTGAGCGTGCTGGTCTCGGCCGCAACAATCGAAAGCGAGATCGCCCACCACGGAATATCGCGCCCGGCCAGAAAATAATCGCGCAGCGATCGCTGCCGCTTGCGAAATCGCAGCCCAAACAGGGTGATCCCGACTAGATACAGCGCAATGATCGCGAGATCAAGATTGTTCAAGCCCATCCGTCAGCCATTATGGCCGGAGTCGTACTTTCCCGCGAGTGAGACTCTGTAGACGTAGAGAAACTGCTTGCTACGTCTCTAAGCCCGCCACGGAGAACTGAGAACCGAGAACTGCCTGTGATAGAACTAACCCGTGCCCTACTACCTTGGCATCGACGGCGGAGGCACCAAGACCACCTGCGCGGTGGGCGACGCTGCTTCGCTCCTCGCCACAGCCACTTCCGGCCCCAGCAATATCGTTCGCGTCGGCGAAGCCCGCGCTCGCGAGTCGCTGCACCAGGCCGTTCGCCAGGCCTGCTCGGCCGCGGGAATCGCTCCACAACAAATTGCTCGCGTCTGCATCGGCGCCGCGGGCGCAGGCCGCGCGGAGGTTTCCGGCCTCATCCGTAATATTCTCGCCGAGATCCTCCCTGGAACAATCCCCGGACAAATCGGTTCCCGATACATCAGTGTCATCGGCGATGAGCAGATCGCGCTCGCAGCCGCGTTTGGCGCGGGTCCCGGCGTGATCGTAATCGCCGGCACCGGCTCCATCGCCTACGGTCGCGACTCTCAGGGCAACGCCGCCCGCGCCGGCGGCTGGGGCTTCGCCGTCTCCGACGAAGGCTCCGCCCACTGGATCGGACGCGCCGCAGTCACCGCCGCTCTGCGCGCGCAAGATGAAATGCAATACGTAATCGAAGGCACGACGGGAGACTCAGGCCAAAATACGAAGCAAGATGTGAAGAACGATACGGAGCTAGCCCAATCTTCCGATGCCGCTCCCGTCCCGCCGCTCCTCCGCGAACTCATGAATGTTTCAAAGTCGCATTCTCTGGAAGACTTCGTGCGCGTGGTCAACTCCAGCCCAGATTTCGCTGCGCTCTTTCCCGCCGTCGCCGCCGCAGCCGACTCCGGCGATGTGCTGGCGCAAGGCGTTCTCGCCCAGGCCGCCGTGGAGCTTGCCCGAATTGCGGATACCGTCATACGCCGATTGTTCCCGGAGGAGCGCTCTCCCTCTGTTCAGTTGGCCGTCATTGGCGGAGTCTTTCGTCACGCGCCGCGCGTGCGCGATCTTTTCTACAGTGAAGTTCGCCGCGCGCACCCGCGCGCCGTGCTGCATCCCGAAGTCGTGGAACCGGTTCGCGGAGCGTTGCGACTGGCGCGGCAGACGTCGCGGGAACGCGCTTAAGCGCAGAGCAAGACCGAAGAAGCGCCTGACTGAAGAGAAGCCAGAGCCTGAAGATGCCACGGAGCCTTCTGCGCGGTGCAATTGCGTTAACGCTCCGCGCAAACCCACTACCGCCCGCCGCCAACCTCCAGAATCGCTCCCGTCGTGTAAGACGCCGCCGGAGAAAGCAGCCACAGCACGCCCTCCGCTACCTCTTGCGGAGTGCCCGCTCTTCCCATCGGAATGGTCGCCACGAGCCGCTGTAGCCGGTCCGGCGCGCCGTTGGCGGCATGTAGCCCGGTCTCAATCAGTCCCGGAGCTACCGCGTTCACGCGTATTCCCTCGGTCGCAACTTCGCGCGCCAATCCAATCGTGAAGCTATCGATCGCGCCCTTCGACGCCGCGTAGTGCACCCACTCTCCCGCCGAGCCCGTCTGCGCCGCGCGCGAAGAAATGTTCACAATCGCGCCGCCGGTGCCGCCGTGCCGCGTCGACATCCGCCGCACCGCCTCGCGCGCGCACAAAATCGCGCCGCACACATTCACCGTCATTACCTCGGCCAGAGCCTTCGCACTCACCTCATCGACGCGCGCGAATCCGCCGGTGATCGCCGCGTTGTTCACCAGTCCTTTGATCGGCCCCAGTTCACGCTCGGCTGTCTCGAACAATCGCATCACATCTTCTTCGCGAGCCACATCCGCCTGAATCGCGACCGCTCGCCCTTCCGCCGAGACTATCTCATTCGCGACCGCCCGCGCGCCGGCCTCACTCCGCGAAAAATTGACCGCGACCGCAAATCCACGTCCGCCCGCCAGCTTCGCCACCGCCGCGCCGATTCCGCGGCTCGCACCGGTAACGATCAGCGTGCCGCATTCTTTTTCGTCACGGTTTGGCATAGAACTGAGAACACGAAAACCAGAAAAAACGAATCGGAAAAAACGAAAAGTGAAAAGTTAAAGCGCACAGCAGCTCTGAGTGTACGGCAGGTTTCGCGGAGCAGGGAGTAAAATACCCGCTGCCATTCACGGAGGATGCATGAAATCGTTTCTGCTCGCCGCTGTCGCGCTGCTGGTCTTGATCGTCGCAGTGCCCAATACTCGTCCCATCGCTTCGGCATCCGCGAAGTCCACGGCTGACACGCTGAAGCAGCTCGAGGCCGACTTCATGAAAGCTGCGGCCCAGCGCGGCTCCGCAGGATATATGTCTTACTACGCCGACGATGCCGTCGAACTGCCCAACGGTGGGCCGGTCATTCAAGGCAAGGAAAATATCGCGAAAGGCATGGCCTTTCTCGACGACAAGAACAACCATCTCACCTGGACGCCCACGGGCGCTGACATCTCCTCGTCTGGTGATCTCGGCTACACCTATGGCGCCTACGAGTTCCGTTCGAAGGACAAAGACGGCAAGCTCGTGCTCGATCACGGTAAGTACACCAGCATCTGGAAGAAACAGAAAGACGGAAGCTGGAAGGTTGTCTTAGACATGGGTAACGCCAGCGCGGAAACGAAATAGCGCTGATCTCTTTTCGATCGCACAGGTGGTGCACAAACTCTTTTGCGCCAATCGTTTAGGCAACCACTCGCGCGGAAGCCCGCGCCGGAAGCCGGAAGCCGGTTTTTTCGGGGCTAAGTTCCCGCAAACTTGGCAATCCATTGCTTGCGGCTTTAGAGTTTCACGCAGGATCAATCACTTACGAGCAAATCGGAGGTGTTACAGCAGATCCCATCGAATCAGAGAGTTGCGAAAACGTCTTATAGCTCAATGTATAACTATATGATATAAACCGACGCTAGCCCATTCTTCCGCCCCGCTGGCGCGTTTTCGCGTCCGGATGACCATTGGGAGGTCCCGACGCAGGATCGTCGTTCCTGGTGCGTTCTAGGCCCCTTAGCGACGGTTCTACGCGGCCTGCCCGGCGGCAAATTCTCTGCCGGAGTCGCTCTTGCATCTCCCTGCTGCCACTAAGTTCTTTGGAATCAATCCAGCGAAAAATCACTCCCTTTAGAATCAACTATTTCTGAAAGTGATTGCGAATCGCATCGGCCTGCACACGGGTCACGACCGCCGACAACGCCGCCGCGTCGGCTTGCTTTACCGCCTGCAGGCTGCCGAAATGTTCGAGCAGACGTCGTGTCGTGCTCTCGCCTACGCCTGGGATCTCCAGCAACTCGGTCGAGCGGTCTCGCATCTGCCGTCGCTTACGATGAAACGTGACGGCGAAGCGATGGGCCTCATCGCGGATCATCTGAATCAGATGCAGCACCGGCGAGTGATGATCGAGCGCGATGGGATCTTTCTCCTGCCCATAGACGTGGAGAATCTCTTCGCGCTTGGCGATGGCCGCGAGCGGCTGGTTGATGATCTCGAGTGATTCTAGCGCCTCGGCCGCGGCGTGCAACTGGCCGAGGCCGCCATCGATCAGGACGAGGCTGGGCATGGAAGCCTTGGTTTTTTCTTGTTCCGTTTTTTCCTGCTCCGTTTTTTCTTGTTCTTGCAGCACGCGTTTGTATCTGCGCGTGACCACTTCGCGCATCGAAGCGAAATCGTCCACACCCTCAACGGTGCGAATGATGAATTTGCGGTAATCGGATTTCTTCATGCGCCCGTCTTCCCACACCACCATCGAGGCCACGGTCTCCGCGCCCTGAATGTGCGAAATGTCGAAACACTCGATGCGCTTGGGCAGATCGGGCAGGCTGAGCGAGTCGCGCAGCTCTTCCTGAATCTTGCGCGCGTTGGGCTTAAGCACGCGAAAACGCTGATCGTACGACTGTTTGGCGTTGGTGCCGGCTAGATCGATAAGGGCGCGCTTGTCGCCGCGCTGCGGAACGAGAATGTGAACGCGCGCGGCGCGGGCATTGCCGCTTGCAACTTGATCGGAGAGCAAATCTTCCAAAGTTTCGCGGTCTTCGAAATCGACGGGAACATACAGATTGCGCGGCACATAGGGCTGGCCGATGTAGAGCTGCTTGAGCAGCGCGGAAAAGAATTCGCCGGGATGAAAATCAGACCCAGAGTTTGCCTTGTGATCCTGAGGCCGGCGGGATTTGCCGGCCGAAGGATCTATGGACTCGTCGGCAGCTTCAGTGCTGTCAGCAAACTGCATAGGTCCTTCGCTTCGCTCAGGATGACAAACAGTTGAAGGATGACAGGTGGAGGAGGAGTCGTGTACGAAGCTGGCGTCGGCAGTCACATCCGGCGATTCGGGCAGATCTTCCCAGAAGAATTCGCGGCGGTCGACGACGCGGCCTCCGCGCATGTGAAAAAGATTTACCGCCAGCATTCCGTTTTCGTAGTGATAGCCGAAGACGTCGGCGTCGTCGCCTTCGGCGGAGGCGATGCGCTGGCGTTCCTGCAACTGCTCGACCGTCGAAATCAAATCGCGATATCTTGCGGCGCGTTCGTACTCCTGCGCTTCGGCAGCCTGCTCCATGCGCGCGTGCAGCGATTTGCTCAGGTCGGTGGGCCGGCCTTCGAGAAACAATTTCACGTCGCGAACCGCTTCCTGGTAAATCTCAGGCGTGGTCAAATCTTTCACGCAGGGGCCGAGGCAGCGCTTGATGTAAAACTGTAAACAAGGGCGCGGATGAAAACGCGTGAGATCGACTTTGCACGAGGGAATCAGAAAGTTGCGGTGAATGAGATCGACGATGCGGTAGGCGAGATTGGCGGGGAAGTACGGGCCGTAGTAGGCGCTGCCGTCTTTGCGCAGGCGGCGAGTGACGTAGACGCGCGGCCAACGCTCGCCGAGGGTGAGCTTCACATATGGGTAAGTCTTGTCGTCGCGCAGCAGGATGTTGAAGCGCGGCTTGCGCTGCTTGATCAGATTATTTTCGAGGGCGAGCGCTTCTTTGTTGTTGGCGACGACGACGTAATCGACATCGACGGCCTCGCGGACCAAGGCTCCAGTTTTAGCGTCTTCCCAGCGGCCTTCGTGGAAGTAGCTGGCCACGCGGCTGCGCAGGTTCTTGGCCTTGCCCACATAGATCACGTCGCCTTCGGCATTCTTGTAGAGATACACGCCGGGCTCGGTGGGAATGGTGCGGATTTTCTGGAGAAGGTCCATCTGAGGGTCAGATTTCTATTTTACGTTGCGGTTGAAGCCTTTGGTTTTTGAGAAGCAGTCAAACAAGGCTCTTCGCCGCGGAGGACGCGAAGAAGGGCGATTCGCGAGTGGCTTGCCGCTTGCCCTATGGTACAAAATATACCGATGAGCCATACACTTACGATTCGCCTTACCGATGAGCTTCTTGCGTGGCTTAAGGAGACTTCGCGCAGTACGGGTCTGCCCGTGGGGCGGCTCGTCCGCGAACATCTTGAGAGTGCTATGTCCAACGCCGGCAAACAGCGATTCTTGCGCCATGTGGGGGCGCTCAGCGGGCCTCCCGATCTTTCGTCGCGTAAAGGTTTCTCCAAGCGATGAAGGGTCTGTCGCCGCATCGATTTCGCCTTCACTCTGCTAGTTTGAGCTGGCGATCAGTCTCCCGGTATGCTTGCGATATCGTGTGTCAGGAGCCCGCTTGAAGTTGCGATCCCGCAGTTTCCGATGTGTCGGCAGTTTGTTGCTGGCCACAGGTGTCGTTCTGAGCGCATTGTCCGTCGCCTCCGTGAAGTGCGAGTCCGAGCAGGCGGCGAAGCCCGCCGCAGAAAATAGCGCTCATCACTTCGACCGCGTTCTGATCGTCGTGCTGGAGAATGGCGACTATGAAGCTGCGGTGAAGGACGCGAACCTGGCGGCGCTGGCCGCGCAGGGTGCGAGCTTCACCAATTTTCATGCCCTGTTTCATCCTTCGTATCCGAATTACCTGGCCATGGTGGCGGGAACGGATTTTCGCATCGGCAGCAAGCGGCGGTTGCTGGCCGATCTGCAAGTGGATTTTCCGGACGACGCCGGGCACAAAACCATTGCCGACCGCCTGATCGCGCATGGCCTCAACTTCAAGAACTATGCGGAGGAACTGCCGGAAGGGAACTGTCCTTACAAGTTTGTCAGCCAGAAGCAAGAAGGCAAACAGGGCGGCTATGTGCGGCGGCACGTTCCGTTCCTGAGCTTTGTGGAAGTGCAGAAGAAGTGGTGCGATCGCGTGGTGCGAGTGGAGTCGGGCAGCGACGACAATTATTTTGTCCGCGACGCCAAGCAGGGGCTGGTGGCGTATTCGTTTTACAGTCCGAACCGGAATAACGATGGCCACGATACCGGCGTGAAATTCGCGGCGGAGTGGTTGAAGAAGTTTCTGGAGAAGGATTTTCCAGAGAACCTGCGCCAGGGAACGCTGGTGATTGTGACCTTCGACGAATCGGACAAGAACGCGGACAACCGGATCATGACCCTGTTTCTGGGCGACATGGTAAAACCGGCGAGCGGGCAGGATGCTAAGTCCCTGGGTCGTTACTACACCCACTACAGCGTGCTGCGCACGATTGAAGACAACTTTGGCCTGGAACCGTTGACCAAGAACGATCGCGATGCCGCGCCGATCACGGATATATGGAAATAGCGGTTCGTTGGGATGGTCGAAGTAGATCTTCGTGTCCTGTCGCGGCAGTTCTTCGCGCACTTTACGATGAAGCGGGATTCGCCTCACCGTATAAAATTTCCATTGCGAGGTGGGGTTTTCGTTATTTTTGCGGCGTCGTCGTGTGCGGGCTGGTTCGGGCGTATTTTGCAACCCATTGAAAACGTATATACTTACTGGTAGAGGCATGGGGCTGTGAGAACTGGCACGTCTCGTGCAAAAGTAAGAGCGGGACTTGTAGGCATTAATTATTCCCAAAGGGTCTGGCAGTGGGGCGCGTCGGGGTAACCCAAGTTGGGCAACCCAGGTTGGGCAACCCAGGCGCGCCAAGAGACGATTCGAGAATCGACGATTTCGGAGGTTTTGCACTCCTTATGAACTCCCAAGCGGCGATTCCAATAACTTTAAGGAGCTTCCCCATGACGCGCACTTCGTTCGTGATTTTGCTGGCGGTGAGCATGACGGCGACGGTCGGCTGCACCAGCAAGAACTACGTAAAGCAAGAGACCACGCCTCTGATCAACAAGACCAACGAACTGGATGACATGACCGCGAAGAACACCAAGGACATCAAGGATGTCGACGCGCGGGCGCAGGCTGGCATCCTGGCGGTGAACGCCAAAACGGCGGAAGTGGACCAGAAAGCACAGACCGCCGGCCAGAACGCGGCTTCGGCGCAGCAGATGGCCGACGCGGCCAACAGTCGCGTGGGTATGCTGACCGATACAGTGGCCAACCTGGACAACTATCACGCGGTGGCCGAAACCTCGGTGAAGTTTGGTTTCAACAAAGACAATCTGACGCCGACGGCGAAAGAAGCCCTCGACCAACTGGCGGCGAGCCTGGCCAGCACCAAGGGCTACATCATTGCGCTCGAAGGCAGCACGGATTCGGTGGGATCGGCGGACTACAACTACGATCTGAGCCAGCGCCGGGCGAATTCGGTAATCCAATATCTGGCGTCGAAATACAGCGTGCCCGCGCACAAGATTTATGTGATTGGACTGGGCAAGGACAAGCCGGTGGAGTCGAATAAGACATCGTCGGGCCGCGCCGGCAACCGCCGCGTGGATGTTCGCCTGATGACCAACACGGTGGGCGACACGAATGCGCCGGCAGCGGCGCCTACCACAGGCCAAAGCAATCCGTCATCGATGTAAGGTTTGTCGATGTAAAGACGAGCGATTTTCTCCTCCTCCCCCGGAGGACTTCGCCAAGCAGGCCGCTCAAAGCCTCCCCTTGAGCGGCCTGGTTTTTCTTGAAATTCGAAAAGAGAAGCGCCCACCCGGTTCTCAGATTGCTCTTCGCGGACTGAGCGCACTCAAGAGCTAGGCCCTTACTTGCACACCCAGGCGGTTGAGGTATGGACTGCCAGCGCTCCTGAGCCACTGGTAGAAGAACAATTTCCGACTGCACAGTTACCGCAGTAAGCCATGGAGCCCACCGGAGCACCGCTATAGTTGCCGCCCGTCAGACCAGTGGAACTTGTCACCGGCACCTCGAATACTTCACGCAGTGCTTCGGCAGTGCGCGAACGTGCGTTCATCGTGGGGAAGGGAGTGCAAGCGCGCGACCGGCGAGAAGTTATCGGCAGAAGCTATATGCAAGAAGAAAGGCCCCGTTGAAGGCGGGGCCTGTTCGTTTTTTCAACGGGTGAGCCTGGAGCGGAATGGCTAGTCGATCCCAGTCCATGTGGTGGTTGCAGTGCAGACGTAAAAATCAGTATTCGGTCCGGTTCCAGCGCTGTTGGAATAGAGGCTCCCGATGACGCAGGGGGTCGAGGGAGTGGTGTTGCCTCGAATCCAGGTAGGGACGCTGGGGCTGGTGGTGAACCGCGAATAGGCCTTGGTCGCGTTGGTCACGGTTACGGATTCGCCGATGGCGTACATTCCCACCGTTTTGTCGGCCAACAGGGGAGTGCCGGCGGTGATGTCGTCCTCGATGCTGTAGGATGCGCTCCCCTTGTTGACCCCCATGATGGTTAAATCGCTGACCGGATTGGTGGTCACGATGTGGATCACGGCATTGCTCACGCTGGGAGTGCCGTTGGCAACATTCAATACGATGTTGCCCTGTGCAGTGCCGTTCGACCCAATCTTGACGCCATCGTAGAATCCTTGAACCGTAACGTTTTCGAGGGAGTTGTTGGATCCGGCCAAGAGCACGGCGGCGCCGCTGCCCGGAACCGTTCCCGTGTTGGTGCAAGTCAAACCGTGGATCCCGCGGGTGCTGACGCCGCTGATTCCGCCGCAGATGGTCGAGGAGGTTGTCGATGTTCCAGCGTCGAAGGTGATATCGGTATAGGGTCCGGAGTTCTGTGCGCCGCTGCCAACTCTGAAGCCAGTGCCGGGAATCTGGTAAAAAGCTACGCGTCGAATGTAACTCTGCTCCTGAGCATTCGTGTTGATGATGCCGACGGTCACGGCTCCTTCTCCATTGAGCACCAGATCTTCGACAGAAATCCCGGTGCAACCGGCGGTTGGGCAAGCAAGGGCGCCGGTGGAGATTCCCATCTGAATCATGGGGTTCAACGCGGAGCTGGTTTTGATGGTGGTGACTGCCGTTCCGCTTACTACGGAACCCGATCCCTCACCAACGATCCTGGTTTGGTTGGGCAAAACCCACGTATTGCTGATGGTGATAGTCCCGGCCGGCAGGAGAATCGTAGCCGGAGAAGTATAGGTGGTGCCTCCATACGTCCATGGCGTATCGCCGGAGGGGCAGGTCAAGCTGGAGATTCCGCGCGCATCAATGACTGCCGTATTGGGAGTCGAATGAATCAGGCCCAAGGCGGCGTTGATTTTGGCACAAATGTTGGTGGCAGAACTGGTTCCGGCGACGGCGCTGGCGTCGATGTAGGCGGTGGAGAACGTAACTCCCGTGCCGTAAACGGAGTTGTTGCCCTGGGTTTGAGCGGTCAATTGGCTGGGGATGGCCGCAAACCACACGGCCATGAGGGCGGTCGCTAAGCAGAAAGCGAAGTTAAGTCCGAAAATTCTTTTCATAAGATGTCTCCTGAATCGATATGTTCATTCGTTTGGAAGTTCCGCATCTCCCAATCCTGTTCCAAGCGGGAGGTGCTGTCAGCGGCTGAGCCACAACGGCGCGGCCGCGCGTCTCTCACGGACCGCCTCGGCTTACTTCCATGCCCCGGCCACGCAGGCCCACATGCTTCCTCCCGTGCCGGTCGTGCTGGAAAAGATGCTTCCATTTGCAGTGCACGATTTGCCGGTGATCGAGGCCGACGTGCTGCCCACGATCCAAGTCGCGAAATTCGGACTCGTCGTGAAGCGGGAATACCCGTAGGTAATATTGCTGGTACTGACAGGCTGGCCCAGCAGATACATCCCGACGGACGAGTTTGTCACGCACGTGGAGGTCGTGTGGTCGTCGATCGTGCAAGGAGTGCCTGCCGAAGTGGTCAGGCTCACGGCCGAGATTGCCAGATTAATTGGCGAACTTCCGGTCCCGGTATTGTCGATGTTAATGAGGTTGGTCACGCTGCCGACCGTATCGGTTCCCGTGATGTTGAAGAGAAGGTTGGCCTGGGTGGGGTCGCCTGTGGAGCCAACGTAGATTCCGGTGTTAAAGCCGTCGATGCGCGCATCTTCAATGGTGGTGCTGTTTCCGTTGAGCAGGATGGCGTAGGTGGCGGCGGAGGTTGAGTCCCCCAGGCAGCTGATTCCGTGGATGCCTCGCGGTTCCACATTGGCGGTAATGTTGACGCAGTTGGTGGCGGATTTCGGCAGGCCCGATGTCTGCTGGAACACGATGTTGGTGTAAGGTCCGGAGTGGTCGGCAGCGCCGTCCCCGGTGCTGTCTGGGTCGGCGCTGAGGTAAAGTCCGTTGGCCAGGACGTTTTGAATCGTGACATCATCCACATAGCTCTGCTCTTCCGCGTTGTTGTTGTCGATGCCATCGATGTAGGTGCTGCTCACCGTCTGCCGGTTTCCGTCAACCGTGAGATGCAGGATCCGGACGGCAAAAACGATGCCCTGCGTTACGGTGGCCGAGGTGTTTGGTGCACCCATGTGAATGACGGCTGGGTTGGCGGTCCCGTTTGTCCCCGCATAGACGAATGGATCCGCAAACCCGGAAGCAGCTTGAAGGGTGGTTATGCCAGGGCCTTCGCCGATCAATTGCGTCTCGTCAGGCACAACCCATGAACTGGAAGTGGTAATCGTCCCAGACGGGAGGAGCACCACGGAAGGTGGTGCGAAGATTGGTTGGCCCGAGCCGTTGACGCCAATGATAAAAGGGTCCGACGAGCATGACAGCGGCGTCGGCGGAACAATTCCCCGAGCGTCGACAACCGTTCCGGCTTTAAGTCCGCTGGTCGCCAAAACCGAGGCGATCCTGGCACAAAGGTCGCCGGTGGCGGAGGTTGTCGCGGAGCTGACGTCGATATAACTTTGCGAGCCGAAGCTGGACTGTGTCGAGCAATTTCCATACACTAGATTGTTGCCTGCCACAGGCGAACATCCTTGAGCCAGCGCACGGGTTGGAGAAGTTGAAATCCAACCCAATAGAATCATCGCGGTTGCGAAGAACAGAAAACGAAGTAGAACTGCTTTTGCCGTCATAAGAAGTCTCCTTGAGTATCAATTCTTTTTGTCCAAAGCCAAGTGACAGTTCCGGCCTACTTATAGGCCTTCCATGTCGGGCTGGTGCCGCCGCCGACACAAATGTAGAGAGTGTCAGTGCCTGAGGCGGTGCCGCTCGAATTCGAGAAAATGGAACCTACCGCGCAGCCTCCGGACGTGGGTGGCGTGGTAGACGCATAGCCCCAGGTAGCAACGGGCCACGTGGTGGAACTCGAGGTGCTGGGTTGATTGAAAGTGCTGAGCCGAGAATACCCGCCGGCGGTGGGCTCGCCGAGAACGTAGATTCCAGCGCCAATCCCAACGCTGTAGGCAGAGATACTCTGCAGCGAGGTGACGGTTTCGTCGTCCAGAATTGCGTACTCCGCCCCGGTATAGCTTTGAATCTCGGAAAGAGTCAAGTCCGTGACCGATCCCCCCGCGAACGTAGTGCAGGCATTGGTAGTGCCGTAGGTTTTCGCAGGATTGCAGATGTGAACGGTATTGACGATTGGGCCGGAACTGCTGTCGGAACCCCCGCCGCCAATCGCGCCGGTGATGTTGAGAATGACATTGCCGGCGGCGGAGTCGTGAGCTCCGACGGCGATGCCATCGACCACCCCTTCGAAGTGGCCATCTTCGATGGTGTTGCTGTTGGCGTCCAGATAGACGCCGGCATACGGTACGCCGCTCGCAGTGCAGGTGAAGCCATGAATCCCCTTGGTCTGCGCGTTGACGATCTTTATGCACGCCGTGGAGGTGGACTGGGCGCTGCAATAAGTTGGCGAAGTCACGGTGCAACTGGTACCCCCGGCTGAAGGGGTGAGATCTGTGTAAGGACCGGAGTTATTGGCACCGCTAGTTTCGATATCGAGGGCGATCCCCTCGACCCAGTGGAAGGTGACATGACTCACGTAGCTGCCGTCCTGGGAGTATTCGTTCTGAATGCCGATTACGTCCAGCGCATTCGAGGTGGCAGTCGGCTGGCCATTTATTTCCAGGTCCGAAATCCCGACGCCGGTGCAATAACCCCCGCTGGGACAGGTCGAAGAGCTTCCCATCTGAATCATGGGAGTGCCAGTAGCAAGAGCCGCGGGAACAACAATCGCGGTGTTGGTGCGGCCCGCGCCAATGATTCGCGTTTGGTTGGGCAGCACCCAGGCGGTGGACATGAAGATCGCACCCGGTGGAAGCAAAACAGTGGTTGGGGGCAAAGTGCTTGAGGTGGGCCAGGGGCTGGTGCTGGCGGCACAGGGATTGCTGCTGCCGACGGGAATTCCCCGGGCGTCAATCACCGCCCCAGCGGGCGGAATGATCCCGCTTGTGGAATAGACATAGTTTAGGATTGTGCAAATGTCGTTCTTGCTGGCGCCGCCTGTGTATTTGAAGGCAAAGACGCTGGCGTCGATGTAGGCGGTTGAGAATGTCACGGATGCGGTTGGGGTGCCGGTATACACCGCGTTGTTCCCCCAAGCCGCGGTTTGCGCCTGCAGACGGCCGGGTGAAACGGAAAACACAACCAGAAAAACAGCCATCGCTGCGAGGAAAGTCCTGGTAGCGATTGTTCTGTCGATGCTCATAGGTTCCTCCTTGTAGTAGTGAATACTTCAGTAGTGAAATACTTCGAACGGAAAAGTTGCTGCGACTACGGTTGACACTTCGACCCGGTGGGCTGGGCAAAGTTTCTTAGACGTGTGGCGGATATTGCGTTGCGGTTGGAAGACAGCCTGCAACCCCAAGGGCTGCGAGTCTAGACCGCACGTTCGGGGATTGAGGACACAGAAGTTCTTTTGTTACGAAATTAGGACGAGCCCTGCACAATCAGAGGGTTGCGGAGGGTAAAATAGCAGGTATGGCCTCGCGGTTGTTCGGATTTGTGGTATTGGGTTTGGCGGTAGTGGCATGGGCGCAGCAGGATTCGCCGGCCAGTAACGGCGGAAGTTCGTCTCCGGCGAATTCAGCTCAGACAGACTCCTCACAAAAGAATTCATCGCCGGCCAATGCGGGCCAACCGAATTCCGGTTCCGCTCAATCCCCGTCACCTGCTTCTGCTGCTCGTCCAAATGGAAGCAGTTCTTCCGCGGCGAACTCTCCGAATACGGCGCCGAAATCATCGAGCCAGCCGCCTGTCAACTCGATGTCGGATGACCTCACGTTTCCGGAGGACGAAACGGCGCCGCCGCCATCTTCTTCTGCGCCGCCCGGGTCTACGCCGTCCGCGTCGAAATCTTCATCGCCGAAGGCGCCCGACTTGACGCCGCCGCGCTCGGACCGTGTGCAGGCCGGCGATCTGCCGCCGGACGTTGGAGAAAGCTCGAGCAAAGAGACGCAAACCGATTTGAGCGCTCCCGAGGATGATGCCAAGACGCATCCCCACAGCGTGGACTCGCTGAACGAAGCCGAGTTGGAGTCGAACGGCGGCGTGAGCGAATTTCATCCCTGGGATCCACACAAGTCGGCGAAGGATGTTGAGATAGGAGATTTCTATTTCAAGCGCCAAAACTACCGCGCGGCCGAGGATCGTTACCGGGAAGCGCTGCACTATAAAGACAACGACGCCATCGCAACCATCCGCCTGGCTGTGTGCCTGGAGAAGCTGGGTTTGCTCGACGACGCGCGCGCCGAATATGAGAGCTATTTGAGGATTCTGCCGCACGGTCAGCAGGCCGAAGAGGCGCAGAAGGCGATCGAGCGGTTGAAGGCTCCGGCGAAATAAGGGTGCCTGAAATCTTCTTCACCACAGAGGCACCCTTCGACTCCGCTCAGGGGCAGGCTCCGACACGTGGAAAACCTTTGAGCCGGTAAAACCCAAGACGCGTTGGCCTTTGGCAATATGGGTTAGGTTTTCTCAGTGTCTCCGTGCCTCCGTGGTGAAGTATCTCTTTTCGAGAGGCCGGTTATTTCTTATTTCTCCACGCGAATAAATTCGCCGGTGGAGGCGTTGACCGCAACCGTGAGCTTGGCCGATTCGCGATTGGCGCCATAAATCACGTACCAGACGAGCTCGTTCGTGTTGTGATTCCAATCGCAAACGTAGTTGACGATCGTGGTGGGATCTTTTTCCAGGATCTTGTCGCCGCCGTGCTTTTGCGCGGTGGCGAGGGCCTGGTCGGAATCGACCTTGAGGAACGCGACGTCGAAAACCTGCGTGGAAGCGTTGTTGGGGTTGTAAGTGTCTTCGGTGCCGGGCGAGACGCCGCGCGAGGGAGCGTCGGCGGTGGCGCTGCCGGACCAGATATAAGGTTTCACGGAGCGCAGCGCGGGAGAGCCGAAGCTGGCGCGCCACACCGCCCACTTGCCGTCCTGTCCGTTGCCATCGCTGGTGGCGGTAGATTCGATGCGGAAAGGTTCGGCGTCTCGCGCCCAGCCCCGGGCGGCGATGTAAACCTTCTGGAAAGCGGAACGGCCGGTGAGAAGTTCCGGGCCCTTGGGCTGGGGTTTGGCTTCAGGCGGCTTGCCGGTGTTCGAGTCGCAGGCGGCCAGCAGCGCCAGGATCATGAATATGGCTAGCGCGAACTTCCCGACGTTCCCCGTGGGCATGGCGACCTTCCTGTTATAAATGTTTGGGTTTGATGACCGCGAAACATTTTACCCGAAACGCGGAGAAACGCGAGAAAAGCCGATATGGATTCCCGCCTGGAACGTTTGCGGCAGGCTCTGGCCGGGGCTGTGGCCGGAATGTCGAACCAGCAACTGGGCTGGCATCCGCCGGGCAAGTGGTGCGCGGCGGAGGTGCTGGAACATCTGTACCTGACCTATACCGGAACCATCAAAGGATTTCAGCGGCTTCTGGAAGCGGGCAAGCCGCTGGCCGCGCGGACGACATTGGCGCAACGCTGGCGAGTTCTGGTGGTGGTGGGCTTGCGCTACTTGCCGAATGGGCGAAAAGCGCCGCCCGTGGCCGAACCCCGAGGTTTGCTCCGGGAGAAAGTACAAGCTGAGGTGGGGGCTAAAATTGCGGCCATGGATGAAATCATCGAGCAATGCGAGACGCGCTTCGGGCGCAGAACTAAACTGCTGGATCATCCCATCCTGGGTCCGCTAACCGCCGCCCAGTGGCGCACATTTCACCTGGTGCATGGGCTGCACCATGAGAAACAAATACAACGGCTGCGGCGGGATGCGCCGGATTAATCCAGCATGCCTGAGGGAACGCCGGCCTTGCGCGCCTCCTCCTGCGTGTCATCGAGTTTTTGTTTGGCGTCGTCGATGCTCTTCTGCTTATCGGCAATCTGCTGCTTGTATTGCGCGTCCTGCTTATCCCACTGGGCAGAGTTGCGCAGGCGATTGCCAACATCGGCATACATGGCGGCGGCGCGGATCTGGTATTCGCGCTGCAGAACATCGAGTTCGCGGGCGAGAAGATCAATCTGATCTTTTTGGGAGGCAATCTTCTTTTGCCACTCCTTCCACATCGCTTCTTTCTTTGCCTGGTCTTCTTCCGGCGAGGCGGCGGGCTTGGTTGCGGCACCGGTTTTATCGGCGGCGGCTTTGTCGGTGGATTCGGCGGCTTTGTCGGCGCCAGCCTCTTCGGCGGCGGGCGCGGGTTCGCCGACGATGGAGAGTTTGTCGTCTTTCGGAAGATTGTCGTTGTCGTAGACCTTAGGTTTGGATTTATCCGGCGAGTCCTTGCGCGCCTTGCGCGCGAGGTCGCCCAGCGATGTTTGATCCTGAGGCTGGGACTGCGACTGGGCTGGCGACGAAGGCTGGGACTGCGATTGGCTTTGCGCCCCGGCCGTGGAAGCCAGCAGAGCGGTAGAAAACGCGGCTGCGAAACTCAAGTATGCGATGCGCTTCATAGCTTTATCCTTTGCTTTTCCTTGCCTTTGCCCTTGACCGGGCCGCGGCTTGCGGTCTCCAGCCCTAACTTTGTGTTCATCAGGCCCGGCTGGCAATGCCGACACGGGCACCGGTGTTTGCCGTCAAACGCTTCTCCGCCAAGAATCCTCCGATGTGGTGGTCGAGCCGGGCAGCCTCGCCGGCGATGTCAGAGGCAAGTTGGCGGGCTGCCTGAGGGTCGCGACTGTCCGCCAACTGCTGTGCGTATCCCGCGATGGTGGCCAGAGAGGTGCGCAGCTCCAGCGCCATCTCCGCCGAGATTTCGTCGTGCAGTTCCTGCTGATGGCGAATGCGTTCGAACTCGCTGAGGTCGGTGATCAGGCACGCGGCTCCCAGCAGGCCGCCATCGACAGCCGGGACCGGCGAGATCATGACCGCAATGTGGCGCTTGTGACCGGCCGGCGTGGCGTAGCTGGCCTGAACTTGACGGCCCGGACCGCCCTGCCGCAGCACCTGGCGGACTTCTTCGGCGAGTGACACCGGCCGACCCGCCGCCCCCGCAGGATCGGCGTCGGGTGCGGACCCCAGAGTGTCGCGGAACACATCTTCGGCGCTCATGCCCGCGGGCGACGCGAAGCCCAGCAGATCTTTGGCCGCGGGATTGGCCTGCTTGACCAGTCCATTCACGCCGAAGACGAGAACACCCGAAGAAAGATTGGAAAGCACGGCCTGGCTGAAGTTTTCCGTGGTGCGGGCGCGGCGCTGTTCGGCCTGGGTCTGCACCTGCAACTCGTGTTTTTGCTGCTTGAGCTGCTGGATGACGGTGTTGTAGATGTGCAGCGGCAGGGCAGCGGAAGAAGGCGCGGATTCCGAAACGAGATTGCCTTCTTCCGTAATGCTGCGGCGCAGGTGGCGAATCAGCACGACCGCGAAGACGAAGGCGCAGGCGGCGAGAAACAGCACGAGGCCGGCGCGCAGCACCAGGGGATTGGCCAGCAACCTTACCACCAGAGCCTCCCGTACCAATTCAAGAACTGGTTGCCGAAAAAGAAAGCCAGCAGCGCCATGCTGCCCAGGAAAACGCCGAACGGCATCTGGTAATAGCGATAGACCATTTGCGCGGATTGCCATCCGCGGCGGCGCGCCGCTTGCGCATTGGCCAACCGGCGGGCGAAGCGCTGCGTGCGTTTGACCCAGACCAGCAGCACTGCGGCCAAGCCAAACACCGAGCCGGCCAGCGACCCCGTAAAGATGGTAAACACCGTCAGCTTCATGCCCAGAAACGCGCCCACCATAGCCATCAGCTTGACGTCGCCGAAGCCCATGCCTTCCATGCCGCGCCAGCGCAGGTAGGCGGCTCCCGTGCCGTAGATGAACGAAGCGCCCAGCGCCGCTCCCAGCAGGGAATCGACGAGGGATAACACACGGCCAGCGAGATCGGCGCTGAAGGGCAGATTCACGAAACCAGGCAAAAACTGCGAAGCCAGATCGTGAACCGGAACCGCCAGGCTAAAAAGCAGGCCCAAAGCCAGTCCGGGCAGCGTCAACTTGTCGGGCAGCAGCTTGGTTTCCGCGTCCGTGAAGATGAGGCCCAGCAAGAGAAATCCGAAGATGCAGTATTTCAGCGTGGCCAGGGTCAGCCCGAAATAGGCGTAGCAGGCCACAAACAGCGCGCCGGTGAGCAATTCGATGAATAGATAACGCGGAGAAATCCTGGTCTTGCAGCGGCGGCAGCGGCCACCGAGAATCAGCCAACTTAAGACGGGAATGTTGTCGTAGAACGCGATCAGCCGTTTGCAGCCGGGACACGCCGAGCGCGGCGTCACCACCGACAACCCCAGGGGCAGGCGATAGATACACACGTTCAGAAAGCTGCCGAGAGCCAGCCCGAAGAGAAAAATCGCCGATGCGAAGAATGGATCCACCGATTTGTTTTGGTGTTTCAGCCGGGCAGTGTGCGCTTTGTTCGAGCGCACGCCTCCCTGGAAGAACGCGGGTATTGCCGGTTCTTGAGTCGATTATAAGGCGCTCGAGGAGGGAGGATAAGGTACCAAAGTCACTGTCCGAGCGGGCAACGGAACTTCTGCCGCACGGACCTCAGGGAAGAGTGAACCGCAACAATTCGCCTTCAAGCTTTGGTGCGGAGGCGATGTCGGCGGGAAGGCGTCCGCGCCATTGTTTCCAGCCGCGGGGAACGAGGCGAGTCTGAGGCATCGGGAGTGCACTCCAGCCTTCGGCGGTCTCTTCGCGCAGAGAGAATGAAAAGGCGGGCGCGGCGGCAATTTGACCTGCAGCCATCAGCGCCCACTCATACAAACTGGCCTGCAGGTTTTCCGTAATCGATTCCACCGGTTCAAGGCAGAGAATCCATTCGTGGCGGGCCAGGCCAAGATAATAACCCGGGATCTCGCGCTCGGCGGCCACGATGCGAGCGCCGTATTCGCGGGCGATGCGGAGGGTTGAATCCTGGGAAGCGTGATCCACAATCAGAATTTCGTTACAGGGAAGAAGCATTTCCAGAGCTCGGCCCAGGCGGAGCGCATCGTTCGCCGTGTGCAGCAATGCGGTGATTGGGGGCATGGCCAGGAATTTGTACTGCACGAGGGAGTGTACCCGAAGCTGAGGCCGGGTGGGTTCGAACTGGGAAGCAAGGCGGCAGCAAGCAGCGTAAATGTTTGACCTGCCGATATTCCTGTGGGAGACTTTCGTGGGAATTCATGAGGTGCAGCAGCGGAGTCGCGCGGAACGGTTCCATCCAACGGGCTCTCGCGTCGGCTGCCCTGAGTCTCCTGCTTACCGCAACCCTGCCGGCCCAGCAGCGATCAGGCGCGCTGAACGATCCTGGTTCACTCAAGGATTTTTCTACGGCGTACAGCACTGCTCCTGGCACCGGCGTGCTCGTTCTCACCGTATACTCCGAGAACAGCCGGACTCATCTCGACCGGCAGGCGCTGGCCAAGTTGGTGGACCTGCGTAGCCAAGCCGCTACCTGGCAGACCACGGAAGACACTTCGCAAGCGGTGTTTACCAACGTAGCGTTCGGGAGTTACGACGTTGAGGTGAGCGCGGTCGGCTATCTCAGCGCGCATAAAGAGATGCAGTTGATGAACCAGCCGCACCCGCTTGAGCTCAGCGTTGTGTTGCAGCGCGACCCTGCGGCGGCGAATCTTGATGTGGCAGGCGCCGCCATGCCGGCGAAAGCACGCAAGGAAACCAAGCATGGCGTCGCGGCACTGAAGTCGGGCAATTTCAAGGAAGCTCAGAAACAGCTCAGCGACGCCTACCAACTGGTTCCAACCAACCCCGACCTGAATTTTCTGCTGGGATACTTGTATTTTCAGAAGAAAGACTACGCGCGAGCGGGGAATTATCTTCGCACGGCCACGAACCTCAATCCGCATAATGTGCAGGCGCTCACTTTGCTCGGCAGGGTGGGGCTGGAACGGCAGGACTACGCTGCCGCGCGTTCGGCGCTGGAACAAGCGGTAGTGGCTGATTCTGAAAACTGGCTTCCCCACAACCTGCTGGCCGATGCTTATCTGCGACAGAAGAACTTCGACAAAGCGCGAGACGAGGCTCAGGTTTCGATCGATAAAGGCAAGAGCAAGGCCCGTGCCGCCCAACTGGTTCTTGGCCAGGCCCTGGTGGGGATGGGACGCGATGAGGAGGGCGTTGAGGCGCTGAATGCTTTCTTGCAAGATTCGCCGCGTCATCCCATGGCTGGGCAAGTGCGCAATCTGATTGCGGAGATTCGGCAATACGACTCCAGTCCGAGGTCCGTGGAGTCCGCAACGAGAACGGAGGCTTCTCTCTCGGGAATGGACCCGCTGCTAGCTTTGCCTGGTCCCGGACTTTCCCTGAAGACGTGGCAGCCGCCCGGCGTTGACGATCTCCAGCCGGTGCTGGCGGCGGGTGTGGCCTGCCCTTCGGAAAAAGTAATCGATGGAGCCGGGGATCGCGTGAAGCAGTTGGTGGAAGATGTTTCTCGCATGGCTGCGGTGGAAGATCTGCTGCACCAGACTCTCGACCAAATGGGCAACCCGATAAGAACGGAGACGCGAAAGTTCAACTACGTGGCTTCGATGTCGGAGTCTGAACCGGGTCTGGTGACCGTCAACGAGTATCGCGCGGACAAACTGAACCTGGCCGGTTATCCCGACCAGATCGCCAGCACAGGCTTCGCCGCATTGGCACTGGTCTTCCATCCACTCATGCGGGACAACTTTGAAATGACGTGCGAGGGACTGGGAGGCTGGCATGGGCAGGCCACGTGGCTGGTCCACTTCCGCCAGCGCGATAATCGGCCCAGCCGGATCCACAGTTACAAGGTAGGCAATCAGGTCTATGCGGTGAGGCTGAAGGGCCGCGCCTGGATTTCGGCCGAGGGTTTCCAGATCGTGCGTATCGAATCCGAGTTGGTGAGTCCGATGCCTGAGATCCAGCTTCTCAGCGAACACCAGATCGTGGAGTACATGGCCGTCCGGTTCCCGAAGAAAAATCTTCAGCTCTGGCTGCCGAAGAGCGCGGAGATTTATTTCGATTTCCGCCGTCACCGCTACTACCGGCGGCACAGCTTCGACCACTACATGCTGTTTTCCGTCGATTCTGAAGAAAAACGCGGCGAACCCAGGAAGACTGCACCTGGGCCCGCGTAGAATTCTAACGAGGTGCCGGACGCAAGCCCGCAGCGCGAATTCCGCTATTGCCGTTCCACCATTTTACTTCCACCGTCGCGCACGAAAGCCTGGGTTGGTTTCGGCGCTCCTATTGCGAATTGCCCAACTTCGGCCGGTCGGCATTCGGGTTCGGCGCTTTGGTTACGGCGAGCGGAGCCTGCAAGGTGAAGTTCAGGACGGTTTCCGCAGGCAGTTTGATCTTCTGATTTTTGCTGGCAGCTTGCGCGCCGCCTCCTGCGCCGGCGCCGGCCGCAGCTCCGATTCCCGCGCCTTTTCCACCACCCAGGATGCCGCCAAGCACTGCTCCGACGACCGCCCCGGCGCCCACCTTTTCGCCTGTACTTTTTCCCCGCGAACTGCCTTCCTTCCGGTACTGGTCGGTCTGCAGGCTGTAACTGTTGCCATCCGCCGTGATGCTATCGAGTTGCAACACCACCACCGACTGTCCGGCGAACTTGCCCGCGCTCTTCACGTCAACGATGTGTCCGGTGATGTCGGTGCCCGCTGGAATGGCTTCCACTCCATTGGCGGAAAGAGGAGCGTTCAGCGTGGCGTGAAACGGATCTCCGACCTGGCTGGTTTCGCTGTCGATACTGTCGATGAGGCGAACCGAAATCGGCGTGCCCTGGTCAATGTTCAACTTCTTCGGCGGCGGCGGCTGCTGGGGTGAAACAGCTGAAGCGGGTGAAGCAGGTGAAACGGGCGGCGGCGGCGGAGCACTTGCGGCAACCGCAACGGACGGCGGAGCTTGCGGCGCATCCGGGGACGGCGGCTGCGGTTGCGAGTTGTCGGCCGTTGTGGCCGCCTGTGATGGAGGCGCGTCGCTTGTCGACGCAGCATCGTCGGCCTCGCCGGACCTGCGCGACTTCTTGCCTGGGGCAGGTTTGGAATTCTGAGCTTGAGCCCTGCTGAACTCCTGCCTGGCTGGTGACGCCGGCGCTGGCGAGGCCGTAGCTGCAACCGCATTCCGCACCTGCAGATTGTTCACCACTACCTTCACTCCGGCCACCGACGCCGCCTGCCGCGCGGCAGCGTCGCGTTGCGCGTCGCTGTCTACATTGCCGGCGACTGTTACTACGCCGTCGTTCGACCGCACACTGAGGTGCTTGCTGGAAAGGCCGGAATCCTGGCTGAACTTCGTCTGAATGTCGCCGGAAATCTTGGCGTCGTCTGGCTTGTGTCCGCAACTCACACCCACAACCAGAGCGGCCGCCGACATAAGAACTGTGAGCAGTGGCGAAGATTTCCTCATGACTCGACTCCGGAAACGGTGCAGGCACGACTTGCTCCAAAACATCGTTACAGTTTAGATGCACAAGCAGTTTTTGTGGAGGAATTCGTGCCGGAATCGTGGCAGGCCCGCAGCCTTTGCGGCCTGGTCCGCACTGGACATCCGGCAATCGGCGGCAGTGATCCGCCAGAGAGCGTCAGCTCTGGCGGAGGAATCTGTAGTCGACAATGGAAGCGGCCAGGCCCGCGCCGGCTTCGTTGTCGTTTTCTTGATCCTCGTTGGCTTCCGCGTCCGCAGTGGCTTTCGCGCGCATGATCCGGCCCTGGCACAACACGCTGCGGTTTTTTTGTCCGGAGATTTCTTCCGGCATTTCGAACACCATTTCAATCAGCGCATTGACGGGCAGCTGCTGCGGCCCCTGAAATAAAACACCGGTCTGGCTCAGGTTTTCGATGATGCCTTCGTGCCATATGCTGGTGCTGTTGACCCGGTAGCGCAGGGGCAATTCGAGTTTGAGTCGCCGGGCGCGCGGCACCCAGGATGGCTTCTTCTCGTGCGGGTGGCTGCGCCGGATGCCGGTTTCCGGCTTCCCGTGCTCCACGCGCTGGGTGCGGCGCATGGTGGTCCAGTCGTACTTGTATTCGGCCGCGCACAGCAGGCAAATTTGGTAATAGTCTCCATCATCGCCGCGCCGCGGCCAGGAAAACTCGTGCGAGCAGCGCCCCAGCATGAGAACATCCATAATCTTCTTCTGCGGCATGATGATTGCGTCCGGACCGGGGAGCGGCCAGAGACACTCTCATCATCTCCCGGAGCCGAGCCTTTGGGTAGTTACCTTGGGGTCAGGCGAGGATGTGGCCCCGAAGGCAACTCTTGTAGTTGCAGGGATTTAGCCTGTGCAAAGTCTTCCACGCGCTGGCCGCGGCGGGCTCGCGTGTATCATCTCGGCATGGCAGAGAGTTTTGCCCCTGAGGTCGCCGCGTTCGTTCTTGCCGGCGGCAAGAGCACGCGTATGGGAAGAGACAAGGCCTTCGTGGAGTTTGAGGGCCGCACCCTGCTGGCGCGTGCGCTGGACGTGACGCGGTCGGTTACCCCGGACGTGCGCATCGTGGGCGCAGCCGAGAAGTTCAGCGAGAAGTTCAGCGGGAAGTTCGCCGCATTCGCGCCGGTGGTGGAAGATGTTTTCCGCGACTGTGGTCCGCTGGGCGGAATCCACGCCGCTCTTCAGGCTTCGTCGGTGGAGTTGAACCTGGTGTTGGCCGTGGATACGCCCTTTGTGCCGCCGTCATTTCTGCAGTTTTTGATCCGGCGGGCGCAGAGCGTGTCAAATGCGGCAGCAACCGTGCCGCGCGTGGCAGGCCGATGGGAACCCCTGTGTGCGGTCTATCGCCGCCCATTCGGCGAAGCCGCCGAGAGTGCTTTGCGCGCGGCGCGCTATAAGATCGACCCTCTGTTTGCCATGGTCGTAACCACGGCGGTCGAACAAGAAGAACTTGAAGCGGCAGGTTTCTCGCCGGAAATCTTCCGCAATCTCAACACCGAGAAAGACTTGAAATCGGCGCAAGAAAAAGCGGCGAGTTGAATCAAATCGGTAGTGGTGTAGTTTGGACCTCAACGGCACGGCGTCATCCCGAAGCCCCGCGTTTTCTCCAGCGGGGCGAGAGCCTGCCCTGAGCGAAGCCGAAGGGGATCTCGCGCTGGAGTATTTTCAAACTGCACCACCACCATCAAATCGAGAAACTGCAAACCAGGATCGCGTAGAGTGAATTGAACCATGCCCGACAACGCACCGCTTGAACACTACATCGAGTTTCGCGAAGTTTCCAAGAGCTTCGGCGATAACCACGTCCTCGACCGCGTCAGCTTTAACGTTGTTCCCGGCGAAACCGTCTGCATTCTCGGTCGCAGCGGCGTCGGCAAGTCCGTCTCTTTGCAAATCATCATGGGTTTCCTCAAAGCCGATTCCGGCCGCGTGATCGTCGCCGGCCAGGACATCACCGGCTACGCCGAAGAGCAGATGGAGCCCATTCGCAAGAAAGTCACCATCGTATTTCAGAACGGCGCGCTCTTTGATTCGCTGACCGTGGGCGAAAACGTGGCTTTCCCTTTGCGCGAAACTCGCGGTTTGACGGAACAGGAAATCTATCAGATTGTCGACGGCCTGCTGGAGATGGTCGGAGTGCAGGAGATGCGCGACCTGCTTCCCTCCGATCTTTCCACCGGCATGAAGCGCTCCGTGGCCATCGCCCGCGCGCTCGCCGCGCGGCCCGAATGCGTTCTCTACGACGAGCCCACCACCATGGTCGATCCGCTGATGGCGCAACTTCTCGGCGACCTGATCAAGCGGCTAAAGATTCAACTCAAGCTGACCAGCATCGTCGTCACCCACGACATGCGGCTGGCGCAAAAATTAGCCGAGCGCGTCGTCTTCCTGCATGAAGGCCGCGCCATCTTCTTCGGAACCTACGCCGAAATGGAAAAATCTCCCGAACCCATCGTGCAGGAATTCCTGCAACTGGATGAATTGAAGATCGAAGCGTAAGGGCCAATTCCCCGCGAAACGGTGGTAACATCTCCGAACTGGCGCCCCGCCAGCAATCTATGAGTTCAGCGGCAGGAGGCACGTGGGGCAAGCCCGGAAATCCCGGTTCGGCGCCTTAGGCACGGTTTTCCTCGCGGCCAGCTGCGGGCTGGGCTTTGCCCAATTGGAGACGCGGGCGAGTATGCCCGTCACGGCGGAGGCTTGGGCCCTCGGCGTTGGGGATTTTAATGGAGACGGCGCGCTGGACGTCGCCGCCATCACCGTGTACTCCACCAACCACCTCGCGATCATGATCGGAAATGGGGACGGAACGTTCGGGAAACCTACCTATTACACGGTCGGGAGCGAGCCCCCAAACTCCGTCGCCGTGGCTGACCTGCGGAATAACGGCAAGCTGGACCTCGTGATAGGGGAGTCTCTCACCGACAGCGTTTATGTCCTGCTCGGAAACGGCGACGGGACCTTTCAGCAGGCCGTTCCCTACGCCACGCTCGGGCGACCTTTCCTCGCCGGAGTCGGAGACTTCAACAACGACGGCAAGCCCGACATTTGGGCGCTGACCAACGAATACCGAAGCTGCGGCTGTATCGAAGTCCTGCTCGGCAACGGCGATGGCACCTTCGGCGCGCCCATTTTGACGCTTCTGGCAACTTCCGCCTTCGCCGCCGCCAGCGGCGACTTCAACGGCGATGGCAAGCTCGACATCGTGGCCAGCGAAACCTTTGGCGACTCCCAACTTGAGGTCATGCTGGGCAACGGCGATGGAACCTTCCGGCGCGGCGAGACCTACCATATCGACGACTACGCCACCATTGCAGTTGGCCAATTCGTCACCGGCAGCAAAAACCTGGACTTGGCACTCGCCGAGCCCGAGGTCGGTGAGATCGCGATTCTGCTGGGCAATGGCGAGGGAAGCTTCCGGCAGGGCCAGGTGATCCCGGGATCCTTTCCCGCCGGTATCTCCACCGCCGACTTCAACGGCGATGGCAAGCCCGATCTCGTTACCGTCGCAGGCCTCGATTTAAATCAGGTGGTCACATATCTCGGCAACGGCGACGGCACATTCCAGCCGGGTGTGAGTTTTCCCCTGGGCAATGAATGCGTATTCCCCGCCACCGGCGATTTCAACGGCGACCATAAGATCGACGTAGTAGTGCCAAATAATATCGGCGACTCTGTCATCACCCTGCTCAACACTGGCGTCGTCGCATTCTCGCCCACCACGCCGATGGCTTTCGGCAAACAAGCCGTGGGCGCCACCAGCGCTCCGCAAACTGTCACGCTCACCAACACCGGCTCCGCCACGCTGAAAATCTCTGGCATCACCGTCACAGGCCAGTTCAAAATGAGTTCCACCACCTGCCATTCGCAGGTCGCGCCCGCCGCAAGCTGCTCCATCAGCGTAACCTTCTCGCCCCAGTCGCAAGGCGCGAAGTCAGGCCTCATCTCCATCACCGACAACGCCTCGTCGAAGCCGCAAGTCATCGAACTCTCCGGCACGGGCGGCTAGCGCCTTGGGGCAGACCACCAGCCAGCCGCGCCCAAGGTTGCCTGATGATATGATTTCTTGGCGCTGGACAAGCCCCCCCGTCCAGGTGCGCGACACCCTGTTTTTTGCGACGCCTCAGGAGGCCTGTGGAGCAAGCCCGCAAAACCCGCTGGGCTGTCCTAGCCGCCGTTTTCCTCGCGGCCAGCTGCGCCCTTGCTGGCGCCCAGTTCGAAACGCGCAGCAACTTCGCCACCCTCCCAAGCCCCGTTTCCATCGCAGTGGGAGACTTCAACCGCGACGGCAAGATGGACCTGGCCACCGCCTCCATCTTGCAGACGACCCAGATCCAGGTCTTTCTGGGGAACGGCGACGGAACCTTCGGCCCGCCCACCGCCTACGAAGTGGGCGCGAGCCCCGAGTCCATCCTGGCGCTGGACCTCAACCACGACGGGAATCTCGATCTCGTCGCGCTCGACGGCAACGGAGTGAGCGTGCTTTTCGGCAATGGAGACGGGACCTTCCAAGCCGCGATCAATTCCCAGACGGTTCAGTACCCGAGCGCCCTCGTACTGGGAGATTTCAACGGCGATGGCAAGATCGATGTCGCGATCGCGTCAAATTGCGCCTGCGTGGACGTAATGCTGGGCAACGGCGACGGAACGTTCCAAGAGTCGCCCATCGTCACCAGCCTCGAATTCCCCGTGATGGCCCTGGCGGCCGGCTACTTCGGCCCCGGCAAGCAGTTGGATTTGGCCGTGACCCAGGACTGGGGCAGCACCTCGCAGATCCAGATCCTGCTCGGCAACGGCGACGGAACCTTCCGCGTCGGCGAAACTTATCCCGTCGGGCCCTCGCCGGGGTCGATCATAACGGCGGACTTCAATGGCGATCACAAGGCCGATCTCGCGGTGGCGGAGTTTGAAGGGCGAGGCGTGGCCGTTTTCCTGGGGAACGGCGGCGGCACGTTTCAGAAGGGCGTACAGTACCCCGTCACGCAGCCCCATTCTGTGGCCGCCGCCGACGTGAATGGCGACGGCAATCCGGACCTTATCACTACCGACTACGGCCCGGAGTCCGGCACGGTCAGCGTGCTCTTAGGCAAAGGCAACGGTACGTTCGGACTCGCAACCTCGTATCCCGCCGGCAAGTTCCCGTGGTTCGCGGCGCTCGCCGACTTCAACGGAGACGGGAGGCCCGACATCGCCGTAGCGGGCTATGTCAATAACTCCGTCATCACCATGCTCAACACTGGCGTCGTCGCATTCTCGCCCACTACGGCAATGGCCTTCGGCAAGCAAACCGTGGGCGCCACCAGCGCTCCGAAGAGTGTCACCCTCACCAACACCGGCTCCGCCACGCTGAAAATTTCTGGCATCACCGTCACAGGCCAGTTCAAAATGAGTTCCACCACCTGCCATTCGCAGGTCGCGCCCGCAGCGAGCTGCTCCATCAGCGTAACTTTCTCGCCCCAGTCGCAAGGCGCGAAGTCAGGCCTCGTTTCCATAACAGACAACGCCTCCTCCAAGCCGGAAGTCATCGAGCTCTCCGGCACCGGCGACTAGAAAAGCTACCTCAATCCGCAGCCCACAGATTTTCCACAGCAGCGTGTGACATCTAACCTTGTCCACAGCATCGAACTTGCGCGATGATGACCGAGGCCGTGACTGCCGCGCACCGCGGGGATCGTCCCGTCCTATAGTCCTTTGTTCGAAAGACTTTAGTATTTAAGTTCTTTGACAACCGTACCTTGCGAGGAATTTCGCGCCAACTCGATGATTCCAGAGACTATGCAAAAAGGGGGGGAGGGTCTACCCGTTGTTTTTCGATCGCAGGCATGACTGGTTCCCGAACCCACTCGCCCCGCCAAAGAATTTATTCCGTGGAGAAATCCACTGCGGCCCGTGGAAGAGCGGCGCTTCAGCGCCGCGTAAGGCGTCTGTAATGAGTGCGGGCTTTAGCCCCAGTGGTCGTTCTTCCCGCGCGAAATGTGTTTTTCCGCAACCTCCTGGGACTCGACTTGCTCAGAATCCCTTCCGCACCAACTCCTCGATGGTCAGCGAACTCTGGGCCGAATCGCGCTTCATCATTTTCTCGACGTACTTGGCGATCAGGTCAGCTTCCAGATTCACCGGATCGCCAGGTTGGAGCGAACCGAGATTGGTCATCTCCAGCGTGTGCGGGATGAGCGCAACAGTGCAGAGTGCGTCTTCCGATTGCGCCACGGTCAGGCTGATGCCTTCAATGCAGATGGAACCCTTGTACACGGTATATTTTTCCACCTCGCGCGGCAGCTCCACACGCAGCCACCAGTTCTCCGAATCGGCGATGCGATCGAGCGCGATCAGCTTGCCCACGCCATCCACGTGGCCTTGCACGATATGGCCGCCGAAACGGCCATCGGCTTTCATGGGCAATTCAAGGTTCACCGACGCGCCCTCGCGAATGCGGGAAAAAGAAGTGCGTGCCCACGTCTCCGGCGCAAGGTCGGCGCAGAACGAACCCGGTTTGATGTGGAGCGCGGTCAGGCACACGCCGCTGACGGAAACGCTGTCGCCGGTTTTCAGCGCTCCCGGCGCGCGTTCGGCCATGATAGTGATGCGGCGGTTTTCGCCGCATTGCTCGATGCGGGCGATGCGCCCAACTTCTTCGATGATGCCAGTAAACATTGGATCTCCTGATGAGCGTGAAGACAAAAGTTCTGAACGATGAACTCAGAATACTAATCCACCACGGAGGCACTGAGGCACTGAGAAAATCGTGGAACGGTTTTTCTCCGTGTCTCCGTGTCTCCGTGGTGAAAGAAAATTCATTCTCCGTAGGGATCGCGCAAATAGCCTTCGACTGCGAAGTCCTCGCCGAAGCGGTGCAGACTTACACGCTTTATTTGCGCCGCTTCATTCATATCTCGGAACCCCTGTCCGGCAGCGAATGGAATCGAATCCGTCCCGCCGAGAATGACGGGCGCGTAATACAGGAATACTTTATCCACGACGCGCGAGGCGAGCGCTGTCCAGTTTACGGCAGCTCCGCCTTCGATCAGCAGGCTGGTAATTTCGAGTTGTCCGAGGCATCGCAAAACTTCACGGAGATCAAGACGTCCGTCCGATTTGTCGGAAGAAATCTGCTCGACTCGAACTCCACGCGCTTCCAGCTCTTCTTTTTTCTTTTCGGTATTCTTATCTTTATCATCGACGGAGTAGAACACCAGCACATCGTTCGCGTCCGGACCTTGTTTGGCCACGCTGCGCACAAGTCGCGAATCGAGCGGCAGCCGCAGATGGGAATCGAGAATCACACGCAACAACCGTCGCCGCCGCGGACCTGTGCTGCGGTCGGTAAGCAAGGGGTTGTCGGCGAGGATTGTGCCAATTCCCACCAGAATGGCATCGTGCGCGTGCCGCAGTTCATGCGCGTGAGCGCGAGCCGCTTCGCCCGTGATCCAGTTCCCGCGAAACTCGTTATCGTCAGGAGTTTTCTCCGTATGACCTTGTGCTTTAGGTGGCGGTGCAATCTTGCCATCAAGAGTCATCGCGCTCTTAAGTGTGACCAGCGGAACGCCGTGACGGATGTAGCGGGCGAAAGCTTCGTTCAATTGGCGAGCCTGCGCTTCCAGCGCTCCAACTTCCACGAGCACTCCCGCTGCGCGCAGCTTTTCGAAACCGCGGCCGCTCACCTTCGGATTTGGATCGGGCATGGACGCGACCACGCGGCGGATTCCGGCGGCAATCACCGCATCGGCGCATGGCGGAGTGCGGCCCTGATGAGAGCAAGGTTCCATATTGATGTAGAGCGTGGCGCCGCGCGCCTTGCCGCCGGCGTGTTCGATGGCTTGAACCTCCGCGTGCTTGACGCCGTCATATGTATAAGAGCCAGTGCCTACAATGTTTCCGCTTGGGTCCAGGAGGACCGCGCCGACCAGGGGATTGGGCGAAGCCAGCGCGAGGCCCTGGCGGGCGAGGTCGAGTGCGCGGTGCAGAAACTGTTCGTCAGTGGAGCGGTCGGGCATGACGTCAAGAAGTTACTGCGGATCTGCGAAACACAGACTATGATTTGCGCGGCGGGAACGCGCGATAGGAATCGTCGTCTTCCACTTCAGCGACCGCCGCGCCGCTGCGGCCTTGTGGTCCGCGGCGCACCGGCGCCATCCGATATGCATAAGGATCGGCGGGAGGCGGCGGCTGCTTTTTACCGAACCGACGTCGCAACAATTCCAACAGCGTCTTCCATCGCGAGCGTTTCTTAGCTTGCGGCATAGTCGCTCCTACTCGAACAGAGAGTCTACAAATGCTCTTGCATCGAACGGCAGCAAGTCGCCGGCTTTTTCGCCGACGCCAACATAGCGAACCGGCAAGCCAAGCTCCCGCGAAATGGCAACCACCACGCCGCCCTTGGCGGTGCCGTCCAGCTTGGTCAGAACAATGCCGGTAACTCCCGCCGACTGCGTGAACAGCCGCGCCTGCTGCAAACCGTTTTGGCCGGTGGTCGCGTCCATCACCAGCAAAGTTTCGTGAGGCGCACCGGGGATGATGCGTTGCGCCGTGCGCCGCATTTTTTCCAGCTCCGACATCAAGCTGGTCTTGGTGTGGAGGCGACCGGCGGTATCGACAATGACATAGTCGCTCTTGCGCGCCGCCGCGGATTGCAGCGCGTCGAACAGAACGGCTGCGGGATCGCCGCCGGGCTTGGTCCGGATGACTTCGGTCCCCGTACGCTGGCCCCAGATTTCCAGTTGATCGATCGCGGCAGCGCGAAACGTGTCGGCGGCGCACAGCAGCACGCTCTTGCCCTGCGAACGAAAAACCTGAGCCAGCTTGCCGATGGTCGTCGTCTTGCCCGTGCCGTTCACGCCAACCACCAGAATCACTTCCGGAGTTCCCTCGACTCTCTCGACCGGCCGCTGGTTCGCCATATTCAAAATGGCCAGCAGTTCTTCTTTCAAGAGCCGCTTGAGTTCGTTCACGTCTTTAATCTGCTTGCGATCGGCTTTCTCGCGAAGCTTGGCCAATACTTCGTGCGTGGTGGTCGTTCCCAGGTCGGCGCTTATCAAAGTGCCTTCAAGATCGTCGAGCGTGGCCCGGTCGATTTCTTTGCCCAGCGAAACCACGTCGTCGATGCGCTGGGCTAAATTCTCACGCGTACGCGTGACCGCCTGTTTCATGCGGTCAAATAAGCCGGGCTTGGTCTCTTCCGTGCTGCCGAACAGGGTTTGAATCATGCGGGGCGCCGAGAATTCATTATAGCGGTCGGAGGCAGCGGTGGTGGGTCAGTCTGATTTCGTCTTTCTTCACTGCATCGCATGCGCCGATCACTCCGGCGATGGAAGTGGGAATCTCATATCATGTCTGGATCGTTCATGTCTGGACCATCGAGGAACTGTGCGGCCTACTGCCCGAAACGGCAGGCGCAACAGGCTTTGGTCGGCGCTTGCATGACGGTGATGCAATGGCACAAGTTCATGCCGGCAAGATGGACACGAAGACCGGAAACGCTCTGACTTGGCATACCTTGGCATGGCATACCTTGGCACACATACCTTGGCAAACATGGGCACGAGCGCCTGAGCGTCCCGTTTTGGGCTGTAAGTTTATATTTTGGTTACCCTACCCCCTCCCCCCTCGATTTTGCAAAATATCTAGAATCAGCAACTTACCGGCTATTGGCCGGCGGAATTCCTCGCAAAATATTCATAACAAAGGTCTTATCGCAAAATCTTGAAAGCATGGGACTTACGGGCCGATTCTTAGGGAGCGTCCTTGCCGGTATGGCTGCGTGTACTTCCGCTGCTGAGACAATGATGGAACGAATTGGGGGCTGTGCGCAAGGTCAGATGTCACAAGGGGGCTAGTCGTTGAAAACTGGGGAACGTCCCGTCTGTCCCCGGTTTTCCCCCCCGGTTTTTCCTGTCGGGGTTTCAATGACTGGTTTCGGCGAACAGCCTGATTGTCCTGACTCCAAATTCCAGGCATTCACCCAAAGCCGTGAGAGCAAATCCGCCCAACGGAATCAAGCTACGCTTCTCAATACGGAACATTCGTCTGATGAGACCCGCAAAGGCGATAAACAGCCAAAGTATCGAAAAGGACAGCGCCTGTGCAAGCTTCCATCCGAAATACAGCAGTAGCATCTCGGCCAGGATTGCGCAGATAATGAGATAGCCATCGCTTCCCCATAAGTAGTAGTCGCGCCCTCGGCCCATCCAAATGAGAAACAATGGGTGACGTTGAATGAAGCCGGCGGAAGCTGCGTAGGTGTTGACGTCGATGGCGATGAACGCGCCGTGCGGCTGCACCGCCGGGGGCGGCGGGATGATGGCCGCGCCGCCGGTATCGAACGGCGAGATCTTGGAAGCAACTGCGCTAAGTTTCGCAACACGGTTGCACTCCTGGCCTGCCTCCGTCGGCGGCTTGTGTCCCCACTCCGCAAGCGTCGGTACCCGGCAGAAGACCACTTCCTTCTCGATGGCCGACACGAAAGCGTAGTTGAGCTTCGGGTTGAATGAGATCGGGCTCCACTCCGAGCCGCCGCTCAAGCCGGGAGAAGCCAAGACGCCGTCGAGCGTTGGTGGCGCCCACATGTTCTTGTGGGGCACGAAAGGCTCCACGGTCGCCGGCACGAGCTGCTTGTTCGCCGTGGCCTGTCCCGGGGCTTGCGGCACGTCGATCTCTTTCATCTCGATCAGCGGCTTGCCGGTCTTGCGGTCGAGGATGTAGAACCAGCCGGTCTTGCCCGCCGCGCCCACGGCTTCCACTGGCTGGCCGCTGATGGTGGACGTGAACAGGATCGGGGCCGCCGCCTGATCGTAGTCCCACAGATCGTGGCGGACCTCCTGGAAGTGCCAGTTCAGCGTTCCCTTGTCGGCGTCGAGCGAAACGACCGCGCAGCTATAGAGGTTGTCGCCGGCGCGGTTCTCGCCATGCCAGTCGGGGTTCGGATTGCCGGTGCCGAAGATCACCTGTCGGTTGGCGACGTCGATCGTCGGGTTCATCCACACCCCCACGCCGCCGATCTCGTAAGGAAACTTGTCCTTGACCTTTTTGTTCGGCCAGGTGTCGCCGCCCGGCTCGTTCGGTGCTGGGATGGTGTACCAGTTCCAGAGCAGCTTGCCGGTGTTGGCGTCGTGGGCGCTGAACTCGCCGCGAGTACGGTACTCGCTGCCGGCGGCGCCAAAAAAGATCTTGTCGTCCCAGACGATCGGCGCGGCCGTCCAACTGTAGCCTTGCTTGAGGTCGAGCACCTGCACCTGCCCCGGCGTCTTCAAGATCGAGTCGGTGAACGTCGTCACGCCCGAGCCGTCCTCGGCGTTGAGCGCGATCAGCCGGCCGTCGAGCGTGCCCATGTAGATCCGGCCCTTATAGAAGGCCAAACCGCGGCTGTTCTGGCCGCAGCACAGCTTGAGCTGCTGGTCTATACCGGGGGCGATCTTACCGATGGCGCCGGTATAGACCTTGACTTTCGGATCGTAGGACCACTTCAGCGCGCCGGTTGCGGCGTCCATGGCATAGATGATGTTGTTCCCCGTCGACACGTACATCACGCCGTCTACGACGATTGGGGTGTTCTCGAACGAGATGTTCGGGTTGGCGATGCCGGTCTGGAAGGCCCATACCGCGTGGATCTCGTTGACGTTGCCGATGTTGATCTGGTCGAGGCTCGAGTAGCGCTGGCTGTCGTGGGTGCCGTTGTACATCGGCCAGTCGGGACCGGTGCCCTCCTGCGCCAGCGCGGCTGCGGGCAAGCTCCAAGCCAGCAGCAACAGAACCATGCGGCGCTTCATACGGATCTCCTTTTTCAGCGGATGGCGGCCGCCCGACACTCGGGCCATTCGACCCCTCCGCGCCAGCGCCCTCCGGGGCGTACTTCTGAGCGCCTGGCGGGTGGCCCGCATCTCGGGCGGCGAGTATAACACGGGCGGGTGGCCCGCTCAAGGCTGGTTTTGGCTTGAGTGGGGCAGTTCAGGGCTGGACAAGAGAAATTCGGGGACAGACGGAACGTTCCCAGTAACTAGTTTGCATCGCAACCTAGAGAGAAGCGCAGAGCAGCATACCTCATTCGTTCGTGCGGAACTAAGCTGGGCCACACGTTTGCCCAGGAAGGCTGGTTAAGCGCGGGTTCGTTCGAGAGCGGTGATTTCCTGCGTAACGGATAGAGGGGCTGGATCGGCAGCGCCCGCGCCGACAGCTTTTGCGGCTGCCTCGGAACTGGGTGGCCGGACCACCACGACGCGTTGCACGCGAATCTCGCCTCGTTCGTAGACTGCCATCAGCGCAGCCACCGCTGCCGGATCGAGGCGCTTGCCGGCAAGATTCTGAATGATGCGCAACGCGTCTTCGGAACTGTGAGCCTGCTGGTAGGGCCGATTCGTGGTCAGAGCGTCGAAGGTGTCGGCCACCGCTATCACGCGCGCCAACAGCGGGATCTGTTCGCCCTTCAGCCCGTAAGGGTAGCCGCGGCCGTCGAGCGCTTCGTGATGCAGTTCGATTCCGGGCAGCATTTCCTCGAGTTGTTGCACCGGACGCAGAATGTTGGCGCCTTTGGTGGTGTGCGTCTTCATCACTTCAAATTCTTCGGCGGTCAGCGCTCCCGGTTTTTTCAGGATGCGGTCTTCAATGCCGATCTTGCCCACGTCGTGAAGCTGCGCGGAAATCCGCAAGGTCTCAAGAAAATCTGGCGACAAGCCCATTTCCTTCGCGATCATCAGCGAATAGCGCGTAACCCGGTCGGAATGGCCGCGCGTGTAGGGGTCCTTTTCGTCGACCGCTCCGGCGAGCATCTGGATCGAGCCCATGAACAAGGCACGATTCTCTTCCGCCGCCCGTTTCAAATCTTCCACGAAATGCTCGAGCTCCTGCGACATGGTGTTGAAGGTGTCCGCCAGTTCGCCAATCTCGGTGCGGCTCCACAGGTGAACGCGCTGTGAGAAATCTCCGCGCGCGATGGCGCGGCTGTACTGGGTCAACACGTGCAGCGGATTGGTGATGCGGCGCGCCGCGAAAATACTGACGGCAATGCTCAGCAGGACGGCCAGGATCGCCAGCAGGCGGGCCGTACGCTGCATTTCATAGACTCCTCGATAAGCCTCGGAACGCGGCTTTTGCACCACCACCGCCCAGTCCAGCGCCACCACCGGGCAATAGGTTCCCAGCATATCGACGCTGTGGTTTCCTTCGTTGACTTTGAACTCTTTGGTGGCATCCACTTGGACCTTGTTGCCTTCGTCCACAAAATTGCGAACGATTTCCAGGCTCTTCATGTCTTGCCCGGTCGCATACTGTGCCGTACCCGCCGCCACCAGCCGCCCTTGAGCGTCGACCACATAGGGGATTAGTCCCCCCCCGCTAACCTCGCGCAACCGCCGAATCAGGAATTCCAGATCGACGACGGCTCCCACCATCCCCAGAAAGCGCCCACCATAGTTGACCGGGCGGCTGACCAGCAGGACTGTGTGAGCCGAATTTCCGCCACCCAGCACCAGCGCCTGACCGTTGTACGCCCGGCCATCTCGCGCCGCATCGTAGGCATGTTGCAGCTCCCGCTGCAGAAAAGCGTCGGGTGCAACCCGGCCGGCGGAAATACCCTTTGCTTCGGAGTTCAGCAGGGTGGCATAGGCGATCTCATCGGAAGAAGAAACAAAATTCTCGAGTAACGCACGCAGCTCCGGGGCCTCAATGTTCTTGCTGCCGATGTCCCCGCCGCTGGCTACCTGGATCGCCGACGAAAGGTTGGCGAGCATCATGCGCAGCGACTGCTCGTGCTGAGAAAGATCGTCGGCCAGCGATCGCGTCACCGTGTTTTGCAGCAGCATCTCGTTGGTTTTCAGCCGGTCCCGGTTAATCGCCTCCACTTGCTCCGAGTAAAAATACATGGGAACTACGCTGATGACGATGAGCACACCGAGGATGACGTACAGAATCGGAATGCGCGCGGGATTGGGCGTTGTGGAAGACAAAGTAGCCTTGGCTCAATTCGCGGACGCCTCGTCGCAGCGGCCGGCGAAATTGCGGGTATCTAGAATTCTACCGAGGAAGGTATTGCTAGTGGCTAAAACCGGCACGGGTCCGGTTACCGAAGTACCAGTCCCAAGGCACGCCTGGACGGGAACTGCATGATGCGAAGACGCAAGATGCGAAGACTTTAGTGCCGGTGCGTCTCACTTTTGCCGCTGCGCGTCATGAGTTCGCGAATCGCTTCGCGCGGCGCCTTGCCCTCATGCAGAATGGCACTGATCTGTTCCGTGATTGGCATCTCAACCGCACGGGCCTTCGCCAATCCGGCCGCCGCGCGAGTGGTGAAGATTCCTTCGGCGACGCGGCCGTGCATTCCATCGAGAATCTCCGGGAGCGCGCGTCCTCGTCCCAGTTCGACGCCGACACTGCGGTTGCGCGAAAGACCGCCGGTGCAAGTCAGCACCAGATCGCCCAACCCGGCAAGCCCGGCCATGGTCTCGGCCTGCCCTCGGCAGGCCACAACCAGCCGGGGCATCTCCGCCAAGCCGCGAGTGATCAGCGCCGCCACGGAATTGTGCCCCAGACCGAGGCCCGAGCAGATTCCGGCGGCGATCGCGACGATGTTCTTCAACGCCCCGCCCAGTTCCACGCCAACCACGTCTGCGTTGGTATAGACGCGGAAGTTGGGATCGCTGAATTCCGTCTGCACGGAACTCGCCAGTTCGGCATCCGGAGAAGCGATCGTGATTGCCGTCGGATCGCCACGTGCCGCCTCTTGCGCAAACGACGGCCCGCTGAGAGCTCCCACACGCGGTGCGTTTCTTCCATCGCCGAGCACGTGCGCAATCACTTCGCTCATGCGCAGCAATGTACTCTCCTCGAGTCCCTTGGTAGCGCTGACGATCATGGTCTCAGGCTTCAGGTGCGGACGCATCTGTTCGAAGAGTTGGCGACAGTGTTGCGAGGGCATCGCACTGATGACGATGGTCGCGCCGTCAAGCGCCTCCGCCAGGCCGTGGACAGGAGTGACGCAATCGGGGATGCGCTGGCCGGGGAGGAATTTCTGGTTGACGCGCTGTTGCGCGATGGTCGCGCAAATTGTTTTTTCATGCGCCCACAAGCGGATGCGATGTGTTCCCTTGCGCCCGAGAACAATCGACAGCCCCGTTCCCCAGGCGCCCGCGCCGATGATTGCGATCTCGCTCATCGCGGCGTTGCCCCGAGTCGATTCTCCGTCCCGGTGAGCAGGCGGCGAATGTTCTCGCGGTGCCGGGCGACGATGAGAAGGGAAGTGACGGCCATGAACGCCAGCGCGATCGGCGAGTCGCCATATGCGCGCATCTCATAAACGAGAAGTGGAAAGGCAGCGGCCGCGAGAATGGATCCCAGAGAAACGTAGCGAAAGATGAGCACGACTGCGATAAAGATTCCCGCCGCCAGCAGCACAACCTGGGGAGCGATCACCACGAACGATCCCAGCCCGGTGGCGACTCCTTTACCGCCGCGAAACCTCAGCCACACCGGAAACATGTGGCCGAGAACCGCGAACAACGCCGCCATTGACATCAGTGGGCAGGTCGGAGCCATGAAGTATGTGAGCCAGACCGCTCCGGTCCCTTTGAGGGCATCCAGCAGCAGCGTTACCGCTCCGAGCGCGGGTGAGCGACGGGAAACGTTCGTGGCGCCAATATTTCCGCTGCCGATTTCACGCACATCCTCGCCGCGAAAGATGAGCAGCAGCAGATAGCCGAAGGGGATCGAGCCCAGCAGGTAGCTGACGGCGGCGATGAGGAGGACGGTGCGCAATGTATTTGAAGTTCCTGCTTGATTCTCTATCGAGAGCGCCGGAATGGTGGCGCTATAGCAAATCAAATCCAGCCAGCTTCGAGTACTTTGAACCGCCCGGCGAAAGCTGGCTTCGGTACAAATGAAACGCGTGGGCGGTCATGGCGCCAAACTCCGGCGCCGGCAGGGCAGCCAGTTTTTCCTGCAAGCGTTGAAACGCGCCGGTGGGGACATTCCTCTTGCGCCCGTGCGGCGATCCGGAGCCGCCCGCAGCTCGCGCCAAGGTCAGATGCGGGCTGAACGCGTGCTCTTCTTTCGGTACGCCCAGCGCTGCCATCCTCGTATCCACCGCCGCCGCCAATGCTGCTAGTTGCGGCCCGGCCTCAATTCCGATCCAGAATACGCGCGGAGCTTTGGCGCTGGGAAAGAATCCGTAGTCGCGAAGGCGCATTTCAATCGCGCAGCTACCGACGGTTTCCAATGCCTGCTTGATCCCTTCGACTGCCGAATCGGCTTTCTCGCCGATGAACTTCAGCGTAACGTGCAACGACTCCGGCCGTACCCAGCGCGCCTCGGGCGCAAACTCATGCACGCGCTCCACAAAGCGCGAAAGCCGCTCGCGAATGGCGTCGTCAATGTCGAGGGCAACGAAAATGCGCATGGGTCAGTGCCGAGTGCCCAGTACCGAGTACCGGGTAGCCGCCTGCCGCTCGGTACTCGCTACCCGGTACTACATCAATTTTTTCCTCACCATATCCATCGCCATGGTGCTGGCGAACAATCGAATCCGCTTGCGGTCGCCGGGAAATTTCCGCTCGATCACTTCCGTTCCGCTGTCACTGGCCAACGCATGGAACACCAGGCCCACCGGCTTTTCCGGCGTTCCTCCCGTTGGACCCGCGACGCCGGTCACGCCCACTCCCAGCGTTGCCTCGCAGCGGTAGCGGATTCCTTCTGCCAGTGCTGCCGCCACTTCGCGGCTCACCGCGCCATGGCGCTCAATCATGTCGGCGGGCACTCCCGCCAACTCAGTTTTCAATTCGTTGGAATAGACGATTGCACCGCCCTTGAAGTAACGCGAACTGCCACTCACCGAGGTGATGCGTTCACCAAGAAGGCCTCCTGTGCACGATTCCGCAACCGCCACAGTTGTATTGCGCATCTGCAGCCAGTAGCCGAGGATCTGTTCCAGCGACTCGCCATTGCGCGAGAAGACGGCGTCATCGAGTTCTTCTTCAACCGCATCTGCCGCCGCATCCACGCGCGCCTGTGCAGCCTCCCCCGTCTGCGCGCGAGACTTGAAATGCAGTTGAATTTCTCCCGCACCCGCCAGAATGGTGGTTTGCACGTCGGCGAAGCTCTTATAGATAGGAGCTACGCGCGCATCCACATGCGACTCGCCGAGCATGGCCACTTTCAACACGCGCGTCGCAATGAACGCGGGCGGCAACTTTGCGCGCAGCCGTTCGCGGCACTCGGCCTCGAATAGCGCCTTTAGCTCGTGCGGCGGTCCGGGCAACAGGATGAGAATTCTTTCGCGCCCGTCGAACTTGCCGCTGATCCACTGTCCCGGTGCGGTGCCATTGGCGTTGGCGAGCGCAGTCGCGCCTTCGAGCACATCCGCCTGCTTGGCGTTGTTGGGCGACATCTTCCATCCCCGGGCCGCGAAGCGCTGCTCGATGTGCGTGAGCATCTCCGCATCGCGCCGCAGTGAAACTCCCAGCGCCTCCGCCACTGCCTCGCGAGTGAGATCGTCTTCCGTGGGTCCGAGTCCGCCGCTGAAGATGACAACCTCCGAACGAAACAGCGCGTGCTGCGCCGCCGCGACAAGGTTGCGCAGATCGTCGCCCACCACGCTCTTAAAAACGACTTCGACACCAAGCTGATTGAGTTGCTCCGTGAGGTAGAGCGAGTTCGTATCCATGCGGAAGGGAGTCAGCAGCTCCGAACCGACCGCAATGATCTCGGCGTTCACGAGTAGAAGTGTAACGGAAAACGGCGAAGAAATAAGACGACGAGAAATAAGACGCGGATCGCTCAGGCGCAACCGGAAACCAAGCCTGAGCCTACTCGGGCGGAAGCGGCAGACCTTGCATGTTCCACGAAAGATGGTGTACCGCGTTCGTGGTGGCAAGAATCACGCTTCGTCCCGGGGCGAATGCCAGTCCTACCAAGCCGTGCCCTGAAACCTCCAGACTGGCTTTGCCCTCGGGCGTAATTTTCACCACGCCGCGCTTGCCCGCCAGCGACGCCGCCACATACAGGTTGCCCGCCACGTCAAATGCCAGCCCCTGCGGACGTCCCAGTCCGCGATAGAACGTATGCACGTTGCCCTGCGGATCGATTTTGTAGATCGCGTCAAAGCTCGACGTGGTCGGCCCGGTCACGAACAAGTCGCCTCGTGGGCCAAAGGCCAGGTGATAGGCGGAAACGCTGGGCTCCAGGGTGGCGAAGACGAACATCTGCTGGTCGCGTGCAATCTTGAAAATCGTGCCGCTGCGGTCGCCGACGTATAGATTTTGCTCGCGGTCAAATGCAATTCCGGTGGCCACGCCCATGCCTTCGATATACGTGGTCATGGAGCCGTTCGGCGCCACGCGATACACCGCGCCGTCATAACGCGACGAAACGTACATCTGTCCCTCGCGATCGAAAGCGATCGCCGTGGCGTTCATCATCTCGGCGACGAACGGCTTCACCGCATAGTTCGTATCGATCTTGAAGATTGCCACCGGAACCTTCTGCCCGCGCGCGCCGGAGAAAGTCACATAGAGATTTCCCTCGGCATCGAGCGCCGGACTGGTCACCGGATGCAGATTCTCCGCGATCGGCACCGCCACTTTCACCGGATGCCCGTTGCTGAGATGGCCGTTGGTCGCGACCACGACTGGCCCCGAAGTCGCGCCTTCGGGAACGCGCGCCACTAAGAATGAGTCCGAACTGACCACCACTCCGCCTTCCACGTCGCCAAACTGCACCCGCGGACGGCGCAATTCCTGCGGCCGCAATCCCGAGCCGGCAATGCGAATCTCTCCGCCCGCCAACGCCAGCGCTGGCGACACAGACTCAATGTGCGGTCCGCCGTTTTTTCTGCCCAGGATTCGATCGGAAAGTGCCATAAAGACAGTACCGCCTGCCAACGTCCACATACTGCACCCGGAGTGAACTCTCTCCCCGGCGTTCCTGACTCAATATCAGGTTAGAAGACCAAAGTGTAGCAGGAGATGCATCGCCCCCAGCGCGTAAAGCCCAGCCGCCACATCGTCGAGCACAATTCCTGCACCCTCTGGAATCGCTTCCAGTTGCCGCACCGGAGGCGGCTTGACGATATCGAAGGCTCGAAAAAGTATAAAACCCACCAGCAAAGATTTCCACGTCAATGGGACGGCAATCAGGGCCACCAGTTGTCCGGCTACTTCGTCGATCACCACAAACTGCGGATCTCTTATTCCAGAGCCGCGCGCGACCTGCGTGGCGGCAGGAATGCCGATCAGCGCGACCAGAACGGCGGCGGCGATCGCGGTGGATGTCCGCGACGCGGGAACAACCGCGTGAGCTAACGCCATCCACAACAGCACGGTTGCCGCCGACGCCCACGTGCCCGGGCCGGGACGCATTCTGCCGACGCCGAAAAACGTCGCGATTACCGTGGCCCAAGTCGGTGTCCGTGGGCGGAACGGGGCTGCGACAGCCGTCGCGGCGCCGCGGTCCGCCTCCGTGCGCACGATCTCGGAAATGTCTTTCACGAATCTTCGTCCAGATCCTCGGGCGTGCTCTCTCGGATCGGCTCGTCTGCATCCGCGGTCGGGGATGGAATCACGTACGCCCCGCTGGCCCACTTGCCCAGATCGATCGTACGGCAGCGATCACTACAGAAAGGAAACTCCACGTCGCCGTTCTTCACCAGTTTCTTGCAGATGGGGCAGCGGAGCTTGAGAGTTCGCTTGCGTGGCATAGGCAAAGTACGGATTGGTCAAGCAACAAGCCAAACACGAAATCTGGCTAGGCCAAAGCCATCACATAATCCGCGCCACTATATCGTAATCGTGCGCGTCGGTGATCTCGCAGCGATAGAATTGGCCCGGCCGTGGGTCCGCGCCGTCAGGAAATTCGGTCACAAAGACCTTCCCGTCGATTTCGGGCGCATGCATGGCTGTGCGGCCCTCCAGCAACAGATCGCTTTCTTCCGACGTTCCCTCCAGCAGCAGATCGAACTCGCGCCCCAGCAGCGCTTTCTTTTTCTTCTTGCTGATCTGCCGCTGAATGCCCATCAAATGCTTGCGGCGCCGTTCGATCTCGCGCGGAGAAAGCTTCTTGTCCAATCCGTACGCGGTTGCGCCGTCCTGGTCGGAATAAGCGAAGGTTCCCATCCAATCGAACTGGGCTTCGCGCACAAATTCGCAGAGTTCTTCAAACTCTTTTTCGGTCTCTCCAGGAAAACCAACAATGAACGAGGTTCGCAGCGTCAGTTCCGGAATCACGCGCCGCATCTTGGCAATCGACCGCAAAAAGACGTCCGCTCCGCCGCCGCGTTTCATCCGCTTCAACACCGGCGCCGAAGCATGCTGCAGCGGCACGTCCATGTAGGAACAAATCTTCTCGTGCGTCGCGATCGTGTCCAGCAGCTTGCCGGTGATTTTGTTGGGATAAGCGTAAAGAAACCGGATCCAGCGCAACTCTTCAATGCCAGCGAGTTTCTCGAGCAGCAGCGCCAGTCCATCTTTCAATCCAAAATCCTCGCCGTAGCAGGTCGTGTCCTGGCCAATCAGCGTGATCTCCCGCACGCCGGCGTGTGCCAGCCGCTCCGCCTCGGCCACTACCGATTCGAAGCGCCGCGAGCGGAACTGTCCGCGCAACTGCGGAATAATGCAAAAGCTGCAAGGATGGTCGCAACCCTCGGCAATCTTGATATACGCCATGTGCCGCGGCGTAGCTAGAATCCTCGGCGTATTTTCGTCGTAGAGATAATTCGGCAAATCCGCAATTGCGCCGTCCCACGATTCGCGCGAGAAGCGCCCTTGCGCGGCCCGCGCGTTTCCTTCAGGCCGCGAAGGCAACACCACAAACGGAGAATTGGCCTGCGCAGCAACCGGCGTGGGCGCAATTCCCGCCGCCGCCAGAATATTCTGCAGCTCCCCAGTCCCAACTACCGCATCCACCTCCGGAATATTCTTGCGAATCTCATCGCGAAATCGTTCCACCAAGCATCCCGCCACGACCAGTCTCTTCGCCCGCCCGCCGGTCTTCGTCTTGTGCGCCGCCATTTCCAGGATTGTGTTCACCGATTCCTGCTGCGCGCTCTCGATGAACGAGCAGGTGTTCACCACAATCACGTCCGCATCCTCGGCGCGTGCGGTGAGTTCGGCTCCGCCCCGTGCTACCAGGCCCATCATCACCTCGCTGTCGACGAGGTTCTTCGGGCAGCCCAAGCTTACGAAGCCCACCTTCAGCGGGCCCTCAGCCAGCGGGGTTTGGTTAGTGTTGGTGCCGGAACGGCGGATAGTGAGGTCCTTCAACGCCATGCAATCTCTCTATTTTAACATCCGCGGAGGACCATCCGTCCGGCTCGCCTCGCCTGCACAACCGTGTCAGGGTCGGCACCACGAAAGGCAAGCGCCTGTGGATGAAAAATACGCGCTTCGTGCTAGGCTAATCGTTACCGCTTGAAAAGCATCGAACCCGCATCCTGGAGGGGAAATGTCTGGGAAACAGGCCGTAATTGCAGTCCTGGCAGTGATGATGTCTATTCTGGGCGCCTCCGCGGCGGCTCAGGACGAAAAAAACGAACTGACCGGCATTATCGGCCGCATCTTCATCAGCGATCAGGGGATTCAGGGTCCAAACGCGCCCTCCATCAACCCCTTCGTTCGCTCCGGCAAAGGTCTCACCTTCGAAGTCAATTATGCCCGCCCCTTGCTTTTCACTCCCATCTTCTCAGTTTCGGGAGAAGTGCCTGTAGTTTTCAATCTTGATGAAAAGCTCGGCTCCGGGGGCGACGTGGTTCCCACCAATTACAAACAGATTTTCGTTACTCCCTCGGCTCGCTTCAATCTGTTTCCCTCGACCGCGGTTTCGCCCTGGGTCAGCTTCGGCGCGGGATTCGGTCATTTCAGCGAGAACAACACCCTCATCTACGGTGGCGCGAACCCCGGCACTTCCTCAACCACGGGAGTAATCCAGGGCGGATTCGGTCTGGATGTTCGGCTCTGGCGCCGCTTCAGCATTCGCGGCCAGGTCCGCGATTTTTGGTCAGGCACGCCCAATTTGCCTCTGGCGGATACAGGCAAGTCCCGCCAGCACAATTTCTTCGTGGGCGGCGGCGTCATCTGGCATTTCTAGTTCTCCCCAAAACCATTGGCCACAGCGGCCCCGATGGGCTAATATTTTCCTGTCCGCAGGAACCCTTACCTACGGATGCGCAACCGCCCAAGCCCGAGGAGGAATCGATGGTCGCGATCCCGCTGGCCATGTTGCTTCTGTTTGGCGCTCCGCAGCAGTCCGGTAAGCCACCCGATCTCACTTCACCGCAAAGCCTGGAGCAGGGCAGGGCAAGGTATGAAGCTCACCGTCAGGCTGCGATTCACATCGACGAACTGGCGGGTAACATCCACTCCGAAGCTGACGCGCGGGCCTTCGTCGATGCAATCGCCGAGCAGTTCACCGAGCATCGCTACCAATTCTGGACAACCTTCAGCATTCGCCGTCGCGTGGCTCACGCCGAATACGCGGCGGTCTCCGATCCCTCCGGCCTCATCCCAGAACAGCGCATCGTCGACGTGTGGAACGAATATGTCCGCGAAATCGATGCGCCCGCGGAAACGCTTGTCACCGTCGCCCAGGTGCATAACCTGCGAGATGCCGTGTACTACTCAAGCCAAAGAATGTGGCAGCGACCGATGCAGACCCTCTGGACAATGCCAAACGTGCATGCTGTTGACGCAGACGGTAAAGTCGCCAGCGGATGCCGTGCCGTAGAAGCCCTCAAGGTTGTTTACCAAATGCACGAATCCTTCCTGAGCCTGCTCAGCGCCCGGGAACGGGCCCAAAAGGGAATTCTGCCCTCAGAATTGGCCGCCCAGCGGCGAGAGCAAGGCTCGCTCTCGCAGGCCACGCCCGTCAAGAGCCAGGCACAATGGCGGGCTCTCACAACCGAGAATCCGGTTCGCCTTGCCGCCTATCGTTATTTGCAGGCGCACGGCGAAAGCGCATACCGTCAGCTTCTGAAAAGGCTTTTCGCCGAACTGTTGCCGAAAGAGTGATCCGGGCTGCCGAAGGTCTGCGGCTGTTCCCGAGGTTCCCGGCGAAGCTTCTTGATCCGCTTCCCCGAAATCTACTTCTTCGCGGCCAATTCCACTTCCTCGTACAACTCCGGCAACCGCTGTGCATCCTCGGCACAATTGCCGAACCTTGCCGACTCATACGCCTCGGTAAATCTTCCAACTCGCGACCGCAGCGGTTCATCCTCGATCACGCGGGCAAACTCCTGCGCTGTCTGCGCCGCCGGTTTTTGCATTCCATGCCGCGCCAGTGTTCGCGACATGCGCTCATACCACATCGCCGCTGCCTGCTCCGGCGACCGCTCGGGGTGCGCCCGCAGTCCTCTTCTGCGCATCATGCGCAGAATCCGGCTCGCATTGCCCAGCAGCATCACCGCCACCAAGCCAGCACAGCCCGCGCCGAGCCACTCTCCGGGAGATTGTTGCATTCGCCTCCGGCTCCGCCGCGCCCAATTCAGCATTCCGGCATAGTGCATGTGCCCCCACCTGCGCGCCCGCTCCCACAGGTTGCGCGTCCCGCTCAGAGCCGCCGCGCCCAGCACATACTGGTGCGACGAGTCGTAACTGATCACCCACTCCCGCCAGAACGATGCTGCCGCGTCCAGATAGAGCCGCAGCCGTCCCCAGCCTTCCGCCGCTCCACCGGCTGCTCCAGGCGTCGGATCGAAAGTGACCCACCCGTAACCGGGAAAGTATGCTTCCACCCAGGCGTGCGCATCCTTGGCGCGCACCACGTAGTTCCCGGTGAGATCGTTGAATTCGCCGCCGTGGAAGCCCGTCACCACGCGTGAAGGAATGCTCAGAGTGCGCAGCATCACCGCCATAGCCGAGGCAAAATACTCGCAGTGTCCTTGCCGGCGCTCGAACAAAAAATTGGCCAGCGGATCCGCAGGCGCGGAGCGTGGCAATTGCAGGGTGTAACCGTAGTGCGTCTTCAAATAGACTTCCAGCGCAACCGCCTTGTCGTAATTGTTTGAGGCCGAACCCGCAGTCTGCGCCGCCAGCCGCGGAATACGCGCGTCGAGGGTCGGCAGTTGCAAGTAGCCCGCGGCCAGCCGGGGAAGCTCCGGCGCCGCATTTCGCAACTCCGCCGGCGATGGCCGGGCAATGTCTGAGTCCGCCGAATACAGACTGACGGCGCGCTGATTGTCCTCGTCGTAGATCGCCCCGCCCGCATCTACCGACAACGCTCGATACGCGCCCTGCACGCTGCGCGCCCAGGGCGCCACGAAGAACACGTTCGTCCCGATCGGTTCCATCAACACGCGGTAATGAATCATGGTGTGTTGGCCCAGGGCCCGCTCTAGCGCAACTTTCTGTGCCGTATAAGTCGGCATCACGCCCTGGGTGAACGCCGGCACGGTAAACTTTCCCTCCACCGGCCGCAGCCAGTATTGATCGCGCGGGTTCGACCAGCTCCGCCCATCGAAGGATGCCAGCGCCACTCCCCGCCAAAGCAGATCGTAGCCGCCCTGCTTCTCGTCGCCCTCAATCGCGATGTGCATCACCACCGCGTTCGAAAGCTGAATCTGTCCGATCTGGCCCAGTTGCACGTGATCGCTGAACCCGCTCGAAAAATCGTTGCCAAACGAATATCCGCCCAGGTACCCGGCGGACATGCGCGGCAGCAGGAAGAACACCGCTGCAGCGCCAGCCAGAATCATTGCCATCAACGCCGGCGCCGTCCGCGCCAGAGAGAACGCCAGATGCCGGTGTTCCTGCGGATCTCCCGAATGACCCGCCTGAAACTCCGCGCTCCGGCCGGACCGCCTCATCTCCATCAGAACGAACGTGGCCACCGCCATCAACATGAATCCGGCAAAGCAGAGCAGGAAGACGCTGTCGACCGTGAGCACCGCCGAAGCCAGCACCATCAGGAACGCCAGAATCGCCAGCATCGTGTAATCGCGTTCGCGCCGCAGAGAAAACGTCCGCACCACCACGGCGAACAGCACCAGATGCACCGTCGCCGTCAGAAAGCTGCGTGAAAGCAGGAAGTAATCGCAGGCATAGAAGAGCAAGTAGGCGATGGTCAGGGGCGTAGTCCAGCGCTCGGAAATCACCACGCTGCGCCGCCGCGCCAGCAAATAGCCGCGGAACGCCAGCGCCCCACCCGCCAGTATCACCGACGGCAGATCCAGCCCGCCCGTGCTGGCGATTGTTGCAAAGCCGGTTAAAACGAGGAGATATAGCGACAGTTGAAAGTACTTGTCGATTGCATGGGGAAGAGAAATAATCCCGGGTTGTGTGGAAATGGTCGACATTGGTCTTGTCGGTCGCGATCAACCCTTCATAGTTTCAAAACTGTTCGTTCGATCTTAATTGTTCGACAGTCGCAATAAGAAAGAAAGGGTTCACGAGGCATTTCTTGCACCAAAGTGCAAGTACATCTTGGGTCGAATTCTTGAGCCTCGGACACATTGCTTCAGTCCTGCTTTCTAAGAGGCGATTTGCTATCTGCGCGCCGCGGGTGTTCTCTGCGGTCTCCGCGTTGCGTAAGGTTTCGCTAAGGCCTCGGCAAGCACAGAGTCTTACAATTGCGAGACCGCCAACAATACCGCGTGGAGTGCGCGAAGAAATCACCGGAACAACCCGCCCTCCGGACAATCTCCGGCGTTTGTTAGAATGAATCGAGTCAGGCATCGGTCTCGCGCGACGTACTCCCGCCAACCCCGCCAGATCCGGAAGGAAGCAACGGTAACGGGCTCTTGCGTGTGCAGTGAGCTGCCGGTGCCTGGCTTATTTTGCAAGTCCCCCCTGCGCCACGGACCCTCGGCGCTCACCTCCAGCCAAATTTCTGCGGCTGTGCCTTAAATACTTACTGGCACGTGACGAACTTTACACATCCTTTACGACTCTTTGCGCAAGAAAGCTGTCCCCGGAGCATCCAACACTAGTCAGGTTTCTGACGAAGACACATTGACGCAGCCATATTACAGACGCCGAGGAAACAATCATGCGCAACGCTCCCTTGCACTTTGCTTCTCCCCATATCACCATTCGCGTCTCCGGGCGCCTGCATCAGGGGCATCTCTCCTACCTCGACCAACTCATCGCCTCGGCCGCCGAGTGCCGTCTTTGGCCGCTGCTCGACCTGGCCTCTCTGGAGGAACTGGATCACGCAGCCCTCACTTATCTGATCGGCGGAGAAGGCCGCGACTTCGGTATCGTCGCATGCCCTAATTTCATTCGCGAATGGATGCAGCACGAAAAAGAGCGCTGCGCCGCCTGAGAGGCGTTCACCCCTCCGCAAAGATCACGAACGGAACCGCTGATCCAAACCTTCGTGGCCACCTGGCGCCCTTTGTGATCCATCGACTTAGGACACCACAGCCTCCGCGCACCTCGCGTAGACATTCCGCCGTCAATCGTTCAGAATATTGTTTCTTCATTTCCTTGGGAGAACCGATTGACCAAACCCATTCGCGCCAAAATCAGCGCCCTTGGCACCTACGCGCCGCCTCGTCTTCTCACCAACGCCGATCTCGAAAAGATGGTCGAGACCAACGATCAATGGATCCTCGATCGCACCGGCATCCGGCAACGGCACATTGTCGATAAAGGTGTCGCCACCAGCGACCTCGCCGTCGAAGCCGCCAGGAAGGCTCTTGCCCAGCGCGGCCTCGCGCCTACCGACATTGAAGCCATTATCGTCGGCACCGTCACTCCCGACATGTTGTTCCCTTCCACGGCCTGCCTGGTGCAGCACAAACTCGGCGCTGCGGGTGCCTGGGGATTCGATCTCTCCGCCGCCTGTTCCGCCTTCGTCTATGCGCTGCAGGCCGGCGCGCAGTTCATCTCCACCGGCGCGCACAAACGCGTCCTCGTCATCGGTGCCGATGCTATGTCCACCATCATCGACTACACCGACCGCGCCACTTGCATCCTTTTCGGCGATGGCGCCGGCGCAGTTCTGCTTGAGCCCGCGGAAGACGATTCCGCCGGACTCATCGATTTCATTCACGAAGTTGACGGCTCCGGCGGCTGTTTTCTCTACATGCCCGCCGGAGGCAGCCTCCATCCCGCCACTCGTGAAACCGTCGAGCAGAGGATGCACTACGTTCATCAGGATGGCCAGCAGGTCTTCAAGTTCGCCGTCCGCAAGCAGACCGAGCTCTGCGAGAAGCTCCTCCAGCGCAACGGCCTCAAAGGCAGCGACATCGACGTTTTCATTCCTCACCAGGCGAACCAGCGCATCATCACCGCCAGCGCCGATCGCTTGGGGTTGCGCCCGGAAAGCGTCATCATCAACATCGACACCTACGGCAACACCACCGCCGGAACGATCCCGCTGGCCATGGGCACGGCGATTGAACAAGGCAAACTGAAAAACGGAAGTCTCGTGTTGCTGGCTTCGGTTGGCGCCGGATTCACCAGCGGCGCTTGCCTGCTCCGCTGGGCGTTCTAAGAAGCAGACCTCGGACTTCAGACCTTGGACCTCAGCCTCAGACCTGAGACCATTTCGGTCGCTCTGCCGGAACCTGCATCAGAAGCCGTCATCCCGAAGCCCCGCGTTTTCACCAGCGGGGCGAGAGCCTGCCCTGAGCGAAGCCGAAGGGGATCTCGCGTGTACCGAACATCTGCGCCAGCCCCGATCTTCTTTTCGCGATCAATCGCTGCGTCGGGGTTTCTCCCACAAGCAAAAAGCGCAAATCGCACGAACACTTTTTGTAGGCGTATTCTGCTCCCGTCCGCCCTCTCCGGTTATCTAACTAGCGAAAGGGGTCTTGCGTCTGTACGGGCCCTCACAGAGAATCTCCCATGGCCGCCACAACTCGCCCCTCAACCTGGAAGATTCTGCTAGCCTTTGCCATCATTTATTTTGTCTGGGGCTCGACCTTTCTGGCGATTCGCATCGGTGTGCGCGAGGTACCGCCGCTCCTGCTAGCCGGAATGCGATTCTTCGCCGCCGGCATTGTGCTCTACGCCTGGATGCGCGCCACAGGCACCGCTTCACCCTCCCGCCGCGAATGGGCATCGGCGACCTTGCTCGCGGCACTCATTTTTCTAGTGGATTACGGATTGGTCTTCTGGGCCGAACAGCGCGTCCCCTCCGGAATTACGGCGGTCATGCTGGCGACCATTCCCGTCTTCACCGCCCTCGCCGAAATTCTCATCTTGCGCACGCAGCGGCTCACCTTCCGCCTGGGAATCGCGCTCCTGGTCGGTCTCGCAGGAGTAGGAGTTCTAGTCAGCCGCTCGGTAGGCTTTGGCGACGCTCCCATTGAAAGGTCGGGCGCGCTTGCCCTTGTGGTGGGTGCGATCAGTTGGTCGCTCGCCTCGGTTCTCTCCCGCAAGCTGAGTTTGCCACAATCGAAGGTCATGAGCTCGGCAGCGCAAATGCTGGTCGGGGGAATCCTGCTCCTGCTTGCCGCAGCCATGTTCGGCGAGTTCCGCGGCTTTCATGCACGGGAAGTGTCGGCTCGCGCCTGGCTCGCGCTGGTCTATCTGATCGTCGCTGGCTCCATCGTCGCCTTCACCGCCTATGTCTGGCTCATCCATCACGAGTCGCCAACCAAAGTCGGCACCTACGCGTATGTGAACCCGGTGATCGCGGTGGCGCTTGGATATTTTCTGGGCGGGGAAGCGCTGGGCGCGCGGACAGTTCTGGGAACTTTCCTCGTGCTGGTAAGTGTCGTCGTCATCACGACGACGCCGAAAAAGAAGATAGCTGAAAAAGAGTCGCCCGCGAAAGAAACGGCCCCAGCGAATGACACACTGCAGAAGTCTATTTAGAGGCGTCATCCCGAAGCCCCGCGCTTTCACCAGCGGGGCGAGGGATCTCGCGCGGATCACCGATCGTCTCAGGTTTATACATCTCGCTCCATCGCTCGGCCAAGTCGTCCCAGCGAGGGTTCATGGACTCAACCAGCCGTATCTTCTTGCTTCGCCGCCAACCTTTAATTTCTTTCTCACGGTCAATCGCCGCGTCGGGGTAAAAGAAACACTCGTAGTACGCAAGCCGGGTCAAGTTGTACCGGCTTGTGAAGCCAGGGACAAGTTTGTTCTTATGCTGAAACACGCGGCGGCTCAAGTCGCCCGTCACTCCCGTATACAGAACATGAGAACGGGTCCGGTTCGTCATGATGTAAACGTGAAATAGCTTGGGCTTCCGCATGCTGAACCCTTTTCTCTAGAGACTCCCTCTCCGAAGGCGTCATCCCGAAACCCGGCGCACTTCAGCCGGGTGAGAGCCTGCCCTGAGCGACTGAGCGCAAGCGAAGGAGTCGAATGGGGCGATGGTAGCAGCAGAAAGAGACGAGATGACTCTGCCCGCTGTGCTGAAAACCGGTAGTGGCTCAATTTGAAATCTCCAACGATTGAACCCCTCCGGCGTCATCCCGAAGTCCCGCGTTTTCACCAGCGGGACGAGGGATCTCCCGCGCGCACGCAGCCTCCCCTTTTCGAACTGAGCCACTACCTATGGTCGCGTCATCTTCTCCGGCCTCATCAACTGGTCGAACTCCTCGCCCGTGAGATATCCCAGCTTCAGCGCCGCTTCGCGCAGGCTGCTGTGTTCCACGTGCGCGGTATGGGCGATCTTCGCCGCTTTGTCGTATCCCACTTTCGGCGCCAGCGCCGTCACCAGCATCAGCGAATTCTTTACGTACCAGTCGACCTTGGCGCGATCAACCTCGATGCCCTTGATCATGTACTCGACATACCCGTGGCACGCGTCCGCGATCAGCGTCACCGAATGCAGGAAGTTATAGATAATCACCGGCTTGTAAACGTTCAGCTCGAAGTTCCCTTGCGAACCGGCAAATCCCACCGCAGCAGTCGCGCCGTGAACTTGCACGCAGACCATGGTCATCGCTTCGCACTGCGTCGGATTCACCTTGCCCGGCATAATCGACGAGCCAGGCTCATTCTCAGGAATCGACAATTCGCCCAGCCCGCATCGCGGACCTGAAGCCAGCCAGCGAATGTCATTGGAAATTTTCATCAGCGAAGCGACCAGCGTTTCCATCGCGCCCTGCGCAAACACAATCTCGTCGTGCGCCGAGAGCGCCGCGAACTTGTTGCCATGCGAGCGGAAGGGAAGTCCCGTGAGTTCGGCAATCTTCTTCGCCGCGCGCTCGCCAAATTCCGGATGCGCGTTCAACCCCGTCCCCACCGCGGTTCCGCCAATCGCCAGATCATAAAGCCCGTCCAACACCTGCTCCAGGCGTTTGATGTCGCGCTCCAGCAAACTGGCCCAGCCGCCAAACTCCTGCCCGAAGGTCAGCGGCACGGCATCCTGCAAATGCGTGCGCCCGATTTTCACGACATCGTTAAATTCCTTCGCCTTGGCCGCGATCGCATCGTGCACGTTCTTAATCGCCGGAATCAGCGCACGCTTCACGCGCTCCGCCGCCGCGATGTGCATCGCCGCCGGAAACGTGTCGTTCGACGATTGCGACATGTTCACGTCGTCATTGGGATGAATCGGCTTCTTCGATCCCATCTCGCCGCCCGCGATTTCAATAGCGCGGTTCGAGATGACCTCGTTCACGTTCATATTGGTCTGCGTGCCGCTGCCCGTCTGCCAGATGCGCAGGGGAAATTGCTCGTTCAGCTTGCCGGCAATCACCTCATCGGCCGCCTGCACAATGAGCTTGGCCTTGTCGGCCGAAAGCTTACCCAGGTCCTGATTCACCAGCGCGCACGCCTTCTTCAGCACGCCAAACGCGTGAATCAATTCCGGCGGCATGGTGTCGCGCCCAATGTTGAAGTGCAGCAAAGAGCGCTGCGTCTGCGCTCCCCAATACACGTTGGCCGGGACTTCGATCTTTCCCATGCTGTCGGATTCAATGCGGGTGCCGCGGTTGATCGAGACTGCCATATAGGTTCCTGATCGGCGCCGAGGGTGGCGGCAACGGGGAATTATAACAACCACAGCACCTTAAAGCTTTTCTCTGTGATTGACTCCGGGCGGCTCAGCCTATTCGGTACGCGACGCCATATCCCTCGAAGCCCTACGGCCTTGGTCGCCCATCGGCAAGGAGTGCTCCAAACGGGTGATTGAATTTGCGGCATTAGCGGTGATATAAGACTCTTCCGCGGCGGACAGATTTACGCCTTGCAGACTAATCGTTGTGCCCTAAGGAATTCAGCAAAGAGGAGAATCTCATGAAGCGTCGCACCCCGTTCGTTATTGTGAGTTTCCTTTGCGCGATGGTTTGCACCATCGCCGCCCAAACCGTGCCCATCGACCGTTCTCCTGAGGCCAGCCAGGTGCCTCGGCTGATCAGGTTTTCAGGCATCGCAAAAGACGACGCGGGCAGACCCTTGAGCGGCCCGCTTGGGGTCACCTTCATGCTTTATAGAGACCAGCAAGGCGGCAGTCCGTTGTGGATGGAGACACAGAACGTCCAAGCCGATGCGACCGGGCATTACACTGCCCTCCTGGGTTCTGCCAGCGCAGACGGCGTCCCGCTGGAGCTGTTCAGTTCCGCCGAGGTGCATTGGATCACCGCCCAGATTTCGGGCCAGCCCGAGCAGGCGCGTCTGCCGCTTTTCAGTGTTCCCTACGCCTTGAAGGCGGTCGACGCCGAAACCCTGGGAGGTTTGCCCGCTTCGGCTTTTGTGCAGTCGAATCCCGGCGCAACTCCGGCGCCTGCCACTGGCGCAAAGGCGAATGCCACTCCGACCTCGGGAAACGCGGCTTCGCCCGCGGCTATCACCGGCTCGGGAACCACCGATTTCATTCCCCTCTGGACGACCAGTTCGAATCTGGGGAACTCAGTTCTGTTTCAGACTGGTGGCAAGGTCGGACTCGGGACGCAAACCCCGAGCGCAAGCCTGGATGCGGTCGGAGCCGCGGTCACCATCCGCGGTAGGTCCTCCGGCGCCACCGGAACAGGAGTGTTCGGCGCTGCGACGGCCACCACAGGGGTGAACTTCGGCGTGCAAGGAACGGCGGTGAGCACCAGCGGAGTCGGCGTGTCGGGATCGGCCCCCAGCAGCGGAGTGGACGGCACCGCTACTGCCACTACAGGAGTGGCCACTGGCGTTTATGGCCAGATCTCCAGCCCGTTGGGGAACGGAGTGGCGGGTTTCGCGCTTGCTACCAGCGGCAGCACTGCCGGCGTGTTTGGCCAGAACGCGAGCACGAGCGGCGTCGGGGTCAGCGGTTCGGCCACGGCGACCACGGGCCAGGTTTCCGGCGTCTACGGAACCACAAATAGCACAACCGCCAACGCGGCGGGGGTTAACGGGTATGAAGGCGCCACCGCGGGCCAGGTCTATGGGGTGAATGGAAACACCAACAGCACGGGACCGGCAGCCGCGGGAGTGAACGGCTACGAAGGGGCCACCACGGGTTCGGTTTATGGCGTCAGCGGAACCGTGGCCAGCACCAACGGCACGGGCGTGTGGGGGTACGCTAGCGCGGCCACCGGCTTTACCGTCGGTGTCTTTGGCCAGAGTGCCAGCTCCGGCGGCGTGGGGGTGGTCGGCAAGACGGTGACCGCGGGCGGCACTGCTGGTCAATTCGTCAACTACGCCGGCTCCGGGCTCATTTTACAGGGCCAGTCCGGCAGCAGTTTTCAGCAAGTGTTCAGCGTCGACGCGAGCGGAAACGGCACGTTTGCCGGCAATCTCAACGTCACTGGCAAGGTGACCAAAGGCAGCGGCTCGTTCAAGATCGACCATCCGCTTGATCCCGCGAACAAATATCTTTCCCACTCATTCGTCGAGTCACCTGACATGATGAATGTATACAACGGAAATGTCACTACCGATGGGCACGGCACGGCCGTGGTGGTTCTGCCGGATTATTTCGAGGCGCTCAATCGTGATTTCCGCTACCAGCTGACCGTCATTGGCCAGTTCGCGCAGGCCATCGTGAAACGAGAAATTAAGAACAATCGATTCACGATCAAAACCAATAAGCCGTCAGTCAAAGTCTCGTGGCAGGTGACCGGCATCCGGCACGACGCCTATGCCGACTCCTATCGGATTGCTGTTGAAGAAAACAAACCGGCGGCGGAGCAAGGCTACTATCTGCATCCCGAATTGTTTGGACAGCCGGAATCGAAGAGTATAGCGGCGGCGCAGAGGCCTTCATCGGCTCCCGAGAGCGTCGCGGCAAACCTATCGCATCAGTAAATCCGCGCACATCTCGCGCGCCTTGGCGAGATCGCCAACCGGTCCATGGAGCCTCTCTGGCTCACCCGTGTACCGGTTGGCGCTCGATTTTGCGCCGCACATTGCCAGTATCCTCCACGGATGCGGCGCGGCGTCCCTCAACGCCACGCACGCGCGGCCGCGTAATCTCCTCGTGCTAGAATCATCCACTTCCGACCTGCGCCCGCGCGCTGTGTCGCGCAGCTCTGCCGAACTCAATGCCTGATCTTCTCATTGCCGAAGATATTGCAACTGTGCCCTCGATCAAGACCGAGGAGCTGCCGGAGTCTGAAACGCGCACCGACGTCGTGGTGATCGGCGCCGGACCGACCGGGCTGGCCTGCGCGATCGAAGCCCAGAAGCTCGGCCTGAAAGTAGTCGTTGTCGACAAGGGCTGTCTGGTGAATTCGCTGTTTCACTATCCTCCGGGCATGACGTTCTTTACCACACCCGAGCTGCTTGAAATTGGCGACATTCCGTTCACCACGGCGCTGCAGAAACCCACGCGCGAAGAGGCGCTCGAATATTATCGCAAGGTTTCCGAGCACTACCATCTCGACGTTCGCCAGTACGAGTGGGTAAAAACGGTGGTCGGCGAAGATGACAAGTTCCTCATCACCGCTACCGATCGTGCCGGGCGCGCGCACGACTACCGCACGCGCAAAGTGATCGTTTCCACCGGCTATTACGATCTTTTCAACCAACTCGGCATTCCCGGAGAAGATTTGCCCAAGGTCTCGCACTATTATGCCGAGGCTCATCCTTACTACGACTCCGATGTGCTGGTGATCGGGGGCAAGAACTCCGCCGCCATCGCGGCTCTCGATCTGTGGCGTCATGGCGCGCGCGTCACGCTGGTCTATCGCGGCACGCAACTGCACCATCACGTGAAATATTGGATCAAGCCCGATCTCGAAAACCGGATCAAGAACAGCGAAATTGAAGCCTATTTCAATAGCACCGCGCAAGAAATTGGTGTGGATTACGTAGTCATCCACACGCCGCGTGGCCCGCGCCGCCTGAAGAACGACTTTGTGCTGGCCCTTATCGGCTACCATCCCGACTACGATTTTCTGCGCAGCATGGGCATCGAACTTTCTCCCGAACAGCATCGCCCGGTTTGCGATCCGATTACGCTGGAAAGCAATGTGCCCGGAATCTATGTTGCCGGAGTAATCGTCGCCGGATCGCGCACCAACGAGATCTTCATCGAGAATGGGCGCTTCCACGGTAAACAGATCGCCGAAGATTTGCGGCGGAAATTCCAGTCCAGTTCCTGATCGGCCGACAATGTAGAGGCCAGGAAGACCAATCGGAAAAATCGAGAGGGATGCGCGAGGGACTCAACGAAAAGCGAAGAAGCACGCACTATAGCCTAAAGCTACTCTGCCGGCAGGCGGTCGATCTTCGCGGCCATGATGAAGTCGCTTTCGGTGAGGCCGTCGATTTTGTGCGTCCACAGCGTAATCCCGGCCTTGCCCCAGGCCAGGAGAATGTCGGGGTGGTGGCCTTGCTCCTCGGCAAGGGCGCCGACGCGATTGACGAACTCCAGGGCCTTGGCGAAGTCGGGGAACTTGTACTCGCGCGTTAGGTGATGCTCGTTGGCGACCGTCCAGCTGGGCACGGACTTGTGCAGCGCCTCGAGTTCTTTGCCCTTGAGCGCGGGAACGCCTCCGCGGCAGGGGACGCATTTCTTGTCGGCGAGTTGTTCAGTCATGAGTGATTCTCGGTCGGAATCGATTCTTCTTGCTGGAAGCTTTGTGCGCGTCTTGCTTTCTTGTTCCCGAAGCGGGAATCGGGGTATACCCCCCTCCCGCGGTCTCTTAGAATCATAAACTTAGCAAGAATTTCGTGAAAAATCTAAGGCGCTCAACAACTTACGGGCAAAATCTTATAAACAAAAGAGTTAGATAGTGCAAAGCGCCGTCGGCGGCGCCCTTCTCCTCTAGGACTAACGCTTTGGAGGACGCAAGTCAAGGGCAATTGAGGTGGTGGGCTGTCTTGAACTATGTAGACGTAGTGTTTCTACGATCAGACCGACGAACGCATAGGTAGCGGCATTGGCGAGAAGAACCCAATAGAAATAAAGGCCGAAATGGAAATAAAAACTAGCAAGCACAACTGGGCAAGTTAAACGGACGAGAGTCCACACCATCGGTTCGGCCGAAGTTATCTGAATTGGGGCCATTGCGAAGACATAAAGATTCCAGCAGCCCGCAACCAGAAAGCCCGCACTCGCCCACATAGCAATTCGGTATTTCATGCTGCCGCTCCGAGATCGTCCACTACACGAGTCCGACTATCCACAATCGGCCCAAGGTTTGATTGGTTTGATTCTACCACCCAGACCCCAGGCACTTCGCTTCGATCTCGCCGCTGTCTCTCCTGCCCGGTTAGGTTCCGTTGCCTGAAAGGAAAACCCAGTCCGGGCTGGCGCCAAGAGTTCTCTTTCTCGGGCATCGGCAGTCGGGAGGAAATCCGACTGTGGAAGGTTACTCTTTCAGGGCGGGAATTCAAAACAGCCCACTACCAGATGTTGCAACCGTGCGCTCGGCCGGCGGAGGAATGTGTCGGCTCGTCAACGCCATGGTGCGAGCGGCTGATGTGAGCTTAATAGCTCAGACGTTCAGTCTTCAACCGAGTAGCTTAGTACCTAGCACTCAGAATCTGTCATGCCCAAGCCCAGTGGTGACGTTCCCTCAGTTTCGGAAATCTGCGCCCGCGTTAAGCATCTTGGATATGCGACGTCCAAGCAGATTCGGCTTTATGGTGAGGAGTTTGAGGTGGTTTCAGACCCATTTCCTGAAGCCGAAGGGATTGCGGTTCGCGTGACCACAAGAAAAGACTCAAGCATTCGCGTCCTGCAGATTCCCGCGACCGTGCTTCAGAGCGCAAAAGGAATTAGACGCCGGAGTGCCTAGCAGGGTTGAGTGGGCCACGGTGAGCGCTGGGGGAAGAAGCATCCATGGACAAATTGAAGGATCAAGATGGGGGCAAGGGCGCGACGGAGCAGGACCAGCAGAACCAAGGTGGCAATACCAGCATGCAAGGTCAATTGGGGCACCGCGATGAAGATGTGGAGTTGAAGAACGCCGATTCCGATTTGTCCGGGTGAGTGAGTGCTGCCGCGTACGGCATCGCCCGTGCTAAGGAATTCTTACCTGAGTTATTGGCGCCTTCGTATACTTTTGTAAGTCGGCTTTTTTAAGTCAGCTTTTGTAAGCCGGGAAGGCGGACTTATACCGCCTTCCCGCGCGAAAAGCTCACATGGTTCTACGCGGTTGCGGGAACGGCGATCTTGTGGAAGGTCGAAGTGACAACGTCGAAGGTATGGACGTTAGGCGTCCCCTCGATAAATCTCGCCATCGTCTTCAACACCTGCGGATAGGTATTGGTGTTGTAGGCATCGGCATCGGCTTTGTTTTCCCAGAGACTGATTGCCGTCACATCGACTCCGCCAGAGCCAGCGAAGGTGATTTCGTCCTTAAACCCATTCTGTTTACGAAGCAAAGGGAGAATGTCCTTCCCGAAAGCCTGCGTGTAATCGGAAAGCATATTGGACTTAAGATGAATCGAGACATTGCGTGCAAACATGGCAACCTCCTTAGGTTGGGGTTGCTAAGAAAGAAAACTTCAGATGGACTGACTTAGTTCAGGGAACCTGAAAGAGGAGAAGGAAACTACCTCATCTATGACGCTAGTCTTATCAAGCGGGACTGTCAAGCTGCGCAACACCTTTCCGATTTGGACGTAAGCACCCGGTAGGGAAGGGCTTAGACGGGTAAAGGGTTTCTGTCGGTAAACTGGCGCTGGTGCCAGTAGGGATACGTCGGCGTCTGGTTGCTGGCCGCGTCGAGCCGGGCGATCTGTTCTGGCGTGAGCGTCCAGTCTGCCGCAGAAAGATTCTGCCTGAGTTGCTCCTCGTTGCGCGCGCCGATGATAACGCTGGCCACCGTGGGCCGCCGCAACAGCCAGTTGAGAGAAATCTGAGGAACAGTCTTGCCGGTTTCTTTGGCGACCTTGTCGATCGCATCGACAACGCGGTAAAGATATTCGTCGGCGACGGGCGGGCCTGCTTCGGAAGTCTTGTGCAAGCGGCTGACTGCGGGCGCGGGCTGATTGCGGCGAATCTTGCCGGTCAGGCGGCCCCATCCCAAGGGGCTCCAGACCAGCGCGGCGACTTTTTGGTCGAGGCCGAGCGGCATAAGTTCCCACTCATATTCGCGACCTACGAGCGAGTAATAGACCTGATGCGCCACGTAACGCGCCCAGCCGTATTTCTTTGAGATGGCGAGCGACTTCATCAAATGCCATCCGGAGAAGTTGGAGCAAGCGATGTAGCGGACTTTGCCGCTGCGAACCAGCGTGTCGAGAGTTTCCAGAGTTTCGTCGATGGGAGTGGTCGCGTCGAAACCGTGCATGTGGTAAATGTCGATGTAGTCGGTGCCCAGGCGGCGGAGGCTGGCTTCGCAGGCTTGCAGAATATGATGGCGTGAAGACCCGAGATCGTTGGGACCGTCGCCCATCTTGAATGTGGTTTTGGTGGAGATGAGAACTTTGTCGCGCTTGCCGGCAATGGCTTTGCCGAGGATTTCTTCCGACAGGCCGTTGGAATAAACGTCGGCGGTATCGAACAGATTCACGCCCGCGTCGAGACAAATGCCGACGAGGGTTGTTGCTTCGCGGACATCGGTTTCTCCCCAGGCGCGGAAAAATTCATTACCGCCGCCGAAGGTGCCGGTGCCAAAACTGAGAGCGGGAACTTTGAGTCCGGAGTGGCCGAGTTGTCGGTAATCCATGGGGAATGGATGATGGGGAGTGGGGAGGGGATTCAGAGCGGGCGGCTCAGAACAGACTCTCCAGGTCGCGGGCGCCGTGGATCACTCGGAGAATCAAGACTTCGTCGCTCACTGCCTGATAGAAAACAAGATGTTTCGGGAATTTGTTGATGGGCATCCGTCGGATGCCTCGGAGTTCGTCCGCTTTGAAGCTGCATAGTGGCCCGGACTGAGGATTTTCCACGATGCGAAACAAGGCGGAAGTCACCGCAGTCTCCCAGCGTTTGGCTAAGACTTGCCCCGAGTGCTGCTTGTACCAGTCGGCTTGCTCCAGGATGTCGCTGACGGCGGCATCGCTGAGGCGAACCTTCGGCCGATTCACCGGCGGCCAGTCTGACCGCGCAGCGCCGCAACCAGGCCCTTCTTCCGTATCTCGGTTACCGTAAGTTCGATCTTGGGCCCCTTAGCGGCTGCGATGAGATCTTGTTCGAGGGAGTGAAGCCGCCGTTCCTTGTCTTGGCGAATCAATTCGCGGATGTATTCGCTGGGCGTGCCCCAATCGCCAGAGGCTACCTGTCCTTCGACGTATTGCTTCAGAGGCTCGGGAAGAGAAATGTTCAGAGATGTCATGGCCATACCTTCATATTATGACAGATTATGAAGGCCATCAACACTTGGGGGGCGACCTTGCTTGCTCATGGCCTGCTACCAATCGTCGAAGCCGATCTGCGTTCTATCTCAGGGCGGCACGGCTGAAGCCGTGCCTTCCCGAGCCTGTTTGCGGCGAGCCATCCCTAGAACGGAATATCCTCATCGGTGATGGGGCCGGAGGCTGCGCCTGCGGGCTCGGGCTCTGGCGTGCGCTGGTCGAAGTTGTTGCCGCCGGCATTGCTGGCGGATGCGCCTGCGCCGCGCGAGCTGCCGCTGAATTCTCCGCCGCCGCTGCCTTCGCCGCGTCCGCCGAGCAGAATGATGTCGCTGCCGACGACCTCGGTCATGTATTTTTTCTGGCCGCTGGTCTTGTCGTCCCAGGAGCGGGTTTGCAGGCGGCCTTCGATGTAGACTTTGCCGCCCTTCTTCAGATATTCGCCGGCAATCTCGGCCAGGCGCTGCCAGAGAACGACGTTGTGCCACTCGGTGCGGTCCTGCCATTCGCCGCTCTTGTCTTTGAAGCGTTCGTTGGTGGCGATGGTCAGCTTGGCTACCGGCGTGCCGCTGGGCGTGTACTTGATCTCTGGGTCTTTCCCAAGATTTCCAATGAGTTGAACCCGGTTCAGACTTTTTCCAGCCATGGGATGCTCCTTTGCAGGGGTTCAATATAACAGAATTCCCGGCGTGGAAACGTTGCAGCTGCTCAGGAATGCGATTCCGAAGTATCATTTTGGGGCGGAGTGAGGCATCGTGACGTGCCCGGCACCGCATCATTCTCGGAGGAGGACGGTCTATGACCATCTCAAGTTCAAACGCAAGTTCGATCTCCGCGTGCATCGACCGGTTCGGCAAGCGAAACTTTAGTTGCAGACTTGCGGCGATCGCGCTGGCTCTCGCGGGGCTGCTCGTGCTTCCGGGATGCTGGGTGACGTCAATCAATGGCTTGTATGAGGAGCCGAGCACGGACAATCCTCAAACAGATCCCGGTCTGGTTTTCGATGCGAGTTTGATTGGCTCCTGGATTGAGGTCGGCGATAAATGCACAGCGCCGCTAGCGATCACGCACAAAGACGAGGTCTATGATCTACGATCGACGGGTGAGGGTGAGGGATGTACCGACTCGGATAAGGCACACTATCAAGCCCACCTGGTGAAGCTGGACGCATATTACTTTCTCGATGTCTCCCCAATGCCGGACGACGTGTGCGGCATGTGCCTGGCGAAACACAGCATCTTTCTCGCGAAATTCGACAAAAGTACGTTATCCGTCACTCCGATTGACTCCGATTGGCTGAAGAAGTCCCTCGCAGCAAGAACGGTAGTCTTGGCCACCCTGGCGGGCGATACTGACACGATAACGGCGTCGCCGAAAGACCTGAAGGCGTTCTGCCGCAGCTTTGCCGAAAAGAAGGAGGTATTCAAGCCGGAATCGACGACTACCTACAAGCGGAAGTAAGTTCGCAATCCACGGCATTCACGTTATAATCCACCCATGCCTGTCGCACCTGGCGCGACCAAAGCCGCGGGGATGGTTCCCGACGAGATGAAGTGGGAACCGAAATCCAAGGGGATTGCCACGCCGCGCAAGAAGAAGCCGAAAGAGTTGGCGGTGATTACCGAATGCTGCACGGGATGCGCCGGGTCGCCCGCGTGTGTGGAATATTGTCCGGTGGAAGACTGCATGTTCTGGGTGCCGGACGAAGACAGCACGCCGTTTGGCCGCATCGCGATCGATCCGATTCTGTGCATCGGCTGCAAGAAGTGCCTGAGCAAAGGTCCCGACGGCTGCTTCCTCGATGGTTGCCCGTGGGACGCGATTGCGATGGTTGACATCGCGGAAGTGGAAAAAGAAGTCGGCGCGATGGCGATTTGAAACCGCTCTTGAGCTGTTTGCTTTTTGGCTTAACCTTATCGCGGCAGGTTCGGTCGTGGAAACTCCCCGCTGGGCTGGTGGCGCTGCAGGCGGGCAAGGGATCCTTCGACTCCGGTGCGAAATTCGCTTCGCGAATCTCGCACCTGCGCTCAGGATGACATCTTGGGTAAGGCCGGACTGAGGAGCACAACCGAAGGCCATCGCCTACGACCTGGCCCGCTTCCGTATCGCCCGCTCGGTTTCCATCGCTTGCTGGCGCACGTCGTTGGAAATATCCGGGAGGTCGCGTTCGTAGGGAAGAATCGCGGGAAGATCTTCGATTTGGCCAACTAGATAGAGAGCGCGCAACGCTTCCCACACCTGCTCGGTTCCGGGATCGACCACCGCGATTTCCTCGCCTGCGGCAACATTTGCGCCGGTCTGCGCGAGAGACCGAATGCGGCCGGGAATCGGAGAGCGGATTTCGAGTGCGCCGTCTCCTGATTGTGAAGAATCTGCGACCGCGAGCTTCGCGATTAATCCGCCCTGGTGGATGGCCGTGCCGGGGCGGTCGGCGTCGGCGATGTGGCCGGATTCAGGGGCAATGATGTGCGCGGGTTGCAGCAGGGCTACAATCTGCGCGCGTCCCGAGGCGTCGCCGAAGCGCACCAGCGAGAGCGCCGCGTTGCCACGCACCATGGGCGAGGAGTCGCTCAGCATCTTCAATAGCGCGTCGTGAAAGCCCGCGCCCGATGTGTCCTGCCCCATCACCCAGGCGTCGGTGTTGCGAATTTCTTCCACCGGATCGGACGCGAGGCGCACGAGATCCGGATACCATTGCGTTACTGCAGCATCGTGGCGCGTGACGCGTTCGCCGACCTGGACCAGTGCCTGCTGGATGTGGCGCGGTTTCCTGGTGTCGTGCAGGTACTGGTTCAACTGCTGGTCCGAAAGTTTTCGCCCAAACCACGTATTCCACCAGAAAAGAAACGGCATCAGGCAGATCAGCCACGCGGTGGCGAAGAAGAGCAGTTTATGGGTGCGCGACATGCCGCGCTTTGCGCGGGGCTGCAAAACGTTGCCGCCGTTGGGACTGGGGGGAGGGTCAGTAAGCGGCGGTATCGCGGACTGTGGCTGGATAGACATGAAGCCCCGGACGGAGACTATAGCAGAGTCGAATGTTGGTTATTCCTCCACATCGGCGTCGAGCACGCGCTCCTGCTCCAGATAGTGCGACATGGCATATTGCGCCAGAAGCGGCGTCTGCAGCCGGATTTCAGCGCCGATCCACTCGCCCTTACCGTGCGGCGCATCGGGCGCATGATTGCAGCGTCCGCCGCTGCCGAACTGCGGGCCGAAGTCGGCGCTTTGAATCTGATCGAATTGCTTGATCTCGCGCCAAGCCTCGTCGCCCACCGTGCCGGAAACGTCGATTTTCAGTTTCAGGACTGGCATAGAAATCTCTATTCACCACGGAGTCACAGAGACACGGAGAAAATCATTTTGGATTGGTTCCTCCGTGACTCCGTGGTGAAAATTCAGCTGTGCGGAAACCAACGATACAGCATGAAGTACACCAGCACGCCGGTGATTGAAACATACATCCACAGTGGCCATGTCCAGCGGGCGATGGCTCGATGCCGGTCATAGCGGCCCCGCAACCCGCGGCTCAACGTGATGATCACCATGGGAACAATCACGATGGCGAGCGTGACGTGGGGGATCAGCACCACGAAGTAAATCGTGCGCCACACGCCCTGGCCCAGAAAGAGGATATCGCCGACGTGAACATGAAAATAAACATAGCAGAACAGAAACAGCGCCGAGGCGATTACGGCCGCGATCATGCAAGCGCGGTGTGCGGCCATGCGGCCGCGGGCAATCAGGTATCGGCCGGCGAGCAGCAGCACTGCGCTAATTCCGTTCAAACCCGCGATCAGGGCGGGGAAGTAGGCGTATTGTTCAGGAATCATGCGGCCGGCCTCGCAGTCCGGCGGTTGACCATGAGGAAAGCGAGAGCGAACATCACCAGCGAAAACAGAAGCAGCGTGGCCATGGCCGAGGGCAGCGGGAACGCAAGCTCGGTTCCGGGATAGAGCAACGCGCGCAGCGCTTCGACACCATAGGTGAGCGGATTCAGCCACATCAGCACGCGAATCCATCCCGAAGCTCCGGAGAGAGGGAACAGAGATCCGGACAAGAGCCACAAAGGGATTAGAAACAGATTGATGATGCCGTGGAAGGCTTGCGTTGAGTCCATGGGCCAGGCGATGGCGAAGCCTAACGCCGTCAGCGCGAACGAAACCAGAAAGACCACCACCGCCACAAGCAGCACCTGCACCAGTTCAAGATGCACACCAGCGAATGGCGCGAAGACGAGAAAAATCATTCCCTGAATGGCCGAAAGCGTGGTGCCGCCCAGTACTTTGCCGAGAACGATCGCCGAACGCGGCACCGGAGCGACCAGCACCGAAAGCAGAAAACCTTCTTTGCGGTCCTCGATCACCGACATCATGGTGAAGATGGAAGTGAACAGCACGATCATGATGAGCGCGCCGGGATAGAAATAATCCAGATAGTGCTGTTGACCGGGCCCGCCGCCGGAACGAAACGAGGTTCCGAATCCGGAGCCGATGACCAGCCAGAACACCAGCGGCGAAGCCAGCACGCCGACTACGCGCGTCTTCTGCCGGTAGAAGCGCACAATCTCGCGCCACCACAGCGTAAAGGCGGGCAGCATCACGCCCGCGGAAAGCGGTGCGGAGGGGCTCGTTAACGTTGCCGTGTGAGTCGCCAAGAATTCAGCTCGCTTTCGCCGCTGGAGTTTTCGCTGGAGCCGCGGCCGGCTTCCTGTGCAGGAAGGTCAACAGGCCGCGGTCGCGCATCTCCCAGTAGGCATTCAAAAGAAAACATGCGGAGAGCGCCAACAGGATCAGGCTCATGAAGAGCCCATCCACCGTGGCCGCGAATGGCCAAATAGTGATCATCCCGCTCATGAAGATCCATGCCACTCCGAACAACGGAATAATGCCGAGCACCAGAGAAAGCACAAGCATCATCAGGCGCACACTACCTCCTGTTCTTTTTTTTCTTTTCAGACCCGTTTTTCTTTTCAGACCCGGGCTGGGCTTCGTTGTCTTCGCTCCAGAACTTGTGTCCGGTTCGGCGAATGAACACATCTTCGAGCGCGGGCTTGCTCACTGAAATGGCCTGAATCTCTCCGGGAAACGCCTCGACCGCATCGGTTACAAAACGGTGGCCGCCTTCGCGTTCCAGGCGCACCTGATTTCCGAAAACCGTGGTCTCTACATGAAAGCGTTCGCGCAACCGCTGCGCAAGCAGGGCAGCGTCATGCACCGCTTCGAGCATCACCACATCGCCGCCGATCTCGCTCCTTAATTCTGCCGGTGTGCCCAGCGCCACCACGTGGCCTTCATTCAATATGGCGAGGCGGTCGCAGCGCTCGGCTTCTTCCATCAGGTGCGTGGTCACCAGCACCGAAACCTTTTCTTCGTCGCGCAAAATGTTGAGATACTGCCAGAGATCGCGGCGCGCGCCGGGATCGAGCCCGGTGGTCGGCTCATCCAGCAACAACACCGCAGGATGATGCAACAGTCCTTTGGCCAGTTCGATGCGGCGCTGCATTCCACCCGAGAAAGTCTCGACGAGTTCTTTGGCGCGATCCGCCAAGCCAACGCGAGAAAGAATTTCCTGAATGCGGCGCTTTAACGCTGCTCCGCGCAGCCCATAAAGATGTCCCTGATGCCAGAGGTTCTCGTAAGCCGTGAGCTTGGCATCGACGCTTTGCGCCTGAAAAACCACGCCGATCTGCCGCCGCAGGCGCGCCGGTTCCTGCGCCGCATCGCAACCCATGATGATGGCCCGGCCTGCGGTGGGAATCATCAGCGTGGAAAGAATGCGGAACAGCGTGGTCTTTCCGCTGCCATTGGGACCGAGCAGTCCAAAAAGCTCCGCGGGACGCACGTCGAACGAAACCCCGTTCAACGCCGTGCGATTCTCGTAGCGATGCACGACGTTTTGGATCGAGATCACGGAAGGCGCAGAAGGGCTTTCGACCTCAGCCACCGCATCCGCGTATGCAGAAAGTTTCGAAGCCAAGTCTTCTCTGTTTCTCTTTCTATATCTACTTCTCAATCCGGCGCGCGTTCTCGATCCGGCTCATGCGGCGGTCGCATTCCGCTGGGTCTGCGGTACGCGTTCTTCAAACGCGACCGGCACGTGCCTCCAAACCTCGATGGCCAGAATTACCGTGGTCGCCAGCAGAAGCGCACCCACGGCAACATGCGCCACCGTGGAAACTACCATGGGCAGTTCGGGCTGTGCCGCATCTTTTCCCCAGGCCACGCGGGTCAGAAAGGCGGTGAAGCCCAGGCACAACTGGGTAATCAGCAATGACAGCATCAGGATCGCCGGCCGGCGCACGGCCTCAATGTGCGGATATGCCGTAATCGCCCGCACGGCCGTCCATGCCAGCACGAAGGCCACGATTACCGCATGTACCACGTGCGGCCACCAACTCATGCCATGATGGCGGAACATGGCGCCGAGAATGAGCTGTACGTACAACACAAAAATCGAAAGCAATGTGAGAGTGAATAAACTCGGCTTGCGCGAATCAAACTCTACCCGCGGCTGCTCTTCCACCCATTTGCGCCCGGTGAAGAGCGCGATCGCTACCGCGATGCAGAAAAACGTCTGGGCCAGCGCGGCATGCGCCGACGAGACTGCCGGAGGCAGATAATACAAAACCGTAATTCCCCCGAGGATTCCCTGCGCAATCACCGTGCCCAGAGCGGCCAAGGCCAAAACCCGCAACCAGCGCCGCTTTTCCACGCGCCAGGTCCAGACGGTGAGGATGATGGTGAGCAGCCCGGCGCCCTGCGCAATCATGCGGTGCGTGTGCTCAAACTCTACGCCGCCCACCAGCCTGGGAATCTTGTAGAGCGATCCGAAAGAAGTAGGCCAGTCGGGAACGGATAACCCGGCGTCGTTGCTGGTGACAAGCGCGCCCGCAATAATAAGAAGAAAAGTCCAGCAGGCGAGCACGACGGCAAAGCGGTGATGCCCGCGATGGTAGGTTGTGGCGATTGCCTTCAGAATAGCGCCCCTTGGGTCTCGGGAGTGCGTAGCCTCGTCTGCGGGACCACCTGAATTCGGTTCGGACCGAACAGACGGGGGCAGCCGACAGTTTGTGCGCCTGCCCCGCCTAGAATACATCGACCAGACCAGTTTCGGAAACCCAGCGGCGCATACGCTGCGACCCCGCTCTGCGACTCTTGCAACGCGGCGCTCAGTCAGCGGCCGGTTTGAAGCTGGCGTCCACCGTCTTGCTCTCTTTCGCGGCCACGCTGACCTTCTGATCCTGTTCGCCGAGTTTTTCCTGCACGAACGCGATCGTATACTCGCCCGGCGGCAGGCCCTTGATTTCATACTTGCCGGACTTGTCCGTCACCGCATAGAACGGGTTCTTCACCACGTTGATGTACATCTTCATCCAGGGATGCTGGTTGCACTTTACCGGCAGCATAATCTCTTCGCGCGCGAAATTCTTCTCGATCGCCGGCGACGACGGTGGCTGGGATTCGTTCCACTCGCGGTTGTCTTTCGGGGTGGGATGAATGTTGTGCGTGGTCTGATCGTCATTCTTGATGTCGACGGTTTGCCCAGCCATCACTCCCAGCACGTGCGGATGATACTTGCAGCCCTGCTGGTCGAGCGTGACCGCGTCTTTCGGGACGTCAAACGTGCGGCTGCCCAGGCCATCTTTCACGTACACGAACACGTTGGCCAGATCGCCGCCATCGACGACGATGTTCTCGGCTTCGTTGCCGCCTTTGCACGCCGGGTCCTGGCTCATGTCGATCTTCGACGGTTTGGGCGCCGTGCCATCGAATTTCACCGTGCCGCTCACGGTCGCTACCGTTGCAGGATCGATCGGCGTGGCCGCCGGAGCCGGCTGCGCTTGCTGCTCGGCCATGCTGTTGTTAGATTGTTCCGTATTCTCCTTCTTATTGCACCCTGCCAGCACCAGCAAGCCGCACAACGCCAGCGTGCCGGCGGTCATTACTGTCCAACCTGTCTTCTTATTCATGATGTCGCCTTTCTTGAAAGTTCGCTGAAAACCGCATTTCTGCGGGACTCTTAGGCAATCTTTGTCATTCCTCACCGGGCGTAAGCCCGCTGAGGAATCTGCTCTAGCTTCAATGGTCGAGATTCTCACGCCCCCCAAATTCTACCGCGAACCCCCAACCGCTGCTGGGCGCGTTTCAGTCGCGGCTTGTCTACGATTGACTTTCGGTTGAACCGCTGCCTTCGCATGAGGCATCGCCGAAGCCACTCGACGCTGTTCCTCCGCAGTTAGCTGAAAGATGTAATCCACCAGCAACTTGCGGTGGTCCTTGTCATATCCTGCGAACGACGGCGGCGTGGGCCCGGCAAACACCCACTGAGTGTTCTGCTGCTTGAACAATCCCGAAGGCATTGAGGTTCCCGGGCTGACGGCCTGCGGATCGGTGATCCACCTCACCACCCAGTCGGGTTTCAAGCGTTCTTTCGCCAGCAGGAAGTTTGGAGCGGTGGCGATCTTGTCGTGGTTCGGATCGCCCGTGGCGTGGCACTTCAGGCACGGCGCGGCCGAGCTGGAAAATAAGCTGCGCGCCATATCGGTTTCCTTTGCCGTGAGTGTCGGCACCTCCTCGGGAATGTAAGGCAACGGCTGCTGCGACAGCGCCTGGAAGAAGCGCACCAGCTTGCGCAGTTCGTTATCCGAGAACGAAAACGTGGGCATGCGTACCTTCAAATATGGCCGCACGCCGTTGCGATTTGTGTCGGTGGTGTTCAACGCCGGGTTCGACAAGAATTTGCGCAGCCACTCCGGATCGACGCGCGCGCCCTCGGTGAGAAGCTTCGGCGGCAGTTGCTCCTGCACATCCTGATACTGCTTCAACCCCATCAGAATCGTCGTCTGGCCGGGGATGAGCTGGTGGCAGCCCATGCAGTTGTATTTCTTGATGACCCACCAGCCATCTTGAATGTCGTGCCGCGCGTCCCCCGGTTTGTATTGATAGCTGGCGGGCAGCGAGGTCTCGGCGCTTCCCATCAAGAAAGTGGTGAGATCGAGCACCTGTTCGCGGGTCAGATGCAGATTGGGCATGCGCGAAGCGTCGATTTCGCTCTTGAGCTTACCCTGATCGTAAATGTTGGGCTCCGCCAGTTTGTGTTCGAAGAAGCCCTTGAGGTTGTACCATGGCTCGGCCGCCGGACCATCCGGAAGCCGGGCCAGATCTTCCTTATTCTTGATCGGCTCGGCGTCCTTGCCGCCACGCTGCGCAACTTCGGTGAACAACGCGAAGTCCAAGCGCTCAATGGGTTTGCTGCCTTCGTAGGTAAGCTCGGTTCCGATCCGTCCTTCATCCTCCATGCCGGAAATTTCATGGCATCCCGAGCAGCCAAAATGCTGCACCCATCTCTTGCCTTCGGCCTTCAGCGATGGATCATCCATGAACGCCGCTTCCACATAGGATGACGGTTCTTGCTTTTTCTGCGTCATCAGATAGGTGGCGATGTCCTCGGCATCTTCCGGAGTTAGCCGGAGGCTTGGCATCACGGTCATGTTCTGCACTTGCAGTTCATGGCCGTCGTTCGGGCACTGACTATGATCGAGATCGAACTGGTAGGGAAGTCCCTTCTTGGCGTAATCCTCGGGACCGATGTCCTTCTTCTCATATGGGCAATACGGCCGCGTGCGCTCGCGCGCATTGTGAATCCAGCGGACAAGATAGTCGTAATTCGCTTTCTCGCCCACGCGGGTCAGATTGGCGGCAAAGACGCCGCCTTGCAGCTGATCGCCTTCGCCGATGGAGTGGCAGGCCAGACATCCGCGGGTTTCGAACAATTCTTGTCCGTGCGCCGCATTCCCTGACTTGGCTTTGGGAAGAGGATCGGTAAAAGCCGATTGCCAGATATAAGCCGAGATCGCCTGAATCTGATGATCGGTCAGCCGGAAATTCGGCATCTTGGTCGTGGGACGGAAATCCGTCGGCTTCTTCAGCCACACCGGAATCCAATTCTTGTTCAGCTTCAGCCGAACATCTTTCAGGTTCGGCCCAACCTTCTTCGTATCCTGCATCAAGCTGTGCGATTGATAGTCGAGCTGCTGCAAACGCCCGTCCAGCTTGGTATTCGCCACTCTCAAGTCAACCGCCTGGCCATTCAGCCGGTTCGCTTCGTCGTTTGACTCCGCCGCATCGGCCTGCTTCATCAAATACGCGGTCTGCTTCAGATTGCTTTTTTTCTGTGTCTCAATCTGTTTGATCTGCTGCCCGATCGAGTTCAGATCCTCGGGTTCTTTGTCGTAGCCCTCATAGCGATGGCAGCCCATGCAGCCTTTTTGCCGGAACAAATCTTTGCCATCGTTGATGGTATGCCACTGCATGTCTCCGCTTACCAGCACCATGTCGGCCGCATGGCAACTCTGGCAACCGGCTTGCGAATTTTCCTTAGGATAGAGCGGCCACAGCCAGTGCTCGTAATTGCCATGGGCCTTTTCCACGCTGGTGGTGGCGCGGCCGTTGCCTTGATGGCATGGCGAGCAGCCGAACTTGTCTGGATCGTGAATCGACAGCAAGTCCGGCTCAGGATGGCTCACAAATGAATTGGCGTACTCGTCCGGCTTCTTCTCGCCCTTCGCCATCATCGCCGCCGCACTGATCTTGAGCGGCTCGCGCGCTCCCATGTGGCAGGACTCGCAGCGGTCCACGATGTTGGCTTCCGCCACATTAATCTGCACAATCGCAGGATCCCAATCCGCCGTTTTCTTCTTCAGGCCTTCGATCTGCTGCGGCGTCAGGTCAACCATGTGGTCGGAGATGTATTCATCCATCTTTGCCCTGGCCGCGGTGACGGGTTTCAGAACGTCTCCCAGTTCCAGGCTCCGCTGCGTCCGCTCGTCGCGGATTTCGTTGTAGGTCTCCTCCAGATGCGGGAAGTCGAATTGTTTCTTGCTCCCGTCAGGAAACTCAACCGTTGCCTGCTCCTTCTTGTAGTCCGCCAGTTCCTTCTGCTTGCTGGCTTTCGAGGATGGACTCGTACTCGTCTCAATCTCATAGCTGAGAGCGTTTACGTAGGCGCGGCGGTCAGTGAACACGCTCTGTACTGCGAGCAACCGCGCGCTAGCGTCGTCCACTTCCCTGCGTGCCTCCTGGGCCTGAGCGGCGGAGTCATCCCTGGCCTGCTTCCAGGTGGCGTTGAGCGCCGCGTACTCGGGATTCTTCTCGACGCCTTTTTCCGACGTCGCCGACGTGGAGGTCGCGGCACTCAGAAACGCCGAGTAGCGGGTCTTCCACTGCTCCTGGAAAGCCTTCCAGGGACGTTGTCCCCAAGCCTCGTCCCACAAAGCCCAGAACAGCGTAGCGATCAGGATGACGATCGCGAGAACGTAATGCGCCGCATACGATTTGCTGGTAATCGGATCCTGCTCGGGGATTGGCTGTTCAGGCACCGCTTCCTCCGAAAGTGTTTGTCATTCCGAGCGAAGCGAGGAATCTGCTGTCCTCGCCCGCTTTCAGGCGTGTCGTACGTTCACGAACCTCAAACGTTGAACCACGGCGTGATCCAGACATACTTGATGTGCCACAACAGCCGCAGCCCCATCTTGAGAGGCAGCGCTACCATGGTGAGCAAAAGAAATTGCACCATCGAGAACTGCAGCAAACTCATGCGCTGGAAATCTTTTCCCATGCGCCGCCGGAACAGCGAATACACCAGGCCGCCGCCAATCAGGTAATATCCGCCGACCACGATCGCGCCGAAGATCGCCTTCGCCGCGTTCGACGTGATGCCGAAAATATCCGGCAGATCGCGGTTTACTTCATAGATCAGCCGGTTGTGATCCCACGTTTGGCCTGGCCAGAACCACTGCCATCCAGGCCCGCGAATGAACGTTCCTATAATGATCATCGCGACCCACAAGATCACGAAGCCGAACAGAAAAGTAGAAATCGAAAACTTGCGCTGCTTCCACGTATAATAGCCGCTGCCCAGCGGGTTCGTATCGACATACGGAATCACCATCAATCCGACGATGATCATCGTAGGCATCACCACACCCGCAATCCACGGATCGAAATAGACCAGCATCTCCTGCAGTCCGAGGAAATACCACGGGGCCTTGGCCGGATTCATGGTGAGGTTGGGATTTGCCGGCTCTTCCAGCGGGGCGTTCAGCGAAATCGACCACACCATCAGAATGATGGTGACGATAATGGCAGCGAGAAACTCGATGCGCAACAGAAATGGCCAGACGTGAACTTCTTTCTGCCAGCCCGGTTTGAACGGCCAAGTCTTGCGATGATGGGTCTTGGCCATCGCGGGATCGGCTTCGAGCTGTGCGATCAACTGATCGTTGGCGTGCGCCTGCTTCCACGCCAGATAAATAAAGAAGGCCAGCAGGGGGATTAACCCCACGATCGGAACGTTATCCGGAGCCGAGCAAATCTCCCAAAGTTGTCGCCAGTCCATAGTGTTCTCGCGTCGAACGACTCAAATTATGTTCCGTTCCGGTTACATATTTTCCGTGCCGTTTCGGTTACATGTTACGTGTGCCGTTTCGCTTACGCATTGCGTGTTCCGTTCCGGTTACGCATTTTAAATTTCGATGCACATTCTTAAGATCGGACGCCTGGATCACTCTCCTGCCGCTTTCGGTCCCCTGCGCGGTTTATCGGCCTCAGCTTCGAGCATGACTGGAGCTGGTCCCGAAATTCCGCCATCCTTGCGCACGCGCCAGAAATGCACAATCATCAGCACCGAAGCCACAATCGGAATTCCGATGCAATGCCAGATGTAAGAACGCAGCAGCGCGTTCGCATCCACAATCGATCCGCCAAGCAAGCCGAAGCGCACGTCATTATATGGAGTCATGCCCAGCATCGACCCAAATGGCCCTTCGTGCCCCAGCAGCGGCGTGGCGCGCGCCATGTTCGTGCCCACGGTCACGGCCCAGAAGCCGAGTTGATCGTCTGGCAGCAGATATCCCGTGAAAGACAGCAGCAGCGTGAACACCAGCAGCAGCACGCCAATGTTCCAGTTGAATTCGCGCGGCTTTTTATACGAGCCGGTCAGGAAAACGCGGAACATGTGCAGCCAGACGGCAATCACCATCAAGTGCGCCGCCCATCGGTGCATGTTCCGCAGGATCTTGCCGAACGGCACATCGTGCTCCAGGTAGAGCACGTCGCGGAATGCCTGCACTTTGCTGGGGTGGTAATAGAACATCAGCAGCACGCCGGTGTAAGTGAGGATGATGAACAGGTAAAACGTGATTCCGCCCATGCCCCAGGTGTAGCTGTAGCGCACCGCATCGCGATTGATCTTCGCCGGATGCAAATGCAGAAACACGTTCGAGAGCACGCCCAGCGCGCGGTTGCGCGGCGTGTCGTCGTGCTTGTGGCGGAAGATCGACGTGTAGACCTGCGTCTTCGTCGGATCTTTCAAGCCCTCGATCTGCTCTTTCGCCTTGGTTGGGATGTCCGTCTTCAACGACTGGATATCGCCTTTGACGCCGGCGGTGACTTTCTCGAGCAACCCCACCTTGTTGCCGTTTTTTCCGTTCGTGCGATTCGGATTATTTTCGTCAGCCATTCGACCTCTTCGTTACTGTTGAAGCCACTGTTAAAGCCGGCGGGACGCCGGCGCTACATGCCGGTCAAGAATGCTCCGGGGTCATTGAAATGGGTCGGCTGGCCTTTCGGCCACTGATAGAGCCGCGAAGTGTCCACAATAATCTGGCCATCGGGCGCCAGTTCGAGCTTTGCCCGGTCCATGGGACGCGGCGCCGGCCCTTCAAAATTAATTCCTTCGCTGTCATAGCCGCTGCCGTGGCACGGGCACTTGAATTTGTTCTCGCTGGGCTTCCAGTCGGGCGTGCAACCCAGATGCGTGCAGCGCGCATAGATCACAAACAGCCGGTCGGGGGTGCGGTCGACCCAGATGCGATATTTCTGCTGGAACTTGGTATCAACACCCAGGGCAAACTCCGAAGGATATCCAATCTTGAAAACCGTGTTGGGCTCAAAAAGAGTGCGGGGAAGGAAAAAACGGAAGAACGCCAGGAACCAGGCTCCAAGAAACGCCGTGACGCCGACCCATACCAGCCGGCGCCGGCGCTTGTCGATCTCCGTGTTCGACGGGCCAGCCGAATTCAGCCCGGCCGATGCCGCGGCTTTCGACGTTCCCACGGCCGGCGTGCCCACATACTTCGTGGCGTCCACAGCCGCCTTGGCCGCGGGTTTCGCCGCCTCCGGATTCGGATTGACCCTATCGGTCTCCGGCTCCGCCATGAGTGTCCTCCTCCTCACCTTCTATGACGAACATTCTTGAGCTGCTTTGAAGATGCGCGCAAGGTCCCTCGCCCCGCTGGTGAAGGCGCGGAGCTTCGGGATGACGCGGCAGATCAATGAATATTTTTGTCACTGTTCCACCAACTACCAGAGTCAATCCGCAGCCATTACTGCCGAGGTTTCGAACGATTCCGCGCGCATGGCCTGCAACACGATTTGGCCCAGCGCCTGAATGAATTTCGGGGAATCGTTCAGCCCCGCGCTCATCTCAAAGTGCGCGATGCCCATCCGCCGGCTCTGTTCGCGCGCCTCATGATCGATCTCGCCCAGCGTCTCCACGTGATCGGAAACAAACGCCACCGGAACGACGCAAACTTCGCGAGCGCGTTCGGCCCCCAGATCGCGCAGGGTGCGGTGCAGGGAAGGCTGCAGCCACTTGCTCGCTCCCACTTTGCTCTGGTAGCAGAGCCGATATGGGTTCGGCCATCCGCCGCGCTCCATCAAGAGCTGTACGGTCTCTTCGATCTGCCGCTGGTAGGGATCACCCTTCGCGATCACGGACATGGGGACGCTGTGTGCGCTGAAAACAATCTCCGCCCGCCCCGGCACGGCAAACCGCGCCAGAGCCTCGTCCACTTTTTCAATCACGGAGTCGAGATAAGCCTGGTGCCGGTAGAAGTTTTCGACGCAATGCACCGGCAGATCGTCGCAAAACAGCCGGCGCCACTCATTCAGACTCGAGCCGGTCGTGGTCGAAGAATATTGCGGATAGAGGGGCAGCAACACAATCTCATCGCAGTCCGCGGCGCGCAGGCGCGCAACCGCCTCGCCGGTAAAAGGATGCCAATACCGCATAGCGACAAAGCAATGCGCATCCATCCCCAGCTCGCGAAGTTCGGCTTCCAGCGCTGCGGCTTGCCGCTCGGTAAAATGCCGGATGGGCGAGCCTCCGCCAATGGTCGCGTAGTGCTGCTGCACCTTGCGCGCTCGCGTAGTCGAGATCAATTTAGCCAGGGGTTTACGCCCGATGCGGGCAAAAGGAAAATCGATAATATCGGGATCGCAGAAGAGGTTATAGAGAAAAGGTTCAATCGCTTCCAGCGTGTCGGGCCCGCCGAGCTGAAAGAGAACTACACCCACACGCCGTGATGTGCACACCATTCCCCAGATTCCCCAGAACGGGCGAATTTACTCCCATCTGCGACGAGAGTCAATGGCGGAATGCAGACACTCCCACTTACGAAGAGAAAAATGGCACATCACGCGGGAGTCAAGAATGGAGACTCAACTAACGCTGGCCGTGGTGAACCGCGATCTGCTGTCCGAGCTCGATGCTCATCAGGTCTTCGCCCACTTCGAGCGGTCCGGCGTACGTCTTTCGAGTATGAGGAATCAAATCGGGAACGTCTGGGGGGACGATGTGAGAATAGACGGCCAGTTTTGGGGCGACCTTGGTGAACACTTTGCCGGCCTCTTCCGGCGTGGTGTGATGCGCCAGCACCTGCGCCCGCTGCGCTGGCGTATAGGAATTGGCAAGGTTGCGGTAAGCCTCGGGATCGAGCACTTCATGAATCAGCACATCGGTCCCCTGCGCAAAGCGGATTAGGTTCTCGGAGTAGCGGGTGTCGCCGGAAAGCACAACCGAGTGCCCGGCGTAATCAATCCGGTATCCAAACGCGGGTTTAACCAAGCCATGATCCACTTCGAAGGCGGTTACTTTCAGGTCGCCGTTCCGATAGACAACGCCTTGACGAATGTCCTTCGCTTGGATCTCCACTCCCTGCGGAGGCAGGTTCTGGTCAACATCGCGCCGCATGTGGATATCGAACGAATAAGCCTGCCGGAGATGCGACATCATACGCTGGGTTCCAGCCGGTCCCCATACGCGAAGCGGAACCGTGCGTCCCATCACCCAGCTTGTGAGCCACAGGTCTGGAATCCCCACGATATGATCGGAGTGCAGATGAGTGAGGAACAAGCCATCAACCTGCTCGATCTTGATCTGGTAGAGGCGTTGCAGAGCGCCGCGACCGCAATCGAACAGCAATTTCTCCTGCCCTGCCTCGACTAGAATGCTCGGGCCAAAGCGCTCCATCGAAGGACGTGGGTTGCCGGTGCCGAGCAGGGTGACCTTAAGGTCCTGCGCCCGCGCCGTTTGCGCAAAAAAAGCCGCCAGAGCAAGAACCAAAGCCAGCCTGAGCCGGAAGTTCCAGTGCTTGGTCGGAGCAGTATTCATGGTTTCGGGCGTCAAGCGCGCGAGGACTGTGCCGGAGGCCGGACTTCGGACTGGGCCTCCATCTCCTCAATCACGGCATCGGCGAACTGCGACGTTCCCGCCTGCCCGCCGATATCACGCGTCAGCTTCTCGCGGTGCCGGTAAACTTTCTCCAGCGCGTTGCGAATCTGCAATGCGGCGTCGAACTCGCCGATGTGGCGCAACATCAGCAGCGCCGACCGCAGCAACGCCGTCGGATTCGCCACGTTCTTTCCCGCAATATCGGGCGCCGACCCGTGCACCGCCTCAAAAATCGCACACTTCTCCCCCAGATTTGCGCTGGGCACAAATCCCAGGCCGCCCACAAAGGCCGCGCACAAATCGGAAATAATATCGCCGTACAGGTTTTCCATCACCAGCATGTCGTACTGATAAGGATTCATCACCAGTTGCATGCAGGTGTTGTCGACAATGTGTTCGCCATAAACGATCTCGGGATACTCCTTGGCTACCGTGCGGCAACAGCGCAAGAAGAGGCCGTCGGATAGTTTCATGATGTTGGCCTTGTGAATGGCGTGGATCTTCTTGCGCTGGTTGTTGCGGGCGTATTCAAAGGCAAAGCGCGCAATGCGAGTCGAAGCCTTCTCCGTAATGATCTTTAAGCTTTCCACCACCCCCGGCACCACTTCATGCTCCAGCCCCGAATAAAGGCTCTCGGTGTTCTCGCGCACGATGATCAAATCCACATCAGGATAACGCGTGGGAATGTGCGGCAAATTCCGGATCGGCCGGAAGTTCGCATACAGCTCAAATTTCTGGCGCAGGGCCACGTTGATGCTGGAAAAGCCGCCGCCCACCGGCGTCGTCACCGGACCCTTCAGCCCGACGTGGGTGCGCTCGATCGATTCGATGACTTCTTTGGGGATGTACTCGCCAAATTTCTCGTACGCATCCGCCCCCACGGCGAACGACTCCCACTCGAACTTCACTCCGGTGGCTTCGAGAATGCGGACCGTTGCCCTGGTCACTTCCGGACCGATGCCGTCGCCGGGTATGAGAGTTATCTTGTGGGCCATAGCAATGCGATCAGTTAGCTCTTCGCCGCCGGTTTCGCGCGGGCCTCGACTTCCTTCGCCTTCACCAAGTCTTTCAGCTCGTCCATGAACTCCTTGACGTCTTTGAAATCCAGATACACGGAGGCAAAGCGCACATAGGCAACTTTGTCATGACGCCGCAGCCGGTTCATGATGAGTTCGCCGACTTCGCTGGTTTTGCGCTCGCGCTCCGCCGAATCGATCACAAACGACTCGGCCTCGTTCACAATCTGCTCCAGTTTGCTGATCGGCACAGGACGCTTCTCGCACGCGCGCAGCAACCCATTCAAAACCTTTTGGCGATCGAATTTCTCGCGGCGTCCGTCTTTTTTCACCACCATGTAAGGGATTTCGTCGATGCGCTCATAGGTGGTGAAGCGCTTGGCGCACTTCAGGCACTCGCGCCGGCGCCGAATCGACTCGGCTTCTTTGCTCTCGCGCGAGTCAACCACTTTGTCATTCGCGAATCCGCAGAAAGGACATTTCATGGCGCTGATGCTTATGGGGAGCCAAGCTGCCTGACCAAAATCGAATGTTCAGGATTTAATATAGAAATTGTAACAGGGTGAAGCGCCCGAACCCGCAGCCGCGTACCTCGGCAATAGACAGGGGTAATACAGGAACCATCACGTGGGCGGCCCGCTGATCTCCGCCTCTTCGGCGCGATGACTTTCCTCCGACAGCTTTCGCAAAGACAATCTTTCGTGATGGGCCAGCGCCAACCCCAGCGGCACCACAGCGGCAAACGTGACCAGCCACAGCAGAATTCCGCAGCTCGCCGCCATTTCGGGAGGAACATCAAATACGCTGGAAAGCGCCGCAATCGTTGCCATCTGCGATCCCCCGCCCACGGCCGGCAACTGCAGCATCGAACCCACCATGCTCGAGCCCATGAGGATCAGAATCTGCGAGACCGGAATCTCCAGCGCGTCCACTCCATACGAGTGCGTGACTTCTTTGTACGCCAAGGCAATGATGTACCACATGCCCACCGAGACCAGGGTCAGCCAAAGCATCGAGAGAGGGCCGTGAATGGTATCCAGCCCCGCGCCAAACTCGCGAACTTTTTGCGCCATGCGGTGCCCGAGATTCGACGAAAGATGCCCCAGCCGCCGTTCCACCCACAGCGCGACGGCGTCGCCGCTGCGCCGCACCACCACCGCGCCCACCGCCAGCCCCGCCACCAGCGCGATCAGCAGAAAGCCGGCTTCCTGAAAGTGCCGGTAATATTCGGGATGCGGAATCGCCGGCAGCGCGCTGGGCAGAAAAATCGCCAGCACAATCAGTACGGTGAACGCTCCAACATCAAAAATGCGTTCCACCGCCCACACTGCCAGTTGCGAGGAAAGCGGCAACTGCTGCCGCCGCGCAATCAAATACGGACGGATAAACTCTCCTGCGCGCCCGAGCAATGCGAGCCCGGTGAATCCGATCAGCGTCGGGGCGACCAGCTCCATCGTTGTCGCCTTGGGCCGCACCGGCTTCAAAAAAATCCTCCAGCGCAAGGCCCGCAGCACATATGCGATGTAGATAAAACCGATCCCGCGGAGCACCTTAATTTTGCTGATGCGGTGGGTTTGGCTCCAGAAGGTTCCCCAATCGAAGGTCTGCCAATGGCGATATTGCAGGTAAACCAGAACGGCCAGGATGAGGAACACCACCGCACTGGCCACGATGCGCTTCTTATCCATTCAGCGACGACACCCCGCGCCGGCCCGAGCAAACGCGAAGCGGGAAACGGCAGCACCCAAGGTAAACGACACTACGCAGCCGGTCAAACGAGCGAGCCGGAATTTCCGTCACTATCGACGCCAGAAGGAGCCGCGACGCAAAAGATGGAACGAGCACAACGAGGACACAGACGCCGGCACGCGAAAAGACGAAACGTTTGAACAGGGAACGAGGTCGAAGCATGAGCGGAGATCTGAGCGAGTAGCTCGTTGCTTTTCTCAGTGTCTCCGTGGCGAAAGGGAGTCGTGAAGAAGCAGGAAGGATGATTCTCCGGGTTCTAAACGATTCTGCTACTCGCGCGCCTGCGGCGGAACCTGCGTACTGGAACTCGGAGGCTTTAGTGTTGCAATCCTCGTGCCCGCGGCCGCTTTCTTCGCCGCTGCAGCCTTCGGCGACGAAGCCGCCGGTTGTGCCGCCGCATTCCGCTGCGCCACTTTCTTCTTGTTGAAGTCGCGCACGATCCGTGCGACATACGCGCGCGTTTCAAAATACGGAGGCACGCCGCCAAACTGTTCCACTCGCTGCGGCCCGGCGTTATAGGCCGCCAGCGCCTTCACCAAATCGAAGTTGTAACGTTCCAACAGTTCCCGCAAATATTTGGTGCCGCCTTCAACATTGGCCTGCGGATCGAACGCATCCGGCACGCCGAGCTTCATGGCTGTCTCCGGCATCAATTGCATCAGCCCCTGCGCGCCCTTCGGAGACACCGCCCGCACGTTGAATCCGCTCTCGGCCTTGATCACGCTATTCACCAAATCCGGATCCAGCCGGTACCGCCCGCTCGCCGCATCCACCAAATCATTCACATCGGCCTCAGGCTCTCCACCCTGCGCCGCAGCCTGCAGCCCGACGACCGGAGCCCGGGTTTCCGAAGCTTGCTTGTCCGAAGCCTGCTTTGCCGAAGATTGCATGTCTGCGGCCGCCTCAAAGTGATCAATTTCTGCCGTGGGCACGTCGACATAACTCAGGCTGTCCCCGGTGATGTACAGCCGCGTTGTAGTGCCAATCACTTCCCGGTGCTCATGCCAGATGGAAAAACCATTTCGCAGCACCGCCGACTCCGCCGCTTGGCAGGGCAGCACCGACACCACCGCGAGCGCAATGATTGCCACCTGCATCCGCCACTGTGCCGAATGTCTCATCGATTCCTTCTCAACCGCGAACGGCCAGCGACAAAACGACCAACGATTAACGAGGCCTCTGACCGCCAATCACTGATCACTGACCACTTCGTTCACCGCCGCCGCTACCCCGCACGCATCGTTCCCCAGTGTTACGGTCCATCCGCGTCCACGCAACTCCGGACAGGCATTCCCCATGATAACCGGATACCCGGCGAACTCAAGCATTTCCACGTCGTTATGGTTGTCACCGATGGCCATGACCTGCTCGCGGCGAAATCCGCGATACGCGGCCCATCGCTGCAGCGCATCGCCTTTCGAGCATCCCACATTCAGGACGTCGATCATCGACAAATCCCGCGCCGGATATTCCGTTCGCAACACTGTAACCCGCCCTTTCAGTCCGCATCGCTCCAGTTCGCGTAGCGCCTGTTCCATTCGCGCCATGGAGCCGCAAAACATTGCCTGCACCGGATCGCTCACCAGCGCCTTCTCAATCGGCGCCACTAACTCGATGTATTCCATATTCTTTTCCAGCCAGCGCCGGATGCTGGCATTCAGATCGTCCAAATGCTCCAGCACAATCGCGCCTTTGGTTTCCTGATCAAATGTGAGAACGGTATTGCCGCGGAATTCCTGCATCCGCCCGCACAACTCGCGGCAAATTTCGCGCGGCATCAGGTCGCGGTGAAAGGTCTCGCCCGCCAGCGACCGCGTCACCGCCCCGTTCGAGCTGATCAGCCACAAATCAAATCCCAGTTGCTGCGCAACCGGCAGCGCAAACGTGTGCCGCCGCCCCGTGACCAGCACGATCTCGATCCCCGCCACATGCGCCTGCCGCAACGCCTCAAGGTCGCCGTCGGAAATTTGAAACTGCGGATTAAGCAGCGTGCCATCGATATCCGTCGCCAGCAGCCGAACCGCTTCGAGCTTCGGCGAAGAACACTCGGGATCTTTCACTTTTTCATTGTGACACACGTCACGCACGCCGAAGCCCGAATCGCCATGTTATATTGCGCTGTCCATGCCCTCGCTCTTCTTCTTTTTCGCTTCCTGGTGGGGAATCATTCTCCAGGGCATTGCCATCGTTCACTTCATCCGCCGCCGCCCCGAAACGTATTGGCTCTTCATCATCCTCATCGGGGGATGGCTCGGCGCTCTGGTCTATATCGCCGTCGAAGTCATCCCCGACGCCAGCCTGCTCCGGACCGAGTTTCAGATTTTTCCCCGCCGCCGCCGCATCCGCGAACTGGAGTGCGCCATCCTTGATAATCCTTCCGCCGGCAACTACGAGGAACTGGGCCTGCTCTACCTTGACGACGGCGATTTCGCCCGCGCCCGCGCCTGCTACGACAGGGCTATTTCCGCCCGCACTGACTCCATCGATTCCTTCTACCGCCGGGGCGTCGCCGAGGCCGCCCTCTCGGATTTCGCCGCTGCCGTCCCCGATCTCGAGCGCGCCGTTTCCGCCGATCCCGGTTACGACTTTCACCGCGCCAAGGGCCTGCTTGCCCACGCCTACGCCCAAACCCGACAACCCGAAAAAGCCGAAGCGATGTTTCAGCAAGCCACGAGCATCTCCACTATCTCCGAAACCTATTATAACTACGCGCTATTCTTGCAGTCGCTGGGCCGGATCGCCGAAGCCCGCGAGTGGGCCCAGAAGATCCTCGACAAGCGGCCCACCATGCCCGCCTACCAGCGCCGCCGCGAACGCCCATGGTTCCGCAAAGCCTACGCTCTGCTCACTCGCCTCCGCCTCCAGCCTAACTAGCCCATCTTGCACCTTGCAATTCCCGCCTTCGCACAAATGAGTCCCAAATCCGAACCTGCCGGATGCGGACCCAATTCCGTCACTCCCCGGCATCTTGACGCGGCCCCCGCACCTTTCTATGATCAGACTCGACCGGTGGAGATTCGCAAACAACCCCAGTTTGCCCGACCAGCGTAGGTCAGGATTGAGGGATTCCGCACATGAAGGGCTCTGGTTTTGCGCTTGGCTTTGCGCTGGTTGCCACTGTAACCAGTTCCCTGGTATTCGCTCAGACGTCGCTGCTCTTGGCTGCGCGTGATTTTTCCGTCGGCGTTACGCCCCAGTCCGTCGCGGTCGGCGATTTCAATGGCGATGGCATCCTGGACGTGGCCGTGGCCAATCCCAGCATGGTGCAACCCCCGGTCGGCCCGGGTAACGTCAGCATTCTCCTTGGCCGCGGCGATGGCACCTTCCAACCGGCAGTCAACTATCCCGCCGATCAGAATCCTTATTTCGTGGCTGTCGGCGATTTCAACCACGACGGCAAACTCGATCTCGCCGTGGTTAACCAAGGTTTCAATAGCACCGCGCAGGCTTATTTTCTGAGTATCCTGCTGGGCAATGGTGACGGCACCTTCCAGTCGCCGGTAAATTATTCATTGCCGCCAGGCGCGGAAAATGCGGTCGCGGTCGCGGACCTCAACGGAGACGGCAAACCAGATCTGGCGGTCATCACCGACGGCTCCACCGACGATACGGTCAGCATTTTCCTGGGGAATGGCGATGGCAGCTTTCAATCTCCGGTTGCGTATTCCTATCCGTCAGCGGGAGCCGATTTCATCGCCGCAGCCGATTTCAATCACGACCACAATCTCGATCTTGCCGTCACCAACAGCACTGGCACAGTCAGCATCTTTCTCAACCAGGGGAAGGGAACTTTCGCTGCACCGACGTCTTATCCGGCCGGGATCAATCCCAAATCTCTCGCCGTCGGAGATCTAAACGCCGACGGCAACCCGGACCTGGTGGTCGCCGGTGGATATCAAGGCTCTCTCAAAGTCTTGCTCGGCAATGCCAACGGAACCTTCCGTTCGGCCACGAATCTTCCCACCACCAACGGCACATCTCCGCAGTCCGTCGTCATCGCGGATTTCAATCATGATGGCCACCCCGATCTCGCCTTCAGTGGCGATGCCTCCAGTCTGATTTCCGTTCTCTACGGCAACGGCGACGGCAGTTTCACGCAAGGCCCCGATTATGCCGTCGGTTTGCAGCCGCAATTCATGGCCTTCGGCGATTTTAATAACGATGGCAATCCCGATCTTGTCGTTGCCGACCGCGGCGTGTTCCTGGGATCCAGCCTCGACGGAACCATCAGCGTCCTCCTGGGCAAGAAAGACGGCACATTTAAGGGGGCCGCGATTGATCCCCTCATTGCCTCGGGCGTCGGCATAGCCGTCGCCGATTTCGACGATGACAACAACCTCGATCTTGCCCTCATCACTGGCGCCGGCAACACCGTTGTCATCATGAACGGAGCCGGCAACGGGACCTTCTCGCAAGGACTCAAGTTCAAGGTCGAAGCGCCACCCGCGGCTATCGCGAGCGGAGACCTCAACGGCGACGGCCTGCCGGATCTGGTGACCGCCGACGTTCTCAGCGGAGGTGGCGGCGCGGTCAGCGTATTGCTCAACGCCGGAGACGGTTCTTTCCAATCCGCAGTCAACTACGTGGTTGGCAACCAACCCGCGGCCATCGCCGTCGCAGACTTCAACAATGACGGCAAACTCGACGTAGTCGCTCTCAACGAGAACTGTGTCACCCTCGATTCCTGCGCCGCGGGTTCCATTTCAATTCTGCTGGGCGAGGGCAACGGGGTTCTGCAGAAAGCCGTCCAGGATTCCATCGGCACCATGCTCGGTCCTTATACGATGGCCGTGGCCGATCTCAACCACGACGGCAATCTCGATCTTGTCATCGCCGATGGCAATTGCGAAACTTCCTGCGATCCCGGACGCGTCGAGGTCCTGCTGGGCAACGGCGACGGCACGTTCCAGTCGCCCGTGTTCTACAACGCGCCTAATGCCACCCCGGGCGCGGTTGCCATTGCCGATTTCAACGGCGACGGCATTCCCGACATCGCCTTCAGCAGCATGCAGTTGAACGGCTCTAGCCAATCCCAAATCTCCGTCCTGCTCGGCAAGGGCGACGGCACATTCCATTTCGGCAGCACCATGCCGATCCCCGGCTATGTGTATGCCATGGCTGCAGCCGACATGAACGGAGACGGCAACCCCGATCTCCTCACCACCGGCGACTCCCTGCAAGTCTTTCTCTCCACCGGCAAAGGCACGTTCAAAGCCCCGCAGTCCTACGACGCCGCAGCCGGCCCACTGGCTATCGCCGACTTCAACGGCGACGGCCGTCCCGATGTAGCCATCGCCAGCTTCGACAACCTCACCCTGATGCTTCATTCCGCTTCGGCTCCTTAGCAGCGTAGCTGGTGCAAGGACAGACAAGCATTTGATCGCGTGGAGTGATCGGTGAAATAGGCAGGTTACTTCTTCAGTTGCCCGGCTGCTTCAATTTCATGACCGCAACTTCTTTGAAAAACACAACGTCTTTGTCGCTGTGGTTTTGCAGGCCGATATAACCTCCCAGTGGCCGCGGCCCACGCTGCGGTTCGAAGTCGAACTTGCGCTCCGGCACCGTAGCGCCTTCGATGTAGTCGGTGACCTTGACGCCGTTGAGAACCACAACTGTGCGGGGGCCGTCGAGCCTGATCTCCAATGTGTTCCACTCCGGCCCCGGCTTACCCGGTTTGGCCAAAGGCTTGATCAAAGAATAGAGCGTGCCCGTGGTGTGGTAGTCGTCTTCGCCCGAGTCCTCGCGATGATCGTCAATCTGTACTTCGTAACCGTAGTGCACTGGCATCCAAGCCTCGCGCGGTTCGACGGGAATGCGGATAAAGACGCCGGAATTGTCATTGTGATCGCGCATCTTGTAAACCACGCGAATCACGCAATCGCCAATTTTTCCGCCAGTCCAATACAACAGGTCCATGCCGCCGTGGGTGCGGATGAGTCCGTCTTCCACAGTGTCACCTCCCGGGCCGACGTGTTTCCACCCGATCAGATCTTTGCCGTTGAACAGAGGCTGCCAGCCCTCAGACTGCGCCCTGAGCAGCAGCGGTAAGGAAGTAAACAGCAGCAGCAGCAAGCAGAATTTCTTCCTGAGCTTTGCACATTGCCTGTTTTCATGCGTCGAGGCGCGAATGGTCGCGCGGAGAATACCACGGATGGGTCAGGCCGGGGCGGAAGAATGGGGTGGAAGAATCACAGAGCGGAGAATGCGCGAATCAACCCAGTGCGGCGGTTGTTCCTCACCAGGCGCAGGGAACGCGTCAAAACTGGTTGTGTGAACTTCATCTTGAAGGCCGTGGGAAACACGGGCCGGCCAAATTGAGGAAACGCGGCGGAACGTTGCGAAAGCATCCGGAGAAATAGATGACATATTGTGTGCAAACCAGTGCACTGTCTGCTAGCATGTTGGCCAAGTAAACCACCGATGTTCTTGCAGTTAGGCAGGCGATCGGCTTCTGTAATGGCACTTGAACTGCACCCACGCAGTGCGGTGTAGTGTATCCGGTCGGGAACGCCCAGGACGACCGCTGTTGGTAGGAGTTGTGAGTGACCGATCCCGGACAAGGGAACGTCCAAATAAGAATGAGACGGCGAAGAACTCGCCGTCATCGGAGCAACCAGCGGATTCGCCGCGGTCTCGTGGCCGCCATGGCGATGCTCGTTACTGCGGGTGCGTCTTCGCTCGCCCTCCATTATCTGGCGCCGTCCCTGTTTCGTTCGGCTGGCCGGGGAGCGCCTACTTTCCAGCAAGCTGAGGTGAGCCGGAATCATCTTTTGGAAGTTAACCAGGAAGACGCGCACCGTGCCCCTTCGGCTGATCGTCCGGTCTATCCCTACTCCGTGGTGGCCGGCGGAGTGGAAGACGCAAGAGAACTGAAGTGGTTTGCCGAGCACGATCCGGTGGTGGCAGCCCACTATGCGGGTTTCGATTACGACCACGCGCGCGTGGTGCGGCTGACGCTGGCCAGAACCGCCTACGTCTCGTATCGCATCGGCAACCAAATTTACTGGATGCGCCGAAGAGTGACCCTACACAAGGGCGAGAAGTTGCTCACGGATGGAAAGATCACGGCGCGCACACGTTGCGGCAACCGAGTCGAAGAAGCCCCGCAACAAGCCGCCTCCGCCTCGGAACCCCCGGCCGAGAAATTTGAACAGCCCGCGCGCGTCAGCGAGGGCACTGCGGTTCAGTTTCCTCCCAGCCCGTTTCAATCCGCTCTGCTGAATCGGCCCCCGATTCCAGGCGCGGAGCCCGAGGCTCCGTTGAGCCTGCTCAATCCGTTTGTGGGCGGAAATCCTGTTCCCTTCGCCCCACCGCCGTTGCCGGTTCTGGGCGTATGCGAGCCGGTTCCTCCCAAGAAAAAAGATGGAAATTCCTCAATCGCCGGCGTGGTCGCGATGAGCGGAACCACCACGAAGAAAAAAGGTGGGACCGCCTGCGGGGCCGCGGGAATCGTACCCGAGCCCGGAACCTGGCTGCTATTCGCCTCGGGCCTGGCCGCCATCGGCTTGCTGGCTCGGCGCAAGTTCGCTTCGGTCTGAACGGACGGCGGTCTCACTCCTTCTGAACTCGTCGGTGCGACGAACTTCGCTTTGTTCCGCCCGCGGCGCCCGTCTTTCTGTTAGCCTTCTTTTCGAACTCTTTCGGGCAGTCTGATTTCCGGAGCCCAGCCCATGCGAAGATCGCGCTTCGCGCGCATTTCGTTCAGCGTATTGCTTCTCATCCAGTCCGTTCTTGCGGGCTCCTCAGGCGCAAACGCGCAAACCATTCGCCTTAAGGTTGACCTCACAGATGCTCCCCGCAATATCTATCGCGCGCGTCTGGAGATTCCCGTCAAACCCGGCGCGATGACGCTCGTGTTTCCGAAATGGATTCCGGGCAATCACCGTCCGAGCGGCCCCATCACCGCTCTTACCGGCATTCGCATGGAAGCGGCGGGCCAGCCGCTGGCGTGGCAGCGCGATGACGTGGATATGTATGCCTTTCACGTGAACGTGCCTGCAGGAGCCTCCACGCTCGAGGTTTCTCTGGATGCGATCACTTTAGGCGACAGCGCCGGAGCCCGCGGGCCGGCCGCTTCCAGCAATTTGCTTGACTTGAACTGGAATGCCGTCGTTCTTTATCCCCAAGGCGCCGATTCGGACGCCGTCGAGTTCGCACCTTCCGTGGTCTTGCCCAATGCCTGGAAGTTTGGCACTGTGCTCACCGTCACGAACACCGTGAGCGATACGGTGGAATTTTCCCCGGTTTCCCTGACCACCTTGGTCGACTCGCCGCTTATTGCCGGCGTTCACTATCGCCGCATCGACCTGACGAAACCGGGCGAGACCCCAATTCACGTGATGGATATGGTTGCCGACACCGCTGCCGATCTGGCCATGAAGCCAGAGGACGTCGCTGCATATCGAAAACTGGTTGCCGAAACCGGAGCGCTTTTTGGTACGCGCCATTACCTGCAGTACCACTTCCTTTACACCTTGAGCGATCAGGTAGGCGGCCACGGCCTTGAGCACCATCAGTGCAACGACAGCGCGGCTTCGGAGCGCACCCTGCTTGATCCCGATCTGCACATGCTCTACGCCGATCTTCTGCCGCACGAATTTATTCATTCCTGGAATGGCAAGTACCGCCGCCCGGCTGGCCTGGCGACGCGTAACTATCAGGAACCTATGATCGGCGATCTCCTCTGGGTTTATGAAGGGCTCACGGAGTATCTCGGCACCGTACTTGCGGCTCGTATCGGCCTTTGGTCAACGGAGCAATATCGTGAAGCCCTGGCCGATACTGCGGCCAGCCTCGATCACCGTGCCGGCCGTACCTGGCGGCCTTTGGAAGACACGGCGCGCTCCGTACAGATTCTTCGAATGGCGGGCGAGGCGTGGTCCAACTGGCGCCGCGGACTCGATTACTACCCCGAGGGTGAGCTGATCTGGCTGGAAGTCGACGCCATCATTCGCCAGCAGAGCCATGGCCAGCGTTCGCTCGATGATTTTTGCCGCCGCTTTCATGGCGGCGGGAGCGGGCCCTCGAAAGTTGTGCCCTATACGTTTGACGATGTGGTGCGCACCCTGAACGACGTGGTTCCGTTCGACTGGGCCAGCCTGCTTCGGGATCGTGTAAACGCGACCAGCACCCACGCGCCGCTCGGGGGAATCGATCGCGGCGGCTGGAAACTTGTCTATACCGACAAGCCGAATGCGATCACCCAAGCCGCGGAGAAGGTGGCGAAATTCTCCAGTTTTTCCTATTCGCTGGGATTCACCGTCGCCGAGGGCGGCGATTTGGACGATGTGATTGTGGATTCACCCGCTTATCGCGCGGGTATTGGTCCGGGGATGAAGCTAGTGGCTGTGAACGGACGCAAGTTTTCACCCGCCGTTCTTCGTGCGGCGCTGAAGGCAGCGCAGGGAAGCGACGCGCCCATCGAACTGCTGGTAGAGAACGCCCAGTTCTTCAGGACGTATTCCGTTGCGTATCATGAGGGCGATAAGAACCCGCATCTCGAGCGCGTCGAAGCACAGCCAGACATTCTGTATAACATCCTCGAACCGCTGACGCGGTAGCTGACCCAAAGTTCTAACACTTTGGTAAGGGCCCTCGGCCGCCTACACTGCTACAATCGCGTGAGCATCTGGAATAGGGCCTTGTTTGCGAATCCCATGTTTTCGAATCCCATGAATCGTGCGACTGTAGCCGCTTTCGGTCTGCTGCTAGGGGTCGCAATGGGCGTGCCTGCGACCACCTTTGGCCAAACCAATTGGGGTCAGCCCAGCAGTGCGTCCGGCAGTGCCCCCGCTAGTGTTAAGACCATTGCGGTGCCGGCGAGCCGCCAGTCCTCGGTGCATCGCGTGCAGATTCTGCAGGGCAAGAGCACGGTCGAGATTGAAATTGAAGCCAGCGACCGTCTTACGCCGCAAACCCAGGTATTGACTCATCCCGATCGCTTGGTGCTGGATTTTCCCAATGCCGTTCCCGGAGCGCAGTTGCGCAATCAGGCGGTCAACCGCAGGGAAGTGAAAGGCGTACGCGTAGGCTTGTTCGGCTCGAAGCCGCCGATGACTCGCATTGTCGTTGATTTGAACGGCCCGCAGCCCTACCGCATTTTTCCAGAGGGACGAACGGTCATGGTGAAGGTCGGGGGAAATGTTGAGCCGGAAACAGCCGGCTCCGCTCCTGCCACGCGTCCCGGACTGGTGAACACCAGTTACCCCGTAGTACCGCTGGGCGTAGCCGTCTCCGCGGAGCCGGTGGCGCAGTCTCCGCTGGAAGTTTCATTTATCAACGGCCTGCTCTCGATCCATGCCAACAAGGCCAGCTTGTCCCAAGTTCTTTTTGCCGTGCATCAGCGCACGGGCGCGGAAATCGCCATTCCAGCCGGTGCGGAACAGGAGCAGGTGGTGGCCGACCTCGGTCCCGGTCCATCGCCCGAGGTGCTGGCTCACTTGCTGAATGGTTCGAGGTTTGATTTCCTGATTGTCAGCTCGCCGAACGATCCGAGCACCCTGAACCGCGTCATTCTCAGCCCGCGTGGGGAAGGCGTGACGCCGCCGCGGCCGCAAGTGGCTCAGGCGCGGGATGATTCTGAGCCAGAGATACCACAGCCGCCCCCGAAGGCGGAAGCTCCCGCAGACACTCCTCAGCCGCCGCCATCCAGCCCGGCCCCGCCGGCGGCACGTGCTCCGCAGACGGCCCAGCCCGATCCAAACAAGCCGACGGACGACAGCACTCCCGACTGAACTGATCGCGCCGGGAACCCAGCCGCGAAGTTCGACTCAAACAAGATCTGTCATGGGTAAATCGCCAACTCTGACTGGAGCTCACCCGTCCGCCCAACGACACCGAGGTTGCACGAAACCCCTGTAAGTCTCATTATATCGAGCAGGTCAGAGCCAAGTGTGGGAGCAGAGATGATCCAGAAATGCGGCAAGTTTTTGTTGCTTGCGGTTTTGTGCATTCCCGGAGCGTGGCCATCGTTTGCCGTGACTGCAGTTCAGGTCTCGGGGGAGCGGCGCATTAGTTTCAACGATGGATGGCGGTTTCACAAGGGAGAAGCTTCCCAGGCTGAGAACACGGGCTTTGACGATTCTCAATGGAGTGAGATCCGCTTGCCGCACGACTGGGCGATCGAGGGACCCTTCGATCCGAATCTGAATCCTCAAACTGGTGGGCTGCCCGTCTCGGGGACAGGATGGTATCGGAAGTCGTTTACGCTTGCCGAAGAAACAAAAGACCGCTTTTTCAGCATTGAGTTCGATGGGGCCATGTCCAATGCGCAGGTCTGGTTGAACGGGCAGGCGCTGGGCGGCCGTCCGTACGGATACATTGGGTTCGCATTCGACTTAACGCCGGTGCTTAACTTCGGCGGCAAAGTGAACGTGCTGGCTGTCCGCCTGACGCCAGAAGCAAACGCGTCGCGCTGGTACCCCGGCGCAGGAATCTACCGCAATGTTTGGCTTGAGATGACCGGGCCAGTGCATGTGGCACGCTGGGGAACTTACGTCACCACGCCCGATGTCTCCGACGCGCAGGCGACCGTCGCCGTGAAGACTGACCTGAGCAGCCGGCTGGATCATGAAGTCAGAGTCGTCCTCCACACTTCGGTGCTCGATAGCAGCGGAAAGACTGTGGGTGAAAGCAGCGCCCGCGCGACTCTTTCAGGGGGGACCACTCAGACAATTGCTACGGATCTGATCTTAAGCCGGCCGCAGCGGTGGGACGTGGACCATCCCTATCTGTACACGCTGCTCAGTGAGGTGCTGGAGGGAGACCGCGTCATCGACCGGTACACGACGCCATTCGGCATTCGGACTATTTCCTTCGATAGAGAAAAAGGCTTCGTGTTGAACGGACGAAGCTTAAAACTGCACGGCGTGTGCCTGCACCACGACCTTGGCTCACTTGGAGCGGCCGTCAATCGTCGTGCGACCGAGCGCCAGTTGCAAATCATGCAAGCCGCCGGCGTCAACGCCATACGCACCAGTCACAATCCTCCCTCGCCTGAATTGCTCGAATATGCCGACCGATTGGGCCTACTCGTGATGGATGAGGCTTTCGACATGTGGCGTATTCCGAAAGTGCCGAATGGTTACAGCAAGTATTTTGACGAGTGGTCGGAGCGCGACATCCGCGACATGGTGCGCCGAGACCGCAACCATCCCAGCGTTATTCTGTGGAGCATCGGCAACGAGATTCCCGAACAGAGCAGCCCCGATGGCTGGAAGGATGCCAAGCGCCTGGTGGAGTTTGTCCATCAAGAAGATTCGACGCGACCGACCACCTCTGCATTCAACGAATGGCAGAACGCGATTCGTAACCAGCTTGCAGATCAGGTGGATATTCCGGGATTCAATTACAGCCCGTTACACTATGCGCAAATCATGAAGGAGCACCCCGCTTGGGTTATCTTTGGCTCGGAAACTGCATCCTGCGTCAGTTCGCGCGGCACCTACCAGTTGCCCATGGAGAAGTACGAGAAGGATCCTTCATTGCAGATCAGCAGCTATGACATCATTGCGCCGGTCTGGGCTTATTGTCCGGATGCTGAATTCAAGTATCAGGACGAATTGCCCAGCGTACTCGGCGAATTTGTTTGGACCGGGTTCGATTATCTGGGTGAGCCAACTCCGTACTTCGGCTGGCGAAAAGGCTCCGACAACAGCCACGATTGGCCCGCGCGCAGCTCATATTTCGGAATGGTCGATCTCGCCGGATTTTCCAAGGACCGGTATTACCTCTATCAGAGCGTCTGGTCGCCAAAGCCGATGGTTCACGTTCTACCCCATTGGAACTGGGAGGGCCGCGAAGGGCAAAACATTCCGGTCATGGTTTACTCGAATGGTGATGAGGTTGAGCTATTTCTCAACGGAAAATCGTTGGGCCGGAAAAGGCGCTTTTCCGATCCGATAGAGCTTCCGGTTGGGCTGAATGTGAGCAAGGATCGCAAGTTTCTCAGCAAATACCGCTTGTTATGGCAAGTGCCGTTTCAGGCCGGGACGTTAAAGGCGATTGCATACAAGAACGGTCGCGAAGTCGCTGCAGAGGAAGTTCGCACCGCCGGACCGCCCGCAAAGATCAAGCTTCTCCCGGATCGCACGGTGATCCAGCCGGACGGGGATGATCTTTCTTTTGTCACCGTACGAATCGAGGACAAGGATGGAAATCTATGCCCCGTGGCCGACAATCTTGTGCACTTTTCCGTGAAAGGCTCGGGCGCCATCGCAGCCGTGGACAATGGGAGCGCAGCGACCACAGAGCCGTTCCATGCCGACTATCGCAAGGCGTTCAACGGCTTGGCTCTGCTGGTCGTGCAGTCCCGCGCAGGGCAAACTGGTTCCATCGAGATTGTCGCGACTAGCGACGGGCTGAAGGATGCAGGCGCCGAAGTCACTGCTGCAAGCTTAACCCCCGCCGGGAATCGCCGGTAAGCCTTTCGCGTCCTCGGCGGATTCCGCACCGTTGGCCGGCCAGAGGGCCCACAACGCCCCTTCCGGTCAGCCTGCGGGGGTGTGACAACGTTGGATCTATGAATGCAACGCTTTGGTGAGCGCTGGCTGCAGATTTGCGCGAATCGCCTCGAGCAATTCGTTGTTATCGACCGGCTTTTGGAAGAATGCGGTGGCGCCGCCCGCGAGGCTGAGCTGTTCATTGCCCTGTGGGTCACGGGCGGTCAACACGATTACGGGTATATCCGACAAGTTGTCACTCTCCTGCAATCTCTGCATCACATTGAAACCGTCGCCGGCTGGCAGCCCGAGATCGAGAATAATCAAGTTGGGATGTTCCTTCTGCGCAACGGCGATGGCGGAATAACCGTCGGATGCGCTGACGGTCTCGTACTGGTTGGCGCGCAGACGTAGCTTTAGCGCCCGCCTCAGGTCGGGATCATCGTCTACGATCATGATTTTTGCCCGGTTCAGGGGTTGCCCTCCACTTTTGTTTTCATTTGCCATTGTCATAGTGCTCCTTTTCCCGTAAAGCTATGTTTGCAGCCGAGATCGAGCAAGACCGCTTCTGTAACGCGGTCCGCCACAAGCTCGACTTGCTGTTCGAGAGTCTTGGCCTCCGGCATGGAGGGAAGCGGCAAAGCGCGAGCGGTCACCCGCAATGTGCCGCTGGTTTTGAGTTGCGGCAGGGCGCCGATCTGCTGCCGAATGCGCGTGGTCATGATGGGAACGCGTTGCATCTCGGTGGAAGCCACCACGAAGAACGTTTCCTGCGGGCCTCCCGTGGCCATCGCAGGCAGTACAAGATCCTTATCGACGTAAACGCACCTGCCCAACAGATCGAGGCACTGTGTACAAGTCTCCCTCCAGTTTCCGCGCGCCAGACTCGACAGCGGGGTTAGGTCTAGCCGCACCAGCGCCAGTGCTTCGCGCAGTCGTCCTTCGTGAGTGATCACCGGGAAAAGCAGCTTGGCCAGGGAATAGAGCGGCAAAGTGAAGGAGAAGGAACTGCCTTGCCCGGGTTGGCTCGCGACCCACATTCGTCCGCCGTGACGGGCGACGATTTCTTTGGCGATGTAGAGTCCCAGGCCGAGGCCGGAGCGGTTGCCGTCTACCGTATCCGGATCCTGGAATAGCCGCTCAAAAATAAGGGGGAGAGCTTCGGGATTGATGCCGCGGCCGGTATCGGCAACCGAGAAGTAGACATGGTCGGGATCGGCGTCAACCAGACAGGCCTTTACGGTCACGCACCCATCGGCCGGAGTGAACTTGATTCCGTTGTCGATCAGATTGACGAGCACTTCCAGGATGCGGTCCGGATCGGCAAGCACCAACGGCAGCCGCGTATCCAACCCCATCTCGAGGCCGACCTGTTTCTGCTGAGCCAGCGGCCGCAGCAGCGCAACCGCTTGTTGCACGAGATCGCCGGCCACCACGCAACGCGGCTCGATTCGCAACTTGCCGCATTCGGCCCGGGTCGCTTCCAGAAGATCGCGGATCATAGCGTGGAGTTGGTTCACACTTTTCAGGATGGTCTTCAGGTGATCGTGCTGTTCGGGTGAGACCGGCCCGGCCAGCCCGTCGGCCATGAGCGTTACAAACTGATGAATACAGGTCAGTGGCGTGCGTAATTCGTGCGAGACGTGAGAGAGAAACCGGTTCTTGAATTCCAGCTGCTGGCTGCGGGCCATTTCCAGAGAGCGCAGAAGCGCTTGCCGTTCCACGGCGTAACGGATGGCACGCTCCAGCTGCTTGCTGGAGAGATCGCCTTTGATCAGGTAATCTTGCACACCCTGATGGACTGCCTTGATGGCCAGTGCTTCGTCCTCCTGGCCGGAAAGCACGACCACTGGCACATGGGGCGCGTTTTCCAGGACACGCCGGAAAGTTTCCGCGCCGCGGCTATCGGGCAGGTACAGGTCTAACAGCACGACCGAGGGCGTTTCATTAGCCAGGGAGGCGAGGCCATCGGACAGCCGGTTGACACAATTCACGTTCACCGGAAATCTGGCTTCCACTAGGCGCAGGCGGACCAGATCGGCGTCGCCAGGGTTGTCTTCAATCAGCAATACGTTTGTGGTTTGTTGATCCATGTTCCATCAACCTCCTCGTAGTGACAGGCTGGCAAGGCCGAACCAGAATTCTTCAATCGACCTGACTGCCGCAAAATACTCATTCAGATTCCCGGGCTTGCTGACGTAACAATTCGCGCCTAGTTCGTAACTGCGCGCAATATCCTGGCTCAACCTGGAGGCGCTGAAGATCACGACCGGGATCCGGCGCAGATCCGAGTCTGTTTTTACCGCGGCCAAGACCGCCAAGCCGTTTTTCTTGGGAAGATTCAGGTCGAGGATGACCAGGTCGGGCCGGATTGCGCTGGCGTGGACTCCCGTCCGGTTTAGAAAGGCCAGAGCTTCCTCGCCGTCTTCCACGCTGTTGATCTGGGTGTGATGCGAGCCTCCGGACAGCGCCTCGCGGGCCAGACCCAAGTCGGCCGGATTGTCATCCACGATAAGAAGTTCAGGCACCGGTTTCATGGCTGCTCCAGCACCTTCTCGTCAGGGCCGGGGAAGGGCAGGGTGAACTTGAAGATGGAACCGGAACCCCCACGCGACTCCACCCAAATCTTTCCGCCATAGCGCTCGATGATCTTTTTGCAGACCGCTAGGCCGATGCCGTTGCCGGGGTATTCGGTGCGGGCGTGCAAACGCTGGAAGACAACAAAAACGTTTTCCGCGTGCTCGGGTGCAATTCCGATTCCGTTATCGCTCACGCTGAAGAGCCATTGCTGGCCGGTTTTTTCAGCCTGCACGGCAACTACCGGCGGCTCTTTCCGGCGGAACTTGATGGCGTTCTGAATCAAGTTTTGGAAGACTTGCGCCATCTGCGTGCGGTCTGCCCACACCACCGGAAGGCCGGCATAGCTGACCACGGCGCCACTCTCCTGAATGGAGGAGGCCAGAGACTTCAGGACCTCTTCCATCACGGCATTGCAATCGACGCTTCCGCTGGCAGCATCCTGCCGGCCCACTCGCGAAAAGGTCAGCAGATCATGAATGAGAACCTGCATGCGCAGAGCCCCCTCGCTGGCATAGCCGATGAACTTGTCGGCATTGGCGTCGAGTTTGCCGCGATAGCGTTCGGCCAGCAGTTGGGTGTAGGCGGCCACCATGCGCAGTGGCTCCTGCAAGTCATGCGACGCGACATAGGCGAACTGTTCGAGGTCTGCGTTGGAACGGGCCAGTTCGTCCACTTTCCGGGCTAAATTGTCTTCCGCCTGATGGCGCAAGCTGCGCTGCTGTTTTTCCTGCAAGGCGCGGCGGATCGCCTCCGGCAAGCGCGCTAAGCCATCCTTGAGTACGTAGTCCGTGGCTCCCCCCTTGATGCACTCGACTGCGGTCACATCGCCGAGTGCGCCCGAGACCAGGATCATCGGAATGTCGAGCCCTTCACGGCGGAGCACGTCCAAAGTTTCCATTCCTTTCCAATTCGGCAAGTTGTAATCGGCCAGCACAATCTCCGGACGATGAGTGCGGAGGGCCTGCGTGAATGCGGGTTCGTCTTGCACAATCAGGGCCCTAACATCGAAGCCGTCCTTGCGCAATGCCCGCAGAATGAGCTCGGCGTCGAGCGGGTTGTCCTCCACCAGCAAGGCGCGCAGTTGGGGTGTGGGCTGGGCGGAGCTTTGCGTTTCGAGCTTAGTCCCGGCACTGCTCATTGCGCCTGCCTGGCCGCTTTGGGCGCGCCATCGGTGACGGGAGGCTGATTGATGACCAGCCAATAGAGCCCCAGCAACTGCACCATTTTCCGGAACTCGGCGAAGTCAACCGGCTTCTGGATATAGCTGTTGGCGCCCAGGTCGTAGCCGGTAACCAGGTCCCGCTCTTCCTTCGAAGAAGTCATCAGGACGACGGGTATGGACTTGGTTCGGGCATCGCTTTTGATCTGCTTGAGGACCTGCATCCCGTCCACTTTGGGCAGTTTCAGATCAAGCAGCACCAGCTTGGGAGGATCCTCGAAGGAACGGTGGGCGAAAGATCCCAGGCAGAACAGAAAATCCAAAGCTTCTTCGCCGTCCCGGGCAACGAATACACTGTTCGCCAGCTTCTCCCGGTGCAGAGCGTGCAGGGTGAGATCGACATCTTCCGGGCTGTCTTCCACCAGGAGAATATCTACTTCGCTGTCGTTCATGCTTATGACTCCTTTCCAACCGCCGCGCCGATTGCTTCGCGCGCGACAGCTGTTGCCGCACCCAGCGTGAAATAGAAGGTTGCCCCTTTATCCAGCTCGGCCTCGGCCCGAATGCGGCCTCCGTGTTTATGGATGATCCGCTGCACGGTGGCCAAGCCCACACCGGTGCCTTCAAAATCTTCGACCCGATGCAGGCGCTGGAACACGCCAAATAACTTATCGGCATATTTCATGTCGAAGCCCACTCCGTTGTCGCGCACAAAGATGGCGCATTGCCCATCGTGTTCCGTCTGTCCGATCTCGATCACGGCGGGGCAGCGCGGCCGCGAATACTTAAGTGCATTCGAGATCAGGTTCTGAAAGACTTGCCGGATCAAAATGGGATCGCATTCCAGAGACGGCAGCTCGGCAATCTTCCATACCACTTGCCGTCCTTCGGTCTCCGGCTCCAGCATGGTCACGACGTCCTTCACGATCGCACTCAGCCCCGTAACCTGAACCCTGAGCGCCTGCCGTCCCATGCGCGCCAGGTTCAACAATTCGTCCACGAGCCGGCCCATGCGGCCCGCGCCCTGCTCGATGCGCTGCAGATAGTTCTGCGCCTCGACGGGCAGTGACGGGCCGAACTCCTCCGACAAAATTCTGGTGAAGCCGCTCATGTGCCGCAGTGGGGCCCGCAGGTCGTGCGAAACCGAATAAGTAAAGGCTTCGAGCTCTTTGTTGGCGGCTTCGAGTTGCATGGTACGTTTCTCCACCCGCTCTTCCAGTTCTTCGTTGAGTTTGCGGATTTCCTGCTCGTCTGTTCTCCTTTGCGTGATGTCGCGGAAAGCCACCACGCCGCCACGCACCACGCCGTCCTTGTCCTTCAGTGGACTGGCATTGGCCTCTATCCAGACCCCTTGGTCGATCTCGGGATTGCGCACAAAAATCTGAGCGGTGCTGGCCTCTCCGCGAATGGCGAGTACCAAGGGAAGCTGGTCAGCGGGGAAAGGTGTCACCGTGTCTTCCAGGAACAGGCCGTAGTGCGCTCTCCATTCCCCGCTGGGCAAGTTTGCCGCGCCCAGGCCAAGGATCTTCACCGCGGCCGGGTTCGAGATGATGAATTTTCCATGCTCATCGGCGGCGACCAAGCCCTCAGCCATGCTGTCCAGCACCGACCGGAGCATCAGTTGCTGGGCCTCCAGCGCCTGCTGGGAGCGCTGCAGTTCCTCGGTTTGCCGGGAGAGTTCCTCCGCTTGATCGCTCAGAGCGGCCTCGGCCCGTTTGCGCTCGGTAATGTCGCGAAGCACGGCGACGCCGCCGCCTACGTTGCCCTGCCTATCCTTCAAGGGCCGGGCCGCAATTTCGAGAAAGACCGGGCTGACATTCTCGGGGCGCTCAATCATCAATTCCACTAGCACCGATTCCCCGTGCAGCGCCCGCACCAAAGGCAGGCGATCCGGCGGATAAGGAGTGATTCCGTCGGGCAGGAAGACCCTGTAGTGGGGGGTCCATTGCTCGGTGGGCAGGTCAGCCGGTTCGCGGCCCATCAGCTTGTTCGCGGCATCGTTCCAGATGAGAAAGTGGCCTTCCCGGTCGGCCGCGATCAATCCCTCCCCCATGCTGTCCAGCACGGACTGCAGCATCAGCGTCTGGGTTTCCAGAGATTGTCGTGAGCTGGTCAATTCCGCTGCCCGTTGGGATAGTTCCTCCGCCTGTCCCGCCAGTCGCTCCTCGGTTCGTTTGCGTTCGCTGATATCCGTATTCGTTCCAAACCAACGGGTCACGCGGCCTTCCGCGTCTTTTACCGGCACAATGCGGGTCAGGAACGTGCCGTACTTCCCGTTGGCTCCGCGCAGCGGAAACTCCATCTCAAAGGGTTGGCCGGCGGCAATCGCGCCCTTCCATCCTTCCAGCACCTTGGGCAGCACGTCGGGATCATGTACGCTCTGCCAACCCCACCCCTGCATCTGCTCGGGGGTCGTGCCCGTGTAGTCGTACCAGCGCTGGTTGTACCAAAAGATATTTCCATCGGCCTCGGCCATCCAGGCCAGTTGCGGGATGCCGTTGGCCATGGCCTGGAAACGTTCCTCGCTTTCGTGGAGAGCCTGCTCCGCATGCTTGCGCGCCGTGATGTCGACGTTGGTCTCCAGGATGCGGATCGGCTGCCCCTGCCTGTCGCGATGCAATACCCATGCGCTGGAGACGACGATGATCCTGCCGTCCCGCCGGGTGTGGATTAGTTCGCCTTCCCACATCCCAGTCTCAAAGAGCTTCTTCTCTACCATCTCCAGAGGCTCGGGGAACTTAGTGTGGAATAAATCATGGGAAAGGATGCCCACAGCCTCCTGGCGGGTGAAGCCATAGAGCTTCTCCGCGCCTTCGGGCCAGAACACGACCCGGCTCTGCATGTCCCGCACAAATACCTGGGCCGAATTCATGATCTGGGCCTGTTCTCGCAGCGCCTCCTCGGCGCGCTTGCGCTCGGCGATCTCGGCGTGCAGAGCCGCGGTCCGCTGTTCCACACGCCGTTCCAACTCGGCATTCAGGGTGCTGAGCTGCGCCCGCGCCCGCGAGCTTATGTGGATTTCATGGTTGACCGCGAGAAAGGCTAGCACCCAGAGGCCTAACCCGACGAAAACGCCCAGGGCGGCGATGACTTTCGTCAATCGTTGTCCCGCCCCGGCTCGTTGAGTGCGCTGGCCCAGCAACCGTGTCTCCTCGGCATACATGTCGCGATCGGTTACGCGCACCACCTCAATGAGCCTCTCGGTTTCTACCGCGTCGCCACCGCCAGGGTAGGCTTGCAATTTGCGGCGTTTGGCGATGATGCTCTCGGCGAATTCGAGCGCGGTCCGCACCTGGAGTTCGAGCGCGTCCAGCCGCCGCTGCTGACTGAGATTGTCCGCCGTCAAATGGCGCAACGCATCATCGTCCTGGTAAATGCCGGTTCGTGCGGCCTGGTAGTGCGCCAGCAACGGCTCTTGCCCGGTCAAGGCAAATGCCCGGGCACTGGTTTCCGCTTCAATCACATGTCTGGTCGTGCGCTGGATCGTCTCCATCACCTCATGGGTGTGAGCTACCCAGTAGGCATCCTGCTCCGCCCGCCGGGCACCGTGCCAGGACGAAACGCCTATGAAGATCGTCAGGAGCACGGCTACGGTGAACCCGACGGCGACCTTGCGCCGGAGCGGGGCCTCGATCGGCGCATCGAACCGCTTGTGCTCGGCGATTGGTTCCAGCTTTCGATCTTCACCGGAAAACAGCTGCCTCAGCAGATTCATTGGACCTCCTGCTCGGCGCGGTTCGCGATTGCCGGGGTTGAGACATTGGCGGCCAGGGGCGCAGATTGGCGCGGATTGAAGGGGTGAAGCATTCAGTTAAGTGTCTGAGGCAAAGTGAGTTGCGACTTTGAAATAGCGAACCACGGTGTACGCGCAGTCTGTCGTCTGAAGAAAACCATCGTCCGGACTCGCCGGTGACTTCAGTGGAAGAGGAAGCAATTGTCACGAAAGCTTGCGCCGCGCGAGTACCTCTAGGCCTGTCCTTCCGTGCGAATTTCATCGTTGGAAAAGTCATGGGCTTGTTGAACGAAACAGGTAGAGCGCAATCCGCTTAATTAGGTAGACTTCATTAGAGAGCCGAGCCTTAGAAAAATGACGAAGATGAAACGAAAAACCGAGAAGCTTGCCGATTCCTACCGCATTGACGATGGCAAACATTTCCGCTTGAAAGATTGGGATCCCGCCGATACTGGCCACTGGCATTCAAAACATGCAGAAGAGGCGTTGCAGGCGGACATTGTGCGCATGGCCGAACTGCAGAGCAAACTCTACGCACAGGATTGCTGGGCGTTGCTGTTGATTGTTCAGGCGATGGACGCGGCGGGCAAAGATGGAGCGATCCAACACGTCATGTCGGGCGTAAATCCGCAGGGTTGCCAGGTGTATTCGTTCAAAGGCCCCTCCGACGAGGAACTGCAGCATGATTACCTTTGGCGCACCACACGCGACCTGCCGGAGCGCGGGCACATCGGCATATTTAACCGTTCTTATTATGAGGAGGTGCTGGTGGTGAAGGTGCATCCCGAGATTCTCGGCAAGCAAAAGATTCCACCCAGCCTGAAGACGAAGAACATTTGGGACGAACGCTTTGAAGATATCCGATGTTTCGAGCGGCATATGTCGCGGAACGGAACTGTGATTCGCAAATTCTTCCTGCATCTTTCAAAAAAAGAACAGAAGGAGCGTTTTGTGGCGCGCCTGGAAGAGCCGGAGAAGAACTGGAAGTTTTCCGCCGCGGATATCCATGAGAGGAAATACTGGGACGACTATCAGAAAGCCTACGAAGAGATGATCCGCAACACGGCGACCAGGCACGCGCCGTGGTACGTAGTGCCGGCCGACAACAAGTGGTTCACGCGTCTCACTATTTCGGCGGCGATCGTGGACGCACTGGAAGGATTAGAGCTTTCTTATCCAAAGGTGGACCCGGCCAGGAGCAAGGAACTCGATGCCGCGCGGAAGTTGTTACTGAAGGGGTGATGGCGCCAGAGCTAAAGTTCCGGGTCCGACGTCGCAAGCACGGAAAAAAAATCTGACAGCAGGCCCGAGTGTTTGCCAGTTGGTGCTGGGCTTTGCAAGAGCGCTTCCGGGCATTACCATAGCCCGTTGTCCAAATCTCCCCGAAGGACACTCGAAACATGGGTCGAAGAAAAGGATTTCGCTGCAATACAGTGTTGACCACCCGTAGAACGCTCTGGAGCGTGATGCTCGCCTCGATCCTCACCCTCCTGGCGCTGGGCGCGGGTTGGGCACAGACCACTCCTGAACGGCAATCCAAAGCGTCGAAGCCTACGCAGAGCGCTCCGGATTCAACGGCAAAGTCTCCGGACCAGACTGCGGCGGAGGGTTCGGAGTCCACGAAGCCGGAAGAAAAACCTTTCAAGGGAATGAAATACCGCCTCATCGGTCCGTTCCGTGGCGGAAGATCGCTGACGGCTGCCGGCATCCCGGGCGATCCAACCACTTATTATTTCGGGGCCACCGGCGGCGGTGTGTGGAAGTCAACCGATGGGGCCATGACCTGGTCTTCGGTCTTCGACAAAGAGGGAAGTGGTGCCGTCGGAAGCCTGGCCGTGGCGAACTCCGAACCCAACACTATTTACGTAGGCACGGGGGAGGCCTGCCTTCGCGGCAACATCGCGCAGGGAGATGGAGTCTACAAGTCTCTCGACGGCGGCAAGACATGGAAGAACATCGGCCTGCGCGACAGTCGCGCCATCGGCAAAGTCATCATCAATCCTTCCAATCCGAACATTGTTTTTGTTGCGGCTCTGGGCCATCCCTACGGGCCCAATGCCGAGCGCGGCATCTTCCGCACCACGGATGGCGGAAAGACTTGGGAGAAGGTTCTTTACAAAGATGAGAACACTGGAGCGGTCGACGTAGCTTTCGATCCCAATAACTCGAATATTCTATTCGCCTCGCTTTGGCAGGTGCGGCGTACCGCGTGGAGCATGAACGATGGTGGCCCGGGCAGCGGGATTTACCGCTCCAACGACGGGGGCGCGACCTGGAAGCGGCTGGAGGAGCACGGCCTTCCCAAAGGCCCGTACGGACGCATCGGCATAGCCGTGGCAGCCAATTCCGAGCGAGTCTATGCGTTGCTGGAGGCGCGCAATCCAGATGGTGGTCTGTACCGTTCCGAAGACGGCGGCGAGACCTGGGACTTCGTAAATCCCAGCCACAGCCTGTGGGAACGGCCGTGGTATTACATGCACATCTTCGCCGACCCGAAAGATGAGAACGTCGTTTACATCATGGACGTGGAAACCTTCAAGTCCACCGACGGCGGACATCTGTTCAATAAAGTACATGTTCCGCACGGCGATAATCACGGCCTTTGGATTGACCCCACGAATACCCGCCGCATGATCGCGGCGAATGACGGTGGAGTCACGGTGACTCTCGACGGCGGCAAGAACTGGACGCGGGAAGACAATCAACCCACCGCGCAGTTCTATCACGTGATTACCGATACCGGCACGCCTTATCGCGTGTATGGCTCGCAGCAGGATAGCGGCACGGTGGCGATCGCCAGCCGTAGCGACGACGGCTCTATCGATCGTTCCGATTGGTACGACGTGGGCGGAGGCGAAGCCGGTTACATCGCGCCCTATCCGCCCGATCCCAACATTGTTTACGCCGCTGATTATCAGGGAAACATCACGCTCTTCGACAAGCGCACCGGGCAGGTGAAGTCGATCACCGAGCAACCGGAAATCTCCGACGCCCGCGGCGCCGGCAATCTGGAGCATCGCTTCCAGTGGACCGCGCCGGTGCTGATTTCGCCGCACGATCCCAACACGCTTTATCACGGCGGCGAACGGCTGTTCAAAACTACCGATGGCGGAGCCCATTGGCAGGCTATCAGTCCGGACCTCACCCGCAACGACAAGAGCAAGCAGCAGCCTTCCGGCGGCGACATCACGCTGGACGATACCGGCACCGAATACTACGACACGATTTTTGCCGTGGCGGAGTCGCCCATCGCCAAGGGCCTTATCTGGGTGGGCACCGACGACGGTCTGATTCAGATCACGCGCGACGAAGGCAAAACCTGGACCAACGTGACACCCAAAGAAATGCCGGAATGGAGCCGCATTAGCCAAGTTGAGGCCTCGCCGCATGATGCCGGCACGGCGTATGTTGCCGCGGAGCGTCACCAGAGTGACGATCTGCATCCCTACATCTACAAGACCAGCGACTACGGCAAGACCTGGACCAAATTGACGAAAGGGATTCCCGAGACCACTTTTGTTCGCGCCGTTCGCGAGGATCCGAAAAAGCGTGGGTTGCTTTACGCGGGAACCGAGGATGGAATTTTCGTTTCGTTCAACGACGGCGCCGACTGGCAGTCTCTTAAGCTGAATCTGCCCACCACCCCTATTCATGATCTGGTGATTAAAGACAGTGATTTGGTCGTGGCCACGCACGGCCGCGCTTTCTGGATTCTCGACGACGTCAGCCCTTTGCGACAGTTCACCGACGACATCGCGAAAAAGGATATGCATTTATACGCCCCCGGCGACGCTTATCGCATCCAGGCAGGGGCAAGCGGAGAGCATCATCCCTCGAAGCTAACGGGGCAGAATCCGCCGGTTGGCACGGTAATCTACTACTACCTCAAAGACGCGCCGAAAGCTGGAACCGAGACGAAGATTGAGATTCTCGATGCCGCGGGCGCAGTGATTCGCGCGTATTCGAGCGCAGAGACGGAGCCGCTCGAAGAGCCGCTTCGTCCCGATGACAAGAAACCGGAAAAAGAGATCAAGCCGGAAGCGGGTTTGAACCGCTTCGTTTGGGATTTGCGCTATCAGGAAGCTCGCCGCGTCCCCGGCTACTATCTGTGGGAATATGGCGGCGGCGCGCACGGCCCGGTAGCGGTACCGGGTCACTATCAGGTGCGCCTGACTGTGGGTAGCGAGAGTCAGACTGCGTCCTTCGAAGTGAAACTGGATCCAAGGGTGCATGTTACTCAGGCAGATCTGGAGCAGCAGTTCAACCTGCTGGCGCAGATACACGCGCAACTGGACCGCGTTTATGACGCAGTCAATCAGATTCAGGATGTGCGTTCCCAAGTAGCTGGGCTGAAGCGGCGTTTGCCGGAGAATGCCGGAGCCAAAACGATTGCGACTTCGGCCGACGATCTGGAAAAGAAGCTGTTAGCTGTGCGCGATGAGTTTATCGACCTGACCATTAGCGCGGACGAAGACTCGCTGGCGTATCCGCCGCAGATTGACGCCAAACTGGCCTATCTTGCCATGGATGTTGGCAGCGCCGACTCCGCGCCCACCGAGGCGGAGCAGCTTGAGTTTGAAAAGTTGAAACGGCAGAGCGGGGAACTACTCGGCCGTTGGGATGATTTACAGCGCCGCGATCTGGCGGCATTCCAGAAACGGACAGCCGAAGGCAGCCTGTCGACCGTTATCGTTCCCCCGGCGGACCGAGCCGCCGAAGCAGAGGATGCGGAAGCGCACTAAGCACGGGCTGAAGGAAGCGGTTGTGATTTAGAAACCGTCGGAAATCCTGAGCGTCAGATCGAGAGTTTGTTGGCGGTGAGCGCCTGAGTCTCTCGAGTGCCGGCTTGTAGTGGTTCGTCACCGGAAAACCAAACGCATTTCCGATCACTTGTTTGCGGCGAGAGCGGTCGGAGGCACCGCCCCGCGGGCTATTACTTCGGTGCCACGCCTATGGCACCGTTGGGCCTTGTTCCGCATTCAGCAGGTTGCTATTGTGACGCTAGATTTCATGTTGCTCCTCCCCTAAAGGTGACCAGCCGGACATTGGGGGTGTCTATGCGAATGATGCATCTGTGCTACGCGGCGATCGGATTTGCGGTGGCCCGCTGGATCTTCCGGCGGCAGCCAGTGCCGATGGCTGATCCAGTCACACGGCTCCGGTCCTCGGGTCTTCTGTAAAGATGTTGCGGGTTTGGGCGTGCGCCCGTTGCGCCTCCATTTCGTCACGCGCGCCCAATCTTCTTTTTCTGAAGGTGCTAGCACTAACGTTACTCCCGGTTACCTGCGTCTTCTCGGAAGTCTCAATACAATCCTAGTTAGCGTGATCGCGCGCGGCTGCGGGTGATTAGCTATCTTCTCCTAGCCGTGATGCCTTCATTCCGCCGCTCCTGTGCGGCGAGGATTGAGTTTGCGCGCCATTTGAATGCCATGCCCCGGATCAGCCAAATACGAAGATCGCCGGCGCTGTTACTGCTCGCTGCGCTGCTGGCCTTCTCGACACGCGTCAGTGCGCAAGGCGACGGCGATACGCCGCTAGGAGATGTGGCTCGTAATCTGCGTAGGAAAACTGCCCCGCCGCAGACGGTTATTGATAACGACAACTTGTCCAAAGCGATGGATGATGCCGAAGGCCGGCGGCTGGCAGGTTCTGCGCCCGTGTTTTCCCTGGAGCCGGGCGGCAAGAGCTTCCACGTTTCGACGCCCGACGTTACCTGCAGTTTATCGTTCAGCGCCAAGGCTGCGTCACTGCTATCCGATCCCCTGGAATTAGAGCAGTTGCCTTCTGCTGAACTGGCGAAACTGGATGGTCCTGCCTCTATTGATGGAGACTTGCTGCAGATTTCTCTTCACAACGGCACGCAATGGGAATTGCGCGAAATAGTCATCGGTCTCACGATCGTGTCCCGCCCAGATCCTCGTGCGAACACCTCTTTCAGCACGGCAGGGCCGAGCCCCACGGTTGGGGCGAACGCTCACGGGCCGACAGAAGGCTCGTTGCAGAGAGGGCCGGATGCCACAGTCCTGTTCCGCATTAAGGGATCGGCTTCCGCGTCCTCCACAGCCACTTTTCGTACTCCTCTGAATGCCGCTCTCAGCCCTGACCAGGAGTGGCACTGGGCAATTGTGAGGGCCAAGGGCGTCCCACCATCTCCGACACAGGCCTCATTGTCAGCTCCTGCGCAGTCGCTTCGCTAGCAGCAGCGAAGCGCTTTGTTGCCTCGGTTTTGGGTACTGATCTTTTCAGTGTTGCTTAACCCATCCGCGCCGGGAAAGAACGTCCTCTAGTTGGGTAAGCACTTGGAAAGGTTTGCCGGTCTGCAAAGGGGCGCGGGAGTAATAGCGATTTTCGTGAAACCAGGACTCGGTTGTGAGGATAACACCCTGTGGCTGCCGGAATCACGAGCACGATCTGGATCATGCGGAACTTGCTGGCAGCAGATACCGTAACGAATAGAATGTCTCAGCGAACTGTTTGACCCGAGGTGAACCATGCCAAAGTGGCTGAGCATCAGTATCGGTTGCGCCATACTTACAATCACCATCGCGCACTTTGTAAGCCCCGGAGCCATACCGAATTGGTTGGCAATACTGATATTTTCCACCCTGATCATAGTGCAACTCGTTTACCTACAAATTCGGCGGCAAAAAGAGTTGGAACAGATTCGGGGCGAGTTGCAAGAACTGCGGGAGGAACTGAAGGAACTGAAAGGAGAGTAGCAACACCTGGAATTAGATCAGCACCTTTTTGTCCTCCCGTCGCCCCCGGTTCCTTGCGTGCTAAACTGGCTTTAATTTCCCCACGTTGAGGACACTCGATGAAATTCGGCGTCATTATTTTTCCCGGTTCCAATTGCGATCACGATGCCTACTGGACCCTTCAGCAGGTCGCTAAGCAAGAGACAATTTTCTTGTGGCACGAGTCGCATGATCTGGAGAATTGCGATGCCATCCTCGTGCCGGGCGGGTTTGCATATGGCGACTATTTGCGGACGGGCGCCATCGCCAAATTTTCGCCCGTGATGGAATCGGTTCGCCGGTTTGCGGCTGGCGGGGGTTTGGTGCTGGGAATCTGCAACGGGTTCCAGATCTTGTGCGAGTTGGGGCTCCTGCCGGGAGCGTTGATGCGCAATGTCGGGCTCAAGTACGTCTGCAAAGCAGTGCAGGTGCGGGTCGAGAATGCGGACACTCCATTTACCAACGCATGCACGCACGGAGAAGTGCTGACCATCCCCATCGGCCATATGGAGGGAAACTATTTCTGTGACTCGTCAACGCTGGCTGAGTTACAGCAAGCCAACCGAATCTTACTGCGTTACTCAACACCGGAGGGAGGGATTGTGACCTCGGCCAATCCCAACGGGTCTCTGGACAATATTGCGGCCATCTGCAGTCCTGGTGTCAACGTGGTGGGCATGATGCCCCATCCAGAACGGTCGGCCGAACCAGAACTGGGCTGCGCCGACGGGCTGAAAATCTTTCAGTCCATGGTCGGCGCCATGGCGAACAGGTAGCGTGATTTTCGCAGCTAGTGGGTGGCCATTCCGAAAAAACCGTTTGATAATCCTCTAAACTCCTGCTACTGTCTTGGCGAAAGCTGCTTCCCCTCCTTCGCAAGAACTGGGCCCAAGTTTTTCGGGTTTGTCGTACACGCAGGGAGGCGTGTCTCCAATGACGGCCAAGCAACTTCTTGATGCTTTTTCGGAAACGCTGATGCAGGACGAGCGCATTTTGGGTTCGCGCGAAAGGGAACTGCTGGCGAATCTCCTGCTGAATGTGAAAACCAGGTCGAACGGAACTCCCGAGTTGCATTCGGAAGTAGCCGCGGTAATCGCAGAAGCTGTGGGCGAGACCGTCGCCCAGCGGGCCTTCGCCGTTTTGGGCAGCAGCATCGTTCAACAAGTCCTGGCGCAAGCAAGACCATCAAAGCAGACGGAGAACGATGTTGCAGTTGTGGGAGCCGGGCGGAAAGGTCAGCAGTCCCCTGGCGGGAGGCCGCATCCGCCAGGTCCGCGGCCACCCGTGAAAGATGAGCCACCGCCGGGTCCGCAGCCGCCCAGTGGAGGACCGCAGCCACCATCGGTTCGCCGGCCACCTGTGAAAGATGAGCCACCACCGGGTCCACAGCCGCCCAGTGGAGGACCGCAGCCACCATCGGTTCGCCGGCCGCCTATGAAGGACGAGCCGCCGCCCGGGCCTCAACCACCCAGTCAAAGGCTGCAACCGTCGTCCCTGCATTTGCAATCGCGGCTTGAGTACAGCCAAACGGATTTGCAGAGTGCTGTCGCCGTTCTGGATAGGCCGGAAATGTTTTCGGCTCAATGTGTGGTTCTGGACGAATTTCTCGCTCCGCAAGAACTGGGCGAGTTGATGGATTATGCGCTGGAGCACGAGGCTGATTTCGACACCAGCGAAGTGATCTCACCGGCTGCTGAAGGTGGAATCATCAACTATGACCACCGGCGTTCCCGAGTTCTGGTGGAACTGGGAAAACACGAGGGCATCCTACTGCAGCGGATTCTTAGAGTTCTACCACAGGTCGCGGACAAACTCGGCATGCCCAAGTTTGCCGTTACCCAGGCGGAATCTCAGATTACCGCAAGCAATGACGGCGATTTCTTCCGTAACCATACCGATGACGGAGACGAGAAGATCGCTTCTCGCCATCTGACGTTTGTCTATTTCTTCCACCGCGAGCCACGTCATTTCGAAGGCGGAGAGCTGCGTCTTCACGACTCGCGTCTGGAGGGAGCACGCTACGTGAGCACAGGGACTTATCAGACCATCGTGCCGCAGCAGAACCAGATGGTCTTTTTCCCTTGTGCTCTGTTGCACGAAATTACCCCGGTCGAATGCCCATCACAGGCCTTCGCCGACAGCCGCTTTACTCTCAACGGATGGCTACACACGTAAGAAACGGCGAGTGGTTACTGTGGATCGCAGATCTGGTGAGGGCGGGGTCGCGGCAGGCATACGCCGCGACCTTGCCCCCGGACCGGTTTCACTGTCTGCTTGATGAGTTGCCGCTGCATTTGATTCCGCCGCGCGCTCTCAATTCATCTGGCTGGTGGCATGCCCCCGCCGGTCAATTGTTTCTCAATCCGCAATGTTTGGTTCTGCCTTCTGGAAGGGTGCCGGAGGAATTGCAGCAGAATCCAGGCCTGTTAGATGGCCTTGCCATCCAAAATGGGGTCGTGGCGTGGGTGCGCGATCATCCGTTTGGTTCGTTCTTGCCATTTTGGCTGGGGCCTCGCCTACAGCAGGCGGTCGCGAACCTGCGTGCAGGAGAACCGGCGCCGGAGTGGCTTCCGGAACAAGATCGTCTTCTGCTGGCTGCTTCCGGTATCCTGACGCCGCAGGATTATGCGGAGCGCCGCCTGCAAGAGTGGGACGAAATGGTCCGCGAGTGTGGAGTGGTATTTCGCACGAATAGTTACGTGCCGCTGGGCGGGCTGATTCATCCCTTTCATCTGGGTGCTTTGCGGCGCTATTATCGCCATCAGATACGCAATGGCAACATCCGCCTCGGCGACCATCAGAGTCCCCGCCGATACGTGGCGCACAATGAGCCGGTTGCACGATTTTTTCATCGTCAGATCGTGCCGGTGGTCAGTGCCATCGCGGGAAAGACGGTTAAGCCTTCCTATGTGTACATGGCGTCTTATCTGAGTGGCGCTCAACTGAAAAAACACACGGATCGGGTGCAGTGCGAGTTCAGCGTTACCCTGTGTCTGGATTTTTCGCCCGAACCGCTGCAGGCGACATCATGGCCGATCTGCCTCGACTCTCCCGCTGGCCGCGTCAAGGTTTATCAGGCTCTCGGCGACGCGCTGGTCTACCGGGGAACGAAGCTGCCCCACTACCGCAACGTTTTGCCTGAAGGCAATACCTCGACATCGATTTTCTTTCACTATGTGCCCGACGACTTCACCGGAACGCTTGATTAAAGATAGTCTTTAGCGCGCTGGCCTAGCGGACGCCGGAAATCAGGTACAGCACAGAGAAAACCTGGTAGTAGCTATAAGCATATCGTGAGCCGTCGCGCGTCCCGACCACGGGCATCACATTCACCACGCCCGTGCCCGTTTCCGGCTGCAATTCCTGCACGAGCGTCTTGTGCCCCGTAGCAATCTCGACCCTGTAGATTCTCGCGGGAACCTCCCCATGACGGAAGCCGTAAATCGCAGAGCTATCGGCGGACCATTGGAACGGCACGAACCCCTCTTCCAGTCCCTGGATGAGGAGCGGCGCGCCGCCGGCGAGAGGATACAGCGCGACCGCTTGTCCGCCACTCTCTAGAATATATTTGCCGTTCGGTGACACCAAGCCACCGGTGATGCCTTCCGGAGTGATCGGTCTCGGCTTTCCACCTTCAAGGTCGAGCAGATAGCAGCGCACGCCGTGGCCAGCTTCGTTACCGTTGACCGTGATGCCTTTGCCGTCAGGGAGAAAACGAGCGGTGCCGTTCTGGATGCGTTCGAGCCCGGAAAATGGAATATCGCGAGGCTGGCCGGGGCCCACCGGCAGCAGCGCAATTCGCTCCGGCGTGCCTGTGAACAACGAAATCGCCCACTTGCCGTCCGGTGACAGGCCACCAGCGCTTCCTTCGCCGAGGCGAACCGGAGGATCGCCATTGATATTCCGAATCGCTACTTCATAACGTGGACCTACGGCTTCGCCGGAATCTTCAAACAGGATGGATTCGCCATCGGGCGAAATGTCTTTGGCAACGCTCCAATCGTGCCACGAAAGATCAACAGCTTTACCGTCGCGCGCCGTCGTCGCCATGGCCAGCCGCTCAGTATTCATGCTGACCAGCACGCGGCCATCGGACAACACGTCCTGCAACATGATTCCCGGCAGGTCAAGCAAGTGCCGAATCCTGCCGCGCATGTTGACCGCGAACAAGCCGCGCCCTCTGCCATCCTCGACAGCGGTAAACCAAATCTCTTTGCCGTCCGGACCCCAGGCGAGGCCTTCTTCGGAGTTCCATCCCGAGGTGAGAATGGTTCTTTTGCCCGCCAGGTCCATCACGCATATGGAGCCGCGGTTGTCCCAGAGTGCAGGATGATCCATAAAGGCAATCTGGTCCGCAGTCGGAGAAAAACGAATGTGGCTGATCCATCCGCCGCTCTGGTACAGCACGTGGCCGATCGGATACTCGATTCGATAGCCATCCTCAGCGTGGTGCACCACCGCCAGTTCCGTTCCCGCATCCCAATCCGCAGAAGTAACATCTTCGAGAATCTTGCGGGGAGATCCCCCCACTAACGGACCGCGGGCCAAGGTTCCGTTCTCGGTATCCAAGTGTGCGGTGTGGGCGCCGTGAAGCACCAAGGCGAGTTCGCCGGACCGGGACACCGCGAGCAGGTTTGCGCCGGTCAGATCCAGAGGCTGGGTTACGTGAGAATCGCCAACCGTCGTGTAAAGCTGCAGTGGTTTGCCGCCCCATGCTGCCCCGTAAACGACGGAGTGTCCATCGGGAGAGAACCGAGCGGAGTAGACGGTGCCCTGCTCGAATGTCAGGCGAGTATAAGCCAAAGCCGGTGCCTCCCCGCGTATCTTGACACCCACGATGAGCAGAGCCACCGCCAAAAGCAAAGCCACAGCCCAGGGGACCATGCTGGCAATTCTCCGGCGGGGGGTGGGCAGTCGCGCCACTTTTCCGCTGGCCGTGCTCGATACGGTTCTCAGTGCAAAAGCTAAATCTCGCGTCGATTGGAACCGATTCTCGGGTTCTTTTTCCAGACAGTGCCGCAGGATTTGCTGGAGCGCGGGAGAAACGCTGGCTTGCTCCAGGTCGATTTCGGGGGGATCTTCCCGCAGCACCGCCGTCATGGTGTCGACCTGGGTTTCGCCGCGAAAAGCGCGCCGTGTGGTCAGCATTTCATAAAGAATCGCGCCCACGCTGAAGATGTCGCTTCGGTGGTCGACGGGCTTGGCCCGGAGTTGCTCGGGTGACATGTACGCAACCGTGCCAATCACAGAGCCGCTCTTCGTCACTGTGGTCAAGGAATCCAGAGAGCTTTCCTCCGCCTCCGGTGCGGGCTGCAGCTTGGCCACTCCGAAATCAAGAATCTTGACCCGGCCGTCATTCGTGACAAAAATGTTCTCCGGCTTCAGATCACGGTGCACGATACGCCGGTCATGGGCTGCGATCAGGCCCAGAGCGATTTGCAACCCGTAGTCGGCGGCGAGGCGAGAGCTGAGACCGCCCTCGGCTAAACGCTCCCGCAGAGTCTTCCCCTCCAGCAGTTCAGTAACAATGTAGGGAGATCCGCCGTCGAACCCGACGTCATACACGGCCACGATGTTGGGATGGTTTAGCGCTGCAGCAGCACGCGCCTCCTGCTCGAATCGGCGCAGGTGGTCGCTGTTGTCGCTCAAGGCAGGTTTGATAATCTTCAGAGCAACATCGCGTCCAAGTCTTTCGTCGCGAGCGCGGAAAACCTCCCCCATGCCCCCGGCGCCAATCTTTTCGAGAATTAGGTAGTGCCCTATAAACCGGCCAGTCATGATTTGCGGAAGGTGCGTGTCGCTGGCATGTTAGGTTCCCCAACAGACTTCGTCAACCCGTTCGGAGGCATTGTCGAGGAATCGCCGAAGCCCGCGCCCAACGTCCATTTTAGCTCGCTTTACCCCGCGAACTGTGGGCGATTGAGACAATGTTCTAAGTTTGGAAAGTTGTCCCGACTATACTCCTTAGGATATTTCGAGCCTTCCCTCGTGCTATAATCACTGTTCGCCTGCATGCTTTTGCGAGGCAATCCCGTGATCTCCTCTAGCGGTGAATCCTGCGCCATTCATTTACATACGAGGTAAGACGATGTCTGGCCATTCAAAATGGGCCACAATCAAGCACAAGAAGGGCGCGCTCGATGCCAAGCGCGGTAAGATTTTTACCCGTCTCATCAAGGAAATCAGCATTGCCGCAAAGAACGGCGGCGGCGATCCTGATTCCAACCCGCGACTGCGCGGGGCCATCGTGGCGGCTAAGGCGGAGAACATGCCCGCCGACAACATCAAACGGGCCATCCAGCGCGGAACCGGCGAGCTTCCTGGAGCCACCTACGAAGAGTTTTCTCTCGAAGGCTACGGCCCGGGCGGGGTCGCCGTTCTGCTCGATATCAACACCGACAACCGCAACCGCACGGTGAGCGAGATTCGCCACGCTTTTGGCAAGAACGGTGGAAACATGGCGGAAGCCGGCGCCGTCTCCTGGATGTTCCACAAGAAGGGCGACATCATCATTCCCAAGAGCGCCGCCAAGGAAGATGATCTGATGAACATCGTTTTGGAAGCCGGTGGCGAGGATTTGAACGACGATGGCGAAAACTGGGAAATTCTGACGGAACCTTCCGCCTATGAAGCCGTGCTTGAAGCGGTGAAGAAAGCCGGCATCGAGCCTGCATCCTCCAGCGTGGCCATGATTCCGCAGAACTATATCAAGCTTGAAGGCGCGGCGGCCAACACCATGATCCGCCTGATGGAAGCGCTCGAAGATCAGGACGACGTGCAGAACGTACATTCGAACTTCGACATCGACCAGAAGTTGCTGGAAGAGGTTGCCGGCTAAGCCGCTGCCTCGCTAAGAACCCAAGCCGCCCTTTTGGGCGGCTTTTGCTTGGAGGGTTTGCGCCGTGCCTGGCAAGATAGTTTTCAACACGGACGTGGAAAACTCTGTGGATAAACCACGACGTATCTTTGTAAGTGATTCAGCCGTCGATGCTTCAGCATTTTGCACTGGACTGGGTGCTGGCACTTCGGTGGTGCTTATCATGCATGAAGTAAGTTGTAAGAGATTTGGGTAGGCTGCGAGCGCTTCTGTGAAGGTAAGACTCGACAAAATTCTCGTAGAGCGCGGCTTGGCTTCGTCGCGCGAACGTGCTCACGCGCTAATTCTCGCGGGCAAGGTCCTGGTTGACGATCAGAAACGCGACAAGGCTGGAACTCCGGTGGAGGAGGTCGCCAGCATTCGCCTGCTCGGAGAAGATCTCCGCTACGTTAGCCGAGGTGGTCTCAAACTTGAGCGCGCCTTGGAGCACTGGAAGATCGACGTTGCTGGCAAGGTATGCCTGGATGTTGGAGCGTCCACCGGCGGTTTCACGGATTGCCTGCTCCAGCACGGCGCGGCCCGCGTGATTGCCGTCGATACAGGTTACGGCCAAATGGATTTCAAGCTCCGTCAGGATCCCCGTGTGCAGCTATTGGAAAAGACCAACGCCCGGTACCTGACGAGTGAAGCTGTCGGGGGCACGGTCGACTTTGTCGTTGTGGATGTGTCATTCATCTCCGCGACCTTGGTGCTTCCCCCGGTGATAGGCGCCGCTTTCCCACGGTCGAAGAACCAGCGCGAGGGCCGGCAGGTCGTCGTCCTGGTGAAACCTCAATTCGAGGCCGGAAGAGAATACGTCGGCAAGGGCGGCATTGTGCGCGACCGATCGGCTCAACTTGCCGCGGTCGAGAAAGTAAGGGGAATTCTTCTAGACCTCGGAAGCACTCGCACAGAGGCAGTCGAGTCGCCGATTCTCGGTGCCGAAGGCAATCGTGAATTCCTCCTCCAGGCAGTTTTTTAGGCTGCCGTAACCGGCTGTTCTTTCTGTGGTTCATGCTCTTATGTCGGATTCTGTACAATTCTTCTTTCCCCATGGCCAGCTCGCAATCGTCCCCGCAAAATAAATCCGCAGCCATCATCTCCCGGCCTGCACGCGCCGAGATTGCACGCATCGTTCCCGCGCTAATTGATTGGCTCCGTGCCCATCACTACCGGATAATCATCGACCCGGAAACGGCAAAACATGTCAGCGGGCAGGAAGTTGTTGCTCGCGCGGAGATGTCCTCGCGGTTCTTGAGTCTGGTTGTGGTCCTGGGCGGTGATGGGACGCTGCTCTCCGCGGCTCGCGCCACGGCCGTGATCGATGTTCCACTGCTCGGAGTGAATCTGGGCTCGCTCGGTTTTCTTGCGGACGTTCCACTCGCGTCACTTTACTTGATGCTCGACGCGGTTGAAGAGGGCCGAGCGGTGGTGGAGGAGCGCTCACTCCTGCAGTGTGAATTGTTGCGCGGGGAGTCGGTTTTGGGCAGCTACCTGGTCTTCAACGACGCCGTGGTCAACAAAACCGCTCTGGCCCGCCTCAACACTTACGATCTTTATGTCGACAAGATCTTCGTCTCCAGCTACCGCGCCGATGGAATGATCGTTGCCACCCCCACCGGCTCCACGGCTTACTCTCTATCCGCCGGCGGCCCGGTGCTCATGCCGACCGTCAACGCGTTCGTGATTACGCCGGTCGCCCCCCACGCGCTGACGCACCGCCCGCTGGTGGTGCCTGACTCCTCGGAAATTGAGATTCTGCTGCGCAGCGACGAAGAGCTCGCATATCTCAGCCTGGATGGCCAGCCGGGGCTCGACCTGAGCGACGGAGACCGCGTCCGCTGCCGCCGCTCCGAGCACAAAGTCAGCCTCTTCCGTACAGACAGTGATTTCTTCCAGGTACTGCGCGCGAAGCTCAAATGGGGAGAGAGATAATTGGCGAATCGGGACATGACGGTGGAGGCCGGGAAGAAAGGACAAAGCTTATTCAGCCGGCGGATCGCCACGATGACCCCGCTTACAACTCGCCGCGCATGAGATCTGCCACTCTCTCGCGTTTCCGTATCGCTTTAGCTGTTTTGCCGCTCACCAGCACCTCCGCCGCGCGCGGACGCGTATTGTAGTTCGAGGCCAGCGCCATTCCATAAGCGCCTGCATCGAGAATCGCGAGCAAGTCACCCTCTTCCACCGTCGGCAACTCGCGATCATGGGCAAGAAAATCCCCCGATTCGCAAATCGGGCCTACCACGTCAAACTTTTCCTTCCCCGTCGACGCACCGCCGGACTGAATTACCGGAACAATCTGGTGATAAGCGTCATACAGCGAGGGACGGATCAAATCATTCATCGCCGCATCCACAACCAGAAAACGCTTGCCCTCGTTGCTTTTCTTGTAAATCACCCTCGTAATCAGCGCCCCAGCCGGCCCAACAATCGACCGGCCCGGCTCCAGCAGCAGATGCACTTTCAAACCGCGCAACGGATTCATTACAGCTGCTGCATACTTGGAAACATAATTTGCAAACTCCGCAAGATTCGGTTTCTCGTAGTCAATTCCGAGGCCGCCGCCCGCGTCCACATACTCGATGTTGTGGCCGTCCTCGCGCAGCTGGCGGACAAGATCCGCCACTCGCGACATGGTTTCGTCGAAAGGCGGCATCTCCTTGATCTGCGAACCAATGTGAACACTCACCCCCGCAACCTCGAGAGACCGCGCTACGGAGGCCTTCGCGTAGAGCGCCCGCGATTCGCGCATGGGCACGCCGAATTTGTGCTTGCGCAGTCCGGTAGAAATATAAGGATGGGTATTGGCGGCCACGTCCGGATTCACCCGCAGCGCCACCCGGGCAGTCGTCCGCAACTGTGCCGCGCATTCTGCCAACGCCCAAAGTTCTGATTCGCTCTCTACATTGAACAGCAGAATTCCAGCCTTTAGCGCCACCGTCATCTCCGCGCGGGTTTTTCCCACGCCCGAGAAGACAACTTTCTTCGCTGCGCGCCGGTCAGCCGTTAGCACGCGCTGCAGTTCGCCGCCGGAAACGACATCGAAACCGCATCCCTCCCGCGCCAGGAGACGCAAAATGCTTAAGTTGGAGTTGGCCTTAACCGAGTAACAGACGGTGTGGGAAACATTGCGAAATGCAGCGGTATAGGCCGCAAGCCGCTCGCGAATCGCGGACGCTGAATATACGTACAGAGGCGTACCATAGCGTTCAGCGATTCTTGTAAGGGGAATATGTTCGCAGTGCAGCACGAGATTCGCGCTGCGGCTTAGTACCCCATTCCGGCTCTTTCGAAAAATGAAACCGGGCGGCCGCTGCGCGAGGTTGATGTTTCCGCGCGGAGTCATTTTCGCTTGGAGGATTCCGGAGCCGTCTTATCCTTCACCTTGATGGCCACTACCGTCTGGTCGTCGAAGGTTTCGACGCCCGCAGAATGTTTTTCCACGGCAGTGAAAAGAGAATCCACAACGCAATCCGCGGAGGTGCCGCCGCATTCGGCAATGATTTTTTCCACCCGCCCCCGGCCAAATAACTCTCCGCGCCGGTTGCGCGCATCGAGAATGCCGTCGCTGAAGAACACAAACATATCTCCGGGCTTCATGCGGAAGCTGAATTCGTCATACTCGGCCTCATCAAAAAGTCCCAACGGTAAGCCGGTCACTTCGATTGCTTCGTTCTTGCCTCCGTGCACGTAAACGGGGCGCGGCAAGCCGGAGTTGGCCACGGTCAAAGTGCGCTTGCTGTCATCCCACACCGCGTAAATGATCGAGACAAATTGCGCCTCAATCCGGCGCTCGGCAAGAGACATGTTCACCGCCGCCAGCATCTCCGCCGGACCCGGTTCAATCGGCGCGTGAGAGCGCAGGATGCCGCTCACCAGAGCGGCATAGATGGCGGCCGGCGCGCCTTTGCCGCTGACATCGCCAATTACAATTCCCAACCGCGAAAGCGAATAGGGGATGAAGTCATACAGATCGCCGCCGATGGCGCGGGCCGGAACAAATTTTGCCGCCACATCGAGGTGCGCCATCTTTGGCCGCGTCGGCGGCAGCAGCCGCACCTGCAACTCTCGCGCCATGGCCAGATCCCGCTCCAGTCGCCGCTCTTGCCGCGCAATTTCTTCATACAACCGCGCGTTTTCGATCGCGATGGCCACCTGCGCGGCCAGCGTCATCATGGTGCGTTTGTGATCTTCGGTGAAAAAGCCGCGCCGCGTGTGCTCCAGGTCGAGCACTCCGATCACTTTATCTTTGTAAATCAAGGGCACTGCCAGTTCCGACCGCGTCTCCGGGTTGCTCTCGATGTAGCGCGAATCTTTGCATACATCCGGCACCAACACCGCCTCCCTGGTCTGCGCAGCGTAGCCCACAATGCCTCGGCCCATCGCAACATCGTGTTTCAGATGGATGTTCTCGTGAAAGCGCAAGGAGAACCGGTGTTGCAGCTTCTCGCCGGAAGCGTCCAACAGCAAAATGCTGAACATCTGGTAATCGATCAACCGCCGCAGCAACTCGGCAATCCGGCCCAGCAATTCATCCAGGTTCAGTATTGAGGTCAGCTCGCGTGCGATCTCGTTCAACAGCAGCAGAATCCGCGCCTGCCGTGTTGTCCGCGTGTAAAGCTGCGCGTTTTCGATGCCCGCCGCCATGCGTGAGGCAATCAACGTGAGCAGGCGGCTGTGCTCTTCGTTGAAATAACCCGGTTCCCGCGCCTCCAGATCGATCACGCCAATCACGCGGTTCTTGGTGATGAGCGGCACGGCCAATTCCGAGCGCACGTTCGGCACCGCTGGAATGTAGCTGGGGTCTTGCGTCACATCATCGATCAGTACGGCCTGCCGCAACTGCGCGGCGCGCCCGGTTACACCTTCGCCGACTTTCAGGCGGTTGCGCTCGATAAACTCCGGCGGATATCCTACCTGAAAGCGAAAGCGCAACTCCTGCGTTTTTTCGTTCAGCAGGAGAATTGCAAAGATTTCGTAGTCGATGACCTTGCGCACCACTTCCGCAACCCGGCGCAGGGTTGTATCCAGGTCGAGCGATGTGGCCAGGACATCGGCCACCTCCAGCAACAGCGGATCAATCGTCACGTGCCGCTCGGGTTTGGTGAGGACTGAATTCATTTCGTGTTTCTATGATAGCAGCCGGTCCCGTGGGCTGAGACCGGGTATCGTCTTCATTCGTCGGGGAACAGGAAGCCGCTATACTCGAGGCACCACGCAGATGTCAGCTAGATTGCGATACCGTTCAGCGTAGTCGAGTCCGTAGCCAACCACAAACTCATCGGGAATCTTGAAGCCGACATAGTCGCCTTCCAACGGCATCTTGCGGCGCGAGGGTTTGTCCAGCAGAGCCGCAATCTTCAGCGTCCTCGGTTGCCGCGCCACCAGCAGCTTTTTCAGATACGTCAGCGTCAGCCCCGTGTCCAGAATATCTTCCACCACGATCACATTCTTATCCTTCATGGTCTGGTCTACGTCCTTGGTCAGTCGCACCTCGCCAGTGGAATCCCATCCGCTCTTCAGTTCCTGGCTGGGGCTGGGGCGGTTTCCGTAACTGGAAACGCCGATAAAATCAAAGGTCGCATCCAAATCCAATTGCCGCGCCAAATCCGCCAGAAAAATCGCTGCGCCTTTCAGAACACCCAGCAACACGACTTGCTGGCCCGCAAAGTCGCGCGTGATCTCGGCGCCAAGTTCCGCCACGCGCTTGGTGATCTGCTCCCGCGTAATCAACACCTTGAGTTCCGTCATGGCGTTTCATATTAAACTAAGTAAGCCGCGAGCCGCGAGCTACGAACGACGAGCCGAGCAAGAGCGAAGAGATCGCTCGAAGCCCGCAGCTCAAAGCTCGAAGCTGAAAGCAGCAATCACATGAATCTTAACGGCATCAAACTCACATGGCTGGGCCACGCCACGTTTCGCGTGGAGACTCCCGCAGGCAAGACTGTAATTATCGATCCCTGGGTGATGGGCAATCCCATGTGCCCTGAGCCTGAGAAAAAAGTGAAGAAAGTTGACGTATTGCTCTGCACCCACGGTCATGGCGACCACATCGGCGACGCGGTCGAGATCGTGAAGCAGCACAACCCGGCCGTAGTGGGAATCTACGAACTCTGCATGTGGCTGGAAAAGAAGGGCGCGAAGAAGACTTCACCCATGAATAAAGGCGGCTCGCAGACCATCGGCGACATCAAAATCACCATGGTCCACGCCGACCACTCCTGTGGCATCCTCGACGGCGACCAGATCGTCTACGGCGGTGAGGCCTGCGGCTACGTTATCGAGTTCTCCAACGGCGTCAAGATTTACCACGCCGGTGACACCAACGTGTTCGGCGATATGGCCATCATCCGCGATCTATACGCTCCGGAAATAGCCATGCTGCCCATCGGCGACCGTTTCACCATGTCTCCGCGCGAAGCCGCGTACGCCTGCAATCTTCTCAAGCCCAAGACAGTGATCCCGATGCACTTCGGAACGTTTCCCCTGCTGACCGGAACACCAGCCGAATTGCAAAAGCTCGCACCCGCGATCGCAATCGCAGAAATGAAGCCCGGCGTGACCTTGTCGTAGATCCGGCCCGTACTCGTGCGGGGACAGCCGCCTCGGCTGTCCACCGAGCGAAGCGACGCTCTCTTACGAATCTGGAGGAAAGGCAAATTGTCGCAGAAGAAAGAAGACAAACCCCGCTGGCGCCACGACGGCATCACCGCCGGCCCGGTCGACGACTATCTATACTCCCTGCTTCCCAAGCGCGATGAAGTTCTCACCGAGATGGAAGAATACGCCTCGCAGCACAATGTTCCCATCGTCGGCCCGGCCGTGGCGCGAATTCTGCAACAGTATGCATTGACCATCGCCGCGAAATCCGTGTTCGAGATGGGCTCAGCCATTGGATACTCCACTATCTGGTGGGCGCGCGCCGTGGGTGAAAAAGGCCGCGTCGTCTACACCGACGGCGACCCCAAGAACGCCGAACGGGCCCGCCGTTACTTCGACCGCGCCGGCGTCGCCAGCCGCATCGCCATTCGCATCGGAGATGCGCTCGAGGTTCTTTCCGAGCAGAAGCAGGAATTCGACATCATTTTCTGCGACGTCGACAAAGAAGATTATCCCCGCGCATTTCGTCTGGTGGCGCCGCACCTGCGCAAAGGCGGACTGTTCATCACCGACAACGTTCTGTGGAGCGGCCGCGTCGCCGAGAAAAATCCCAGCGAATCCACCACCAAAGCCATTCTCGAGTTCAATCGCCAACTCTATAGCTCGAAGGATTTCTTCTCCACCATTCTTCCCATTCGCGATGGCGTGTCGGTGGCGCTGAAGCGGTAGGTGAGGAACCGTATACCTCGATTTCCGCGGCCCTGCTCACTTTGACTTTTCCCGTTGGCTGGCCACGTTGGCGCGCCGCGTTTTTCTTCTCGCCTTTTAACCCTCCTTTAACATTGCTCCTCTATAGTTCCGTTTTCATTCGTGGGATCAAATCCTCAGCATCGTCGCTGACTGGAAGGATGATCATGGCCACTGCGGGTTCCACCGTTATTGACGCCAAACTTTCCCGCTCGCCCGGCAAGATCGGGATGCTTGTCTTCGGAGCCATACTCGTCGTCGGAGTCATCTACGCGGGCGGCCACTTGCTTTCCGACCTCTCCGCCATGCACAGCGAGTCCGTGCTGCCATTCGTACTGCTCGGCGTGGCTCTGCTGGTGGCGCTTGGTTTTGAATTCGTGAACGGATTCCACGACACGGCCAACGCGGTTGCTACCGTGATTTACACCCATTCGCTGGAGCCACACATCGCCGTCGCATGGTCCGGCTTCTGGAACTTCCTCGGCGTGCTCACGTCTTCAGGCCTCGTCGCGTTCGGCATCATCTCGCTGCTTCCGGTGGAATTGATTCTGCAAGTCGGCAGCAAAGCTGGATTTGCCATGGTCTTCGCCCTGCTGGTCGCGGCGATCATTTGGAACCTCGGCACTTGGTACTTCGGCCTGCCGGCGTCGAGCTCTCACACGCTGATTGGTTCCGTGATCGGCGTCGGCATCGCCAACCAGTTGATGGCGGCCAAGACCGGAACTTCCGGCGTGGATTGGGGACAGGCCACCAACATCGGCAAGTCTTTGTTGCTCTCGCCAATCGTAGGTTTCACGGTTGCCGCGCTGCTGCTTCTCGCCGCCAAGGCGCTCATCAAAGACCCCAAGCTCTACCGCGCTCCCGAAGGCAGCGCTCCGCCGCCGTTTTATATTCGCTGCCTCTTGATTCTCACTTGTACAGGCGTGAGTTTTTTCCACGGCTCGAACGACGGACAAAAAGGCATGGGCTTGATTATGCTCATCCTTATCGGAACCGTTCCCACGGCGTACGCCCTGAATCACGCGGTCACCTTCCAGGAATCGCAGGATTTCATTGCCGTCTCCGAGCAGGCCGCCAACACGCTCAGCCATTACGTGGAACCCAACGCCGTGATCGGAGACCCGCGCGACGACGTCACGGACTATATTCGCACCCGCGAGTTCAATCCCAACACCATGCTGGCGCTGCGCACGCTGGTCAATGACATCGGCAACGAGACCAGCTTGTACAAAGAGTTGAAGAATGTTCCCCACGACCGGGTTCGCAACTTCCGCAACGATATGTATCTTGTAAGCGAGGCCTTGCGGCTGATGCAGAAAAGCGGTAAGCCGCAATTCTCAACCGCCGATACTGCCGTTCTTGCCAACTATAAAAAGCTGGTGGACCGCTCCACGCGTTTCATCCCGACCTGGGTCAAAGTTGCAGTGGCGATGGCGCTCGGTCTGGGCACGATGGTGGGCTGGAAGCGCATCGTGGTGACGGTCGGCGAAAAAATCGGCAAGGAACACCTGACCTACGCGCAGGGTGCCGCGGCGGAAATCACGGCGATGGCCACCATCGGCGCGGCCGACGGTTTCGGTCTGCCGGTAAGCACGACTCACGTGCTCTCCTCCGGCATCGCCGGCACCATGACTGCCAACAAATCGGGGATTCAAATGAGCACGGTTCGCAATCTAGCGTTGGCCTGGGTGCTCACCCTGCCAGTCGCGATGATGCTTTCAGGATTCTTGTTTTGGGTGTTCCGTCACGTGTTCTAGAAGCGCGTGTTCCGGAAGCACGAGCTGTGGTGAGATTTTTCTTCCGCGGGAAACAAAATCTCGGAAATTATGACGGACGGAATTAGGGCATTCCGTCCGTCGGATGTCGCGATCACTTTGCCGGCCGGATGAGCTCAGCGTCAATCGTAATCGTCAACTCGTCGCCCACCAGTGCGCCGCCGCCGTTTACGCCGAAATCCTTCCGGTTGATCTTGATGCTGGCCGTGGCCCCCATGCGCCGGTTACCCATCGGGTCTTTGATTTCCTGCGTCGGCCCGTCGACGTCCAACACTATTTCTTTTGTGACGCCGTGAATCGTCAGGTCACCGGTAATTTTCAGCTTTCCTTGGTCTGCCGCCGCTTGCTTCGAGCGAAAAGTAATGGTCGGATATTTCTCCACATCCAGGAAATTCGGACTGCGCAAATCGTTGTCGCGATCCTGCACACGAGTATCGACGGAAGCGGCGTCGATGGTGGCCTCGAGTGTGGTGCTTGCCGGGTGGTCCGAGTCGTACGTCGCTGAGCCGCGCACCTTGGTGAACGCTCCCCGCACCGTTGAAACTCCCATGTGGCGCACGGCAAACTGCGCCGCCGTATGCTGCGGATCAATCTTCCAGGAAGTGGTTTGCGCCGCCGCCGGCAGCGCCAGCGCCAAAGTCGCCATCAGAATTAAAGAAACACGTGACATGTCTGCTAGTTCTCCTTTGCGGGACCGCATCTCCGATGGATGCGCTAAATAGACTTTACCGGAATCGCCAGCAGATCGTCGACCAGCCCCACTTCTTTTTGCAGAAACGGCTCGGCATAGGTTACGCCCCCCAGCATCCCATAGTACCGCGCCATCGCCTCTAAGCGCGTGCGGATCTCATCGTGCGCCGGGAAGATGTCCTTGCCTGCGTCCTGATCGCTGAACTGCGATTTGTAAGCCATGATAGAAGCAAACTTGCCCTCGAACTGCTCGGTGACATCGACCACAAACGTGGGCCGCACATCGTAATAGAGCGTCGCGTAAATAATCTTAAACGGCCGATGAGGCGTAAGAATCGTAGCGCCGGCATCCTGCCGGCTCTCCTGAGGGCGACCCGCCCTCAGCCCAGACGCATCCGCTGGGGCCTGCGGGCTAATGGCTGACGGCTGAGAGCTGAGAGCTAACTTCCCCAATCCCGCAAGAAAGCAAGCCTCATATCCCAGCACGGAAGTTGTGTAGTGATCCGGATGCCGTCCCTTCCAGTAAGGCAGAATCACCACCCGCGGCCGCGTCTCGCGGATCACGCTCGCCACTTTTAGCCGGTTCTCCCACGTGTTCTCGACGCGACCATCGGGAATGTCGAGCGCGCGCCGCCAACTCACGCCCAGATTCTTAGCTGCATCCGCCGCTTCGCGCGCGCGATCTTCGGCCGTTCCGCGCGTGCCCATTTCGCCTTGCGTCAGATCGAGAATGCCCGTCCGCTGCCCGCGCTGCGCCGCCTTCAACAGCGTGCCGCCGCAGGTCTGCTCCACGTCGTCGCGGTGCGCCGCGATGGCCAGAATGTCGAGGTCTTTCACCACGGTTTCTTACCAGAGTACATGAGAGGCTGGGGACAGGGCCGATCCCGAAGTAGAGCGAGCGTTGACGATGAGAACGCGCTCTTCACCGTTCTCGCCGGCCGTGAAATCACGCCAGCGCCCTTATCAGCAGAACGGTTTGATCATCGGTGCGTTTGCCGAACTCTGCCAGTTTACTCATAAGCTGATCCATGATTTCCTTCAGCGGATCCGCTCCGCGTTGAACCGCTACACGCTCGACGCCCTCGAAGCCAAATTCCAATCCATGCGCGTTTTCCGTCTCAAGTACGCCGTCGCTGAGCAGCACGAATAGGTCGCCCGGATCGTAAGATGCGATGCACGAATCATAGGCGTAGTCCGCAGTCAGCCCCAGGGGAAATTGCTCCATGCCATGGCGTTCCGCGCTGTGGTCCGCCGCGTGATAGTGAAGGATGGCAGGATGCCCCGCAATCAAATACTCCACACGGCCCTCACCCGCGAAACGCAATCCCGCGAACGTGGCATACATCTCGGCCGGTTTCACCGATGGCAATACCCGGCTGACGGCCGCGATTACGTCAGGCAGCGATTGCTCCTGCGCAAATCCAAAACGCAAAGCAGTTTTTAGATTGCCCATCAAAAGGCTGGCCTGTATGCCGTGCCCCGAAACGTCGGCTAGACAGGCGATCCAGCCGGCCTCCGTTGGAATCAGATCCGCCAGGTCGCCGCCAACTTCTTCGCTGGGCAAGCTGAGCCCGTATGCCTCGAAAAACTCCGTCCGATACGTAATCGGAGGAACCAGCATCTGCTGCATGTTGTACGCCAGGTCCAACTCGGCCCGGGCCCGCACTTGTTCCACGCCTTGGGTATTGATGAAAAGAAGGAACGACCAGTATCCGAGCATGGTGGCTGACATCATGCAGATAGCATCGAGTACGATCCGCTGATGGGCGGCGTCGGAAAGCAGGATGTGCGGCCCGCGGGGCAGCCGCTCGGGGACATAGCCGACCGCGATTGCCAGTATGATTAACACTGGAATCAGCTTGAATACGCGACGGCGCACCGTCACAAAGGATACGACACCAGTCACACCGAACAATGAGGCCGAGATCAATAGAGCCCATAACGGAAATCTCTTCCATCCTATGAGGTCCAGGAAAAACCCCCACGCACCCACCGTGAAAAACAATGCAACCAGAACTCCAGCCATGCTGCGGACAGGCAAGCCTTGCCAGTAACGCGCCTGTTTCCGTTGAAAAACGACGGCACTCATCGGGAGCACGGTGCTAAGCACGGCAAGCGCAGTCCGAGCGATCTTGCGTAAAGCCGGCTGGCGCGAATCCTGAGTAGTCATCAGGTTAGCCTCAAAATGCCCAATCCTTACCGCTCTCCGTTCACTTCTTCCTCTCCACCAAATACCGCGCCAACTCCTTCAGCGTCTCCGCGCGTTCGCCGAAACCCTCTAGCTCTCCAAACGCCGCGCTCACCAGCGAATCCGCCTTGCGCACCGATTCTTCAATCCCAAACAGCGCCGGATAAGTCGCCTTCTGCGCGGCAGTATCTTTGCCCGCGGTTTTGCCAAGTTGCTCCGAAGTCTGCGTCACATCGAGCACGTCATCCACAATCTGAAACGCCAGGCCAGTCGACTGCCCAAACGCCCGCAGCTTCTTAACTTCGCCGTCCTTCGCTCCGGCATAAAGCCCGCCGCTCACCAGGCTCGCCGTGATCAGCGCGGCAGTCTTCGCGCGATGAATATACTCGAGCATCTCCGCTGTCGGCTGAGTATGCTCCGCTTCCAAATCCACGACCTGTCCGCCGATCATGCCATCGAGAGTCCCTGTGCCCCGCGCGATCTCTTCGATAATCCGCACCCGCGCCTCCGCCGGACATTCCAGCCGCGCCAGCACCTCATAAGCCTGCGTCTGCAATGCGTCCCCAGCCAGAATTGCAATCGCTTCGCCGAAAACTTTGTGACATGTCGGACGTCCGCGCCGCAAATCGTCGTTGTCCAGCGCCGGCAAATCGTCGTGGATCAGCGAATACGTGTGCAGCATCTCCAGCGCCGCACCCAGCTCTTCGATCTTCCTGGGCAGCGATCCAGCAATCATCCGCCCAGCCTCCATGCACAGCACCGGTCGCAGCCGTTTGCCGCCGGCAAACACACTGTGCCGCATGGCCTTATGAATGGAGACAGGCTGCTGCGTCTCCAGCGGAATCAAAAGGTCCAGCGCCGCATCCGTGCGTGCTTGTCCCTGTTCAAGAGCTTCTTGCAGCATTGAGGAGTGAGTATAACAAGGCGGCCGACCGACGATAAGTTGAGGCGGGCGCCCCAGAGTCTGCCTTGAGCGAAATCGAAGGGTCTCGCCGGTTTTGCGAGACATGGGAACGTCCGCGCCGCAAGCCATCACCGTCAACGCTTGTCATGCTGAGCGGAGCAGGGAGGACCGCGAAGCGATCTTCCCTGCGGAGTCGAAGCATCCCTACCACCCCACTGCTCTAGATCCTCAAGTGGGCCTGGGACGGAGGCGCGGGCAGACCACCTCAACCAAACCCAAGAAATCCACAGCCCCTTGTGACATCCAACCTTGCGTCCCACTCCAATTCGTCCCATCATGGGACATCCATCGACAAAACAACGAGAACGAGCCCGCCCGGCCCGTAACTCCTTTGTTCGACGGATTTTAGCCCCTAAGTCCTTTGTCATGCGGATTTTACGCAGAAATTCGTGCTTAACTTCATGATTCTAAAAGACCGAGGGAGGGTGGGTGGGGGTGGGTACGGTGATCAACTAGTCTGTTGCGCAAACAGGGAAAACGAATCGGAGGAATGAAGAAGTCATGGGTCTGGAAAATGTTCCACGTTGTCAACATGTGAAGGCGAATGGGACGCAGTGCGGTTCTCCCGCCCTGCGCCGCAGGCGCTTGTGCTTTTTTCATAAGCGCGTGCAGGAGATGCACGTGCGCGTCATCACCGATCAGTCCACGCAGGGCAGGTTCTGCATGCCCGTTCTCGAAGATGCCAACGGCGTGCAAATGGCGCTCATGCAGGTGATGGAGCAGCTCGCCTGGGGCCGCATGGACCACAAAACCGCGGGGCTGATGCTCTACGGCCTGCAAACCGCAAGCATCAACCTGCGCAATACGAGTCTTGACGAGGTAGATCCGACGGAAGTCGTGATTGATCGCGACACCGTTCGCTGGACCCACATGGGCGGCCCGCAGTGGGTGGAAGAGGACTTCGACGAAGACGAAGAAGACGAAGAAGACGAAGAGACAGACGCAGAAGAGCAAGATGCGGAAGAGCAAGACGCGGAAGCGGAACCGGTCTCCGCGGCAGCATCAGGACAAGCGGCTCCCCAAGAAGCGATAACGGATGACAAAGTCGTGGCAGAAACCGCGAAGGATTCCGCAAACGGCAGGAAGGCGCGGCCTCCCGTGGCCGCCAAGGTGAACATTCACCAGGTGCGTGAGAACGTGAAAGGGCTCATCCGCAACTGGATATTGGAGACGGCGGAGGCCAAGGCGAGTCGGGAATTGGGCTAGGAAGTCCCGCGGAGGCAAGCTCAAAGTCCCGGCCAGCGTTCTAGACACTCGGATGATCTTACGCGCGGACGACCTTACGCGGTGGCGCCGCGTGTAACGGCCAGGCTCCGCAAGACCGCAGTCACAACATTCTGCGCGTCATTGGCGGGGCAGACGTCGCTGGCGCCGGCTTCCAGCGCGGCGGTCCACAGCTGTTCATCCGGTATGCGATGGGTGCACACAATGGGCAACGTGGGAAAGTCGTGATGCAGGTTCCGCACGTCGCTCAGGCGGGAATGTTCGACATCGACAACCACAGCCGCCGGGCGGCTCTTGGCCACTTTTTCGCGAAGCTCATCTCGCGAATTCGTCATGTGTACGGATTGAAAATGAGAACGCAATCCGCCGGCCAGGGACTGAGCAACCTTGGGATCGCCTTCAAGAACTACGACTGTCAAGCTCATACAACCCCCTATTACTTACCGTCGCCAACCGAAGAGGTTGACGGCAGACCAGGGCTGCGGGGAAGGAAAAACCACAACTCCACAGACGTCACAAATCACGAGCACTCTCGACAGAGCAAGCGCTCAGCGCTGTGCGGGCGCCTTTGGCTAGCGCTGTGCGGGCGCCTTTTCCGTCAAGGGCTCGAACGGTTCAGCTTGGAGCTTTCCGCCCTTTTTCAGCAGAATCTCGACCTTGCCTTCCGCCTGTTCGAGCTCCGTGCGGCAGGCGGACGAGAGTTGCATGCCTTCCTCGAAAAGAGTCAGAGACTTTTCCAAAGGCGCATCGCCCTGTTCCAGTTCCTGAACAATCTTTTCCAGCCGCTGCAGGCACTCTTCAAACTTGGCCAAGAGTTTCGCTCCAGCTCTTATTGTAATGCCACGAACGGAAGAGAGTGTCGAGTGTTTTTTTGTAAACACCCAGCGAAAAAAGCGATGCCCTTTCCGCAAGAGGGAATTTCGAGCAGGACGGAAAATGACGACTTGACGATTTCAGGCGGAAGCGGAACTCTTGGTTCCCAGCACTTCGAGCACATCCACCGCCGAGCCATAACGGCCCAGCGGGGCGCTGATCTGCGCCCCCTGCACGGCCTGGCGGACGGCCAGCAGCATCTCTCGGGCAATGGCGACGCCTTCCGCGCGAGCCGCCTCCGGATTCTGCGCGCGCGCCATGCGCTCGAGAATGGCGTCAGGTACGGAAACCCGCAGTTCATTTTTCATGAACTCGGCGTTGCGCACGCTCACCAGCGGCCAGATTCCGGCTACCACCGGAATCCGGCAGTGCTCGATGCGGCGCAGAAAATTCTCCAGCAGCCGAATGTCGAATACCGGCTGGGTGACGGCATATTCGGCTCCAGCTTCGACTTTGTATTCGAAGCGGCGAATCTCCTCGTCCAGGTCAGTAAGGCCGGGGTTGGCGCCAACTCCGATCACGAAACCAGTGCCGATGCCAATCGGATTCTTGCCGATATCCAGTCCGCCATTCAAACTGTGAACAATGTTAACCAGACCGATCGCATCCACATCGAAAACCGCCGTGGCGTCGGGATAGTTGCCCATCTTCGGCGGATCGCCGGTAATGCAGATGAGGTTCTTGATGCCGACCGCCGCTGCCCCCAGCAGGTCGCTCTGAATGCACAACACGTTGCGGTCGCGGCAGGTGTAGTGCAGGATCGCTTCGATGCCGACCTCGCGCTGAATCAGCAGCGAGAGCGCCTGATTGCTCATGCGCGCCGAAGCTCTCGGGCTGTCTGGAATGTTCACCGCGTCCACGCCCACCGACTTAAGAAAACGCGATCCTTCCAGCTCTTTGCGGATATCGGTTCCCTTGGGAGGAACCACTTCCACCATGGTCACGAATTCGGCGCGGGCCAGCTTCGCGCCCAGACCAGAGCGTTCTTCGAGCGGAAGCGCCGGAACGGCCTTCAGCACGGGAGAAGCCCCCGCAACCTGCGTAGAAGCGTTCCGGCCGCGCGCTTCGCCCACGCGCAGCGCGGCTTTCATCGTCCGAATGTGGTCTGGAGTGGTGCCGCAGCAACCGCCCACAATTCGCGCGCCCGCGGTCACGAACTTTCGCGCGTAGCTCGCCATATACTCGGGCGAGCACAAGTAAATGTTCCTGCCTTCCACGGAACGCGGAATTCCTGCGTTGGGCTGCGCGGCCAGCGGAAGAGAAGTGGCGGCCCGCACGCGCTCAATCGCATCCAGCATGGCCACCGGACCCACGCTGCAATTGCAACCGATCACGTCCGCGCCCCATTCTTCGAGGCGAGGCGCGAAGGTTTCCGGGTTGGAACCATCCAGGCAATTGCCGTCCTCGTCGATGGTCACCTGCGCCACCAGCGGCAGCTTCGGAGCCACCTCTTTGGCAGCCAGCATGGCTTGATGCAGCTCTTCCAGATAGCCAAACGTTTCCAGAATCAGCAGATCGACTCCGCCCTCCGCCAGCGCCGTAATTTGTTCACGAAAGGCGTGGCGAGCCTCGGCGAACGAAGTCTTGCCCAGCGGCTCGATTCTTGTCCCCAGCGGGCCAACCGATCCCGCCACCCATACATCGAAGCTCTTGGCAGCCTCTCGGGCCAGTCGTGCTCCCGCCAGGTTTATATCCTGGATCTTATCGGCCAGCGTGTGGCGGCCGAGACGAAAGGCGTTCGCGCCGAAAGTATTGGTTTCAATGATCTCTGCTCCAGCTTGAAGATACTCATGATGTACGGCTCGAATCAGGTCCGGCTGGGAGAGATTCAGCTCGTCGTAGCAGCGGTTGATAAAAATCCCTTTGGCATAAAGCAGCGTTCCCATGGCGCCGTCACACAGGACCGGGGATTGCTGGATTCGAGCAATCAAATCGGCAGCCATATGGGATGAGCATACAGGATGAGCGCCGGTGGATGCATCCGTGAGCGGCGCAGCGTGAGCGGCACAGAGTCAATGTGAGCTTTGTGGACGCATAGAACAGCGTAGAAAGATAAGGCAGATAGGGCGGACAGATAGAACAGCTTGAGCGTCTCACCGAGACGGATGCGCTTGGCTGGGTCTGCTATAATCCGCTACTTCGCACTTAAATCTCTGGTTTTCCGGTACTTGGGAGCCTGACGTTTGAAGAGAGCCGTTGTTTTTCTTGCCCTGCTGGTGCTGGTAAGTGTCAGTTTTATCTCCTGCGGGGGGTATTCAGTTCCCAAGCCTCCCAGCGGTCTCTATGACCGCGTGCTGGCCTCGCAGGATGTCTCCAGTCTGACCGCACGTGCGGGTCTTGTTATCATCGACGCGGCGGCGAACGAGGATGTGCTTGCGCGGAGACCCGAAATCAGCGCAGGTGGCGCCCCTGGCCTCCTGGCAATCTCGCCGACCCGCCTTACGCTCCTGGCTTTTGACTCCAGCTCAAACCAGGTCGACATCGTCGACACCCAGACCGAGGCGGTCGCGGGAGCCGTGCAGCTACCCGGCCCTACCACCAGCATGGTAATTCCATCGAGTGCCAATTTGGCGTACGCCGCCGTGCCTACGGTGCTGGTAACCGGTTCGGCCCCAGGTGCTATCGAGGTGATGAACCTTTCAACAGGGTCTGTCAGTTACACGATCGGTGTGCCCAATGCTCAGACGGTGGTCTCGAATTCTGACGGCTCGCAGTTGCTGGTTTTCAGCGGTGATTCCGATGTAGTGACCGTCGTCAGTCCGACCCTGATCAACATTTCCAATCCCGTCGTCACGGTACCGGGCTTTGATCGCCCGGTGTATGCAGTCTTTAACGGCGCCACTGCTTACGTTTTGAATTGCGGAGCGCAGTGCGGCGGCACCCAAGCCAGCGTGCAGACTCTCGACACGAGTACTACCCCGCCAACTGTGGGACCGTCCTACCCGGTCGATGCCGCTACTTACGGGCTTCTCAACGGTTCGACGCTCTATGTGGCCGGTACTTCGCCCACCAACAGCGCTTGTACGGGCGAAACTACCGCAGCCCCTGTTTGCGGGCGACTGGACTTGTTCGACCTGAATTCTTTGACGGTCACCAGCAGCCTGGTCATCACCGACGGCTATCACGACCGCATGGACATGAGTGGCAACGGCCAGCTTTTCATCGGTTCGCACACCTGCACGAGCGTGGGCAATGTCAACAATCCGCAGGGCGAGGTGCGGGGCTGTCTTTCGATTCTTAATACGTCGACTAACTCAATTGTGATCCCGCCCGACAACGGCGATGTGACGGGACTGCAGGGCTTCACCAGCCGCTACGTGGAATACGTGGCCGAGGGCGGCAATCTCCGCATTTATGACACTACTCAGGACGTGCTGCAGACCGTCCAGATCACGCTTACGGGCCAGGTCATTGACCTGAAGGCCATCGATTTCTTTTAGCTGAATTTTCTTAGCGGGAATCTTTAGCAGGAAAGTCTGACTGGGCGCGCTCTTGCTCTTCCAACCACAGCCATCAAGAGTGTGACGAGCGGACTTTAGGGTTCCAGCACAAGCCTGTGCGCTTTCGCCGCTTCCACCGCTTTTGGCGTAAAAGGCAGGGCGAACGTGAAACCTTCGTACCACGCCGGCCATTGATCCATGTAGTAGGGACCCAAAAAATTGCCGCCCTGCCCAGTCACCACGTTCAGGGTCGACTGATCGAGATCGGCGAGGTTTGCGGTGAAGCGCTCCGAAGGGCCGTGATGGGGCGTGACCGCTTTTACCGTGTAGGCGCTGCCGGATTGCTCTTGCACCCCCGGAGCCGTCCATCGCCGCAGCAGAGGAATTTTGCCCAGCACCGGTTGCTCTATGTCGACCGCATTGAAGGCGCCCCAATGCCACGCCGCCAAATCTTTCGGCGTATCGGAACCATTCACCGCCGCTTCCACCGCCGCTGCCAGCAGTTCGTCGTAGTTCGAATAGGCCGCAGGCAGCCAGCGCTTGGGCTGACGCAGCATCACATTCTGCAGCCACACCGTGCGCATCGTCCAGTGATAAGTCTTCCAGTTGAGCGTTTCCTCCTGCTTCGCCGCGCCAGCCGGAGCCGGCCCGAGCCGTGGTTCGAGCAAGAGACGTGTCAATTCCTGCGCGGAGCGCATCGCGATCGTCGGCGCAGACAAAGAAGCCAACATGCGGCCGTCCCAGTTGCGCATCAGGTCGGCGGCCTGTTTAGCTCTTGCGGAGGGCTTCGAGGCGTGGTCGACCGCATAAACGAAGCGCTCGGCCGCAAATAAATCATTTTCCGAATGAACATCGTTTTCCAGCGCCAACATATCGGCGGGCGCGAATTTTCGTCCCGACTCCAGCACGTGATAGATGCGCGCTGTGCGCCACGGCGCTTCCCATTCCGTGCTGATCGAATAGGGATAGTTGTCCGGCGTAATTCGCCCGTTGGCGGTTGCGATGACTCCCGAAGAAGGATTGTAGATGTTCGGCAGTTTGTCGAACGGAATGTAGCTCGTCCATTCGTGGGCGTTATCGGCGCCGCTGACCGGCAAACTGCCATCGCCTGCGGCGCGAATCGGAACATGCCCAGTCGTCTGATAGCCTATGTTGCCGTCTATGTCGGCATAGACTGCGTTCTGTCCCGGCGCATCAAGCTGCGAAAACGCTTTGCGGAATTCTTCCCAGTTCTGCGCGGCGTCAACATCGAAAAACGGCATGTGCAGGCCGTCATAAAGCGTCCAGCGCAACGCCAGCGGCCTGGTCTCGCCCGGAAACAGGTCCGTAACAAGTGGCCCGTGCCGCGTGATCCTCACATCAACGGTGGCGTCCGGTTTTCCTTTTACATGGATAATCTCTTGGCGGTGTTCCGGCTGCACCCACCCCTGCGGCGTCTGGTACGCTCCCTGCGCATTGAAGTTCTCGATGTAAACATCGGCTACCGTCGGTCCGACATTGGTGAATCCCCAAGCGATGTGCTGGTTATGGCCAACGATCACGTACGGCATCCCGGGCAGAGTGACACCCGCAACATCCATGTTGCCCGACTTGAGATGCGCCTCGTACCACAGGCTCGGCATCTGATGCCCGAGATGCATGTCATTTGAGAGCAGGGGCTTGCCCGTGACCGTGTGCGTGCCGGAGACCACCCAGTCGTTCGATCCGTTCACCGCATCGAAATCATGTTGCGCCCAGATCGCCGCCGGGCTGCTGCGTTGCTGGGTTACGGAGTTGTCTGCGCCGGGGTCATCGTCTTCGTCGTCTTCATCGTCGGAATCTTTCTGGCTATCCGGTTGGCTCAGATCTTGCCGCATAACCGTTGGCGGCCGATCGTGCCAGGAGCGGTTCACATAAAGATCCGCCGCCAGTTCCGGCCCCAGTTTCGCCAGAATCTTCTCGCGGGCCAGCGTGTCGGGAAGGTAGTAATAGTTGAGATCCTTCACCATCTGGTTGGCAATCACGATGGAATCTTCCGCCTGCCACGGTTTAGGGCGATACTTCAAAATGCGGAACTCAATCGGCAAGCGGCTGCCCCGCGACTCGATGAACGCATTCACCCCGCGCGCGTAGGCCTCAAAGTAGGAGCGGTCCCGCGCGCTCGCCATCCCCAGAGATTTTTTTGCCGCGGCGCGCAAACCAAGAATCCGCTGCTCGCGATCAATCTTTAACGTGTCCTCACCCAGAATCTCAGAAAGTTCTCCCGCGCCAAACCGGCGCATGATGTCCATTTGCCATAGGCGGTCCTGCGCCGTGACGTAGCCCTGGGCAAAAAACAGATCCTCCAGATTGGCGGCTTCAATTGCAGGTACGCCGTGATGATCCCGCGTCACCGTGACCCTCGCCGAAAGGCCTTTTGCCTGGATGGTCCCATCGAGCTGCGGCAGGGCCGAGCGGGCGATGAAATACGCGGAAGCGATTGCCGCAACGATCACGACGGCGAGAACCAGGAGCAGCCACAGAAGGACGCGTACTCCTCTGGAACGGCGAGAAGCGGCAGGAACGCTGGTTGCGGCCAGTGTGCTCATGTGAAATTTGATTGTAGGTGGAATCGCGACTGCGAGACAAATCGCTTTCCGAACCGGCAGCAAAGGCGGCTATTGACGCCCCATTCCGCCTATGGGAGAATTGCGCCTCTTGAAAGAGTTCCGTTATGCGACGTTCTTCTCGCCCCCGTAAACCTGCTGTCCTTTCGCGATCTACCCATGTGCACCTGCATGCGTATGCCCTTGCGGCAGGAGCAGCCGGGGTGAGCCTGCTTGCCCTCGTGCAGCCGTCCGAAGCGGAAATTGTGTACACGCCCGTAGATGAAATCATCGGCCGTCAGGGCACGTATAAGCTCGACCTAAACAATGACGGAATCGACGACTTCATCATTGAGGAGCGGCCCAGTAGAGACAGTTTTGCCTCTATTCAGCAACTGTTCGCAAGGATCCCAACGGGCAATTTTGTAAAGTGCGCTAGCTCGGAATGCATTAGCACAAATAGCGATGTCGCTGCCGCCATCCCTCTGGGAGCTCGAATCGGTCCTGGCGAACGGGGATGGATACCTTATCTGGCGTGGATGGCTTTTGAGGAACTCGCCAAACGGGGCACCGTCCTGTACACGCACCCCTGGGTGAACGTCACTGACCGCTACCTGGGGCTCGAATTTCAAATTAATGGTGAAACTCACTACGGATGGGCGCGGCTAACCGTTCGGTTTCTTCCCGGTCCTCCTGAGGAAAGGACTTGGGAGGCGCGTCTCACAGGTTATGCGTACGAGACCACCGCGGACACCGCAATCAACGCCGGACAGACCGAAGGCGATGCCGATAAGGCGTCGCTTGACCGGAATTCAGTCCCTGGCTTCAGCGGCGCGTCCGGTGCCTTGACCGTCGAAGCTCCTGCCGTTGCCGAACCAGCTCCCCTCGGCGCACTTGCTCTCGGTGCCGGCGGCTTAGTCCTTTGGCGCCGCACAAATTCTGAAGGCAACCAACCCGGCAATTAAAATCCTGTTTCGAATCGAGACAGTTGAAAATGAATTTCATTTCCAGGATGTGCGATGCTATCAATTACCTGACCACGAGCCACACCTTTCAGATTTACGGTGTCTGTGAAGACTGCCGCAAGGGAGATCCCCAGGTAGAAGACGGCCGCAGAAAAACTCCAGCGGTGCGCACCGCGTAAGAAGCCATGTCCATTTCCTGTCCTCAGTGCGCCGCAGAAATGCCCGATGCCGCCTCCTATTGTCCAGGCTGCGGACGCGCCATGCGCGCTTCCGAGCGTGCGCAAGGAACAGTCGGCGCTCTTCCCGAAAACCTGGCCGGAGCGTTGGCTTACACTTTCATCGGAGCCATCATTTTTCTTCTGGTCGAGCCCTACAGCAAGAATCGCTTCGTGCGCTTTCATTCCATTCAATGCATCCTGGCCTGGGTCGCAGCCGTGATCATTGGAGCCGTGCTGAAATTAGCCGGACTCATCCTGCTGATCATTCCCTTTCTCGGCCATCTTCTCTTTTTCCTGATTTCAATGGTGGTAGGCTTCGCCGCTTTCGTCATTTGGCTGGTGTTGGTGGTGAAAGCTCTGCAGGGTGAGATGTTCAAGCTGCCGGTGCTCGGCGATCTCGCGGAGAAGCAGGCGGCAGCTGGCTGAGAGGCAGGCTGAGAGGGTGCATTGTTCGGACTCCTTCAGAGGGCGTCATCCCGAAACCCGGCGCGGTTCAGCCGGATGAGGGATCTCGCGCGGGACAGCTCACCTTTTGGTAGGGGCTCAATTTGAACTGACCCACTACCCACCTTCTCTTGCCCTTGACTTTCTCCCCATAAGCTGGCCATCCTATAACCTTTTACTCCGCAGCCGGGATTCCGCAACCTGCGCGTCTGGCCGCCGCGCGGAGATATGGGCGGGAACATTTCCCGGTACGATTGGGGCACTGATTGCGTATTCGTGTTTTCTATCACGACAAGTGTTTCGACGGAGCTTCTTCCGCCGCGCTCTTCTCCCGTTTCTATCGCGAGCGTATCCGCAGCGATGCCGAATTCGTGTTCTCCGGCTTGGTCCATCGTGCGGGATCTTTGTTCGACGACACTCAATTCGATGGCGACGAGAACGCCATCGTCGATTTCAAGTACTCCAGTTCGCCCAAGATTACCTGGTGGTTCGATCACCATCAGAGTGCGTTTCTCTCCGCCGCCGATGCCGCGCACTTCGAGCAGGATCAGAGCAACCGCAAGTTCTACGACCCGGATTTTAAGTCTTGCACCAGCTTCATCGCCATGATCGCGCAGCAGCGCTTCGGCTTCGATCCCGCGCCGGTCGCCGACCTGGTGCATTGGACCGACGTCATTGACGGCGCTCTCTATCCCGATGCCAAGACCGCGGTAGAGATGCAGGCCCCGGCCATGAAGCTGACCATGGTGATCGAGTCGGCGCCGGACCACGGATTTGTTCCCAACCTGATCCCCTTGCTGGCCACAAGACCCTTGGCGCAAATTATCGACGAGCCTTTTGTCGCTCCTCTGCTCCCTCCCTTGCTCAAGCGCCATGAACTCTCAATCGGGATATTGAAACAGCGAACCGCATGCAAGGACGCCACTATCTTTTTCGACGTCACCGACCTGGATCTCGAGGGTTACAACAAGTTCGTTCCCTATTTCCTTCATCCTGAATCCATTTATAGCGTCGGCCTGAGTAAGAGCAGCTTCCGGGTAAAGGTTTCGGTGGGATCGAACCCGTGGGCGCCGGAAGAACCTGTAGTCAACCTGGCCAAGATCTGCGAACGCTACGGAGGCGGCGGACACGCCCGAGTCGGCGCGATTTCCTTCAATGTGAACCAGCACGCGGCGGCAATTAAGGCGTCGCAAGAGATCGTTGCGGAACTACGTGCCGCAGTGCGAACCAAGAAGACGTAGCTGGTTCTGCCGCCGTGGTAATCTGGTCAGTCGCTTCGCCGTTTCATGCTCTCCTCTGGCGCGAAAATCGACTCCCACCTCGCGCGGAAAAGCGCGCTGCGAATCGTAGCGTCCATCGAGTTATGCAAAGGCATCCTCGTACTATTGATGGGATTGAGCGCCCTCCTGCTTGTCCGCCAGGATGTGTGGGTGATTGCCGAGAGCGTGCTCGCGGTCCTGCACATCAACACAGACCGGCGCTATGCGCAGATGTTTCTCGATTTTGCCGATAACATTACCAACGCGCGCCTCTGGGCGGCTGCGCAACTCGCCTTCACTTATTCTCTTTTGCGTTTCGTGGAAGGGTATGGGCTTTGGCGGGAACGCACCTGGGCCGAATGGTTTGCCGTTATTTCCGGAACTCTGCTTCTGCCTCTGGAGATTCGCGAGCTTTTTCGCGGCATCACCCTGGTGCGGTCGCTGGTGTTTGGCGGCAATCTTGTGATCGTACTCTACATGCTGCACGTGCTGCGCGAAGGCCGCAGGCTCCGGGCTGCGGAGATATCGAGCCAGGCCAGAAGCCGCGCGGGAAGCGCCAACTAGAGTCGAACGACTCTTTTCTGGGTTCCGCGGTTTGTTCCATAATTACTCGCAGAAGGCGTCATCCCAGGGGAGGTCTTATGCGAGTTCCGTCGGTCGCTCGGCTGCTATTGGTCGCCATGGTTCTTGTTCCGGCCGCGTGTATCGCGCAGGACACCAGCTTTGCCACCGGTCCGCAATACCTGATGAATTCCGGGTCTGCGCTGTTTGCGCATTCCATCGCCACGCCATCGCTGTCGCTGCAGGGTCCGCCGCTGGAAGAAGGCGCGAGCAACGCCACGGCCGATTTGCTCGCCGGTGCGGACAGCGAGACTTCCGCTGTGCTCCCCGGGCCGGAACCTCCCGCGGATTTGCTTCCCCTATACTACGGCGTCCCCCGTGTTGACGTGACCGAAGCCAGCGCTCGCGAACCTCTCTCGGAGCCGTTCTTGGGCATTGCGATTCCGGAAAGCACGCTGGACGTCGGTGTTTGGCAGATGACCAGCGCCAAGGAATTGCATGAGCGCGGAATCGGCGAAACGTCGCAAGAAGCCGCGGTCGAGTCGAAAGCACGCACGCGCGGTGCGCCTCGCTTGTATACAAATCAGGACATCGACCGGTTGCGCCAGGGCAGCTAATGGCGGGTAGGCATTGGTTTTGAAGGACTGACGGGATCGCCGCCGAGGCAGAGGAGCCCCAGACAGACAATCACACCCACGCCCACGAGTGCCGGGCCCTTTGCCCACCAGCTATCTAGAAATGCTCCTTTGGCCTCCGCCGGGCGAGCCAGTTCGGCCGGAGCGCAGTGTTCTTCGCGCGTGGTTTGCTCACCCTCACGCACAGTTGCATTCATCGATGCTGCCGATTGGTTGGATCTCTGGGTGAGCGCGCCTTGAGTGTGGATATTGACGTCATTCCGGCGGGCGACCACGGTGACTTTCCCATCGCGATCGGTGACATCATATTGAGTCCACTGTGGAGCAACGGGGATTACGGTCAGGCAGTTCACGCGTACTCTCATCGCGCGCGCGGTGTCGATCTGCAGACTGCCATGATCGAGCACAAGTTCGTCGCCTTTGAATCGCACGATCGTCTCTGCTTGGATCGCCACCGTGGATCCGTCGGCATCAATCTTGGCCACGTGTCCCGCCTGGGTTTGCACCAGGTCGTCGGCAAAGATCGCAGAAGAGGGCTGCGCCGGGTTGCCATTGAGCCACACGCCTTCCTGGCTGTGCAGCAGCGCGCGGCCTGAATCCTGGGCGATTAGAGACACAGGCAAAACGGCGATCATGACCCCGCAAACGAGATTGCGCCATTCAGACAAAGGCATGCCCAATTTTCCGCACAACTCCCTGAGCAAGCGTAGCCCGTGGGCGTTGTTATGGGCTATTGGCTTGCGTGGTGACCGAGATGGCGAAGGCCGTGAAGCCTGACCTGCGTGCTACGCGCGGGCGAAGTCGATGTAGCCGCGTTGGACATCAGCGCGAATGAGTTTCACTTTCAGCTTGTCCCCCACGTCGAGGCCCTGTTCACCTTGAGCTAACAATCCTTCCACGTGAGGCTGGAGGGTACGCACAAAGGTTCCGCTCGGGGTGACACCGGTGACGATTGCGTCGAAAACAGCGCCGATGCGGTTTTGCATGGAAACGGCCGCCAGGCGCTTCGACATTTCGCGCTCCACCTTTTTGGCGGCATCCTGCTTCTCGGTGCAATTGGCGGCGATGGCGGTTAGTTCATCTTCCGAGTAAGGATTGGGCTGACCTGCGAGCATGGCCTTGATTAAGCGCTGCGTGACGACGTCGGGGAAGCGGCGATTGGGTGCGGTGGAATGAGTGTAGTCGTCAACGGCGAGGCCGAAATGACCTGTCGAGGGTTGGCCTGGACGCTCCAGAACATATTCGCCACGACCAATCAGCTTGACCACCGTCAGCGAAAGATCCGCAAAACGATCGGGGTCGGCCGCCTTGCGGCGGAGCAGAAAACCGTTGAGCGCCTTGGAATCGGGCGCGGCGGGAAGCTTCTCGCCATGTATAGCTGCGAGCTGTACAATACGGTCCCAGCGCTTGGGAGTTTTGACGATGCGGCGCAACGATGAGACCTTCTCTAACATGCGGGCGACCACGCCGTTGGCGGCAATCATGAAGTCCTCAATTAAGTCTGTGGCGCGATTGGTCTGCTGTTGCACCACGCCGACCACCTGCTCGCCGACCATGAGCGGAAGCAATTCGTCGGTCTGGAGGCTGAGCGCGCCGTTTTCATAGCGGTGGTTTTTCATTTCCTGCGCGGCTTCATCTTGCAGGCGAAGTTGCGATTGCAAATCGGGGGAAGCGGCAGCTTTGGCCGGCGCGGCGGCTTTGCCCTCCAGCCAGGCCCCCAGCGAGTTATATTGCAACTGGGCTTGGTTGCGAACCACGGCGCGGTAGACATTGCCGGAGGCGACATGGCCATCGGTTCCGGCGACGAACTCGATGACCACGCTGAGGCGGTCCTGATTTTCGAGCAGGGAAGTTGTGCCAGTGGAAAGTTCCTCGGGCAGCATGGGAAAGTTGCGGACTCCCGCGTAAACGGTTGTGGTTTCCCTGGCGGCGTGCTGATCGATGGGGGTTTGTTTGGGCACGAATGCATCGACATCGGCGATGCCGACGAGAATTTTCACGTCGCCGTTGGGAAGACGTTCGGCGACTTCGATCTGGTCCAGGTCGCGCGAGGTGTCGTTATCGATCGACGACCACAACAAATTCCGCAGATCGCGTATCGCGCCGACAGCCGTGACACTCGGCGGGTGAGCTTTCAACTCCGCGAGTTGCTGTGCCACCTCCGGCGGAAAATCCGGCTCGAAGCCCCGCTGAGCCATTAGGCCTTTGGCGATGGCTTGGAGGTCGGGGTGAGAGGGAGGGCGGTCTGGCATTGACAGATATTCGCGAAGAATTTGTTTAGTAAAATATTTAGAATCTTAAGCTTACGGCTTGTTATCCGGATAAAATATTGAATATAAATCACTTACACGCAAAACATTACAGCGAAGGGACTTAGGAAGCGACCGTCTCGTTAAGTCCTTTATAATCAATACAGCACCGCCAAAATATTGGAAACGTGGAACTTAGCTCACGGATATCCAAGTTTCGAATACACGGCGTGTACTCTCAAGCATGGAGCCGACGGGGTGTCAGAGTCAACAAGAATTGTCGATCTCGGGACGTGTTAGTTCATCAGTCTCGGCGACCCGCCGACGGAGTAGGCGAGGGGTTAGGGAATCACGCGGCTTTTTCGTGTTTCGTAACAGAAATAAGAAATTTGACGCGGCTGTGGGATTCTGCGGTACGGTGTGTTTTTGCGTTATACCTAGCTGGGCCGAACCTACCTTCGCATTGGGCCGAACCTACCGGGCCGAACCTACTGAGCCGAACCTACTGAGCGACAGTTTCCGGGGCAAGAAATCTGCAATAAAGGGGGAACATTTGGATGCGATGTCTAACTGCAATTTGCGTGCTACTGGCTTCACTCTCGGCAGCCGCTGCTGAAATGACACACGAGGAGACGATGGTGCGCACCGCCTACGCCAAGTTCGCCTATCTCTCAGAACAGCGAGTCATCGGCGACCTGGCGATAGGAAGCAGTAATCCGAAAGTGCCGGTGTCCAAGGATGGCATCGGCCTGACCGCCGAGCAGCGTCTGGCTGCGGCGCAGGTCAGCTTTACACTGAGCAGTTTTGTGGTCGGGGACGTGCGCGACATCCTCGACCGCAAGGCGGTCGATCTCATCTCGCCCGCCGTCGGGGAGATGCTGACGACCAACGGCGAGGACGGCTTTAGCTATTCGGAGGCGGGGCTAGACGCCCCTTGGCTCTGCCTCGAGGTTCAGTGGAGCCCGGCACGCCCGCTAGCGCCCGAGATAGCTGATATCAAACTTGACGACCTCTATCAACTCGAATGGCGCCAGAACCGGCCGGACACCGTTTGGCAACGATACGCTTCCTATTCGGTTACGGTGACCTACCGGGGGAAAAGCCGCGGCCCATACAAGGCGCTGTTTCTCTTTGGACATGACGCCACCAAGGGGAATGAGGTTATCGAACCGGAGGATGCAACCACCAACGGACTTGTCTTAGCCCTGCGCGACCATCTATTTCCCGACGCGTTTGTGCTTACTCGCTTGCGGAACAATCCCGTGGTGGCCAATTGGGTCAGTGCGAAGCAGATGTCAGCCGAAAGCTGCCCGGTCGGCCAGCATGACGTTTGCTGCGACCTCGCGCAATTGAAGTGTGGTCCGGGGCGTGTCGACGTGGCGAACGGACTGGCGAAGCCACTGCCGCAGTGAAACGATAAGTCCGGGGAGCCGGAAAGGATGATCAAAGGATCGAAAACAAATCTAGGGAGAGACTTCCTATGCGGCAAAAGCCGTTGACGCTCATCTTAGTCTTCTGTCTAAACGGGGTCGTAGCTGTGTGCCAAACCTACACCACATGCTCCGACTACAACACGATTTCCACGACGTACTTTGACCCGGCACCCGGCACGGTAAACCATGCAACGGGGGCGCACATCGCGACTGGGGCCATGCAGTTCACCTGCGAATATTACAGCGTGGGTCTTTCAAGCTGTGCTACTCAGTGTACCGCAGTGCCCTCCGTCACGGAGGTAGACTCGGGAACGCTCAGCAACAAGCTTTACTCGCATAACCTCGGCACCAGTGATGCGGGAGGGTAGGCCACGGCTCCCAACGGGGGCGCGAACGAGACGTGTGGGGCCACGGACGCGGCAACGGTGACGGCGTGTCTTCTGACCTGCGCGGCCTCGATTGGCATCTCGGTCGGCGTAAGTGGCGTCGGCGCGTCCATCAGCTTTCCGGCAGATCAGATCTACGCGGTGTCAAAGCCTGGGCAAGTGACCTGCGCTAACGAGCCCGACCCCACCTACGGCGGCGGCGGCGGTGGCGGGGGAAGCGGCTATGGCGGTTGTGAACCGCCCGAGGGCGGCTGCGGCGACGAGACGTGGAACCCAACTCTGTGCGAGTGTCAGTACAATGGCGAGAGTTCGCCGATAATTATCGATACCGCCGGCACGGGTTTCCAACTTACATCGGCGGCGGGCGGAGTTATGTTCGACATCAGCGGCGACGGCACGCCAATACAAATATCGTGGACAGCAGCGGGGTCGCGGAATGCATGGCTTGCCCTGGATCGCAACGGCAACGGCAGAATTGACAGCGGTAAGGAGCTGTTCGGCAACTTTACCGAGCAGCCGCCGTCCAACCATCCGAACGGATATTTGGCCCTGGCGGAATTCGACAAGCCGGAGAACGGTGGCAACGGGGACGGGGTCATCGACAAACAGGACGCAGTGTATTCGAAGCTCCTGCTTTGGATTGACGAAAACCATGACGGCATTTCGCAGCCCAACGAACTCCATCACCTTTGGGAGTTTGGAGTTTACTCGCTAAGCCTGAAGTACTCTGATTCGCCGTACACGGATGCTTTTGGCAACCGTTTCCACTACGAAGGGAAGGTTAATCCGCTCGGCGATCCTGCGGGCGACCACATCGACCGCACCGATTACGACGTATTTCTCGTTACCGGGACGAGCGCCATGCACCACCGCGGCAGCCGTCAGGGATCGCTGAGGGAGCCGCTGGCAGCGCCGTAGCTCGCATTCGGCTGCGACCGCTTTATTCCCTAACAACGGCTTTTACCAGGTTTCTGGGACGGTCTACGTTGTAGCCTTTTTTCACGGCCACGTGATAGGCGAAGAGTTGGAGAGGAATTACTTCGAGGATGGGCAATAGCAATTCGGGAGCGGCGGGTGCGAAGAATACATCGTCGGCGACGGCGGTTACTTCCTGATCGCCTGTGGTGGCGACGGCGACCACGCGGCCGTGCCGGGATTTTACTTCTTTCATGACTTCGAGAGTGCGGCGGTAGCGGAGAACGGAATCGGGATCGTGGTGGTCGCAGGTGGCGAGCACGACCACAGGAAGACTTTCATCGACCAGGGCGTTTGGACCGTGCTTGAGTTCTCCGGCGGGATAGCCCTCGGCGTGAGCGTAGGAAATTTCTTTGAGCTTGAGCGCGCCTTCGCGCGCGATGGCGTAGTGGACGCCGCGGCCGAGGTAGAGGAATTTCTCGGCCTGAAAATGTTTCTGGGCGAATGCGCCGGCGAGATCGTCCCAGGTCTTCAGGTGCGCCTCGATTGCGGCGGGGAGTTGCAACAGCCGCTGCAAATAAGAGCGCGTGACTTCCGAAGTCATACGGCCGCGCTTGCGGGCCAGGAATAAAGCCATCAGGTAGAGGACGGTGACTTGCGTGGTGAAGCTCTTGGTGGCGGGGACGGCGAGTTCGGGACCGGCGCCGGTGATGAGAGCGGCTCCGGCTTCGCGGGGAATTGTGGCGTCGGCTACGTTGGAAACGGCGATGGTCTTCACGCCGCGGGTGAGGGCTTCGCGTTGCGCGGCGATGGTATCGGCGGTTTCGCCGGATTGGGTTATCACCATCACAATAGGATCGACGGCGGCGTGGGTGGAGCGGTAGCAATATTCACTGGCGTATTCCACGTCGACGGCGACGCCGGAAAGGTCTTCGATCATGATCTCGCCGGCGAGGCCAGCGTGGCGGCTGGAGCCGCTGGCGGCGATGATGAGCTTCTCGAAGGTGAGCAACGCGGGGTCGATGGCATGGAGTTCGCCGGGGAAGATGATGTCGTCCTTCAAGTGCTTGGCGATAGTTTTGGCAATGGCGGCGGGCTGTTCGTAAATTTCCCGGAGCATGGCGTGGGAAAAGCTTGTGCTGGCGGGCTTTTTATTGTTGTTGGGCATCATCTGGCAAGAAGCATCAAGGACTGGGCTGAGAGTAACTGATTTGCGGCGCGGCGAGCAACCGGGGAGCGGTGTTACGCGGGTGAGTTTCCATGGGCGTGGTTGCCGGCCACTGGCCGTCCAGCCGGAGAAGTCGACTCACTCCTGCCCATACGGATAGCGAACAACCGGCAAAGCGGGGACTTATGGGTTTGATGTGGAGGCTGAAGCTGGCTAGAATACTGGGTATCTGGCCGGTTCCCAGGCCGCTGGGAATTTCCGGATGGCAAGGTGACAGTCGCGCGAGCCGAAGGTTCGGAATCGGACGCGGAAAAGTTTGCCTCTCCTTGTCATTTCACGTTCGACCGTGGTTGTGCCAATTTTGGGATAGAGATTCTAATGATTACTCGCAGTTGGGCCCTAGCTACTCGTCTGTTCGCATGTGTCACCTTACTCTTGGCCGTGGTTGCCGGGCGTGGCCAGGTTGTGAGCGTGGCCACGTATCACAACGACAATTCCCGCACCGGCCAGAATGTTCATGAGAGCATCCTCAAGCCCTCGGTCGTAGCCGAGAGCACCTTCGGCAAGCTGTTTAGCTGTTCCGTGGATGGAGAAGTCTATGCTGAGCCCTTGTATTTGCCGAACATCGTGATTCCGACCCTGGGGGTGCACAACGTCGCGTATGTGGCGACGGAGCACGACAGCGTGTATGCCTTCGATGCCGACAGCAATCAGGGGAGGAATGCCACGCCCTTATGGCATACGAGTTTTATCGATCCGGCGAAGGGAATTACCACGGTCCCCAGTTCGGACCTCGGCACCAACGCGATCGTTCCGGAGATTGGAATCACTGGCACGCCGGTGATCGATACCAGTGGCGGCACGCTCTACGTGTCTGCCGCGACTAAGGAAAACGGCGTGTATGTGCAGCGGCTTCATGCTCTGGATGTAACCACAGGCGCGGAGAAATTTGGCGGTCCGGTGATCATCGCGGCTTCGGTTTCCGGCAGCGGCACGGGATCTTCCGGGGGTACGATTTCGTTCGATCCTTTTCGCTCGAACCAGCGTCCCGCTTTGCTGCTGTCGAATGGAGTGGTGTATCTGGCCTGGGCGTCGCACGGTTTGGAGAATGAGTTTCCCTACCACGGCTGGGTGATTGGCTACAACGAAACGACGCTGGCCCGGGTGGCGGCCTTCAACCTGACTCCCGATGGCGATCAGGGAGGGGTCTGGCAAAGCGGAGGAGGACTGGCGGCGGATGCGCTGGGCAGCATCTTTTTCATGAGCGGGAATGGCACGTTCGACGCAAACACCGGCGGCTCCGATTACGGGATGAGCTATCTGCGGCTGATTCCGAAGAATGGTCTGAGTGTCGCGGATTATTTCACTCCGTATAACGAGGCCCGGCTGAGCGGCTCGGATACAGATCTGGGCTCGGGCGGCGCTTTGCTGCTGCCTTATCAAAGCGGTGCAGCTCATCCTTATCTCGCCATCGGCGCGGGAAAGAACGGAGTGATTTACCTGGTGGACCGCACCAACATGGGTCACTTCAACAGTTCGGGGAACTCGCAGATCGTGCAATCGATCGTGAACGCGTTTGACGGACGCGGGCTTTATGCAACTCCGGTTTATTGGCAGGACCAGCTTTACTTCTGGGCCGATGGGGATGTTCTACGCATCTTTGCCATGAGCGGCGGACTTCTAGGAACCCGGCCGATCGCGACGTCGACGGTTACGTTCGCTTCCGGTTCGACGCCTGTGGTTTCGGCGGACGGCGCGGCTGATGCGATCGCGTGGGCCATTCAGTCGGATCAGTTCGCCACGGGCGGTCCCGCTGTCCTTTACGCGTTCGATGGAGGCACCGCCGTGGAACTCTACAACAGCAGCCAGGCAGGCACGCGCGACACAGCCGGCCCGGCAGTGAAGTTTACGGTTCCAACCGTGGTGAATGGCAAGGTGTATGTGGGTACGGCGACCCAGTTGGATGTCTACGGTTTGCTGTGAATTAAGTGATTTAGTGATTGGGTAATTGAACGTCCACATCCGCGCGGGCAAAACGGGCCGCAGTTTGCGCTTGAATAGCGGGTTATTACTTGTCCGATTAGCCGATTCCTCAATCGTTGCCCGATGGGTGTTGCGATCCTCCGCGGTTTCCTCCGTGCCAGCCGCCTGAAAGTGCCGCCGAACCAGAAAGGTATATGGCCCGCTCGGGCGGGTACCTCCCGGTTCGTGCCATTGCCACAATCTGCAGAATGTTGCAACTTATGAATGTCCCAAGAAGAAGTAAGGTTTAGCGGAACAATTGCAAGTCATCCCAAGGGAAGCAGGCAGGAAATGCTGGAGCAGAGAGAAAGACTGGCGGCGGGCGCTTACCGGGCAGGTGTTGCGTTGCACAATAAGCAACCCCGCCGGCTGGTGCTGGCGCTGGTTCTGCTCCTGGTTACGCTTTGCGCGGTAGTGGTGAGGTACAGCGAGTTCTGGTTTGGCGGGGATGAAACGCCGGACACGGAGTCCGAAGTTGCACAGCCCGCCAGTGTCCCTACGACGACTGTGACTGCGGCCTCAACTCCAACGGCAACGCCGACTCTGACTGTCAGCCAGGCGCTTCCGGCAGCAGCACCAGCCGTTCTAGGCAAAGCGCCAGGCCAGACGCCAGCCCAGAGCCCAGCCAAGAAGCAGGTTGCCGCCAAGATCTCCACGCCAACGCCGGTCGCGGATTCCGGCATCGTCGCCAGCAACCGCACGGTTCTTGCACCGCTGGCCGTCGAAGTGGTGGCCGGCGACACGCATAAAACTCTTCATCCGGGCAGCAATGCCGTGAGGGTTGAGATACCTAGTCACTCAGGATCAGCAATGGGCTCGATGACAGTGGAAGCGCCGGCCACGCCGGCCACGAACGCCGCGGAACGCGAGCCGATGCCGGCTGGCATGGCCGCGTCCCCGGATCTGCCGTTGAATTCTTCTTATCCCTTGTTAGCGCAGAGAATGAAAGTGCAGGGATCGGTAGTATTGCAGGTGCTGATCGGCGCCGACGGCGTGATTCAGAGCCTGCACGTGGTCAGCGGCCCCGCCATCCTGGCTTCGGCGGCGCAGCAGGCTGTGCGCGAGTGGAGATTCAAACCCTACCTACAGAACGGCCAGCCGGTCGAGACCAAAGCCAACATCACCGTCAGCTTCACCATCAAGGTGTCGGACAACGCCAGCAAGGCCAGCTAAGGCTGCTTGCGGCTCAAAGGCGCGGATTCCAAGCCGAGCTGATGCTTTGTTGTTTCTCGAAGAGTCCCGTCAAACCGCAGGGAGTGGAGGGACCGGGCGGAATTGAACCGCCAACCTAGAGTTTAGGAAACTCTCGCTCTATCCAATTGAGCTACGGCCCCGGCTTGTCTTCAAACATTTTATAGCAGGTTGGCGAGAGCGGCGCTCTCTGTTCAGTTGCCGTGCCAGAGCGTGGGCCAGCCCATATATCGCACGGCCGCCTCATGCACGGCGCCGGCAGTAATGGAAAAATTCGCCGCCACGTGATGCTCGAATCCGTTTTCGCAGATGTAACGCAGCAGCTTCTGCAGTTCGGGAATCTGCACCACGCCGACGCCACCAAAGGTGTTGAGCGGGTCGTTGGTGAACACGCCTTCGCCGACGTAGCCGCGGATCACGCCGGCAGTGTCGTCGGTGGAGAAGCGCGCGAAGCTCATGGCTCCCGGCTTCACGCGGCCTACGACGGTGCCAAAAGTGTTTTCTTTGCCCACGGTTCCAGCGATGATTTCCTGGAAGTCCATGCGCACGTCCTGGAAGAAATGCTTGGGCAGGTTGCTGCAATGGAAGCAGACGGCCTTGTTGGGGTCGTCGCCGTAATTGTTGTTCCAATCGAGCAGAGCGCTGGGCGTTTCCGAGGCGAGGGCCAGCGCGTACATGCTGATGGTGCCGCAGACGTCGACTTCACAAGCCGCGGGCAGCAGGTTGTTGCTCATCATGCTCATGATGGTGCAGGGCACTACGCCGAAATATTCCTCCATGGCGGTCCAGCACTGGACGGCGCTGATTTTCACGTCGGTGGATTTCATCCAGTGGTCGATGACATAGCCAAGCTTGGCCATCTTGATGAGCGCGGCATCGGGAACGCCGCCGGTGGTGACATATTTGCGAATGTCGGCCAGCTTGCCTTGCACTCCGGCGTCATCGTCTTTGAGCCGCGCAATGCGGCCGAGGATTTCAGACAGATCGACGGTTTCGGTGGAGATGCCGTAGCGCTCGAGAAGTCTTTCGCTGTAACGCACCGTGTTGAAAGCCGAGGGGCGCGCGCCGATGCTGCCCACGCGCAGGTTCCTAATGCCGTTGACGACGCGGCAGACCGCGGCGAACCAGGCGAGATCCTTCTGGAAGTCCTCTGAATCGGGACTCTCGGTGTGCAAGCGGGTCAGCGAATAGGGAATGCCGTACTGGCGAAGGTTGTTACAGGCCGACATTTTTCCGCAGAAGCTGTCGCGGCGGAAAGCGATGGTCATCTTGGCGGCATTGTCGGGAGTGGCCTGTACCAGAACCGGCACAGCGAGGCGGGCCAGGCGGAGGGTGTCGGCGATGGCGCGCTCGTCGCCGAAGTTAGGCAGCGAAACGATCACTCCGTCGATGCGATCGGAATTCTTGCGAAACAGCGCAGCGCACCGTTTGGCTTCTTCGTAAGTTTCCACGGCGCCGTGTTTGCTTTCCTCGGGGCCGAGCACGACGCAATCGATTTCTGCCTGCGCCAGCACACGCATCATCTCTTCTCGACCAGACTGCGCCAATTGGCCGGGGAAAAACCCGCGGTTCCCGATGATGAGACCCATCGTCATTTTCTTGTGAGACATAGCTTCTCCGAACGTAACTACTCCGAGCAGTTGCTCGCACAGTTCGCTTCTCCGCCGCTCTAGCGCGACGGAGCAAAATTCCAGCAGTAGAAAGCCCCTAGAATCGTGAGCAGCGCTCCCCACCATACGCCGGCGTGCAACTGAAACAGCACGGGCTCGAACGCGGGCGGGTGGACAACTTCATAGAGCCCGGCACCGAGAATAAGGACGCCATTCACCAACAGCGAGATGCCAATGAAAAACCAGATCGAAATCGAAGTTGCTGCCTTCATAAGGTCGCCTACCAGAAAATAATGTTTAGCGCGATGAAAATGATCGTCACTACAGCAGCCCAGAAAAGAGGCTTCTGGAACCAGGGGACGTCCTCCACGGAGGGGATTTTCGTCAACCCGTATACCAAGCCAGTCAATTCGCCGTCAGCTATGGGTTTCGTCGCCAGACTTACCACCACGGTCACGACCACGCACACTATAAAAGACCAGAGCGCCTGAAACATATCCTGGGCCAGGCCTTTGGCGTGGGGCGAAAGCGCCACGTAACGCAGCGCGCTCGGATCGACTTTTACCCAAGCCCACATACTGATCGAAGAAAGAGTTCCGCACAGCAATCCCCAGAATCCGCCGGGGCCGGTCGCGCGCTTCCACAGCATTCCGAGTACGACGGTACCGAACAGGGGAGCAATGAAGAAGCTGAATAACGCCTGCACGTAATCCATGATGCTGGCGAACTGCATCACCAGATATGCAGTGCCTACGCTGATCAGTACGCCGATCACCGTGGTCCAACGTCCCATCTTCACGTAATGATGGTCGCTGCCTTTGCTGTTGAAAAACGGACGGTAGATGTCATAGGTCCACACGGTGGTGAAGGCGCTCACATTGCCCGCCATGCCAGACATGAAGCCTGCGATCAGGGCTGTAACTCCAAGGCCGAGCAACCCGGGACCGCAATAACGGGCGAGCATGAGGGGAAGAACGTCGTTATAGCTGTGGCCCCCAGTTAAGGTGGCCACCGATTCCGGAACCAGTTTCTCGGGCAGCACAGCCAAGCCCAGCAGGCCCGGGAGGATCACGATGATCGGCACTATCATCTTGAAGCCGGCGCCGATGATAGGCGCCATCTCCGCGCTGCGAATGTCTTTCGCGGCCAGAATGCGCTGCACCACCAGGAAGTCTGTGGTCCAGTAGCCCATCGAAATAACTGCACCGAGCCCGAACACAATGCCAACCCAATTGATTCCCATGGGATTGTTGCTGAATGAGCCCAAACCAGACCACATGTGGACATACTGTTCCGAAGCCCTCTGCGTAATCTGCAGCTTGAGGTTGGTCCAGCCGCCGGCTTCGTATAGTCCGAGAATTGGAATCAGCAGAGCCCCCGCCCAAATGAGGAAGAACTGCAGCACTTCATTGAAGATGGCCGAGCGCAGCCCGCCCAGCGTTACATAAATGGCGACGGTCAGAGACGAGACCCAGATGCTGAAATTAATGTCCCATCCCAGCACGATCTGCATGACCTTGGCCATGGCAAACATGTTGACGCCGCTCATGAGCACGGTCATGAAGGCGAACGAAATCGCCGAGAGGGCCCGGCTGGGCTCGCCGAAACGCAGCCTGAGATAGCCGGGCACCGAGTGGGTCTTGGAAATGTAGTAGAACGGCATCATGACCAGCGCCAGGAACAGCATCGCCGGGATGGCGCCGATCCAGTACCAGTGTGTCGCCAGAATGCCGTATTGATAGGCAGAACCAGCCCAGCCCATCAATTCCAGCGCACCGAGATTGGCGGAGAGAAAACTGAGGCCAGCCACCCATGCCGTCATCTCGCGGCCGGCCATGAAGAAATCTTCGCCGGTGTTGGCCCGGCCCCGCAGATAAAACCCGATGGACAGGACCAATGCGAAGTAGAAAGCAATTATCACCACGTCCACGGCGGCCAAATGCACCAGCCGGGTTGCGACGAATGCCGCCATAACTAGCATCATGCTTTTTCCTTTGCCTGCCCGTAGTAGGCCGCGGTTCCGTGTTTCCTGAGGTAGTGCTTATCGTGAAGTTCGCGCGCCAGCGGCCGGGACTCGGCATGAATGGAGAGCGTGTGGCAGGCCATTCTTGCCACATATTCCAGGATTACCGCGTTATGCGAGGCCTCCAGGGCGTTGGCTCCCCAGCAGAAAGGAGCGTGGCCGGCCACCAACACCGCAGGAATCGAATCCGGATCAAGCTTCGCAAAAGTACGGCAAATGATCGCGCCGGTTTCCAACTCGTAATCTCCGGCGATCTCTGCGGGGCCAAGGCGCGGCGTTACCGGGACACTGCCATGAAAATAGTCGGCGTGGGTCGTGCCGAAGCAGGGAATCGGCTTCTCCGCCTGTGCCCACGCGGTGGCAAATTCGGAATGGGTGTGCGCCACGCCACCGATATTGGGAAAATTCCGGTATAGCTCCGCGTGGGTGGGTAGGTCAGAAGAGGGACGCAGAGAGCCGTCGACGATGTTTCCAGCCAAGTCGGAAACGACCATGTCTTGCGGCGTCAATTGCTCGTAGGGCACGCCGCTGGGCTTGATGGCGAGTAGACCTTCCGAGCGGTCGATGCCGCTGACGTTGCCGAAAGTGTAGAGCACCAGTCCACGACGGACCAGCTCAAGATTTGCTTCGAGCACCTCTTCGCGCAAACGTTGCAGCAGCATAGGTACTCTCGAAACACGAACCGCAAAGACGCGTCCCGCGCCCAAGTAATGGTTTACGCCGTCCTTGAACTAGAGTGTCCGATTCCTGAACGGACGATTCTAGCATGGCACGGGTTGCTTCCCGCCGCAGGCAAAACTGAGGGTGGAGTTCGGGCGATTCCGCCAGAACGCCACTTGGTTTATCTCTTCGACAGCGATGTTGCTTTTCGCGCGAAGGCCCGTATTGTCGGGATTGGCGGAGAAAGCCGCGCCGGCGTTCGCTTTGTTGTCATCGAACCGGCTCTGTTCGAGCAGCTTCAGCACTGGACCGACAAGAAAATACAGGAAGAGGGTTGGGACTTTCCGCGTGAGAACGAAGCTCGCTGAGGACACATCCAGCCTTGCCTCGTGCCATAATCTGTTAAGTCAGCTCGGAGGTCCCCATGTTCCGCATCGTTTCTTCTTGTTTCCTGCTTGTCTGCCTCGCTTGCGCGCAACAGACCACCTCAGCCCCTGTGCCTACCGCGCTTGACCTCGTCGAACAGGGCCAGAAGCTGAACAGCGAAGGCAAGCAGGACGAGGCTCTCGCTCTCTATCGCCGGGCGCTCGAGCTCTCGCCCAACCTCTACGAGGCCCATCTCGCGTGGGGCATCGCCCTGGATCTGAAAGGTGAGTACGCGGATGCTCGCTATCATCTTTCGCAGGCTCTCGAACTCGCCCCCCACGACGCTAGAACTCAGGTTCTGCAGGCCACGGCGATCTCGTACGCGTTTGAGGGCAAAGCTGATGAGGCGGCCAGGTTCGAGGAGCAAATCTTCGGCGTGCGTTTGAGTCGCAGCGATTTCATCGGCGCCGCGGGAACCGCCAACGAGCTCGGTCGTATTTGCCTTGAATCTGAAGATGTGCCCAGTGCGGCGAAGTGGTACCAGGTTGGCTACGAGACGGCGCTGAAGAAACCTGACCTCACTGACGCCGACAAGAGCCTGTGGCTATTTCGCTGGGAGCACGCACAGGCCCGCGTCGCTGCGCGTAGCGGCCAACCCGAGGACGCCCAGAAGCACGTGGCCGCCGCCAAGGCTGCCCTCGACAAGGCCGACAATCCCGACCAGGTCCGCTTCTTCCCGTACTTAACGGGTTACGTTGCTTTTTACCTCGGAGACTACAAGTCCGCGATCACGGAGCTGCAAAAAACCGATCAGGGCGATCCCATGATTCTGGCGCTGCTGGGGGAGGCGTACGAGAAGTCCGGAGATCCGAAGCAAGCCCAGGACCACTACCGGAAAGTATTGACTTCCAACGCCCACAATCCCGCCAACGCCTTTGCCCGCCCGCTGGCGAGAAAAAAGCTGGCGGGGGGGAACTAAGCCGCGTGGATCCAAACCAGCGGTATGAACGGGCGCAACTTGATCGACAGGGTAGAAAGTAAGACTTCCGCGTTGCCGGTGCGGGATCTGGCAATCCGAAAATCTCGCCAACCGCAAATGCCCCCATCGCATCAGAAACCTATGCAATCTCTAACGCTCCGCCGCGTCTGTCTCATTGCGATCACTTTGCTGTTTGCGGGCATTACCGCCTGCACGAACAGCAAAGATAATCCCGACGAAATTCGCGAGCGTACCGCCGAGGCGACCGCGACGGTCAGGCGGGATGCCAAGGCTCTGGCCGAGGGTGTGAAGGAAGGCATGGGGCGCGACAAGACCATCGATGTCAACAAAGCCTCGCGTGAAGACCTGCTGAGCCTGCCCGGCGTAACTGAGCATGAAGCTGACCGCATCATCGCCGATCGCCCATTTGACCATGCGCATGACTTGGTAACGCGTCACGTATTGTCAGAAGCGGAATACGCCAAGGTCCGAGACCAGGTTATTGCAGGTCACTAACGCAGCGTTTCTGTGACTTCTCGCGCGATCCTGAGATATTATCAAGGGGATGTCTGCCTCGCGCCACCATCCATTTCAGACCGACGACCCGCGCCTCGCGCCGATTCACGCCAAAGTGATTGCCCGTGAACGTCTCGACGCCGACGACGCCCTGGCCCTCTACCGCACTGGCGACATTCTCGCCGTAGGCTGGATGGCCAACTACGTCCGCGAGCGCATGCATGGCGACAAGACATATTTCAACGTAAACCGACACATCAACCCGACCAACGTCTGCGTGGCTGCCTGCCGCCTCTGCGCTTTCGGCCGCAAGAAAGATGCGCCCGGCGCCTACACTATGGCGCTCGAAGAAGCTTTCGAAACCGCCGCAACCGGATACTCCGAGGCCGTCACCGAGTTCCACATCGTCGGCGGATTGCACCCCGATCTGCCGTTTCAATACTTTCTCGATCTTTGCTCGGGCCTGAAGCAGCGCTTTCCGCAAGTGCATCTCAAAGCCTTCACCATGGTGGAAGTCGCATATCTTTCGAAGCGCGCCAAGCTTTCGATTCGCGAGACGCTGGAGCAGCTGAAAGCGTCGGGCGTGGATTCACTTCCCGGCGGCGGAGCAGAAATTTTCGCCGACCGCGTGCGCCACATTATCTGCGACCATAAGATCGATGGAGACCAGTGGCTCGACACCGCCAAACTTGCCCACCAGATCGGACTGAAATCGAACGCGACCATGCTCTACGGCCACGTCGAAAACGACGAGGACCGCGTCGATCACCTGCTCAAGCTGCGCGCGCTGCAAGACGAAACCGGCGGCTTCCAGACTTTCATCCCGCTGGCCTTTCATCCCGACAACACCCCTCTGCAGCACTTGCCGAAAACCACTGGCATGCTCGACATCAAGCAGATCGCGGTAAGCCGTCTCGTGCTCGACAACTTCCCGCACATTAAGTCTTATTGGCAAATGATGACGGCCAAGATCGCGCAGGTTTCTCTGCGCTTCGGCGCCGACGATATGGATGGTACGGTGATCGAAGAAAAGATCTACCACGACGCCGGTGCGACCACGCCGCAAGGCATGCGCCGCGAAGAACTGGAACGGCTGATCCGCGCCGCCGGCCGCGAACCCATCGAGCGCGATACTCTTTATCGCCCTGTAGTGCGAACTGAGACGTCGGTTACGGTCGCGGTGTAGCTGATCCGCTCAGCTTCTTCCTGACGATTCGAGCACAGCGTCAACCGACATTTCGACGTCGCGCAGAATCGCCCTCAGTAGGCCCGGCCCTATGGTTTCGCCGGAATGAACCGGCACCACCGTTGCTCTTCCGTCTGGATGTCTCAGGAAACTGTGGGGCCTTTGGTGCGAACTTTCCGAAAACCAGCGCGTTCGAGGATGCGAATGATTTCCTTGCCCTTGAGCCGGAGAAGGCGCGTCATATCGAGAGTTGCTGAACTCCCACCAGTTCAAGCGAGCGGCTGGCGCCGTCTTCGCTTTCCAGGCACAGCGCAGCCGCTTCGCGCATTCGTTTCATCAGTGCGTCGAGGGTTTTCGCTTGCGTGTGGCAGCCCCGAAGAGTGGGAATCGTCCCAACATAGTAGCCATCCTCATCTCGTTCAATGACGACGGTAAACGTTCTTTGATTCTTCATGGGCATCTCAACTTCGATTTTATCACCTCACATCATTCCTTCCACGCCGCGAAAGAACAAGCTTTTCTCCGGGCTGAGGACGCAGTCCAAGAAAACACTAAAGCCGGAGCAGGGATGCTTCGTTCCCGCTCCGGCTTCGCAACCTCAAACTAGGAAGCGCCACTACAGCTTCTCGTAGAACTCGCACGCCGAGCAGGAAATGTATACCCCGCCCGGCACGCCGCGCTCGCGGTCTTTCACGCGCTTCACGATGCGGGTCGCTTTGCCACACTTCGGACAGTCCGTGCTCTTGGTGGTGTCCATAACCTTCTTGCGGTCCGCTGTTTTTGCGATCTTGGCGCCTACGGCCATGGTTCATTTCTCCTGATCTCTTCAGTATTTGCGCAGAGTCATCCGCATGATGTTTGGATCGGACAGGTCTAGAAATTGTCCCGCCACTCCGGGAATCCGCTTGGGAAAACCGCAACACTAGTGGCAAATCTCTCCGGTCGCTTTCATTTTACAGGAACGTGCGCGCGCTGTCTTGTTCGTTCGGAACCGGGTGACAATCGGCGACGTGCCATCCCTGCGTCGCCACGACTGACGACGTGAGAACCCGTGCCGCTGGTGGCCCAACCGCCGCAAAGCCAAGCGCAGCAAGACATTGACGCCGGTCCATGCCGGAAGGATAATGTGCCCGGCATCGGAGGTCTTATGAAGCGATTTTCTCCGGGTCCCAAAACTCCGTCAACTCTGAGCGAGCCGTTCCACCAGGCGCTAAACCTTTACGCTCTTGCGGCGAGCGCGGCGGGCGTGAGCGTGCTTGCTCTGGTGCAGCCCTCCGAAGCTGAGATCGTCTACACCCCAACGCACCAAATCATCGGCTGCAAAGACGCCTATGGCATCGACCTCAACCAAGACGGCGTCACCGACTTTACCATTCAAAACCGCTGTGGGGTTCGTAACATTGGTTTCGGATATTTCTGGTTTTCTGACTTCTTGAAGGCTATCCCAACTTCTGGAAACAGAGTCCTGCTGTCCTCCGAGGGCTTCGCGGCAGCCCTCGTTGCCGGCGCAAAAATTGGATCTGGACACTCTCAATCTGCCGCTTCACGCGCCGCCGTCATGGCCCGAACCTTTGGATACAATAACGAATCCCAGCCCTATTACTCAGGTGCATGGATCGGCGCGTCGAACCGCTATCTCGGCTTCCAGTTTCAGATCAACGGAGAGACTCACTATGGATGGGCGCGGCTCACTATGAAATGGAATCGTGGCAAGCACCTGTTCACGGCGGGGCTGACAGGCTTTGCTTATGAGACCGAAGCTCACAAGGCGATCCTCGCCGGCCAGACCGAGGAGGACTCTGCCGCGGAAGCAGGCAAGGAATCTTCCAACCGGAAGCCTCATGCGCCGGGACAAAGCACCCTTGGTTCTTTGGCGTTAGGATCGGCCGGCATTTCGTTGTGGCGGGGGAAAGAATCGGTTGAAATGCCGCTGGTAGATTCCTCCAACTGATTCCATCCTTTCGAACGCTAGCGCTGGCTTCGTGGTCGTTAGCGGGCGGCCCGACACTCGAGAACTGCCGCTCAAGATTGCGGTTTGACCGCTCGTCCCCGCCCCTGCTACCGTCATGTGTTTGCCCACCGGTATGGTCCGCGTCCTGCGGGCGGCAAACTATTGTGCATCACCATTTGCAAGACTTGGATCACTTCATCGCTAGGAGATTCCTCATGCCTGCCATCAAATTTCGCGGTGTCGATTTCATCCACTTCGATGCTCTGCTCAGCGAAGAAGAGCGCTTAGTCCGCGACACCACGCGTAAGTTCATCGAAGAGAATCTCATTCCCATCATTGAAGAGTGCAACCGCGCCGGTCGCTTTCCGCGCGAACTAGTGAAGCCTATGGCCGATCTCGGATTTTTCGGCGCGTCGCTCAAGGGCTACGGCTGCGCAGGCATGGGCAACGTCGAATACGGCCTGATGACGCAGGAACTCGAGCGCGGCGACTCCGGCGTGCGCAGCTTCGTCAGCGTGCAGTCGGGGCTGGTGATGTATCCCATCTACGCCTTCGGCAGCGTCGAGCAGAAAGACACCTGGCTGCCCGCCATGCAGAAAGGTGAAAAGCTGGGCTGCTTCGGCCTCACCGAGCCCGGCTTCGGCTCCAACCCCGGCGGCATGCGCACGCGCGCGCGCAAAGTTGGCAACGAATACGTCCTCAACGGCGAGAAGATGTGGATCACCTCCGGCAGCATCGCCGACGTCGCGGTCATCTGGGCCAAGGTGGAAAACGAGGACGACAAAATCCGTGGCTTCCTGGTCGAGGCTGATCGCCCCGGTTTCAGCGCAGCCGATGTTCACGGCAAGTGGTCGCTGCGTGCGTCGGTGACGTCCGGACTGTCGTTGCAGGATGTCCACATCCCCGAATCGAATCTGCTGCCGAAAAGCGACGGCCTGAAATCGCCGCTGATGTGCCTCAACCAGGCCCGCTATGGCATCGCCTGGGGCGCGATCGGCGCGGCCATGTCCTGTTACGATTGCGCGCTTCAATACGCCATCCTGCGCAAACAGTGGCGTGACCAGCCCATCGCCTCGCACCAACTCGTGCAAGACAAACTCACATGGATGATCAGCGAAATCACCAAGGCGCAACTGCTGGCGTTGCAGGTTGGCCGCTTGAAAGATGCGGGCAAGGTCGAGCACCAGCACATCTCGATGGCCAAGCGCAACAATGTCTGGATGGCTCTCGAGTGCGCCCGCCTCGCGCGCGATATTCTTGGCGCCAACGGCGTCGCCGACGACTACCCCATCATGCGCCACATGATGAACCTGGAGTCAGTGAAGACCTACGAAGGCACGCACGACGTGCACTCGCTGATCATCGGGCAGAGCGTGACCGGGATTGACGCGTTCTGAAAAGCGCTACGCCGTGGGCTTTTCGCGCGGCGGCTCAACCGCGAGGAATTCCTGCGCGAATCGCCGCGCGTAGTCCCCCAGCAACGTCCGAATGCGCTCCGCATCGCGCGACCTAAGAATCAACCCCGCGTGGTGGTGTCTCTTGATGCGCAGGAAAACTTCCGGATCGCTGTACAAAGAGGTGTCGGGATCGTCCTGCCGCGCCAGAGAAAGAATCACTCCCGCGTACTCCTCGCGCACCGGAGGAAGCATGTAGCTGCCATCGCCGCCGGCGATCTCAATGCGCGCCCACTCCCGCCAAAGGTTAATATCAGTCGCGGCTTCGACCATCTCGTTGATGTAAGCCCCGCCCACGCGCGCCGCACACTCAAGAAAATAGAAGTGGCCGTCGGCTTCGGCTTGAATGAATTCCGCATGAGCTACGCCGCGCACCAAACCCAGCGCCGCAATCAGGTCACGGTTAATCTGCCGCAAACCGGCGTCCGCGCTGCCTCCGCGCGGCACCGTGAACGTAGTGAAGACTCCGCCTCCCTGGGCCACGTTCATCGGCGGCTTGCCATATTTGCTGACGTTGGCGAAAGCCACTTCGTTCTCCGAGACCACCGAGTCCACGTGATAAACCTCACCCGGAACAAATCTCTCCAGCAGATAAGAAGACTGCTTGTCCCCCAGTTGCTCCAAGACCGGCCAAAGTTCTTCCGCGGCGTGGATCTTCTTGATCCCGATCGCGGAAGCTTCCTGCCGGGGCTTCAGCACCCACGGCCCGGGCACGTGTTCGAGGTAGTAACGAATATCGTCGTGGTTGAAAACCGGCACAAAATCCGGCACGCGCACTCCGCGATCGAGAGCGCGCATGCGCATGGCCAGCTTGTCGCGGAAATAGCGCATGGTGGTCAGCCCCATGCCCGGCACGCGCAGGTGCTCGCGCAAAGTGGAGGCGGTTTCCATGTCGTACTCGTCGAGGGCGACGATGCGGTCGATCTTCTGCGAGCGCGCCAGATGAGTCACCGCCTGTACGATCTCAGCGAGAGGAAGATCGGAGGGAAGATAAAACGCGTCGTCCAGGCTTTCCCGGGGCCAGTCGGCGTCGCGCAGCTTCTCTGCCGTGAGCAGAAGCACGCGGCATCCCTGGCGCTTGCACTCGCGCATGAATTCCTGCCCTTTTTCATAGGTCGTGATGCAGAGAAAGGTGAGAGGGCGCGAGTCGGGCATGGAATGTTTTCTTTCGAAACCGGGCTGAGAGAATATCACGGCCGCGAGGCCCGCGCTATCGGACGATGTGATCGCTCCCACCACTTCTTTCCATTCGCCCCGCGATTGGGATATAGTCTCAACCCGGCGGACAACCATTTCCTAACCCTGCTCGGAGGTTCCCATGGCTACGCAAAGCCGTACGGAGAACAAAGCCCGCAGTTTCGGCGAAAACATTGAAAGCGATCTGGCGTCGCGCTTTCTGCGCGTGGTGGAAGTCGCCGCCATTGCTTCGGCGCGCACGATGGGCCAAGGCGAGCGCAAACTTTCCGATCAGGTGGCCACCGAAGCCATGCGGCGGACCATGGATTCCATCCCCATGCGCGGCACTATCGTCATTGGCGAGGGCGAGCGTGACGAAGCGCCCATGCTTTATATCGGCGAGAAAGTGGGCGCAGAGTTTCCCGACGGGACCGAAGTGCCCGAAGTCGATATCGCGGTCGATCCGCTGGAAGGCACCAATCTCTGCGCCACCGGCGCGCCGGGATCGATCACCGTGCTCGCCGCCTCGGAACGCGGCGGCCTGCTCCACGCTCCCGACTGCTACATGGAGAAAATCGTGGTCGGACCCTCCTGTAAGCACGCGGTCGACCTCGATGCTCCCGTGGTGGACAATCTTAAGAACATCGCGAAACGACTCGATCGCGATGTAGAAGACTTGGTCGTGATCGTGCTTGACCGGCCGCGCCACGACAAACTCATTGCCGACATTCGCGGAGCCGGCGCCCGCATTCGCCTCATCGGCGACGGCGACCTCTCTGCCGGAATCGCCGCTGCGGTTATCGGTACCGGGGTGCACGCGGTCATGGGTTCCGGTGGCGCGCCCGAAGGCGTGATTACTGCCGCCGCCATCCGCTGCCTCAACGGCTACATGCTCGGCCGTTTAGTCGTGAAGCCTGACCAGGAAGAACGCCTCACCCGCATGGGCATCAAAGACAAGAATCGAATCTACGAAGCCGAAGATCTTGCCCCCGGCAAGCAACTCATCTTCGCAGCCACGGGCGTTACCGACGGTGCGTTGCTCAAAGGCGTACGCTTCTTCGGCGAAGGCACGCGAACGTCTTCCGTGATTCTGACTTTGCGCACCGGCAAGGTGCGTTTTGTGGACAGCATCCACCTCGATCGCAGCCCCGATGTGAAGGTGAGATTCTCGTAAACTGGTGTGTCCCACGCGAGAAGCGATTGCAAAGGCTATTGACGGCGAAGTCTCAATTCATCTAGACTAATCATCTAGGTGATACGAGAATGAAAACAATAGGCTTGTTCGAAGCCAAACAAAAACTCTCGGAACTGGTGGAACGCGCCAGCGCAGGAGAAAAGATCGGGATTACGCGGCGGGGAAAACTCACCGCCTTCATCGTTCCCGCCCGCTCCGAGATCAGCGTGGCCCAGATCTTCGCCGATATTGACCAAATCCGCAAACGCGCCAAGCCTCACAAAGGTTTCACCACCAAGGACTTCATCGAAGAGGGCCGCCGGTGAATCGGTTCGTGCTCGATGCTTCGGTGGCACTGGCATGGTTTATTGACAATCCCACACCTCCCTTCGCAGAACGCGCGCGGCAGGCTTTGCTTCATGGGGGCAAGGCCGTAGTCCCGGCGCTATGGCACTTGGAAATGGCCAATGGCTTCGTGGTCGCCGAGAGGCGCGGCACGCTGAGCGCCGAAGATTCCATGCAGGCCATCGAGAAAATCGAGCTGCTGCTGGGGCGGGCGATCGAAAATGCCATTGAGGTGATCTCGATACGGCAGGTCCTCGCAGCGGCGCGAGCATTTCGCCTCACGGCGTATGACGCAGTTTATCTCGAGGCATCGCGCCGGGAGAATCTGCCTCTCGCTACTCTCGATCGCGATCTTGCAGCCGCTGCCACGAAGGCGGGCGTCAAACTTGTTCACTAACTCTGCCGCGATTCCGTAATTATTTAAACTGCTTCTGCACCTCCGTCGGCACCTTCGGCGGCGGCGGAAACTCCTGCGAGTTTCCCTTGAGCAGGGCGACCGTCGGCTCCGACCGCGCTTGGCCGCCGTCCTGGACCGCGATCTTGTGCACGCTCGGCGTCCCAAACGACGAAGACCCATACCCCTCCCACAGCGATACACCCGCGTAGGCTCCATCCTTACGCAGGATGTAGTAGGTCATGTCGATAAACTTCAGTTTGTTCATGTCGTTGTTGTAGTTGCGGACGATGCGCTTCAGTGTGTCCATGCCGGCTTCCCGCGGCGACATCCCATGGCGCATGTTTTCGACGATGGTATGAGCGCCCGCGACTTTGATGTTTTCCTCTCCACTGCCGGTGGCACCCGCCGAGCCTACATCTTGGTCGGTGTAGCATCCGGCGCCGATGATGGGCGAATCGCCCACGCGTCCCGGCAGCTTGAATGCCAGCCCGCTGGTCGTGGTGCAGCCTGAGATTTCCCCCTTGTCGTTAAGCGCGGAGCAGTGAATTGTCCCCATGGGCGGGAACATGACTTTGTAGACGGCTTCACGGCGCAGCTCTGGCGCGATACCCAGATTGGCCGCATGTTCTTCCAAATGGTGAACGCGCTCCCGCCAAAGCTCCGACTGCGGTCTGCCATCGTCCGTTGGCGGAGGCTGCCAGTGCGGATTGGAGATGCCAGGCCCCCACCAATCTGCGTCGGAGTGATATTCCTTCCACAGCAGCCATATCTTCCGGGAATCATCGGTGAGCAGATTTTCGCGCGGGAAGCCCACTGCCACCGCAAAGCGCTCCGCGCCTTCGCCCACCAGCATGACGTGGCCCGTATGCTCCATTACGGCCTTTGACACCAACGAAACATTCTTGATGTTGCGCACGGCTCCCACCGATCCCACGCGCCGCGTGGGCCCGTGCATGCAGCAGGCATCGAGTTCCACTACGCCTTCTTCGTTCGGCAGCCCGCCCAGGCCCACGCTCCGGTCTTTTGGATCGTCCTCCGGGCCTTTCACGACTTGCAGGGCGGCGTCCAGCGTGTCGCCGCCGTTTTTGAGGAATGCAAATGCGTCGTCCAGATACTTAAAGCCGTTGTTGGCGCAGATGATGATGGGCCGTTTGTACGACGCGGGTTGCGAATCATGGTCCTGTGTGGCGACACTGGAGTGCGAATCGCCCCGAGCTTGCGATCCAACTCCGACGGCAACCGCTCCCAAGACGGAAGTTTTCACAAAATCGCGGCGTGAGAAGGTCATGCGCATTTCTCCTGTCTGCGATTTCCGAGTCCACACCATGAAGCCGAATGATTTGACTTCGAGAATCGGATCGCACGAAACCCGGAAGCATATCACGCGACCGCGTTGCGTTTCATACCGCGCTGTTGGGCGGGTCCTGCATTGTGGATTTCGCCAGCAAGAATTTTTTCTGCGCCCCGGTTGAGACGACTCTGCTCGTGTCACTGGTGCGATTCCGATTCGGGAATACGGGGTATACCCCCCTCCCCTTGGTCTATTGGAATCATCATCTTAGCGAGAAAGTGTGCAAAAATCCTAGGGGCACAATCACTTACGGGCAAAATCTTGTCTTCAAAGAACTTAGGCCCAGGATTGCACCCGGCTGGATGCGCTGCCTCCGCCTTGACGATGATGGAGTAACTTACTCTGGTAGGCAAGGTTAGATGTCACATGACGTGGATTCCAAGGGGAGCCACTTCTCGCAGAGAACGAAAGAAATTCAGCCCACGTGCAATGTTTTCGCAGCCTAGGGGCAAGGCGTGCAGAGGTTCGGGTCAGCGTCTTTGCGCCCGAAACCTTAGCCCGCTCCCAGTCCCCGGTAGCGCCCCCGGAGCCGAGACTGGCGGCCAAGAGACGGATGGTCGGCGACCGTCGCGATCGGTTGTGCATTCGAATTCTGTGACTTCTGTTCCGAGCGGAAGCGCAACAAAGCGGCAATATTCCCCACCCGGTCAAACTCGGCGTCATCTCTGACGTAGAAAAGTTCGATGTCGCGGCGGATCACCCGGGGCAGAATCGCCTCGCCCACATCTACAACCTCACGGGTTTCGCGTCCGCAGGCCGGGCAAAAGCTCACCAGGTGCGCGTCCAGATGTCCGCAGTTCCCGCACTCGACTGCCTGCGCGAGATAGTTCTCGCCCAGCAGCAAGGCTTGGATCTCGCCCATTTCCAGCGAGCGCAGCACCCGCCGGAGTCCCGTGACGCCACGTCCGTTGCTCCCCGCTTTGCTTAACGCTTCCTGTACCAATGTGTGGCAACGGTTCTGCTGCGACTCCGCAAAGATTCGTTCGGCCTGCTCCCGGATGGCATCACGAGTGATGTGTGCGAGGTCGGAAGGGAAGCGGCCGATCAATCTCTGCGCAACGTAAGGATGCAACTGAGCCTCAAGCTGCGGCCAGTGGGGTTCCTGGCAGCCGAGAATCCAGCGCTCGAACGCGCCTTTTTCCATTGCCTTCTTCAGGAACTCCGCAACCACCTTGAAATGCTGGCGAGCTGCGTCGGCAACGCGGCGTTCGGCGTGGCCGCCATCGTATCCGGCAAAGCCGTCGCTGCGGCCGCGCCGCGAAACGGGGTGAAAGAAGCCCTCGCGCTCGGTCAGTTCACCCAGGCGCAAGTCGAACAGGCGGGCCCGGTGCCGATCCACCAGCACCACCCCCAAACTGGGAAACGCGCCCAGCAGATGGGCCAGGGGCTTCAAGTGAAAGCGACGATCCAGGAAGAGCTGGGTTCCGGCAAGTTGCGCAGGCAGATCATATTCCCGCCAAAAATCTTTGCCCGAGCACGCGAAGATCGCCTTGGCCCGCGCTCCGTTGCTGCGTAATTCCTGCAACCGCTGGGCCGCGCGATCCAGATCGGCGCGAGCCCCGGCGTTCTTGCCTTTGCTCTCCAGCCGGCGCTGCGCGTCCCGCACCAGATCCTTGGTGAGGATCGCTTCTTCATTGTGCGCCTTGTTCCGCGGCGCAGCGGGCTGAAAATAAAAGCTCAGTGCTCCCCCTTCCTGATCTTCAAACTGAGCTAGTTCGCGGATTCGTTCCTGAGTGATCACTGCTCTATTCCAACCCCTCTCCGTCAAGACTGCAACAGCGCAGCCCCTGAGGAAATGAAACTGCTCTATTCCAACCCCTCTCCGTCAAGACTGCAACAGCGCAGCCCCTGAGGAAATGAACCTGCCTTTCAATTGCCCCACAAAGCCCGGCGACTTGCGCAGGTGTTCGCGCGCGGCGGAAATGGAAGCCAGCACCCGCTCCGGCGCCAGGCCGGTGATCGCCGAGATTTCGTCCACGCCGAAACCTTCCAGCGCATGCAGGATGAAGGCCTCGCGATGATCGGAGCCAACATCGCGCAGCGCCGAAGCGATCAGGCGCATCATCTCGTCAGATCCCACGATCTCTTCCGGTGTGGCCACGCGGTCATCGGCAATGATGGTTTCTTCGGTGAACGCTTCGTCCGGCTGATGGAACTGCAATCCAGGCTCGTCACTCGCTTTTACGTTGCGAGGCCGCACGGATTCCTCCAGATGCACGCTGTTGCCGGCGCTCTCCTCCGCACGCGACAACTGATCGAGCGCGTTCAGCGCCAACCGGTAGAGCCAGGGTTCCAGCGCCAGACGCTCCGGTTTGTCATTGCCTTCGCCCAGGGCGGCAGCGATGGCTTCGTCGATTACTTCTTCTTTGGCAATCGAATCGGGCGCAATCGCTTCCGAAGCCTCACGAAAGTAGATTTCCCGTTCCACGAAGCGCTCCAGCCTCGAAAGATTCGCGTCAACGTACGACCGCACATCCTCGGCGCAAACCATCGCGGGAAACACTACGGCCACCGTTTGTTCGAAGGGCACGGCAAAACCCCGCCGTTCAGAGGCCTCATTCCTCCGTCGCCGCCACTTGTGCGAAGAGCGCAGCAATTCCTTGTGCTTGTTCACCTGCTGCAGCAAATCTTCGAATGCGCTCTTCACCGCAGCCGCGGCAGTTGTCGCTGTCGTGTGCACTGCCATCTGCCCGGAAGGCAGCCGCAGGTTGAGCGAAACGCTGGTTCCTTCGCGCGGGGAGTTTTCTTCCACCACTCCCTTCAAATGAATCAGCTCCGGGCGAAACACTTGCAGCCATTTGCGCAGCTTATCAATGTGATGTTGGATATCTTCTTCAAGGGCGGGACTTTTGTGAAGGCGGTAACTAATGTGGACGTTCATCAGCACCTCGGGTATTCAACGAAGTAACGCAACCCAGTGCTTCCTAAGCCGATTGTACACCCCCATCGAAAACAGCCAAGATGGAAATCCAGATCGTCAAAATTAAAGATCGCCAGGATCACCCAGATTTGGGAACCGATTCTCTTTGGGGAACACATGACGGTGATGCAACTTTTCTCGCGTTGGTTGCCGTTACGATCCACAGCAGCTATCATCCCGGCCATGACTCGCACCAAGCTCGTCCTCGTCTTCGTCTTTACTTTGAACGTTTCGGTTCTGCTACCCTCGGCGTGGGCGCAGGCGCCCGCTTCCAAGGAAGTCGACGCGGTCTATCCTGACGCGCACGCTCTTTATCTCGACTTGCACCAGCACCCGGAACTCTCCGCCCACGAAGTCCAGACCGCGTCGAAATTGGCGGGCGATCTGCGCGCGCTGGGCTATGAGGTCACCGAACATGTCGGCGGCACCGGAATCGTTGCCCTCCTCAAGAACGGAACCGGTCCAGTCGTCATGTTGCGCACCGAACTGGATGCGCTTCCTGTCGAAGAAAAAACCGGCCTGCCCTACGCCAGCCAGGTTCACGCCAAAGACGATGCCGGACACGACGTTCCCGTCATGCACGCCTGCGGGCACGATCTGCACATGGCGTCGCTTTTAGGCACGGCCGCGATCATGGTCCACAGCAAGAGCACCTGGCACGGAACCCTGATGCTGATTGGCCAACCGGCTGAAGAAACCATCAGCGGAGCCAAAGCCATGATCGCCGACGGTCTCCTGCAGCGTTTTCCCAAGCCCGATGTCGGTATCGCGCTGCATGTCGGTAACACCTTGCCCGCCGGCGAGGTCGGGATCACGCCCGGAATCTACAACTCCAACGCGGATTCTTTGCGAGTCACCATTTATGGCAAGGGTGGACACGGCTCCGCTCCTCAAACCGCGATCGATCCCATCGTAATCGCCGCCAGAACCATCCTCGCCTGGCAAACCATTGTTTCTCGCGAAGTGAAGCCCGGGGAAATGGCCGTGATCACCGTCGGCTACATTCAGGCTGGCACGAAAAATAACATCATCCCTGACCACGCCGAACTTGGCCTTACGGTTCGCTCCTACAAAACGGAAATCCGCAAGCAGGTGTTGGCTGCCATCGCAAGAATCGCCAAGGCCGAATCCGAGGCTGCGGGCGCGCCGCAGGAGCCTTTAATCGAACACTACGAGGCCACCGATTCGGTTTACAACGATCCCGCACTCGCGCAACGTCTCCGCGCCCCGCTCGAAGCGGCGCTAGGCAAGCAAAACGTGCTCATCACCGAACCCATCACGCCGTCGGAGGATTACTCGTATTTCATTGAACAGGAAATTCCGTCTCTTTACTTCAGCCTGGGCGGAGCCGATCCAGAAAAATTCGCACAGGCCAAAGCCGCGGGAACGATGCTGCCTTCGAATCACTCGCCGCTCTTTGCCCCGGATGTGGATCCAGCGCTGCGCAGCGGAATCGCCGCCGAAGTGGCTGTGGTGAGGAATCTATTGCAGGGATCGGCTGAGGAGTTGCGTAAATCGATCGCAGAGAAGTGAGCGCGCGCTGATCGCAGGCAACCAGCGCTCCTCTTACCGGCCGATCTGCGCCAGAATCGCCCGCGCTTCCGCTGCGGGATCGACGGCTGCCGTGATTGGGCGCCCGACCACGATGTGGCTGGCTCCGGCAGCGATGGCCTCGGCCGGAGTGACCACGCGCACCTGATCTCCGTGTCCGCTGCCCGCTGGGCGCACGCCCGGAGTCACAATCGCCAGGTCAGGCCCAAATTCCGCCCGCAGCCTCGACGCTTCACGCGCCGATGTCACCACTCCCCGGCAACCGTTCGCCACGGCCAGCGCAGCCAGCCGCGAAACTTCATCCATCACCGTCCCGTGCACGCCGATCTTGTCCAGATCGTTTTCATCCATACTGGTGAGCACCGTCACGGCCAGCACCAGCAATGCCGGGTTCTGCGCGCGCGCCGCTTCCGTCGCCGCGCGCAGCATCTTGCCACTGCCCGCTGCATGTACAGTCAACATGCTCACACCCAGCCGCGCAGCCTCGCTCACCGCTGCCGCCACCGTGGTGGGAATGTCGTGATATTTCAGATCAAGAAAGACGCGCCGTCCCGCGGCCACGAGATCCCGCACCACGCGCGGACCTTCGGCGGTGTAGAGTTGCATTCCGACCTTGTAGGTCAGCGCGGAGTCTCCCACGGCAGCCACGATTTTCTGCGCCGCAGCCGCGGTGGAAACATCCAGCGCGACAATCAGTTTTTGGCGGGGATCGTTGAGATCACTAACGAGATTACTAATAAGAGGGATGCGTTGGGGAAGCGCCGTCTGCATCCCTCCCAGTATAAGGTTTTTACTTAAGCTGCGCCACCGGTTCGTTGTAGGCCACGGTTTGAAATCCAGCCCGCCCCTGTGTTTTCGGCCTCACCAGATCCAACCGCACTCGCTGCAATCCTCGTTGATCAAACTGCAGCACATGAGCTGCCCCGTAAGACAGGTCAATAATCCGTCCGGGCACGATCGGCCCCCGATCATTCACGCGGACCACTACCGCCCGGCGGTTGCGCAGATTCGTCACCCGCACGTAGCTTCCCAGAGGAAGCGTGGGGTGAGCGGCGGTCATGTCGTACATGTCGTAGTCTTCGCCGCTGGCGGTCGGTTTCCCGTCGAAATCTTCGCCGTACCATGAAGCTGTCCCAATTTGATACGGTTGGTTCTTGCCAGCCTGTTTGCCGGCTTCGGGCCTCATCTTGGCAGAGCTAGTTGGGGATGCCTCCGAGTTGTTCGGGCCCTGAGCCGCTCCCAGGCTGGCTGCCAGAAATGCCAGCGCCAGTCCTCGAGCTAAACGTCTTCGCATTCAGTTCTCCTCGCATACTCAAATACTGTTCTAGCCTTTGGCTTTTCTAAGTTTTCCGCAGTTTGTAGATGCTATTGGCGTGCCAAACTGCTGTCAATCGCAAACTTGTGAGGAAACTGTAACCTCCTAGTAATGCTTTCCTCACGTAACCTGTTGGTAACTTAGCCAGATGGGGGCGATGCCGCTCATTACAATAAGTTTACCCTATAATTAAATGTACAATACCTGCCGCAGCCAGTGCAGAGTAGAATTTACAACGTGATTGTAATCAATCACTTGCAGCGTAATCCCTCCCAAACCACCCGGAATCAGGTAGTTGCGCGCCCGCTCCAAGTTCTTGGTGCGAAAAATATATGCGAAAGATAACTCTCGCCCTCGCTCTGGGTTAGCTCTTATCGAAGCGCGAGTATGAGATGCTTGCGGGAGAATCTTTGCCGAAGCATCTTTTAGCGAAGACCTGATTTATGCCCGAGAAACCCCCTGTCGTCCTGACCATCGCTGGTTTCGACCCCTCCTCGGGCGCGGGCGTTACCGCCGATATCAAGACCATTGCTGCCCACGGATGCTACGGAGTCGCCTGCATCACCGCCCTCACCGTGCAGTCCACTGCCGGGGTTCGCCGAATCGAGCCTTGCAGCCCGGAATTGGTCACCGACACGCTCGACGATCTCGCCGCCGACGTGGAGATTGCCGCTGTCCACATCGGGATGCTGGGATCGGCAAACGTAGCCAAAGCCGTGGCCGCTTTCCTGGTCAGCGGCAGAGGAGCGTCGCTTCCCAACGTCGTACTCGACCCGATTTTCAGATCCTCTTCCGGGGCAAAGCTTCTCGACGAATCCGGAGCTAATCTATTGGTGGATAAGCTGATACCTCGTGCCGACGTAATCACTCCCAACCTCGATGAAGCCGCAGCCATCACCGGCATGAGGGTCACCAGCCTCGATGAAATGAAAGTCGCCGCCGCAAAGCTGCACGAGCTGCGAGCCAAGGCGGCGGTCATCACCGGCGGGCATCTCGATAAAGCTATTGATTTGTTGAGTTTCTCAACCGGAAATCGAGTGGAACAGGAAGTGTTCAAGGCGGAAAGGCAATCTTCCAACTCCACGCACGGAACTGGCTGCGCTTTCTCTACTGCAATCGCGTGTCATCTCGCGCTCGGTCGCGCTCTGGCTGAAGCGGTACTTCTCGCCAAGATTTATGTTTCAGCCGCCATCACCGCCGGCCACCCACTGGGTCGCGGCATCGGCCCCGTTCATCATCTCTACCGCATGGTTCAGCAGCGCCGCGCCGCGGGCACGGGAAGCAAACCCTAACTCGGTCCGGGTCCCGGCAGCCTCACTCCGCCTGCCCCGTTTTCTGCGCCAGCAACGCCAGTCGGCGAGAGCTTTCGGCAACGCCTGCCTCTACGTTGACGACCGCGTAAAGATCCCGGGCTTCCTGCCAAAGCAACCTCGCCTCATCGGTTCTGCCGGCGTCGTGCGTGAGAATCGCCAGCCCCCGAATGGCATTCGCCAAATCCAATGGTGGGGTTTGCTCATGGCTGCGGTACAGATTAAGAGCTTCGTGGTAGTGGGGCTCGGCAAGCTCCGCGCGTCCCTCGTCCAGGTGAATGTCCGCTACGTGTCGAATCGAGTGAGCCAGCATGAGAACATCACCCTCCGCGCGGTAGATGGCGACGGCTTCCTCATAATGCTGGAGCGCAACCTCGCGGCGATGCAGATCTCTCTCAATTTGTCCCAAGCCCGTGAGCGCCTTCGCCAACTCCGCTCGCGAGCCGGCCTTGCGGCACAAGTCGACAGCCTCGACGAGAGCCCGCCTTGCATCGGCCAGCCGATTCTCTCGTCGTGCCTGAGACGCCTGAGTTAGGAGTCGCTCTGGCACGCCCGGCATTGTTCGTTTAGGCTATCACGGGAAGTTTTAGCGACGCTGTTCGTAAGACCTCCGGATCGGTCGTGGCCGGAGCACCGAGGCTGAGGCTAAGGTATGATCTCGAATACCGTCCCGCCGTCATGAGCACCGCCCGAGGATGTCGTGCCGTAGAGATTGCCCGCCGCATCGCGGATCAGGCCGGCGTAGGGCACCTGCCCGTCCGTGCCGGTGCCAAAGCTATGCAGCGTTGTCTCGGTCCAACTCCCGTCCCCTGCGGGCGTCAGCTCGAACACCGTACCGCAGCTTGCCTCCTCGTTGCCGTCGCCGAACCGCAGGCAAACCGTTGTGCCGTAGCCCCCGAACTGGTTCGTGCCATAGAGATTGCCTGCGGCATCAATAATTAGGCTGGAGTTCGTGGTGGCACCTGTGGTGTAGATGTCGAAGTTATATAGAGTCGTCTCGGTCCAGCCCGCCCCTGTTACAGGCGTGAGCTCGAACACCGCCCCCGAATAGCTGGTGCCACCCGTGGGCGCGCTGCCGTAAATGCTCCCGGCGCCATCGAGAGTCAGGCCGCCGGGTCCGCCGCCGAAATTGCCTTTGTAGAAAAAGCTGTACAACACTTGCTCCGTCCATATCCCTGCTTTACCGGGCGTTAGCTCGAACGCCGCGCCATCGCCCGACGCACCTCCCCAATAGGTTCCGCCGTACAAATTGCCCGCGACGTCTTTGACCAGGTCGCCATAGGGACCGTATCCGTCGGTCCCGTTGTTGCTGAAGGTATGCAGCACTTTTTCGGTCCAGCCTCCTTCGGCATGAGGCGTCAGCTCAAACACGGTTCCGCAGTCCACGAAGGAGTCGGCGCAACTGCCAGTATCACCGGCGGTCGTGCCGTAGAGATTGCCCGCGGCATCGAGGATCACGCCGTCCTCAGGAAGCTCCCCGTCGCTGCCTCCGGCAAAACTATGCAGCACCTTCTCCGTCCAGCCCCCGCCCGCTTTGGGCCTCAACTCGAACACCGTGCCGCAACCAGTGGGTTCCGTGGAACTGCACACCCCAGCGCCTCCATAACTCGTCGTGCCGTAAAGGTCGCCTGCAGTACCCAAGACCAAGCCAGCGTCGGGGTAATACCCGTCCCTGCCGTTGTCGCTAAAGTTATGAAGAATTTTCTCGGTCCAGCCGCCTCCCGCTTTGGGCGACAACTCGAACACCGTGCCGCAACCATTCGCAAGCTCGGAGGTGCAACTCCCAGTGCCGCCATAGTAGGTGGTGCCATAGAGATTGCCTGAGGCATCGCGGATCAGGCCGGCATAAGGCACCCGACCGTCGTTGCCGTTGCCGAAACTATGCAACACCGCTTCTCGCTGGGCGGCTGCGTAAGTGGCCGTCATTAACACGGTAAACATCGCCAGTACGACAGTCGATCCGAGGGAAAGTTTCGGGCTTTGCATGAGGAAATCCTCCTTGAGTTTCGATGCGGCGCTCGGTGGTTGCATAGGCGAGAGGTAATCGCCCGGCCGGAGGGAGAACAGAAACTATAGTGCAGGGATTTTGAGAAGTCAAGGAGCAGGCGTACGATTTGCGGATGCAAGGTGTGCCGTCTAGCAGCCGAAAGAATGCGGCATCATTCGCTGGATCAGAGCTTGCGCAGCAACCTCAAATCCGCCTTACTCGCCATCCGTGTCCGACGGTTTCTTCAGCAGAATCCCAGCCACGAACGAGGCCGTTGCCGCCAGCAGCCATTCGATCCGCCACATCTGAATGGCCTGGAATTCCGCCAGGTTCGATGCCCGGTAGAAAAGGCTTACTCCAATAGCCCCAGCCACGCATCCCAGCCCGATGATGAAGGCGACCAGCGCCGCCGTTGACAATCCCACCCGCCGCTTGATCTCATGGAAATGCAAATAGCGCATCCACTGCGGGAACGGAACCCTGTTCCAGGAAAAACCGGCCGCAACCGAGCGTACCCAATCGACCTTCGTTTCCCAGAACTCGGCGAGAGCGTTTACTTCGGTGTTGACTGACAACTTCTGGGCCAGACGCCGCACCCCACACGCGTGGCAAAAACGCGCCCCGATCATGAATTCGATCCCGCAACGCGGACAAGCGTCAGCCATCGCCGGCGCGGCTGCCGGAATCGTTTCTTCTGCAACCTGCTGGTTCACGGTGAGCGGCCGCCAGAACTCCTGCGGAGCGTCTTGAACTACCTCAGCCATAAAAAAGGAAAATCTCCCAGACTGCAAGGCAAGCCGACAGCCAAATGGCCAACCTCCTAAACTCCCTTACTGCCAGCCACTTAACATTCCCACGCGACCAAAGATGCACAAGCCCCTGGCAATTATTACGCGTACCTTCAGGTAAAGATGCGTTGGTTACGTTGGTTTCTAGAAGTACAGAGAAATTATAGGTCTGGTCATGCGGGCGCAGAGAATGTCTTATCGTGCGCGCCGGTAACGTTTTTGGTTCGCGCGCGCGGCCGGCACTTCGGTTAGACTACGAATTCAGGGCAATCGGTGAGCAAGCAGTCAGAATCGGAAGTCGTCAGTAGAGCAGTCTGCGGTATTGTGCTGTTCTGTTTCTTCGGTTTGTGCCTGCTGCCGGTTTCCCCCGCGCTTTCAGCGCCTGCCCACTCCCGCCCGTCCGCGGCCAACTTCGCAGCTTCCGCCCCCGCAGCTCCGGCTGGGCGCGATCCTCTCGTCGACGCGGCTTTCGATCACTTCTACAACATGGATTACGACCGCGGGGTGCAGGAGTTTGAAAAAATTCTGGAGCGGCGCCCGAACGATCCTTTTGCCGTAAATCATTTGTTGACGGTGACTCTGCTGCGCGAGCTGTATCGCATGGGCGCGATGAACTCCGGCGAGTACGCCAACGACAGTTTTATCGGTCAGGCCCATCGTTCCGCCGACCCCAAGATCAAGCTGCAAATTCAACAACTGGTGGACCGCGCCGAGAGCCTCGAAGAGCAGGATCTGAAAACCAATCCCGACAATGTGGACGCGCTCTATGCTCGCGGCGTCACCCGCGCCCAGTTCGCTCTCTATACGGCCCTGGTCGAGCGCGCCTGGTTTTCCGCCCTGCGCAACGCCGTCGGCGCTCGCCACGACCACGAGCGCGTGCTCGAACTCAACCCCAACTATGTGAACGCCAAACTCGTCGTCGGCACCCACAACTATGTGACGGGCAGCCTGCCCTGGAGCGTGAAGGCCGCCGTGGCGCTCGTGGGCTTGAGCGGGTCGAAAGAAAAGGGATTCGAATATCTTCGCGATGTAGCCAACGCCGATGTCGAAAACAGCGTGGATGCCAAAGTTGTGCTGGCTCTGTTTCTCCGGCGCGAGCATCGCTTCGATGAGGCGCGCGCCCTCATGCACGATCTCGCCGGCCGCTATCCCCGTGCTTATCTTTTTCCGGTGGAGGAAGCCAACCTGCTTCGCGCTTCGGGCCGCATCCAGGAATCCGCGGCCGCTTACCGCGCAGTCTGGCAGGCAGGACGCGAAGGCAAATACGGCAACCTGCACTATGAAGTCTCCGCCTTCGGCCTGGGAGAATTGCTGCGCAGCCAAAAAGATTACAGCGGAGCCGCCGCCGCATTCGAAATGGTGAACGAAGTTTCCGGCGCCGATCCCGAAGTGCTGCAAAAAGCCAACCTCGCCGCCGGCGAAATGTACGACCTGCTGCAGAAGCGCGATCTCGCCGTGAAAAAGTATCAAGCCGTAGTAGCCGCAAACGCCGCCACCCCTCCCGCCGAACAAGCCCGCAAGCTCATGAAAGAAGCCTATCGGGAGTGAAGTTCTGACCTCGGACGTCAGACCTCAGACCTTAGACCCCGGGCCGCGCGGACGGGAGCGGAAAGTCCACACGCGGACGGCCTACGGCTCTCAAATCACCGCCTTGACTTTTGCCAGGCCCAGAGCCACAATCACTTCCTCCCACGGGCTTGATTCTCCTTGAAAGGAACCCAAATGCCCCCATCCAAACCCCGCACCGAGCACTCGGCGCAGCCGCGGCCGAAGACGAAGGTCAATGCAAGACTCGACAAGAACCTCACCGCTTACGTGGCCGCCGCCAGCGCCGCCGGAGTGGCTATGTTCGCCGCCGTTCCGCCTGCCGCTGCCGAAGTCGTTTTCACACCAACCAACACTCCTATCTCGGCCGGCACTTCCTACCTGCTCGATCTGAACCACGACGGAATTACCGACTTCACCTTGCGGAGGTGCAGGTCGGTGTGTGGCGGCGACGGACACTCGTCGACCCTTCAGGTGGACCTCGACGTTGCCGGCAACGGCGTTGCTCCGGCCGGCAAGCCCTTCCCGTTCGACGCAGCCGCCCTTGAAAGAGGCACGCCCATCGGACCACGTTATACGTTCACTACGAAATCGGGGTCTTACCCCGGCATCGGGATGGCGAGGGCGTTCGAATATTCCGTCACGAATTTCACCGGCCCCTGGGCCAACGTCACCAACCGTTTCCTCGGCCTGAAGTTCCTCATCGACGGCCAGGTCCACTACGGCTGGGCGCGTCTCACCGTAACCAACTTCAATCAACACGGCACCGCTACGCTCACCGGCTATGCCTATGAGACCGTGCCCAATCAGAGAATTTTCGCCGGCGAGAGAGGCACACCAGATCCCGATGACGAAGCCGTGATAGCCCCGCCCGCCGTTCCCGCCGCCCAGCCGGCGAGCCTGGGTATGCTGGCGCGCGGCGCACATTCCCTGGAGCTCTGGCGCCGCCGGCAGCCGGCAGCAGCATAGTCATTGCATTGAATCGCGGGCAGGCGGAAGAAGATTATTCACGAGTGCGTTCCCTCCGGAGTCATCCCGAAGTCCCGCGTTTTCGCCGGCGGGACGGGAGCTCGAAACCGTTCTCTTCCAGAACCCCCAGCAAAATGATCTGTCCACTGATCACTGGCCGCCGACCACTGAATCAAGAAACTGCCGCAGAAGCCGGACTGCTTCGTGCGGCTGCTCCCACGGCGAGTAGTGGCCGGCTTTCGCAATCACTCGCATTTCGCTGCCGGCGATGTGCCGGCGCATGAGTTCGGCTTCGTTGATCCCGGTGAGAACGTCTTCGTCTCCAGTCACCAGCAGCGTGGGCACATTGATGGTCTTCAACGTGTTCACTGAATCGGGACGCTCGGCCATGCCGCGCTGCACCTGGGCCACGCCCGCAGGCGACGTTTTGCGCATCATGCTGAGCGCGCCGGCAACCAGATCAGGACGCGCTTCCCGCGTGGTCTGGCCCAGAAGGCGGGGAATCATGCTCTCGAAGAACGGTTCGGTTCCGCGTTCGAGGACGTCGTTCGCTCCTTGCACGCGCGCAGCGCGCGCGTCGGCGGAATCCGCGGGCGCTTTCGTGTTGCACAAGCCGAGCGCGGCCACGCGTCCGCGATGCTTCCGCCAGAACTCGAACAGAGCATATCCGCCGATGGAAACGCCGATCAGCGGCGCGCGGCCAACTTCGGCATCGTCCATTACGCGCGCGATGTCTTCAGCGTGCTTGGCCATTGTCGCTGAGCCTTCGCCGACGCCGGATTCGCCGTGGCCGCGCAGGTCGGGCAGAATGACGCGGTAACGCGTGGAAAGCCGCTCCGCAACTGGCAGCCAGAATTCATGATTGGCGGGAAAAGGATGCAGAAGAACTACGGGCGCGCCTTCGCCCAGAGTGCGATAGACGATCTCTGCGTCGCCGCTCTTGATTCGTCGCGAGGAGACTGGCTGCATGACGCGATTTAATCACAGAGCGCGGTGCAAACGCAGGATCGGGTTCTGATTTTCCTGTGTTGATTTTCCTGTGCTGATCTTCCTCTGTTGATCTTCCTCTGTCGATCTTCGCGTGTTGATGATCTTCCTGATAATCTTCCCGTGTCGATGATCTTCCTGTGCTGAGCTTCCTGTGCTGATCTTCCTCGGTTGATCTATGGATCAGCGCCCAGGATCGCTACGAACTGGTCAGGCTTTGCGCGGCCGGCGCTGGCGCGGCGAGCTGCAGCGGTTCTTCTGGCATGACGATCCAGGCGACGGGATACGCCAGCAGGCCAATGCCGGTCATGAACGCCGTGATCAGCCACATCAGGCGAACCAGCGTCACGTCGAGATCGAAATATTCGGCGAAGCCGAGGCAGACGCCGGCAATCTTGCGTCCCTGGCGGGGCCGCACCAAGCGCTTTCGCGCCACTGAAGCTCCGATACGAACGCCGCAATAGGCGCAAACGTTGGCGTCGTCCTGAATCACTTTTCCGCAGTAGTTGCAGTACATGGCTCGCGCCTCCGTTGTTCATGATACGGCAATTGTAGGCAGAAAGTTCCGGAGGTCGGATTTTGGACCTCCGACCTCGGACCTTGGACCTCAGACCTCGGACCTCAGACCTTAGCGGCTTGGTCTGAGGCGTGACGCTGCCTGTGGATTTGTGCCTGGAAGAATTCTGCCGCCGATGCGCGCCAGGCACTCTACCGAGTCGGATTCAGGCGTTGCGAGGCCCAATTTTGGGGTACCGTAGCCCCTCCCCCTTTTTGCATAATCTTTAGAATCATCGAGTTAGCGCGAAATTCCTCCTAGATCCGAAGGTCTAAAGGACTTAGCGGTCAAACTCTAGACAACAAAGGACTTATGGCCGCTATCGTTTTGTCTAGATATACCGCCTCCGCTTTGACCAGCTTGCACTGATTTCGAGTGGGAGGCAAGGTCGGATGTCACAACCGGCTGTGGATTTCTGGGGGCGGCAGGGTCAAGATGTTCGATAAGAATCTGGCTCGATCGAGAAATTGTTGCGATTAAATTTGGCGTTTGCCCTATCATTGGCGTGTGCTAACCGAGGGAGACAGGCGGTGGATTAGCGTACGGTTGGAGAAGGTGGAAACGACCTTGCTGACCGAGTGTCACAAGTGGGCGTCCCCAGTCGAGTTGCGTCAGCGGAGCCATGCTGCGGCTGTTCGCGCGCTGGATGCCGAAGTTGAATCCCTGTCAGACCGGCTCAAGAATCTCGAAGGCCGCTGAGCGATCCCTCACCGCAGTCCGGCCCCTTTCGGTTCTGCTCAGGGCAGGCTCTTTCGCAGCGAACCGGGAGGATAAGGCGCCCGCGGTTTGGTGCTCCTTGACCTACAATACTTCCGGGCCGTCGGCAGTCCCACCCTTTCGCAGAGAACGCGAAAGGATGGGCCACCCGCCCCGTTCTGGTGTTCCAGACGCCGCTGTTCCACCTCTCCCGTGTCCGTATCCAACATCGCAATCTGCTGGTAGCGCGTGTGCAAATCACAACCTATAATCTTCATCGCTCGGCTCCTTTCCTCCGAGCCNNGATGTGGTGTGCGTCTGGGCTCTGGATCGCCTGGCGCGATCACTGCGACAGTTGCTGACCATCTCCGAAGAATGCAAAGCGCTGGGCGTGGACCTTGTTTCGCTGAAACAGAACATCGACACGACATTGCCAGCAGGTAGGCTGACTTTTCAGGTTCTTGGGGCAGTCGCAGAATTTGAGCGCGAGATGCTGCGGACACGAGTCATCGCAGGAATGGCTCAGGCACGTCGATCCGGAAAGCATGTTGGAAGACCAGCGCGGCGCAGGCTGGGACAAGCGGAAATCGAAAAAATCCGGATACTGCGATCACAGGGGAAAAGCGTGCGGCAGCTCGCCAGGCAGTTCGGTGCCAGCCAATGGATGATCGCCAGACTGGAATCCACCACATAGCACCCAGGGGGTGCTGGATGACCGACACCGGTCAATGAGCGTAAATGGGATTTTTGGCCAACTGACGAAATCCCAGGGTGATCTTTGCACACTTGACGACTTCAAGGACGTCACTTTATGGCCGTTGCGTATGAATGTTTTGCCGCCAATGAAGGGGGAGAAAATTGCAGCGTTTGGCTACGCCTCGACGAGTGTCGTGGCCGAGATCGGACAACGGGTGACATTTCAGCTTAATCCGAGCACTTCGAGGGGTGCTGTCACTGAGGTGTTTCCGGAGAAGCGCGACAGCTGCTTGCTTTCATTTCCTAGTTTTGAGGTCCAGGGGCATTTCATCGGCGGTATGAGCGGCGGCCCGATCTTCAATGAAGCAGGCGATCTTTGCGGCCTGATTTGTTCTGGGTACGATGACGCCTCGGTAGCGTACGGCGTGGTTCTGTGGCCGATGGTCGGCATACGGATCGATCACCGCATTCCTGACGTAATCAGCCCCCCACCATACACTCTCCTTGAACTTGCGAGGGCGGGTCTCATGGATGTGTGCGATTGGCACGACGTTGAGGCCAATGTCGAACCGTATGAAGACCGGGACGGGACCAAGAAGATCCGCCTGAAGACACCTTAGTAAGCAGGGCTGATGACATAACCGTGTCGGCTCCTTTCCTCCGAGCCTTGATTCGTTTGAGCGCACCAAGTCTACTCGCTCGTCAGGAGCCGATACGGTTATCCCATCACGGTATCGGTTGTACCGGGAGCTCGGCGGCAAAGGGTGGGGCAGACCGCCTCCGCCTTCGTCGCTTGTTCGGATTTCGTAACGTCGAGTATGGCGAATGTTTGATCCCCGGAAGACGTGCTTAAATCCGGACGGTCTGAGCTTGGGGGACAAATGAAATTCGACACTTCGGACGAAACCCCGTCAATAATTGATCTTGTCGAGCTCTATGCATCCCTCTCTGAAAATGCGGAAGACGCCAGCGAACATTTCTGCCCTCAAGACTCTTATAAGAACGGCGGGAATTTCATCTATATCCAGGCCCTCAAGGACAACAAGTTTGTCGCCGTGCTGCGTGCCTGGTTCGACAAAACATCGAAGCGCGGAATCGTGTACGAAGTTGCAGTGAGACCGGAGTATCAAGAGAAGGGTGCCGGGCATTTTCTTGTTGAGAAACTTCAGACCGAATTCGGTCCGAAACTTGGGGTGACCTCCTGGGCCGGTTACCCCTACCGCGCCGCACAAAGGTTGGATCGCGATCTGAATATTATCAGGACGATCTACGGGATCAGTCTTTCGTTGGCATTTGGAAATATTCTCAACGCATTCAGGACGAGGCGGCACGGATTGGGTTGGGAGTTAGACATCCTCTACATTCTGCTGGCCTTTGCCGTTGCGACGGTCGGCTATCGTTTCTATTTTACGGCGGGCATTGTGAGGCGCTTCTTCTTGAAACGCGTGCTCCAGCTGGAGGTACCACGTGGGAAGCAACTGCTATTAGTTCATCTACCGATATTGTTTATCCACGCGATTTTATTTTTTGTTCTCTGCGATTTGTTTGGAAAGCTAGTAGAGAAAGGCTCTAACGGGGAATTAGCGTGGGTCGCCGGCCTTTTTTCACTCATGCTTTTCGTTAACAGCTTCTGGCTCATTTGGATCACACTTCACACTGACCCCCGGAATTCGGGCGAGGACTCGTGGGTTGCCGAAAGAAAATGGTCCGTTAATAACCTGTGTTGTGGTTTTATCTCGGCGGTATTCGCCGTGATTGTGTCCTGCGGAGGATTCCAGGGTGAGAAACTGCCTATCTTGTTGATAACCGTGATCGTCGCTGGCAACAGCGCGGTAGATTTCCGTTTGACCTCGCGAGCGTACTTGCTGGGCGATGCTCTTAGCGGAGCCTGAACTCAGTTTAGGAGGCGGGCGGCCCATCCTCGCGTTCTTTGCGAAAGGGTGGGATAACGCGGGGGGCTGGCTGTGATCTTTCAATGCTGGTGTTGTCACGACTGAGGCTGCCCCACCTTCCGCGATTTTCGGAAGGTGGGCACCACGGACCTCGATTTCTTGTCATTCGCCACCACCGCCGCGTGGAGTCTGCACGAAAGCTGGGACTCCTTCAGCCAAGCCCCTGATATCATCCTCCGTGGTGCCCACGTTTCGAAAACCGCGAAACGTGGGGCAGCCTCACTTGTGATGGTGCCAACAAAAAGCAAAAGTGGGCCAGCCCCCTTCATCGCTGTGCAAGGTTCCTTCCCACTGAGTCAACTGTATTATTGCAAAATCTTTCACCTTGACACCCATCGTGACAGGGGGCAATATTTCGTGGCTCGGCTCCGGTTTGGTCTTTCCCGGCCCAGCATCAGCAGGAGGGTGCGCGATGCAAACAATTACGTTGATTCAGTGGTTACAAAGCTCAACAAGAAAGCACTTTCCCGCGTGGGTATTGACGCCGGCAGGTCGAAACGTACACCGTGTGGCCAAATCCAGCGCGTGGAAAAGGGTCTTCGCCGCCTTTGCGCTGTGTGCGGCAGTGGCAACTGTCGCTCCCGCACAGATCACGTTCAAGAGCTTGTTCAGTTTCGACGGAACAAACGGCGCGAACCCCCATTACGTCTACCTTGTGCAGGGCACCGACGGGAAGCTATATGGGACCTCGTATGTGAGCACCGGCAGTGGTGGCACAGTCTTCAAAATTACCACTGCTGGTGCGCTGACCACGATCTATACCTTTTGCCCCGACGGTGAGCCATGCGTGGACGGCGCCCAGCCTGTCGCAGGGCTGGTGCTGGCCAGCAATGGGAATTTTTACGGGACCACCATGAACGGCGGGGCCAACAGCGATGGCACGGTCTTTCAAATCACCAGCGCGGGCAAACTCACCTCGCTGCACAGTTTCGACTTAACCGACGGCGGCGAGCCGGAGGTGGGGCTGATTCAAGCCACCAACGGCAAATTGTATGGAACCACCTCCTCGGGCGGGACCGGCGACGTGGGTACCATCTTTGAAATCACCACTGCGGGCACGCTGACTTCGTTGCTTAGTTTCGATGGCACGAACGGCGACTATCCCGACGGAAAGCTGGTACAGGGCACCGACGGAAACTTCTACGGAACAACTGAGGAAGTAAATTCGGGCAGCGGCACGGTCTTCAAAATGACAGCGGCAGGCAAGCTAACTACGCTGCACAAGTTCACCGGCTCGGGCTCGGACGGCGCCGGCCCGACCAGCGCGTTGTTTCAGGCCAGCAACGGGAATTTTTACGGCACGACTCAGGCTGGCGGAACCCACGGCGGTGGCACGGTCTTTCAAATCACGCCGGCGGGCAAACTCACCACAATCTATAGTTTCTGCGCCAAATCAGGGTGCACGGATGGCCTTAACCCCTCCGCCGGACTGATTCAGGCCACCGATGGGAACCTCTACGGGACAACTTTTTCGGGCGGGAGCAACGAGACTCCCTGCAACGGTGTGTGCGGCACGATCTTCAAAATCACCACCTCGGGCACGCTCACCACGCTGTATAACTTCTGCTCCCAATCGGGGTGCACCGACGGTTCCGAGCCTCAAGAGGGGCTGGTTCAACACACCAATGGCACCCTTTACGGAGTGACCTACTATGGCGGGACCGACGGCCTCGGCACGGTATACAGCCTGTCCGTAGGACTGGGCGCATTTGTGGAGACGCTGCCCAGTGCGGGCAAAGTTGGCGCAAAGGTCACTATTTTGGGAACGAGTCTGACAGGAGCTACCAGCGTCAGCTTCAACGGTACCGCGGCGACGTTTAAGGTAGTTTCGGGCACGGAAATCACCACGACGGTCCCCACCGGCGCGACAACCGGGACCGTTACGGTGAAGACGTCTGCCGGAACGCTGTCGAGTAACGTAGCTTTCGTCGTGAGCAATTAAAACGCGTCGCTCTCCGAAACCATAGACGCTGGTAGGGATGCTTCGACTGCATGGGATTGTCCTTTGGACAATCCCACTTCGCTCAGCATGACACCTTTATCAGCATGACAGCTTAGGGGAGCAACGGGGAGCTGGCTCACCTTTGATCTTTCATTGCTGGTATTGTCACGACTGAGGCTGCCCCACCTTCCGCGATTTTCGGAAGGTGGGCACCACGGACCTCGACTTCTTTTTCATTCGCCACCACCGCAGCTCGGAGTCTGCACGAAAGCTGAGACCCCTCAGCCAAGCCCCTGATATCATCGGCCGTGGCGCCCACGTTTCGAAAACCGCGAAACGTGGGGCAGCCTCACTTGTGATGGTGTCAACAACAAGCAAAAGTGGGCCAGCCCCCTGGAGCAAATGACCGGTCGCTAGGCGCGCTACAATCAGGAATCTTATGAGAAAACTTGCCGTCGTCGCCGTTGCTGCTTTTGCCCTCTCTGCGGCTTGCGCTTTTTCGCAAGCTCATCCTGTCGTGAGACCTCACATTCTCGGCATCGATCATGTTTCATTCTTCACAACCGATCCCGATGGAGTGAAGAAGCTTTACAGCGGCACCCTGGGTCTCGCTTCCGCCGCGCCGGTGGAAACAGGCGGCTCGGTGCGCTACATGGCCGGCACGCAATGGATCGGCTACAGTGCTGCGCCCGACCCCAAAGCGACAGACCGCATGGATCACGTGGCCTTTACTACCGACAACATTGTGGCGCTTGGGGAGTATCTCTCCGCGAAGGGCATCAAAGTTTCAGTGATTCAGCGGCGGCCCGATCACAGTCAAAGTTTTGAGGTGGCTGACCCGGAGGGACACCGGGTGGAGTTTGTCGAGCGAGCCAAAGCCGAGCCGCCTGTGGCGCCGCCGGCGACGGCGGTTTCGCATCGCATGATTCATACCGGATTTCTGGTTCAGAGCCGCGACGCGGAAGATCACTTTTATAGGGACATCCTCGGTTTTCGCCTGTACTGGTATGGAGGAATGCAACCCGACAAGACTGATTGGGTCGCCATGCAGGTTCCGGACGGAACCGACTGGCTGGAATACATGCTGAATCAGCCGGAGCATCCCGATCTGCGGCTTACCGGCGTTTTGAATCACATTTCGCTGGGAGTTGCGGACATGGAGAAAGCGAAAGCGCTTTTGGAATCGCACGGCTGGGCGACGCACGACGGCGAGAAGATGCAGATGGGTCGAGACGGCAAATGGCAGCTCAACGTGTTTGATCCTGACTTGTCGCGGATCGAACTGATGGAATTCAAGCCGGCGCAGAAACCTTGCTGCTCCGATTTTCAGGGGCCGCATCCGTCGGAGTAGGCCGGGGTTTAGCAGGAGCGGGCAATCACTTCTTTTGCTACAATCCAACCGCAATGACAATGACAATGACAACGGTCGAGACGTTTCTGGTTGCCGGGAAAACTGTGGCCAGCGCCAAGGGCGATGGGGTTGCCGTCGATGTGAGTGCCGCGGCGAATCGCGTGTTCCTCCTGACCCTGGAAATCACTCAGATCATCGAGCAGGAGTCGTTGGACGTTAGCATCTACGGGTCGGGGGATGGGACTGCTTGGAGTCCCAAGCCGATCGTCGCTTTTCCGCAGAAGTTTTATTGCGGGCAGTGGCCGCTGCTGTTGGATCTGACAGCGCATCCCGATGTGAAGTTTGTGCGCGCACACTGGGAAATGGCGCGCTGGGGACGCGGTACGGAGACGCCGATGTTCGAGTTTGGCGTGGCGATGAGAGAAGTTCCGGCGAACCTTCTGAAAGAGGCCACGGCGGAAGTCAAGGCTATGGCTTGAGGGTAGCGCCACGAAACAATAAACCCAGCGAGCGATGCGGCGGTGTCAGCGGCATCCGGTTTTCTTCCTTTATATTGATCTTCCTTTATATTGATTCGGAATGAAAAGCGATTCGCAGGTGATTGTGCGGCCGGCGCGCAATGTGCGCGGCAGCGTGCGGTTGCCGGGCGACAAATCCATTTCGCACCGCTACGCGATGCTCGCGGGAATTGCCGAGGGATCGTCCCGCCTGGAAAACTACTCCACCGGAGCCGATTGCGCCAGTACGTTGGGTTGCATGGGTTCGCTGGGCGTCAAATGGGAACGCGCGGAAGCTGAGAATGTCATCGCGGTGCGGGGAAGCGCGCTTGCACTGACCGCTCCGGCGGCTCCACTCGACTGCGGCAACTCGGGATCGACCATGCGCATGTTGAGCGGAATTGTTGCGGGGCAGAACTTCTCCAGCGAACTGTTGGGCGACGAGTCGCTTTCACGGCGTCCGATGGAACGCGTCATCACGCCGCTGACGGCGATGGGAGCGCAAATCGCATCACGCAGCGGACGCCCGCCGTTGCGCATCACGGGCGCGAGCCTGCGTGCCATCGAATACAAAATGCCCATCGCCAGTGCGCAGGTGAAAACCTGTTTGCTGTTTGCGGGGTTGTTTGCCGACGGCGAAACTTGCATCCAAGAGCCGTTGCGCACGCGCGACCACGGAGAAGTCGCGTTGCGGGCATTCGGCGCGCAACTCGAACGCAAGGGCAATGCAGTGCGGATTCGAGGAGGACAAAGACTGCGCGGCATCGAAGCGCGGATTCCAGGAGACCTTTCGAGCGCCGCGTTTTTCTTGTGTGCAGCAGCGTTGTTTCCCGACTCACAATTGACGCTTCCCGGACTGCTGATGAATCCTACGCGGACCCGCCTGCTCGATGTGCTGATCGAGATGGGCTTGCGCATTTCTACGACGCAACTCGAAGAGATTCATGGAGAACTTACGGGTACATTGCAAGTGGAGGGCGGGAAGCTGGTGGGAGCTACGATCGCAGGAGGAGATACCGCCGCGCTGATCGATGAAATTCCTGTGCTGGCAGCGATTGCGCCTTACTCGGAGCAGGGAATCGAAGTGCGGGAAGCGAAAGAATTGCGCGTGAAAGAAT
>PMHV01000028.1 GCA_003156805.1 Acidobacteriaceae bacterium | reverse complement strand
TCACCAGCATTCCAGAACTCCTGCCCATCGGGCGTCTTCATGCAGCAGAGAAATTTTCCCCCAACGCGAAAATCCATCTGGCAAACGGGCGCAGTAAAGCCCTTCGGTCCCCACCACTGCATCACATACTTTGGGTCTGTCCACGCCTTCCAAACCAACTCGCGTGGGGCATCAAAAACTCTTGTGACAACCATCCGCTCAATCTCGCTAACCGTGTTTTCTGTCATCTCTGACCTCCTCTTTCTTCATTTGATTTACAACGACATCCAGTTTGTCGAAGCTCTCTTCCCAGAATCGGCGATAGCTAATCGCCCAGTCGCGGACTGTCTTGATCGCCTCTGGCCTAAGCGTGCACACACTCTCTCGTCCACGCTTCGCCTTGATCACAATCCGCGCCCTCACCAGGTAGGCAATATGTTTTGAAATCATCTGCTGCGAGAGTGCAAACGGTTCCGTCAACCCATGCACAGAGGCAGGCCCATGGGAGAGTCGTTCGATCATCGCCCTTCGGGTGGGATCAGACAAAGCCGCAAACGTTGTACCTAATTTATCCACAACCATATGGTAGTGGATTATCTGTCCATGTCAAGTGTGAATTTTGCGATCCCTGATTTCTGTTCACTGATCCCTGGAAAACTGGGGACATTTGGAAAACTGGGACAAAAACTGGGGACAGACGGGACAGACGGGGACAGGGACAGACGGGGACAGACGGGACGTTCCCCAATTTACTACCTGCATCTCAAAGAAATCCACAACCTAAATGTGACATCTGACCTTGCCGCGCACCCTACAAGTAGCCGAATAGGGGAAATGCGGACAGACGGGACTGGCACCATTGTTTTCTACCGAGGTGAGAACATTTTCGAGCTTGGGGAAGCGCCACCCACCTCCATGCCCCTCAACCTTTCCACAGCCCCTTGTGACATCTGACCTTGCGCCCAAAGTTAAATCGCGTAATGATGGTCGAGGCCGTGACGGTCGGCAGAAGCCAAATCGTCGCGCCACTAAGTTATTGTTTCTTAAGAACTTGGTACTTAAGCTCTTTGAAATCCCGACCTTGCGAGGAATTTCCCGCTAACGTCATGATTCTAGATATTTTGCAAAAAGGGGGAGGGGGGCGCCACAGGGCCGGGTACAGACCGGGCGCACCCCTGCCAAAACAGACCGGGCACATTCCTGACACCACGAAAGATTTATTTTCAGTCAGGACTCGCCGGACCCAGGGGCTACGCCTTCGTGCCTTTCTTCCTCGTCCAGGGGCTCCCTCAGGCTTGCAGCGCCAGCGCTTGCGCGACAATTCCGCCGATAGGTCCGCCGTTGTGGGAAATGCGCCGGGCTGTTATTTTGATAAAGCTCAATGACAGAAGACGTGCAAGCCCGCCGCTTCGTGGTGCGCGGACGCGTGCAGGGCGTGGGCTTCCGCTGGTTCGTGGAACGCGAGGCGTGCCTTCTGGGTATTGCGGGCTGGGTGCGTAACAACCTCGACGGCAGCGTTGAAATTCTCGCCCAGGGCACGCGCCATCAGCTTGCGGGAATGCACTCCCGCTTGCGGGAAGGTCCGCGCGCAGCGCGTGTGGATGACGTTGAGGTATCGGAAGCCAAGTCACTCGCAGGCCTTAGTTCGTTTCGCATCGAAGGAGCGTGGTAATTGTCGCAGCCAGGCCTGAATGCAGATCAGTTGAAGCAGCTCATCCGCGAGGTTCCCGATTTCCCCAAGCCGGGGATACTTTTCTATGACATCACCACGCTGCTCAAAGACAAGACCGGCTTCGCCACGCTCATCGACCGGCTCTTCGAACATTATCAACATCACGAAGTAGACCTGGTTCTTGGCATGGAAGCGCGCGGATTCATCTTCAGTCCAGCGCTCGCCTACCGGCTCAAGGCCGGATTTGTCCCCGTGCGCAAGCCCGGCAAACTTCCCGCCGCGACCATGAGATGCGACTATGCGCTCGAATACGGAACCAACTCACTCGAGATTCACAAGGACGCGATCGAGCGAGGCCAGCGCGTTCTGATCGTGGACGATCTACTGGCCACGGGCGGCACAGCCGAGGCGACGGCCAAGCTGGCTTCCCTGCTGGGTGCGGAGATTGCCGGGTTGGGTTTCGTGGTGGAGCTTGATTTCCTGAAGGGACGGGACCGGCTCAAAGGCTACGACGTGATGTCATTGCTGCACTACGACAAATAGTCTCTGATCTTCGGGGCTGGGTGCAAGGCGTACCGCTACGAGACCCACTTGTAGAGACGAGCAATCAATAGCCCCAAGCAAATCCAGCCACTTGCGCTTACGATCGCCGCAAACGCCAGGCCCCACAGGAAGTTCCAGTTCAATCGGCTTTGCGCAGTGGCTGCGACTGCAGAGTCGTAGACCAGCCACGAACGGAACAACCGCATGCGTACAAGGTTGGGCGACGAGGATTCCAGCCACGCCGCCGCCGCGCGCGCGAGAGGTTCGCCAGTGCCGGCTGATGGGGAGGGCCGCAGTTTATGAATCATGAATCCGAGCCCGGCACAACCTAACAGACGGTGTGCCATTGCCTCCGCACAGCAACGACTTCCTAGAATATAAGACGACCGGAAGCACCAGGAGGTTGCTTCTGTTCTGCCTCCGCCATGATCGCCACTGATCGCAAGATGATGCAAATCTAAGAGTTAGTGTGGTTCAGCGCTCAGATCTCTTCCAGTGACAACTTGGAGTCCCTGGGCAGGTAGCCCTTGCGCCGGAACCAGTCCTCCATCGCATCTCGAAGCGGTCCAAGGGGCACGTTTGCTCCAATCTCTATGCGCCCATCGGAGACCGGCAGGGTGTCGTCAAAGACGCTGGCGTTGGTGAAGTTGCGCATGGAGAAACTATCCAGCCACTTTAGCGGGCAAGGCAGTTTGCGGCTGTGGTCTTCGTATTCGATTCGGATCTTGCGGGCGAACATGACTTGATTTAACCACAGAGGATGCGACCGGCAGGGAACAACACGGCCGCGCTTGACAGACTGCCGTTGGGTCATTAGGCTGCCCGAGCGTTGAGTTTGTGGCGGCACCCGCGTCCGATTTGGTTAGGGACCATCGCTGCTACAAGCCTTCAGATCAAGATTCCGGGAATTTCAAAGGGGGGTGTCATGATCACAAATCTCATTTGGTGGGTGATTGTCGGATTGATCGCGGGTTGGGCTGCCGGCAAGATTATGAAGGGCGGCGGCTACGGCCCGGTCGTCGACATTATTCTGGGAATCGTCGGCGCGGTCGTCGGCGGATGGCTCTTGGGCGCTCTGGGCATCTATGCCGGCGGCTTTATCGGCACGATCATAGTGGCCATTATCGGTGCGATCTTCCTGATCTGGCTGACCCGCCTGATCAAGAAGGCATAAGCCACCAAGTTGCGCGAACTACAGAAAGAGGCCGGCAACTGCCCGGCAGCTTTGAATTTTGTGCCCGCAGTTTCTTATCGGTTCTTATTTCCGAGGCGTTGATCCGGCCGCTTGCAATTCGGTCTGCATTGCGGCGACGGCGGCCTCAAGGTGAGCCAGCGTCTGCTCCACGGTGAGAAAATACATCTCGCGGCCCACTCCCTCGCCCGACGCCAGCGCAGCATGCAAGTAGTGGCCTGCAATTTCTACCGCCAAAGGATCGGTAATGGTTTTGCCGGTGCGTTTCTTATACTCCACCCACGCCGGATGCGGTAATGCCACCCAGACCGTTCTTCCATCGACAAAGAACTTAATATCGACGGCATCGGCGTGGCGCGTGGCAATGGCAACGATCAGGGCCTGGTAGACGCAGTGAACCGGCTTCTTGGTCCAGCGGTCGGTGGCGGTGAAATTCTCGAACATCGCTATCAAAACTATATCGGAGTGAATGCGTCAGGGGCAAACCGCAGCCGAATCATGGCGATGTGATGTCCGTGACTCGGCGAAGGCCGCCCCAGTGCTTGCTGTAACATGGATTCGTGTTGACCGGGTCCGCAAGCAAAACCAAGCTAACAATCCTTCGCGCGAAGCACCTAAGCGAATTTTCATGGCTCGTCCACGGATTTTCCACGCGCCTGGCGGGCTTTTCCCGCGCGTATGGCAAGAACGACCTTAATCTCGGTTTTACGAAAGACGATTCAAAAGCTGCGGTCGAGCGCAACCGGACGGCTTTCTCGCGCCAGCTTGATTCAGCCGGTGGAAAGAGCGGGCGAAAAACGGGCTCCGATTGCGGGTCTATCGTCACGCTGCGGCAGGTTCATTCCGATGTGATCCACTGCGTGGATTCGATTCCCGATTTGATTCCCGATTCGATTCAAGCAGAGACCCTAGTCGGCGATGGCTTGATCACGGCAACTCCAGGGTTGTTGCTGGGGATTCAGACCGCCGACTGTCTGCCCATCATTCTGGTGGACCCGAAGCGGCGGGCGGTGGGCGCATTTCATGCCGGTTGGCGGGGAACCGTGAAACGCATTGTCGAAAAGGGCGTGGGTGAGATGCAGCGCTGCTTCGGTAGTCGGCCTCGCGATCTCAAAGCTGCGATCGGCCCCGGCATTCACGGCTGTTGTTACGAAGTCGGCGAAGAAGTTCGCACGAAATTCGAATCGCAGTTTGCTTACGCGGATACGCTGTTTCGTGAAATCAGGGAGTCGGACCCGGTTCGCGAAAAATATCCTTTGCTGTTTCTTACGGCACGAGCGCCGGGTCACGGCGAGCTGCCGAAAAAGATATTTCTCGACCTGGTGGAAGCCAATCGGCGTCAACTGCTTGGGGCTGGAGTGCTGGGGAAAAACATCGACGCTTCGACGCTGTGCACGAACTGCCGACGCGATTTGCTCTTTTCCTACCGGGCAGAAAAGGGCAAGACGGGGCGGATGATGGCAGTGGTGGGGACTCGCGGATGATGGAGAATCAGGAAAAATTCAAGATACTGGGTCCGCAACGGGCGCTCAAGCGATACTGCGCTCTCGCACACGATTTCTGCAGGGCATTGAATGCGCGCCAATATCCTATCGCGCATAGGACTCCGACGCGGCACGGATCAGCCGGATCAATCGAACAATGGTCCTGCTTCCGTCGTTGATCTTGGGGAAGTTGTATTCGCTGGGAACGCGGACGTTTCCTTGTGCGTCTTCCCAGGGATATTCGCTATTATCTTGCCGAGTGCCGCCGTCATCGCATGCCGGCGCCAAGACCTGTATCTGATGAGCCAGGGCGCGTATTTCCGATATCTCCCGCGCGGATACCTGATTGTTGTCGTTGGCGCTGCTATAGAAATTACGTGCAATGATGGGAAGATTTCTCTCCACGTATGCGTGGGTTTTCCTCACGTTCCCATGCCCATTACTTGTGGTCAGGTAGGCCTTGCATACCTTCTCCGCTGCCATTTGCAGGAAATGCAGCCGATGGCACTTATGCGCGCCCGCACGAGCCAGCTTCTCGCGGGCATCCAGATCCGAGAGCGCCTGTCTGGCGTAAGCCCTGGCCCACTCCTGGTCTGTCGCCGGCACTATCGTTCCTTCTGCTAGCCCGCTGGCAGTTCGCTCCCCATGCTCCAACCGTGGGTTTGAAGGCCGCTGATAAGGCCGCCGATATTGCTTCGGATGGCCTCGTACTCGCTCGGGGATACTTCGACAATGAGCACGGGATATTCGACCCCTCGTGCCGGATCGGCGGGGAAGGCGATGGGTTCAATACCTCGTTCAATTGTCCCCTCTACCACCTCCAAGAGCTTGATCGGGTCTCTCGGATCGTGCTCATTTAACGGCTCCAAGAGATGGATGTGCCTGAGGTTGGGCTCATTCGCGAAGTGGGCCTTTGCCAAATTTCTAGCCGTTTCCGACTTGCTCCTTTTCACGTTCATGGTAGTTTCTCCCATCTCGTCTCGCCTGCACATCCTCAATGTATCTACGCTGTGGGCGGCGCCGCGGCGGTTGGCGTTGCCGCCGAGTCGCCAATCCCCTCGTTCACCATGTCTTTTAACTCCTTGCTGGGTTTGAAGAAAGGGATTTTCTTGGCGGGAACTTCGACGCGTTCGCCGGTTTTCGGGTTGCGCCCCATGCGGGGTTTGCGCTGGCGCGTGCGGAAGCTGCCAAAACCGCGAATCTCGATCTTGTCGCCTGCGCGCAGGGACCGTACCACGCTGTCAAAGATAGTCTCCACCACCACTTCGCTGTCTTTGCGCGTAAGTTCCGCTAAACGCGAGACTTCATCGATGAGATCGGCTTTGGTCATAGCGCCTCTTCGCTCCCGAGCGACACCAATTTGCTTGCGTCGTTTCTTCGGCCCATCGCGTACCTCGCCGAACGGATCAAGTTCGGCGATCAGAATCTCCATAACCTTCTCAAATTTCAGGGGTTAATGCAAGTTCCGGGGGAAGAAGATGACCAGACAGGTAATATCCCGGACACGGCATTCCGTAAGAAAAACGGCGACTTTTGCCTTACTTCCACAAGTAATAGAATCCCACTTGCTGCTCCAGCATCTTTTCCCGCCCGGGCAGATACTGCGAGACATCGCCCAGCAACAGATCAAGCACCGTTCTGCGTTCTCTCTCTGCACGCACCAGTGTCGGCTCGCCCTTGATTCCCACGGACTTAGCTGTATCCGCGACCGCAGCTTCGAAGTCGCCGACGCCATCAATCAGCTTCATCGACAGGGCTTGCTGGCCGGTCCAGACTTTTCCGTTGGCAATGGTTTTCACATCGTCGAACTTCATGCTGCGCCCGTCGGCTACCGCCTGCACGAACTGTCCGAACATGTTGTCGATCAACGATTGCATGTAAGCCTGCTCGGCGGGTGTAAGGTCGCGGGCCGGGTTGCCGGTGTCTTTGAACTCGCCGGTTTTGAACACGACATTTTTCAGCTTGGCCCACTTCAGCAGATCGCCGTAATTCACCCATTCGGCGATTACGCCGATCGAACCGACAATGCTGCCCTGATCGGCATAAATCTTGTCCGAAGCCGACGCAATGTAATACGCTCCACTCGCGCCCACGGTCTCAATGGAGACCACAATGCGCTTTTTCTTTTCGTTGCGGATGCGCTTGACCTCGCGATAAATCTCTTCGGACGCAGCCACGCCGCCGCCGGGTGAGTTGACGTGCAGGATAATGGCTTTGATGGAAGAATCGTCGCCAAACTTCTTGAGCTCGCCGACCACCGGCTGTGGAGAGAGAATCACCCCGTCGAGATCGACCACGCCGATGCGATCGCCAAAACCGCCAAACCCGGCTTGGTCGCTGCCCGCATGCAGCGTGAGGTAGACCAGCGAAAACACGGCCAGCACGAAAAGGAAAAAAGCTCCTCCACCAATCAGAATCCAGAGCAGCGTGTGGGAACGTCTTTCAGGCATGAGGAAAGTTTAGCACCAGAGGCGTACACAATTCTCCCCGCGCGGCGGACATCGGCGAGGCTTCAAATCGGACTACACCGTTTTCGGCCAAACCGCTCCCGCCCGACCCTGTTCTGCCTGGACTTGTTCCGCCTAAATCTGGATCAGCGGCACGCTGCCGCCTGGTTTCGAAACCACGCCATCACTGTAGCGTTGGAACCCTGAGCGCCGCGCTCTGGATCGTTACTTCCACCGGCGTGCGGCAGACATATTCGCCATCGGCATAGACATCGAGCGGATGTTCTGTCTCGACGCGCAGGCGCGCGGACTGAAAGTACTTCACCTCAGGCCTACTCAAATGCCGCCCGAAATAGACCGTAGGAAAAAGGCAAAAGAGCTTGAACTTGTCGATATCGGTAACCAGGCAAACATCGAGCAGGCCATCATCCATCTGAGCGCGCGGCGCAACTTTCATCCCACCGCCGTAAACCGGCGTGTTGGCAAACACTGCGAGCATTGTGGGTTCGTTGCTGCGCGGAAGCCAGACTGACTGTTGTTCCTTTGGCGCTTCTCCGCTTCCTACTTCTCCGCGATGCGCGGCACCCTCTGCAACGCCATCCTTCGCAGCGCCCGACAAGGTCTGGATCTTCATCAAGAACGGCGCAAAGCCAAAGAGCGATGAAGGGAGGCTTAGAGCGTAGCCGCCGTGTCTTCGCAGCCAGCGCGGCAGGCGGTTGGCACGGCGCGAGATCTCGCCGTCGAGTCCCACGCCCGCCGCACAGCAGAAGTAGCGCTGGGTACCGAGTTCGCGATCGGCCGCTCTATCTTCCGCGTTGAGCGGAATGATTACGCCGAGGTCAATCTGGCGCACATTGTCCCGCTGCCGGCAGAAGCGCCGCCACGCCGCCAGCGAATCGCGGACGCGGCGCAGGCCAAGCGCGCGGGCAAAGTCGTTGCCGCTGCCCGCGGGAACAATCAGCACCGGCAGGCCAAGCTTCACCAGTTGGCCAAGATGCCGATGGATTGTGCCGTCGCCGCCGAACAACAAAATGACATCAGCCTCTTCGGCCGCAGCCGGCATGCCGATGCGCCAGTCAATGGGTTTGGCAAGTGCCGCGCGGGTGGCGTCCTGAAAGGGCATGAGATTCTTGTGAGAGCACTCGAGCCCGAAGATCGCCGCGACGCGGATGTGCGAAGCAGAGAGTAACAGAGTCAGACCTCGTGGTTATCGACAACCCTTGTCAATGAGGCGTCTCTGGAGACCCTGGGAGTAGGAGGTGCCGAACATTGTAACCTTCCGACCCTTCCCAAAACGGGAAACCGCTGGTATGCTGTTGCCCAATCCGGGCCATGAAAACGCGACAGCGAGCGAATATATGCTGCCTTCTTGCGGTAATGTTGCTTCTGATGGGCTGCGGGACCCCCATCCCTCCCACGATCGCGAACCAGCCCGCAAACCAAACGGTTACCGGAGGCCAGACGGCTATCTTCTCGGTGACGGCGGTGAGTGCGGTTCCCTTCAGTTACCAGTGGCAGAAAGGCACCACTCCGATCATGGGAGCGACCTTCGCCAGCTACACCATACCGCCGGCTTCTACTTTCGACAACGGCTCGAAATATAGCGTGGTAGTCAGCAATTCTGGCGGAAATGTGACTAGCAACGCGGCCACGCTCACGGTGAATGCAGCCGCGAGTACAGATGTCCTGACCTACCACAATGACGTTGCGCGGACAGGACAGAACCTGACAGAGACCACCCTAACCCCCAGCAACGTGACTTCGGCGAGGTTTGGCAAGCTGGGCTTCGATCCGGTGGACGGTCTGGTGGACGCCGAACCGCTTTACGCCTCAAACATTGCGGTTCCGAGTAACGGCTTGCATAATCTGCTGATGGTCACGACGGAGCACGATTCGGTCTATGCCTTCGACGCGGATTCCGGCGCGACGATCTGGCAGACGTCGATGTTGGAAACAGGAGAGACCACTTCCGACCCTCGCGGTTGCGTGTCGGTGATTCCTGAAATCGGCGTGACCTCCACCCCGGTGATCGATCGCAGCAGCGGTCCGAACGGCGCGATCTATGTGGTGGGGATGTCGAAAGATGGTTCCGGCAACTACCACCAGCGACTGCACGCGCTCGATCTCGCGCTGGGGACAGAATTGTTCGGCGGCCCGGTCGATATTCAGGCGACCTATCCGGGAACCGGCGACAATACCAACGGCGCAAGCGTGGTCTTCGATCCTGGGCAGTACATGGAACGCCCCGGGCTGCTGTTGTTGAACGGTGTCGTCTATACCGCCTGGGCTTCGCACTGTGACGAGCGGCCCTACACGGGCTGGATCGTGGGATACAGCGAATCCACGCTGGCACAGACGGGCGTGCTGAATGTCACGCCCAACGGCAGCGAAGGCGCCATCTGGATGTCTGGAGCCGGACTCGCCGCCGACAACTCGGGCAACATCTACTTCCTCGACGGCAACGGTGACTTTGACACCACGCTGGACGCCAACGGTTTTCCTGGCGATGGCGACTACGGCAACGCATTTATGAAGCTCTCGACCTCCGGCGGTCTTGCCGTGGCGGACTATTTCGAGATGGACAATGAGGCACAGCAGAACGCCGAAGACAGCGACCTGGGATCCGGCGGCACGATCGTACTGCCCGACCTGAGCGACAGCTCGGGACACACCCTGCACCTGGCGGTTGGCGCTGGCAAAGACAGCAACCTTTACGTGGTGAATCGCGACTCCATGGGCAAGTTCAGCTCCAATAACAGCAACCTCTATCAGGAACTCGGGCGTGTGTTAGCCGGAGGGGTTTGGGCGATGCCCGCGTATTTCAACAACACGGTTTATTACGGATCGGTGGGATGCCCCATCCAGGCTTTCACGATTGCCAATGCGAAGTTGTCGGCTGCCGCAAGCGCTCAAACGGCCACCGTTTTTGGGTATCCCGGGGCCACGCCCAGCGTCTCGGCGAATGGCACCAGCAACGGAATCGTGTGGGCGACGGAGAATACCAGCCCGGCGGTGCTCCATGCTTACAATGCCACCACACTGAATGAGCTTTACAACAGCAACCAGGCCAGCGGCGGCCGCGATCAGTTCGGTGCAGGCAACAAATTCATCACCCCGATGATCGTGAACGGCAAAGTGTTCGTCGGGACTACGAATGGCGTGGCCGTGTTCGGGCTCCTGCCATAACCCCCGCTGCTCGTATGGGAAAGCCCATGGCACCAGCCCTGGGCCCTAATGAATTGTCCGCGTGCCGACAATCGGGTTGGCACGGACCCTCCGAATCATCCTCCCCACCTGCAGTATGATTGGTTGGCTAATATCTATCGCAGCGAAAGCATCAGTCTTCAGTTCCCCGTTCACTTTCACAGCTTTTTGCTTGAGCTTTCGCGCTGCATCGCTGACCGAGGCTGCAAGCCCGCATTTGGCGAGCAGCTTGTCCAACCGAACTAGGCCCTCCGCCGTCACTTCTACGGACGCAATAACCTCCTCGATGTCCGCCGGTACCTCATTCCTCTGAAACTGCTTGGCCCAATCCCCCGCAGCTTTCGCGGCCGCCTCCGCGGTGTGAAAATCCTCCACAATTCTCCACGCCAGCTCTTTCTTCGCTTGCATGGGATGCGCCTCGCGCTTCATCTTCTCGATCTCGGCGACCTGCACATCGGTCAGCAGTTCGTAGTAGCGCCACATCATCTCGTCGGAGATCGACATCACTTTGCCGTACATTTCCAGCGCTGGCTCGTGGATGCCAATCGCGTTGCCCAGTGACTTCGACATTTTTTGCACGCCATCGAGGCCTTCGAGAATGGGCGTGGTCAGCACTACCTGCGATTCCTGGCCGTAGGCGCGCTGCAGCTCGCGGCCGACCAGCAGGTTGAATTTCTGGTCGGTGCCGCCGAGTTCCACGTCGGCTTCGAGCGCCACCGAGTCGTAGCCTTGCACCAGCGGGTAGAGCAACTCGTGCACGGAAATCGGCTTCTCGTCCTGAAATCGTTTGTGGAAGTCCTCGCGCTCCAGCAGTTGCGAGACGGTATACTTCGCCATCAGGCGAACGAAATCGTCGGCCGTGAACTTGGCGAACCAGCGGCGGTTGAAGTCGATTACAGTTTTCTGCGGATCGAGAATCTTGAACACTTGCGCTTTGTAAGTCTCGGCGTTCTCTTCAATCTGCTCGCGGGTGAGCGGCGGGCGCGTCGCGGAGCGGCCCGAAGGGTCGCCGATCATGCCGGTAAAGTCGCCGATCAAGAAAATGGCCGTGTGGCCCAGATCCTGAAAATGTTTCAGCTTGCGCAGCACAACCGTGTGGCCAAGGTGCAAATCGGGAGCGGTCGGGTCCATGCCGAGCTTCACGCGCAGTGGCTTGCCCGTGACGCGAGACTTTTCCAGCTTCGAGCGTAATTCAGCCTCGCGGATGATTTCCGCGGAACCCTTCTTGAGATAGGTCAGTTGTTCGTCAACGGGGGTGAAGGTAGGCATGCACGTCGATTATAGCGGCTGTCCCTGCGTGGTTTTCAGGCGGCGGCCTCTCAGTTCGTAACGGCCGCCCAGAACAACGTTGATCGCCTCTGTGTATGCGACGTGCTCCTGCTCCAGAATGCGTGCCGCGAGGGTGTGCTCGTCATCGGAATCGAGCACTGGAACAATCTTCTGCACGATGATGGCGCCGTGATCAAGTTCCTCATCGACGAAGTGCACGGTGCAACCGGACACTTTCACACCGTAGGCAAACGCCTGCTGTTGTGCTTCGAGGCCGGGAAAGGCCGGTAGCAACGACGGGTGAATGTTGAGAACCCGCTGCGGAAACTGCCGCACGAACCAAGGCGAGAGCAATCGCATGTATCCGGCCAAACACACGAGATCGACGTTATGCTGCGTGAGCGCGCCTGCCAGTTCGCGGTCGTGCTCTTCGCGCGTCCTGCCCTTGGACGGAATTACGAGCGTGGTCAGTCCGCGCTCGCGAGCTGTGGCCACACCGGGAGCATCCGCCTTGTTGGAAATCACAACCGCGATGCGCGCGTTGGGGATGCGGCCCGCGTCGATGCTGTCGGCGATGGCGACGAAGTTTGAGCCGCGTCCGGAAAGAAGTACGCCGAGGGATTTCATGGGAGCCTTCAGCTACGCATTATTCACCACGGAGACACGGAGAAAAACTGCAAGGCAAAATCTTTAAGGGCAGAGAACGCTCAAAAAAGCCGCCAAGGACGCCGAGTTCGCTCGGTAATCGAAAGAGTCAGAAACCCGGTGTTCTCTGTGTCTCCGTGCCTCCGTGGTGAGTTGGCCTCTAGCTATAAGTCACCTTGCGCTCGCCCTTCACGATGCGTCCCACGGTATAAGCCTTCTCGCCCGCGCGCTCGAGCACGGTCTGGGCCTTCTTGAATTTCGCAGAGGGCACGACCAGCAACATGCCCAATCCCATGTTGAAGGTGCGCAGCATCTCCTCTTGCGGAACGTTGCCCAGTTGCTGCAGATGCTCAAACAGCGGCAGCACCGGCCACGACCCGAGCTGAACAATGGCCGCAGTGCCGCGCGGCAGCACGCGCGGCAGATTTTCCGTAATGCCTCCGCCTGTGATATGGGCCAAAGCCGTGACACACTCGCCGGCAATCAGCTTCTTCAGCACCGGCCAGTAAGTCTTGTGCGTACGCATGAGTTCGTTGCCGACCTTATTCTTGATCTCATTCACGTACGTTTCAGCAGAGTACTGCGCCACCTCGAACAGCAGCTTGCGGGCCAGCGAGTAGCCGTTGGTGTGCAAGCCGTTGGAGGGCAAGCCCAGGATCACATCGCCGATCTGCACATCTTTTCCGGTGATGATGCGATCACGCTCGACCACGCCCACGATGAATCCCGCCAGATCATATTCGCCCTCGGGATAGAAGCCAGGCATCTCTGCGGTCTCGCCTCCGATGAGGGCGCAGCCATTTTGTTTGCACGCGACGGCGATCCCTTCCACCACTTGTTCGGCAACCGAGGGATCCAGTCTCCCAGTCGCCAGATAATCCATAAAAAACATCGGAGCGGCGCCCTGCACGGCGATGTCATTCACGCAGTGGTTCACCAAGTCCCCGCCGACCGTCGAATGCAGGCCCATCTCGAAAGCAATCTTCAGTTTTGTGCCCACGCCGTCCACGCTCGAGACCAGGACCGGATCGCGGTACTTGGTCTGATCCAGTGCGAACAATCCGCCGAACCCTCCGATTTCGCTGAGCACGCCGCGCGTAAAAGTCTTGTGCGCCAGATACTTGATGCGCTGCTTGGTGCGGTGGGCGCGGTCGATGTCCACGCCGGCATCGGCGTAGGTGATGGGGTCGGTCGTCGGCGTGGGCGCTTTAGCCACGGCTTATCTCTCGTGCGTCTTTCCTGATTCCTAAATGTGGGGAAACGCCGGGTTCCTTGCGAACGCAGAAACATCCAAGGCGGCTCATTGTAGCACGTTCGATGGAGAGTACCAGTTGCGGGAATTGAGTAGGGAACGCTGAATCGGCCCACTGCCGATTGCTTGTTCGGGAACGGGTCCCGTAAATACACCGCTATGGTGTCCGCGGACGCGCACGCCCGTTCGCGACGCCTAACACGGACTAATGAGCGATGAAGTCCGAAAAGAAGTACGCCAGTATCCCGAACAGCGCAAGTCCGCAAATACCATAGGCCGTGAGAACCCAGGCGCCGCGGCCTTCATGATGTTTGCCGGTGGCTGAGCTTTCCTGAGAGACTGCGGTAGAGACTACGGGGGCCCGATCTTCCATGCAATAAACCTCCCGACGGAAGGATCGTGGCGCAAGTACATTATGCGTCACGCTTGCCCCGCGTCGCGGCGAAGGCAAGACTATCTGCGGCGCATTTTACTACGGTTTCCCCCTGAAACGGGAGAGATAAATGTAAGCCGCAAGGCGATCTCGTTTGGGATGTCGCCATCGCGCCCGGCTGTCACCCAGCAGACTCGGTGCCCCTTGCGCAAGCCTGCGGCATGAGATACAAACGGCGCAGGGGCCGAAACACTAATTTATGCGTAACTTCTTTCTTTGCTTCATTCTTGCTTGCGCTGCAATTGCCTCTGCATTCCCGGCAAAGCCATCCAGCCAAACTCAGAATCCAGACTCCCCGAACTCAAACGCACCCACCCAGTCAAGAAAAGCCTCGCAAACCGCCCCGGCAAACTCTGCGTCCTCGCCCGCGCCCGACCAAACCAAGCCCGATTATTCCCAGGAAGCATTCGTCGTCGAGCAGTTGCACTCCAGCTACCGGTTCGAAAACGACGGCACCGGACGCAAAGAAACCATTGCCCGCATTCGCGTGCAGAGCGAGGCCGGAGTTCAGCAATGGGGCCAGATTGAGGTTGGCTACAACTCGGCGAATGAACGCGTCGAGATTCCCTACGTGCGCGTCCTCAAGGCGGATGGCACGGTCGTGAAAGCCGGCGACGACACCGTGCAGGATCTTGCCGCTCCAGTCGAGCACGAAGCTCCCGTCTACACCGACTATCGGCAGAAGCACATCACCGTCCCCGGACTACGTCCCGGCGAAGTGCTTGAGTACGACCTGGTCACCGTGATCCACACTCCGCTCGCTGCCGGCCAATTTTGGACCGACTACGAATTCGACAAGAACAGCATCATTCTCGACGAACAACTCGACCTGGACGTCCCGGCCAGTCGCGCGGTCAAACTGAAAAACAAAGCCGGCAGAGATCCGAAAATCAGCGAAGCAAACGGCCGCCGCAACTATCACTGGACCAATTCCCACCTCCAGCGCGACGACGAAAAAAAAGACAAAGACGACAAAGATAAAGATCGAGATAAACAGAAGGACTCAAGCAAAAACAGAAAGAAACCGGACGATGACCGTCCCGACGTTCAACTCACCACTTTCGCCAGTTGGGAAGAACTCGGCGGCTGGTATGCCGGCCTGGAAAAAGACCGCCGCGTGCCCTCGCCCGAAGTCCACGCCAAAGCGGAGGAGTTGACCAAGGGCCTGACCACGGATTTGGACAAGACTCAAGCCCTCTACGACTTTGTCGCCAAGAATTTCCGCTACGTCAGCCTGTCGCTGGGCGCGGGGCGATACCAGCCGCACGCCGCTGCCGACGTGCTTCACAATCAATACGGCGATTGCAAAGACAAGCACACCCTTCTCGAGGCCCTGCTCGAAGCCGAAGGCTTGCACGCTTCCTCGGTATTGATCGACTCCAGCCGCAAGCTCGATCCCGATGTTCCCTCGCCCGCGCAGTTCGATCACGTCATCACTCTGCTGCCGCTGGACAATGAAGAAATCTGGATGGACACCACCAGCGAAGTCGCGCCGTTCCGTCTGCTGGCCTATAGTCTGCGCAAAAAACTGGCGCTCGTTGTTCCCGCCAGCGGCACGCCGCACCTGGAGCAAACTCCCGCCGATCCCCCCCTGCCCGATAGCGAAAGCTCCGAAATTGACGGCAAAGTCAATGCCATCGGTAAGCTCGAAGCGCACGTCCACTACACCTTCGTCGGCGACGAAGAACTGTTGCTGCGCTCCGTCTTCCGCCGCGTGCCGGAAGCCCAATGGCAGTCGGTGATCGAAAATGTGAATGGCGCGCTAGGCGGAGATGTAACCCACGTCAAGATCAGCGATCCCGCAGCCACGCGCGAACCCTTCACCATGTCTTTCGACGTCTCCCGGCCAAATTTCTTTGACTGGTCGAAGAAAAAATCCGATCTCATCTTGCCGCTCTGCCAGTTCAATCTTCCCGACGCCGGCGACAGTAACGACGACAGCGATCTCGATGCCGATGCTCTGAAACTCGGCCCCAAGGCGGAATACGTTTACAAGATCAAACTCGAACTCCCCGCCACCTACATCGCGCATGCGCCTCTTCCGTTTTCCCTGAAGCGCGACTATGCGGAATATACCGCTACCTACAAACTCGAAGGCCACACCTTCACCGCCGGACGCACGCTCACCCTCCGCCAGGACGAATTGCCCCCCAGCCGCGCCGAGGACTACCACGCCTTCCGCAGCTCCGTGGGCGCGGACTTGGCGCAATTCCTAGCCATCGAAACCACCGTCGCCGGAACGCCGGCGCCGCCCGCTGACATGAAGGCTGATGAACTCGTCGAGAGCGGCCGCACCGCCCTCACCAGCGGCAATCTCGGCATGGCCATTCAGCTTCTCAAACGCGCGGCGGAAGTCGATGCCAAGAATAAATACGTTTGGTACTTGCTGGCCTCCGCATACATCGGCACCCGCCAGACCGACGATGCCATCGCCGCTCTCAACAAGCAGATCGATCTGAATCCCTACGACGAGTATGCCTACAACGCCCTCGGACGCGCCTACTGGCAGGAGCGCAAATACGACGAAGCCGCAACCGCTTTCCACAAGCAGATTGAAATCAGTCCGCTGGACAAGTTCGCCCACGCCAACCTGGGTACGATGTATTCCGAGTGGCACAAATACGACGAAGCGGTTCCCGAACTCGAGAAGGCTGTCTCGCTCACGCCCGATAATGCCGAACTCGAAGTAAGCCTGGGCGACGCGTACTTGAATCTGAGTCATGACGAAAAAGCTCAAGACGACAAAGCCCAGGATGACAAAGCTCAGGACGATAAAGCTCTCGCCACCTTCGATCACGCCGTCGAAATTTCGGCCACGCCGCTCATCTGGAATAACATCGCCTATCAGCTTTCGCTGAAGAAGGCGCATCTCGACCGCGCGCAGCAATACGCCGAGTCGGCGGTTTCGGCTACGGCCGCGGCCTTGCGCAATCTTTCGCTCGACCGCCTCACTCCGCAGGATTTGCCGCTCGTGCCCTCACTGATCGCTTATTGGGACACGCTGGGCTGGGTCTACTTCGCGGAAGGAAATTTCGACAAAGCTGAAAAATATGTCGGAGCCGCCTGGGGACTCGGCCAGCACGGTGAGGTCGGCGACCATCTCGGACAAATCTACGAAAAGCGCGGCGACAAAACTCGCGCGCGCGAAGTCTATACCCTCGCGCTGACCGGCCTGCGCCCAATTCCCGAGACTCGCGATCGTCTGGCCGCGCTCTCGGCAACCGACGCAGCCGATGGAAAAAACGCAAAGGCAAAAGACATAAAGACGAATAGCGCCGTAACGCAGAACGACGCCTTGCAGCAATTGCGCACCATCGACTTAGGCAAGGCCGCCCTCAGCAAGATAAAAGAAACCGCCAACGCCGAGTTCTTCATTCTGCTTAGCCGCGGTCCCGGCACCACCGCCACGGTCGAAGGCGTGAAATTCATCAGCGGCGACGAAAAGCTAAAGGTCTTCTCCGACGCCCTCCGCACCGCCGATTACCATCTCGCATTTCCCGACGACACTCCCGTCAAAATTCTCCGCCGCGGCATGCTTTCCTGCTCCACCGCAACCGGCAAGTGCGTGTTCGTGCTCATGCTGCCGGATGATGTCAGAACGCTGGACTGAGACGCACGACCCAAATTTCAGGCCCGGGTCGAAATCGACTCCCAATGGACGACGATCCCATGATGGTGCATACGTGGTGCATGCGTTGACACTTCAGTGCGCCTATGACAAAATCCCCGCCGATCTGTCTGGCTTAATTGTGGTTCCGTCTCCAATCGAACTCAAAGAGGGGAAAACGCGTTTGAAGCCAGTTGGAAAGGCTTGCTTTGTGCTTACGCTCGTAAACAAACTGCGCGAAATCATCCTCTCCTCAGCCCTGCTCTTTGCCAGTCTCGCAATTCTCGCTCCCCATGCAAGCGCACGGCAGTGCGGCTACAACCCGGCGAATCGTACCTTCGACTCGATATGCAGCGGCGGTCCGTATCAGTGTGTCTACTACAATCGGAATACGGGCGCCTGCGATCTGGTGGAGTTCAGCCAAGACAGCATCGGCGGAAGCACACCGGATAGCAATTGTGATGGCGCTGACTCCGATGCGTGTCCTCCTGACGGCGGCGCCGGGGCTTGTGCCAGGGAGGGGAACCCCAACTGCGGACCAGAGTCACTGGCAACGCTGGGAAACTGGCCTGGTGACGATTCAAATATCCAACTGTCGAATGAGAAAGTACGGCCTCCCAAACCGGCTGACTTCAATCGGGACATCTACTTCAAGAATAAGTTCGAATTCTCCCAGGATGTGGGATGGCTTCCCATCAACATCCCTTTTCCTTTCGACTTTTTGCTAAGCGATCAATACGAGTTATACCCTCTTAAGTACACGCTGGTGCCCATCATTGCTTCTCTGCGATGGCAGATAGACAACATAAAGGGTCCCTTGATTCTGCGCGGCAATTGGGATCTTGAGGTCAGCGGAGCGGTGGTCGCGATTCCGAGGGGAGCTGAGACCCGGTATTTCGCTTACATGATGGGCATGAGACGCAATTTTGTCCCGCGTAACTGGAGGGCTACCCCCTACTTCGATTGGCGCGTCGGCCTCGGGGACATTAACGCGAAGGGCCCCCTGGGGGTGCCGTATGCGCAAGGACAGGACTTCACGTTTACTCTCAACATGGGCAGTGGAGTGCGATATAACTTCAATTCTCGCTATGCAATTTCGGCCGGTCTGAATTGGATGCATATTTCAAATGCTAATTTATCCGAACACCCCTATGAACCCACCAATCCGAATCCCTGGGGCTTTATAAACTACGGCATTAATGTTTACGGGCCGATGGTTGGGATCGATATCCAGTTGCGCAGGCATCAACAACACTCCGAGCAGTAATGTCTGGAGACGAGGGGACCTTGCCTCAATTGTTTGTGATCAGCGCACCAGGCGCCACAGACCTCGACGCCATGTCCGCTCGCCCCATACAACCCCCGCTCCGTTCTCACTCCAGGCGGGCTGGGCCAGGTTTGCGTACGGCGCCGGCCTCGCATTTCCCGACGACGCTCCCGTCAAAATTCTCCGCCGCGGCATACTTGCCTGCTCCACCGCAACCGGCAAATGCGTGTTCGTACTCATGCTGCCGGACGACGTCAGAACGCTGGACTGAGCTTTCATGGCTGCGTGCTCTCGCCGGCGGCTGGGCCGACGCCGAAGCGCTCGCGCATGCGTTGCCGGAATCGTTCCCGCTCTTCCGGGGACATGTTCCCGCAGCGCTCTTTCAGGCCACGGCGGCCACGGGAGCGGCCGGACCCATGGAATCCAAATCCGCCGAACAGGATGCGGCACAGCGCCAGAAGTCCCAGCGCCTGCCAGAAGCCGATCTGGCGCCAGCCGAACAATTCAGGAAGCAGCCAGTTCCACAGGTGCAGCACGATTTCGCCGCCGATGATGGTAAATACCACCATCGCCAGGATCGCCAGCGGGGCAATGAAAATCCATTTCCATCTCATATTCAGTTCCTCACGCTTTCGTAAATTCGTCGTAGATGCTTTGCAGGCGCTCGCGCAGATGCAGCACCGCATAGCGTTTGCGCGAGAGCAGTGTGTTCACGCTCACTCCGGTTTCCGCGGCCATCTGCTTGAAACTGCGCCCTTCCAACTCGTGCGCCACAAACGCTTCGCGCTGCTCCCGCGGCAGTTCGTCGAGCGCAAGTTCCAGCTCATCAAGCAGCGCGTGGCGGAGGTAAAGTGCCTCCGGTCCGGCATCGGGCGAAGGCAGCAGGTCTTCCCACTGCAACAGTTCATCGTCCTCGTCCGCCACGGCGCTATCGCTGAAGCTCTCAGGCTTCTTCTTGCGGAACAGATCGGTGATGCGGTTGCGCGCCACGCGAAACAGCCAGCCGGTGACGTGATCGATCGGCATCAGCAGGCGGTTCGCTTCCACCAGTTCGTAGAAGACGTCCTGCAGAATGTCCTCAGCGTCGCGCGGGTCGGGCACACGCCGGCGAATGAAGTTGCGTAGCCGGGAATGCTCCCGATTGACCACTTCGGAGATCCGCTGGTCCGGTTCGAGTGCCATCAGTTCCAGGCTCGCCACACCGTTCACCTAACGTTGTAGACGAATGAGGGGTGCGGATATTGTAGGGCGGCTAAGTTGCTAAGGATAATAGGCGGGCGTTCCCCGACGACACTCCAGTCAAGATTCTCCGCCGCGGCTGGGTGCCCCATTTCTCGCGTCCTTTGCGAGAAGTGGGCCTTCCCATCCCCGCGTGTCCGCCTCCGCGTTGCAATCGACGCTGCCGTTCCGTTCTCACTCCAATCGCCGGCGTGACAGCAGGGAGGCCGTCTCCCACTGCGCCTCCAGGCGCGTGATCCGGCGGTCGTGGTCGCGTATTTCTTGGGCCAGTTCTTTCAGGGTGTCGCCGGCGCGGCGCACGTCGTCGGCGAGTTTCATCGCATCCTTGATCGCCTCGACGGTCTGGGCCAGAAGGCTCACGCCCGCACCGCAGTCTTGCTCCGGCGGTGGCGTTCGGCTCTCATCTCCTCCAGCACTGCGGCGGCTTCAGCCAACCCGCTCCTTAACGACGCCTGCGCCCGTCGCACCCCTTTGCGCAACTGCGCCGCCAGTTCGGCAACGGCCTGTTCCTCCTCACTGGACCTGCGCTCACAGCGCGTGCGCACCAGTTCCCCCACGCTGACGCCCGCCTTCTTGGCTTCTCTGCGAAGCCAGTCCCGAAACGCGGGCGTGGTCAGCACCTGCACTCGCGCCGTCTTCATCGCTGCCTCCCCATTCTGAGTATGAGCATACACATGCTCATACGCCATTCTATCACTCGGTGTTCCCGTAGAGATTCAGATCGAACATTTAGTCTTCACTTCACGTCTGCCAAAACATTCGAACGGCGAGCGATGCCATAAACTCTCGACGATGTGTACACATTTGTGTATGATTAGAAGTCAGACGTCATGGCTGAGTTGACCTTTGAACGGGATGAAGAAAAGAACGCGGCCAACATCAGAAACCATGGGATTGATTTCCTGGACGCCGCTTTGATCTTCGAAAACCCCACCCTTGAAGCCATTGACGATCGAGCGGATTACAGCGAGGTGAGATGCATCGCGCTGGGGTTGTCGGGCGAAACGGTGCTGCATGTCGTCTACACCTGGCGCGGGGAAAACGTCATTCGCCTAATCAGCGCAAGAAAGGCAAACCCGCATGACACAGAAAGATACTACCGTGAGATATTCGCTTAGCGCGATCAAAAGGAAAATCTCTCGCGGCGCAAGCAAGACACGCGCCGGCGCGCCGGAAGCCGCGCCTGTCGGTGACGATTTTTGGAAACGCGCCCGGGTCGTCATGCCGCGCGGCAAGACGTCGGTCCATCTTCGCGTTGACAGCGACATATTCGACTGGTTCAAGAAACAAGGCGAGGGCCACCTTACTCGCATGAACGCGGTCTTACGCTCCTACGTTGACGCGCACAAACACTGACAAGCAATAGCAGTTCTGGGTAGTGGCTCTCAAACTGAGCCACTACCCAGTTCTGGGGCAAACCAGTCTGGGGCAAACCAGCCAGGCAAAATCCACAGCCCCATGTGACGCCTGACCTTGCCTTCGCAATTGCAACTGCGCGATCATGGTCGAGGCCGCAACCGCGCGACCGATCTCTATTAGACTAAAGCACGCGGCGCTAACTCCTTTGTTGCAAGGAGTTTAGCCCCTAAGTCTTTTAGATGACGTATTTTGCGGGGAATTTCCCGCTAACGTGATGATTCCAGAGATTTTGCAAAAAGGGGGAGGGGGTGCCTGGTACTAGCAAACTCTTCCCGTTTTGATTCAGATGGAGGTCACGCCCGCCTCATAAGCATGAGCCAGCCTCAGCACCAGATCCTCGCGCCAATGTGGTCCCGCGATCTGCAGGCCGATGGGCAATCCCTTCTGCGTGAATCCGCACGGAACAGAAATCGCCGGCAATCCCCAAACGTTGAACGGCCGCGTGTTGCGCAACAGCACAAGCTCCGCCGGACGCAGCGCATCAGGATCCTTTTTCAGGTCGGCGATCAAAGGCGCAGGAATCGGCGTAGCAGGCGTAACCAACAAGTCGATGTTTCCAGAATCCTCACTCGCAAAAAAGCTGTGAGCTTGCCTCCGCGCTTTCTCCAGTTCGCGCCGCACAAGAATATATTCCGCCGCGGAAATATTCGCTCCAGATCGGGTGCGCCGCAGCGTCTCCGCTTGATAAAGTTCCGGAGACTTTCCGGCATTCTCCGCGTGAACTGCGTAAGACTCAGCCGCTTGCAGCGTGCGGTCGGTCGGAACGTTGATCTTTACTTCTCGCATTTCCGCCACCAGCGTCTTGATCACCGCCAGCGCCTGTTCCACCGCGTCTGCAACTTCCCCGTCGAGATCGTCATAGAAATGAAATCGCGGAACCCCCACTCGCAACCGCTTCGTATCCTCCACAAGCGCAGATAAATAATCGGCAGCAGGAACATCAGCGCTATTAATATCGAGCGCGTCGTATCCCGCAATCGCCTGCAACACCGCAGCCGCATCGCCGACCGTCGCAGCCAGCAGACCAACATGATCCAGCGACGGCGAGAGCGGAATCACTCCACGAGTGGAGACTCGCCCGTAAGTCGGCTTGATTCCAACGCAGCCGCAAAGCGCTGCCGGCTCGCGGATGGACCCAGCCGTATCCGTTCCAATCGCCGCATAGCAAAGCCCCGCAGCCACGGCGGCGGCCGACCCTCCCGACGACCCTCCCGCAATGTGCGCGGTGCCCCGCGGGTTGTGGACGTCGCCGAAAAAGCTCACCAGAGAACTGCCTCCATAGGCGAACTCATGCAGATTATTTTTCCCCACGATCACCGCGCCTGCCTGCCGCAACCGGCGCACGACTTCCGCGTCTTCTGTGGGAATGCGATCTTTGTGCAGCGCGCTCGCCGAGGTCGTGCGCGTGCCTGCCGTATCGATCAAGTCCTTCAGCGCGACCGGAATGCCGTGCAGCGGCCCGCGCCATTGCCCGCGGGCGATTTCGTCTTCCGCGGCCCGCGCCTCGGCCAGCGCCGTCTCGGCGGTCACGGTAATAAAAGCGTTGAGCGCCGGATTGTGTGTCTCGATGCGGTCCAGGCAGGCGCGCGTCAGTTCCAGCGGAGAGATTTCCCTGCCCCGCAAGCGTGGCGCAAGTTCAAGAATAGTTCCGAGGCTTTGCATGGGGAGCGCTGCCGGCGTTCATTGTAGAGGATGCGGCAAACAACTGTTTGCTGAGAGCGGCCAACGACGCAGCTACTCTTCCCAATCAACCAGCCATTAACGCGATCAACAAAGCGCCGGAAACAAAGGCGCCCGCCAGGGAATATAATCCATAAGGAGTTTGCCGCAGGAGGTCTTCACGCCATGGCAGAAATGACAATCACTCCGGTTGCGACCCATGGATACTTTGTCGATGGCCGCTGGTCGGAAGATGGCGACATTGTCGAGGTGCGCGCGCCTTACGATGGCAGCGTAATTGCCCGCGTCGTGCAAGGACGCCGCGAGCACGCCGAAGCCGCCATCGCCGCCGCCGTGAAGGCGTTCGGCACCACCCGGCGTTTGCCCGCATTCGAGCGCCAGCGCGTGCTGCGCCGGATTGCGGAGGCTATCGCCGAACGGCGCGACGAATTCTCCCGCACCATGGCGCAGGAAGCCGGCAAGCCCATCAAAGCCGCGCGCACCGAAGTGGACCGCGCCGTTTTCACCTTCAACGTTGCCGCCGAAGAAAGCACGCGCATCTACGGCGAATATCTGCCGCTCGACTGGCAGGAGTTCACCGCCGGACGTTGGGGCATTGTGCGCCGTTTCCCACTTGGTCCGGTGGCCGGGATCACTCCATTCAATTTTCCGCTCAACCTGGTGGCTCACAAAGTTGCGCCCGCCGTTGCCGCCGGCTGCCCCATGGTGTTGAAGCCCGCACCGCAAACGCCTCTCTGTTCGCTGCTGCTGGCCGAATGTGTACAGCAGGCGGGCTGGCCGGATGGCGGCTTGAACGTGTTGCCGCTCTCCAATGAAGACGCGGGCCTGCTGGTTACCGACGAACGCATCAAGCTCATCAGTTTCACCGGCAGCGCGCCCGTCGGCTGGGACATCAAGCGCCGCGCGGGAAAGAAAAAAGTTGTTCTCGAACTGGGCGGCAATGCCGGCGTGATTGTGCACAGCGACGCCGACGTGGCCTACGCCGCCGAGCGCTGTGTGGCAGGCGGATTCGGCTATGCCGGCCAGACCTGCATCTCTGTGCAGCGCATTTTCGTGGAGCAGTCGGTCTACGGTAAGTTCACCGATCTTCTGGTCGAAGGCGTTAAGAAGCTCAGAGCTGGCGATCCGCTGGAAGAATCCACCGACATCGGTCCCCTGATTCGCGAAAGCGACGCTATCCGCGCCACCGCCTGGGTGGACGAAGCGGTCCGTGGCGGCGCTCGCCTGTTGTGCGGCGGCCGGCGGCAGGGCCCGATGATGGAGCCGACCGTGCTCACCGGCACCAAGCCCGAAATGAAGGTGAACTGCCTCGAAGTCTTCGCGCCCGTCGTCTCGATCGAACCGTACAAAAGCTTCGATGAGGCGCTGCGCCGCATCAATAATTCCAATTACGGTCTGCAGGCAGGCTTGTTTACGCGCGATGCTAAACTCCTGTTCCAGGCCTACGAGGAACTGGAAGTCGGCGCCCTTGTGGCCGGGGATATTCCGTCGTTCCGCATCGATCATATGCCCTACGGCGGCGTGAAAGATTCCGGCCTGGGTCGCGAAGGTTTGCGCTATGCCATCGAGGACATGACCGAGCCGAAACTTTTGGTGATGAATCTCCGCTAGAAATGCACTGGAGAAAGTCCGCCTTTCTTTTTTGCAAAGGTAATTCGGGAATTCTCCCGTTCGGTCCCAAACAGGCGCGACAAACGGCTACGAAATATTTATAATCTCCTGTTTCCAGAACAGGTGTGAAGAAACTTTGCCGGGATCTGCTCGCGGGCTTCGAGTGAATCCCAACATCGGCTTCTACCGGCTGGATCTGCCGGGGTCTCAGCCATACTTCCTGGCGCTCGCACGAAAACATGCCGCAGATTTTTCATCGCAGCGCCAACACCCTCTCCCGCGCCACGATTTTTGGCGCGGTGTTCGTGGCGGCAGCGCTGGGTTGGATGGCGATGGAGATCCAGCGTTCGCCTTACGTTACTTATGCCGGAGTACGGAAGCCGCAGCCCGTGCCCTTCAGCCACCAGCACCACGTCTCCGGATTGGGCATTGACTGCCGCTATTGCCATACTTCGGTCGAGAATTCGAGTTTCGCCGGCATCCCTCCCACCAAGACCTGCATGAACTGCCATTCGCAGATCTGGACCAACGCCCAGTTGCTCGAACCGGTGCGCGCCAGCTACCGCTCGGGTGAGTCGCTGCAATGGACGCGGGTGAATCAGCTTCCTGATTTTGTATATTTCAATCACAGCATTCATGTGAATAAAGGAGTGGGCTGCAACACCTGCCACGGTCCCGTGGACCAGATGCCGCTGATGTATCAGCAGGAATCGTTGCAAATGGAGTGGTGTTTGAGTTGCCATCGCGCGCCGGAAAATAACCTGCGCCCGCGCGATCAGGTTTTTAACATGCGTTACCAACAGCCCACGAGCTCGCATCCGGTCGCTGTCGATGGCCAGAGTTATACCGATCAGTTCGATTTAGGAGCGGCGCTGGTGAAGAAGTACAACGTCCGCAGCGTGAACGACATCACCAGTTGCAACACGTGTCACCGGTGAGAACGATGACTAATAGTACTTGTCATCCTGAGCGGAGTGTTTGCTTCGCGAAGCGAAGCAAACACGGAGTCGAAGGATCCCTAGCGGCGCGTCAGCTTCGTGGTCATAGGGATCCTTCGACTGCGCGAGACTTCGCTTCGCGAACTCTCGCTCCGCTCAGGATGACAGTTATTTTGTGATTCGTGATCAGTTATGAAGATTGAACACCAAGACGGCCGCGCCAAGCGCGAAGACGTTTGCCCCGGCAGCAAGGGCAAACTTGATCTGGAATCCGTGCGCGCTCAGATTGACCGGGCAACGTCGCACGACGCCGGTTTGGCTGAAAAAGAGAAGACCGGCCCGGAATACTGGCGCAGCCTCGAAGAGCTCGCCCGCAGCGCCGATTTTCAGGCGGCGCTGCACCGCGAATTTCCCAAAGGCGCGTCCGAATGGGTCGATTCGGTCTCGCGCCGCGGTTTTCTCAAAGTGATGGGCGCGTCGCTTGGATTAGCCGGAATGACCGCTTGCGTGCGCCTGCCGCTCGAACCGATCGTCCCTTACGTGCGCCAGCCGGAAGGTGTTGTCCCTGGACGCCCCATGTTCTACGCCACGGCGATGACGCTCGGCGGCTACGCCAGCCCATTGCTGGTCGAAAGCCACCTGGGACGTCCGACCAAGATTGAAGGCAATGACCAGCATCCCGCGTCGCTCGGTGGCACAGATATTTTCGCGCAGGCTTCGATTCTCGGCCTGTACGATCCCGACCGCTCGCAAAGCGTGGTGTCGATGGGCGAGGAGCGCTCCTGGCAATCATTTCTGAGCGCGATTCGCGGTCCACTCACCGCGCAGAAAGCGCTGCAAGGCGCGGGCATTCGCATTCTTACGCCGACGATTTCTTCGCCCACGCTCGCCGATCAACTTCGCGGTTTCCTCAAGATTTATCCGCAGGCCAAGTGGCATGCGTACGAGCCGGTCAATCGCGACAACGTGCTCGAAGGCGCGAAGCTGGCCTTCGGCCAACCGGTTGAGACACGCTACGATTTCGAAAAGGCCGACGTAATCGTCTCGCTCGACGCCGACTTTCTGTATGCGGGATTCCCGGGGAACGTGCGCTACATCCGCGATTTCGCCAAGCGCCGCAATCCCGATGGCAACATGAACCGGCTGTACGTGGTCGAGAGCACGCCGACTACGACGGGGGCGAAAGCGGATCATCGGCTGCCCGTGAGGGCTTCGTTCATCGAGACATTTGCGCGTGCAATGGGCGGCGGGGTGTATCCGGAGGATCGAGGACCTCTTTTTCCCGGTCCCATGATGAAGGATCTCGAGTCTCACGGCGGCTCTAGTGTTGTGATCGTTGGCGATTACCAGCCGCCTGCAGTCCACGCGTTAGCCCACGCTCTCAACGCGAAATTCAGCAACGTCGGCAAGACCGTTTTCTACACCGAACCCGTCGATGCGAATCCGATCAACCAAACCGACTCGATTAAAGACCTCCTCTCCGACATCCACGCCGGCAAGGTGGATTTGCTGGTCATCCTCGGCGGCAACCCCGCCTACGACGCGCCCTCCGATCTCGACTTCGCTGGCGTCCTCAAGAACGGAAAGATTCCGCTGCGCGTTCATCTTGGGCTCTATCAGAATGAAACCGCCGAGTTGTGTCAATGGCATATCAACCAAGCGCACGAACTGGAAGCCTGGGGCGATGCCCGTGCTTACGACGGCACAGTCAGCATCATTCAGCCGCTGATCGCCCCGCTGTATGGCGGCAAGAGCGCGTTGGAATTCGTCGCGTTGCTCTCGGGTCAGGCCGATGCAACCGGCTACGATTTGGTCCGCGCCTATTGGCAGAAGCAACACACGAGTGCCGACTTCGAAGCGTTTTGGCGCAAGTCGCTGCACGATGGATGGATCGAGGGAACAACATACTCCACGAAATCCGTAAGCGTGAAAGCGTCAAATTTTCCGGCATCAAGTTCGGCAGGCTCCGACCCCAACGCCATCGAGCTCAACATCCGCCGCGATCCCACCATCTACGACGGCCAATTCTCCAACAACGGCTGGCTGCAGGAATTGCCCAAGCCGATGACCAAGCTCACTTGGGACAACGCCGTGCTCATCGGTCCCAAGATGGCGGAGCGGTTGCAGATCAAAGTCGAAGATGTTGTCGAGCTGGAATTAAACGGCAAAAAAGTCACTGGACCGGTCTGGATTCAAGCTGGTCATCCCGACAATTCGGTAACGGTCACGCTCGGCTACGGCCGCCGCCGCGCTGGCCGCGTTGGAACTGCGCAGGGTTTCGACGCCTACGCGCTGCGCACGAGCGATGCGCCGTGGGTCGCCACCGGCCTGCAAATTCGCAAGACCGGAGACACTTACAAGCTGGCTTCCACGCAGGGCTACCAGTCGATGGACACGCCGGATGGCGGCCATCGTCCGCTGGTTCGCGAAACCACGCTCGACGAATACCGCAAAGAGCCGAACTTCGCGAAAGAAGAAGGAGAAGAACCGGCGCCGGGCCTCACGCTTTACAAGCCCTATCCTTACAAAGAAGAAGCTTACGCCTGGGGCATGGCGATCGATCTCAACTCCTGCGTGGGCTGCAACAACTGCATGTTGGCCTGCCAGTCGGAAAACAACATCGCCGTCGTCGGCAAAGAGCAATGCGTCATCGGTCGCCACATGCACTGGATTCGCGTGGACGCCTATTACCAGGGCGACCGCGACAATCCCAGGGCATTCTTTCAGCCCGTGCCCTGTATGCAATGCGAAAACGCGCCTTGTGAAGTGGTCTGTCCCGTGGGCGCCACCAATCACAGCAGCGAAGGCCTGAATGACATGGTCTACAACCGCTGCGTGGGCACGCGTTATTGCTCGAACAACTGTCCATACAAAGTGCGGCGCTTCAACTTCCTGCTGTTCCAGGACTGGGAGACGCCGCAGTACAAGATGATGCGCAATCCCGACGTCAGCGTGCGCAGCCGCGGCGTGATGGAAAAATGTACTTACTGTGTGCAGCGCATCAGTGAGCACCGCATCGACGCGGAAACCGCCTCGGTGCGCGAAGGCAAGGAAATCAAGATCAAAGACAGCGAACTGCAGACCGCCTGCCAGCAGTCTTGTCCGGCAGGCGCGATCGTTTTCGGCAACATCAACGATCCCGAGAGCCGCGTCTCGAAGCTGAAGGCGCAGTCGCGGAATTACAGCTTGTTGGGCGAGCTGAACACTCGCCCGCGCACCACTTATTTAGCGGAAGTTCGCAACCCGAATCCCGATCTGAAGAGTTAGGCGGAGCGCAATCGAAAGAGCATGGACGAGCAATACAAAATCACGGTGAATGCGCAAGAAACGCCAGTAATCGAGCCGGGCTATACCTTCGGCACGGTCACGGAAAAGATCAGCGCGATCGTGCTGACCCGCCCGGCATCGAACGGATGGTTCGTCGGCTTCGGTCTCGCCTTCATGCTGACGATGATGATGCTCTACGCCATCGGTTATCTGTTCGTCAAAGGCATCGGAATCTGGGGCGTGACCATCCCCATCGGGTGGGGTTTCGCCATCGTCAACTTCGTATGGTGGATCGGAATCGGCCACGCCGGCACGCTCATCTCTGCCATTCTCTTGTTGCTGCGCCAGTCGTGGCGCAATTCCATCAACCGCTTCGCCGAGGCGATGACATTGTTTGCCGTGGCCTGCGCGGGAATCTTTCCCGCCATCCACGTCGGGCGTCCGTGGCTGGCTTACTGGCTGTTTCCTTATCCCAGCACCATGGGCGTGTGGCCGCAATTCCGCAGTCCGCTCATTTGGGACGTCTTTGCGGTCTCCACCTACGCAACTATTTCGGCGCTGTTCTGGTTCATCGGCCTGATTCCCGACCTGGCCACGCTGCGCGACCGTGCGGCGCATCCCGCGACCAGAATGATCTACGGCATGCTCTCGATGGGGTGGCGCGGATCGGCGCGGCACTGGCACCGCTACGAAACTGCCTACCTGTTACTCGCGGGGCTAGCCACACCTCTGGTGCTTTCGGTGCATACCGTCGTGAGTTTTGACTTTGCCGTAGGCATCGTCCCCGGCTGGCACACCACTATCTTCCCGCCTTACTTTGTTGCGGGCGCTATTTATTCTGGATTCGCAATGGTGCTGATGCTCGCCATTCCCATCCGCAAGATTTATGGTCTGGAAGATTTCATCACCGAGCGCCATCTGCAGAACTCGGCGAAAGTGATGCTGGCCACGGGATTAATCGTGGCCTACGGTTACGGCATCGAGGCTTTCATGGGCTGGTACAGCGGCGATCGCTACGACGCGTTCACGCTGTGGAACCGTCTGCACGGCCCTTATGCTGTGCCTTATTGGTCTCTGCTGGCGTGCAACATTTTTATCCCGCAGGTGCTATGGATTCGCAAGCTGCGCACCAGTCCGGTCGCACTGTTTTTTATTTCGGGTGTGATTCTCGTCGGCATGTGGCTGGAGCGGTTCATTATCGTCGTCGTCAGCCTGTCCCGCGACTTCCTCACCTCGTCCTGGGGAATGTACTACCCCACGCGCTGGGATTGGATGACCTACATCGGCACCATCGGGATGTTCCTGGCTGCGATGTTCCTGTTTGTGCGCCTGCTGCCCATGATTTCAATCTTTGAAATGCGCACCCTCTTGCCCGAAGCGGAGGTCAAAGAGTGAAGCGCGATCCTATTTACGGCATCCTGGCGGAGTTCGATTCGCCGACCGCTCTGGTCGAGGCTGCACGAAAGACGCATCAGGCCGGCTATAAAAGGATCGACGCCTATAGCCCGTTTCCCATTGAAGGCCTGGCCGAGGAAATCGGCTTTCACCGCGACGAAGTTCCGCTCGTAGTATTGATCGGCGGCATCGTCGGCGGCCTTACCGGATACCTGATGCAGTACTGGATGTCGGCTGTCGACTACCCTCTCAACATCGGCGGCAAACCCCCTCATTCCTGGCCGGCGTTCATCGTGATCACGTTCGAGATGACGATCCTGTTCGCCGGAATCTCCGCGGTGTTCGGGATGCTGGCGCTGAACGGCTTGCCCATGCCCTATCATCCCGTATTCAACGTGCCCCGGTTTGCGCTGGCCTCCAAAGACCGCTTCTTCCTGATGGTGTTTTCCAACGACAAAAAATACCATCCCGCGGAGACGCGCGAGTTTCTTGAGAGTCTTGCGCCACGCTCGATTTCGGAGGTGCCCAGCTAGATGAGGCCCCTCCGCCAAATGTCGGCCCCCTCATCAAGCGTCGGGTGCCCCATCCTTGCGCGTTCTTTGCGCAAGGGTGGGATTCCACGAGCGTCTCACGCTTTTGATTTTCTGACAATTGGGTTCCTGTTGGCGGCGATCGCCGTTCTCTCCGGCTGCCGCATCGACATGCACGTGCAACCGCGGCAGAATCCGTTTTCCCGCAGCGACTTCTTCGCCGACCAGCGCTCCGAGCGCCCGCCCGTCGAAGGCACAGTCGCCCGCGGTGAACTGCGCGAAGACACTTATTTCTATACCGGCAAGGTGGGCAACAATCCCGGCGACTACATGCCTTTCCCCGTTACCAAGGAAGTTCTCGAACGCGGACGCGAGCGCTACAACATTTATTGNNCGCCCGCCGGTCGAGGGCACCGTCGCTCGCGGTCAATTGCACGAGGACACATATTTCTATACCGGCAAAATCGGCAACAATCCCGGCGGCTACATGCCGTTTCCCGTGAGCAAAGAAGTTCTGCAACGCGGCCGCGAGCGTTTCAACATTTATTGCGCTCCCTGCCACTCGCGCGTGGGCGATGGCAACGGCTTCGTGCCTTCGCGCGGGTTCGCCCGCACGCCGCCTTCGTTTGACATCGCGCGCCTGCAGAAAGCCCCCCTCGGCTATTTCTACGACGTGATTACCAACGGCTTTGGCATCATGTCGGACTATTCGTCGCAGATTCCGCCACGCGACCGCTGGGACATTGTGGCCTACATTCGCGCGCTGCAACTTAGCCAGAATGCGTCGCTGAAAGACGTGCCCGCCGGACAGCAAGTTCCGTCCACGCCGCCGATATTGCGCGAGCCGGGATCTGGGGCGACGCTTCCTGTGGTCGCGCCTGCGGGCGATTCGACATCCGAAAACGAGAAACACGAACAACCAGAGAAACCCGAACAGCCAGAGAATGAAGAACCGAAATGACCGCGCCCGCGAACCAACTCGATCTCACGCCGCCGCCGGTGGTCCGCAAGATCGCCCAGCGATCGCTGGTTGTGGGTCTGCTCTTCGGGGCGGCCGCCGTTTGGCTGGCGGTCGCGCGTCCCGGCGAGTTCTATCGCGCGTACCTGCTCGGTTTCATGTGCTGGCTGGGCGTCGCCCTGGGTTCGATGGCCATCGTTATGATCCGGCACTTGACGGGCGGCGGCTGGGGCGTGGTCATCCGTCGCGTCATGGGCGCGGCCATGCGCACGCTGCCGTTGCTGGCGCTGCTGTTCGTCCCCGTCATTTTCGGGATTCCCAAGCTCTATATCTGGGCGCAGCCGCTTGGCAACATTCAAGACAAGCATCTCCGCGAGCATCTTGAGCAGATCACGCAGACGTATCTCACGACCAACGGCTTCATCTACCGCGCCATCTTCTATTTCGCCATCTGGAACCTGCTCTCGTTCCTGCTGAGCAAGTGGTCCAAAGAAGGAGATTCGCCCACCGCCCGCGACAACTCGGAGCGCTTCAAAGCCGTCAGCGGACCGGGGCTGATTCTCTATGGATTCACCATCTCGTTCGCCGCCATCGATTGGATCATGTCGCTCGACCCCAGTTGGATCTCGACCATCTTTGGTCTGATCATCCTCATCGGCGAAGTGCTCTCGGCTATGTGCTTTGCCGTGGTCGTCGAGCGCATTCTCTTCAACTACAAACCGATGTCGGAGATGCTGAAGCCCGATTTCGTCCACGACCACGGCAAGTGGATACTGACTTTTATCATGGTCTGGGCCTATTTCTCGTTTTCGCAGTGGCTCATCATCTGGGCCGGAAATCTGCCGGCGGAAATCACGTTTTATCTGAGGCGGCTCAGCGGCGGATGGGGATCCGTCGGTCTCTTCCTCGTGCTATTTCACTTCGTCGTTCCCTTCGCCATTCTGCTGTCGCGCCCGTTCAAGCGCGACATTCGTAAGCTGGTCTGGCTGGGGGCGTGGCTCATGCTGATGCGTTACATCGATTTGTATTGGATTATCGAACCCAATTTTTCGAAGACTTTCACATTCACTTTGGCCGACATAGTTGTGCCCGTCGCCATTGGTGGAATCTGGCTTTGGTATTTCTTTCGCAACCTGGCTTCGCTGCCGCTGTTGCCGGCCTATGACGTCACGGCCGGGGAAGTTCTGCAGCCAGCCCACGAGGCAAAAGCATGATCTGGAATTTTAAGAACAGGTGCTGCGATTTTAAGAAGAGGGACAGGGGCGGCAAGAGATGAACGTCGAGAACCAACAACACGGCAGCTCCTCCGGGAACGGCGGTTTCGAGCACCAGGATCTGAAGGCTGCGGCCATTGTTTACTTCCTCCTCGGCTTGCTCGCTGTGACCGTGCTCATCCAGTTTGGGCTCGCCGGACTCTATGATTTTCTCGATAAACGCACCGCGGCCCAGCAGGCTCCCGTGAGTCCGCTCGTCACCAACGCGCCCACGGATACGCGCCACATCCCCAGCAAGTATCCCGAGACAGCGTTTCCCAACCCGCGCCTCGAGACCGATGAGCGCACCCAACTCAACGAAATTGTCGGCACGCAGGAACAAACCCTGAACGGCTATGGATGGGTGGACGAAAAAGCGGGCATCGTTCACATTCCCATTGAACGCGCTATGGATCTGATCGCACAGCAGGGACTGCCCGTGCGTTCTGCAAGCGCAAGCGGCGAGACGACTGAGGCCAAGGCCGGGGCCAAGGCCGGGACTAAGACCGGCAGCAAGAAGGAGAAGAAGTGATCGGGCCCATACGCAAGAATTCGATGTTTGCGGCGCGAGTGACGCTCACAATCGCGCTGCTGGCGATTTCCGCGTGGGGACAAATGAACAACGGCATCATGTCTCCGCCGGCGAATAGCCGGCCGCCTCGCCTGGAAAACGTCGGCATCGAGCAGCGCCTCGACGCACAGGTGCCGCCCGATCTCACTTTCCGTGATGAGACCGGCAAAGCCGTAAAGCTGGGTGATTATTTCGGCCGCAAGCCCATGATCCTGAACCTCGTTTACTACAACTGCACCATGCTGTGCGGCGAAGCGCTGGCCGGACTCGCTGGAGCCATGCGCCTGGTGAAGTTCGATGTAGGCAATGAATTCGACGTGATTACGGTGAGCTTCGATCCGCGCGAGACGCCGGAAATCGCCGCGGCCAAGAAAAAAGATTTTGTCGGGCGCTATGGTCGGCCCGGCGCCGCTGCGGGCTGGCATTTCCTTACCGGACCGCCCGAGTCGGTCAATGCGCTCACCAAGGCCGTGGGTTTCCAGTATCAATACGACCCCAAAATCAATCAGTTCGCGCACGCCACGGCAATCATGGTGCTGACGCCGCAGGGCCGCATCTCGCGCTACTTCTACGGCGTCGATTTTCCGCCCAAGGATTTGCGCATGGGACTGGTGGAAGCTTCACAGGGCAAAATCGGTAACGCCGTCGACGCAGTGCTGCTCTATTGCTATCACTACAATCCCGAGACCGGAAAATACGGTGCGGTCGTCGCCAATATTCTCCGGCTGGGCGCGGTGGTGACGATTCTGATCTTGGGAACTTTTTTGTTCATCCTGTGGCGGATGGAACGTTCGGCGCCGCGCCGGACGCTGCCAAGCGGCGCGAGGGCGAGTTGAGAGTAAACGCGAGAATGGCGAACGACCAACGACGAACGACCAACGACGGGTATGCTCAGTAATTTTCCATTATGGCCGGAGCGGGCTTCCACCATGGCGGGACGCGTGGATGCTCTCTACATCTTCCTGCTCATCGTCTGCGGAATGATGACGCTTCTGATTTTTGTCTGCCTGATCTATTTTGCCGCGCGCTACCGCTATCGTCCCGGAGTGCGGGCCGAGCAGATCGAAGGATCCACGCCGCTGGAAATCGTCTGGAGCACGATTCCGTTCCTGGTCTTCATGGTGATCTTCGGCTGGGGCGCGGTCGTGTATTTTCAGGAGCGCACTCCGCCCCGCGACGCCACTGAAGTCTACGTCGTGGCCAAGCAATGGATGTGGAAGTTGGAGCATGCCGAAGGCCAGCGCGAGATCAACGAACTGCACGTTCCCGTCGGGCAGGACGTGAAGATGATCATGACCTCGCAGGACGTGATCCACAGCTTCTTCGTGCCCGCATTCCGCATCAAGCAGGACGTGCTGCCCGGCCGCTACACCGTGGCCTGGTTCCGCGCCACGAAACCCGGCGTCTATCACCTGTTCTGCGCCGAATATTGCGGCACCCAGCACTCCGGCATGGTCGGCGACGTTGTGGTGATGGAGCCTGCGCAATACGAAGCCTGGATGAACGGCGGTTCGACCGGTCCGCTCTCGGCAACAGGCGAGAAGGTTTTCGCCGAACTCGGCTGTTCCACCTGTCATCGAGCCGATGCCCAGGGCCGCGGTCCTAACCTGCAAGGAGTTTTCGGCAAGCCGGTTCAACTCGAAGACGGCCGCACCTTGGTCGCCGACGAGAACTATATCCGCGAATGCATCCTCGACCCGGGCGCGAAACGCGTGAAGGGATTCCAGCCGATCATGCCCACATTTCAAGGGCTGGTCAGCGAAGAACAGGTAAATGCGCTGGTCGCTTACATCAAGTCGCTCTCTCCGGCCAAACCAGCGGCGGCAGGGGCTGACAAGACTAGCGCAAGCACAGACGCAAATCGGAACAGCGAAGGAAGTCAGGTGGAATAACCATGGCCAACCCGCTACCCCAACCCGTTGAGCGCGAGAATTATTTGAATAAGGAGTACGGCGTGTGGTCGTGGTTGCTCACCACCGACCACAAGCGCATCGCGCTGCTCTATCTTCTTTCCATCACCTTCTTTTTCTTCATCGGTGGTTTCTTCGCTCTGCTCATTCGCCTCGAATTGCTCACCCCGGCGGGCGATCTCGTCCAGGCCGACACCTACAACAAACTTTTCACCATGCATGGCATGGTCATGGTTTTCTTCTTTCTGATTCCATCGATCCCCGCGGTGCTGGGCAACTTTCTCGTGCCCCTGATGGTCGGGGCAAAAGATCTCGCGTTCCCCCGCATCAACCTGCTGAGCTGGTATCTCTACATCATCGGCGGCGTCATGATGCTGCATTGCATGTTGACGGGCGGCGTCGATACCGGCTGGACGTTCTACGCTCCCTTCAGCACCGCTTTCACCAACACAAAAATCGTCGAAGCCGGACTGGCGATTTTCGTCGCCGGATTTTCTTCCATCCTCACCGGGTTGAACTTCGTGGTCACCATCCACCGCATGCGCGCTCCCGGCATGACCTGGTCGCGTCTGCCGCTGTTTATCTGGGCGCACTACGCGACCAGCATCATTCAGCTTCTGGGTACGCCAGTCATCGCGATCACCATCGTTCTGGTCGCTGCCGAACGCACGTTGCACCTCGGCATCTTCGATCCCAAACTTGGCGGCGATCCTCTGTTGTTCCAGCATCTGTTCTGGTTTTATTCTCATCCCGCCGTCTACATCATGATTCTGCCCGCGATGGGCGTGGTCACCGAAATCATCGCCTGCTTCTCGCGCAAGCGCATTTTCGGTTACCACTTTGTCGCCCTGTCGTCGATCGCGATCGCGGTCTTCGGCTTTCTGGTTTGGGCCCATCACATGTTCGTGGCTGGAATCTCCATCTACGCGGCGCTGGTCTTTTCCTTCTTAAGCTATGCGGTGGCCGTGCCTTCAGCTATCAAAGTCTTCAACTGGACCGCCACTCTATATAAGGGCTCCATCCACTACGACGCGCCCATGCTTTACGCCTTCGGCTTTCTCGGCCTGTTCACCATTGGCGGTCTAACCGGACTTTTTCTCGCCGCGCTCGGCATCGATGTCCACGTTACCGACACCTATTTCGTCGTCGCCCACTTCCACTACATCATGGTCGGTGGTGCTGTCATGGGCTACCTTGGCGGAATGCATTTCTGGTGGCCGAAAATTTCCGGCCGCCTCTATCCCGAGGGCTGGGCGCGCCTGGCTGCGCTGATCGTATTCATCGGCTTCAACCTCACATTTTTTCCGCAATTCATTCTCGGCTACATGGGCATGCCGCGCCGTTACTACGATTACAGCCACATGCCTGAGTTCCAGGTGCTGAACGTGCTCTCCACCGCGGGCGCAACCGTCCTCGGTGTCGGTTATCTGCTGCCCATGATCTACTTCCTGTGGTCGATGCGCTACGGCAAGCCCGCGCCCGACAATCCCTGGAACGCCGCCGGCCTCGAGTGGAAGACAACATCTCCGCCGCCGACTTTTAATTTCGAAGAGGAACCCGTCGTCACCTGGGAAGCCTACAACTACGACGAGCTGGACGCGCCTCATCCGCAGGAGGTTCCCGTTGCCCGATAGTTTCGCAGCCGGCTTTAGCCAGGATGCTCACACCGAAGCTCACAACCCGGCGCTCCTGCACCACTTCGCCCAGCCGCAGCAGCAGCGCGACGCCGCCAGCCTGGGCATGTGGGTCTTCCTCGCCACCGAAGTCATGTTTTTCGGCGGCATGTTTTGCGCTTATCTGATCTACCGCTTGTGGTACTTCGGCGATTTCGCCGCCGCCAGCAAAACTCTCAACGCCGGACTCGGCGCCACCAATACCGCCGTTCTGATCTGTAGCAGTTTGACCGTGGTCCTCGCCGTCTGGGCCGCTCAAACCGCCCGCCGCACGCTTCTGATCGCCAGCCTCATCCTCACCATGATTCTCGGCCTCGCCTTCCTCGGAATCAAAAGTATCGAGTACAAAGACAAATTCGAGGAGCATCACGTCCCAGGAGCTTCTTTCAGTTTCGATCGCGAGCCTATCCCCGGCCATCCCGGCCAGTACGCCAATCCCCGCCACGCCCAGATTTTCTTTTCGCTTTACTTCATCATGACCGGCCTTCACGCTCTGCACATGATTATCGGTCTCGGCATTTTTCTCTGGCTTCTGATCATGGCCTGGCAAGGACGCTTCACGCCCGAGTACCACACTCCTGTCGAGATTGGCGGCCTGTACTGGCACTTCGTCGACATCATCTGGATTTATCTGTTTCCCTTGCTTTATTTGATCGACCGCCACCCCTGAGGCTCGCATGTCAGCACCTTCAAAATCGTCGCCGCTGAAAATGTATTTCAGCATCTGGGTCGCCCTGCTGGTGGGCACCTATGTTACGTATCGGGTTGCCTCCATCGATCTGCAACCCTTTAACGCCGCGATTGCCCTCACCATCGCCACTATCAAAGCCACGCTTGTGGCTCTGTTTTTCATGCACGTCAAGGGTGCCAGCGAAAAACTTACCAAGCTCGTAGTTATAGCCGCGTTGTTCTTCCTGGCCCTGCTGCTGGGACTTACCATGTCCGACTACGCGACGCGTTTGTGGAGCTAGAACCGGTTCGGTAGTGGTGCAGTTGGGGCCTCACTGGACGGCGTCATCCCGAAGCCCCGCGGTTTCTCAGCGGGGCGAGGGATCTCGCGCTGGAGTATTTTCAAACCGCACTACCACCGCCAGTTCTGTGTCGTTTTCTCCCCGCCAGGCTGTAAGCTAATCGCGAGACTTCCATGTCCTCGTCCGATCCATCGTCTCCGCTCTTCACCATTCAGCCCGAATCGCATTCTCTTCGTGCCCACGCCGCGAGGCCCGCTTCCGTTGACGCCGCAGCCTTAGCCGAAGCTCTGCGCGCACAGCTTCGTGGCAACGCTCACGACGATGTTCACAATAACGTCCGGTTCGATTCCGGCAGCCGCGCTCTCTATGCCACCGACGGCTCCAACTACCGGCAAGTTCCCATCGGCGTCGTTCTACCGCGCGATATCGACGACGTTCTGGCGACGGTTGCGCTCTGCCGCGAATTCGGCGCGCCCCTGCTCTGCCGCGGCGCCGGAACCTCGCTCGCCGGCCAGTGCTGCAATGTCGCCGTCATCCTCGATTTCTCCAGGTACATGGCGGAAGTTCTCGAAATCGATCCCGCGCGCCGCATCGCGCGCGTGCAGCCCGGCGTGGTGCTCGACCGCCTTCGCGACGCCGCCGAACGTTTTCATCTCACTTTCGCTCCCGATCCCTCGACCCACGACCGCTGCACGCTCGGCGGCATGATCGGCAACAANNAACAACTCCTGCGGCGTCCACTCCGTCATGGCCGGCAAAACCGACGACAACATTGAAGCTCTCGAAATCCTCACCTACGATGGCGTGCGCATGAGAGTTGGCGCCACTTCCAGCGATGAACTCGAACGCATTATTCATGCGGATGGCCTTGGGGACCGACATGCGAGCGGGCGTAAGGGCAGCCGTCGCGCTGAAATCTATTCCAAACTAAAAGCCATCTCGGTTACTTACGGCGATCTCATTCGCCAGCGCTTTCCGAATATTCCGCGCCGCGTCTCCGGCTACAACCTGAATTATCTTCTGCCGGAAAATGGCTTCCATGTGGCGCGCGCCCTCGTCGGCTCCGAAGGTACTTGCGTCACCGTGCTCGAAGCCACCTGCCGCCTGGTCGAAAGCCCTCCCGAGCGCGTGCTCCTCGTCATCGCCTATCCCGACATTGATCAATGCGCCGACCGTGTGCCCGAAATCATGGCTCACAAACCCATCGGCCTCGAAGGCTTCGACGATCTTCTCGTCGGTTACACGCGCAAGAAAGGAATCAACTCCGAAGGTCTCGCGCTTCTACCCGAAGGTGGAGGCTGGCTCATGGTGGAGTTCGGCGCCGAAACCGCTTCAGAAGCCGAGTCCCAGGCGCACCTGCTCATGGAGACGCTCGGTCGCAGCCCGAACCCTCCCAACCTGCGTCTCTACACGGACAAGCGGCAGTGCAAGCGCATCTGGGAAGTGCGGGAATCCGCGCTGGGCGCAACGTCCCACGTGCCCGGCGAGCCGCTCAACTGGGAAGGCTGGGAAGATGCCGCGGTCGCTCCCGAAAAGCTCGGCGCATACTTGCGCGATCTGCGCAAGCTGATGGCAGTGTACAGCTACAAAGGCTCGCTCTACGGCCACTTCGGGGGCGGGTGCGTCCACACCCGCATCAGCTTCGATCTGCAATCGAAAGAAGGCATCGCCAAATTCCGCACTTTCATGGAAGAGGCTGCCGATCTGGTGCTGAGCTATGGCGGTTCGCTCTCCGGCGAGCACGGCGACGGCCAGGCGCGCGGCGAATTGCTTCCAAAAATGTTTGGCCCGGAGTTGATGCAGGCCTTTCGCGAATTCAAATCGGCCTGGGATCCGGATTGGAAAATGAATCCCGGCAAGCTCATCGAGCCGTATAAACTCGATGAAAACCTGCGCCTCGGCGCGGGCTACGCTCCGGCGCAGCCGCCAACCCACTTTCAATTTCCCGCCGATCATGGCAGCCTTGCCGAAGCCACTCTGCGCTGCGTGGGCGTGGGCAAGTGCCGCCGCGAAGAAGGTGGAGTGATGTGCCCAAGCTACCGCGTCACGCGCGAAGAAGAGCATTCCACTCGCGGCCGTGCCCACCTGCTTTGGGAGATGGCCCAGGGCAAGGGCCAAGACGGAGAAGACCGGGAAGAAGACCGAGAAGGCCGCAGCGATGCGATCATCCGCGACGGCTGGCGCAGCGAAGAGGTCAAACATTCGCTCGATCTCTGCCTCGCCTGCAAAGGCTGCAAAAGCGATTGTCCCGTTGCTGTCGACGTGGCCACTTACAAAGCCGAATTTCTCTCTCACTATTACGAAGGCCGGCTTCGTCCCCGCAGCGCATTAGCTTTTGGCAATATCGATCTTTGGGCGCGCATGGCCTCGGCCGCGCCCGGCCTCGCAAACCTCACTACGCAACTGCCGTTCCTTCGCGATATTGCCAAGTTTGCCGCGGGCATTCCGAGAGAGCGCAGCATCCCAGCTTTCGCGCCGCAGACTTTCAAGAGCTGGTTCCGGCTGCGCAAGTCCCGCAACATCGCAGGCCCCCGCGTGCTTCTCTGGGCCGATACCTTCAACAATTATTTTCTCCCGGCCACGGCCAAAGCCGCCGTCGATGTACTCGAAGCGGCGGGTTTCCAGGTCATGGTCCCGCGCGCCAACCTTTGCTGCGGACGTCCTCTCTACGATTTCGGCATGTTGGACCGTGCCCAATCTCTGCTTCTGCAAATCCTCGACGAAATCTCGCCCGCCATCGAAGCCGGAATCCCCATCGTCGGCCTCGAACCCAGTTGCGTAGCGGTTTTCCGCGACGAATTGCTGAACCTTTTCCCGCACGATGAGCGCGCTCACGCCCTCTCTCGCCAGACATTCCTGCTCAGCGAATTCCTCGAGATCCACGCCAAAGACGTCCCTCTACCGCGCCTCGAGCGCAAAGCCTTGCTCCACGGCCATTGCCATCACAAGTCCATCATGAAAATGACGGCCGAAGAATCCGTCCTCCGCCGCATGGGCATCGACTTCCAGGCTCCCGCGCCCGGATGCTGCGGCATGGCCGGTTCGTTCGGCTTCGAGCATGATAAGTACAAGATCTCGATGGCCATCGGCGAGCTCGAACTCCTGCCCGCGGTCCGCCACGCCCCTGCCGACTGGCTCATAATCGCCGACGGTTTCAGTTGCCGCGAACAAATCGCCCACGGCTCGCCACGCTACGCCCTGCATCTGGCCGAAGTGCTGCAAATGGCTCTGGCTGGGGAGTCACAGGCGGAATCGAGCCCCTATCCCGAGTCCTGCATGGCGCGTATGCGGGAACAGGAAGTTCGCCAGTCGATGATGCGGGCAGGCGCCGGCATGGCTGCCGTTGTGGCGGGCGGGGCACTGCTGTGGCAGGCCTCCAGGAGGTGGCAAACTGCGAACAGGGGCACGTCACACCTGATTTTCTGACTGAACAAACTGGCAGCTATGCCGCTTCCGCGGCGGGAGGACGCAACAGCAGCAACATCCGCAGATCCATCGCGGAATGGAAGACCACGGGGACCAGCAGATTTCCGGTCAACAGGAACAGGAGGCCGAAGAGCAGGCCACTCACGACGATTGACGCCGCACCACCAGCGCCTAGGTAGAGGTGTTGCAGTCCGAAGATCAGCGCTGAAATGAGCAGCGCGAGAGTGAGATTCAGCGAGAAAGGAAAAACCTGCAGGTAGTGCAGCAGAAAGCCGCGAAAGAGAGTTTCTTCGCAGATTCCGGCTGTGACACAAAGAAAGGCATACCAGCGGCGCTCGGTCCACGTCGCGGGCAAGAAGTAGCTGAGCGATTTCATCGCATCGGCCGACGAGTACCTGCGCGGCTTCTTCGTTACATTCTTCCAGATGGCCACAGCGGCCGGCAGCAGAATTAAAGCCATGAAAATAACAAACACGCCTCCAACCAAGTAGCGAACCCACGCGTGCTCGAACAGCCAGGAGGCCTCATCCGGCGCTGGGCTGATGGTGAACAACGGACGGAAGCCCACGGCCAACAACGCTACGACCGTAGCAGTCCACAACCACGCGCAAAGCGTCTTGTAGTGACGGATTTTTCCCTCCGAGCTGGGGCTTTGCTTCAGTCGGCGCGTGGCGCTATAGTCCCAAAGCGGCGTGACGACAAGCAGGAACAGAAGGAGCAGATCCTGGGTCAGCGCCGCTGCGGAGGTGTAGGGCATGCGAGTGGATTTTCAGCGGACAGTATAGCGAACCACAAGGCCGGTGGGCACTCCCAATTTCTGAAACCCACTACGACTCTGGCTCCGATCTTCTCCCAAGGTCTGGGCGGGCCAGCCTGGGGGTTGCGGCGCTCGCGGCAGGCGGCGCATTACTTTGGCAGCTATCCAGAAAACATTGATTCTAAACTGGTTGGTCTATTCCTATAGCTATGGGCTATGACGCTCCTCTCGTCAGATCGCCCGTCTTCTGGGACAATAGATATCTCGCCGTTCCCCGAGGGTCTCAACCGTCGTAGGGGGCCGAATCTCAGTCATGGACGCGAGAGGCATCGAAACTGATAGACGAACTTATGGATCGCGAACTCGCAACCACCACGGTCGTCGGCAAGGTTCCCGCCGAAGCTTTGCCTACGCTCGTCGCCGCCAAGCTGGCGGACGTTCCCGTTCCCTTGTCCGGTTCGGTGCTGGTGCTGATCCAGTTCGACGTGTGCGAAGAGATTCACCTCGACGAACTTCGCCACATCCTCGGCGCGCGCACGGCTGAAGCGAGCTTCAAACACCTTGCGCCAGGATACGTTCGCTTCCAGCGTCCGCCGGTCGAGGAGGCGCTCGAACCTCTTGTGCTTGAGAGCGGAGAGCGCCTGCAGGGCGAGATCAAGTATTACGACTACGGCGTGGTCAGCGTGGTTTTCGAGCTGCCGTTCTCCGGCGATTGGGATCGCCTGGTGCAACTCTCCAGCCGCTGGGTTTGGGACACGAACTTCGAAAGCCTGGCCACGCGCATCGTGAAACAAAAGCTCGAGCGCGCCGCGCCTGCACTGGTCAAGCCTTACGGCGCGAAGCCTGGCGACGCCGAGTGGCTGCAGGAAGACTATTTCATTTTTCATCTGCGCGAAATTGCCGGCGCGCCTTCGGCCACCGATCTGCTCGCGTCGCAGGGAGATCGCATCTCGCAGGTGGTGCGCGGCGAGACCGTTCCGCTTTCCGACGGCGAACGTCAGGAGATTTTGCAGTCGCGCATTTCCTACTATCCCAACGATCTCGCCGTGATCGGATGGAACGCGGCCTTCATTTACGACAGTCCCTCGGGCGCCGAAACCGCCATTCAACTCCTGCAGTACGCCAACTCGCAGCTGCTCGAATTTCGCCACTACGACGATCTGCTCACGCATCAACTGGAAGACGTTTACGACTTCCTCGACAAAGGCGGACGCGGCCTGTGGTCGCGCTGGCGGACGGCGCGCGCCGCCTCCAAGCTGCACACCGTCTTGCTTGACGTGAGCGAACTCACCGAGCGCGCCGACAACGCCATCAAATTTCTCAGCGACATGTTTTCCGCGCGCCTCTACAAGCTGGCCGCGCTGAAAGTCGGCGTGCCCGACTACAAAGATCTCGTCCAACAAAAACTGCAAACCGCCGAAGAGCTTTACCGCTTCATGGTCGACGAGTTCAACCAGAGCCGCGCCTTCGTGCTCGAACTCATGGTGGTAGTGATCCTGATCATCGAACTGATCTGGATCTTCCGCGGCAAACCTATCTAGGCGATCTCAAGAACCCAATGTTCCGAGTGTTCCCATGGGAACATTGTGCCGAATGTTCCCATGGGAACATTTTGTACTGGCGTGGATGTATGTACATTGACATGTGGAAATCGCTGTAAGTGGAACTAGCGGCGGGAGTTAAGGATGGCTCGCATGCCCTTGAGCACGGGACGCTCAAATTTTCGGCGCCGCCAGCTACCTAGGCTGTTTGTCTCGGAGTAGAATGGCCACCTACAAACGACCCTACTGTCGGCGTCAGCAGTAGTGTCCACCCGCCGAAAATCGCGGCGAGTGGGGCAGCCTCCAGTTGATATGCGGTCGGCAATAAAGCAAAAACACAAAGGATGAAGCTAGCCCCCCAACGGGGCAAATTTGGACACTACCTCATTGTCCCGTACTGTTGAGCAGTACGCTCACCGTGTTGTTATAGTTATTCGTGGTCACAAGGTCTGGCCTGTCGTCTCCGTTGAAATCCCCTACAGCCAGAAATATGGGAGCATCTCCAACTACATAATTCACACCCGCCAGAAAGGTGCCGTCGCCATTGCCATTCAGAATGGTGACTCGTCCCGAGAGGCAGTTCCGGGCAGCGCATGTGATCGCAGCAGCAATGTCCAGCGTACCATCGCCGTTGAAGTCGCCCAGAGCCACAGCTTCCACATCACCTCCGATCGCATAGTCCACGCGGTTGCGGAAGGTGCCGTCGCCATTGCCCAGCAGCACACTTACGGAGTTGCCCGTGACATTTGCCACCGCCAAATCCAGCTTGCCGTCATTATTGAAGTCTCCGACAGCGACCGAATCTGGGAAACTTCCAGTGTTGTAATCGACGTGGGTTCGGAAGGTGCCGTTTCCGTTTCCCATCAGCACACTCACTGAATTGCCAGAATAGTTTGTTACCACCAAGTCAGGATAACCATCCCCGTTAAAATCTCCCACAGCAATTCCGATGGGTTGAAGTCCGACCGGATAGTCCGCACGCGCGCCAAAAGAACCATGCCCATCGCCGAGGAAAATGCCCACCGTATTGCCGAACGAATTCGCCACCGCCAAATCCGGTTTGCCGTCCCCGTTGAAATCACCCACCGCTATTTGGAACGGCTCCGATCCCGTTGCGTAGTCCACTTTGTTCTGAAAAGTGCCATCCCCGTTGCCCAACAGGATGCTCATGGTGTTGGCATAGATGTTCGATACCGCAAGATCCGGCTTGCCATCCAGATTGAAGTCTCCTATTGCTACCGACACAGGAGTGATTCCGGTCGCGTAAACCTGAGGAGGGCGGAAGGTCCCGTCTCCATTGCCCATCAGGACGCTAACCGAGCTTGCCTGCTCGTTCGCCACCACCAGGTCGGCTTTCCCGTCAAGGTTAAGGTCTGCAGACACCGCCGAATAGAGGTTGTCCCCCGAGGCGTAGTCCGTCCTGGCGTAGAAGGAACCGTTTCCGGCTCCAAGCAGCACGCTCACTGTCGAGCTGCCATAATTCGTAACTGCAATATCGAGCTTGCGATCACCGTTAAAATCTCCAACAACCGGTTGGCGGGGCGAACTCGCCGTCCCGTAAGTTACGATGCTGGTTGCAAAGGTGCCATCCCCGTTGCCCAGCAGTACGCTGACGTTGTTACCCTCTTCGTTAGTAACGACGATATCCAGTTTGCCGTCGCCGTTGAAATCCCCCAACGCTGCTGCGAACGGCGTAGCTCCAGCCGAGTAGAATGTCGGCGGCTGAAAGGTTCCGTCACCGTTGCCCAACAGCACAAACACTTCGTCGGCAATCTCGATCAGGTCCTGCTTCCCATCATTATTCACGTCGGCCGCGGCCAAGAAAGTGGCAGAAAAACCGGCCGAATACTCGATGTGCCCGCCGAACGTGCCGTCACCGTTGCCCAGAAGAATCGAGAGGTGAGAAAACTTGTCTGTTACCGCCAAGTCCAATTTGCCGTCACGATTAAAGTCTGCGACCGCAATTGTTTCGGGGTATGGCTTGGTCGCGGAGTCTATGTGTGCTCGAAAGCTACCGTCGCCGTTACCGAGCAGCACACTCACGGTGTCGCTCGCGGAGTCTGTCACCACCAAGTCCGGCTTGCCATCCCCGTTAAAATCGCCGACCGCTACTGAGGAGGGGTGAGTGCCCGTGGCATAGTCCCCGTTGGGTGAGAACGTGCCATCGCCGTTACCCAACAGCACGCTCACGGTGTTATCGCCGAGATTCGCTACGACCAAATCCAGCTTGCCATCCCCATTGAAATCCGCTATTGCCAGTGACGAAGGCGTTTTCCCGGTGCTCCCCTCGAAGACAGCAGCGAATGTGCCATCGCCGTTTCCAAGCAATACCGAGACTGTATCTTTGCCCACATTAATGACGGCAAGGTCGGGTTTGCCGTCGCCATTGAAATCTCCTGTCACGATGGAGAGTGGGTTCTTGCCGCCAAAGTAGATCTGCGCAGCCTCCCGGAACTCTCCTCCGAACGCCGCCGGCGCTTCGATCAATGAATAGGCAATAACCAAAAAGAACAGTGAGGCCTTGGACATGAGTCACTCCTGGGCAATTCGAGGCTGGGTTTTAGACCTGCAGCTTCGCGCTCGGAAGCGGCAGGGGGATAAGTATGCAAAGAAGTGAAGCGGGCGTCAAGGGAACTGAACAAACTTGCGACACGTGGCGTTGGCAGCGGGCCCCGGGGAATCGGAGTCAATGACAAAGTCAAAATCAAAGGCGACGGACAGGAGTGTCCGTCCCACACGGTCGAAATCCCCGTCCGAGCGGAGCTTGGACGGGGCACCCCCGAAGATAAATCTCTATCCCTTTACGATCTTCTTTGCGCCTGCGTCCCAGACTGCGGCGCTCTTGTTGAAATAGGCGAAGTTGGCGAGATGGCAGCCGAGGGCCGCGTTGTTGCCGAACATTTCATTCTCCACCGTGGGCTTGCGAGTGCGGACGGCATTGAAGAAGTTGGCCTGGTGGTCGGGAATGTCGCTATAGCCGGCAGGAAGCGCGAAAGTCTCCGCCTCGGCGTCCACTTTCGAATCGAGCGGCGCGGGCAGCGGATTTTCCGCGTGCCACTGCTTCAGATATTGTTCGCGCAAGTTCTCGGGCCAGCCGAAAGTCGAGTATCCCTCCGGTTTCGGACGCGTATCTTGCGGCTGATACGTCAACGTGGAATCTTTGATGATCAGCGTGCCTTTGGTGCCGTAGAAACCGATGAACTCGCCGCCGTCGTTGTTCAAGTTGCAGCGCAGGGAAACGCGGAAGTTGGGATAGTCGTAAAAAGTTTCGATCAGGTCGGGGAATTCGCGGCCATCCTTGAAATGGAAAAGGCCGCCGCTGGATTGGGCGCGCTGCGCGACAGTGGTTGTGCCGGTGATGAAATGAATGCCGGAAATCAGGTGAACGAAAAGGTCGCCGGCCAAACCCTCGCCGTAGTCAGTGAAGCAGCGCCAGCGGAAAAAGCGGACCGGATCGAACGGCCGTTTCGGCGCACCGTCGAGGAAGGTATTCCAGTCGATGGTTTGCTCGCTCGCGTCGGGCGGAATCGGATAGACCCACGCGCCGCTCGGCGAATTGCGATCCCAATACGCGTCGATGGCGAAGACTTCGCCCAATTTGCCGGAATCGTAGATCTCTTTCGCCTTTAGATAAAGGATGGAGCTGACGCGCTGGCTGCCGATCTGCACCATGCGGCCCGCCTTGTGCGCCGCGTCAATCATGACGAAGCCATCTTCTACGGTGTGCGACATGGGCTTCTCGCAATACACGTCTTTGCCGGCGGCGCAGGCGTCGACGAAAACCTTGCGGTGCTGATGATCGGTGACGGCGACGATAACTGCGTCGACGTCTTTGCGGTCGAGGATCTCGCGATAGTCTCGCGTGGTGGGGACGCTGCTGTTCTTCACGGCTTCGCGAGCGGCTTGATGCCGCGCATCGTAGAGGTCGCAAACGGCAACGCACTCAATGCCAGGCACGCGGAGCGTGGCCTGCAGTAATTCGCATCCCCGGATGCCGGTGCCGATGGATGCAAAGCGCACCGTGTCGCTGGGCGCGACGGGACGTGCGGCCGCGGACAACAGATGAGGCTGCAGCAGTGTGACCTTCGCGGCGGCGCCCACAGCGAGAGCTCCGCTGCCGATGTGCATGAATTGACGACGAGTCAGAGAATGTTTGCCCATGTTAGTTTTCGCCTCCGATGAATGCAGCATCGTGGCTGCATTCACGATCACATTCCTTTTACGGCTGCTGATTATGTCACAAGATGGGAGCCAATGACGAGAAGTTGAGAATCGGCAGTCTCAGCCGGTCAAGGAGGCCCGCCGACAAGCGAGAATGAACTGGTCAAAACCTCAGCCTTGTCCTTATGCTGAGGGGCTGCGTGAAATCGTATTGGTTGTGGAGAATCTGATGCGAGGACTGAAAGACAAGCGCGTCTTGGTTACGGGAGGCGCGAGCGGAATAGGCGCGGCCACGGCTGCGCGGTTTCTGGAAGAAGGCTCGCAGGTTTGGGTGCTGGACCGCGACGCCGCGGGATGCGACGCGATCCGGCGGCAGTTACCGGCTTTGGCCGGAACTGTGACTGCGGACGTGTCGGACCTCAAGCAGGTGCAGGGTGCATTCGCCGAGGCGGTGCGCCGGATGCAAGGCGTAGACGTGCTCATCAACAATGCCGGCATCAGCATTCGCCACAATTTTCTGGACATCACTCCCGAGGAATGGGACAAAGTCATCGCGGTCAATCTCACCGGCGTGTTCTACGTGGCGCAAACTGCGGCGCGGCACATGTGGCAGCGGGGCAGCGGCGTGATTCTGCAAACGGCTTCCACGAACGGGATCGTAGGACAACCTTATTACGCCGACTACAACGCGACCAAGGCGGGAGTGATTGAGCTAACCAGGACCATGGCGCTGGAACTGGCGCCGAAAGTGCGGGTGTGCGCCGTGGCTCCGGGATACGTGCTCACACCTATGCAGCGCGCCGAATACACCGACGCAATGCTCGATGAAGTAAATCGCAAAATTCCTCTGCAGCGGCACGCCCAGCCGGAAGAGATTGCGGGGCTGTTCGCATATTTGGCGTCGGACGACGCAGCCTACGCGACAGGGCACGTGTTCACGATGGATGGCGGCGAAACGGCCGGGGGATTGGCCAGCCGATAAGAGGCGTGCGAGCGAAGCGTGCGGGAACGTTTCTTAGCCCCGCGCAAATCTGGCCGCCAGGCGCGCGAGACGGACTGCACGGTAGAGCGGGAACAACGGGGCGGGTAAGCGGAGGGCGTGCCATTCTCCGGGACCTGGGGTGAAGGTGAGGCGCGTGAGGAAACGTATGCGGTCGGTCCAGCGCTCACGCAGGCGCATCATCAGGTGGAAGTAGGACCACTGATCTTGTTCGTAGGAAACCCCACGGGCTATGGAAACGCCGATTTCATCGGCGAAGGCGAGCACGGCGCGGTCAGCCAGGATTGCGTTGTCCATCGCCGCGGGGAGTGGCGCTCCCAGCAGGCGTTTGGTCAACAACAGTGTCAGGCGCAGGATGCGTTCAATGCCACACTCTTTGGCTCGCGCCACGATCCACGGCCAATTCAGATTTTGGCGCTTCAGGAGTTGCGCAACGTCGCAGAGCCAGAGGATGCGCCCCCAGACATGTTTCGCGGCGTGCACCGACAAAACCAGCAGAAGATCTTCGGGCGAGGGGGTGGGAACCGGATGACCGGAAACTGAAGCCGCGACTGCGCGCTGGAAAAGACCATCCATATCGAAGTTGACGGCGTAGAAGTGCGGCTGCAGCGACCATTGCAACTCCAGCAGATTGCAGCCGGCGGGGCTATCGAAGGTGCATTCGTATCCGGAAGCGAGATAGGCCGCATCGAGGGCGGCGGGGATCGCGAGGCGCGGCGTGTAGGCCAGATCGTGCACGACACTCTTGACGCGGGCAACGTCGCGCGCGCGGACAAACAAATCGATGTCGCCGGATTGGCGCAGCGCCATGTCGCCGTACAAATTTTCGGAAAGAACCACGCCTTTGTAGGGAATCACTGTGATGGCGAGGGGCGCGAGACAATCGAGGATGCGGATCAGTTCGCGCGTCAGGTACAGCGATTTGTGAATGTTGGCTTCGTAGCGCCGGCGGAGCGTTGCCAGGACGGACGTGGGAAGGCCGTCGCCCACGCGCAGAAGATTTTGATACAGCAACGAGGAGGTTCCGTGATGATCGGCCAGGCGGAGAAAACAATCCCATTGCGGCGACCGCTGCAAAATCGAGCGAAGGCGCTGGGGAGCGTGGCGGACTGGGTCGGGGGAACTGCCGGCCAACAGAAGATCCCACTCTGCGCTGGTTTCTACGCCCGGGGCGGATCGCGTTGCCGGTGCCGCAGCTTCCTCATGCGAGAAAAAGGTCTCGCCTGGCTTGTCTGCCGTCCCGGGCGGATCGGCTGGGTGGATGCGCTTCGCGGCAAGTGCGGAGGGGCCGTTCACTGGTTCAGACACCTTAGATCAGTAGCAGAGAAGATACAAGGTCGATTCGACTCGCGAGCTGACGCCCTCGCATCGCTTCTCCGACAACACTCCGTTCTCGCACACCTGCTCAGGCGGTCCGTTCGGCGGATGAGGAATGTCTCAAGCGCTGTTTTTGAGACACCACCGGAGAACTGAGCTTGCCTTGACCCTGGTTACTATCGTCACCGGTGCTTCCCATTCTGAAAGTAAAATCGGCTTCGGCTCTGGCAAACTGACGAGTAGATCCTGGGCCTATCCAGCCTGGCGTAAGAAACTCACAAATGGAACTATCGACACCCCGAATCGCCCGGCGCAGTACGCGCGTGCGCGTGGAGATTCCGGTCATGGTCACCAGCCTCGACCGGCTGCGCCCCTTTGCGGAGAAGTGCGTGGTTCTGGTGGTGAGCGCGCAAGGCTGCGGATTCCGCAGTTCGCAGGCGTTGCAGATTGGAACTCCGGTGCTGCTGAGCGAGTTGCCGGCAGGAAGCGGTTCCGGCCGCGTGGCCAATTGCCTGCCTCTGGGGGAAGAGGGGAAACAATTCCTGATCGGTGTGGCGCTTTACAATCATGGAAATGTGTGGGGCGTTGCCGATCCGCCGGACGACTGGAACATCACACCGGAGTCCTCGGCGGCGGCCGCACACAACGCTTCTGCTGCCCACAACAAGCAAACCTGGCCTTACAACTTGTTCACCGGTAGTGGGGAAGGTCACCCCAGAAGGTAAATCGGCGCCGCAGGATCACCTCAGATTGTTCCGTTGATGCTGCCCGGAGAGCATTCTTTCGTAACCTCGCTCCCATGGCGCCGAGGTGCCATACTTCAACCACATATGTGTCCGGCCACGGAATCGGTCACGCCACGGCTGCCTTCTGCCCGACTGCAAACTGACCAGCCACGCCCGTTTCGGGTGAAACTGCGCGGATCTGTCCTGGCGCTGATCCAGCTTCCCAATCGCCGCGAGGTGCGCGGCAAACTGCATCAGCTCTCGAACACCGGTGGTTTAATGAACCTGGAGAAGACGCTGGATGAGAAACTGAAAGTAGATTTGATTTTTCAGATCGGCGACACCACCGTCCGCGAAAAAGCGGAAATGTTATTTCCCATGTGGGCAACCCAGGGGTGGCTCCAGCCGTTCCGCTTCATTGATCTCTCGGAGGCGAGCAAGAGCGCGCTGCAGAGCGGCTTGCTGGCGTTTGTGCAGGAATTGAAAGATGACGAAGTGTAATCCACGATTGACCCCATCTGACTCCGCCGCACGATACGAATCCCGATAACCGCGGCATTGTTTAATCGAGTAATTTTCTTCGAGTCGACAAGGCTTGCGGTTCCTGATCTACAGGAAAAACAAACATCCATTTCAGAGAGCCAGATAGACTGGATCGCTTGGGCCGCAGCCGTTTTGGTTTTCCATCCTGACTGCTGTGTTCTTCAATCGTGAAAGGACTTCCGACATGCAATTTGTGGACAAGGCATTGGCTCGCCGGTTTGAATCGGCGGAAGAGATGCCGCAGGTTCTCTATGTGCGAGTGTTTCAGAAGGTGCATCCTGAGATCGGCGCCGCAGAGGAAGAGATTTGTGGCGGGCACATGATATTCGCGGGCGTGGGATCGCCCATCGGGCGGGCCGTGGGCATGGGGGTGGACCGGCCGTTTACCGCAGACGATCTCGATCGCGTGGAGCAGTTCTACCGCGCGCGTAACGCTCCGTCGCAGTTGGATGTGTGTCCGCTGCACGATCCCGAGCTGTTCGAGATGTTTAAGGAGCGCGGCTATAGCATCGCAGAACTGAACAATGTGCTCTACCGCGCGTTGGATGTGGACGAAAAATTCCCTCCGGTCCCAGTGGGATGCGAGATTCGCTGCGGCCGCGCCGACGAAGCGGAAGCGGCGTCCGGCATCGTGGAGCGCGCATTCTTTCCCGAAGGCGCTCCCAAGGAATTCGCCGGGCTGCTGACGCCGCTGTACCAGATGGAAGACGGATTGACTTTTGTCGCGAGCATCGGCGGAGAAATGGCGGCTTGCGGCGCGGGTCTGATCATCCGCGAGCAAAAAGTCTTCGCGCTGTTCGGAGCCGGGACCAGAATCGAGTTTCGCGGCCGTGGCCTGCAGACTGCGCTGCTGCGGGTCCGTATGGCCGCTGCGGCCGAAGCAGGATGCGAATATGCAGTCATCGTCACCCGCGGCGGCGCACCTCGCAGCGCAATGCCGAGCGGCTGGGCTTTCGCGTGGCGTATAGCAAGGTCACGGTCATTAAGAATTGGCCGCAGTAGAGTGGTCGTGTTGAAATGCGTAATGGGGCAATCCTAATAACGGGGTACGTGCAAGAGGATGACCGGCGTGAGGAATGCGGTGGGATGGGCCATACGTGGTGGAGTCGCGCGGAAACGGGCAAACGTTCCACACCCGTTTGCGCGGAGGATGCGTCGCGCCTTTCTTCTCGCCGCGATCGCGGTCCTGGCAACTTTGGCCTGGGGAACTTTGCCTGCAATTGCGCAAGGCGGCCCTCCCATGCAAACGGACGATCCGGGCACGCCCGGCAACAACAACTGGGAAATCAACGTGGCCTACACGGCGGATCGAAGCACAGACTTGAACGTGTACAGCGCGCCGATCCTGGATATTAACTACGGCGTGGGACCGCGAATCCAATTGAAGTACCAGGTGTCCTACGTATTGCAGAGCACGAACGGCGGTCCGATCGAGAGCGGACTGGGCAAATCGCTCGCGGGCGTGAAGTGGCGCTTCTACCAAAACGACAAGTATAAGTTGAACATCTCAACCTATCCGCAGCTTGAGTTCAACAATCCCACGGATTCGGTGAAGCGCGGCCTGGCCGACGCGGGCACGCGCTTTCTTTTGCCATTCGAGGTTACGAAGGATGTCAGAGGGCTGGAATTGAACGTCGAGGCTGGCACATGGTTTTCAGGGGACGGAGTCGATGGGCACGTGCTCGGATTTGCCGTGGGGCATCAGATGACCAAATCGCTGGAATTGCTGGCTGAGGTCTACAAGCTCACCGACCGGGCGCCGGGAACGGAGTTTGCGACCGACTACGGTTTCGGCGGCCGCTATGATTTGCACAAAGGAGTGCTGCTTATTTTTGAGGCAGGCCGCGGTTTCGGCGGTCCCGCGGGCCAGCAGCCGAACTTCTTCGGATATTTCGGTTTGCAGTTTCAGATCGACCACGGCAAGCCGAATTAACTTTCTGAGCTGGCGCACAAGCGCGGTAGAATCTGACTGAGATGGCTTTCAAAGTCTTCCTGATCTGCGGTACAGACCCGAGCGAGCAGGTTGCTGCATGGCGCCTCCAGACGCTTGCAACCTCCTATGGGATGCATGTTTCCGTCCCGAATCGTAACGGGTTCATGGAGGAGATGATCGATCAAGTTCGCCGTGCCATTGATCAGTCCGACTGCGTCCTTGCGATCATAACCAGCGATATCCGGCGGAAGGGCGCAGTGGAGACGGAGCTGAACTACGCTCTGGCGCAGGGCAAGCCCATTGTTCCCATTGTTCTGGAGGGCGTTGCGCTTCCCGCAACTCTTAGGAAGCTTCCGGTATTCCAGTTCTCTCCCTGGAACACGGGCGAGGTCGAAACCAAGGTCGTCGAGTTTCTCAAACAGCAGGAATTGAGCCAGGAAACCGTGCAATCGATGGCGGCGTTTGTCCTGGCTGCGCTTGGCGTCTTCCTGCTCGCCGCTCTCGCCGAGAAGTAATGCGAATTGCGATCATCGACAGTTCCTGCCTGATTTGCCTTGTCCACCTTAATCTCGCCTCGAAGCTGGCGCATTACTTCGACGTTGTTTACGTACCCCGTAGTGTCCAGATTGAATTTAACAGGAAGCATCGATCTCGATATCGGCTGAACAAACTGTTTGAAGCGGGCGTCTTCCAGAAATGCATGTGCAAGGACGAAACCAACTTTCGATTGCTGAGTGCAGAGCTCGATGCTGGTGAGGCGGAAGGATTGGTCCAGGCTCAGGAGCGAGGGGTGGAATTTTTCCTGGTCGATGAGCGGAAGGCTCGGGAGATTGGTGTGAGACAGGGCTTAACTCGGTACGGCACGGTGCGGCTGCTCGCACGGTTTTGCCTGGAGGGATACGCAGAGGATATATAGGCTCTGGTGCGGAGACTGAGGAGGGAGCGGGACTTTCGCATTGGCGATGAGGTCGTCCGGAAAGCGATCGCATCCGCGGAGATGCCAATCGGTAGATTCTTCGACAGTGAGAGCATTCCATGAACGTTGAATCCATTCGCCAATACTGTCTGGCCTTCCCCCGTGCGACCGAGAATCTGCAGTGGGGCGATGATCTTTGTTTCAAGATTGGCGGGAAGATTTTCACCATCGTCGGCTTGGACAATCCACGGCTGTGCTTCAAATGCACGCCGGAGATGTTTGCCGAGTTGATCGAGCGCGAGGACATTCGTCCCGCGCCATACGTCGGGCGCTACAAGTGGGTGATGCTGGACCGGCTGGACGCGCTTGGCAGCGCCGAGCTGCAGGAATTGATCCGGCAATCATATGAGATGGTGGCGGCGAAGGCGCCGAAATCGAAGCGCGCGACCGGCAATAAAAAAGTGAAGACGAAATCAAAGACGAAGGCGAAGGTGAAGGCCAAAGCTTCTCCTTCACGTCGCGGCAAGAGGTGAGCGGCCGCGCACGTTGTGAGCGTCAATCGCTTGATTTGACTCTCGTACCGCTGTCGGCTAGCCTCAAGAGGCTGCCCGAGCCTGCCGTTGTTTATCCGTGTCCGTGGGCAGGATCTGATTGCTGAATGCGACCCCGGCACAAATCATTGATTCTGTTGCGGATGGCAGTGCTCGCGGCCTGTGGCGCGCCCTTCGCCAGCGCCGCCAACCAACCCGTTCACTCGGCTCACGCTATCGTGGTCAGCGCTCACGAGCTGGCCTCGCGCGCCGGAGTTGAAATCATGCAGGCCGGAGGCAACGCGGTGGACGCCGCGGTTGCCACGGGATTTGCCTTGGCCGTGGTTCATCCGCCAGCGGGAAATCTGGGCGGCGGCGGATTCATGTTGATCCGCATGGCCGATGGCAAAACGCACTTCCTCGACTATCGCGAAAAAGCTCCCGCGGCGGCAACCCGCGACATGTATCTGGACGCGCAGGGCAACGTGATCGAAGACGCGAGCGTGATTGGCTACAAAGCGATCGCGGTGCCGGGATCGGTTGCGGGCATGATTTATGCCGAGCAGAAATATGGCAAGCTGAAGCTGAAGCAGGTGATGGCTCCGGCCATTCGACTGGCGCGCCAGGGTTACGCACTCACCTGGGAAGAAGCGCGGGATTTTCAGAACGACAAACACCTGGGCGGCTTCCCGGAGTCGCGCCGCATCTTCCAGCGCGACGGCAACTACTACCAGCCGGAAGAAATTTTCCGCCAGCCCGAACTCGCGCGTACATTGCAGCGAATCGCCGACAAGCCCGACGATTTTTATCATGGAGCCATGGCGCGCGAACTGGCCGCCGCGATTCAAAAAGGTGGAGGCATCATTACTGCCGACGACCTCGCGCACTATGAAGTGAAAGAGCGCGAGCCGGTTCGCGGAACCTATCGCGGATACGAAATCATCAGCGCGCCGCCGCCCTCTTCCGGCGGAACGGTTCTGATCGAGTCGTTGAATATTTTGGAAGGCTACGATCTTGTGAAGCTCGGCGACCGCTCGGCGGAGTCGATTCACTTCACGGTAGAGGCCTTCCGGCGGGCGTTCTACGACCGCGCGGAATTCCTGGGTGATCCGGACTTTTCGAAGGTCCCCGTAGCCCAGCTCATCGACAAGAGATACGCAGCCGCATGGCGCGAAACCATCGAGCCGGATCACGCCAGCGCCAGCAAAGACTTGCAGCGTCCCGCCATTTTCAGCGCGCTGGAGCAGTACGCCGCGGCGCATCCGCAACCGCTCTACACGCACGAAGGCACGCACACCACGCATTATTCCGTGGTGGATGCCGAGGGCAACGCGGTAGCCGTAACCACCACGATTAACGACTGGTTCGGCTCGCGCGTCACCGCCGAGGGTCTGGGCTTCTTGCTGAACGATGAAATGGACGACTTCTCCGCAAAACCCGGCGTGCCGAATTCTGACGGCCTGATCCAGGGTTCGGCCAATGCCATCGGTCCGGGCCAACGTCCGCTGTCGTCCATGACTCCGACGATTGTGGTGCACGATGGCAAGCCGTTTCTGGTTCTGGGCTCGCCCGGCAGTTCGAAGATCATCACCACCGTGGCCAACGTTCTGATCGGCGTGATCGACTACGGCATGAACATTCAGGAGGCGGTGAACGCTCCGCGCTTTCACAACCAGTGGCTGCCCGACGTGGTGAATGTCGAACAATGGTTTTCGCCGGACACAGTCCGGATCCTGCAGCAGATGGGTTATAAAATTGACATCGGACTGCACGATGGCTCCTACGTATCGTCTTACTGGAGCGACGCCGAATGCATTGCCATTGACCGGAAAACCGGCGAACGCCTGGGAGCCAGCGACGGCAGAAACAACGGAAAGGCGGTGGGATACTGATGCTGAGAGCGGTTTCCACCTATATCTATGTACAGGAACGGCTGCACCCCGGTTTGCTCGACGGCCTGGTGCGCGGCGGCGCGCAGGCGATTGAGATTTTCGGCGCGCGGCAGCACTTCGATTACGCCAATCGCAAGGCGCATATCAAGGAGATCGCCGAGTGGTTCCGCTCCAGCGGGATTCCGCTCAACTCGGTGCATTCGCCGCTCTATCCCGACTATGAGTGGGGACGCGCCGGCGCGCCGCCGGTGAACATTGCCTCGACCGACCGCGCCGGGCGGGTCGATGCCATGGACGAAATCAAGCGCGCGCTCGAAATCGCCGAGCAGATTCCGTTCCGTTTTCTGGTGCAGCATCTGGGGGCGCCCAACGACTCGTTCGACGAAAAAAAGTTCGAAGCGGCCATGACCTCCATCGAACACCTGCGCGCCTTTGCCAAGCCCCTGGGCGTGTGCATTTTGCTGGAGAACATTCCCAACGAGCTTTCCACGCCGGAGAGGCTGATAGAGATGATTCATGCGGCGCACTTTGACGACGTCGGCATCTGTTTCGACGTGGGCCACGCGCACCTGATGAGCTCGGTCCGAGAGGCCTTCGGGGTCTTGCGCCCGCACATTCGTTCCACGCATATCCACGACAACGACAAAGAGAAGGATTCGCATCTGTGGCCGGGTTTGGGCACGGTTGACTGGAAGGAAGCGATGGAACTGCTGCGCTCCGCGCCGCAGACACCGCCGCTGCTGCTGGAAATCGAAGGCGAGGATAAAGTGAATCCAGTAGAAAAAATTCGCGAGACATTCGAGAAGCTGGAAGGGATTGAGTAATTGAGTGATTTTGCGATTTTGCGATTGAAAAATCGTCCGACGCTTTTTCTGCCAATGACTCAATCGCCCGATCACACAATCGCAAAATTCTTTTTGACACGATGATGACCACAGCCGCGAACGCCAGCAGCATCGTCCCCAGGAAGATTCGCGTGATTGGCGTGCCGCTCGACCTCGGCCAGTCGCGTCGCGGAGTCGATATGGGGCCTTCCGCCGTGCGCGTGGCCGGGCTCGAAGCGCGCCTGGAAGCCTTGGGGCACGAGGTCGAAGATGGCGGCAACGTTGCCGTGGCCATCGCCGAACAGAAAACGGAAGGCGATGCCCGCGCCAAATATCTTAAAGAAATCACGGCGACCTGCACCAAACACGCGGAGTTGGTGGTGAAGACGCTCGAAGCCGGGAAAACCCCGCTGGCGCTGGGCGGCGATCACTCAATGGCGGCCGGCACAGTGTCTGGCGTGGCCGAGTTTTACCGCCGCCAGAACCAGCGCGTCGGCCTGATCTGGATCGACGCTCATACCGACATCAACACTCCCGAAACTTCGCCCAGCGGCAACGTTCACGGCATGCCGCTGGCCGCGCTGCTCGGCCTGGGCCCGCCGGAACTGGCCAACATTTTCGATTTCTCGCCCAAGGTTAGGCCGGAAAACTGTGTGCTGGTCGGCGTGCGCGATATCGATGCCGTAGAAAAAGAAAACGTCCGCCGCGCCGGCATCGGCGTTTTCACCATGCGCGACATCGACGAGCGCGGCATGAGAACCGTGATGGAAGAAGCTCTGCGCCTGGCCGGACGCGGTACCGCCGGCTACCACATTTCGCTCGACATGGATTGGATCGACCCCGAAGACGCGCCGGGAGTGGGCACTCCGGTCCGCGGCGGCGCAACTTATCGCGAAGCGCATCTCGCCATGGAAATCATTGCCGACCATGGCCGCATGTTGAGCTTCGAGATTGTCGAAGTGAATCCAGTGATCGACGAACACAATCGGACGGCCGATCTGGCGGTGGAGTTGGCGCTGTCGGCGTTCGGGAAGAAGATATTGTAGAAGCTCGCATCTGTATTATTCCCGAACTAGGAATAGGTTGTAAATTTCGGACCGTTCTGTACTCAATTCGCGCACGCAACTCGTACAATTTGCTCGGAGGTTTTGTATGAGAATTCTTGGCGCGATGCTTCTCGTCTCCTCGCTGACAACGTTCGGATTTGCGCAGGGCTATCACCGATCATCCACCTACGGATCGTACGGTACCGGCTCAAAAGCGAGCAGTACGACCGTGCATAACTATTCGAAGCGCACAGGGCAGTACGTGAGTTCATATCACCGTACTACCAGAGACTCGACCCAGCGTAACAATTACAGCGCTAGAGGCAACTACAATCCTCACACTGGGAAATACGGGACTAAGCCTGTAGCACACTAGCGTGATTGAAGACACAGAAGCGATCGAATCGAGATCTCGGATGGCCGGTGAGATGGAGAACGTCTATTGTTTTCAACTGGGCAACAGCGATTGCTTTAAAGTGGATCGGACGAAGAACTCGCCCGAGGATCGAAGGCGCGCGTTCTCCACAGGCTCGTCTGAGAGTCTCAAGCTCTACCGGACGGTCGAAACCGAGTATGCATCTGAATTAGAAAAGTACATTCATCAACTCTTGGACGCGAAGCGGGCGGAGAACGGTGAATTCTTTCACGTTGCCGCTCAAGAATTAGATCTCGCAATAGAAGATGCGCGAGCCTTCGTAGATAAGGTTCAGCCAGTTATCTATCAGGCGGAGCAACTGCGCAAGGAAAGCCGTCTAAATGAAGTAGTGGTAGAACCCTGCGACGAGATTTTCCAAGTCTATCAGCGGCTTAGAAAAGTGCGCCGCGACCGATACCTGATCGAGCAGGAGATTGCTTTTCTCGAGAGCACAATCCAAGTAGCAATAGGCAGAAACGCGGCTATGCGGGGAGTAGCATCCTGGCGATGGCAAGATCGCTATACGATCGACACAGAGCGGTTTAGGGAAGAGCAGAACGAACTGTACCAAAGATATAAACGAAGCTCAGGCAGTCGTAGATTCTGCTTGGAAAGAGTTGACCTTAGCAAGGCAGCATAACGGCTAAGAGACAGGATTATGGGTGTGCCTGGGAGGGACCACCTCGAACGTTGACCCGCCGCCGTTAACTCATGCCTTTGCGGCCCCGACTACCTCTGCTACGATCAACACATGGCAACACCAAAACGTCAGCGGCGAACCGGAGCAGCCTTACCCGCTGCCGCCCGCAAAGCACCCGCCTCGAAAAACAAGTCTCTTCCTAATCTCTACGCCCGCCTCGAAAAGACCCGTCCCGGCTCGCAAGAGTCCAAACGCATTTCCCGCCAAATCGTGGACGCCATCGGTTAACTCCCAGCTTCGGTTTTCCACACCCTCCATGTTCACTTAACCTTGCCCCAGATCTCCAAATATTCAATACTCATCCCAGAGCAGGAACAAAAAACGCCGGAACTGCGCGAAAGTCCTTGCGGCTCAAGATCTTGCCCGTAACTGATTGCAGCCCATGGATTAAATCGCAAAATCCCGCTAAGCCTCTGATTCCAACAGACCGAGGGGTATACGGGTGGGGTACAGAATAGGAGATAGTCATGGTCCGTTTGCCGAATAAGTGTCAGCACATCATGGCCAATGGCGCCCACTGCGGGTCGCCTGCCATGCGCCGCAGCCCGTTCTGCTACCACCACAAGCGCCAGCGCGAACAGCGCCTCGAACTCGAGGCCGATCGCGTCCGCAACAACCGTGATGTCCCCTTCCATCCCGCCCTTGAAGACGCAGACTCCATTCAGGTCTCGCTCGCTCAGGTCATGCGTCTGCTGGCCGCCGGCCAGATCGACCGCAAAACCGCCAGCCTGATGCTCTACTCCCTGCAAATCGCCACCACCAACCTCCAGCACACCACCTTCGGCCCGGCAGGATTCAGCGAAGCTCCTCGCGCACCAGCCCCGCAATTGACGCCCCGCTCCCCACGCCCTCACACTGAAGGGTCATGAAGAAGATTCGCGTCGGTATCTTATTCGGCGGGCGCAGCGGCGAGCATGAAGTTTCGCTGCTCTCGGCTGCTTCCGTCCTCAACGCGATCGACAAAGAAAAATACGAGGTCGTGCCCATCGGCATCACCAAAGATGGCCGATGGCTGACGGCCGGCGACGCGCAGAATCTGCTGAAGGGCAAAAAGGCCCAACAAGCGGAAACTCATTTGCGCGCGGGCGATCCCGAAACCACTCCCGGCGCGGCTGTACTCGCGCAAGGCGAGTCGGTGGTTTTTCCGCCCGAACCGGTTCACCGCGAGAGCGGCCTCGTCCCGTTTCAAAGCGATGCCGCACTCGCCCGCCGCGCCAGCGACCGCGCCATCAACGTCGACGTCATCTTCCCCGTTCTGCACGGCACTTTTGGCGAAGACGGAACCATTCAGGGATTGCTCGAACTCGCCGACATTCCCTACGTGGGCGCGGGCGTGCTCGGCTCCGCCGCCGGAATGGACAAAGACATTATGAAGTCGTTGTTCCTCGCCGCCGGCATACCCATCGTGAAACATGTCACCATCTTGCGCAGCGCGTGGGAAAAAGAGCCGAAGAAGGTTCACAAGCTGGTCGAGAGCAAACTGAAATATCCCGTGTTCGTGAAGCCCGCGAATCTAGGCTCGTCGGTTGGAATCAGCAAGGCACACGATCGCAAAGAACTTGGCCCGGCGATCGAAGAAGCCGCAAAGTTCGACCGCAAGATCGTCATCGAACAAGGCGTCGGCGGCAAGAAGCACAAGGCTCGTGAGATCGAATGCTCGGTTCTCGGCAATGACGATCCCGTGGCGTCGCTGCCGGGCGAAATCGTTCCCGGCAAGGAGTTCTACGACTACACTGCCAAATATCTCGACGAGGGCTCACAGCTGATTATCCCCGCCAAGCTCACCAAGTCAGAAACAAAAAAAGTTCAAACCCTCGCCGTGCAGGCCTTCAAAGCCGTAGATTGCTCCGGCTTGGCGCGCGTGGATTTTCTGATGGATGCAACAACGAAGAAGATCTATCTCAACGAGATCAATACGATGCCCGGCTTCACTGCGATCAGCATGTATCCCAAGCTGTGGGCGGCGTCGGGATTGTCATATCCCGACCTGATCGTCCGCCTGATTGAGCTTGGCATCGAGCGCCACGCCGACAAAAAGAAGAATCAATACAGCCGTTAAGAGCACGTTTGCCCGCGCGATTTTGATGACTGCTTGATCTTAGCCGAGCCAATCCCAAAGCCTCTTCCGCGCATGTGGCTTCGTGCCCTTTGTGGTTCCCTGAGACAGAAACCGCCCCACTCCGTTTGCCCACTTGTGAACACCAATGGGACAATAGACGCTATGCAAAGAACCCTAACGATAGCGGTAAACACATTGACAGCAGGACTAATGATGCTGGGGATTGCCCACGCCCAAACCCCGCAAGCTCCCGCAGCCACAACTCAGCCGGCCGCTCCGGCAAAAGCGCAGACTCCTGCGGCCAAGCCTCATTCAACCACTGCATCGAAAACCGCGGCGCCGTTGGTTTTGAAAACGGAGAAAGACAAAGTCAGCTACGCGCTCGGAATGAGCATCGGCGCCAACGTGCATAAACAAGGTGTCCCGGTGGATCCCGCCATTCTGCTCAGAGGCTTTAAGGATGGCATGGCGGGCGGCAAGACCCTGATGACCGAAGATGAAGCGCGGGCCGCTATGATGGCGGTGCAGACCGAGCTGCGCAAAAAACAGCAAGAGAAGATGCAAGAAGCCGGCGCAGCCAACAAGAAAGAAGGCGAAAGTTTTCTGGCTGCCAATAAAACCAAGGACGACGTAGTCACTCTGCCCAGCGGCCTGCAGTACAAAATCTTGACGCAGGGAACCGGACCGAAGCCAACCGCAAGCGATTCCGTGGTTTGCAACTATCGCGGCACGCTCATCAACGGCGCGGAATTTGACAGCTCTTACAAGCGCGGTCAGCCGGCCACGTTCCCCGTCGGCGGCGTGATCAAGGGCTGGACCGAAGCTCTCCAACTCATGCCCGTCGGCTCGAAGTGGCAACTGTTCGTTCCGTCAGACTTGGCGTATGGCGAGCGCGGTTCGGGCCCCAACATCGGTCCGGACAGCACTCTGGTCTTTGAAGTGGAGTTACTCTCGATTGAGGACAAAAGCAAGAGCAGCGACGACAAGAAGAGCGACGACAAGAAGTAAGAAACCAGGCCGGTTGGAGCTGGCCTCGCCGCAATCGCCGGTGTGGCGGGGCCGAAGGAGTCCTGGTTGCAGCGCATAGTGGGTCTGATTTCGACAGGGATCGCATCTGCGCCGATTCCATGGCGTCACAGCGTCATGCGATAAAGCGCATTGAAAAAGGGCTTATCCTGAAGGCTCCAGGCTAGAAGGTGGGCAAAAGGCTTGCCCTGGCCGGGACGAAGGTCTGATGACAACTCATTTGAACACGACCGCAGAACCAAAGCCACCCTCGTTCGGAATTGGAAAGGTCCTGTTTGTATTTGTCTTGGCAGTTGTCTTTCTCCTTCTTGCCCAAAGCATGGTGCATCACCGCTTCTTTAGAGGTAGCCGGGTCCATCGGAACGGTTCCGTCGGACAGTAAAGAGAAGTAGTTCTCTACCCTGTCCAAATTAACAAGATTTGTCGAGGCACTTTAGTTAGCCTGTGGAGATCAGACTGACCCACTACTTTGCAGAGGCGTTGGTTTGACTTCGGCCTACCCCTCCGGTACCCTAGAGGTTGTTGTTGGAGGTTCCGATGTTGGAAGGCCTGTTCCAACCGATGCATCTGGTGGTGATTTTCCTTATCGCCCTGCTGGTGTTCGGTCCCAAGAAACTGCCTGAACTCGGCAAAGGGCTAGGCGAAGGGATTCGTGCCCTGAAAGAGGGTATGAAAGACAATCCTCCCGCGCCGCCCTCGAACGAGCAGAGCAAGAACACTGAACCCAAGAGCTGACCAGGTTCCTTGGTCGAGGAGCCTTGCGGCAGCATCTTCTGGTTCGCAGTTGTGCCGTTCCATTGCCGGTTTTTCCCGTTGACGTACGTCCCTGGGTCCCTACTTTAATTTCAGTCGCCTGTTAAACTCACTCTGAAATGTGGAGGTAGTCTTGTTGCGTGAAGCGTATTCATTGGCCCTAATTATGTTTCTAGGCTTATCGTCGGCGCTGTTCGCCGATCAGATTACGCTGAAAAATGGAGACCGGCTCACCGGGACGGTTGTGAAATCCGACGGAAAGACGCTGGTTCTGCACACCGAATTCGCAGGAGATGTGACCCTGCAATACGCCGCGATCACGCAGATCACGACGGAGCAGGAGTTGCATATCAGTACGTCGAACAAAAAGACCGTGGTCGGTCCGGTCACCACCAGCGATGGAAAAATCGAAGTCGCCACCAGAACCGCGGGCACGGTGGAGGTTCCGGCCGGGAATGTTGTGCTGATCCGCAACGACGCCGAACAGATTGCTTATGACAAGTCGTTGCATCCCGGCTTGCTGCACGGGTGGAACGGCGGGGCCAACGTGGGCTTCTCGCTGGCCCGCGGCAATAGCGACACGGAAAACCTGGCGTTGGCCTTCAACGCCGTTCATCCTACGTTGAACGACAAGATCACCATCCATGCCAGCTCGATCTATACCACCAACCAATTAGCGACTCCCAGCACTGTGGCCAGTTTGGTCGAGGCGGGAATCCGCTACGATCGCAATATCAACCCGCGGTTGTTTGGCTTCGTCGGCGCGGACTTCACGACCAACGCTCTGCAGGATCTGGATCTGCGTGGCGTGTACGAAGCCGGTCTGGGCGTCCACGCGATCAAGTCAGATAACACCACATTGGACTTTCTGGCCGGCCTCAACTACACGCATGAAACTTATTCCAACGGTCCGCCAGTCGCACCCGCCACCATTCCCGCTACTTATACTTCTTATGGCGTGACCAACAAATTCGCCGCGCTCACGCTGGGCGAGGAGTTGATGCACAAGCTGGGGAAGAGCACCGTGGTTGTGGAGAAACTGTATTTCTATCCGGACCTGTCGGACACCGGCGAATATCGTGGAACCTTCGACTTTGGGACGGTTACGAAAATCAGCAAGTGGCTGGGCTGGCAGAATCAGTTCGGCGAGATCTACGTCAGCAACCCGCCCGAGACTGCGAAGAAGAACGACGTCATCTTCACCACCGGGCTGAATTTCTCGTTCACCCACTAAGAACTCAAGTGCGTGCTCGCAAGCAGGCCGGGAGCCGCCCCTCGGCTCCCTTTCTTATTCCCGATTCTTGTTCCCGAAGCTTGCCGCTTAACCAAGACTTGGCAAAGGCGTCAGCCACCGGGTAGAGTACTGTGTTTCGTCACTTCCGCCCTCAATTCCTTGCGGTATTGCCGGCGCAATCCGCAGGAAGGAGTTCGATGCACGCGAAGATCTTCTGGGTTGCGCTCTGCCTTCTGGCCGCGGTCTGCAATGCGGGCGCCATCGGCCAAGCGCGATACGTTCAATTCTCTCGCAGCGCCGGCAGTTTCACCATTGCCGGCCCTCACGCGCTTGCGCAGATTTATGTCGATTCGAATGACAGTTGGGGAGTGGTGCGAGCGGCGCACGATCTGCAAGAAGACGTTGCTCGCGTGACCGGGCGCAAGCCTACGGTCACGAACGAGCGTGCTGGACTGGGTGAATTTGCAATCATCGTCGGCACGATCGGAAAGAGCGCGCTCATCGATGAATTGGTTTCTTCCGGCAAGATCGACGTAAAGCAGATTGCGGCCAAGTGGGAGTTTTTTGAAATTCAGGTTGCGCCGGAGCCTCTGCCCGGAGTCGCACTGGGTCTGGTCATCGCGGGCAGCGACAAGCGGGGCACGATCTACGGTATCTACGATCTTTCGGAGCAAATCGGGGTCTCGCCCTGGTATTGGTGGGCGGATGTTCCGGTCGCGCATAAAGATGCCGTGTTCGTGAAGCCGGGACAATATGTGCAAGGCCCGGTGGTTAAATATCGGGGCATCTTCCTGAACGATGAGGCCCCTGCGCTGACCGGCTGGGTCAAGGAGAAATACGGCGGCTATAACCATGAGTTCTACGAAAAAGTCTTCGAGCTGCTGTTGCGGCTGAAGGCGAATTATCTTTGGCCGGCAATGTGGGACAGCGCCTTCAGCGCTGACGATCCCGTGAATCCGAAACTGGCGGACGCCTACGGCATCGTAATGGGGACGTCGCATCACGAGCCCATGATGCGGGCGTGGAAGGAGTGGAAGCTCGAAGGCAAAGGTCCGTGGGATTATTCCGCGAATGCCGACGAGTTGCAGCAGTTCTGGAAACAAGGTATTGAACGCAGCGGTAGCCACGACGGCGGCTACGAAAGTATCGTTACGCTGGGTATGCGTGGCAACGGCGATCTTCCCATGTCGGAGACCGACAATGTCGCGCTGCTGGAAAAAATTGTCGGCGATCAGCGCAAGATCATCGGCGATGTGATGCATACCGATCCTTCAACCGTGCCGCAGGATTGGGCGCTCTACAAAGAAGTGCAGCAATATTACGAGCACGGAATGCGCGTCCCCGACGACGTGACCCTGCTCTGGTGCGACGATAACTGGGGTAATATCCGCCGCTTGCCGACGAACGAGGAGCGGAAGCGCAGCGGCGGCGCCGGAATCTATTATCACTTCGATTATGTCGGCGACCCGCGCTCCTACAAATGGATCAACACCAACCCGCTGCCGAAAGTCTGGGAGCAGATGAACCTCGCTTACCGTTACGGGGCAAACCGAATCTGGATTGTGAATGTCGGCGACCTCAAGCCCATGGAAGTGCCAATCGAATTCTTCCTCAGCATGGCGTGGCATCCCGAAGGTTGGACAAACCGGAATGTTGGAGAATTCACACGGCTCTGGGCGCAGCGCGAATTCGGGGCTAAGTACGCGCCTGAGATCGCCGGCATTCTTGACAAATACGCGAAGTACAACGGGCGGCGAAAGCCGGAACTGCTCGACGCGGACACGTTTAGCTTGGTGGATTACGGCGAAGCTGACCGCGTGCTGGCGGAGTTCAAGTCGATCACGGCGAAGGCGGAGGAGATCTACGCACGCCTGCCTGCGGAGCAGCGCGATGCGTTCTTTGAACTGGTTCTCTATCCAGCCAAGGCTTCGGAGTTGGTAACCGAACTCTACGTTACTGCGGGGAAGAACCATTTATATGCGAGCCAGGGGCGAGCCAGCACCAACGATCTGGCTGAGCAAGTGAAAGCTTTGTTCCAGGCCGATGCAGATCTCGCGAGCGAATACAACCACAAGCTGGCAAAAGGCAAGTGGGACCACATGATGGACCAGAGTCATATCGGCTACACAAGCTGGAAAGATCCGCCTGCGAACGTAATGCCCGCTGTCAGCGAACTTCAGATTCCCGGTCCGGCGGCGCTGGGAGTTGCGGTCGAGGGTGCGATGCCGGCTTGGCCAGGAGCTTCCGGCCAGCCGGTTCTTCAGGGGTTCGACGTTTACAACCGGCAACGGCGATACATCGATGTATTCAACCGCGGGCAAACGGCGTTTCCATTCACTGCATCTGCCAGTGCTCCTTGGATCGTGCTGAGTGCAACGCACGGAACGATTCACAATGAGCAGCGGCTGTGGGTGAGCGTCGATTGGAGCAAAGCGCTCAAAGGTTCGAACCCGGGCTATGTCACCATTGGCGGCGCCGGTGAAGCGAAAGTCATCGTGAAGCTCGATGCGGTGAATCCGGTCGCGCCGGCGCGAACATCCTTGAAAGGATTTGTCGAAGCGGATGGTTATGTTTCGATCGAAGCGGAGCATTACACGCGCCAGACCGAAGCTGCGCCAGCGCGCTGGGAGAAAATCGCCGACTACGGGCGGACGCTTTCGGCGATGACGATACTTCCCGTGACCGCGGAAAGTGTAATGCCGCCGGCTGTTTCGCCTTGCCTGGAATACCAAATGTATTTGTTCGACCCGGACAAAGTTGAGGTGGACGCCGTTGTTGCTCCGACCCTGAATTTTGTTCCGGGCCGCGGCCTTCGTTATGCAATCTCATTCGATGACCAGCAACCGCAGGTGGTCGATGCGCTGGCCCGCAATTCGGATGCGGAGTGGGCGGCCTCAGTGAAGGATAACGTGCGCAAAGTCGCATCCGAGCATGTCGTGGCTGGGACGGGGTACCACACCTTGAAGTTTTGCATGGTGGATCCAGGCATCGTGGTGGAGCGGTTGGTGGTCAGCCTGAAAGGCGTCAAACCCAGTTATCTTGGTCCACCTGAAAGCTATTATGGCGGCACGGTTGCGCCCTTGGATAAGCTTTTGGACAAACCTTTGGACAAACCTTCTACGTTTACAGAGACGGAGCAGTAACAAGGGTCACCAGCCAGATTCTCTCATCGTCTTCTTGTCGATCATCCTCTGTCGATCGGCGCGCCGGCATGCGAGTAGCTGTTCGCACGCCGAATGTTCCCATGGGAACACTGTGCGCAAAGTGTTCCCATGGGAACATTTTTGTACTTTCGTTTATGTATGTACGTTGGCATGTGGAAATCGCTGTAAGTGGAACTCGGAGCGGGAGTTAGGGCGGGCTGGCCCGGCCTTGAGTACGGGACGCTCAAGTCTGCCTGCCCCTGGCTGCCCAGCCGTTCGTCTCTGAGTAGGGTGGCCACCCGCCAAACGACCCTAGTATCTGCGTCAGCGGTACCCACCCGCCGAAAATCGCGGCGAGTGGGGCAGCCTCAAGTAATATAGTGTCCGCATAAAGCAGAAACGGAAGGCTGGGCCAGCCCGCCCTCAGAGATTTGCCGGAGGCTGGCTGGGATCTTGTGGGTTTACCAGTTCGATACGGGGGTACCCCTACCCCCTCGGTATATTAGAATCATGGAGTTAGGCATGGTTTTGTTCGCAAAATACCGGTTGCAAAGGACTTAGCGCCAAAATCTTTGAAACAAAGGAGTTAGGGCCGATTTTCGGTCCGGCTCCGGCTTTGCCGCCCGGCTTGGTTCTGCTGCTTCTGCTGGGGCAATGATGAAGGAAATTGGGAACCGGGCGCAAGGTCAGATGTCACAGTGGGGCTGTGGATTTCTTTGGATCGGTCGCGGGCGTGACTGCTTTAAGGTCGGCAGCCGTGGCGGGGAAGTCAAAACCCGCGCCCCTTCGACAAGCTCAGGGCAGGCTCTGTCGCAAAAGACGCGACAAGACCCACCCTCGAGGATTAAAATGAAGGAAAGGCTGGGCCAGCGCCCCATCCGCCCGACAGCTAGCATCAGCGCTTTACTGAGCCACGCAAACAAATTTCGTTACTAGCTTGCCCGCAAGATTGTCCGGGTATATGCTCCCGCAAGCCCCAAGTGAGGCGTCTTTCAACGCCCTCTACTTTCGTGTCGAACGGTCAAGCCTCCAAAATCTCTCGAGGGAGCAAGTCCTATGCGCATCGCAAATCCAAGGTCAAACCGGCTCCGCCGGGCAATATTCATCGCCTGTGTATTGGCTAGTGCGGCATATGCGGCCAGCCCGGGGGAGAAAGTCCTTTACCAATTTCAAGGCGCTCCCGATGGCGCTGGACCTCAATCCAGCTTGGCCGTCGGCGCCGCTCACCATCTGTATGGAACAACGCCCAACGGCGGCACCGGAAAATGCGGCTCATCCGGATGCGGCACGGTTTTCGAACTCATCCCGCCCGCGCCGGGTGCGACGAAATGGACGGAGAAAATTCTATACAGCTTTCAAGGCGGAAATGACGGCGCGCTGCCGCAGGCAGGACTGGTGCTCGATAAGGGCGGCGATCTCTACGGCACGACCGCATCGGGCGGCGGCAACAGCACCGCCCTCGGTTGCGCATTCAACGAAATCGCCGGTTGCGGTACGGTGTTCCGCTTGGTGCCGCCTGCCACCAAAGGTGGCGCATGGACGGAGACCGTGCTTTACGCGTTCCAGGGAAACCCGGACGGCTCCCAGCCCATGGGCAGCCTTATCCTCGACGCCACTGGGCATCTCTATGGCACCACGGCTGAAGGCGGCGCCGGATATTGCGACAATGGCTACAACGATCCCTACGGCGGCTGTGGGTCTGTGTTCAAATTGTCGCCCCCACTCAAGAGCAACGATCCTTGGACGGAAGCCATCCTCTATGCCTTTAACGGCCTTGGCAGTGGTTACACGGATGGTGAAGTTCCGATGGGCGGCGTCATCCTCGACCAGAAAGGAAATCTCTACGGCACGACGCTAGCCGGCGGAGTGTCGTGCGGCGGCGGCGGTTTCTGTGGTGGAACTGTCTTTCAGTTGACTCCTCCAGCAGAAAAGGGCAATCCGTGGACGGAAACCGAGCTGACAACTTTCTTTGGCGCCCAATTAGGCAAAGCCGCCACCTTCCCGGGAGCAAGCCTGACTTTCGACAAAAAAGGCAACCTCTACGGCACAACCCTGCTCGGAGGAAACGGCCAATGCAACACCTACGAGGAAGAGACGTTCCCGAGCTGCGGAACCATCTTCAGTCTAAGTCCGCCCACGAGTGGAGGAACCTGGACGCTGACCGCCATTTATAGCTTTAACGGTACCACTGACGGCGCCTACCCTGCCTACTACGGCTCGGCGAGTCTGGCAATCGACGACAAGGGCGATCTCTACGGCACAACGCCTTCCGCCGGCGACCAGCCGGGTTGCGACTACCTCAGCCGCATTCCCGACCCTGGATGTGGCACGGTTTGGAAGTTGACGCCACCTTCCACCAGCGGTGAGGCTTGGACCGAGACTACGCTGCATGCTTTTGCGGGCGCCAGTGACGGCGCTGCTCCTTTCGGTGGCGTGGTTTTCAAAGACGGAACTCTTTTCGGCACAACCACCGGCTTAGGAAGTTCCGCAAGCAGCGGAACGGTGTTCTCTATCGTCCCGTAAAGAACGGATTTTCGGTGCCCCGCTCTTGTGGCCCAATCGTGGCGGTCCACAGCGCCCATTCGCGCCCCCTGGACCGCCTCGCGGTAGATCGCGCCAGAACAACCATAAGGCCAACATAGGCCGCGAAGATGCAAACGGCCAAGGTCAAAATGGCCAGAACAGGCGATAGCGCTCATTGACCGTGTTGAGCCAAGTGGGAGTTTTGCTGCAGTGGCGGCGCAAGCTCTCCTGATACGACCGACGCCGGCTTGCCATCTGCAAGCGTGTTGCACCAGCATGTGGATGTCGCGCAGGGTTCATCAATGCCTATTTCGCCAACAATCCATGGTTGTGGTCGTAGCTGATCACGCGCGTGACCTTCCATTCACCGTCCTTGTTCTGCCATAGCGTCACGAACTTGGCGTCCCCCCTACCATCCTCCGGGCGCCCAGGGTGATGGAAGCGGTGTATCCCGATTTCTACTGCTCCATACCCCTTTAGCGGGTAGTAGCCGACATCTCGGGATGATTAGGGTCCACCCTCGCTTTATGCCTGACGCTGAACCCTAACGCACAATCTCGAAGACGGTGCCGCAGCCGTCGGCGCCATCGTCTCCGGTGCAGGTGTCGCGGCCGCCGTAGAGGGTGGTGCCGTAGAGATTTCCGGACGAATCGATGTAAAGACTGGCTCCGGGTTGTTTGGCGGAATTAAGGGTGCGGGCAAAGCGCACGATGCTTTCGCTCCACGCTCCGCCAACGGTGGCCGGAGGCGTGAGTTCGAAGACCACGCCGCAGCCGTAAGCGACGGTGTTGAAGATGCAGGGATATCCGCCGAATTCGGTGGTGCCGTAGAGATTGCCGGAGCTGTCAAAAACCATGCCGGCTACAAGAGCTGCGCCGTCGTTGAAGCTGTAGGCGAAGTTATGCAGCACGGTTTCGCTCCAGGCGCCGGCGGGTTGCGCCGGAGGCGAGAGTTGGAAAGCGATGCCGCCAACATCGGTGCCGCCGGAATAAGTTGTGCCGTAAACATTGCCTGCAGCGTCGAGGGTCAGACCGCCGAAAGGATTGAATCCATCACCGCCTGCGGCGAAAGCGTGGATCACTCGCTCTGCCCAAACGCCGCCGGGAGCGGCTGGCGGCTTGACCTCGAACACGGTGCCGCAGCCCAGGCTGCCGCAATCCGGGGCAGTATTGCCGCCGCCCCATTCGGTGACGCCGTAGAGATCGCCTGCCGGGTCACGAACCAGCGGCGAAACCGCGTTCCATCCATCTTTGTTGCAGCAATGAAAGTTATGAAGGACGGTGAAGGTCCACGCGCCGCTTTTGACGGCGGGAGGGCTCAACTCAAATACAGAACTCGTGGCAGCGCCGTAGAAGTTGCCAGCCGGGTCGGAAACCAAGCCACCGTAGGGATAAGAGCCGTCGTCGCCGCCGGTGAAGTGATAGAGAACGGTTTCGGTCCATGCGCCACCGGGCGCGGAGGGTGGCGACAGTTCAAAAATCTCACCATAGCCTCCGGCAGCGGAATCGCTGGTGGTGCCGTAGAGATTGCCCGCGCTGTCGCGAATCAATCCACAGGTGGGCCGCGCGCCGTCGCCGTCGTTGTGGAAGCTGTAGAGGGTTGTATTCGTCCACGGTTCGCCAGCTTTGGCTGGCGGCGAGAGTTCGAAGACCGTTCCGTAAAACGAGATACCGTTGTATTCGGTGGTGCCGTAAAAGTTGCCGGACTCGTCGGCGATCAGGTTGCCGGTGGGATTGGCGCCGTCGCTCTCGCCCTGGAAGCGGTAAAGAGTCTTTGCGACGCCAACGTCTTCGGCTCGGGCGGCGCCTGCGAGAATCAAAATGACAATAAAAATGGTGAGCGGGTAGAGGGTGGGCGAGAGGTATTGACGTTTCATCTTGGCGGGCCTCCTTCGAGGAAGGTGACTGCAAGGGGGGATTTCCGAGCGCTTCGAAAACGGGAGAATTATAAGCGATAATCCTGCTGGCAGGCGGACATTTTTGGGAGGGTAGTGCGGCTATTTTGGGCTGGCGCTATTGCGAGAAAACAGCAACTGAGTCGCGATGCCACAAGCGACAGCGACCGCGAGAGAAGCCAGGAACGGGTGAGCTGGCCAAATCCTGCTGCCTAAACCGAACTGCCAAAGACAGACCGATGCCGCCGTTGAGACCAGAAAAGTGATCAGGAAAGTTTTCACGGCCGATGCCTCACTCTAGAATACGAGACGGGAGTGCATAAAGTTCCGTAGGATGATTTCTATCGCACTCATGCCGCTGTTTCCGCCCGCCCTAACTTGCAATCGCAACGGCCAGGCAACGAGTGTGCACGTTTCCGGCCAGACTGTTCTAGACGCGCACGCGAGCGAAGCGAAAATCAAGACGACAGAGCGCTGGGGAAGCGAGTCTGGAAGTCCAGCAGACCGGCCCATTCCGGAGTGATCGTGATGCGGACCTGGCTGGAAATCATGGTGCGAAGCTGACTTAGCCAGGCCTGCGCCTGCTCGTGATCAAAATAGCGCTCGGCGGCGGCGGCATACTCGGGCACGATTCCGTCGACGGGTTCCATGCGTGCGGTGCCGCGGACCAGGAGAACCTTGTGGGGGAAGGTATTGTCATCGATGGTGAAAGCCACCTTGGGATTTTTTGCCAGAGCCTTCAGCTTCGGCGCCTTGGGCGGAGTCGCCATGACGAACTCGCGTCCATTCCAGTGAAACCAGATGGGAATCACCCTGGGTGTGCCGTCGGTCCAGACATAGGCAAGGCGGGCGGGGATCTTCGAGTACAGCAGTTCCTGCGCAGCGGGATGCTGGAGAAGTTCGAGGTCTCCTTGATGAACTGATTTCATGATGGATCCTTTCGTGGATGTAGTGCCAGGGCAGTTGCTCCTCAGTGAAGTTACTCGCCGAAAGAGGGCCAACAAAAGCCGACTTGGGGAGAGATTGTGCGCTTGCCGGCGGCAAGGGGTCAATGGCTTGTAGAATCGTCACCCCGACATCCGGAAGCGTGATCGAATCGGATGCACCACGTGACGGGGTGGAGGTTGGAACAATGGCGACGGGGCCGCGTGCTTCCTCGGCGTATCTGCCATTGCTGGCATGACGGGAGTGGACTGCCTGGAGTATGATTCGATGCCACAGCGAAAATAGAGGTGTTCCTTGATGAAAATCCGGTGGGCGATTGCTGGTGGGCTAGTTGCAGGCGTGGTTGGAGTCTCCGTGTTCGTAAGCAACCGCGCAGCGAGTGCGGCTTCGCCGCAGGAAGCCGCGGTTGCTGCCGCGGCAGTTGGCGCTGCCCCGGCCTCGAACAGTTCCGGAGCGCTGGCGATCCCCGACACCACGCTGGCCATCAATTCGCCGGCGCCGATGTCGCAGCGGGTGGTGCACTACGAGATTGACGCGAAATATGACGCGGCCAAACACACTGTCGATGCGACTGAAGTGCTCACGTATCACAACTTGACCGGGCAGGCGCTCGACCATTTTCCGTTTCATCTTTATCAGAATGCGTTTCAGCCGAACGCTACCTGGGTGCGCGAGGCCAAGCGCGACGGCAATCGCGACACCATGTACGAAAAGTGGGAGGACAAAGAGTACGGTTCGGAAGAGATCAAGAGCCTGGAAGTCGTGGGGCAGGGCGATCTGACTTCACGGGTGCAGTATATCCAGCCCGATGACGGCAATAAAGACGACAAGACCGTGGTGGACGTGCGCGTACCCAAGCCGATTGCTCCGGGCGAGTATGTGCAGTTCAAGATTGGGTTTCAGACCAAGTTTCCCGAGACCCAGGCGCGCTCGGGATGGAAGCGCGATTTCGTGCTGGGCGGTCAATGGTTCCCCAAGGTTGGCGTGTGGTGGCACGGAGCGTGGAATTGCCATCAGTACCATGCCATGACCGAGTTCTTTGCCGATTTCGGCGTGTATGACGTGAAGTTGACGGTGCCGCAGAATGAAGTGGTTGGGGCGAGCGGGGTGAAGATCGGGGAAGTGAGCAATCCTGACAAAACCAAGACGTTCACTTATCACGGCGATGACATTCACGATTTTGCCTGGACGGCCAGCCCGCGCTACAGGGTAAAAGACGACGGCGTGTTTCAGGGGCAGATGGGGCCGGTGAGCCTGCGCATCCTGATGCAGCCTGCGCATTGGAGCCAGGTGGAGCGGCACGAAAAAATTCTGAAGGAATCGCTGGATCATTTTGAGCGTTGGTATGGGCCGTATCCGTACAAGACGCTGACGCTGGTCGATCCCGAGCCGGACTCGGCGTCTGGCGGCATGGAATATCCCACCTTCATTACGGGCGAGACCAGCTGGTTCATGCCGGAGGGTTTGAAGCTGCCGGAGGTCGTCGTGGAGCATGAGTTCGGCCACCAGTATTGGTACGGCATGGTGGCCACCAATGAATTTGAAGATGCGTGGATGGACGAGGGCATTAACAGTTATACGGAAGTGAAGGTGCTGGATTCGATTCTGGGCAAGGACACCTCCATTCTGAATCTGGCTGGCGCTACCGTGGGCGAGCGGGAAGAGCAGCGGCTGGGTTATGCGAGCGCGGCCGACCGCGATCCGATCGCGCAGAAGGCATATGACTATTACAATTACGGCTCTTACGGCGGAATCACGTATGGCAAGACGGCGAGCGTGCTGCTGACGCTGGAAGGCATCGTGGGCGAAGATACGATGCAGCGGGCGATGCACACTTACTTCATGAAGTACCGTTTCACGCATCCGACCAAAGAAGATTTCCTGAAAACGATTGAAGAAGTTTCAGGCAAAGACTTGCGCTGGTACTTCAATCAGGCGATTTATGGGTCGCCGGTGATGGATTATGAAGTGCTGAAAGTCGATTCGTTCCCGGCGAACTGGTACGAAGAAAAGAAAAAGAGCGCGGGCAAGAAGGATGACAAAGACACGGTGTACCGGTCGTACGTGTGGCTGCACCGCAAAGAAGACTTCGTGATGCCGGTAGAGGTCGAGATCAAGTTCGACAATGGCGAAAAAGTTCGCGAGCACTGGGACGGGGTGAGCCGCTGGACAAAATTTGGGTATGAGAAGAAGGCGAAGGTGGTGTCAGCCGAGATCGATCCAGATCACACGGTGCAAATCGACCGCAATGACTTTAACAATAGTTACGTGGTTGAAGAGAATGGGAAGCCGGCGCGCAAAGTGGCCAACTACTGGCTGTTTGCCACGCAGTGGCTCGGTCAGTATCTGGCGTGGTGGGCGGTTTAGGAGCAGGCTTCGGCTTTCGGGCTTCAGCGGCGACTGCGGGCAGGATACGTAAGCGAGACGCATCTTTAGGATGAAAACGATGACAGACAATAAAGGTTTACTGGGCAGCGGCCTGGGCATGGTGGGGCGCAACAAGCGCTACGTGGTTTGGTTTTGGCTGCTCAACCTGGCGCTGGCTTTGGGTGGAACGCTGGGGTTCTTCAACCAAGCTGGCACAATGCTCGATCACAGTTTGTACGCCGACCGGCTGGTGCATGGTTTTGACCTGAGCGTGTACCTGGAGATGATTGCGAAGCCGGAATTTGGGCCGACCACGGCTTCCCGCACGCCGGCGGTTTGTTTTGCTTTGCTGTTCCTGTTTGCGACTGCGCTGTTTTTGCCGGGCGTTTATCAGGGATATGCATCGATCTACCGGTTGCCGCGAGACGAATTCTTTCGCGCCTGCGGACGCAACTTGTGGCGGTTTATCCGGCTGCTGATTGTGGCTGGGATCGTCATGGGAATCGTGGCGGGAGCGTTGTTTGGGCTTCGCGCCGCGCTGATCAAGGCAGCCACCGAAAGCACGAATGAATTGCTGCCGTTCTCGGTTTCGATGGCGAGTTTGGCTGTCATCTTCCTGGTGATGAGCGTCGTTCGTATCTGGTTCGATCTGGCGGAAGCGGACGTTGTATTGAGCGACCAGCGGGCGGTGCGAAAGTCGATTGGCGCGGGCTTCCGGCAAACGTGGCGGAGTTTGGGACGGCTGTTGGGAAGTTATCTCGTGACCACGATTGTGGCCGCGATTGTGCTGGCTGTTGGAGTTTGGGCGTGGATGAAATTTGTTTCACCGGAGAGCGTGCTGGGAGCGTTCCTGGTCGGGCAGTTGACCCTGCTGCTGCTGCTGATCCCGCGTTTCTGGCAGCGCGGCATCGCCGTGGCGTATTACCGGCGGGCGATGGTTGCCCCGGTGATCGTCGTACAGCCGGTTGTGCCGGAGCCGGTCCCCGCAGTGGTGGTGCCGGTTGTTTCCACCGAGCCGGCGGCCTCGTCGATTATTTCGCCGCCGGTGGGGAATCCGCAGGAATCGTGAGGCGCAGGCTGGCAGATAAATTCTGCTGCGCGAAGATCTCGAACGGTCTCGCCCGGAGTATGACATCTCGGAGCGCTCATAGCCCAACCAGCGCCGTCGTCAGACAAAACTGAATCTATTCAATGCTGCGGCTTTTGTGACCTCTCGTTCGAGGGGGCGTCGTCTGAGGGCACGTCGTCCTGCTTGCGTCCGAAATCCAGTCCGATGCGCGGTTCGGAGCGGGTGCCGCTGATCCTGAAGGGAATTTCGGTGCCGGCGCCGTCCTTGCGAAAGAACGGGTCGACCGGCTTTAGCAGGATCGACTTCCAGCCGGTCATCATTTGCGAGAGCTTGGCCTCCAGTTTCAACCTGCCGTGAAAATCGAAGGTGTTGCCGTCGAGGCTGTATTGGCCGGTCATGTCGGCGTGCGTCCCGGGAATCAGAAAATGCAGTAGCGAGAAGGCGAGCACACCGTCGTTGAGCTGGAAAGTGCCGCGGAGATCGGAGGTGACGTTGTTTTCCGCGTGTTCTTGCGCGAGTTTGGGCTTGCCCTGGCTGCGCAGGCTGAGCGAATCGATGCGCTGCTGGATTTTTTCGCTGCTGAACAGCGCGGCGGGGATGTGAAAACTGCCACTCAGTTTCAGCCGATCGGCCACATCGGCCGACCCCGGCGGAAGACTGAGCCTGGTTTGCATCTCCACGGCGCCTTTTATGACGGGCGGATCGGTTTTCACGGCCAGTTGAAGAAGATCTTCAATGTGCGCGCGGTCGAGGACGACGTCAAGTTCAATATCGTGCCCGTGAGGATTGTCCACGCGAATCACTTTTCCTCGCGCGGTGAAAGAAGAACTCAGGAGATGCGCTTGCACGGGGTCGAGATACGTGTCGCCGTCGGTGCCATCGACGATGGCGTGGAACCTGGTGTGCAGCGGCACCGGGTGTCCGCTTACGGCGAGGCGGAAGTCGGGAGTTTCGGTTTGTCCGTTGACTTCGATTTTATCCAGCAGGCCCATGTACTGGCCGGTTGACGAAAGCATTCCGCCGATGCCTTTCAGCGTATTCAGATCGGCATGAGTGAAGGAATAATCTCCACTGACCGGGGTCTCGCGCGGACTCTCTTCGCGCAGAGGGCCGAAGCTGCCGGTCGACTGAATGTTGCCCAGCGGCTTGGGATTGACCAGCGTGGCGTCGAAATGCAGGGGCTGGCCGGGGCCGATGTCTTTCATTTTCAGATCGCCGATGTCGAATTCCAGGGGAGCCTTGCCTGGTTTGGTGGTGTTGACGATCAGTTTCGTATCCTGGCAGACGAAGTGATCCACGACGATGCTCAACTTCTCTGAGAGCAGGCCCGAGCGCTTCCGCATGTCGGTCATCTGCTGCCGGTCTTGTTTCGGAGGAACATTCATGGTCATGCCTCTCACATAGACCGTTTCCACGCGCATGGGCACGCGGAACAGATTTCGCAGCGCAGTTTGGAAGCGGAATTCCTGGATCTCCAGCAACGGCTGCACTCCCGGTTGGTAAGGATTGGGGTCGGTTAAGCCGTAGATCTGCAGGCCTTCGCCGGATACTTGCAGGCCATTGGCGACGGAGACGTGCAGGCCAGCCAGTTCAACCCGGCTCTTGAAACGCGCTGCAAGCGTTTCAATGACGCGGGCGCGAAGAATCGGTTCTGCGCGTGCGATCACGATGCGAATGCATACGGCGGCAATGGCCAGAAGAACAACCAGAATGCCGAGGATCCAGCGCCAACGGTGGGAGCCGCGGGTCATCGGGATGATCGGGGCTTCGGCATCGTTCGGCGGAACTGGGGCAGAAGACGTAGCCACTCTTGTCGTATAGATCAGCATGCAGACGAAGTCAATGCGGTGTTTCCAGCAGAAAATTGCCGGATACAGACTCTGTGTTATGGCGGTTCGAGTCTTGACTTTCTTTGGCGCTTCTTCTGTTCCTTCGCGCCTTTTCGAGCGTCAGGACAAGCGATCCTAAAGTAGAACAATCGTGATGCCTCGATTGCGGCGGCCGAGGTCGACGTCACTCTTGAGGTCGGGAAGGGACTGCAGAAGCTTCCAAGAAGGCTCGTCGGATTTTGACCAATTCTCGCCGAAGATGCAGCCACGAATCTGAGCGTGCTCAGTCATCTCCAACAAACGCTTTTGCACGGCGAGGCGAATATCGCCGCCCGCGCCGGTCGAACCGTAACCGTGAATTAGCTTCAGCAGACTTGCTTTCTCCTGGCGCGCGAGGGCGAGTTCGCGGTCGAGGCGCTGCAAGGCCTCGTGGACCTGGGGCATGTCGGACTTCAGGTTGACGGTTTTCATGTAGGAAAGTGGTTAGTGGCCAGTGACCAGTGGCCAGTCCTGAATTTTATTGACCGCGGATCAACGGCCACTGACCACTCCGCGCTGTGGATTCCGACCGGAAAATAAAGTTCGGGGCTCATGGCGTTGTCTTCGGGACTCTCGTTGGATCGCTTCCTGTTCCGCTGAAAAATCGAGAATATTCCCCTCCCCCCTTTTACAAAATCTTTGGAATCTTCATGTTGGCGGGAAATTCCCCGCAAAATACCTTTTTCAAAGAACTTAGATACTAAACTCTAGAAAGCAAAGGGCTTCAGGGCGCGGCGAATTGGCTTCGGCCAACCGTCACGGCCTCGACCATGATCGCGCAAGGGATGGGCTGTGGACAAGGTTAGATGTCACATCGGGTTTGTGGAAATTCTTTACTTCGTTCTTTAACCCGGCTTTGAGTCTGAAGCTTTCAGGTCGCTGAGCAGGCGCTGGAAGGCTTCCTGATAGGAGTCGTGGTTTTTCCAGTTGCTGAAGTCGGGGATGAAGTACTCGCGAATCTCGCGGGCGGAATCTTTTCCGGTGCTAAATTGAGCTTCCCCGTTCCAGGATACGCTTCACATCACGCTTGCCATGCAGGACACGAATCACGTGCATGGCATCGCTCTCCGCCAGATAATAAATTCGGACGGCTTCGAAGCCTGCTACAGGCCATGATCGCAGGTTTTGAAGTTCCGGCTTCCTCGAACGATAGCGCGCTCCCACCAGCGGATGTTCCCGCAACGAATCGACAGTGTGCCGGACGGCGTCGCGGAAACGCAAGGCAATCTCGGGAACATTCTGCTCAATGAGGTAATGGCGAAACTGGCGGACGACGTCGTCGCTCGCGGCTTGCCGATAGAAAACCTTCACGAACGTCGGCCGGATTTATACTCGGTCAGCAAGGCGTTGGTCCGTTGGGTGATGGAACTCCAAAATTCGGACTCCGCCAATTCCCCGGATGCCAGACCTTCGGAGAGCAGCGTGTCGAGTTCATCTGGTGTGCCGGCAAAACCTGGAAGAGTACGCTGTTCCACGGCGGCCAGGGCCGCCTCGACCACCTGGTCAACGGATTCGTACGCGCCACGACTCAGGAGGGCTTGCAGCCGACTCTCTTGTTCCGGCGTGAGGTTGATGGTCATGGTGGCTGTCTCCTGCTCACCATTCAGGTTAAGAGAAAGTCTGCCCATGGACAACCAAAAAATGCAACCGATGTGAGCTTCCGGTGGTGGCTCAGTTTGAAAAGGGGCGGCTGTGTGCGCACGGGAGATCCCTCGCCCCGCTGGTGAAAGCGCGGGGCTTCGGGATGACGCCGGAGGGCGCAACGTTGAAGATTTTCAAATTGAGCCACTACCGAGCGTCCGGTATCCGCTGCTATTTCGGTTTGGAGTCGGAGGCTTTCAGGTCGCTGAGCAGGCGCTGGAGGGCTTCCTGATACGAGTCGTGATGTTTCCAGTTGCTGAAGTCGGGAATGAAATACTCGCGAATCTCGCGGGCGGAATGTTTTCCGGTGTCGGCGTCGAAGCACTCCCAGTCGTGCAGGGTTTCGAAGGGCGCGGGCCGGATGGGGAACAGCACGCGCCGCTAGTCGCGCACCTCGCGCTTGCGGGCCTTGGCGGGCGGCACACTTCCGTGGTGGGTGTCTAAACCTGGGTGCCCTACTGAATCACACGCAAGGGCACGTTGCTTGTCAGCGTACCAGTGGGCGTGGTCGCCGTGACATAACCGGTAGTGGCACCTGTTGGAATTGTTGCGTTAATGTAAGTGCCGGAAATAACTTTAAAGTTTGCGGGGATCCCGTTCAGCGAGACATTTGTTGTTCCCGTGAAGCCTTGCCCAAGAATGCCGACCACCTGCCCGACCTTTCCTACAGCACGATCGAGAGCGATGAATGGGCCGAGGCCAATGTTGAGGCTGAAGACCGTTCCACAATCCTGGCAAGAGGAATTGCCCCCTCCGTATGTCGTTCCATAGAAGGTGCCGTTGGTCGCCTGAAGTAAAGCTCCCCAAGGCGTAGCTCCATCAGTGCAGTTGGTCTGGGCACAAAAGCTGTAGAGAGTTTCCAGCGTGCCGGTCGGAGAGATCCTGAAGACGGTACCCGCGTTGTCATTTCCTCCGCCAGTGGTCGTCCCATAGAAATTAGCGTCCGTAGCTTGAATCAAACCCGCCCCTGGAAGCGAGCCGTCAGCACCGCCAAACGTGTGCAGGGTCTTGAATACTCCCGAGGAAGTAACTTTGAATACCGTTCCGCAGCCTTCAAAGCAGGTATTCGCGCCCCCGTGAAGAGCCGTGCCGTAGAAGGCTCCATCTGCGCCCTGGACCAGGCCGGCAGAAGGATAACCGCCTTCGGTGGGCGTTCCCGCGAAGCTGTGGAGTACGGTCAGTGTGCCCTTGGGAGTAACTTTGAAGGCTGTCCCCCAGCCGTTGGCCCCGCCGTAGTATGTCGTACCGTAAAGATTCCCATCGCTACCTTGGACGACTCCTGCATTGGGGTATTCTCCGTCGGTGCAACCCGACTGTTGGCAAAAACTGTACAACGTGGTCAGTTGTCCTGCGGGCGTGATTCTGAAAACACTGCCTCCGGAGAAAGGCCCGTAAACGGAAGTGGTGCCGTAGAAATTGCCGTCCGAGCCTTCGATCAGAGCGGCGTACGGAGCAGCGCCATCCGCGCAGTCTAGCTGTGCGCAGAAGTTATAGAGTGTGCTAACCGTGCCCTTTGCAACCTTATAAATCGTGCCACATCCTTGGAAGCACGGGAAACCGCTTGAACCACCATACCAGGCAGTTCCGTACGCATCGCCGTCGCTGGCCAGGAGCAGACCAGACAATGGAATGTCGCCCGAAGCGCAATTATTGTGGCTACAGAAACTGTAGAGCCCCTCAAGCGTGCCGCCGGGAGTAACCTCGAAAATCGCACCGCAGCCGTTTCCGAAGTAGCAACTCCCCATACCACCAAGCTTGGTGGTCCCATAGTAGTTCCCGTTGCGCCCCTGCACGAGGGACCCGTAGAACGGATTCGAGCCATTAACACCGTCAAAACTTGCCAGCGTGTTGAAGGTCTGCGCAAACGCTGCGCTTGCCATCGCAGAACAAATCACAAATACGGTACATATTGTCTTCCAGCTATTACTCCTGATCACGTCGGATCCTCCCCAATTCGCAACGCTGACGCGACATTGTACCCCGGGATCGGACGCGGCTATAGAGTACTTTATTCTGGGCTGCAGCGGCCCTATATTGCATCGGCAGTCAGCCCATTTCTCGCGTACTTTTGCGAGAAGCGGGGCACCCAGCTCAGGATGACGCCGCCAACAGCCCTGAGCCGGTCAGTCCGGGGACGCTGTAACAATATGGCCCTGACGAGCCATAGCCCCAGCACTTACTAATGACCTGCCACTGCGCTCCGGCCGGAGGGCCGCTGCAGCTATACTGATCTCCAATCCGCACCCCATTAATCGGGGCTAAAACTGGCATTGTCGCGGGAGTACAGACTCCGACCTGGGTCGCCCCGCAATCCTGAATGCCGGGTCCGTCCGGTTGCGTGGAACCAGTGTAGTCCGCGTATGTAATAGCGGTGGCCGATTTCCAGCTGATGGTGACGTATATCGTCAACCGGGGCGAACCGCCCCGGTTACGTACCCATTCTAAAACCGCTCTTAATAGGGAAGCACCCAGCGGCGGCCAAGCCACCCGGCCGCAGCCAGTATGGCAACTGCCAGCAACCAATACAGTGGCGAATGCAGTGTTATGGAAGGCAGCAAACTGACATCTATCCCGGTTGCCCCCTGGTTTTTGCCGACGACCCACTTTGCCCCTGGGATGTGGGCGACGGCCCAGGCATAGGTGAACAGCACGAGTACACAAACGGTAGCGAAAACAACGACCGAGAGCTTTAGAAACAGCATTTTGTCCCTCCTGTTTTCACGGGTTATGAGTACACGCGTAGGGCGGCATCGCAACGTTCGGCGAATTTATGAATGGTGTCCCAATCGATTGTCTTCCACGCCTCTACCTCGTTGTGTAAGGTGAGCCACAAGACAGCAAGTACAGCCTCCTCCACTTTCTGCGGGTTGAGTTTCATTGTGGCTCCTCTAAAGATGTTGACATCGCCGGGCTTTGCCCAGCTGGACAGCCCCTTCGGCTCCGCTCAGGGCAGGCTCGGGGAGCTGCCCCCACTTAAACCTTACATTGCCGCCCTGCCGCCGGGACGGCGGCGCTACTCGCTTACTTCTTTCGGCTGCGGATGGCTTCTCGGGCTTCTTTGTCGGCGGTACGGCGGCGTTCGGTTTCCCGTTTGTCCCAGAGCTGCTTGCCTTTGGCCAGGGCTAGTTCGACTTTTACTTTGCCGTTCTTGAAGTACATGCGGACGGGGATCAGGGTGAGGCCTTTCTGTTGCGTTTTGCCGATCAGCTTGCGGATTTCTTCGGCGTGCATTAACAGCTTGCGGGTGCGGAGCGGGGCGTGGTTGTTCATGTTGCCGTGCTCGTAGGGTCCGATGTGGGCGTTGAGCAGCCAGAGTTCGCCGCCGTTGACCAGGCCGTAGGCGTCTTTGAGGTTGGCGAGGCCGTTGCGGATGGATTTGACCTCGGTTCCGGTAAGAACCACGCCGCATTCAAATTTTTCCAGCAAGAAGTAGTTATGTGAAGCGATCCTATTGACGGCAGCATCGCGCTGGCCGGAGGCCGTGGGGTCGCGGTGCGGGGATTTCTCCGGGTTGGGCTTGGTTTGATGTGTGGATTGGCGGGCCATGGAAATTGAGTGATCGGGCGATTGAGTGATTGAGTGATTTGATTCAAACTTCGATTGGCCGATTGCTTCGATTTTATCTTAACAGGGAAAAAACCCGACCTTGGACCTTGGACCTTGGACCTCAGACTTCGGACTTCGGGAGATCCCTCGCCCCGCTGGTGAAAACGCGGGGCTTTGGGATGACGCCTCTGGAATGAGGGAGAAAGTGATCCACTATGGAATCGCTACGTAGGTTCCGAGCGCATGAGGCTGAGGTCTGAAGGCTGAGGTCTGCAATCTGAGGTCGTGCCCCACTGGGGCTAAGACCAAAGAGTGTAACTGCCTTGGGTGCAATCAGATGGGGAGCCGCGAACGGCGATGCTATAATCGCGGCAAAAGCATTTTCTTTGGTGCGTCGAGTAGGTCCCTGGGTTCACTGCGGCCGCAAGGGAAATACTGCTTGTCCGGCGAAGACTCTTTAGCGAGGACTAACGAATGAGACGTCTGAAGCGCCCGGCCATTGTGCTGCTGCTGGTCGCGGTTGCCACGCTGATTGGTGGCGCCGCCGATAAGGCCAAGAAACTTTTCAGCCAAGGCCAGGATGCCGAGGCCCGCCAGAGCTACGAGGCTGCCTACCAATTCTACAAGCAGGCCTACGATCTGAAACCAAAGGACTTGCGCTATCGGACCTCGTTCGAACGGGCTCGCCCCCAGGCGTCTTTAGCCCTCGTGCACCAAGGCCAGAAGCTGCGCGACGAGGGTAAGCTGGACGAGGCCGTTGCCCTATTTCAGCGGGCCGTAGCCATCGATACTTCGATGTTCATCGCGCAACAGGAGTTGAAGCACACGTTGCAGATGATCAATGATGCCCGCAATCCTGCACCCCAGGCGGCGGGGCCGCCCCACAGTCTGGAGCGAAGGCTCCAGGACGCGTCAGGCCCGGTGGAGCTAGCTCCGATCTCGAACGTCCCCATCACCGTCAAGCTCACCGAAGATTCCAAGGTCATCTACCAGACGATCGGACAACTGGCCGGGATCAACGTGTTGTTCGATCCGGATTACACTTCGCGGCGCATCAAGGTGGAACTGAACGGAGTGACCCTGGAAGAGGCGCTGGAAATCACAGCGCTGGAATCGAAAACCTTCTGGCGGCCGGTGACTGGGAATACGATTTTTGTGGCCCAGGACAATGCGGCCAAGCGCAAGGAACTGGAACAGAGCGTACTGAAGACGTTCTATTTGCAGAATCTTTCCCAGCCCACCGAGTTGCAGGATGTGGTGAACTCGATCCGCGCCGTGCTCGACGTGCAGCGTATTCAGCAGTTGCTCTCGCAGAATGCGGTGGTGGTGCGCGGCACTCCCGACCAGATCGCGCTGGCGGAAAAGCTGGTGGACGATCTGGATAAGGCGCGTCCGGAAGTCATCGTCGACATCGCGGTACTGCAGGTGAGCAAAGACAAATCGCGCACCCTGGGTTTGAGTCCGCCCACCAGCGCCACGGTCGCTTTGCAGAGCAACCTGAATACGACCACACCAACCACCACGGGAACCACCACCACGTCAACGACCTCCAGCTCTGGCGGACTTGAACTGAACACTCTCGGCAACCTGAACGCCACCGACTTCCAGGTGACGATTCCCTCCGCCAACCTATCGGCGGTGATGGGCGACAGCGACACGAAGATGATTCAGAACCCTCAGGTTCGGGCGCTCGATAACCAGAAGGCGACACTCAAGATCGGGGAACGGGTGCCGGTAGCCACGGGATCGTTTCAGCCTGGAATCGGAGGAGTGGGAATTAATCCGCTGGTCAATACCCAGTTTCAGTATCTGGATGTGGGAGTGAACATCGACGTTACGCCGCACGTACACGGGGACCGGGAAGTCACTCTGAAGATCTCGATGGAGATCTCCTCGGTGGTGGGGCAGTCGAGCATCGGCGGAATCAGCCAGCCCATCATCGGGCAGAAAAAAATCGACCACGAAATTCGTCTGAAGGACGGCGAATCCAGCCTGATTGGCGGAATCATGGACGATTCGCAGACCAAGTCGCTGAGCGGGATCCCGGGCTTGGCGCAGATTCCAATCTTGAAGTACTTTTTTGGGCAGACCACGCAGGATCATTCCGAGGACGAGACGGTATTCGCCATCACTCCGCACATCATCCGCGGAACGGATGTAAGAGAAGCCAACCAGCGCGCGATCGAGATCGGGACGGCGAACGCCATTCAGTTGCATCACGTGGTCGCTCCTGCTCCCGCGGCAGCTCCCGCAGGGCAGGCTCCGGCGAACCCGGCGACGCCCGGCCAGCCTGGCAGCCAGCCACCGTCGAATCCGAATCCCAGCGCGGCCGCTCCCTCTGCGCCTGGCGGTCCGGCCAGTTTCCTGTTTGATCCGGCGCAGATCACGGCCGCCAAGGGCAATACCTTTGTGGTCAATCTGCTGATTTCGGGGGCGCAGAACGTGTATTCCGTTCCGGTGCAATTGAATTACGATCCGGCCAAACTGCAACTGGTGAATATCTCCAACGGAGGATTCCTGTCGCAGGATGGACAGGCTGTGGCTCTGGTGCACCGCGAGGATGAGACCACAGGATCTTTGCAGGTTACGGCCACTCGGCCGCCCGGAGCCGGGGGAGTTTCCGGGCAGGGCACTGTGGTGACTTTGACGTTTCAGGCTAAGGCCAACGGGCAGACTCCTCTAACCATTACCCGGGGCGGCGCGCGCGACCCTGGGTTGCAGGCCATCACGGTAAACGGAGCGCAGGCCTCGGTGACGGTTCAATAGCCGGCTGCGGGACCTTCAAGAACGGGGAAAAAGACGGCGGGACGATGAAGAGTGGGAGATTCCAGCGCGGGCGCAACACGGGACCCGAGCGTGGTTTCACGCTCCTCGAACTAATCATCTCCACCGTCATCTTGCTGGTTCTTACCACCATGGCGTTACCGCTGGCCCGGCTGAAAGTCCAACGGGACCGGGAACATCAACTGCGAGAAGATCTGTGGGAGATGCGGGACGCTATCGATCGCTACAAGGATGCGGCCGACCGCCAAGCCTTCCAGATCAAGGTGGACAGCCAGGGTTATCCACCCGATCTGGAAACCCTGGTGAAGGGCGTGGATGTTCAGGGGAAAAAGGTGCGATTCCTGCGCAGCATTCCGGTGGATCCGATGACCGGCAACAAGGAGTGGGGGATGCGCTCGATGCAGGACGATCCCGATTCGGATTCATGGGGCGGGCAGAACCTGTTTGACGTCTACACCAAGTCAGCCGGCACCGGATTCGACGGCACAAAGTACAAGGATTGGTAAATGGCAAGAAGGCTCAAAACGGGGCGGAGCCGCGGTTTTACCCTGATGGAGATGATGATCGTGATCAGCATTATGCTGATTCTGATGGCGATCGCAATCCCCCTTTATAACCAGTCGATTGTGCACGCGCGCGAGGCGGTGTTGCGCCAGGATTTGTTTACCCTGCGCTCAGTGATCGACCAGTACACGCTCGATAAGCAGAAGGCACCGCAGGCGCTCGATGATGTGGTGCAGGCCGGCTACCTCAAGAATATTCCCCAGGATCCCATGACCGGACAGGCCAACTGGGAAGTGGTGCAGGAAGACATACTGCTTGCGGTGGATCAACAGGACCCCGGCATCAGCGACGTGAAATCGGCATCGAGCGCGACCGCCAGCGATGGCACGGCTTACAGCACCTGGTGATGCGCCGGTAGATTTTACGAGGTTTCCAGTTCTACTTTCCATCTGAGTTTCCGCGAGAATCACAAGAGGCCTTCGTCATGGCGAATGAACGACTGGGTCACATCGGCTTTGCGCATTGAACACTTCCTGCCAAAGCACTAACATCTAAGGATGCCGGTAGAAACGGAAATCATACCGTCCACCTACACGCCGATTCGCGCGCCGCGCGGCAATCAAATCACCTGCAAAGGCTGGCAGCAGGAAGCTGCCATGCGCATGTTGATGAACAACCTCGACGAAGAAGTCGCCGAGCGGCCGAAAGACTTGGTCGTGTACGGTGGAACCGGGCGAGCGGCGCGGAGTTGGGAGGCATACCACGCCATCGTCGCGACCCTGAAGCGGCTGGAGAACGACGAAACCCTGCTGGTGCAGTCGGGCAAGCCAGTGGGCGTGTTCAAGACCCACGCCCATGCGCCGCGCGTGCTCATCGCGAATTCAAATCTCGTCGGCCACTGGTCGAACTGGGAGAAGTTCAACGAACTGGAGCGCGCCGGGCTGATGATGTACGGGCAGATGACCGCGGGTTCGTGGATCTACATCGGTTCACAGGGCATTGTCCAGGGCACGTTTGAGACTTTTTCGGCCGCGGGCGAAAAACATTTTGGCGGCGATCTCGCGGGCAAGCTCATCGTGAGCGGCGGCATGGGCGGGATGGGTGGCGCCCAGCCTCTGGCCGCGACCATGACGGGTGCAGCTTTTCTGGGGATTGACGTTGATCCGGAGCGCATCAAGAAGCGGCTGAAGACCGGCTATTGCGATTTCATGGTTACGACGGTTGATGAAGCCCTAAGAATTCTGAAGAACGCGGTGCGCAAAAAAGAAAACGTCTCGGTCGGGCTGGTGGGGAATTGCGCTGACGTAATTCCAGAACTGGCCGAGCGCGGCGTGGTTCCGGACATCTTGACCGATCAGACTTCGGCGCACGATCCGCTGAACGGATATGTGCCGAACGGGATGACCTTTGCAGAGGCGCTGGAATTGCGCAAGTGCGACCCGCAGGCATATCAGGAGAAATCTCTCGACGCCATAGCGCGGCACGTGGAAGGCATGCTGCGGTTGCAAAAGATGGGATCGGTCACGTTCGACTACGGCAACAACATCCGCACGTTCGCGTTTCAGCGCGGCGTGAAGAATGCCTATGACTTTCCCGGGTTCGTGCCGGAGTATATTCGTCCGCTGTTTTGCGAAGGCCGCGGGCCGTTTCGCTGGGTGGCGTTGTCGGGCGAGCCGTCCGATATTCATGTGACCGACGAGCTGGTACTAGAGTTGTTTCCCGAGAATCGCATCCTGCGCCGCTGGATTGATCTGGCACGCAAGCGCATCAAGTTCCAGGGCTTGCCCGCGCGCATTTGCTGGCTGGGATACGGCGAGCGCGCGCAATTCGGTCTCGCGATCAACGATCTCGTAAAGAAAGGCAAGATCAAGGCCCCGATCGTGATTGGCCGCGATCATCTCGATTGCGGCTCGGTGGCGTCTCCGTTCCGCGAGACCGAGAGCATGAAAGACGGCTCCGACGCCGTCGCCGACTGGCCGCTGCTGAACGCGTTATTGAACACGGCTGCAGGCGCGTCCTGGGTGTCGATTCACAACGGCGGTGGCGTAGGCATTGGCTATTCGCTGCACGCCGGGCAAGTCACCGTGGCTGATGGGACAGAGATGATGGCGAAACGCATCGAGCGCGTGCTGACGACCGATCCAGGGATGGGCGTGATCCGGCACGTGGACGCGGGGTATGAGGCGGCGAAAGAGTTCGCGAAGAAGACGGCGGTTTGCATTCCGATGCAGAAGCCGTGACATCCACTACGGAGGCACGGAGCGCCCGGAGTTCTTCGACAGCCAGTCTTACTTCTCATGAGCGCGCATCCTGAGGTACTCTCCGGGAAGCACAATCGCAGTCTCCCCAATCTTCCCACCCAAGTATGGGCCGAAGTGTCGAACATCACCTGTCAGCAGATAAGTGGCCTGAGCTTCGATGGCAGCGAGCAGAATCGGCACATCTTTCTCGGGCGGGGAAATCCCTCGTGGAAGTGGCCTTTGGCCAGCTTCAAACAGATGGAGCGATCCCGACAGCTTAGTGAGCCGCATCCGTTGATCTTCACCGGTAAGGTTGATTCTGGCCTCCTCCAAGGCATAGCGGGAGCTGCACAATGTCACAGCCTTGAGCTTCCAGAGTTGGAGAAGTCCCGCATCAGCTCGGTAAGCCGCAGAAAACAGAACGTTGGCGTCAAGAAACAGCCGGTCCATTTATTCCGGTCGCCGGTGTGGAATCGAATCGGGATCAAGGCCCAGCTTCCGAACCTCTTTCCGGGCCTGACGGTAGTCGGCTGCGTCGACAGCGTTGGAGAGAAGAAATTCCGCTTTACGCTGCGGAGTATATCGTTCGACGGGAACAACCATGGCGGGGCGAATGAGGATGCCGTTTTCCTTCTCTTCGGCAATCACGATGCTACCCTCTTCAATACCAAAGCGCTTGCGCAGCTTTGCGGGCACAACGATCACGCCTCGCTTTCCGACTCTTGCCGATTGCATTGTCCCTCCATGTCTGAATACCCAATTATATAACATATCCGACATTCAGAAATAATTGATAAATGCCCTGCGAGCCGTCTCGTCTCGGCGGCTGCTAGACTGCTGTAGCGTGACCTCAACCAAGAAACGAGATAAGAAGATCCAGCTTCCGATCCTCTTGGCCAACATCGGCCAGCTTCTTACGCTCCAGACTTTTTCGGCCAAGGCTGGTCCGCGCCGTGGTCCTGACCTCAAACAACTCGGCATCCTTAACGATGGCGCCGTCTTGTGCTTTGGAGGAAAGATTGTTTCCGTCGGCACCACCAAAGACGCTCTGCGCGATCCTTGGCTGAAGAAGAACCGAAAGAAAGTCACTGAGATCGACTGTGCAGGGAAAGTAGTTTTACCCGGCTTTGTGGATTCGCACACGCATCCGGTTTTCGTGAGTCCGCGGCTGGTAGATTTCGAGAAGCGGATCGAGGGCGCTTCCTACGAAGAGATCGCTGCGGCCGGCGGCGGAATTCGGTCGAGTTTGGAGGGCGTGCGCAGGGCAGGGAAGAGTGCGCTGGCAGCGAGGGTTCTGGCCGCGCTGTACGACATGGCCGCTCAGGGCACGACTACGGTCGAAGCCAAGTCGGGATACGGATTGACGGTTCAGTCGGAACTGAAGTCGCTGGAAGCGATCCGCGAGGCTGCTTCGCGCTGGGCGGGGACGGTTGTCGCGACTCTTCTTGGTGCTCACGTCGTCCCAAAAGAATTTCAGGGCTGCTCACAAAAGTATGTTGAGATCGTCTGTAAGGAGATGATCCCGGCGGCTGCGAAGCGGAAGCTCGCCCAGTTCGTGGACGTTTTTTGCGACCAAGGGGCCTTTGCGCCGAGCCAGGCGGAGCAGATCTTTGAAGCGGCCATGGAGCATGGTCTCAGCGTGCGTGCGCACATGGGCCAGCTTGCTCATACAGCGCTGCGACCCTTTTTTCGTTTCGATCCGGCGTCGTTCGACCACATGGATCACGTGAACGAAGACGATATCGCGCAGCTAGCCAAACATGAAACCATCGCCACGCTGGTGCCGGGAGCGAATTACTTTCTCGGGCTGAAGGAATATCCTCCAGCGCGCAAGCTGATCGATGCGGGCGTGCCGGTGGCGCTGGCGACGGACTACAATCCGGGTACCTCTCCGACCATGAGTATGCCCATGGCGATGTCGCTGGCCTGCACGCACATGAAGATGACTCCGGGGGAAGCCGTCGCAGCGGCTACAATTAACGGCGCCTGGGCGCTGCGCGTCGCGGACCGGAAGGGAAGCATTGAACCCGGCAAAGATGCCGATCTGGCGGTGTTTGCGGTGGAAGACTGTCGTGAGATTCCGTACTGGTTTGGAGCCAACCGCTGCGCCCTGACCGTGCTGGGCGGTGTAGCGGACGGGCTTGCATCGTTTGTTTGAACTTTTGCGCGCTCATTACGTATGACGTATGGACCGAGAGTGACCGTTTGCGTATTTTCGTCGGAGACGTCGAGGAAGGAAGAGGATAGACAGCCATTTTCAGCAACCGAATCTGGGCCATCAATGTCTGGCCATCAATGTCTGGCAATAAGTAAAGTCTGGCAATAAATTCTGAGAGAACTTCCTGAGGAAAAACCTATGAAGCGAATCCTTGCGGTACTCACCTTCGCCGTGACGGTACTTTCGTTGGCGGCGGCACAGCGGCTGCCGGAGCTGGCCACACCCGAAAACTACAAACTCAGCTTTGCGCCCGATCTCGACAAAGCTACCTTTGACGGCGATGAAACCCTTTCCATCCGAGTGCTGAAGCCGACTTCTGAGATCACTCTCAACGCGGTCGATATCACTTTCGAAGATGTCACCATCACCAGCGGCGGCGCCACGCAAAAAGCCACCGTCCGACCGGAAAAAGAGAAAGAAATGGTTGTGCTGTCCGTGGAAAAGCCGCTGGCTGCCGGCGCTGCAACCATCCACATCACTTACACCGGCATCCTGAATGACGAAATGCGCGGCCTTTATCTGGGCAAGGACGACCAGGGCCGCAAATACGCTGCCACGCAGTTTGAAGCCACCGACGCACGGCGCGCGTTTCCGTCGTTCGACGAGCCTGACTACAAAGCCACATTCGACATCACCGCCATTGCCGACAAAGGACTGGTGGCGATTTCGAACCAGAAGATCGCCTCCGATACCGCTGGTCCCGGCGACAAGCACACGGTGCGCTTTGCCACCACGGCCAGGATGTCGTCTTATTTGGCGGCGTTGGTTGTTGGCAACTTCGAGTACATCGAGGGCGAGGCGGACGGCATTCCGATTCGCGTCTATGCCACCCCGGGAAAGAAAGAGATGGGCAAGTTCTCGCTCGAAGTGGCGGAGCATGTCCTGGGCTATTACGACAAGTATTTCGGCATCAAGTATCCCTACGGCAAGCTGGACCTGATCGGTCTGCCGGACTTTTCGGCAGGCGCCATGGAGAATACGGGTTGCATCACCTTCCGCGAGGTGATTCTGCTGATCGATGAGCAGCACGGATCGATCGGCTTGAAGAAAGAGATTGCTTCCGTGGTTGCCCACGAAATGGCGCACCAGTGGTTCGGCGATCTGGTTACGATGAAATGGTGGGATGACATCTGGCTGAATGAGGGCTTTGCCACGTGGATGTCGAGCAAGCCGATCGAGGCCTGGAAGCCGGCATGGAATTTTAATCTCGACGATGTGAGCGATGCCGCGGGCACGCTCAACACCGATTCATTGGCCAACACACGGCCCATCCACCAGGCTGCTGAGACGCCGGCTCAGATTCAGGAATTGTTTGATGGAATCGCTTATGGCAAAGCCGCGGCGGTGTTGCGGATGCTGGAGTCCTACCTCGGCGAGGAGACTTTCCGCGCGGGAGTGAACGCGTATCTGAAACAGCATCAGTATGCGAACGCCACAGCGGATGACTTCTGGGAGGCGCAGGCGAAAACCTCCAAGAAGCCGGTCGACAAGATCATGCCGACTTTCGTAAAGCAGGCGGGCGTTCCCATCATTAACGTCAAATCGCAGTGCTCCGCAGGCTCGACCACGGTCGCTCTCGATCAGCAGCGTTACTACGTCGACCGGGCCAAGTTCGAGGCGCCGTCAGATCAGATCTGGCAGGTTCCCTTGTGCCTGAAATCTTCTGCGAACGGCAAGAGCGCCCCGAAGTGCGAATTGCTCACCGGCAAACAGGCAACTTTCACCCTGCCCGGCTGTTCCACCTGGGTGCTGGCGAATGCCGGAGCTACCGGCTATTACCGTGTCGGTTACCAGCCGGAGGCGGTTCGCGCTCTGGCCGAAGATGCCGAAACCGCATTGACTCCGGCAGAACGAATCGCGGTGCAGTCTGACATCTGGGCGTCCGTGCGCGTGGGGCGTGAGCCGGTCGGCGACTATCTCGCTCTCGCCCAAGGCCTGGGCGCGGATCGTAATCGTGCCGTGATGGAAGATCTGTTCGAACGCCTCGATTACATCGGCCGCTACCTGGTAAATGAGAACGATCAAGAGTCCTATCGCGCGTGGCTGCGCCAGTATTTGGAGCCCATCCTTAAGGACGTGGGATGGGATCCGAAACCGGGAGAAACCGACGAGCAGAAGACTTTGCGCTCGCTGGTGTTCAACGCTCTCGGCTACGATGCTCGCGATCCTGAAGTGCTGGCCGCAGCCCGCAAGCTCGCCGACCAGGCACTCGACAATCCGGCCTCCGTGGACCGTCAGTTGGCGTCGGGCGCGCTCGCCCTGGCGGCGCTCAACGGCGATCAGGCTTTCTACGACCGGGTAATGACCGCGCTGAAAAACCCTAAGTCGCCGGAAGAATATTACATGTACTTTTTCACGTTGCCCCAGTTCGACGATCCAAAGCTGCAGGAGCGAACCCTGGAGTTTGCGATCTCGCCTGACGTTCGCTCGCAGGATGCACTGCAACTGGTTACAGGCGTGATGCGGAACCCAGCGGGAGAAAAACTGGCCTGGGATTTCGTGCAGCAACATTGGCCGGCGATCGAAAAGGCCGGCGGTCCGTTTGCCAGCGCACGGGTGGTTGGATCGACATCCGCTTTCTGCGATACGCAAATGCGTGACCGGGTTGCAGAATTCTTCACCGCACACAAGGTCGAAGCCGCGGAGCGGACGTACAAGCAATCGATTGAGCGGATCAATAACTGCGTCGATCTCAAGTCGCAACAACAACCTCAACTGGCGTCCTGGCTGGGGCAGCACTCGTCCTCAGCGGGCGGCAAGTAGCGCTGACAACAGAGCGGCCAAGGGCGGGGGCCGGGATTCGGTCCCCGCATTTTTATCGTTAGAAGATATTTCTGAGCGCTCCGAGAAGCGGACGCGGCTCACACCGGCCTCATTGCCAGAAACAGTCTAAGGGAACAAGTTGCGCGAAAGTTTCAGGAATGTCGACGCCGAATCCATCTCATGTGCATTAGATCGCCGCCCGGCGCAGGAGTGTCTTAAATAACTGTTTTTTGGGAGGCTGCCTCGTGCGCAGGCATCGTTGAGAGAATTCCCGGCAGTTGCTATAATCGACAGCGTTCCTCACGCTTCCTGCACATGCAGCGGCGATTTCTCAAACGGGAATCGCGGATTGGCGATCCCGCTCTATCCGCGTGCTCCCAGACAGTCCTCGTAGCCCGGCATGGATGGGCGGGTTTCGAAACGTGGCCAGGTAGCTCAGGTGGTAGAGCGCAGCCCTGAAAAGGCTGGCGTCGGCGGTTCAACTCCGTCCCTGGCCACCACATTTCAAAGCAGTTAACATTACTTTTCATTTTGCGTATTACCCGCAGTTTACCCGCAGTTGCCCGCACTACTGCACCAAACCCGTCACTGGAGCTGTTTTCTCCAGGTTTTTGACCGGATCGGGTTCAGCCGCCTTCCTGCCGCGGAACAGCAACTCTAGGAACATCCCCTGCGCTTCGAGCTTGTCTTCGGTCACCGCCTTCGCGTAGACCTCAAGGGTCGTCTTCAGATTTTGGTGCCGAAGCATTTCCTGCACCAACTTCGGATCGACCTTCAGTTTGACCAAGACCGAAGCGAGCGTCCTTCGGAAAGTGTGGAATCCGAAGGTGCGCGGCGGAGCCACGACTCCCGCCTTCTTGGCAGCCACGCGCAGGTAATCAGCAACCAGCATGTTGGCCGCGGGAGGCTTGGTGCCCTTGGCGCGAAGACTCGGAAAAACCAAGTCTTCGTCGGAGGCGTAGAGGGTTTCCTGACGCCAAGCGAGCAGATGTGCCGCCAGCAGAGGATGCATCGGAACCGGAGCCTTCGAGGCTTTCGATTTCGGAGCTCCAAAACGGCGGTACACGTAAGCCCGGCGCACCCGTATCAGCTGCGCCACGAAATCCAGATCCTTCCACATCAGGGCCAGAATTTCGCTGACACGCAACGCCGTGGCCGCGTCCGTTAGGACCATAGTGCGGCGCATCAGATCCAGATTGTCGAAAATATCGAGTACCTGGGGCAGGGTGAGGATCACCGGCTCGAAGTCACTCTTGGACGATTGGCGGACGAAATGAATTGGGTTCCCCTCGTCGGAACGAGGAAGAAGCCCGTATCGCTGTCCGTGTTTGTAGACCAAGTTCATGACTTTCCGGATCTCTACTAGAGTTGAGTTTTCAAGGCCATGTTTCTTCCTGAGCGCCTTGAGCCAACGCTCAACCTCGATCGGCTCGACGGTGAGCGCTGGCGTCGTCTCCCAGCGGGGCAAGGCCCAACGTTTGAGATAGCGCCGATACTTGAGGATCGTCGAATACGCTTTCTCGATCTGGGCATTCTCCTGGTTCTCTGGGAGTTCGTGTTGCGTATAGTGCGCCGCAAGCTGACCAAATGTAGCCTGCGGGCTGACACCGAACGTTGATTGATTGGGATTGAGTCTGAGTTCTTCCACCCGCCGCCAAGCGGTTTCCTCGCTGGGAAATTCCTTGAGGGAACCTACGCGGATGGGTGTGGCCTCCACCCACTTGCCATCCTCTTGACGCCGCTGGCGGTAGCAAAATAACCAGACCTCCCCGGATTTGCGATGCTTCTTGCGAAGCCATCCATTCTGAAACCGTGCCATCACTTCTCCCTTCGAGATGTGGCACGGGTGGCTGGTACCGAGTGTTGCTGAGTGCGAGCCCACTCGTCAAGCTCGCTCAACTTGTACCGCCATGTGGTGCGTCCTTTGCGGGCGCCGGTTAGAACCGGGTGAGCGGGAATTCTGCCCTCCCGAGACAGCCTTTGTATCGTCTTCCGGTCGACAGACAGGAATTCCGCAGCTCGTTTGCAATCGACGTAAGATTCGAAGTTGGTTGAGAGGGCCGGCGTGACCGGCCATGGCTGGGTTGACATTGCATCCTCGTTAAGCGTTCCTCGCGGAGTTTTCGTGTCCGAGCAGGTGGTTTATCCAGGAAGTGGTCGAATCGACCAAGTCACGGACAGTCTGGCGGCCCACCAAGCGTAGACCATCTCCATTGATTCGCAGCGGAATAGTAACTTTTGAACCCTCCCCGTCGTTCGCCTCTATATGAAGCCTGTAGCGCGAGGTTTCTGTCGGTCGGCCCGACCGGAAAACGCCACCGATCTGGACCAGTCCGATCCGCGAACTCTATTTAAGCTGAAAACGGATTTCGGTCAAATGAACTCAGCGACCGGTGTCCCACTCTTGTCGAAGTGGATCATTCCCGTTGAATAACCTCTTGTCACGACACGCTTTAGCGCCTGCTGTCAACAACCTCCCGCAGGCAGGTGTTTGGGATACACGCTGGAAGACCAAATTGGCGTTGAGAGATCAAAGCGACGATCTCATTGTCACGCTTAACTATGTTGTCCCCCACTGCTTGCGGGAAGTACGGACGCCTAGGAGTTGGCAGGCGCTATGACGAACGGTAGCAGGAAAGCACAGAGTCACCACCCAGAATGTTCTCAGTTGAAAATTCCTCCGATGTCTGGCATCGGAATTCATAATCATGAAGGGTCTGCCACCATAAGCTAACTNNAAGTTCCGGAATCTGCCAACTTCCGATTAGTCCGTTATCCGATCAGAATCTCAGATTGGCGGATTGACCCGAGTAACCATTCCAACCTAACCTTCTGGATGCTTGTGCCCCGAGTGCCTTGTGTGGGACGATTAGGCTTCCCAGCGACGATCTATCCCCCTTGGAGAATCCTGTGTCCTCTGATTCTGCAGCACCCATACCGTTTATTTTCCAAACGATTGACTCCATCGGTGAGAAGGAATTGGACTCGCTTCCTTATGGAGTCATCCAACTCGACGCTCAAGGCACGGTCCTCCGATATAACGCCTACGAAGAGGGGCTTTCTGGTCTCACCAGGCAGAAGGTTGTGGGAAAGAATTTCTTTAAGCAGATCGCGCCCTGTACTGACATGCAGGAATTCTACGGACGTTTCCGTGAGGGGGTCGCAGCCGGNNTACTTGGGTTTTGGTCCAGCCCATCGACTCGCAGACGTAGATCCCTGTCAGCAAAATCACACGCCGAACGCAGGGCCGTCCTGCCACTAGCAGCAAGTGGTTTCCGACACAAGTGCGACGCGGTTTACTTGAAACCAACAACTCTCAATTGGTGGAAATGGCTTGGTTACATCAAACTATCCCCACGCCACCTTCAGGGCGCTTGAATGTGCATAAGTAAAGCTGGCGGAGCACAAACTCAAGTGCTCGGCTATTGACCTTTCGTGAAAAACAAGTGATCCGGGAAATGCTACGATCACGCCAGCATAACTCAGTGGACCGAATGAGGGGGATCTAATGGGCGCGGATCATCGCCCGCTCGTCCTGTTAACGGGAGCGTCAGGCTACATCGGGGGGCGCCTACTCAAGGAGTTGGAGAAAGCGGGCTGGCCGGTTCGCTGCCTGGCTCGGCGACCTGATTTTCTCAGATCAAAAGTTGCTGCTTCCACGGAAGTCATGAAAGCAGATTGCCTGGATCGCAGTTCACTAGCGCCGGCGATGGCAGGAGTGCAGACGGCGTATTACCTCGTCCACTCCATGGGGTCTTCGGGTAAGTTCGAACAAGAAGACCGCGAAGCCGC
>PMHV01000020.1 GCA_003156805.1 Acidobacteriaceae bacterium | reverse complement strand
CCACTCACGCACCTCTCCGGAAAGCAGTTGCCGGTAGTCAGTAGTCAGTCAAACCCGGATTCCCGGCTTCGCCCGGAATGACAAACTACAAACGATTTTGACCAATGACTGACAACCGGCGACTAACGACGGCTCTTAAAGAACGCTTGCAGCAATTCCGCGCAACGGCCCGCCAGCACGCCGCCGCAAATCTCCATGCGGTGGTTCAATGCCGGATGATTCAGCACTTGCATCACCGACCGAACCGCGCCCGCCTTGGTGTCGTCCGCGCCGTACACTAAGCGCTTGATCCGGGCATGAACCAGCGCGCCGGCGCACATGGCGCACGGCTCAATTGTAACAAACAGGTCGCACTCCGCCAGGCGATGGTTACCAACGGTTTTGCCTGCTTCGCGCAATGCCACCACCTCGGCATGCGCCGTAGGATCGGATTCACCGATGTTGCGATTCCAACCGCGCCCAACGATGCGTCCGTCGCAGACGACGATCGCGCCCACTGGCACTTCGCCGGCTTCCAGCGCACGTTGAGCCGAGCGCAGAGCTTCCTTCATCCACAGTTCGTCCATCGATTGCTCGTCCATCGATAGTTCGTCCATCGATAGCTCGTCGTAGTCAGGAGTAATGTTTCTACCTTACTTCCTTATTTGCCGGGGTTGCCCTCGGAATAACATGCGAACGGTTATTGTAGCGGCCTGGTCCCGGAATCGTGCTGGACGTGATTCGTGCCGCACGTCGATTCGCGCTTCCCAACTGTGCCGTGTCGGGCATAATATGCCTCCCAGAGGAGGACTTTATGGCAAAACGAATCCTGTTGGCAGGTGTTTTGGGCGGACTTGCGTTGTTCCTGTGGGGTGGCCTGGCGCACGAGGTTCTCGGCCTGGGTACAGTGGGCATCCAGCATCTGCCGCAACAGCCGCTGGTCATGGATGCGCTGAAAGCTTCGGTGCCGCAGTCGGGCTTTTACTTCTTCCCGCAAGTGGACGCGGCCGGGAAGGTGCAGCCGGAGAAAGCCGGCGGGCCCTACGGCATCATGATCTACCACTCCACCGGCGCGGGCGGGGCGATGACCGGCCAACTGGTGAATGAATGCATCCTGAATATTGTTCTGGCACTGTTCGCAGCTTTCCTGCTTTCGCTGGCTCCTGGGCTGACCGGGTACGCCTCGCGAGTTGGTTTCGTGACTTTGCTCGGGCTGGTGGTGGCTCTCATGACCAATGTGGAATACTGGAATTGGTACGGCTTCCCCTTGAATTACACCGTAGCCACTATCGCCGAGAACCTCATTGGCTTCGTGATTGTGGGGTTAATCGCGGCGGCATTCGTAAAATCGCCAACCCAGCGGATCATGGCTGTACCGGCCAAGGCAGCTTAGAATCCGGCGGAAACAACGCCTGAACTAAAGCTCGGTACGGCTGCTTCCGCAGAGACGGCGCTTGCAACATGCCGGCATCGCCTCGACGGGGGCAGCGGCGCATTTCAGATCAGGCTCAGCACCGAGCGCACCACTTCTGGCACCACCGCGTGAACCACCGCCGGCGCCACGATCGACACGATGGGATACGCGATCGCAACCACGGGCACGGCCAGCAGCATCAATGCCTTGGGCGTCAGATTGGCGAGATAGGCTCGCATAGCATCCTCTTGGTTTCAAATACGAAACCAGAGCCGCAAAAGTTCCCCGCCGGCACGGTGCGGGTCTTTCCGGACTGACCTGGCCAACTGCCCTGGCAGCCGGCAACAGCCAAGTGGTATGCTTACTCGGAATGGACCTCCCGAGCCTGCTGCGCAAAGTCTTTCTTGTCGACCTTCTCCAGGGATTGAAGGTCACCTTCCGCTATCAGGATCCCAAAGAAATCTACACCGAGCAGTATCCGCTGGAGCGGCCGCAGGTGGCCGAGCGGTATCGCGGCGCTCCCCGGCTCAACGTAAATCCCGACACCAACGAGACCATGTGTATTGCCTGCGACCTGTGCGCGCTGGCCTGCCCTGAGAATCTGATCGTCGTCTCCAGCGCGCGCAACGAGCACACCCGTCGCAAGGAACTCACCGACTTCACCTACGACCTGAGCCGCTGCATGTTCTGCGGCCTCTGCGAAGACGCCTGCCCCGTCGACGCTCTCGAACTCACCCAGGACTTCGAACTCGCCAGCTACACCCGCGAGGGCTGGATCTGGGACCGCGAAACCCTCGAAAAAGGCCCGCAGCCCACCCTGTATAAGAAGTAGCGGTCAGCTCTTCACCGACCCAGCCCTCAGCCTTCGGCAAAACCCTACTTCTTGCCAACCGCATGCCCGCGTCCATCGCGCACTTCGTTTCCTTTGAAGTGCTGAATCTTATCGAGACGCTTTCCGGGCTCGGGTTTATCGCCAGGGTGTGGTCTTGGGCCGCTATAGCCGTGCTCGGGATGGAAACGGTTATTTACGTGGCCGTGGAAGCCCTCCGGGCCATGAAACCACGGGCCCACGCCAATGAAGACGCCACCCGTAAACCACTCCGGGCCGTAGTAGCCATAGGGGGCACAGTCGTACGGCGCGACGTCATAATAGCCGTAGGGACATTCAGGCGCGACTCCGATGCTGACGCTTACCTGAGCCTGTGTATTGGGGGCAGTGATCGCAAAACTGATTGCAGCGACAGTAGCTAACGCAAACAACTTAAAGCTGTTCATTCGATTGTCCTCACCATTGATTTTTGGAACATCGCCGGGATGGTTATTTACCGACTTGCACGTTATTCGCCGTAACCACTCGGATCAGCCTTCCTGTGAGCGATTTCATGCAGACAAACCATGCAGGCACATACGATTCCACTTTTCTGCAAAGGGTTGGCTCCTTAAGGGTTGGCTCCATAAAGAACGGCGAGGTCCCGACAACTGCTGCTTTCATGCCACCTCTCGTTCAATGTCGTTTGATCGACGCTTTCGTGCTCCGGTTGAGCAGGGAAGCGCTTGGCTTCGAGCAAGCCCAGGCCGCAGCTCAAGCGCCATGATGGTGACGATGATGGCGATCACGCTATCGCTGAATGCCTCCAGCCGGCCTGTGCTCATCTCTGTCACCACCATCGGTCATCGCCATCACCCATCACGAGAAGCTCAACCCCGAAGCCGCTCGCATGGCTCTGCAAGACAATTTACACCCTGGTCACTCAAGCCTTCCTGATGGGCGGATGGCCCACCTTACGCTCCGCGCGGTTTTCTCCCACCCAGTCTCGCTTCGGGCCAGCCGGGCCGCAAAGGAAGCGCAAAGAACGCGAAAGTTCGGGCGCCCCAGGGTTTATACTGTTCTTCGGCAATGGATCGGCCACCCGCCAACCGAGCGGGTCCTTTCGCATAGCTGCTCTGCCGTCTGTGCGGGGGCTGTGGAACTACTCCATAATTACTCCATAAGTACTAGCTTCGAGACCTAAGCCACATGGGTACTTGCTAAAGAACCCTGGAAGATACTAGAGTTCCCGCGGCGCCTAAGCAGACCCTTCCCTCGAGCACGCGGCGCACAACTAGCAGGAGGCTCAACAAATGAAAAAGATCGGATTGTTGCTGTTTCTGATACTGGCAGTCGCCCTGATGGGCGGGAGTGCCTTTGGTCAGAGCGACTATTTCGTCACCTACTTTTCCAATGCGAACACCGGTGGCGCTCCGAATGCCGCCATTCGTTTCATCAACGATGGCAACACCGAAGCAAACCTGTGGGTGGATTACTACGTATTCGATGACAGCCAGGAGTTGCAGGAGTGTTGCAGCTGCGAAGTCACTCCGGACGGTTATAACTCGGAATGGATCAACTCAGCCAAAACCGACAGTCTGACCGGCAACACCGTGACGGGCAAGGTGCTGACTCGTGGCGTCATTAAGATCATTTCGGACTCGGCTGGTAACCCGACTGCCGTCGTGCCGACGTACGGACTGTGGGGAACCGCTGTCCACGTCCAGAACACGGCCTTTAACGGCCCCGCGAGCTATAGCGTGACCGAGACCCCGGTTTCCAACGCTTGCCTCTCGCCGTCGGAAGAGACGCTCTTGGAGAACCTGTGCTCGTATGCGCAGGTGCTCGGCAGCGGCAAAGGTGTCTGCTCCTGCACGCCGGAAGATCACGACTTTTAGTCAAAAGCAGTGGCTTCCGACATAACGGGGTGACAAGGCTGAAGTAGCCGCGTTGGAGACTTCAGCCGGGTCAAATCCAAACATCCCGGGCGCCGGGTTTACCCTCAGTGTCCGGGTCTCTAAATTTATCCCCCTCCTGACTAGAGAAAGTTCTAGAGTTCCGAAGAGAGGAATTTCTATGTCAACCCAGCAGACGATGATCGCGCTTGGGCTGGGAATCGCCCTTGGCGCCTTTTCCGTCCCGGCCGTTGGCCAGGATAGCTCCAGCGTGGTAGCCGAGATTGCCGGCCGCAAGATTACTGCCGAAGAACTGGGGGAAAAAGAAGCAGGCAAACTGCTTCAGGCCCGATACAAATATTATCTTGCCCAGCGCGATGCCCTCGAGCATTTCATCGAAGATCAGCTATTGGAAATGCAGGCGAAGAAGGAATCCGTGAGCGTGGATGAATTACTGAAGCGTCACGTTTCCATCAACGTGCAAGAACCTACGGAGGACCAGCTCCGCTTTTACTACGAGGGCGTGCAAACCGACGACACCTATGAGGTGGCGCGGCCTAAAATCATCGATACCATACGCCAGCTTCGCATGAACAAAGCGCGGGAAGCATACCTTACCGCACTGCGAGAGGAATATTCAGTCGTAGTGGAGCTGAACCAGCCCGCTGGTCACGTCGAGGCGGGGAACGATCCGCGGCTTGGTTCCGACAGTGCCCCCGTCCAACTCATCGAATTCGCGGACTACGAGTGCCCTTACTGCCAAAAAGTGAACCCGGATCTGGCTCGGCTCCGGGAACAATTTGGCGATCAGGTGTCACTGGTTTACAAAGACTTTCCTCTGCCCATGCACCCCCTTGCTGCAAAAGCCGCCGAGGCCGCGCGCTGCGCGGGCGCGCAAGGCAAATTCTGGGAGTTTCATGATTCCTTGTTTCAAACCAAGAAGCTTCAAGTGTCCGATCTGAAACAGGAGGCCGGCGCATTAAAACTCGACACCGCCGTTTTCGACAAATGCCTGGACTCTGGAGAACAGCGTGACACCATAAAGAAGGACACACTGGAAGGCCAGCGGCTCGGACTCACGGGCACCCCAAGCTTCTTCGTCAATGGTCATTTCATGAGTGGCGCCATCGGATACACGAAATTGCGGGAAACGGTGCTGCAAGAGCTGGCTGCCTTAAACACGGCAAAAAGACAGAGCGCTGCACTGCAGCCGTCGAAAGATACGGAGAAGAAGTGAAGCCGTATCAATGTCGCTGTCGCGAGGCAGGAACGGATGCAGCGATCTTGAAGGCGGCCAGGCTCATGCAAAAATCACCCGCAGCCTTCCCACCGGTTAGCGTCGGCTGATAGTTTCCTGATGGTCCATTCAGCACGTAAACATAAGAAGTCGTGTACGTCCATGCTGCAGGCGTTACGCCGGTTGGACCAAGTGGGGTTGAAAAATAGCGAGCGATAATAAAATCTGTTGCTGTCGTCGTAATACTGGGGCCAACCTCCAGACCTGCGCTCGTTCCAGCCCCGTCGCTCACTTGCACTCCGGTTCCATCCAGTACGGAGGACAGCGCCATACTTGCAACTTCAAGAAAAGCATTGATACTGGCTTTAACGTGATCTGATAAATGGAATTTGAGCTCTGTCACGCCTGGATTGCAATTCTCACAGTACCAAATATCAAGAGACTTTTTCGCGCAAGACGAACTTGTGCCTGGTACTTGTTTATATGTGTTACCTCCAGCCGGGGCATTGTCGGTAACGCTCAAAACCTTGACACCAGGGGAAAGAAGAACCGGCATCGCGATGAGAACACTCCCCTGGCCGGTCGGACGATTAAGATCCATGTCTGAGACCGTGCCCGCCCCGCTGCTGACTGCCGCAAACTGTTGAACTATGGTTTGAGCTGATAGTGCACCTCCCCCTAAGAATAAAAAGATGAGTACTTTCTTCATATCCTGACCCTTTCCATCATCGGGTGTTTTCCCTCCTCGCGGCAGACTCAGGCTGCAATTAGCCATGAAAACAGCCCGGTAGTGGCTTGCACCCCGCGGGCGTAGCCGTTTTGAAGCTGCCTCGGGGCGAGGTAACCCGCTACTTGTCTTCCGCTTGAGGCTTAATCTGGGAGCGATCAGCCGCCATGATGAATGGCCCGCTGGCTGACGTAGTGATCTTGCCCGTCACGCATAAGCGCTTACCCTGGTATGCGGCAATGGCCTCCTGCGGTCCGCCGGTCTGCGACCCGAACGTTACGAAGTAAAACACTGGATTCGGTTCAGGCTGATCGAGATCGAAGGTGACGGGTTTTCCGTGGCCTCCGATGCCGTACTTGGAAACCTTGCTGTCTACAACTTTCCCGCAGATCGCTACGGTCTCGCCAATGTGGTTCTTTGCGTCGGAGGGGTTTATGCGCGGGGGCGTCGCACTCTGCGCAAAAGCGAGAGGCGACAGGCCCGTCACACACAGCGTCACGATAAGCGTCCTGATAGTCGTCATATTCCAGTTCCTTGGTTTGGCTTGCGTCAGAAAGCCGGCCGGCTTCAGGAAATCGGCAGATACCTGCATACGGCCAGTCGTCCCGACCAACATCTAAGCCCAGATATGGCAACGCGTCAACTCCCCATTTGGTTAGGCAGTCGGGCGCGGCCAAAACCGGCCGCCGGCCACCCTTACGTGGAACGTTGGGTAGTGGTGCAGTTTGGAGCCTAACTGGACGGCGTCATCCCGAAGCCCCGCGTTTTCTCCAGCGGGGCGAGGGATCTCGCGTGGAGTATTTTCAAACTGCACCACCACCAAACGTTGCCGAACCTTGCAAAATCCCCCACGATCAAGTAGCCTCCCTTGCATCATCGGCTCCCGGCCCCAGTACTCCTTATTATTCTGACATTTTCCTTTACCGGACCTTCGGAGGAGATTTCGATGAAACGTTTTGCTGCTGGATTTGTTCTCGCCCTGCTCCTGGCCTCAACCGCCACGGCGGCTGACGACAAGATGCCGCCGCTCAAGCCGCTCAAAGGCACGCCCACCCCGTCCGAGCCCAAAGACAAAGACCACTTTGTCTTCATCGTTGCCGGAGACAATCGCCCCAAAGAACCTACCGACCCCCAAGGCGATTCCGTCAAGAAGATATTCAAAGCCATCAAGGACGAGAAGCCCGCATTCGTCTTGTGGAGCGGCGATACCATTTACGGCAAGAACCCTGAAGATAAAAAGAAAATTCACGACGAGTATAAGGAATTCCTCGATATCGCCGCCGATGGCGACGCAGCCGTCTTTAACGCTCCCGGCAATCACGAAATGGCCGATCACGGCAATTGCCCCAACGCCGAAATGTTGAAGCTCTATCTCAAACATACCGGCCAGGCCGCGCCCTATGGCTCATTCGATTACGGCAATTCACACTTTATCGCTCTCGACTCCGACGAGCCCGATCCCTATCCCGACCAATGCAACTGCCTGTTGCAACCCGATAAAACCAAGCCCACCGGCTACATCAGCGCCGCGCAGTTGGCGCTTTTGAGTAGCGACTTAGCGGCTAACGCGAGTAAGAAGCATATCTTTATCTTTCTCCATCGCCCGCTCGAAGGCTACAAAAAAGAGGACCAGCTCTGCCCCGACAACGTCGCCGCCATGCAAACGCTCTTCAAGAAATATCCCACTATCTCCTACGTAATCGCCGGCCACCAGCACATGTACTACAACGCTCAAGGCAAGAAATCGGACGAATTCTGCTCTCCGCCCAAGCGCACCGATCCCAGCCCGGAGCCTTACTACCTGGTTTCCGGTGGCGCGGGCGCGCCCTTGAAGTCCAAAGGTTTTTACCACTACGTCATCTTCACCGTAGACGACGACAAGGTCACCGCCAAGGTCGTGCCTCTCGACGACAAGGATAAGTGCAAGTAGAACCGGGTCTCCACGCCCAAAACCTTGTCAAGCCCCCAAGCTTGAGCTTTTTTGTCTAACTCATTGATTCTCATCCAAATATATTCTCGCGGATAATGTTACTTTCACCCGTCCAATGTGATATACTATAACTATAGGGTATAAATGAGCGGCGCAGGCCATCCGGTCTGCGCCGTTCCTGTTTTCACCACAATTTCACCTAGGAGCGTCCCTCAGGCGCAGCTAACCAGCTGCGCCTTTTGTGTTACTGGGGAAAAAGAATATGAAGAAAAAGAATATGAAGAACAACAACAATCCGGAACAGAAACCTCCCAGCCAACCTCTCATCGAACTCCAAGCCGTCGCCGACGACCACTGCAAGCGCCGCGGAGAAGCCGCCGAAGCCGCTTTCCTCGCCAAAGCCTCCTTGCTCCGCTTCATCGTCGCCAAACCCTGGGGAGAGAGCCAGCCCTACGACTTCATCGTCGACTCCGGTTCCGGGTTCCTGCGCGTGCAGGTCAAATCCGCCACCTACCATAATCGCGGCCAATACCTGGTCCGCGCCGCGGGCGACAATGGCCAGCCCTACACCAAACGCGACATCGACTTCATCGCCGCCCACGTCATCCCCAAAAATCTCTGGTACATCGTCCCCGTCGAAGCCTTTTCCCCCTGCACTATGCTTCACTTCAACCCGAACACCCGGCGCACCTCGAAGTATGAGAAGTACCTCGAAACCTGGTGCCTGCTCGATTGCCCGCGCAAAGCCCGCGGCCGCAAAGACATCCCGCGCCGCTGCCGCAGCAAGGATGTCGGCGTCCAATGCGCCGTCTGCCCCCTCCGCACCCAGCAGCGCTGAAGTGGACTGCGGACCTCAGCCGCCAGACCTCGGACCTCGGCCCGCACAACGCGGCTCCTGAGGTCCAAGGCCCGCGCGGCCTGACGAACCGCGCATTTAATGTTTGACATTATTAACGACACTCATTAAACTATGGGCCGTGATCAAGTCTTTCGCGGACAAGGACACGAAAGAGTTCTGGGACACAGGCAAAAGCCAAAGGATGCCCCCGGCGAATCTGCGAAATGCGTCCCGGAAGAAGCTGGCCATGCTGAATTCAGCCGTGAGATTGGAGGATTTGCGAATCCCTCCCGGCAACCGGCTGGAACAGTTGCACGGTGATAGAAAAGGCCAGCACAGCATTCGCATCAACGATCAGTTCCGCGTGTGCTTCGTGTGGCGCGACGGCGATGCCCACGAGGTAGAGATCAGTGATTACCACTAGATCTTGCATTTCAAAAGATTGTGGGTTGTAGAAAGAGAATAAGTATGGAGAAAACAATTGTGGGTATCAAGAATGCGATTCTCAAAAATGATAGTCCGGCAGGTTGGGCGGTGCATCCCGGAGAAATTCTTCGCGACGAATTTCTCGATCCCATGGGCATTTCCGCCTACAGGTTGTCCGTGGAGCTTGGCGTTTCCGCCCCTACCGTCAACGACATCGTTCGCGAGAAGCGGGGAATTACTCCCGAGATGGCGGCTCGTCTGGCCAAGTATTTCGGCACCTCAGAGCAGTTCTGGCTGAACCTGCAAGACGCCTTTGCGGTTCACCAGGTCAAAAAGAAATATTCGAAGGAACTCAGGGCCATCAAGCCCCTGGTCGCCGCTCCGTCCCAGTAGCATTACGCTCTTGTCTGGATGTGACCTATAAGTTACGCTAACCCAGTGATCGAGCTCCGCTGTTACCTGGCCAAAACCGGCAGAGATGTATTCGGCGGAAAGGATACGCACTCCATGAAACGCAAGGCCAGCATATCCCACGACGAGGCTACAGGTCGCGAACTCCGCGACAACCCCGGCTTTGCCGCCGAGTATCTCAGAGCCGCATTGGAAGAGGACGACGAGCCCAGCGTGCTCCTGATCGCTCTGCGCCGCATCGCCCAAGCCAGAGGCGGCATCGTCAAATAAACTTTGGGCGCAGGGTCCGCGGCGCTCTCAAGCGCTGTCATCCTGAGGCCGCGGAGTTCCTCGCCTCGGGCGAGGAGCTCCCAACGAAGGACCTATGCATTTTGCCGGCGTCACTGGCGCCGCCCACCAATCCATAGGTCCTTCGGCCCGCAAAGAACGCGGTCCTCAGGATGACACGGGCGGTTATACTGTGAAAATGTTCGCCGACCCGCACAAGACCTTCTACCTCGAAACCTTCGGCTGTCAGATGAACGTGCATGACTCGGAAAAGGTCATTGGCACGCTCGTCTCCGAGGGATACCGCCAGGTGCAGACCGTCGAAGAGGCTGGACTGGTTCTCTACAACACCTGCTCCATCCGCGACAAGGCCGAGCAGCGAGTTTTCAACCGGCTGGCCGACTACAAGAAATATCAGAAGCAGGGGAAGAAATTTGGCGTGCTGGGCTGCGTGGCGCAGCAGGAAGGCGCGAAGATTTTTGAGCGCGCTCCGCATGTCTCGCTGGTCTGCGGGTCGGCCTCGTATCGCAACCTGCCGCAGATGCTAGCGCAGTTGGAAGCCGGACAACCAACAGATCCTGTGCCCTTTGATGAGGCGTCATCCCGAAGCCCCGCGTTTTCACCAGCGGGGCGAGAGCCTGCCCTGAGCCTGCCGAAGGGAATCTCGCGCGGATCGCCCGAGGTCCTCGTCCGCATCACCGGCCTCGACGACCGCGAAACGGACAAGTGTTTCGAAACCGAGTTCACCGCCCGCACCAATCCGCATCGCGGATACATCACCATCATCGAAGGCTGCGACAAGTTCTGCGCCTATTGCGTGGTGCCGTACACGCGCGGCAAAGAGCGCAGCCGCACGTCCGATTCCGTGCTCGCCGAAGCGCGCCAGATGGCCGATCTCGGCTACACCGAAATTCAACTGCTCGGCCAGAACGTGAATTCGTATAAAGATCCGGCAGGAGATCGAATAGGGAAGTCGGGGGGGAAGAAAACCTTCGCCGAATTGCTTGCGGCGGTGGGCGAGGTCGCAGGCATCAAGCGCGTCCGCTTCACCACCTCGCACCCTCGCGATTTCGGCCGCGACATCGTCGACGCCATCGATGCCGTGCCCACGCTCTGCGACCACGTGCACCTGCCCGTGCAGAGCGGATCCAACCGCGTGCTCGACGCCATGCAGCGCCTTTATTCGCGCGAACAATATCTCGAGCGTATTGCCTGGATGAAGGCGGCGAAGCGCAAGATCAGCATGACCACCGATATCATCGTCGGCTTTCCGGGAGAGACCGAAGCCGAGTTCGCCGAGACGCTGACCTTGCTCGATGAAGTCGGCTACGACGGCGTGTTCTCGTTCAAATACTCGCCGCGGCCGAACACTCCGTCGCTGGCAATGGAAGATGCAATTTCCGATGAAGAGAAAGCGCACCGATTGGAAGTCCTGAACGCGAGGCAGCGCGAGATTCAGATCGCACGCAACAAGAATCATATCGGAGAAGTGTTTGAAGTAATGGTTGAAGGCAGAAACGAACCTCGCCGGCAATGGATTGGCCGCACTTCGCAGAACAAAACCCTGAACTTCACCGCCCCGGAAGGCATCGCGCCGGCCACAGGAAGCTACATCCAAGCCATTGCCACCGCCAGTTTCCCCAACAGTCTGGTGGGAGAAATGGTGGTATAACAAAATTGTCGAGGGCGAGCGACGCTGTGGCGCGCTGAGAGTTCCGAGGTCGCGCGGTGAGGGTTTGGACATCGCAAGGATGCTGACGGTTCAGAGCTCGCGTGTACTGTTCGGGAGGTCGCGATGGAAGTCGAAATGACAATTCGTGGGCTAATGCTAGACCCCGTAACGAATATGCCAATAATTGTGCTGAAGGACGTGGCTGGGGACGCGGTTTTGCCGATCTGGGTGGGCGCGTATGAGGCGAATGCGATCGCGCTGGAGATGGAGAAGGTGAACACTCCGCGGCCGATGACTCACGATTTGATCAAGAACGTACTGACCGGGCTGGAGACGCAGGTGCACAAAGTGGTGGTGACGGAGCTGCGCGAAGATACGTTTTATGCGGTGATCTGGCTGGAACGCGGCGGGGAAGTGATCAGCATCGATTCGCGGCCGTCGGATGCGCTGGCGCTGGCGTTGCGCGTGGATTGTCCTATCTTTGTGGATGATGGAGTGCTAAAGAGTTCGAAGCAGGCGGCCAACGTTTCCGACCGGCTGAGCGCGGACGAACTGCGCAAGTGGCTCGAAGGCCTGAACGACGAGGACCTGGGACGATACAAGATGTAAGTTTCCTCCGTGTCCGATCTGGCGTGCGCAATCTGGCCTTATTCTGGCTCTTTGCGGGTTAGGGCGCTGACTCTGCAAGATCAAAGGCAAGTTCAAAGTCAAAGGCGACGGACAGGAGTGTCCGTCCGATATTTGTGACATCACTTGTGTCATCTTGACATCATTCTTGCAAATGCGTCATCATTCTTCCCATGAGGACGACGCTCAATCTTGACGATGATGTGCTCGATAGCCTGAAAAAGTATGCGGAGAACCGGTCGGTCGCGTTGGGCAAGGCCGCATCCGATCTGGTGCGCCGGGGCCTGACGGCACACACCGAAACACGAATCGTGAACGGGCTTCACGTAGTAGTTCTGCCCGCGGATTCCCCGAAGGTGAGCACGGAAAAGATAAGGCGGCTGCTTGAGGACGAAAGCTAGCGGGATCTTCCTGCTGGACGCCAATGTTCTGATTGCACTCTCCTGGCCGATGCATGTGGCGCATCAGCAAGTGGGAAGTTGGTTTGCCCGGCGTGGCCACCTGGGGTGGGCGACCTGCCCATTTACCCAATCGGCTTTCGTACGGATCGTTTGCAATCCGGCCTTCTCGCGCGACGCATTGACGCCGGGGAATGCTCTGCGACTGTTGCAGGCCAACCTGGAACACCCTGGCCACCATTTTTGGCCGGCCGACATCGGTCTGGGCGATGCGATTCGTCGTCTCGGGCACGGCCTGACCGGACATCGCCAGGTGACGGACGCATATTTGCTGGGACTCGTGTTGCACCGCAGAGCGCGGCTAGCCACCCTAGACGGTAAGATTGCCTCTTTGATGATGGGCGGGGGCGAGGCTGGGGTAGTGGAACTGATCTGAGCCTCATGAGGGCGGCTGGTGTGGTGACAGGCACTGAATCCCCGGGACTTCCTCCACTTTTTCCGTGCCGCGTGGAGCGACCAACGTCAAGATTCAGGAGCATTTCAGCGCCAGTGGCGGCTTTTGGTAAATCGCCGGTTTACATAATACCTGTTATCGGACATTGGTGCTGCTGGCGCTTTCAGAGGCAAGGTAGCGCGGGCCGGGGGCAAAATCAAAAGCAAAGTCAAAAGCGTCGGACAGGAGTGTCCGACCCACACGGGCCTTGCTACTGCAGTCTTGCGTACTCAGCCTTGGCTTGTTTCAGGATGGGGATGTCGGGGTCGGCGTCTTTCCAGAGGGTGAGGAAGTCTTTGTAGGCGGCGCGGGCGCGGAAGCGGGCGGCGTCGGCATCGGCCGGGCTTGGCTCCTTCGGCAAGCTCAGGACAGGCTGGGCCTGGACAGCCGAAGCGGCTGTCCCCACATGAGCATATCCAGCTTCCACACGAGCGTGTCCGGCTTCCACGCGAGCATATCCGGCCTGCAAGGCGTTGGCACGAGCCACTCCCAGATGCGCCAACGCTCCTGTCCAGCAGTTCCAGACGATGCCNNACTGCCCTGTCCGGCTGCCAGGTATGCCTGTCCGCGTACATACACGTGGTAGAGGCAAGAGATATTGTTAACGAACGCAATTTGCCCCAACTCGATGGCCGAACCAGCCTGTAGGGCAGTCAGGGCAGCAGCCGGGTTCTTCTTGTCCAGCGCCAATTGGGCCTGAATCGCGGGCAGCCAAAGNNATCTGCGTGTCCAGCGGGAAGCGCTTCCCTAAGTCTTGGGCCAAGGACTCGGCTCGCGCCGTATCACCCGCCATGGCGAACGCAAGCGCGGCTTCACTCTCCGCGCCCTGATTCGTGGGAGCGAACTTCAAAGCCTCTGCCGCTATCTGCCGGGCTTCTGCAGTATTGCCGTAAGCGGCTTGTTGGAGAGCGGCGTTCGCCTGCGATATTGCTCCTGCTTCCTTGTTGTCAGCGCGGACGGCGGAGTCCACAGCCCGCTTGGTTAGCTCCCGCGCCTTGCCCAAATGACCGCCGTAAGCCTCGGTGTCGGATGCCAGCGCAAGTCCCTGGTTCTCGTAATCGGGCTGGCCCGCAAACCACTGTTGCTGTTCCGCCATCGCCACGGAGTCCGAGCCCAGAAAGGCAAGAGAGTAGAGAACAAGTTGGAGTACGTAATTATCCAGTTTTCGCGCCTGCGCCTCGTGGATGATCTGCCGCGTTTCGTCGAAGCGCTGCAAGGCGAGGGCGTAGTTGGCGAGATTGCCGTAAAAAGCTACCTGGTCCGGGGCAAGGCGCATGCCCTGCCTCAAGAGCTCCGTGGCTTTCTCATATTGCCCTAGTGCGGCGTACTGTAGGGCCAAACTGTTGTACCCTCGCGATTCCCGCGGGTAGCTCTCAATCTCCTCCTGATAGGTCTGGGCCGCTTTATCCAGTTCCCCGGTTACAAACATATAGTAGCCGCCGGTGACCCGCAGCTTTTCCCGCTCGCTGGCGTGTTCCCGCAACTGGAACGCCTTGGTGAAGTACTCGCTGGCCCGTACTACCTCGTTCAGATTGCCGTAGTCGATGCCCACTGCCCTGTAGCCCGTGGCAAAATTCGGATCAAGCTCGATGGCTCGTTGATGGTAAGGCAGAGCTGCGGCGGCGCCCTTCTCCTCACGGGCCTTATTGCCAAGGCTGTACGCTTTCAAAGCTTCAAGCGAGGACGTGGTGGCCTGTTCGAGCGGAACATCAAACTTCTGCACCGTGGCCAGCGATTCGCCCAACTCAGTACGCAGCTTCGACGCCGCCTCGCCCAGCGCATCCAGCACCTTCTCTTTGGACGGCGCCGTCACCTGCTGCTCGGCCAGCGTGTCTCCACTCTGACAATTCACCGCTTTCAATCCCAGCACGTATTGGCTGCCCAGNNAGAAACGGCGACTGGTTGAGAGCCACGCTGAGTGCCTGCTTGAGCGTATCGTCGAAAACCGGGTCGCCCGTGCTGTTGGCAAAATCGGTGAGAACGATGGTGTCTTTCTCGGTCAGAGCCTTGCCTTGCTGATGGGAGCGGTAGTAGAACCCGCCGGCGAGGGCGGCAATTAGCACGAGAGCCGCGAACCCCCAGCCGAGCTTGGCTCGGCCGGACAGCCGGCGGCGGCTGTCCCCACGCGAGTGAGACGTGATGCTTGCAGCCGAAGATGCGTGGGACTCCGTGTCCCGCTTCAACCGTTGCAGGTCGGCTCGCATCTCAGCCGCGCTCTGGTAGCGCAGGTTGCGGTCTTTCTCCAGAGCCTTGTTGATGATGTCTTCCAGCTTGGGCGGTACATCGTGATTCAGCCGCACCACGGCCACCGGGGCGCGGTTCATGATGGCTTCGCAAATGACCGCTGAGCTTTCTCCGTGAAACGGCAAATCACCTGTCGCCATCTCATACAGCACGGACCCAAACGAGAAGAGGTCAGTACGCGCATCCAACTCTTTCGCCCGCACCTGCTCCGGCGACATATAAGCCACCGTCCCCACCATTGTGCCGGGAGTGGTCAGATGCTCCTCGTCCTCCGAACCCGTCTGGGTGTTAAGAGACGCAATTCTGCTCGAAGAACCGCCGGCAAGACTGACCTTCGCAAGACCGAAGTCGAGAATCTTGGCGTGGCCGCGCTTGGTGGCAAAGATGTTGGCGGGCTTGATATCGCGGTGAACGATGCCTTCGGAGTGAGCCGCATCCAGTGCGTCGGCAATCTCGATGGCCAGCGACAGAATCAACTCGGTTTCCATCGGCCGGCCAGCAATGCTGTGCTTCAGCGTCAGCCCGTCCAGAAACTCCATGGCGATGAAGGCTTCGCCGTGCTGGTCGTCAATTTCGTAGATGGTGCAGATGTTGGGATGATTCAGTGCAGAGGCAGCTTTGGCTTCGCGCTGAAAGCGGCTGAGGGCTTGCGGGTCTTTGGCTATGTCGTCGGGCAGGAACTTGAGGGCAACAAAGCGGCCGAGCTTCACATCCTCGGCCTTATAGACGACGCCCATGCCACCACCGCCCAGCTTCTCGATGATCCGGTAGTGCGAGATGGTCTGGCCGATCACTGGGTGGGGGGCTGAATCATGTACGCGGACGCGACCATATTAGGGGCCATGCGATGGCGAGTCAATGCAAGAGGAGCGCGCCAATGTGCCGAGGGCTGGTGTTTCCGTGGCAAAGACAACGTCAGAGGGCGGACAGAGCCTGTTCAAGCGTATTAACCCGGTCATATTAATCCGCGCGAAACCGTTACTGCAGGCTTGGTTTGGCCGATGAGATGTGGACTGTTTTCTAATCTGCGCCTGCCCGTGGGCGGTCGGGTTCGGTGAGAAAGACGATCTTGGGATGGAACAGCGTGCCGGCTACGCGGGTGGCGATCGCGATCAGTTCACTTTGGCCCTGGAAGACTTTGACCTGGCGGGCGCGGGAAAGTTCGGGCAGGTTGAGGGTGCGTCCGGTGCGGATGCGGGCGGCGCCGGCTTCATCGGTGGTGACGGAGGGAAATTGCGGCAGGAGTTTGCGGGGGTGGACGAACAGAGCGTCGACGTCGCCGGCGCGGAAGGCTTCTTCGACTTGCTCGATGGTGTGGGCTTCTCTGATGTCGAATTCGGCAGCCTGGGTGCGGCGCAAGGCTTGCAGATGAGCTCCGCAGCCGAGGCGTTGTCCCATGTCATGGGCGACTGAACGCATGTAGGTTCCCGAGGTTACGCGAGCTCGGAAATGGGCGCGGGAGTCTTCGACTCCGAGAAGCTCGAATTCCTTTATCTCTACCTGGACGGGCTGGAGGATGACTTCTTTGTGCTTGCGCGCGAGTTTGTAGGCGGGGACGCCGTGGATCTTCTTGGCGGAGAAAGGAGGCGGCATTTGCTCGATCACTCCGTGGAATGGTGCGGCAAGTTGCTGAGCTTGCTCCAGGGTGAGAGTTACCGTTTGGGGCGGGCTTGCGGGTTCGCCTTCGGCGTCATAGGTGTCGGTGGCGAAGCCGAAGCAGATTGCGCCCTCGTAGGTTTTTTCCGAGGCGGTGTAGAACTGGGCGAGGCGCGTGAGGTTGCCGGTGACCAGAGGGAGAACGCCGGTGGCCAGAGGGTCGAGGGTGCCGAGATGTCCGACGGAACGCTGGCCGAGGATGCGGCGGACGCGGTTGACAACATCGTGCGAGGTCCATCCGGCGGGCTTATCGATGATGAGGACGCCATTCATGAGAGGATTTGGTAATTTGATAATTGAGTAATTTGGTAATTGAAAACCTTGGGGCTTTGCGGCGATTTTCAATTGCTCAAGTACCCGATTACTAAATTACCAAATTCCCTATGCTTCCCATTCGCGACGACCAGCCTCGATACATCGCGCCCTACGTGAACGGCTTTCTGATCGGGCTGAATGTGCTGATTTTTTTGTTCGAGTGGGCGTTGGACCCACAGAGCCTGAATGCGCTGATCAATCAGTTTGGAGTGGTGCCGGCGCACCTGACAGCGTTTCTTGCAGGCTCGCCGAAGTATACGCTGCTGGCGGTGATTGTTCCCTTCTTCACGTCGATGTTTCTGCATGGATCGTGGATGCACGTGCTGGGCAACATGTGGTTTCTCTACATCTTCGGGGACAATGTGGAGGACTACCTGGGGCATTTCAAATATCTGGTGTTTTATATTCTCGCCGGGTTGGTGGCGATGGCGACGCAGGTTGCGGTAGACGTGCATTCGCAGCTGCCGACGGTGGGCGCGAGCGGAGCGATTGCCGGAGTGCTGGGAGCGTATTTTGTACTGTATCCGCGAGCGCGGGTGCTGACCTGGTTCTTTGTGTTTGTGATGTGGGTACCGGCGTGGCTGATTCTGGGATATTGGTTCGTGTTGAATTTCTTGAGCGGGACGGCGACTTCGCTGGTTTATGAGGGACGAGCGGTGGGAGGAGTTGCGTTCTGGGCGCACGTGGGCGGATTCATTGGGGGAGCGTTGCTGGTGAAAGTGTTTCCCGAGCGAATGCAGAGATATCCTTACGCGGTACAGTGAGGCTTTCCGAGAACTGCTTATTCACCACGGAGGCACCCTTCGACTTCGCTCAGGGC
>PMHV01000055.1 GCA_003156805.1 Acidobacteriaceae bacterium | reverse complement strand
AGGAGTACTTTTTCAGCAGCCTGTTAGGCGTTCGAATGATGTCCCTTGCCATGAATCCCTCCAGTGTGACTGGTAGAGCCATTTTGCCGACTTTAATACCTCTGGCTCGGTTTATGGCAGGCCTGTCATTTGCCTCATCTTGCCGCAGATGAGTACCGGGTAAATACGCCAGGGTCGGGGGAAGACGGTTGGCCTTAATCCTACCGGGGCAACCCCAAGGTTTCGGAACCCGATCGCGATTCTTGGCCGACTCAATCGTCTGAGACCTGCATCATTCGACCCTTAGCGCGAGAAGACAACTCCGTGTGGAAGGCCCGATCCCTTCCACCCGTGCGGCCAATCACGATCGGCGAAATTAAAGCCGGCCTTTCCATCCGCGTCATGAAAGGTATCGTCCAGGGTGAGCGCTCCGGTTGCCTGGTCCAGCTTCAGCAAGTAAAGGCGCGGCTCTGACCCCGTCACGACCACTCGCTGCGTCTTTTCGTCCCATGACGTCCAGTGTGGAGAAAACGAGTCGCTGAGCTTCAACCGCGAGACTTCCACAGGTTTGTTCCCGTTGGCAATGTCCACCACAATCAGGCCATGCGTTACTGGCGCGCTCTGGATCAGATAGTGGCCGACGATGGTGGGCACACCGCAGAAAGAGCCGGGAAAGTTATAAACAAGTTTGGAAGTTGGCTCTTCCTTGTCTATGTTGCTGATGCGCTCGATGCCGCAGCCGAGAGTTTGAACGTAGACGGCACCATCGGGGCCAATACGCGGCTCCTCCGGGCTGACATGTCCATAGTGATTGTCGCCGATATCCAAATTGGCCGTCTTGAGCAGTTTCAGGTCCGAGAGGCGCCACACCTGGTACGTGACACCGCTAAAGACATTGTCCATGTGCATGGAGGAGTTTGTGGACACGACCCTGTCGATTTCGGGAAGAACGGCAAGGCTGTATGGAGTTAGCAACGCTCCCGGAAACGCGGGGTCCGACGAGCTGGCGGAACGAATAACCTTGCCCTGATCGTCAATCTCCACCAGTCCGCCACTGCCGCCCATTTGACCTTCGACCATGTCGTGATGGGAGTGCTGGAAGCTGGCCAGCACATGGCCATTGGGCAGCCGCAGATAGGAGTGCGGATGCATATAGCCCGCCATGTCGGTAAAGGAAGTCACGATCTTCGGAGAGAGGGGGTTGCGCACGTCGAATATGAAAGTTCGCCCGGCAAGATGATCGTTGGCGAAGAGCATCCCGCTTGCGGGCATCACGTATTCAGTGTGATGAATTTGCATGGTCAGCTGATCGGTTACAACGGTCGTGATCAATTTTCCATAGGACGCGGAAGCGGGGTCCGCATCGATCACCGCGAGAAAGTCATTGCCTTTGTGATCAAGATCGCCAGTCCAGGCAAACATGAAGTGGCCGAGCGAATTGCTTTCCTGCCCCTGAGACTGCGCGGAAAGACCGAAGGCACAACAAGCAATCGGAATCACGAGCAACGACCGTCGCATGGATACCCCCACAAATTTCGATTTCATTCGCAATCTGCCTTTTCGGACAGGTTCCAGGGAATTGTATCGCTCCTGAGACAGATTGCGAGACCACAGGAACGTTTGCGCAGAGAAGGCCAGCTTTCCGGTAAATTCGGCCTGTCTTGCCATAGCCCTTGTCACTCATCCAGGCCCGACCCAGGTGAGAATTCGAGTTCCGGTTGTTTTTGAACTGGGTCGAGCACGCACCGGTGATAGGAGCGCAGACGCGCCGCTATTACCGGGTGGGCTGGGCGAGGATTGCAAAAACGCAATTGGTTGGAATGACGCTCGATCGCATAACGACGGAAGAGGTTGACTCGCTCGGATTTTCGGGGTCGCCCTCTTACGTCAACCAAGCACTACGCACCTTGCGTAGGCTGCTTGGCAAAGCTGTTGAGTGGAAGGTCATTACAATAGCACCGAGGATCAAACTCCTGAAAGAACTCGGACGGGAGCAGACAATCGATCGCGAGACTGAAGCAAAACTGCTCGCGGTGGGTAAGCAGCCAATGAAAGATGTTCTCATCATCATCCAGGACACTGGCATGCGTCCGGAAGAGGTCTTTCGAATTCGGATCGAGAACATCGACTGGAATCGAAGGCTGATCTTTAATCCTCATGGCAGGACGCGAGCTTCGCGGCGGCATGTGCCAATCAGTAGGCGCATGTTCGAGCTCTTGATTATGCGCTGCGGCAAAAAACGGGAGGGTTGGCTGTTCCCCTCTCCGAGGGCCGAGTCGGGACACCTTACCACCGTGGCGAGGCAGTTCCGGATCGCACGTCTCAAAGCGGGCTTGCCGGAATCTTTGGTCCTCTATTGCGCTCGTCATACCTTCGGTACGGCTGCGTACGAAGCAACTGGCAACCCGGCGATGGTGATGAAGGTCATGGGTCACACGGACGCGCGAACCGCGATGCAGTTCAGCATCCCGCGCTCGATCCGATCCGCGAAGCCATCGATCAGCGCAACCTGACTGGCAGTTTACGTCACAATTTACGTCACAGTGAATTTTTGGTGCAGTGAGAAACCGCGTAAGTGATTGAAAGGATGGAGCCGACGAGCGGACTTGAACCGCTGACCTGCCGATTACGAATCGGCTGCTCTACCAACTGAGCTACGTCGGCCTGTCCTCGATTCTAAATGCGCGGCGGAGAAGCGTAAAGAGCAACGGGGCGGGGCGGCAACTGATTCTTGTGCGGGCACGATCCCAACGTGAATGAATCACAACGCACGTTTTTCATTACAACGGTTACCTGGCAACGTGCGCCCATCTTTCGTATAGAGCTCTCACCGAACTTAGGCGCTGCGGGCCAGGTCTTGCGGGAGAGTGAGGTTGCTGTTCCAGCAATCGGCGACGATGAGCCATGCGCCGAGGCGTCGCCAGACTTTGAGATACTTGCCGCGGTCGGCGACGGTGGTGCCGTCGAGCTGGCGGATGGCGACGGAGAAGCGACCGATCTCCATGGCCATGTCGTTGGAGTGATCGACACGGACGGTCTCGAGGCGGAGCTCTTCGTAACCCTGGTCGCTGAGCTGGCGCACAAGCCGCTCGACGGACTTGGGACCATAGGCGGGATCGTGGTTCGGGGCCATGAAGACGCCGTCCTCGGAAAAGAGCGAGGCGACCTGATCGTAGTTGCCGGTGTTGAATGCGGTAACAAAGTCTTGAGAAAGACCGCGAATGACGGACTGAACGTCCGCGAACGGACGAGAGTCCGCGAGGGAACTCGAATAGGGCCGGTACATCTGACTACCTCCTGGGGGAAGGCACAGGGCGAGCCTTTCGGCCGGACGGCGGGCGCGCCCTTAACGGCGACCATTCTAGCAAAGACCTGGCCTGTGGAAGGAGAAAAGATTTCCACTGGCGTGGAGGGTCAAGTTGGATGACGCCTTTGAAGAAGGAGGTTAAAGGTATGCAGGCCCCGCCGCTACCCGTCTTCACGCTTCGGGCATGTCGCCCGGGTTCCGTCTACAATGAAAGGAGGATTTCATTTCAATTCATGGATTGAGGAGACAGGCCATGCAACGCAAGGCGAGTGCAGTGTGGAAGGGCGGACTCAAGGATGGTAAAGGATCGATTTCAGCGCCGGGCGGAGTACTGAAAGACACGCAGTATTCTTTTACCTCGCGGTTTGAGAACGGGCCGGGAACGAATCCGGAAGAACTGATTGCGGCTGCGCACGCGGCGTGCTTTTCGATGGCGCTTTCGGCGCAGCTGGGCGGGGCGAACCTGACGCCGGAGAGCATCAGCACGAACATCACGCTGACCATGGACAAACTGGACGCGGGTTGGACGATTACCGAGAGCCACATCGATGTTGTGGGGAAGGTTCCGGGAGCGGATGCGGCGACGTTCCAGAAATATGCCGAGGCGGCGGAAAAGGGATGTCCGGTGTCGAAGGTGCTGAATGCGAAGATTACGATGACGGCGAAGCTGGGGTAGCGGGTCGGACCTCGGACTTCAGAGCTCGGACCTTGGACCTCAGGCGTTAGACCTTGGACGTCGGCGGCTTGAGCGCTTTGGGCTACTGGTTTCCGACTTCGGCTCGGGCTTCGGCTGCACTTCCTGTATTGCTGTCACTTACTCGCTGCCCAGGGGCGGGGCGGTTTGACAGGGAACTGTGCCTCTGTAGAATAGGAAAGTTGGCCTTCCTGATTCGGCGGCTGTGAGGCCGCTGCTGCTATAGAGGTCCACTTGCCATCGTGGCGGAATTGGCAGACGCGCATGGTTCAGGTCCATGTACCGGCAACGGTGTGGGGGTTCGAGTCCCTTCGATGGCACCAAAAAACGAAATCATTCTTTACTTCTGTTGTGGCGGCCAGAACATAATCAGTCGCTCTTCTGCGGCGGCAATCGACACACGATCCGCCTCGAGATTAACCCCTTCGATCATTTTCAAGTGGCGCCGGGATGGCTGAACTCGATTATTCGGCGATGCTGGCGAGAGCCATCACTGAGGCTCGCAAGGGGCTGGCGGAGGGCGGCATTCCGATTGGGGCGGCAATTTTTGATGCCGACGGAAAGCTGGTGGGGGCGGGACATAACCGGCGCGTGCAGAATGGCGACCCTTCGATGCACGGGGAGACGGACGCGTTCCGCAATGCGGGACGGCAGCGCAGTTATCGCAACCTGATTATGGTGACGACACTGGCGCCGTGCTGGTATTGCAGCGGGCTGGTACGGCAGTTTGGATTTGGCATGCTGGTGGTGGGCGAGAGCCGAAATTTTCAGGGCGGAGTGGCGTGGCTGCGGTTGCTGGGAGTGCGGGTGATCGACTTGGATTCGGAGGAGTGCGCGGGGTTGATGGCGGAATATATTCGAGCGAAGCCCGCGGTGTGGAACGAGGATATAGGGCAAGAGTAGCCGCGGACTGTCTGCGGTACAACGGCCCCAAGGCTGAGCTCTCCGCCTTCCCTGCAAGCGCCTTCCCTCCCAGGGATGTGAGGACCGCATTGTTCCGCCGTTTGCCCTCGTGCTGGCCGTGGAATCAGAAGGTGAGGCTCAGCGACATCTGGATCTGCCTTGGACTTCCGATGGTCTTATTTGTGATGCCCAAGCCGCTGGCAGTCGGGCAGACGTAAACAGATCCTGAGAAGTTCGGGTTGCAAGGATTCAATGTCGCTGGAGTGCCGACGACGGGAAAGCCGTTGAAGTTGATGTTCTGGCTCACGTCGTCAATGGGGATATCGAAGCTCGCGGTGTTGGTGAGGTTGAAGACATCGAAAGTGTACTTCAGGGAAGAACGCTCGGTGATCTGGGTTATCTTCGCCAGCGAGATGTCGGCGCGCCTCTGCCAGGCCTGCCGGAAAATATTGCGCTCGCCGTGGGCGATGAAGTTGGTCTCGTAGGGATCGTTGGAAGGAATTGCGCCGTTCAAAGCGCCTGGACTCAGCAGAGGAAGGCCAAAACAGCTGGGGTTGAGCGCAGGAAAACCGGGGGTTGCGCCCGAGGCCCCGGTGAGCGCTTGCGCGGGAGAGCAACCGTTGAGGGGAACGATTGGATTCGTAATGCCGTCGTTTACGCCGTAGAATATGCTGCCAACTGCGCCCGAGTAATCGACAACGCTGTAGGGCTGACCACTCTGGATGACGGTCAGGCCGGAAATGGCCCATCCATCGGCAAGCTTCCCCCTGAATGAAGATTCCGAGAAAAACTGTGGTAGCTGGTAGCGATAGGTGAAATTCATTACGTGTTTGCGGTCGAAGTCGGATAGACCGTAACCGGAGCGCAGATCCAGAGGATTGTTGCCGTTGTAAAAGAGGCCCATCGCGCTTTGCTCGTCTGTGGCGTGCGAGTAAGTGTAGGAGAAGCCGACTTGCAAGCCATGACTCATACGCTTTTCGATGTGGGTTTGAAGCGCATTGTAAGCCGAGATGCCGGCTGCGGTGTAGGACTCGGACTCAGAAGAATATCCGATGTAGGGAACGCGGAGGTCGACGTTGCCGCCTTCGAAGGTTTGCAGGTAGGGCTGATTGTTGGGGAGGGTTTGCGGAGCGAAGGTGGTGGCGTTGGTGAGGATCGAGTAGCCGTAAGTGTAGTCCTGCTCAAACGGCGTGCCCGGCCGGATGGGACTGGTTGGCGAGGCAATCTGCGCCTGATTGAAAGGCAGGGGAACGATTTCATGGCGGCCGAGATTGCCAACATAGCCGACTTCGATGGCGAGGTCGTTGCGCGGCTGCCACTGGACGTCGAGCGTCTGGTTGAGGGTGTAAGGCAGCTTGTTGGTACGGTTGTAATCGGCGAACGAGAATAGCTGCGCACCGTTTGAGATTGCCGTCGCATTGGGCAGGACCAGATCGGCGGGATTGCCGCTGGGAGGCGGACCGAGGGTAGTTCCCCAAGGATTTTCAAATCCTCCGGGGCAGTTCGCGTACGCAACGGCACAAACCTGCGAATTCACCCAAGGCGGAGTCTGATTCACGCCGAACGGACCGCCCGCAATCACTCCGGAGGCAAACCCGGGAGAAAGATAGGTGAAGAGTTCGCCGCGATCATAGTACATGCCCCAGCCGGCGCGAACGACGACCTTGTCATTGAACGTCTTCGGACTCCAGGCCAGGCCGACGCGCGGCGCGAGGCCCCACTCGCGTCCGGTGAGAGTCGAATCGCTGACGCCCTTGGTGGGGAAAAGAGGATTGTTCCCGGCGACGATGAAGCCGTTGGAAGCGATGGCGTCGGTGGTGGCATCGTAGCTGTAGCTTGACGGATCGAAATTGAAAATGCGTCCGTTCTTTTCGGTGAGACCTCCGTGATAGTCGAAGCGAAGACCGGCACTTATGCTGAGGTTGGGACGGAGTTGAAACTTGTCCTGAAGATATCCGCCGGTTTCCTTGGAACGGTAGTAGCGGTTGGCATCGCCTTGCAGGAAGTTGGTGGAGATAAATCCGTCAGCGGTATAGCCGATGGGTGTGCCCGAGAGGAAATCGGCGAAATTCAAGAAGCCGATCATACCGGTGTTGGTTCTTTCGTCGCGGGCGTTGAGCTGGGTATAGGAAAAGCTTCCGCCGAAGGTGATGGTGTGTTTGCCGCGGTTCCAGACGGCATTGGCGGAAGGCATCCAGCGGTTTTGAAAAATACCGGTGAAAGCGCCCTGCGAAGCAGCGGTCGACCCAATATCCGCCCCGGCATTGAAAACGAAGTTGGTGTTGGCCGGGGAATCGTTGCCTAAATCATCCACAATTGTAATTCCCGGAAAAATCTGAGAGCCAAAGGCATTGATGCCCGCAGCCTGAGGAGTGAAGGGCTGGGCAATCGTGCTGTAGATTTTCTCGCGAATGAAGCCGAACACCTCGGCGACACTGAGGTTCGGTTTGATGGATTGCGTGTTCGTAATGGAGGCAACCTGGCTGCCCGCGTCCAAGTGTTGGGTGAAACCTTCAAAAGAGGAGAATCCGAAAGGCGCCGAAGTCGGATCGTGCTGGTAGTAATACTTCAACGACAGAGTATCTTTCGAGGTAGCCAGATAATCGAGATCGGAAACGGCCTGATCGGAAATGAAGTAAGCGGGCTGGGTGATGAAGACATTTTCCGGGAAGTTAAGGGTCGGAGTGAAGTTAGGATTCGCGGACGGGAACAGATACTGGCCATTCGGCAACTTATAGTTCAACAACCCGAGCGCGACGGGGTCGACATTGCCAGCAGTCAGCGAAGTGCCGAAATTGTTGTTGGCGACGGTCGCCAATGTCGCCGCGCTGCGGTCGTCGGTAAGGCCGAAAGGCACCGCAGTGCGCGAAGTTCCGATCTCCAAATCAGAAACGTGAATGTGCTGATAGCTGGCAAAACCGAAGAGCTTGTCCTTGATGAGAGGCCCGCCGACGGTTCCGCCAGCCGTGTAACGGTGCAACTGAGGCACCTTTTCGTTGTCGGGAATGTTCGCGTCCTGATTGTAGAAATACGGAGCGGCATTCAGCCAATCGGTTCCACGGTGAAGGTAAAGACCGCCGTGAAGGGCGTTGGTGCCGGAGGCGGTGCTCATGTCGATATGGGCGCCGCTGGTGGATCCCTGTTGCGCGTCGTACATGGAGGTGTTGACGCGAAACTCCTGAACGGTCTCCGGGGCAGGCGTGGGCAAAGCCTGGCCGATGGCGAGATAGGGCGATGCCGAGCTCTGGATGATTTCCGCGGTGGTGCTGCCGGCGCCGGCCACGCCAGTGTTGTTTACAATGCGTGCCGAAGCCACCTGGCTGGTGCTCTTGCCGTTGAACAGATTGCTGGCGTCGACTCCGTTCAGAAGAAACGTGTTGCTAGTGTCGCGCTGGCCGTTGGCCCAAATGGGCTGATTGCCCAACCCGGCGTTTGCGCCGCTACCATTTGGCAACTCCGCATTTACTCCCGGCGAGAGGATTGCGAGGCCCGTGAAACTTCCCGTGGGCAGCGGGACAGCATCGATCTGCTCCTTCTCCAGGATATAGCCGTTGGTGGTGTCGACCGCGTTCATCAAAGGCGCGGCTTCGACGGTGACGGTGGTGCCGACCTGGCCAACTTTCAGCGTGACGTTGACGGTGGCGGTGCGGTCGGCCTGCACGGTGATGGAAGGAATTTTTTCGCTCTGAAAACCGTCGTGAGTGAAGGTGAGCGTGTAGGTGCCGATGGGCAGGTTGACGAAATCGTAAGCGCCGGTGGAGGTTGTCTTCTGGGTGCGGGTGAGCTGGGTCTGATCGCCGACGATGGTTATGGTGGTCTCGGGCAAGACGCTGCCGCTGCTATCCGTGACCGTACCGGTGATGCCGCCGAGCGTCTGGGCGCGGGCTTGCAGCGGGAAAGCAAACGACATCCACAGGCTGGCGGCCAAGAAGAACACAGGGAAGCGGAGAGCATTCGCTGTGGGGCGCAGTTTGGGTTTGCTCGTTGCGTAGCCGCGGGTTGCGTGAGTCTGGATTTTGGGGCTCTGCGCTGCGATGCGTTGCGATTCGATCTTGTTCAACATCGGTGACATCGGCGTGATCCTCGTGGAAGTCTGTAGATACACTGATCCGAAACCGCCAACAAGCTGTCCGCAAGAAACTTACTTTGTGCGTTGTGCCAACCGAGCTGGGAAAGTCCGCGCATCAGGGCGCGAAACATTTCAGCAAATGTACGCGAACTTTGTCGAGAACAAAAGACAGCAGCTAGTGAAAATTCTTTTGGGACGAATTAGTTCTGTTTATGGGCGAGGATCCAGGCCACCGTATTTTCGGTTGCGAGTAGGCAGCGCGCGAAAGTTGCACAAGAGCAAGTGCATTTCCTGCCAGAGAGCGCTAACGGCAGAGTGTGGATGCGCGCTACCATGTCGCTTCATCGTCATCCTCAACGGGGGAGAAACCATGACGCTGCGCACGGCCAAGATGCTGCTGGTGTTTGCGATTGCCGCTTTCTACTCGCTGGTGGTTTTCAACAACACGACCGATTACGATTCCAACTACCAGTTTGTGCGCCACGTGCTGATGATGGACTCGACCTCGCCCGGCAGCCACGGCATGTGGCGGGCGCTGAATTGGCCGGCGTGGCATACGGTTTTCTACCTGTCGATCATCGGGTGGGAAACGGCGACGATGGTGCTAGCGTGGTGGGGCGGAGTGCGGATGGCGCGGGCTGTGCGGGGAACGCCGGAGGCTTTTCACCAGGCGAAGGGTGTGGCGATTGCGGCGCTCACACTGGGGATGTTGTTGTGGCTGCTCGCGTTTTTGAGCGTGGGAGGAGAATGGTTCCTGATGTGGCAGTCAAAGATCTGGAACGGTCAGGATGCGGCGTTTCGCGCGTTCACCGTGACCGGCATCGTGTTGCTGCTGGTGGCGCAGCCTGAGGCCGAGGGGCGGCATTAGCCAATATGTTCCGCGGGCGTATGGTTGGCCGGCCTGCGCAACAGAAACCAGAGCAGTCCTGCGATGAGGTACGCGAGATAGATATAAGGCAGCTTGCCGTACGGACCCTCGGGCACCGGGTAGAGATTGCCAACCAGCGCCAGCAACATGGCGGTGGCGGCGAGAGCGGGAATGATCCGCGCTGCGGGACGGAAGACGCCGTGGTCTCGCAAATAGCGGGGCAGGGCGATGCAGACCAGCGCGTAGGCCACGATGAATCCATAAGTGGCGAGTGAGCCGAGCCAGCCGTAAACGTCGAGGCCGCTGGCGCCGAGCGCGGCCAGCACGGCCACCGGGAGCAGCGCGGCAATTCCGGTGATGACCACGGCGCGGCTTGGAGTTTGGTTGCGGGCGTGCGTAGCGCCCAGAGAGCCGTGGGCGAGTCCGTTGTGCGCCATGAGCATGAGCACGCGGGCCGCGGCGGTGATGCAGGCCAGGGTTCCGGCAAACAAGCTGACCAGCGCGCCGATATCGATGAGCAATCCCAGGACGGGCACGCCGCTGACTGTGGCCAGCACGTGCATGGGAGCGGGGCTTGAACCGAGATCCTGCCCGGCGGTGTGGAAGCCGAGAACTTCGGCGTAGGCGCAGATGGTGAAGAACACTCCGGCGAGAATCGAGCATTGAATGACTGCGCGCGGAATAGTTTTCAGCGGATTGCGCGCTTCGGAACCGAGCGTGGTTGCGCTTTCAAAGCCAACGAAACTGAAGAGTGCGAGGACGAGACCGAGGCGGAGACCGCTGCCGGTCATGCCGCGCAGGTGGAGTTGATCGGGGTCCAGGTGCCAGCCGTGGCGGACCAGCAGCAAGACCACTACGACAACAATCACGGTCACGGACGCGGCTTCGATCCACAACATGAGACGGGCGGAGATTTTGACGTCGCGGTAGGCGATCCAGATGGAGGCAGCGGTGACAATTACTGCCAGCAACACCGTGGAGTAAACGTGGCCGGTAGCGTCGCGCAGCAGCAGGTTGGCGTAATGATAAAAGCCGCCGATCACGCTGGATCCGGTAGCGACATAGGCCAGCAGCAGACTCCAGGCGACGGTGGCCCCGAGCCACGGCGGCAGGATCATGGAAGCGTAGGTGTACAGCGAGCCGGGCGAGGCGGAATGGCGGGCGAAACGGCCGATGCACAGCGCGACTAACAAGACCGCCGCCGTGGCCAGCACGTATGCGAGCCACGTGCCATTGCCGGCCAGAGCGCAGACCAGCGGAATTGTGGCAGCGGGAGTGGTGGTCGGCGCCATAGTGGAAACGGATTGCGCCAGAGTTTCCATGGGAGAAAGAATCCCGCGGCGCAAACCGTAGTCCGCGGTTTGGGAATTTTGTGGTGCGGGTTGCTTCATGCGGCGCTCCGTTTTTTCTTCCTCTGCTCCGGACGTTCTGTACCAATCCTTCCCTCTCGCGATTGCGTCGTGCCCCTTTTCAGCTAAGCGAGGTTGGCATGGGATTGTTGGCGTGGGATTGTACAACACTCGACGGTCTCAGCAGAGACCTCGGTGTGGCGAGCGGTGTATCATCGTGCAACGCTTTTGAGTTCGTGCCCCCAAGGCGCGAGCAGAGAAGGCGACGTTCTTCAAGAGCTGGATAAGGCATGAAGTTGGATAAATCCATTCTGAAATCTCTGCCCAAGGTTCTTCTGCACGAACATCTGGATGGCATATTGCGGCCGCAGACCGTGATCGAGCTGGCTAAGGAGGCGAAATATGCGGGGCTTCCCACGCAGGATTCGCAGGCGTTGGCCGATTGGTTTTTTCGCGGAGCCAATCAGGGCAGTCTGGGCAAATATTTGGAGGGCTTTGCCCACACCATCGCGGTGATGCAGACGGAAGAAGCGCTGGAGCGAGTCGCCTACGAGCAGGCGGAGGACTTGAGCGAAGACGGGGTGGTTTATTTTGAAACTCGCTTTGCGCCGATCTTCCACACCAGGAACGGATTGAGCCACCAGCGAGTCGTCTCGGCGGTATTGAAGGGATTGGAGCGGGGACGAAAAGATTTTGGCGTGCACTCGGGTTTGATCATCTGCGCTATGCGCAATATGAACGTGTCGCTGGAGATGGCGGAACTGGCCGTGGATTTCCGCGCGCGGGGAGTGGTGGGCTTCGACCTGGCCGGCGAAGAAGGCGGTTACCCTCCGAAGAAGCACGTGGATGCGTTTCATTACATACAGCGGGAGAATTTCAACATCACGATCCACGCCGGGGAGGGATACGGAAAAGAGTCGATCTGGCAGGCGATCCAATATTGCGGGGCGCACCGCATTGGACACGGGACGCGGCTGATTGACGACATCGCGGTGGCGGACGGCAAGGCAGTGAAATTGGGAGACCTGGCGCAATACGTTCTCGACAAGAGAATTCCGCTGGAGATTTGCCTGCTGAGCAATGTGCATACCGGCGCCACGCCGAGTTTGGCCGAGCATCCTTTCAAGATTCTCTATAAGGAGGGATTTCGGGTGACGCTGAATACGGATAATCGCCTGATGAGCGCCACCACGATGACCCAGGAATTCGCGGCCGCGGCGGAAACATTTGGTTTGACCCTGGACGATTTTGAAAAGATCACGGTCAATTCGATGAAGAGCGCGTTCCTGCCCTATGCGCGACGCTGCGATTTCATTTACTCAGTGCTGAAGCCGGGGTACGCTAGAATCCGCGAATCGGCAAGGTCGAAGTAACGAACGGGTCTGCTATATTCTTCTGTCTTTTCTTCTCTGTCGGAGGTGCTTTCATGTCGCGGATTGTGCGCTGCGGACTGATTCAGGCAAGCAATGTGCTGGGTAGCGACCGCTCGCTGCCGAAAATCAAAGAAGCCATGATCGACAAGCACCTCAAGTTGATCGCGGAGGCGGCAAAGAAGAAAGTGCAGGTGCTGTGCCTGCAGGAGCTTTTTTATGGTCCGTATTTTTGCGCAGAGCAGGATGTGCGCTGGTACGAACTTACGGAGCGGGTTCCGGATGGCCCGACGACCAGGCTGATGCAGAAGATTGCAGCCAAACATCACATGGTGATTGTGGTTCCGGTATATGAGGAGCAGATGCCGGGACTGTATTTCAATACCGCGGCAGTGGTTGATGCGGACGGCAGTTACCTGGGCAAGTATCGCAAGCATCACATTCCGCACGTGCATCCGGGATTCTGGGAAAAGTTTTATTTCACGCCGGGGGATATGGGATATCCCGTGTTCGCGACGAAGTATGCGCGAGTGGGAGTTTATATCTGCTACGACCGTCACTTTCCGGAAGGCGCGCGGGTACTGGGATTGAACGGAGCGGAGATTGTGTTCAATCCCTCGGCTACAGTTGCCGGGCTTTCGGAATACCTGTGGGAGCTGGAGCAACCGGCGCACGCAGTGGCGAATGGTTATTTCGTGGGGGCGATCAACCGCGTGGGGACGGAGAAGCCGTGGAGCATCGGCGAATTTTACGGCAAGAGTTACTTCTGCACTCCGCGGGGCAAGATTGTGGCGCAGGCCAGCCGCGATAAAGACGAGGTGCTGGTGGCCGATCTCGACTTGGACATGATTCTTGAAGTACGAAAAGTGTGGCAGTTTTTCCGCGACCGGCGGCCGGAGACGTACGGTCCGCTAACATCGCAGACGGGACAGACTGCGGCCGCGGATTGATCGCGCTGCTCGAATGGCAATGACCTCAACGCACGAGCCTCTACGTCCCGCGATTGAATCCAGCCCGCTTTACAACCCAGATCTCGCACCGACCACCATCGAGCATCGCACCTGGGGCACGTACAGTTACGCAGCGCTGTGGGTGTCGATGTCGGTAAATATTCTCACGTACATGCTGGCCGCAAGTCTGATCCAGGGAGGGATGAACTGGAAGCAGGCAGTGGCGACGGTGTTCCTGGGAAACACGATTGTGCTGATCCCGATGCTGTTGAATTCGCATCCAGGAGCGCGGTATGGCGTGCCGTTTCCGGTGCTGGCACGGGCGTCGTTCGGAGTGTTGGGCGCAAACGTGGCAGCGGTGTTGCGCGCTCTGGTGGCGTGCGGATGGTTTGGCATTCAGACATGGATTGGCGGAGAAGCCATCAGCACGCTGATCGCGACACTGGCTCCCGGCTGGGGACAGTTTACGCACAGCGCGGCGATTTGTTTTCTGGCGTTCTGGCTGATCAATCTGGCAGTGATTGTGAAAGGCGTGGAATATATTCGGCGCTTGCAAGGGATCAGCGCTCCGATTTTGCTGGCGGTTGGACTTCTGCTGCTGGCGTGGGCTTATCACACGGCGGGCGGGTTCGGACCAATGCTCTCCGCGCCTTCGCAGTTCCGCAACTTTGCGGAATTCTTGAAATTTCTGATTCCTGCGTTGAATGCTACGGTGGGGTTTTGGGCGACGGTTTCTTTGAACATTCCGGATTTTACGCGTTTCGCGCGCAGCCAGCGGCAACAAGCGATCGGGCAGGCCCTTGGCCTGCCGACCACGATGACGCTTTATTCGTTGATCGGAATTTTGGTGACGTCGGCAACCGTGGTGATCTACGGGACGGCAATCTGGGACCCGGTGCAACTGCTGAACCGGTTTCATTCTCCCGTGGCGGTGGTGATTTCGTTAGCTGCGATTCTGTTGGCGACGCTGAATGTGAACATCGGCGCGAATGTGGTTTCGCCGGCAAATGATTTTTCAAACTTGTGGCCGCGCAAAATCAGGTTCCGAACCGGGGGAGTGATCACCTGCTTCATGGGAATTGCGCTGATGCCGTGGAAACTGCTGGCCAGCTACAAGACGCTGATATTCGGATGGCTGGGCGCTTACGCGGCTTTCTTGGGACCGGTTGCGGGGATTATGATCTGCGACTATTTCGTGATCCGAAGGCGGGTGCTGCTGGTGAATGATCTTTACCTGCGCGATGGAGCATACGAATACTCGTGCGGCTTTAATTGGCTGGCGGTGATCGCGCTGGCGATGGGAGCGGGGACAGCGCTGGTGGGACTGGTGATTCCGTCGCTGCGAGTGCTTTACGATTACTCGTGGTTCGTGGGGTTTGCGGTCTCGTTTGTCGCTTATTATGTGCTGATGAGGCTGCTGAGGGAATCACAGTTTCACGCGACGAAAACATTGTGACGATTTCCCGGTAGGAAGAAGTTGTTTCTATCGATGTTTGACCACGTCTAGGAGACGGCCTCCGTTCACTTAAAGGCAGGCAGAATTTCTTTCCGGTAGGTTTCCAGTGTGGATTCTTCTTCGCCGCACATCAGGTAGATATTGAACTGCGTCACGCCAACGCGGGCCAGAGCGCGGAGCTTTTCGCGGTGAGCCTCCACCGGGCCGACGAGACAAAAGCGGTCGACGACATCGTCGGAAACAAACTTCGAGTTATCGCTTTCCACTTCGCAGTGCTGCTGATAGTCGTAGTTGCCGCGATTGCTGACATAGGAAGTCAGCGCGGGCGGGAGTTCCTCCGGCTTGTAGCGCGAGATCAAATCGACAACGTGATTGGAGACTAGCGCGGGAAACCAGCGCACGCGTTTGCGCGCGGCCTTGAGATCGTCGGAAACCCACACCGGAGCGGCGGCCATGATTTCGATGCTGTACGGGTCGCGCCCCGCGGCCTCGGCTCCCTTTTTCACGAAACCAACGCACCATTCGATCAAGTCGGGATCGGCGAATTGCAGAATGACGCCGTCGGCGATGCGGCCCGCTGCATCGAGCACCTTGGGCCCGTAACCTGCGATCCACACGGGAGGTGAACCGGTGGCCCAGGGGATGCGAGTGGGCTGGCCATCGTATTCGATCTCTCGCGCAGAAGTGAGATCGCGAAATGTCTTCACCGCCTGCTCAAGTTGTCCCGTACTAACCGGCTTCTTGCCCAGCACCCGGCGTGAACTATCGCCGCGGCCGATGCCGAGCTGCATGCGTCCGCCGGAAATCAGGTTCAACGTCGCGAACAAGCTGGAGGTGACCGTAAGGTCACGAACGGCAGGATTGGTGACGCAGGTGCCGAGACGCATGTTCTTCGTGTTTGCGGCCATCAACGTTAGAAGTGGATAAGGCTCGAGCCAAAGCACGTGAGAATCGAAGACCCAACCGTATTGAAAGCCCGCGGCCTCGGCCTGGCGCGTGAGCGTGACGATACGCTCCACCGGCATTTCGGAAACATCGGGTTTGATGGTGAAACCGAATTTCATGCCGGCCCCTCCTGGCGGGCCGCCCGTAGCATGGCAAAATCCGCGCTCGCGAGTGTGGCAGTTTAGCATAGAATGCCTTTCTACTTTCGAGGAGGCAATACCGGCATGGGCTTTGACACCATCATCGTGAACGGCCGCGTGGTCACGGCTACCGACACTTACGCCGGGGATGTTGCCATCAGCGGCGGCAGGATTGTGGCGATCGGGCAAAGCTTGCCGCGAGAGAATGCGGGCAAGATCATCGATGCCGGCGGTAAGTATGTTTTTCCCGGTGGCATCGACGTGCATACGCACCTCGACATGCCTTTCGGGGGGACGACCAGCGCGGACGATTTCGAAACCGGCACGCGGGCCGCGGCTTTCGGAGGAACCACGACGCTGATCGATTTCGCCATCCAGTACAAAGGGCAAACGCTGAGAACGGCGTTCGACACGTGGATGCAGAAGGCAGAAGGAAAAGCGGTGAGCGACTACGCGTTTCATTGCATCATTACGGAGCTCGCGGATGCGCAATTGGAGGAGATGAATGCGCTGGTGCGGGAGGGCGTGACCAGCTTCAAACTGTTCATGGCCTATCCCGGCGTCTTCATGCTCGATGACGCCAGCATTTTCCGCGCGCTGCAGACCACCGCGAAGAACGGCGGGCTCATTTGCATGCATGCCGAAAACGGCAGCGCGATTGACGTCATCGTGCAACAGGCGCTGGCAGAAGGGAAGAAGGCGCCGAAGTATCACGCTCTGACTCGGCCGACCACCGCCGAGGCTGAGGCGGTGTCGCGTGCAATTGCATTAGCGGAGATGGCGGGAGCTCCGATCTACATCGTGCACCTTAGCTGCAATGAAGCCCTCGAAAAGGTTCGGGAGGCGCGCGACCGCGGCCTTCCGGTCTATGCCGAAACCTGCCCCCAATACTTGTATCTCTCGATCGAAAACTTTGATGTTCCCGGCTTTGAAGGCGCGAAATATGTTTTTACGCCGCCGCTTCGCGAAAAGTGGCATCAGGAAAAGCTCTGGAACGGCCTCAAACGCGATCATCTGCAGGTCGTGTCTACCGATCACTGTCCATTCTGTTTCAAGGAGCAGAAAGAACTCGGACGCGACGACTTCACGAAGATTCCGAACGGTGGTCCCGGCGTTGAGCATCGCATGAGCCTGATTTACTCCGGCGGCGTCGCCCAGGGACGTTTCAGCGTGAATCGATTCGTCGAACTGGTTTCCACCACTCCGGCAAAACTCTTTGGCTTGTATCCGCGGAAGGGAACGATCGCGGTTGGCAGTGACGCCGATCTCGTCATTTTTGATCCCAACCGTAAACATACGATCAGCGCCAAGACTCACCACATGCGAGTGGATTACTCGATGTTTGAAGGCATCGAGGTAACGGGCATGCCCGACCTCGTTCTCTCTCGAGGCCGCGTCCTGGTGGATGGAGAAAAGTTCCTGGGTCGTGCCGGGCAAGGCGAGTTTCTCCGNNAAAACAGGAGTACAGTTACACCCTTTCTGGTTAGACATTTTCTGTCCACTGCGCCGCGTTTAAGGAGAACCGATGTTCACGCCATCGAGTCTGAGCATTGCGCTGTTGATGATGATCACGAGCGCCGTTTGCTGGGGATCGTGGGCCAATACTTACAAGGGTGTCAAGGGCTATCGTTTCGAGCTTTTTTACTGGGACTACGCCGTCGGCATCTTCTTGATCTCCGTTGTACTTGCCTTCACCATGGGGAGCACGGGGAACGATTCCTCCAGTTTTCTGAACAATGTTCACGCGGCGGATACTTCAAACATTGTGAACGCGCTCCTCGGAGGGGCGCTCTTCAACCTCGCCAATCTTTTGCTGGTGGCTGCGATTGACATGGCCGGACTCGCCGTCGCGTTTCCCATCTCGATTGGAATCGCGCTGGTAGTCGGAGTTGTCCTGAGTTACGCGCTTCAGCCCAGGGGGAATGCCGTCTACCTGGCCCTTGGCGTCGCCTGCGCATTCGTTGCGGTACTTTTGGACGGCAAGGCCTATGGGAGTCTCGCAGCTCAAGGACGCTCCGTTTCAAGGAAGAGTCTGATCACATGCGTAGTGTCAGGCGTCCTGATGGGATTGTGGGCTCCATTCATGACGCACGCCATGACTCGTGGCAACACGTTGGGACCTTACAGCGCTGCCGTGTTCCTGACGTTGGGAGCCTTGCTGTCCTGTTTCATTTGGAATATTTATTTCATGAAACACCCGCTGGTAGGGGAGCCAGTAAGTTTCAGCGGCTTCTTCAGCGGGCCGGCCTCGGGACATCTGCTGGGGCTTTTCGGGGGATTCATCTGGGGTCTTGGCACGGTCTTCAATCTGGTGGCTGCGAGCTTCACTGGCGTTGCCATTTCCTACGCCATCGGCCAATCCGCTCCCATGGTTGCGGCGCTCTGGGGGATTCTCGCCTGGAAAGAATTTGAAAATTCGGGACCTCGCGCTAAGACGTACCTGGGACTGATGTTTGTCTTCTATGGATTGGCAATTTTCCTCGTCGCACGCGCGAATGGCTAAACCGGCTTACTTGCCTCTGATTCGGCTGACAAACAGCTGCAAGAAACGGTTGGCATCGGAAGCAAGGCAAACTCGCGCATTCGGCTTCAGATCGGTGGCCCCCTCGATCTCGTAGTGGTCTCCGTGCAAAACGTTGTTCTCGTTTGAGCCCATGCGGTTGGCCACGGTCTCTCCGCGAGTGAACTCGCCCTTGGTTTCCACGTCCACATGCATTTCTCTGAGGGTGCCTAGAGTCGGATCCAGAGCAATGCCGACCGCCAGCGGGTCATACATTGCCGCCCCGCTGTATCCGCTCTTCTCGCTGCGGGTCAAATAGAAGTCGGCAAGCTTAGCGATGAAGTCGCTCTGCGGTCCGTGGGACGATTGCAGCTCCTCCAGATACTTTCGCGTAATCAGCGTTCGCTCCCCCACGTCGGAGCCGACCATCGTCACCATCCAGCCGGCGTTGAACACGATCTGGGCGGCTTCGGGGTCGTTGTAAATATT
>PMHV01000065.1 GCA_003156805.1 Acidobacteriaceae bacterium | reverse complement strand
CGCTGGCGGCGGCGCGGCAGTGTAGATTCCGCAAAGTTCATGTGGTGTTCCAGCCGCACCGCTACACCCGCACCCGCGATCTCATCGAGGAGTTCACTACGGCGTTTGGCGACGCCGACTCGCTGTTTGTGCTCGACATTTACGCGGCCAGCGAGAAGCCGATTGAGGGAGTCAGCGGGGAAGTGCTGGCGTCGACGATAAGCGAGAAGGGTGGACGGAGCGCTCAGTATGTGAGTTCGTTTGCCGATGCGGTGTGTTCGGTTGCGGCGGTTGCGCAAGACGGCGACATGATCCTGACGTTGGGGGCGGGCAGTGTTTCGCAGTTGGGGCCGATGATTCTGGAGAAATTGAAAGAGCGGGAGAGAACGTAGGGAACTAATTCTCGACCGGCCACGTATCTTCTACTGCTAACCGATTGCGGTGAGGTCCGTCCAATTTGCAGATGGAGAAAAAGCGATGAAAACAACGCAGGCTTGGGCGTGGCTGGCCGCAGGGGTACTGGCGCTCGGATTGAACGGTTTTTATCACGACGGCGGCGCGGAGTGGGCGCATCGGATCGTAGACCGGGTAGCTTCCCGGTCGGCTGCGACTTTGGCGCTGGTTTCGGGGCGCGGCGACCTATTCCTGGTGAAGGCGCAGACTGCGGCGGCGCGGCAAGAAACTCAGTCCTGCCGTCTGGCCGCGACGATCAGCCGGTTCCAAACCAGAATGTCGCGCACGGCGGGCGTTGCCCGTTTCGAGGTCATGTCGGCCCGGCAAGAAGCCGCGCTGGCGCCTATCGAGTCAGATCGGGCACGCAGTGAAGCGGTTCGCGTGCGTTTCGCGACGGCTGAGTTCGATCCGATCAAGTATGTTGTAGCTTGTCCGCGAATGCTTGTCAGCGCCCCGCGAATCGTGATTCCTTCCGTCAACGTCGCAGCGCCGGCTGTGCGTGCCGATCTGAGCGACGGCGATACCCTGTAGTTTGAGCCGGACAGTCCGCCCGTAAGGGCTCCATGATGAAGCGAAATGGGCTGGCTGTGAAAAAGAACCAAGATTTTGTCTATCTCAAATCTCAAAATGCAGTTATAGTTTGAAGGCTCAGCGATTCCTCGACGACAACTGACCTGAACGGATGGCGCGAAAAGGAAGTTCCACCATCGTGCAGGAGGAGTTGTACCCGCCCAGCGCTCAACCCGCGCGTGAGGAAGTGGACGACGCGCGCCTGATTGATCTGGATGTGGCCGAGGAGTCTCCGTTTCTGCGCGGGCAAAAGCGGGTCTCCGCCCGCCGAAGTTCTCTTCCCCAAAAAACTGTAAGCGGCTTGATGTGGGCATCGATTGCGGCTGCATTGCTGTGTGCCGCGGTGGTGATAGGGGCGAGTTTCTACCGGTACGGCGAACGCTCCTGGCGCTTCCGCGTGGACTCGAGCGACAACATCGAAATCACGGGCATGCAGAATGTGACCAAAGCCCAGATCATGGAAGTGATGGGCGCCGACATTGGGCGCAACATTTTCTTTATTCCGCTGGCGCAGCAGAAAGCGCAACTGGAACAGATTCCCTGGGTGGAATCGGCGAGCGTGATGCGCTTTGTTCCGAACCGTTTGCAGGTGGAGATTCATGAGCGCACGCCCGTGGCCTTCGCGCGCGTGGGGCCGCGGATTTTCCTGATCGATGCCGGCGGCACGCTGATGGATCTGTCGCCGAAGCATAAGTATTCGTTTCCCGCCATTGTGGGAATGAATCCCGGCGAGCCGCTTTCCACGCGTGCGCCGCGCATGAGGGCTTACAACGAACTGGTTCGCGATCTGGACTCCGGTGGCGCGCGCTACTCGCAGGACTTGAGTGAAGTCGATCTTTCCGATCTCGAAGACGTGAAGGTGCGGGTGAACGATCCGGCGGGTGATGTGCTGGTGCACCTGGGGTCTTCGGACTATCTGCCTCGCTACAAGATTTATGTGACACATGCGCGGGAGTGGAGGCAGCAGTTCCAGAAACTGGAGTCGGTGGACTTGCGCTACGAGAATCAGATCGTAGTGAACCCGGAGATGCAGGGGACGCAGAGGCAGGTGGCACTGGCTCCGGCGTCGGCGAAGGCGGCGATCGCGGCGGGAGTAAAGCCGGCAGCGTTGGTTACACGTATGGTGCCGCACGACCGACCCTTGCCCAAGCCTGCGTTTGAGCTGTCGGAGAAAAAGCTCAACCCAAAAGCGGCGGGTAGCGGAACCGGGAAAACGGCCGTTCGAACAAAAGGTAAGAAGACGGCTGCCAGGACGGGAAGAGCGGCGGGAATAACGAAGACGAGCGCAAAGAAGGCAACGCCTCAGGGCAAGCCTGCGATATCCGTTGCTTCGGCGAAAACGGGGGCGGCATTCGGGGGCGGTGAAATGCAGAAATCGGGGACAGCGAAGTCCACGCGGCCAGTGGGGCGCGTCTCTGCGGATGTATCGGCGAGTCCTGTGGGGCCGAAGCCGAGTCCAGCTATCGCCAAGCAACCAGGGAATCAGAGTTCAAATTAAACGGAAGCCAGGTATCGATCGGAAGACAGGATCATTGGGACCAGGGAATCTATAAAGAATGGCGAACCAGCAGGGAAGCTTTCTAACGGCAATTGATGTGGGCAGTGCGAAGACGTGCGCGCTGATGGCGGAAGTAACGGACAACGGCTTGCGCTATCGCGGGCACGGCGTGGCTGAGTCGCGGGGATCGCGCAAGGGTGTGATCGTAGAACTCGATAAAGCTGTGGCGGCGATTCAAAAAGCCGTGGAAGCTGCGGAAGACGCGGCTGGCGCTCCGGTGGAACATGCCATCGTGGGCGTGGGCGGAGCGCACGTGCGCGGCGTCAACAGCCACGGCGGCATCAGCCTGGGCACGCGTCCGCGGGAAATTGGGCGTGACGAGATCAAGCAGGCGGTCGAGCGGGCGCGAGCGATTCCCTTGCCGGCCGACCGCGAGATTCTGCACTTGCTGCCGCAGGAATTTATTCTCGATGATCAGGCGGGAGTGCACGATCCGGTGGGCATGATGGCGGCGCGTCTGGAGGTGAGGGTGCATATGGTGACCGCGGCCACCAGCGCCGCGCAGAACGTGATCACGGCGGTAAACAAAGCGGGCGTACACGTGGATGACACGGTATATGAGCCGCTGGCAGCGGCCGATTCTGTATTGCGCGCCGACGAACGCGAGTTGGGTGTCTGCCTTGCCGATATCGGCGCGGGCTCGACAGAACTGATTATTTTCCATCAGGGCGCGGTCGCCTACACGGGAGTGATTCCGATTGGCGGCGACCATTTCACCAGCGACTTGTCGGTGGGAATGTGTACGCCGCTGGCGGCGGCCGAGAAAATAAAAAAAGCGTATGGCAGCGCGATTGTCACGTTGATTCCCGAAGGCAACGAGGTCGAAGTGCCATCGGTGGGCGACCGGCCGTCGCGTCTGCTGCCACAGCGGTTGGTGGCGGAGATTCTGGAGCCGAGGGCGCGCGAACTGTTTGAGATGATGCGCGAAGCCCTGCGCCACAGCGGCATGTTCGAGGCCTGCATCGCAGGAGTTGTGCTGAGCGGCGGAGCTTCGCGGCTGCCGGGAATTTTCGATGTCGCCGAGTCGGCGCTGCGGCGAGCGGTGCGGCTTTCGTGGCCAACGCCTCTGGCGAAAATGCCCGCGACTTTGGCCGAGCCGGAATATGCGACCGTCCTCGGTATGGTGAACTACGGCCAGCGAGCGCGCATTGCGCGCGGCTTGCAGGAAGACCGCTGGGGATCGAGATTGAAGGCGCTGCTGGTGGGTAAGGGAGCGTGAAGACAGTTGCCAGTTGCCAACGCCCAGTTGCCAGCAAAACCGAAGAAGAGCCGCGAAGATCGCAAGAGAGAAACGCAATTCAAAATAGGTGGACAAAATGAAAAATGATTCGAGCATTCGCATTAGCTTCAACGAAGAAGGCCGCAACGATGCCAAGATCAAGGTGATCGGGGTCGGTGGCGGCGGGGGCAACGCAGTCAACCGCATGATCGATGCCGGAGTGGAGGGCATCGAGTTCATCGTGGCCAACACCGACCTGCAGGCGCTGCGCCTGTCGCGCGCGCCGGTGAAGCTGCAACTCGGCGTGAAGCTCACCAATGGGCTGGGTGCGGGTGCGAACCCGGAAGTGGGGCGAAAGGCCGCGCTTGAAGACTCGGACAAGATCATCGAAGCGCTCGAAGGCGCGGACATGGTCTTTGTCACCACCGGCCTCGGCGGCGGCACGGGCACGGGCGCGGCTCCGATCATTGCCTCGCTGGCCAGCGAGATGGGAGCGCTCACGGTTGCGGTCGTGACCAAGCCATTTGCATTTGAAGGCAAGCGCCGCATGGCGCAGGCCGAGCGCGGCATCGCCGAACTGATGGAGTCGGTGGACACAACCATCGTCATCCCGAACGAAAAGCTGCTGGCGGTGGCTGAGAACGCCGGATTTTTCGAATCGTTCCGCATTGCCGATGACATCTTGCGGCAGGGGGTGCAGGGAATCTCCGACATCATCACGATTCCCGGCATCATCAACCGCGACTTCGCCGACGTGAAGACGATTATGGCCGGCATGGGCTATGCGGTGATGGGCACGGCGACGGCCAGCGGTGACAAGCGCACCCACGAAGCGGCGCAACGAGCCATCGCTTCGCCCTTACTGGAAGCGGGAGCGATCGATGGAGCGCGCGGCATCCTCATCAACATCACCGGCTCAACTTCGCTGAAGCTGGCGGAAGTGCAGCAGGCGTGTTCGATCATCCAAAGCGCCGCGCATGAAGATGCCAACATCATTTTCGGCGCGGTGATGGACGAGAAGATGAAAGACTCGGTAAAAATCACGGTAATTGCCACCGGCTTCCGCGAAGTGTCGACGGCACGGCACCGGCAGCAGGAAACGTACAACTCCTTCTCGCCTACTCACGCGACTAGCAACGACGACGCCAGGGGTTTTCCCGATCCCGTGGGGCGGGCGGAAGCTTCGCGCGAGCCGATGCGCGAGACGGTGATGGAAGAACGTGGGTTCGTCGCCGATGCCATACCCGTCGCCATGGCACACGCATCGGATCGCAACGGCGGCGACGCAATGTCGCTCGACTCGATGCGCGGCGCGATGGTCGCGAACTTCGAGCCGGACGACCTCGACGTCCCCGCGTTTCTGCGCAAGCGCAACGAAGTGATGTGAGAGAGAGGTGACGGGAGAAATCGTGCACCTCCGACAAGTCGCGACTTGGGTGCGAAGAAGTGCAAGAACATTTAAGACTCAAAGAAGAAGTGCAAGATTTGGGAAAAAGGCTGCCGAAAGAGTGAAAAGCTTTGCCACTCTGGAAGTACTCGCTCCGTCACCGGGAGGTTGGTTACCGAGGCACAGGAACGGAGGTAATTTCTTTGTATGTAATTGTCTCATAATGGGTTAAATCGAAAATAATGTTTCACGAGATATAAACTTTGTCATTGTCAGAAAGGCGCTAACTCTCGTACGATCAAAAGAGTCCGAACCACGGCCCGTCGCGCCCAGGGCTGGCAGGAATCGTGCATCAAAATTAATTAGATTTTGGGACCAGGGGACAAGCCAGAGATGTGTAAGTTCGCCACTCGCCGTCTACATTTGATTCTCGGGTTGGGTTCGCTGCTGCTAGCGAACGTGTCGTGGGCGGCTCACGTGAACCCCCACGGGCTTACATCCAGCAAATCCAAATCGCAGAAGGTGAGTGAAACCCAGCGAACCCGGCGGCGGATGCGGCATCTGGCAAGCACCCGCAGCACCGGTGTGATGCCAGTCTCCGTTGGCGCGCGGCGGCACAGATATTATGAACGCTTTTACATGAGTTCGTTTGCCTCGGACATCACCGAAGGGGATGTCGCGGCGGNNCAGAAGCTGGCGCTGTCGAGCGGGGCGCAGCCCTGCTCAACCATCAAACTGTCGGTCGCTCTGGCCGCGCTGAACGAAGGCGTGGTCTCCAAAGAAACTCCGGTTGCGCTGGGCGGCCGCAGCCGTATGAACCTTACTGAGGCTCTGGCCCACTCCAACAA
>PMHV01000066.1:37341-85052 GCA_003156805.1 Acidobacteriaceae bacterium | reverse complement strand
GAAAGCGCCGAGGGAATCCTGGTCACGGCGGCGATCCGCAACATCAGTGTGCGCAAGGCTGCGGAAATGCATCTGGCGCAGATGGAGGGCCGACGTCGGCTTGTGGAGGACGCGCTCCGAGAAAGCGAAGAAAGATATCGGATGCTCCTCGATGGAATCCAGGACTACGCCGTGTTTGTGATGGACGCGCGGGGCCAGGTTCTCAGTTGGAATGCCGGCGCCGAACGAATCAAAGGTTACAAGGCCGATCAGATTATCGGCCATAACTTTTCCTGCTTCTTTCCGCCGGAAGATATCGCGCGGGGCAGGCCGGAGGAGGTGCTCCGAATAACTGCCGCAAGCGGCCGGCACGAGGAACGAGGCATGCGCGTGCGGAAAGACGGCTCAAGATTCTTGGCGGGTCTCACCTTCACGGCGTTGCGCGGCCCGGCGGGAGATCTGCAGGGGTTTTCCGAGTTCAGCCACGATCTCACCGAGAGTCAGGAGTCGGAGGCGAAGTATCGAGGGCTATTGGAAGCCGCGCCGGATGCGATGGTGGTGGTAGACCAGCGCGGGGAGATCGTGCTGCTGAACGTTCAGGCGGAGAAGCAGTTCGGGTACCGGCGCGATGAACTGGTCGGGCAGAAGGTGAAGAATATCATTCCCGAGGGCTTTGCCGAGCGGCTGATCGCTGACGCTACCCGAAGCACGGCGGACGCGCTGGCGCAGCAGATCGGGATGGGGATTGAACTCATTGCGCGGCGGAAGGATGGAAGCAGATTTCCCATCGAGATCATGCTGAGCCCGCTGGAAAGCGCGGAAGGAGTTCTGGTGACGGCGGCGATCCGCAACATCAGCGCGCGCACGGATGCGGAAAAGCATTTGGTGCAGATGGAGAGCCGTTACCGCGGGCTGCTGGAAGCCGCTCCCGATGCCATGGTGGTGGTGAACCAGGGCGGGGAGATCGTGCTGGTGAATGTGCAGGCGGAGAAGCAGTTCGGGTACCGGCGCGATGAGCTGGTAGGGCAGAGAGGTGAAGAACATCATTCCGGAGGGCTTTGCGGAACGGTTGATCGCGGACGGTACGCGAAGCGCAGCCGACGCGCTAGCCCAGCAGATCGGTATGGGGATCGAGCTCATCGGGGCGGCGGAAGGATGGAAGCAGAATTTCCCATCGAGATCATGCTGAGCCCGCTGGAAAGCGCCGAAGGGATTCTGGTGACGGCGGCCATCCGCAACATCAGCGCGCGCAAGAAATCCGAGGAGGACAATGCCGAGCTTGAACGGCGCGTCGAGGAGCGTACGAAGGAACTCGGGGTGGCCAATCAAGTTTTGGAACAAAGCAACCTGGAGCTGAAGCAATTCGCCTATGTCGCATCCCACGATCTGCAGTCCCCGCTGCGCAGTATCAGTGGATTCGTCCAGCTACTGCAGTTGGAATACGAAGGCAAGTTGGACGAACAAGCTCAGGACTGGATCCGGCGGACGGTGCAGTCGATCGAACAGATGCAAACTTTGATCCGCGACTTGCTGTCCTATTATCGAGTAGACGCGCGCTCCCGGCCCTTCACGCCAATCCCCTTTGTCGATATAGCCAACGACGCGATCACCCTGCTGGATTCGTCCATTCACGATTCCGGGGCCCAAGTCACGTGGGACCCATTGCCAGAGATCATGGGTGACCGCTCGCAGTTGGTCCAGTTGATCCAAAACCTGATTGGTAACGGGCTCAACTACCGCGGGGAGCAGCCTCCCCGCATCCACCTCTCCGCCGAACGCAGCGGAGGGGAATGGATCTTTTCGGTCCGCGACAACGGGATCGGCATCGCCCCGGAGTATCACGAACAGATCTTTGAGATATTCAGGCGGTTGCACGACCAAAAAGAGTACCCCGGCACCGGCATCGGACTGGCGGTCTGCCGGAGGGTGGTGAATCGTCACGGGGGCAGAATTTGGGTGGAATCGGAACCCGGCCACGGAAGTACATTTTGTTTCACCATTCCTGAAAGGACGGAAGCAACCCATGCACAACCAAATTGCTAATGGACGAGCCGCAGAAATCCTGCTCGCCGAAGACAACGACAACGATGTGGAACTCACCCGCCAGGGCTTTAAACGCGCTAAATTGCTGGTCAACCTGCACCACGTGGGGGACGGTGAGGAATGCATGGCCTTCTTGCGCAAGCAGGGTAAATACGCCGACGCTCCGACGCCAGATCTGATCCTTCTCGACTTGAATATGCCGAAGATGAGTGGGGAGCAGGTGTTGGCGGAGATGCTGAAAGACGACAACCTGAAGAGCCTGGCGGTCGTTATCTTGACCACTTCGGAGCAGGCAGAAGAGGTTCTAAAAATGTACAAGATGCGGTGCAGCTCCTACATCGTCAAACCGGTTGACTTCGACCAGTTCCTCAAGGTCGTTCGGGCCATCACTGAGTATTGGTTTACGGTGGTGGTTTTGCCCAAAGCGGCCTCGAACGAAAAAGCAACCGCCCATGCAGGAAGCTGAGGGCCGGGCACGTTATCAAGGATGGCTCGCTCTCGGGCCAAAGGTCGGGGGTCCCCCCCCTTTTTGTATAATCCTTAGAATCATCGAGTTGGCGCGAAATTCCTCGCAAAGTCTTGATGTCAAGGAGCTTAGATACTAAAATCCTTTAAATCAAGGACTTAGGGGCGGGACGAGATGGCTTGTGCCAACCGTCACGGCCTCGACCATGATTGCGCAAGTGATGGGATGGGGACAAGGTTAGACGTCACAATGGCTTGTGGAAATTACAGGCTGCGCCGCGTCCAGCCCCCAACTCCCTCATCTTGACTTAGTGTTCGGAGTACCCTGGATTTCCAAAGGCCAGGCCCAAGTTTACGCTGTACCCGAGATAATCGAAGTCGGGCGGCAGGGCTCCGTGCTGAACCGTTACTTTGAATTGGATCAGCGTTGAGACGGGTACCACGAAGCTGCCCCGCCAATAGCTTCTCTGCTCTTTCGACAGTGTCTCTGCTATTCCACTTACGTAGTCTGTGATCGGCTCTGGGTATGACAGATAGCGGGTGCGCCATGAGAAGTCGATGGTGTTAGGCTTGTCCCCCATGAAAGCGTGAGTAAGTATGAACGGCAGGCGGACGCTTGAATCGAAGCCCACGATTCTCCTTAGGATGTCGTCGTGCTCCGTCAGGTGAGTAAGAACGTGGTTTCCGCCCTCGATGCCGAGCACCGGAAAAATCGAAAGCGCAGACGGCTGGCGGTGTATATCCAGGAGAAAAGGCAGTCTCACCACAGCTGAGGCAACCAAATTGATGTCATGAGGGGTAGAGACCGCCAGTTCGGGGCCATACTGGATTCTGACATCTGGAGGCCTGGCTGAAAAGCGCAACCGACCGGTATCGACGTCCACATATTCGTCTCTAAGGCTAGCGAAAGGAACATCGTAACTAATAGCCATGGTTAACGAGTTGAGATTCGCGGTAGACGTGTTAGCTTTCTCGAAGACTAGGGGAAATCCAATCCAACCCTTACCAAGATTGCTGGATGCGTAAAGCTGAACGTCAAAGTTTAGAGCTTCGGCAGGACGCTTTACTCCGGGTGGCCCACCGGTGAGATTGGGGACCTTGCCGATTGCAGGTGTAAAGGAGATGGTGCCTTGAAAGGTCCCGGGTTGGGTAAGGCGGTTATAGGTGGGACCAACGTGGCCATCGTACATAAAATGAAGCCATGAATATCTATCGCAAGGCTTGATTTCAGGAGGCAGGTCAGCTTTTGGGAAAACGGTATCCTCGCAGTAAGGCGGGTTCGAGGATGCAGGTTGTCCCGGGGAGGCGGGTTCGTCCGAGAACGGGGGCGCCGGCCAGGGTCCGGGCGCTTTACGGAATGGATCCTTTACGTTTCCCTCGTAGTGAAAGATTCGGGCCCAAACAACCGAAACAGGGACTACGAGAAAGATTCTATCCTTGCCGCAGAACTCTGAGATGTCCGCAGGGCCATAAACCAGTACGTTGGACGACTCCCTCGAAAGAAGCACTACCCTCCAGTCTTTCCTTCCACATCCTTTAGCCGTTCCGAAGCCGGAAGGAGATGAAACGACGGTCCCGGAGTACAGGATCTTTGAGGCCGGGGCCCTGACAGCATCTGCGTATTCCTCTCTCTGGGCGGGAGTGGCCGGTTTTTTCTTTAAACGGGCGTGCGGATCTTTGTCTCTGATCCACATTTCGTTCGTGGGACGATTGAACTCAACTAGCGTGCATTCCCTATGACGCTGATCGCACAGGATAGGATTATTATTGGTGGAGTCATCCGCGCGCAGCCCACACACTGCGACAGCTAAGTAGATAACGATAAGGCTGCCAGCCCGCCGCAGAGAAGCTCGCCGTTTGAAGTGCATGCCCGGAATACTACTCCGAAATTGGGTGAGAGTGAAAAAAATTGAGGTATTCTCGAGCTGTGAGTCGATTTAGAGGTGTGTTGCAGCGATTATGTGTGTCATTTGATAAACGCCACACGCCGCATCCGTGTTTGTGATGCGCCTCTGCAGGAATTAGATTGCGACGATCTTTAGTCGAGAGAAGGCCATGTATCAATTCAGAGACATAGCTGTGTGTCATTGCGGTTCCGGGTGAGATTTCAGCCGTGCCTACGGCACGGGGTTCGGTTTCTCGGCATCGTACTCGGCGTTGAAACGCCGGGCTATTTTCAGGCGTCCTGCGGACGCGTTTTCTTTCCCAGAACGGTCTGCGGAGACCTGTGCTCGCTCCATTGAAGCGAGGGCCACCATGCGATTCAGCCGTCCCCTTCGGCTTCGCTCAGGGCGGGCTCTACGGGACGGTTTCGGCTTCTTGCCATTGCACCCGGCGTTGAAACGCCGGGCTACTATCAAACGTCCTCCGACGTTGCTCGGGCCACCCGGCCATCCGAGGGCTCAGCAAAAAGGATTCTTCAAGAAAGCCTCTTCGGCTTTCGTACTGCGGCGTCCTAGCGCTTGGTTTCTGTCGGGGAAACGGCCGAAGCGGACAATCTGATCGCGATGGCAGAGGGCGTGCTGAAGAGATGATGCGTCGCCAAGACTTACGAACAGGTTTACGCTTTTTATTTGCAATTCCAAGTCTTCAGCGTGCTCAAAAGGGAGATAGATGAAAAGCTTCTGGACGGTCAGGAGATTCGTGTCAAAACGTTTTTCGAGTGCATACTCTGACAGACGCCTGGCTTTGGAATCGTTGGCAAACGCCTCCGCTGCCCCGCGAAAAAGATTCCGCGAAAACTGATCCAGTAATATGATCAGCGCCAAGGTTCCCATCGGCGTCTGCTTGAGATCGTCCAACGCTCCCGTGGAGGCGAGCCGATTGGCTTCAGAGAACCGCTGCCTGATCTCCCGATCAAATTCATCGGTTGCCTGAAACCAAATCTGACGACGAGAGCCCAATTCTGCCGAGTCCGGCGAGCCAAACCAGAAATTAAGAATTTCGTGCACAAGAAGGTTGTTGTCCATAGCAGAGACACTCCTGTGGCTTCGGGTCTCCGAATTGGCGAACCCGAGCGTTGTCTTTTTACGATTTGTTTTGAGGCGAGGGGCCGACCGGCGGTTCTCGGACCGCCCCTCGCCGCATTCGACCTATTGAGCCGGCTTTAGAGGTGCACCGGTGTATTCGTTGAATTGTTGTGGCTCCGGCGCACCGTGGCGGAGCAGGTGCAAAGCGAATGGCAACGGAGCATTGGCCGGCCCCGTCGCTTTCCACCACATGGGAAGCGTCTTGAAGGCGAACACCATGTCGTAGTCGGCCGCCACCGATCCAGTGTCGGGATCCTGGGGCTCGGTTCCGGGACGGTCCTGGAACCAGCGCGACCAAACCGGGGAGCCTGGCGCCGGCGAACAGATATAAGGATCGGTCGGCTTGTCATTGGGGCAGAGTTTGAACGGCGGCCCCGGTTTCGGGTTCGGGAACGAAGGCAAGAGGAACGATATCATTTTGTGTTGCGTGGGTTGCCACTCCGCAGGCCCATGGCAACTCATGCACGAGGAATCTGGCTCGTTGATCAAAACCTTTTTCCCGACCTGAATGTCGTTGCGGCCGCCGTCGTTCGGACCCGAGAGCCGTCCGCCCCAGCCTAACGTCTGCGTCGAATACTTGGGGGAGTTGGGATTGATCCAGGTTTCCTGGAGATCGTTCGAGGTCACCCCAGGGTCATTGCCCCACATGACGCCCAACGGCACCATCTTGTCCCACGCATCGCCGCCGGCATTTGCGTCGTAGACGAGGGTGGTAAAGACCCAGCCGGTCTTAGGCGCGGAGACGGAGTCCTTGACGATAATGTCGAACTGCATCACATAACCGTTCAGCACCGACGATGTGGGCGGCGGGGTGTTTTCTGGGATGGCCATAAAAACCGGCCACAGTGCAGCACCGTCCGTTACCGGCCACCAATTGCTCTGCACTTTCGGGTTGTCGGAGTTAAACACCGCTGCCTTGATCACCACGGACCCGTCATCGAACTGAAAGTTGGCGGTCTTGACATCCGGGCTCATCGCCCCGGCTCCCCACACCTTATAGAGGGAGTAGGCGGCGCGTTCGTCATAGTAGGTGAGCGCGCGCGTATCGAATGTTACTGTCAGGCCAGTGCCGGGAAAGACCGGCGGTCCGAACTGACCGGCAGCGTAGGTTCCGTGGATGCTCTCGCGGATAGACCCGATCCACGGCTCGGTATACCAATGCGCTTTGTCGGCGTCCCAGTTCTTGTAATCGAGCAGCAATTGCCGGGCATTGGCGCTTACGTATTGCTTCAACGCCGCGACGTAGGCGGCTGCATTTTGCTTGTCGATCGGTTTGCCGCCGATGGCCTGTGACCACGGTGGATTCTTGAGCGCGGGCAGCGGTTGGTGCGGCCAATTGTGGCTGAGCTTAAAGAACGGTCCTGAGTACTGCGAGGGCGGCGGCATTAACCCGTTGTTTGTAACGAACGGGTCCTTCGGTACAACAGCGGCGCTGGCAGAGAACGTGTGCTCCTGCGCGGATGCGGCGGTTGTCATATTGCACGGGGTTCCAGACAACAATCCCATTGCAGAGAACCCGCATAACAGGAGCACGGCATTCCGAAATTGATTTTTCACCTTTCAGACCTCCTAACTGGAATTTACGTTTTGGCTTCCCACACCCACAGCGGTATTTAGGTTTCTTGTTGCGGCCTCCGGACGACGCATTGTACATCCGGGGCGGCCACGTGTCTTCCATATTGCTCACTGTTGAAAGATAATTGTCGGGCGTTCGAATCGCAACTAATACTTCAAATAAGTCGGCTAATAAGTCGGCCGTGTTACGGAAGCTTCCAGCGTTGTAAGTGGTGCTGACAGGGGCGGGTGACAGGGTGGGAAAGGGTGAGGTGCCAGGGCGAGGATGAATAATAATGCAGACACGTTTCCGCATCACGCGGCTGTCAAGTCTACTTTAGTAGGCATTGGACCCCCTCGCAGGTAGACATGTCTTCCACAGCCCAACCCGTTGAATCCGTTGATCCGCGCAAACGCCTGAACCAAGAATCAACAACTTACGGCCGAAATTTTCTGCAATCTGAAATGTTCCCATGGGAACATTAGGACGATTTTGTTCCGATGCGGCGAGTCGCCCTCGATCGCTTGCTTCCTATAGAATCGAATCTTCCTATGAAAACATTCGAACAGGTTGCGGAGCTGGAGAAGCGGTATTTGCTGGGGACTTACAATCGCTATCCCATTGTGTTGACGCGGGGGAAGGGCGTGTTTCTTTACGACCTGGAGGACCGGCGCTATCTCGACTTTGTTTCGGGGCTGGGGGTGAATGCGCTGGGGCACGCGCATCCGCGGATTGTGAAGACGATTCGGGAGCAGGCGGGGAAGCTGATTCATGTCTCCAATCTTTATTACCACGAGTATCAAGGGGCGCTGGCGGAGAAGTTGTGCACGCTCTTGGGCAGCTCTTTTGGAAATGCGCGGGCGTTTTTTTCGAATAGCGGAACGGAGGCGATTGAGGGATCGATCAAGCTGGCGCGGCTAGCGGGACATCGCGCGGGCGGCGAGGCGAAGTGCCGGCTGGTGGCGCTGGATGGGTCGTATCACGGGCGGACGTTTGGGGCGCTCTCTCTGACTGGGCAAGCTAAGCATCGCAAGGGATTTGAGCCGCTGCTGGAAGAAGTGACATTCGTGGCGCAGAATGACGTGAACGCGCTGCGGGCGGCGATTGACGACAACACTTGCGCGATTGTGCTGGAGCCGATTTTTGGCGAAGGCGGAATCTATGAATGCTCGGTGGAATTTTTGCGGGAGTGCCGGGCGCTGGCGGACCGTCACCGGGCGGCGCTGATTTTTGACGAGATTCAGTGCGGGCTGGGGCGCACCGGGACGATGTTTGCGTTTCAAGGTTTTGGAGTGACTCCGGACATTGTGGCGATTGCCAAGCCGATTGCGGCGGGGCTGCCGCTGGGAGCGTTCATCGCGAAAGAAGAATTTGCTTCTGCGATTTCGCCGGGGCAGCATGGGTCGACGTTTGGGGGTGGTCCGCTGGCGTGCCGCGTGGCGCTGGAATTTCTGGCCATTGTGGAAGACGAGAAGCTGCTGGAGAACGTGAATAAAGTTGGAGCGTATCTGCATGAGGAGTTGAAGGCGGTTGCGGAAAAGAAGGCGGCTGCGAAAGAAGTTCGCGGGCGGGGATTTATTCAGGGGATTGCGCTGGAGATTCCGGCGCGGCCGATTGTGGATGAGGCGCTGGCCGAGGGAGTTTTATTCAACAGCACGCAGGATACCGTGGTGAGGTTCCTGCCTCCGTTTCTGCTGGAGGAGAAGCATGTGGATCGCGGGATTCGCGTGCTGAAGAAACTGCTGGGAAAGAAGAGGAAGTAAAATCGGACCTCAGACTTCGGACCTCGGGCCTCGGGCCTCGGGCCTCGGGCCTCGGGCCTGGGTGCGATGCGTTTGAGTGCTGCCGGGTTAGGGAAAAACTTGCAAGAAAAAAACCGGGGAGCCGAGGCTCCCCGAAGTGAAGCGACAGAGGCGTGTTTCATCTAAATAGAATCTGGTGGCGGGAGAAAAGTTGTCCCCGGAGAAGAAACAATTTTCTTCGTCCGATGCCGTGCCGATTGCCCCATCCGCTGCGGTGGCAATGACGTCGCCGATTACTGGAACATCCTTTTACTCGAGTCCGCACACCATGAGTGGCGACGCTTTGAGCACTCGCACTGCAACTCCCGCTGCAACCGCTCCCGCTGCGAGCAGTGACGTTGATGAGATTTCCGCGCGAGTGGCTGCGGCCGCTGGCGCGGGCGTGCAAATGGAAGAGTGCTGGATGGATATGGACGGCGCCAACATGCGCTATCTGCGGGCGGGATCGGGTCCGGCGTTGATTTTGCTGCATGGATTGCTGGGCTATTCGTTTTCCTGGCGGTACACGATGCCGGCGCTCGCGCCTTATGCCACCGTGTACGCGCCGGACATGCTGGGCGCAGGTTTTTCGGATCGAGTGGACGGCCTGGACCATTCCATGAGGGCGACGGCGCGGCGGGTTTTGCAATTCGTGGAACGGCTGGGAGTTTCCGAGTTCGATCTGCTGGGCACGTCGCACGGTGGGGCGGTAGCGATGATGGCGGCGGCAGAGTGCGTGGGCGGGGATGCGGGTCTTGATCGGGCAGGGCAAGGTCGGGCAGGGCAGCGATTGCGGCGGCTGATTCTGGTCGCGCCGGTGAATCCCTATTCGGCGCATGGGCGCTGGCTGGCGCCGTTTTTTGGCAGCCGGATAGGCGCGGCGCTGTTCCGGGTGGCGCTTGCCCGCATGACGTTTTTGTATCCTTACTGGCACATGCGCATGTACGGCGACCGGAAACACATTCCGCCGGGAACGCTCGCGGGCTACATGGCGCCGCTGGCCAAGCCGGGATTGTTCGAACATGCGTTGAGCATCGTGCGCACATGGACCAGGGATCTGCGCGAAGTGGAGGCGACTCTGCCCAAGCTGGCGAACGTGCCGACGCTGCTGATGTGGGGCGGCAAGGATTCGGCGGTGTATGCTTCGTCGGCTGAGCCGCTGGCGAGGTATTGGCATAACTCGCGGGTCGTTATTTTTCCCGGCATTGGGCACCTGCCGTATGAAGAGTGTGCGGAGGAGTTCAATCGCGAGTTGATCGAATTCCTGACGCACGAGAAGGTCTCCGGCTGAGCGGCGCGCGAATGGCAGCCTGCGAGTGATAGCCCACCACATTGTCGAGCTGTTGCGCGGTGCGCTGGTTCACTACGGGTATTGGGCCATCGTGGCCGTGCTCCTGCTGGAGAACGCGGGCTTACCTCTGCCCGGTGAAACCGTGCTGCTGCTGGCGAGCTTTCTTGCCTATTCGGAGAGGAGTCTGCAACTGGGATGGATCATGGTGCTGGGGACGGTCGCCGCCACGGTAGGGGACAATTTGGGGTATGCGATAGGGCGGCGGGGCGGGCGTCCGCTTTTACGGCGCCACCAGCATATTTTTCGCATCGGCGAAGCGACTCTGGCGCGGGGCGAGGACCTTTTCAAGCGTTACGGCGCGGCGACCATTTTTTTTGCGCGCTTCATCTTCGGCATGAGAATTTTTGCCGGGCCCATGGCTGGAGTTCTGCGCATGCCGTGGAAGAAGTTTGCCGTGTTCAATTTATTGGGCGCGGCGTTGTGGGTCACGGCGATCTCCGGGGCTGGTTATCTGTTCGGGCGGCATTGGGAGCGGCTGGAGCGTGGCCTGCAGCGCGTGGATCTGATAGCGGTGATTGTGATCGCGCTTGCCATCGCGGTTTGGTGGGTCAGAAAGAGGAGAGGGAAGTAGCAGATGGGGTCCGGTATTCTGAACGGCACTGTCCCACGGCCGCTTGTGAGCATCCTTAGAGTTAACTTATGCATCGGTTCAATGTTTGCCGGCGCGGCTATACTGTGCGGGTGTCGCAGGCGGCATCATCGAAGTGTTGTCCGTGGCGACGAACTTTAACGGCCGCGTCCGAGCCGCAATTCGGACGAGGAGGATCCATGAAGAAAATCGGGTTTATGAGCCTGATCATTATCGCAACACTTTTCATCACCTTGTCCTTCCCGGCGGCAGCGGCTGGACCGAAGGCACCGGCAGTTCCCGCGGCGCCGGCGGTGGCCGCGGCGCCGGCGGCCGCTCCGATGCCGCCTCACCCGCATATCCACGAGGCGTTGGAGGCGATGCGCGCCGCTAGACATCATCTGGAGAGCGCCGAGCATGACTTCGAGGGCCATCGCTCGGAAGCCATCAAGCACCTGGATATGGCGATCCACGAGGCGGAAGTCTGCGAGCGGATGCCGTAGAAGCAAACACGGCGAAGAACCACAACAGGAAGAACAAAAGGCAGCGTCCGGTTTTCCGGACGCTGCCTTTCTTCAGAGCGGCGAATGCGCGGCTCCGGCGAATCCCGCGGGGCCGCTTTTAGTCGGGGCCGATGGTGTATCCGATGGAAGCTCCAACGCGGAAGATGTTTCCGGAGTTGAACTCCAGATTATTCTCGACGTGATAGTAATGAACCTCGGGACGGACGAAGACGTGATGCCAGACGTAGTAGCGCAGTCCGCCGCCGATGTGTTCCATGAAGTGATTGCTGCTGGTGTAGTTGGTGCAGGTGAAGCTGCAGGAATAGTACGGCGTGTAGAAGCGCAGATCTTCGCCGCCTACGCCGGCCATGAGATCAGCGCCGAGTTTGCGGCCCAGGCGCGGCTGGTAGAGCGCGTTGAAATCGTACAGGATGGGCCGATAGGGGCTGGCAAAACCATCGCTGACATAGAGGCCCTGGCTGCCTCTCCAGGAGGTCTCGAAGTTAAAACCAATGCGGCGGTGGAAGACTACGTCTACGCCGATGCTGGGATAAAAGCCGCCTTTCTCCGCTGGCAGGGTGGTCACCGAGGTATTGTTGGATGTGGACGACAAGAGGGTGCCGCCGCCGATCATCACGTCGCCCTGCTGGGCAGAGGCGAAGCTGGCTAAGAGGCAGACCATGCCGAAAACTGTGAGGAGCGCTGACTTTCTCAAGATAAACCTCCCATAAATTCGATGCAGACGATTTGATGCGGCTGCGAAATCATCAGGATGCAAGATTTCAGGCTGGAACTCATCATAATTTCTATTCAGCAAAGATTTCAATCGAGCGCACACAACGCGTGTAAAGAAGTGTCAAGCCAGCTTTTGTGAGAACCCAGTGCGTCAAACCCAGCCATCGCCGATAAGTTGCGCAGCCTTTGGGACGCCATGGGACACAACCCTGGAAGAAGCCGGCCCCCGCAATCGAAACCTAAATAGCGGACGGACATCATGATTTCTTTGGACCCCCACCCCCGGCGCGGATGTGGTCGAGAGCGATGGAACCGCCACCGAAGAAGATCAGAGCGAAGGCCAAGGCAGCCAGAGCCAGGGGAAACTCGTAGCCATGATCGCCCATCAGGCCATTGTGCCAATGCACTTTCCAGATAGCCACAGACATGTTGACGCAGACGGCAAAGGCCGCCACTCTAGTGAAAAGACCGGCGAGAATGAGCAAGCCGCCGAAGAACTCGGTGAAGGAGGAAAGATAGCCGGTCCAGGCCGGCAATCCGAGGCTGGCGACAAACTGGGCATGATGTTGCAAGCCACCGAAAACTTTGTGATATCCGTGGCCCAGCATGACAGCGCCCAGGGCGAGACGCATGACGAGGAGCGCGAGCGGTTGCAGGCGATCAAGGTAGCGCAATGAGTTCCTCCGGAGCAAGGGAACAACATAGATTACCGCAGGGCAAGGAGAGAAGAAAGCAGGCAGAGCAAGAGCGCGGTGTGGTCGCTACAATGGCAACATCCTCTGCACAGAACGATTGCGCGGGTGGTAAACTTCTGATACCGTTTTTTCGCTCTACAATACTTTAAGGTTACTGGCCCGGGAAACGGCTGAATGACGCCTCCGTGGAGGGTATCCTTCCAGCTTTGAGAGAGTTAACTTCAAACGCCCTGGTTAAATTTGCGAGAATGGCTGTTGTGCCAGCTAGAGCGCCTCGCTTCCGTTTGTTGCCGCGGAGAGAAGGGTGCTTTTTTTTGCGAAGACGCGAACGAGGATTTCCGGGCGGGTCCGGGTTGTATCGTAGGTAGGCAGTGAAGTCCCAAGGGAATCGAGATGAGGAGGCTGCGATGAATTCCAGCGACAAGAGCAAGAATATGCTGCGGAAGTCAGTTCTGCTTCTGCTATTGATGGCGGTTCCGGCGTTTGCCTGGGCCCAGCACGAGAGCAAGCCGAGCAAGCCGAGTGCACCGTCACACCCAGCCGCCAGTCACGCCCCGGCCAGTAGCACCCACGGCGGGAGCACGGGGGGAACACATACCACACCCGGCCACACAACGACGCCGAGTCACACGACGACGCCGGGTCACACAACGACACCCAGCCACACGACCACGCCGAGCCGCACGGCGACGCCGAGTCGCACGGCGACGCCGAGTCGCACGGCGACACCGAGCCGCACGGCAACGCCGAGCCGCACGGCGACACCGAGTCGCACAGCAACACCGAGTCGCACGGCAACACCGAGCCGCACGGCGACACCGAGCCGCACTCCTCCGGGCAGGTCAGTCTCGCTGAAGGGTGGAGGAACGGCGAGTGTCCGTCCCAATGGGTCCGTGCGTTCCATTGACCGCAACGGCATGCACATTCAGAACGGCCTCCACGGCGGTCGCACGGTGGTGAGCGAACGCAACGGAGCGCGCATCGTGACTAGAGGGCATGGCGGTTATGTGCAGCGCGCCTACGTGACGCGCGGAGGCCATGCCTACTACTCGCGCACTTTCTATGCCGGCGGGCGCTACCATGTTGGGCTCTATCGCGGCTATGGCTGGGGTGGACACATGTACTACGGTTATTACCCCGGCGTTTGGTACCACCCCGGATTTTATGGCTGGGGCTTCCATCCTTGGGGAGTGCCGATTGCTTGGGGCATTGGAGCCTGGGGTTGGGGAGGATCGCCATGGTGGGGATTCTATGGCGGGTGGTGGAATCCTTATCCCGTTTACGCCGCGCCGTACTACTGGCTGACGGATTACCTGATCTCGCAGCAGTTGCAGGCAGCGTATGCGGCACGGGCTGACGCCAACGCCGATGCCATGGCGGCGGATGCCCAAGCTAGCAGCGGCGGTGGAGACGCGGCTCCGGCAGCGGCCTCCGGCCCAGTGGCGTTGACTCCCGAGGTGAAGGAAGCCATTGCCCAGGAAGTAAAAGCCCAATTAGCCGCGCAGCAGGCGCAGGCCGGCCAGGATGCGGGCGGACAAGCGTCGGCAGCTCCGGCGCCTACCAGCGATCAACCGCCGCCGGCGTTGGATCCATCCCAGCGTACCTTTGTAGTCGATTCCGATGTAACGGTCGTGGCCAACGGTCAGGAGTGTGCGCTGACGTCGGGTGATGTGATCACCCGCCTCACGGATACTCCGGATGCGGACCAAACCGTGACTGCCAGCGTCGCGGCGACCAAAAAAGGCGACTGCGCGTCGGGACAAACCGTTGCCGTGAAAGTGGATGACTTGCAGGAGATGTACAACCACTTCCAGGAGAACATCACCAACGGCATGGGCGAACTGGCGAAGAAGCAAGGGACGGGCGGTATGCCGGCGGCGCCGGATACCGGCACCCAGGCTGGGGCCGTTCAACCTCCGCCTCCGGATACTAGTGTGGCGAAGACGCTGCAAGACCAGCAGCAGCAGGCCGATCAGACCGAGTCGCAGGTCAAGCAGGAAACGGCGTCCGGTGGCGGGCAGTAGTACGGACGTTTGTCGAACAACCGTTTAACCGATCACCAAGCACCGGGAGCGTCGAACAACGACGCTCCCTTCTTTCAATTAAAAGCCAGATTCTTCCTGACTAGCTTTCGCGGTTCACCACCCAATCAGGATTGAGTTCGGAAGAGTTAAATCGGAGGGGCTTACGATGTCGCGGAAATTCCACAATCGAATGCCAGGGACTGTGCTTCTGGCTGCCATAGTTTTTCCGTTTTCATTCGCCGGCGCCCAGGCGGTCTCGTTGCAGGAGCAACTTACCGCGCAGTACAAACTGGTGAAAATGGGGTCCGACACGGGCGGATATTCCGTGGTGGAAAAGGGCACACTGCTGGCCATTCAAAAGGGTGGAATTTTGGCGGTGCCTTACGGCGACCAAAACGTTCTTTCCAACAAGTATGAAGGTGGAACTATTCATGCCCCCACCGGCCTGTCCCTGATGGGAAGAAAATCCATTATGGGGAAATTTGGCAAGGAACAGACGACCCATCTATTTGCGGTCGGCGACAAAGTCTATCCCATGAAGATTGATGTGAATGTTGGCAAAGACACCGTCACACTTGGCATCGTCGCCTGCGACACCTGCAACAAGACCGATCCGCCAACCTACAACAAGGCGAATGTAGTCTTTCAATTCCCCAAGGGGTCGTTGGCGAATGCGGCTGCCGGTGGGGTGGAAGACACCATCGGACAGGTGCTCACGATCAGCAGTGACGACGCGCAGCAGGGCCAGGGTGGTCAGCAAGGGGGAGATCAAGGCGGCCAGCAGCAGGCAGGCCAACAGCAGGCAGGCCAGGACCAGGGTCAGCAGCAGCCGGCCGAGCAGCCGCAGGCCGAGCCCGCGAGCATCGATAAGGGGATGACGACTGACCAAGTGCAAGCGGCGATGGGGAAACCGGACAAGATCGTAAACCTGGGAACTAAGACGATCTACTATTACAAGGATATGAAAGTTATTTTCATGAGCGGGAAGGTTTCCGACGTGCAGTAGGATTTACTTCCCTACTGGCAGGTCGATGAAGCTGTCAGCAAACCACTTCATCTGCAGCGGGTCTTTATCGTTGTCCTTCGTGTCGGCGATGGTTTCGTCGCTGACGTCTTTGCCGGTTCCGTAATTAATCTGCCTGCCGCTCCCCTTGATGATGCTGAGAACCACAACTATCCTGCTCCCTCGCTGGAGCTGGCGGCTCATCAAGCGAATACTCTCAAAATCAAGCCGCTCGCGTTTGCCCGGGATCAATAGCATACGTTGGTTGCGGTCTTTGGCATAGCTGGCGCGGACCCAGTAGGAAGTAAGTTGGACGTACTCATTCTTGGGTGTTTGTTCGTAGAGATCGATTTCAAAGTCGAAGTCTTTCTTGTTGCAAATGAAATCGAGACTTCCGGAGAACAGGCCGCTCAGTTCGGTGGGTCTGGGCAGCGGGTCACTGACGAATTCGAGACCGTTCCAGGTGTCAATTGCGCTGTCCAGCACCCCGCCTCCTGGAGCGCTCCGGTCGACGTCGGTGCGGTCGGCAAGGTCGACTTTCAAGTCGATGGATACGTCAGCAATGGGCTTCTGCCCTAGCCCGTACGCATTGCCGGATCGAACCGCATCGAGATAAAACCGCAGCTTCTCGCCTGACATGGCCGCCAAGGTCGGGGCGTGCTTCCAGAGGTTGGCTCCGGTCACCTGATAATTCACTTTATCTGCGAGGAGGCCTGGTTTGGGTGCTCCTTTGAAGACATAGTCGAACCATGCGTAACGAATGTCATCGGTGATGTTAATTTTCGCGACGGAATCAAGATCCAAACCGGAGATGGAGTCATATACGTTGCCGAGTAGGCCAATCACTCCAAACTGCGCGGCAATGTGGTCATAGGAGCCGATTAGCAAATAGTGCTCGGCTTTGGGGTGGTATTTCTGGTGCTGAGAAAAGTAATAGACTCCCGCCCCAGGTCCGCCGTAGTAATAGCCGATGGTTGTGAGGACGGGAATGTTGATCCGCGCGAACTCGTCTTTGTATGGAATCATCTGCTGCCAGTAGGCGTCGTAGCCGGGATGGGAAATCCATTCATCGAAGATTGGATTGGGTGTGCCATCGATCTTGTCCAGGTCGCGGTAGGCGCGGCCGCTCACGTACCAGTCGTGGTTCAATTTTTGCCAGCGCTTGAAATCGTTGTAAGTTGCGTCGTCGGCGACTTTGGCATTCGTGGTGTAGAAGGGCCAGGGATACAGGAAGTTCCAGAAGACATTGCCTTCCATTGGTACGTCGATGCCCGGCGCCGCCGGAGCTCCGGTCATGATCGCTTTGAGCGCCTTTGGCGGATGCTTGAGAGTTGCCCACTGCGTGAAACCTTCGTAGCTTCCGCCGTACATGCCGACGCGGCCGTCGCTCCATGACTGTGTAGCGATCCAATCGATTAGGGCAGCGGCGTCGGATCCGTCATGCAAATACGGCACAGGCTTGTCAGGACTGCACGCCTTACCGCTGGTGAAGCCGACCACTCCCACGTAGCCGTTCGATGCGGTCTGCCGGACGCTGTTCATATTGTCGTTGGGATCGACGTAGATCGTGAAGTTGAGCAGCGTGGGCAGGCGTCCTGAGGCCGCGCGGGGCCGCATGAGCATGGCGCAGACGGTTGCCCCGTCGGGGATTTTCACGGCGATGTCTTTTTCGGTGATGTAGCGGCGGCGATCTTCCTCGGTAATGAGAGGTGCGTTCAGATCGGAGAAAACACGGTAGGCTTCCGCCACCTGGTAATCGTCGATCAGCTTCAGAGCGTCCGCGAGCGAGATCGAACTTTTGCCCTTCTGTTTATCGAGATCGCTTTGCAGGTTTTGCCGCGTATCGGAGGGATCGACCATGGTTAGACCGCGAATCACCAGCGCGGAGGTGCGGTCGTCGAGCTTGCCGAGAACGCCGTGGAACGATTGCGCATAGCCTTCTTTTGATGGCGCCTTTTCTGAGGATTCTTTGATTTTCGCGCGGGCGAGGATTTCGTACTGCACGTCGATCCATTCGGCTCTTGATTCATGGCTGGCGCGTAGCACTTCGCGTAATGAGGCGATGCTCTTGAGGGCTTCGCCGTACTGGCCGATCACGAACTGCGAGCGAAAAAGATTGTCGAGGTATTTCTCACGATCACTTTCTTTGTATGCCGCGATTACTTGTCCGGCCAAGGCGGGCATAGTCCTGGATAGGACGGCGGGGTCGGTGACGGCTGATTCAGGAAGGTCGAATTGCTGCGCAAGCGCTGAGGGAACCAGAGCAAGACATGCTATGACTACGAAAAGCTGTTTCCGCATTAAAATTCCTTTTGTTCCTCGGGTGCAGATCGAGATTGCGCGTACTCTATCATCGATGATTGGGAACGCAGAGGCTCCAATACCGGCAAGCGAGCGAAAATGACTCAGGCCGCAAAGCCCGCAGATGCAACGGCTTCACCCAGCGATATAGTACCTCCGTACCGTGCGTAGTACTTCGGTTATCGGTCATGGAGTGACGCGTCGTCGCTCTCGGAGCGGGCCCTTCCAGTGGTATTCAATAGAGATTAGTGCACAATATATTGTGTTCTTGTAAATTCCCGCCTTTTCGCAATTCCAGAAAACCCGCATAAAACCCACTAAAACAGGGAGATTCGCTTTGAGCCGGGGTTTTTCAGGGCTGATATATGCTCGGAACACCGAAAGCCCTCGGACAGGCAGGAGGGCAAGTAAGTTTCCTAAGGTTGGCTGGCCGGAGACACCGGCACAGGAAAGGTTCTGGGTGGACAGGTTAGGAAACGAATGGCCGACTCGCGAGAAGTGATGAACATTCGCCAGGCGTCGCAGTACCTGGGAGTGAGTCCGGACACGCTCTACAAGTACGTCGGCGAGCAGAAGATTCCGGCGTTCAAGCTGGGCAACCGCTGGCGCTTCAAGAAATCGAAGCTGGACCAGTGGATGGAAGAGAAGTCGAACCAGATGGAACCGCGGGCCAAGCACAAACCGAAGGCGGCGGTAAAAGCCGCCGGATCGCAGTAAAACCGAAACCGCCGGCAGTACGCCGGCGCCACAAAAGGCGGGCACATGTTTGGAATGGGATCAAAGACGATTGTAGGCCTGGATGTGGGTTCTTCGAGCATCAAGGCGGTAGAGCTGAGGAAGAAAGGCAACGAGATTCAGGTAGCGCACCTGGGGCTGGAGCCGCTGGCTTCCGATATCGTCGTGGACTCCATGATCGTGGATTCGGGCACGGTGTCGAGCCAGATTTCCAAGCTCTTTCTGGATAACCAGATCAAGACTAAATCAGTGGCCACGGCGGTAAGCGGACACTCGGTAATCGTCAAGAAGATATCGCTGCCCTCGATGAGCGACCAGGAACTGGCCGAGACCATTGAGAAGGAAGCAGCCCAGCATATTCCCTTCGACCTGGCCGATGTGAGTCTGGACTACCAGATTCTGTCGGAAGAAGCGGGCAGCCCGCAGATGGATGTCCTGCTGGTGGCGGTGAAAAGGGACAAGATTCTGAACTACACCAACGTACTCTCGATGGCGGGCCGCAGCCCGGCTATCGTGGATATCGATGCCTTGGCGCTGCAGAACTGTTACGAGTACAACTACCAGCCGGCGCCGGGCCAGGTGGTGGCACTGCTGAACCTGGGCGCCAGCGTGATGAATATCAACATTGTGAAGGGCACGACCCCGTTGTTCCCGCGCGACGTCAGCGTGGGCGGGCACCAGTACACGGACTCGCTACAGAAGGAATTGGACTTGAGCTTCGATGACGCCGAGTCGCTGAAGCTGGGCAACAAGGTGGGGACGGTGAGCGAAGACGCCAAGGCGCCCATCCTGCAGCAGGTGACCGAGATCATCGTGCTGGAAATCCAGAAGACGTTCGATTTCTTCCGGGCCAGCGCGGCGGGCGAGCACATCGAGAAGATCTACCTGGCGGGAGGATCGGCGAAGGTGCCGGGATTGATGGAAGCATTGCGGCAGGAGTTTTCGATGCCGGTGGAACTGCTGAATCCGTTTCAACGTGTGGTGCCGCCGTCGGAAGGTCCGGGGGCGGAGCTAGTGGAGCACAATCCCGGCCAGATGGCGGTAGCCGTGGGTTTGGCTTTGAGGAGCTTTGAATCCCTATGATCAGAATCAATCTGCTCGAAACAGCGAAGGGCAAGAACAAACGCGGCGGGCCGGCGATGCCTTCGATCGAAATGGGCGACATGGGATCGCCCAAATTGAAGGTGCTGGTTGTGCTGGTGGTGGCCGGGGTGCTGAACTTCGGCTACTGGTACCGGCTGGACCGGCAGGCCAGGATGATCGCCTCGCAGATGCAGGCTGCGCAAGAGAAAAACCGCGAGCTCAGCGACGTGAAGGCGCGCTACCTGGAGCGCCAGACCCAGGCCAACAACTACAAGCGTCGCGTGGATGTGATTGACCAACTGCACGCCAATCAGGGCGGACCGGTGAATCTGCTGGCCATGCTGGGCGAGACGGTCAACAACACCGAAGCGGTGTGGCTCAGCAAGATGGACGATGAGGGAACGAGCGTGAACCTGGAGGGCACGGCCTTGAGCACGGACGCGGTGGCCAACCTGATCGCGAATCTGCAGAAGACGGGTTTCTTCAAGAACGTCGAGATCAAGGAAACGTATCAGGACGAAGCAGTGAAAGACATGCAGGCGTTCCAATTCACGCTGACCTGCGAGAAGGGAAAGTCGTANNTGTTCAAGAGCCAGAGCGAAAAGAATGCGACGGCGCAACATGCTTTGGCAGAAAAGGTTCAGGAGAACAACGAATTGGAGTCTTACCGGCCGAAGCTGAAGCAGATCGAGCAGCAGCTTGCCGAACTGAAACAGCAACTGGAAGTCGAGCGCCGCATTGTGCCCGACGAAAAGCAGGTGGACGGCTTCATCGAAACCCTCGACAGCGAAGCCCAGAAAGCGGGAGTGGAACTGCGCCGGTATACCGCCAAGCCCACGGTGGCCAAGGAATACTACACCGAGCTGCCGTTCGATCTCGAACTGGACGGCCCCTACTATTCGATGCTGAACTTCTTCGACCGCGTGGGCAAGCAGGAGCGGATTGTGAACATCAGCGGCCTGCTGGTGGCGAGCACCAAGAATCCAAGCGCCGCCAAGGCCAGACATACGTATCAGTACGCGCCGAATGAGAGCGTAGTGGCGACGTGCACCGCGACCACATTCTTCAGTCACGATTTGGATCCGGCCGGGGCGGGTGCCACGGCCAAGCCGGGAATGGCGCCGGCGGGAGCGAACAGGTAGGCATGTCTATGAAGCTAACGACAGGCATTCTGGCAGTGACATTGATGGCGGGGGCGGCCTGGGCGCAAAACCCGGACGCCATCGACAACGCGCGCAGCACCATGAAATCGCTGCAGCAAAAGCAGGCCAACGACAGCAATGCGGCGCTGAATGCGGCGGGAGTTCCGGCGCAAGGGCAAACCCACAGACCGGCGTCGGCCGCGAATGCTCATCCGCACGATCCAATGAAGCCGCGAGTTGCGGGCGCCATGATTGCGCAGAAGAAGGCCGCGCAGCCACCGGTGGTGTCGATTGTCAACGCCGAGCGGAAACCTGTGGTTGAAATCAAGAACGTGGGAATGAGCAAGCCCCCGGACCCAACCAAGCAAGCCAAGCCGGAAGACAAGAAGTGGGCAATGACCGGCAAACGGGATCCGTTCTTCAGCCCCGTAGTTCAGCAGCCCACCGGCTCCGGTTGCTCGACCGGGAAGAAATGCCTGGAGATCGGGCAGATCAACGTGCGGGGCGTGGTGAAGGCCGACAGCGGCTTCATCGCGGTGGTGACCAACAGTCTGAACAAGGCTTACTTTCTGCGGGAAAACGATCCCGTGTTCAACGGCTATGTAGTGAGAATCACCGGCGACACGGTGGTGTTCCAGGAGACGGTGCAGGACAAACTGGGCAAGCCGTTCACGCGGGAAATAACGAAGCGAATTTTAACCCCGGCGGTTTAGCAGCCGGAGCGGAGCCACCGGCCAAGACCGGAGCACGCAAACTAAGTTCAACGTAAGGACACGCGGGCCAAGCCCGCGGTTTTGGGGAGAGGCGAAATGCGAAAGCAACTGCTGACAATGTTCGTACCGATGCTGGTTCTGGTGGCGGCTGCGGCCGCCCAGGCGCCGGCATCACAACTGGCCAGCCAGCGGAATGAACTTGAGCGAGTGGATGTAGTCCGGAGCGCGGGTGACGTCCGGATCGAGATCAACTCCAAGGGTCCGGTGACGCCGAAAGCGAGCACACTGGATTCGCCGGCTCGCATCGTGGTCGATCTGCCAGCTACGGTAATGGCCCGGCCGCAGAAATACATCACGGTGGGCGCCAACGGAGTCAAAGGGGTGCGCATCGGCATGGACGGCCAGAAACCCACGAACACGCGTGTTGTCGTGGATCTGGAAAAAGCCTGCGCCTATGAATTGACCCCGGGCGCAGCCGGAAAAACCACCTTGACTGTGCACGGGCAGGCGGCGCGAGCCGCGGAAATGAAAGCAACGCCGGTCACGGCCAGCGTGACGCCCACGCCCAAGCCAGACTCGGTACTCACCGCTGCGGCTGAGCCGGGCAAAACTGCAGTTGCCCCGGCATCGGCGGCTTCTGCGTCCAGCGATTTTGTGTTTGTTGAGCCTTCCTACCAGGCGAAGAAGACTGCAAGCGACGTGCCCGCCGAACCCGCCGAGCGCGCCGACGAAGCCGCTGCACGATTCTCGGATAAAACGGCTGCAGAGTTATTGCCGGTCAGTATGAATGCGGCGCAGGCGCCCGCGCAGAGCGCATCTCCCGTTGCCAGCTTCCAGCCGGCGGTAAATCTGGCGGCGGAGCAGAAGACACAAGCTGGGCAGCAACCGGCCGCAGTCGGTCCCCGGTACACGGGCGAGCCGATTTCCGTGAACCTGAAAGACGTCGATCTGAAGGATTTCTTCCGCCTGATTCACGAAATCAGCGGATTGAACGTGGTGCTCGATCCCAATGTGCACGGCACGCTGACCATCGTGCTCGACGATGTGCCGTGGGATCAGGCGCTGGATATCGTACTCAAGAACAACGACCTGGCGCGGGAACTCGAAGGCAACGTTCTGCGCATCGCGACCGTGGATACGCTGAAGAAGGAAGCGGACGGGCGGCGAGCCCAGATTGAAGCCGAGTCGCTGGCCGTGGAGAAGGTTTCGGTTACCCGGTTCCTGAGCTACGCTCACGCTAAGGATGTAATCATCACCGTGAAGAAGTTCCTCTCGCAGCGCGGCGACGTGGTTGCGGATGAACGCACCAACGCGGTGATCGTCAACGACATCCCGAAAGTGATTCCTGTGATCGACCGGCTGCTGACGCAGCTGGACCGCAAGACGCAGGAAGTGGAAATCGAAGCGCGCGTGGTGGCCGCGACGCGGTCGTTTGCGCGCGATATCGGCACCCAGCTGGGCTTTGGCTGGGGCAATGGACACAGCGCTATCGGCGGCAACTCCGCGGCCGGTACTTCGCCGACCACGGTCAGCGGCTTGACGCCGGGCTACATCACGCTGGCGGGCACAGGCTCGACGACGGGATCGACTATTCCTTTGTTCTCGAACCTGGCATCGACCTCGCCGACCAGCGGCTTATCGTTTGTAACCGCCAGCAACACCGTGCGAATCGACGCCGTCTTGTCGATGGCCGAGTCGCGCGGCTTGCTCAAGGTTCTTTCGCGGCCGCGAGTCGTAACCCAGAACAACATTCAAGCTCTGGTCAAGCAGGGCGTGCGCGTTCCCATCGTGACCCAGGCGCAGTTGGGTGGTCCGCCGACGGTGACATATGTGGACGCTTTCCTGCGCTTGACGGTGACTCCGCAGATCACTTCGGAGAACACGATTTTCCTGAACGTCGACGTGGAGAACACCACTCCGAACTTCGGCCAGGAAGTGCAAGGCAACCCCGAGTTGATCACGCAGCAGGCGACCACGCAGGTGCTGGTGACCGACGGCGGAACCGTGGTGATCGGCGGCGTTATCCAGACGCAGAACTCGATCGAAGTGGATCAGGTTCCGTTGCTGGGGAACATTCCGCTGCTGGGCAACCTGTTCAAGCACTTGCAGGTGAGCACCTCGAACCAGGAGCTAATCTTCTTCATCACGCCGCGAATCATTCAGACATAGCAGCGCGGTTGAAGATTCAAACCGCCGGTTTCCGTGAAGAACCTGTCCCGGAGCCGGCGGTTTTACTTTTGCTGGCAGTTCTCAGGCCTCGGTTTGTTCTGATGTTCAGGTTCGCAGCGGCCAGGTCGGGCTGTGAATTTCTCACGGAAATAAACTTTGAACGAAGCTCCCGAAATGGGACTGATTGTGTGCGCGCGGGCGTAATGAATGGCCTGAATGGCGTGAAGGGCCGGGGGCATACCCCCTCCCCCTTCTTGCATAATCTTTTGAATCATCGAGTTAGAGCGAAATTCCCCGTAAAATACGGATGTCAAAGAACTTAAATACTAAGCTCCTTTGAATCAAGGATTTAGGGACGCGACGATGCGGGTTCACCCGACCGTCACGGCCTCGACCATGATTGCGCAATTGCGGCGGTGGAAACAAGGTTGGATGTCACACGAGGCGGTGGAAAACGTGTGGAAAAAATGCTATTCCCGCTTCCTTCGGAGGCCGCGTCATGGCCATAACTGAGGCTGCCCCACCTTTGCTTCTTTCATGCAAAGGTGGGGCAGCGATGCAGCCTGCGGTCACGCCTTTGACTGCGCTCGCTCCCAAACTGCGTCTTCGCCAAAACGTTACCGTCAGAAATCCCCTAGGCTCCGGCAGCATTGCCGCCCACCTTTCGAAAACCGCGAAAGGTGGGGCAGCCTCAGTTGTGGTGGGCGGGCAAGAAAGAAATCAAAGGTGGGTCAGCCGCCAGAAAGTGACGAAATGACTCTGCCCGCTGTGCCGAAAACGCATTAGTCCCCATGGCACGAGGACAATCTAGTTTGTTCCCCTGACTAAGTCTGTGACATGTGAACACCCTCACTCGAGCCAAAACCGGGCTTGAGTGGGCCGCCCGCCCCCAACGGATACTTGACGGGGCTATACGTGTAGACGTATATATGTATCATGGTTGTAGCGGAGCGCCCGGTTGTGTGGGTGGGCTCGAGTCGAAGAGACTTGCGCGAATTTCCGCGCGAGGTCCGCCGCGACATCGGCCGAGCTCTCTACGCTGCACAGGAGGGTGAAACCGATCCTGCGACGAAGCCCATGCGCGGGTTTGGCGGAGGCTCCGTCGTCGAGATCATTGCACACCATCGTGGAGACACGTGGCGGACGGTGTACACGGTTCGTTTTGGGGAGGGGATTTACGTGCTGCATGCGTTCCAAAAGAAATCCAAGAGTGGCATCGCCACGCCGAAGAGGGACATGGAACTGATCCGGCAACGTTTGGCGGAAGCTGAGCGGTTGCATCGAGAAAGGCAGAATTGACATCGACCATGAGAACCAATAAGGGCACGAAGTCGAAGAAAATCCGCGCCGAAAAAAGCAGCGGAAATATTTTTGCCGATCTCGGCCTTCCTCACCCTGAGCAGGAGCTTTTGAAATCACGGCTCACGCTGCAGATTTACCGACTGGTCAAGGCGCGGGGCCTGAAGCAGGCCGAAGCCGGGAAGATCCTGGGCATCAAGCAGCCCCACGTTTCCCTGCTCATGCGCAACCGTTCGGGCACCTTTTCGGTGGAGCGCCTCATGGAGTTTCTCACTGCGCTGGGACAGGATGTGGAGATTACAGTGAGGCCCACGCGCAAACAGCATGGGGAAATGACTGTCGTGGCGTGAGGCTGGGTCGGATCCGTGGTGCCCAATCAAAGTCAAAATCTTCTGGCCCTCGGCTGCATCGTGCGGGAGAAGTTGAAAGGGAAATCCCCTAGCTATCGGCTGAGGAGTGCGCACCTTTCGAAAACCGCGAAAGGTGCGGCAGCCTCAGCTGTGGTGGTACCAGCTTTTAGAAGATCAAAAGGTGGCCAGCCCCCAAAGAACTTAGGGTCAAAATCTAGACAACAAAACACTTAGGGCGAGGCGATTGGGCTTTCGCACCGTCTCGGCCTCGGCGATGATCGCGCAATTGCGGTGGTGGGAACAAGGTTGGATGTCACACGACGAGGCGGTAGAAAACGTGGGGAGAAAATGCTGTTCCCAATCCCCTTCGGAGGCCGCGACGTTGCGGTGCCCGCCCGCAAAGGAGCGCGAAAGGACGGCGCACCCCGCCACGGCAGGCTTTTCTGTTGCAATGACGATGCGTGTGACAGAAGTTCCCCCATTTTTCGCTGGAGAATTCCGGTCCTCCCCCCGCACCCCCCTCGATCCACTTCGAGCACAAGGGAGGACAACGAGCACCAGCGAGCACATGGAGCACATGGGAGCACCAATTAACAACTAAGTACCGCGATTTCAACAGCGCGTAGGCGCATCTGCGCTGGGATCTCGCGTTATCCGCGCAGCCTCGCACTTTGTCGCCAATATTTTCCCAAGAACGTCGGTTAGGGCCACGCAACGCGGCGCACCTAAGTGCTTGCATTTCTTATAGATGCATAGCATCATACACACAGTCAGATTAGATCGCCCTTTGGGACGGCGACGATCGGGACAGCTCAGCCCGCGTGGGCGCGCACACGTGGGTGATTTCTTCGAAAAGGTGTCCAATGATCAAACTTCGCACTGCACCATCATCCGCATCATCAGCACCAGCACCGAACGGCGGTCGGAATGCGGCATCCATTCGACGCGAGAAACTACGAGAGCAGTTCTGGCCCGGCTCTGCGTCAGAAATCTGGGATCGGAAGAAGGAAAACGGCTTTTCCACAGTCCCCCGAACTCTTGGCCTAATCATGACTTTGATCGATGAATTGGCAGATCGCGACAAGGGAAAGGATGTCTCGCGGGTGTATTTCGAGCTGTGGTGTCGCAACTTCGACGAGGCCTTCATTGAGATCGCGGACGAAGAAGCAATGGCATTCGCGTCCGGGTTCACCGCACCGAATCGGAACGTCCGGACTTGGAAGGAGCGGATCGACGTGCTCCAGAAGCTGGGATTTATTCAGGTTATGCCGGTGGGATCGAAGAAACACGGCTACATTTTCCTTCCAGATCCTCACAAGGTCATCAAGAGGTTGAAGGCCGGGGGGCGGGTCAGCGCAAGCTGGTGGGGAGCGTACGCGAAGCGGGCATCGGGAATTGGTTACGTGATCCCGTGATGATGTGCGCTCCTTTGCATCGCTCGACGAAAGTCAATCCCCGCTCTCGTACGATGGCTGGAAATAGCCGACGGTTTCGCCTGATTGCGAATAGAGGTGACGACCATGAGAATCGATATAACCAAATGTTTCCCCGCTGGGTGTGTACATATACTTGTGATTGGAGTCCCAATAGGCGATAGCCGCTCCGGCGGTTGAATACAGGTATTTATCACCCGAATCCATATACCCTATAGTGCGACCTCCTGACCATACAAGTATCGAGCCATGACCGGAGATTCTAACACCACGGACGTTCAGCGGGGGCTGCCCACCTGCGCCACCACTACAGAGGTTCCCCCGCGTTCCGCGGTTTTCGAAACGTGGGCACCACGGACTTGATCTATTGAATTACTTGCCGGTGCCATCGGCCTAACCATATCGCGCGGCTTCAGCGTGAGGCTGGTGCCGATACGATCGGCACTGAGAAGCTGGGAACTGGATTTCCCGCCTGTTACACTCACCGAAATGGATTTCCACACGCGCCAGAAGAAATTGCGGGAGCATCTTGCCACCACGCGGTTCGATGCGCTGCTGATCAGCCATCTTCCCAACGTCCGATATCTTTGCGGGTTTACCGGAAGCGCGGGGCTTTTGCTGGTGGAGGAAGACGTCAGCGTTTTCTTTACCGACGTCCGCTACGACACGCAGTCGCGCCACGAAGTGAAGGGCGCGAAGGTTGTGATTGCGCCCAAGGCGCTGCTGGGCACGGTTGCGGAGTGGATGAGCGCCAAGAGGAAGCGTGCGCGGGGATGGTCGATTGGCATCGAGGCCGAACACGTGACGGTCGCAGACAAGAAGCGGCTGGGAGATTTGCTGCCTGCGGGTGTGCGGCTGAAGAGTGCGTCGGCGGTGGTGGAGCGGGCGCGCATGGTTAAGGATGAAGACGAACTTGAACACATCCGGGCTGCCGTGCAGTTAGGCGCGACGTTGTTTGACCGGGCTTTGCAGGTTCTGCGTGCGGGAGTGCAAGAATCTGAGGTTGCGGCCGAGATGGAATATGCGGCGCGGCGGGCTGGCGCGGAGGCGATGTCGTTCCCGACCATCATTGCCTCGGGAGCGAGGTCGGCGCTGCCGCACGGCAGAGCGTCGGACCGGGCCATCGCGGCGGGCGGGTTCGTGGTGTGCGACTTCGGTGTTATACTCGCAGGTTATTGTTCAGACCAGACCCGCACTGTGTGGGTGGGCGCGCCCACGGATGAAGCTCGCCGGGCTTACGAGGCAGTGCGGGAGGCGCAACTGGCGGCAATCGCCGCGGTTCGGCCGGGCGTCGGCGTGGGCGAAGTGGATGCTGCGGCGCGTAAGGTATTGCACAAGAGTGGGTTAGGACGGTACTTTACCCATTCGACCGGGCACGGAGTGGGATTGGAGATCCACGAAATGCCCAGGGTCGCCGCGGGGCAGAGGGAAACGCTTAGGCCCGGGATGGTCATCACCGTTGAGCCGGGCTTATACTTCCCCGGGAAATGGGGCGTGAGGATTGAAGATATGGTGGCCGTCACGCAAAGCGGTTGCGAGGTGCTGACGCCGACCAGCAAGGATTTTCTGGCGGTTTAGATCATCGTAGATTCCCTGCCGGGCGCGAGTTCACGCCCGGCTTCTTTCCGCTCCGGTGGTTGCGGCGCGGCGCGAACGGCAAGGCGGTCCCACCGTAAACGAATGAATCAAAAAGAGCTGAAGGAACTCATCGAGTTCTTAATCGAAAAAGATATCGCCGAGTTTGAGTTGGAGCGCGGCGATGTCAAGGTGCGTATCAAACGGGCTGGCGAGCATACGGTCGTGCATACCGGCCACGGCGAGCCGCGCTTCTACGCGGTCCCGGCTGCTCCCGGACCTGCGCCGGAGCTGGGAACTGCGTCCCCTGTGTCTTCGGGCGTGGCAGCCGCTCCACCCAAAGAACCTGCCGCGGAAGAAGGGCTTCATATCGTGAAGTCGCCGATTGTGGGCACGTTCTATGAAGCGCCATCGCCGGGCGCGCCTCCGTTTGTGAAAGCCGGCGACACGGTCGATGTCGGACAAGTGCTTTGCATCGTTGAGGCCATGAAGCTGTTGAATGAAATTGAGTCGGACGTGGCCGGAGAAATTGTGAAGCGGCTTGCCAGCAACGGCCAGCCGGTTGAGTACGGACAGGAATTGTTCACCATAAGGCCGGGGAAGTGAATCACAAGTCTCGCTTGGGGCGCGCCATACGCGCCTTTTTATTTGGAAATTCTGTTCCTCCGGGGAATCCCGTCGGAGTTCCAACCACGAAGAGCACAAAGTTTCGACGAGGAAACGGCGAAGCTGAGAGCTGACGGCTGAGAGCTGAAAGCTGAAAGCTGATTCATGTTTAAGAAGATCCTGATTGCCAATCGCGGAGAGATTGCCCTGCGCGTGATTTGCGCGTGCAAGGAGCTGGGCGTCCGCACGGTCGCGATTTATAGCGAGGCGGATCGCAACTCGCTGCCGGTGCGCTTTGCCGACGAAGCCATTTGCATCGGGCCGCCGCAGCTTGCGCTGAGTTACCTGAACATTCCCGCCGTCATCAGCGCGGCCGAAATCGCCAACGTGGACGCGGTTCATCCCGGATACGGCCTGCTGGCGGAAAACGCGAACTTCGCCGAAGTTTGCGAAACCAGCGGCCTCAAGTTCATCGGGCCACGGCCGGAAGTTACGCGGCTGATGGGCGAGAAAGAAAAAGCCCGCGCCGCCATGAAGCGGGCCGGCGTGCCGATTTTGCCCGGCTCCGATGGGATTATCGCTTCGGACGGCGAAGCCATCGAGTGGGCGCAGCAGGTGGGCTTTCCCGTGATCGTGAAGGCTTCGGCGGGCGGCGGCGGGCGCGGCATGAGGATCGTGCGCAATCCTGACGAACTGCCCGCAATGTTCAAGCAGGCGCAGGCGGAAGCTGCCGCGGCCTTCGGCAACGGCGATCTTTACATGGAGAAATACGTCGAGCATCCGCGACATATCGAGTTTCAGGTACTGGCCGACGAGCACGGCAATGTGGTGAGCCTGGGTGAGCGCGAGTGCTCGATTCAGCGGAGGCACCAGAAACTGCTGGAAGAATCGCCTTCGACCCAGGTTACGCCGGAGTTGCGCGATCAGGTGGGCGCGGTTCTGTGCAAGTCGCTCGCGGCAATCGGATACACCAACGCGGGCACGATTGAGTTTCTGATGGATCAGGACCGGCGCTTGCACTTCATCGAGATGAACACGCGCNNTCTACTTCATCGAGATGAACACGCGCATCCAGGTCGAGCACCCAGTTACCGAGATGGTCACCGACGTCGATCTGGTAAAAAGCCAGATCATGATCGCAGCCGGAGCCCGCATGGATGAGGTGCTGCTGGGCCCGATCGTGCATCGCGGTCATGCCATCGAGTGCCGCATCAACGCCGAACATCCCGAAAAATTTACTCCCTCGGCCGGAAGGATTACTGCGTTTCATCCGCCGGGTGGAACCGGCGTTCGCGTCGATACCGCGGCCTACACCGAGGGCGTGATTCCGCCCTACTACGATTCGCTGATCGCCAAGCTGATCGTGCGCGCCAAGGATCGCAACGAAGCCATTTCCCGCATGAGCCGCGCGCTCGAGATGTTTATCGTGGAAGGCATCTATACGACGATTCCGCTGCACCGGAAGATTCTTGCCGATCCCGATTTCCGCGCCGGGAAAACCGACACCGGGTTCATTGAGCGGTTTCTGGCAAAGAACGGCCGTCCGCATTGATCGGAGAAATAAGCACCGAGTACCGAGTACCGAGAAGACGAATCGCCAGCCATGATTCAGATTCCTCGCCTCTACGCAATCGTGGACACAGCGCTGTTCTCGGCTAGCGCGGAGATTATTGCCTTTGCCGAAGCGCTTGCCGCCGGCGGATGCACTCTGCTGCAATACCGCAACAAGAGCGGCAATGCGCGCATCATGCTGGAACATGCGCGGGAACTGCGCAGGCTTTCGCGGGCAGGAGTGCCCGCGCCACACGTGCCGAAGCTCATCATGAACGACCGCGCCGACTTGTGTGTGGCTGCCGACTTCGATGGCGTGCATGTCGGGCAGGATGATCTCTCGCCGGAGTCGGTGCGGCAGATTATCGGCCCGGACCGGTGGCTCGGAGTCTCCACGCACAATCCAGACCAAATCATCGAGGCCGACCGCACCTCTGCCGATTACCTCGCTATCGGCCCGGTGTTCTCGACTTCCAGTAAAGAGAAGCCCGACCCTGTTGTCGGCCTCGAAGGAGTTCGCCGGGCGAGGCAGTTAACCCGCAAGCCGCTGGTTGCGATTGGCGGAATCACGCGCGCAAATGCGGCTTCGGTGCTCGAGGCGGGAGCCGATTCCGTAGCCGTGATCTCGGACCTGCTGCGCGATCCGCGAAAATCAGCAGAGGATTTTTTTCGCAGCTTGCGGTAAAGTCATGGGACTTCGATAAGCGTCCTGGCGGGCGAGAGCGAGACGCCCTCGCGACAGCCGGCGGGACGCCGGCGCTACCGCTTTTAGGAGGAGCCCTGACCACACCGACGCAGCCGGTTGCAGCCACCGACTGGGAAATCCATAGCCATCAGGATAAGGAACTGGTCAAAGGCCTGGGCCTGACCAGCGCCACCATGCTGGTCATGGGGTCGATGATCGGCTCGGGCATCTTTATTGTTTCCGCAGAAATCGCCCGCGAGGTGGATTCGCCCGCGTTGCTGATCGGCGCGTGGGCGGTCGCCGGTTTCATGACCATTGTGGCCGCGCTCAGCTACGGTGAACTCGCGGCCATGATGCCGCGGGCCGGTGGGCAGTATGTTTATCTGCGCGAATCGCTGGGGCCGCTGTGGGGTTTTCTTTACGGCTGGACGTTGTTTCTGGTGATTCAGACCGGCACGATTGCCGCGGTGGGCGTGGCTTTCGGCAAGTTTCTCGGAGTTTTCTTTCCCTCGATTTCTTCTACGCACTGGATTCTGCATCTCTGGAAAGTACCGCCGATTGCGATTGGTCCCATGGTTCTCGGCAATATGGATGTCGGCTTAAATACGCAGAACCTGTGCGCGCTCGTTCTCGTGGTGTTTCTTTCTGTGGTGAATATCTTCGGAGTAAAGCTGGGCGCGGCCATCCAGAATATTTTCACGGCAGCGAAGGTTTCGGCTCTGCTGGGGCTCGCGCTTCTCGGCATTGCCGTCGGGCGCAACGCGCAAGCCCTGGCTGCGAACTTCAACGGAAACTTCTGGCGGAATGCCGGACTGGGCGCGCAACATGCCGTGCAAGTGGGCGTGGGTGGCCCGATCGTGATGGTGGGTACGCTGACCATTCTTGCCGTGGCGCAAGTGGGTTCGCTGTTTTCCGCCGATGCCTGGAACAACGTGACCTTCACCGCCGGTGAAGTAAAGAATCCCAGCCGCAATCTGCCGTTATCGCTCGCGCTGGGAACGGGAGTGGTGATCGCGCTCTACATCGCCTGCAATTTTGTTTATCTCAATGTGCTGCCGCTGGATGGCGCAGCCAGCGGCGCAACGATTCTGGAGCGCGGCATCAAACATGCCGCCGAAGATCGCGTCGGAACTGCGGTGATGACACAGATGCTGGGCGCGGCCGGCGGACTGCTGATGGCGGCGGCCATTCTGATTTCCAGCTTCGGCTGCGCCAACGGCCTGATTCTTTCGGGCGCGCGCGTCTATTACGCCATGGCAAAGGATGCGCTGTTCTTCCGCAACGTCGCCAAGCTCCATCCCACTTATAAAACGCCCGCAGTTTCGCTGATGGTGCAGATGGTGTGGACGTGTGTGCTGTGTATTTCCGGCAGCTATGGTCAACTGCTCGATTACATTATTTTTGCCGTGCTGGTGTTCTACGTTCTTACCATCGTCGGCTTGTTCGTTCTCCGGCGCACGCGGCCGAATGTGGAGCGGCCTTACCGGGCAGTTGGATATCCGATTCTGCCCGCCATTTATATTGTGATGGCTTTATTTATCGATGTCGTACTATTGCGCTACAAGCCGCAGTTCACGTGGCCGGGATTGATCGTGGTGCTGCTGGGGATTCCGGTATATTACGCGTGGTCGCGGCGTTCGGCCACGACGCGCGCATCTTAGCCCTAAGGAGAAACGAAGCATGGCGAATCTGTTCGCGAAGAAGGATCTCCCCACTCTCATGAAAGAGGCAGTCGAGGTTGAAGGCGAGCAAAGCCTGCGCCGCGCCCTCGGGCCGCTGAATCTCCTAACGCTGGGCATCGGCGCGATTATTGGGGCAGGCATTTTTGTGATCACGGGCCAGGCCGCGGCGCAATTTGCCGGGCCGGCTATTGTGCTCTCATTTGTGCTGGCGGGCATCGCCTGCGCATTCGCGGGACTCTGTTACGCCGAGTTTGCTTCGATGATCCCAATCGCTGGCAGCGCGTACACCTATTCTTACGCCACGCTGGGAGAGTTGGTCGCCTGGATCATTGGCTGGGATTTGATCCTGGAATATGCCTTCGGCGCAGCCACGGTAGCGGTGGGTTGGAGCGGCCACTTGCGGGCGTTCCTGCACGATGTCGGCTGGAATTTGCCTGCCTTTCCGGCTTCCGATTTCGTGCTCTTCGGCACGCCCGTGCATTTGAAGTACGACTATGTCGGGTTCCTCGTCATCATGGTAATTACCTCGATCCTGGTGATTGGCATTAAGGAGTCGGCGAACTTCACCACCGCCATCGTGATCATGAAAGTGGCGGTGGTTTGTATGTTCATCGCTCTCGCCGCCGCATTTTTATTCTCGCATGCATGGAAGCCGAATTACTGGCACCCATTCATCCCTCCCAACAACGGTGAGTGGGGACACTTCGGATGGTCGGGAGTTTTGCGCGGGGCCGGTGTCGTCTTCTTCGCCTACATCGGTTTCGACGCGGTTTCCACGGCGGCGCAGGAGGCCAAGAATCCGAAGAAAGATATGCCTCTGGGCATTCTGGGTTCTCTTGTCATTTGCACCGTGCTTTATATTTTGGTCTCAGGCCTGCTCACCCACCTCGTGCCTTACCAGCAGCTCAACGTTCCTGATCCGGTTGTCGTCGGCATCCGCGTCACCGGGCAGCAATGGGCTACGTTCCTTGTGGAGATCGGTGCGCTGGGCGGTTTGGCCACCGTGATGCTAGTGATGTTGCTCGGGCAGTCGCGCGTGTTCTACTCCATGTCGCGCGACGGTTTGCTCTGGCCTTGGGCTGGCAAGATTCATCCTCGCTTTCGCACGCCCTATCTCAGTTCCATCGTGGTGGGTATCTTCGTTGCGATCCTGGCCACCGTGATTCCTCTCAGTGTGCTGGATGAGATGACAAGCGTGGGCACGCTGCTCGCCTTTGTATTGGTGAGCGCCGGAGTATGGGTGATGCGCAGGACGCATCCCGAACTCAACCGGCCGTTCAGGACGCCGATGGTGCCGCTGGTTCCGATTCTCTCGATTCTCTTCTCGGGAGCGCTCATCGTGTTTCTATCCCCGGCCACACAGATCCGGCTGGTGGTCTGGCTGGTAATCGGGCTGGCGATCTACTTCGGCTACGGGTGCAAGCACAGCAAGGTGCAGGCGCAAGTAGCGAATGGGACTTTGCCGAAGCGGTGAGCACTCGGCAGATTGAGCGCGTTTGATGGTTCCTGGCCCTCCGCAAAGCGCGGAGGGCCTTTTTGTTTTATAGTCGGTCGGTAGACGATGATCGATAGATGATGATCGGTAGACGAAGTTGAGAATGAACATAATCCAGTCATGAAGATTGTTACTGCGGCAGAAATGCGTGCCATTGATCGCGCCACGAGTGAGCGCTTCGGTGTGCCTTCGCTCACGCTGATGGAGAACGCGGGCGCGGCGGTGGCCGAATATGTGTTGACGCATTACACGTCCGCGCAGCGCATTGTGATTTTCTGCGGGAAGGGAAACAACGGTGGTGACGGATTTGTAGCTGCCCGGCGGCTGCATGAGTGCTTGCAAGCGAAAGAGAAAAGAGTTCAGGTGATTCTGCTCGTCGATTCGGCCGAACTGCACGGCGATGCGGCAATCATGTTTGGCAAGTTGCCGGAGGCGGCGATCACGGTGCGCTCGAGCGAAGAATTGAAAAGCGATCGTGTGCGGACTGCGCTGCAAGCCGACTTGTATGTGGATGCGATCCTTGGCACTGGCTTCAAGCCCCCGGTAAGCGGGCTCTATGCGGATGCGATTGCGATCATGAACACGAGTCAGATTCCGGTGATTGCGGTTGACATTCCCTCCGGCGCGGACTCGGATGCGACGGGCCTGCAAAAAGGAACGATCGCGCGCGCCGATGCGATCATTACGTTTACAGCTCCGCGTCCGGCGCATGTGTTCAGCGCGCTCACGCCTGGGCCGACTTGCGTCGTCGGCATCGGCTCGCCGGAGGAAGCGATCATTTCTTCGTTGCGGTTGAACGTCATCACGGCTCGCAATTTTGCTCCATTGATTGGTCCGCGCGCCGCGGAGTCGAACAAGGGCAACTACGGGCACGTGCTGGTGGTAGGTGGAGCGCTCGGCAAAGCCGGATCGGTGGCCATGGCTGGAATGGCGGCGCTGCGCTCCGGCGCCGGACTGGTGACGGTGGCGACGGCGAAGTCTGCGCTCGCGACGGTCGCGGGATTTCATCCTGAGGTAATGACGGAAGCGCTGGCGGAGACCGACGCGGGAACAATCTCGGCATCGGCGCAGGACCGCATCGACGAGCTTGCAAACGGGAAAACAATTCTGGCGATTGGGCCGGGGATTTCGCGGGATGCGCAGACCTCGGCACTGGTGCGGGCGCTGGTCACAAAGCTCAAGCTCTCGATGGTGGTGGACGCCGATGGCCTTAACGCCTTCGAAGGCCGCACTGGCGAATTGAATGGCAAAGATAAAGATAAAGACCGGCCGCTGGTGATCACTCCGCATCCGGGAGAGATGGCGCGGCTGGTGGGGTGCAGCATCGCCGACGTGCAGAAAGACCGGCTGGGAGTGGCGCGCGGGTTTGCGCGTGAACACCAACTGATCGTTGTGCTGAAGGGGCATCGCACGCTGGTGGTGCGGCCGGACGGCGAGGCCTGGGTCAACACCACGGGCAATCCTGGAATGTCGACCGGAGGGACCGGCGACATTCTCACCGGAATGGTTGCGGGTATGATCGCGCAGCATCCCAAAGACATATTGCCCGCAGTTATAGCGGCAGTCCATTTGCACGGGCTGGCCGGCGACGTGATGTGCGAGCGTGTGGGCGAGCATTCTCTGGTGGCAACCGATTTGTTGCAGGGATTGCCGGAAGCGTTCCGGCGATCGAGCAAAGCGGCGCACGAAAAGCTGGTGTGCTGGGGTGGGTGAGCGCAGCCGACAAGTGCTGCGCGTCGAAACCCGAATGGTAAAACCGCGGTATAACCAATGCCTGTCCGTTCGGACATTGCCGGAATAGTAACTGACGGCTAAGTGCTTCATCACGGTGGAGTTGCATCTGTCCGAAACCCGCTACTGGCGCGGGAATCCGGCCATCCGCTTCCGTAATCTGTCAGTTATTCCGAGAGCGGACGATAGTGGAGCCTGCTTATGACCCAATTCCCCCAACCGCATCCTTCGCGGCGCGCGGCCCGGGTCCAGCTTGGGCAATCGGTCCTGGCTGCGATCCAACTGCAAGATGGCCGGCGCACTCGAGCTAAACTTCAAACCGTTTCGACGACGGGAGGGCTGCTGCGCCTGGCGCATCAACTCGCCCAAGGCGACTTCGTCGAAATCGCTTTTCAAATCGACTCCGGCCCGGTGCACGGCATGGCTGAGATTCTCAGTCCACTGCGGCGCACCACGGACGGCGCAGTGCTGCAGGCGTTCCGCTTCATCGCCCTTGAGGACGACGACCACCGCCGTTTGCGCATGTCGGTCGATCACGTGGCCGACCGGGATTTGCTGGGGCTGAGGTCAAGTACGTTCCTCTCGCACCGGGTGTAGAGGCGCAGCTTCTCTCGCTATACTGGTGGCCGCGATCGTCGGGAGGGTCGATCCGTGACGTTCCCTCGACGCGGATCGCGGCCATCGGCATTTATGACGCGGGAGATCACCACCCAATCCGCCGAAGAGACGATTGCGTTCGGGCGAACGCTGACCAGTCTGCTGGCGCCGCCGAAGCTGGTGCTGCTGCGCGGCGACCTGGGCGCGGGAAAAACCACGCTGGTCAAAGGAATTGCGGCCGCGTTCCAGGCTGCGGAAGAAGAAGATGTCACCAGTCCCACGTTTACGCTGGTGCACGAATACCGCGGGCCGAGCGCCAACCTCTATCACATCGATCTTTACCGCGTGGACACGCCGCGCGAATTGGAGACGCTGGGGCTGGATGATCTGCGATCCGACAACAGCATTCTGCTGATCGAGTGGGGCGAGAAATTTCCGCGCTTCCTGCGCGAGCGGGATGTGGAGATCTCGCTCGAGCGCGAGGGCGAGAGCGAACGCAAGATTCGAATCGTCAGCTGAACCGCGGATGCAGACGACTTCTGTCCGAACGCGGTGCTCATGATGGAACGGAACGAAAATAAATCCTGGCGACGCCCAGAGTGCCGGTGCCGATTTAGAAAGACGTGATGTAGCCCCCCTCCCCCCCTTTTTGCATAATCTCTAGAATCATCGAGTTAGCGGGAAATTCCCGGCAAATCCGAAGGTCTAAAGAACTTAGGTATCAAAGTCCGTGAAACAAAGGAGTTACGCCGCCAATTCGTGGTCTCTCTTTTCGCGCGATGTACTGCCTTTGCTGGGGCAATCATCGAACGAGTTGGAGGTCGGGCGCAAGGTCAGATGTCACATGGGGCTGTGGATTTCTCGTGTGGCCAGAGCTTATCCGGGCAGGCCGAGTGGCGGCAATGCCCGAACTGTGCTGACCGTCTCCAGGCTGACGGTAATGACCTGGCCGATGAGGCGGAGGATGTATTGGGGGTCGTCGGCGCGGTTGGGGTCGTTGGTGATGCCGCTGCGCTTGTCGGTTGAGACCTGGTATTGATCGATGACCCATTCGAGGGCGCTGCGGTTGCCGAGGCGGTAGTCGTAGGTTTCTTTGGGGATGCCGCTTAGGGTTAGGAATTGGTTGTAGATGAGGGTGGTCTTGTCTTTGCTCAGCTTCATTTTGGTGACGCAGTAGTCGAGTTTCTCGCTTTTCTTCTCTACTTTCGTGAGCTTGAATTGGGGTTGTTGTTCGTAGTGGACGTGGATTTCGGCCATGCGCTGGCCAGCTTTTGCGAAGGCGTGGAACACGGTGCTGTCATCCTGAGGACCGCGGTTTTTGCGGACCGGGGGACCTGTGGAGTTGTCGGCAGCGGTGGTGGTGCGGGCAAGATGCATAGGTCCTTCCTCGGGAGTCCTCGGCGAAGCCGAGGACTCCGCTTCGTCAGGATGACAAGCGGTGGTGACGGAGGCAAACGGAATGCGCGGCAGTTCGCGGCGGAGGTTGGCGGCGTAACGCTCGCGGTACTCGGGGTGGTGCAGGACGGCGTAGATGTAGTGGAAGATATCCCACTTGGTGATGGAGGGGTCGTGGTAGTGGGCGCGGAATTGTTCGAGCGCCCAGTCAGTGATGTTCTCGCGGCGGTGGGTACCTTCTTCGGCGTAGGTGTAGAAAGGGAAGCATCTGCTGCCGCTTTGGGGCAGCGCGTCGGGAATGGTGTTCACCGTCAGAGAAAAAAACGGCCAGTCAGAACCTACCTTGCACCAGAGCGCTTGGTTCTCATCCTTCACAGGTTGCGGGAACACTGAGCGCAGCTGGTATTGTCGCTCGTTCAAAAGAGTATCGAAATACACGTGTTGAGAGCAGAAGGGTCTGTAGAGAACACGGCGGACTTTCGTCTCGTCGAAGCTTGCATAATCTCCCGCTTGCACATGCTTCTTCAGCGTCTCTGACCAGCTGATCTGCCGCTGGTCGCCAACGAGAAAGTCATCCAAGGTCACTTTCTTGTCTCTGCGGCTGGCCCAGCGGGCGACTTCTTGGTTGTAGACCTCAAGGGTGCGATTGATGTTGGCGGTGAGAATACCGCGATCAAAGTTGTACGCCCATTCGTCACGGTTAGTTTTGAGCCCGTTCGAGGCGAGCGAGAAAATGGAGGAGACGCTAGGAAAGTCCTCAAATTCTTGCAGTAGACCAACTGTCAGCCAGTTGTTCTTGGCGTCGGGAACGAGCGCTTGCCAGGCGACACTTGCGGCGGACTCCTTCTGCTCAAGGTACTGGTACTTTTGTTCTTTGCGCCAATACTCATCGGCTCGCGCGTACCGTATGACGCGGGTCTGGCCTGCCTTAACCGGTCGCCTGACCAGGAGGTTAATGCTGACTCCCCGCTGTATGCCGAATACATTGTGAGTTGTTCCGGAAAGTTTCGGATTTCGGAGAACATTGCCACCTAGGTCCAGTATGTAGATCGCATCGAATTGGTTCGCGAGGTGCAGCCGCATGCCGTCAGCGCCGATCGAGTCCACAAAACCGCTATTCGTAACGAGCGCAACTATGCCTTCTGATCCAATGCGATCGCTAGCCCATCGAATCGCCTTAATGTAAGGATCTCGAAGTGCGTTCTTGTTCTGGGCCTTCGAATCACGTGCATAGGTCTCCGCGACGCGCTTGTCCATTGCCGGTAGCTCCGGTTTCTGTTGTTGTCGTTCTCATCCACCTGCCACGCGCTATAAGGCGGATTCCCGATAATCACGAAAATGGGCGACTCCTTCTGCCTGATCACCCTCTCGGCATTCTCGGCAGTCATGAAGCCGAGCGATGCTTGCTCCGTTTCCGCTAACTCGAATGTATCCACCAAGCAAATCCCCGGAAATGCCTGATACTCGCCGGTTCGGTCGAAGTAGGCGTGCTCGATGTTCATGCTGGCGATGTAGTAGGGCAGGAGCATGACCTCGTTGCAGTGCAGTTCATTTTCGTATTTGTAGGGCAGATCGGTCGTTTTGATCTCCTGCATGATGCGGACGATGAAGTTGCCGGTGCCGACGAAGGGATCGAGGATGTGGACGCCTTTGTCACCGAGTGGGCGGCCGAATTCTTTTTGCAGAATCTCTTCGACGCTGCGCACCATGAAGTTGACGATGGGCTGCGGAGTGTAGACGATGCCGTGGGTATCGGCTTCTTTGGGCGAATAGCCTTGGAAGAAGCGCTGGTAAACGGTGATAAGAAAATTCTTCCTCTCATCGAAAGTCGGAGCGTTTCGAGCCTGCCGCTCGATGGAGTGGTAGAAAGGGTCGAGCTTGGCCAGGAAAGCGTCTCGGTTGAACGAACGGCAGGTCAGGGACGCGATCACCTTTTCGATCTCGCGAGCAATTGCGTTGCGGCGGGTGAAGTCTGGATTCTCAAAAATCTTGCGGAAGATCCGCTCCGTGAGCAGGTGTTGGACAAGCATTCGCTCGACGGCTTCCGCTGGCACGCTGGGGTTGATAGCCTGCTGGCAGAGGGCGTAGAAGTCTCGGAAACTGCGAACGAACTCTGGATTCTTTCGGCGCTGTTGTTCGATGATTTCGAAGAGAGCGGCAGCGAGTTGGGGGACACGCTCCGAAAACTGTCTGACGGCTTGTTCCCACTCCTCGATGTGCGGGGCTTGGTATCGGAAAAACTGACTGACAATTTGGGCGAGGTGGTCTGGCCTCGAGATGTCCTCGTCGGCGATGCGAACTCCGCCCTGGTAGAGGACAGCTCGCTCGGGAGCCTGGAAAATAATGTTGTCGCGCGGGTATCCTATTTCGAGCTTTGCCTTGATTTCGCGATCGAGGTCGTCCTTTTCGTCCTTGGCCTCCCAGTAACCATGTGGGAGACGGAAATCGTCGAGAAGCGCACCATCCACACGGATGCGGCTCTTTCCACGTTTGATTTCAAATTGGTGGATGAACGTGAGATGAGATTTCTTGCCGTAGGACGCCAATAGCTTGGCGAAAGCGTCACTTACCTGGGCTTCATTATTGAAGTGGAGCTGTCGTCCGATTCGGTTGAGCTCGTCGTAGTAGTTCTTCACCGCCGAGTGGTTAGGCTGGCAAATGAGCGGGCGCGTCTCCGTGGCCGTAGGGGCCCTGTTGTCCTGATAGCTGTGGCGGACCGATGCCGGGGGTTTTCGCTTGCTCGGCGGCACCGATGCCATCTCGGTCAGTCGGAAGCTCTCGACGGGTCGGTTGGTGAGCGGTCGGCCGCGAGGCATGCCCGTGATGTTCGCTGGGACGCTATCTGGTGTCTGTGACGAAGATCACAGTCGCGCGGATATGGAGACGGGGTCGTTTCGAAATGGGAATGGGGCGACCTCGCCCCGCCCGTCACGGGAAATTGGGTTCAAGTGCGAAAGACATCTCCGGTGGGTAAGTTTACGTCGGGAGCGGGGCAGAGGGGATGGCCACGCATGGGCCGATATTGTGATCCGCCGGTGCTGGGGACAGGCGCGGGCGCGTTTTCTTCCTGGCTGCGCCGGGGCTAGAATTAAATAGCTGGGCGGGAGGTGCGCTGTGACCTGGCCGCGGGCTCTCTCCGTTTCCGTTTCTTGGATCTTTATTTCTGCTTGCGTTTCTGTTTCTTGCCTCGCGCTTTCTTGTCTTGCGCTGGGACAAGAAGGAAACGGGGCTTCTGCGTTTCTTCCCAACCAAGAGGTGCGCGTCCACGATTTGCCGTTGCTGACGGCGCCGTCGAGGAGCCGATCCGCGGCGCTGGCAACGGCGCTGGAAATGATTGTCCACGACAAGGCTGTGTGCTGCGGGAAGGATTCTGCGCTGGAGGACGTCGCGCTGTATGCAGAACTCTCCAATGCGCTTTCATTGAAGGAACTCAGCGCGAAGTTGCAGGGGCGGCATTTGTTGAGCGACAGCCGGGCCATCGCGGTGAATGCCCAGTATGTGCCGCAGAGCGCGATTAGTCCTGGACTCATGATTGGGGCGCTGCTGGAGCAACACGCTCCGATCATCGAGTGGAAGTCGCATATCTACGTGTTGTATGGAGCGATCTTCGATGAAACTCGCTTTTACAGTGGGGTGCCGCAGTATTCGGTTCGCAAACTTTTGCTGATGGATCCGCGATTTTCTGACCAGCGAAGGGACGCCGAGTTCAAGCGGGAGACCGACGATTTTGGAAAGGTGCAGGGGCTGTTGATGGTGACGGTGGTGGGGCCGTAGAGGTGAGACCTCGGCGGCTAAAGCGCAATAATTTTCGACACTTACGGCACGAGTGAACTCGTGCCCTTCCCGAGCGACTCATGAACGTGCGCGTCGTGCTCTCCCCGAACGCTGGGCCACGGCGCCGCTCGTGCCCTTCGAAAAGCCGCGCGACAATGGCTAGAAGCCCATGATGTTGTAGCCGCAGTCGACGTAGATCACTTCGCCGGTGATGCCGCTGCTGGCGGCGGAGGCGAGGAAAACTCCGGTGGAACCGACTTCATTGACGTCGACGTTGCGGCCGAGCGGAGCGCGCTCGGCGTGAGCCTTGTGCATGTCGCTGAAGCCGGCGATGCCGCGAGCGGCGAGAGTTTTTATTGGTCCGGCAGAGATGGCGTTGACGCGAATATTTTTCTTTCCCAGTTCATAAGCGAGATAGCGCACGGTGCATTCGAGGCCGGCTTTGGCTACGGCCATCACGTTGTAGCGGGGAAAGACTTTTTCCGCCGCGTAGAAAGTCATAGTGAGGATGGAGCCGCCGTCGTCCATGAGCGGAGCGGCGGCGCGAGAGACGGCGACGAGCGAATAGACGCTGACATCGAGCGCGACGCGAAAACCTTCGCGCGTGGTGTTGAGGAAGTCGCCTTTGAGTTCGTCGGCGGGGGCGAAGGCGACGGAGTGGACGAGCGTGTGCAGCTTGCCGTGGCGCTCTTTAAGGGTGGCGAAGAGGCGGTCGATTTCTTCGTCTTTGCTGACGTCGCACATGTAGGCTTCGGCGCCGGGCAGCGAGAGGATGAGATCTTTGGCTTCCTGCTCGAGGCGCTCATTCTGGTAGGTGATGGCGAGCTTCATGCCGGCGGCATGGAGTCCCTGGGCGATGGACCAGGCGATGGAGCGCTTGTTGGCGACTCCGAAGACGACGCCGTTACGGCCCTGGAGGTCTGAGGACATGGAATGCTCCTTGGAAGGGGAAAGAATAACAGCGGAGAGCCGTTCTTTACCACGGAGACACCCTTGGGCTGCGCTCAGGCAGGCGGAGGCACGGGGAAAACCAAGGCCTGCATTTTTCTTTCTTGCACACATGCTTGCTTCCACGCGAGTTCAGCGCTAGGATTCGCCTGCTAACGGAAGTCAGACCGTAGTTCATCCTTACGCACGGCGGAGGTGACCTATGAAGCGCCACGCAGGACGTTTGCCGCTGGTTGTCGCTCGTGTTTTCTCTCCTTTGTTGGTAAGTCTCTTCGTAACACTCTTCGCGGCTCTCTTCGCAGCTCTCTTGGCAACGCAGGCCCAGGCGCAGATCGACAAAATCATGATTCCGGCCGGAACGCCGGAGGATCGCGATCTGCAATCGATTTCGAACGAGCCGGACGCGGCGAAAAAGCTCGCGATGTATCAGGATTTCGTGCAGAAGTATGCGTCGAATCCAGCGGCGGTGGCTTACGGGGACTGGCAGATTTCGCAGGCCTACCAGAGCGCGGGCGACTTGAATAAGGCGCTTGAGTTCGGAGATAAGGCGTTGACTGGGGCGCCGCGGAATCTCGACATCCTAGTCGCGCAGGCGAACATCGCGCAGGCGGCGAAGGACAATGGGAAGCTGATGGATTATGCCGCGAAGGGAGGCGAGGTTTGCCACTCCATTGGCAAGCAGCCCAAGCCAGCGGACGTGAGCGAGGAAGACTTTAACCACCAAGTGAAGGAAGACAAGGAAGCGGCGAAGAACAGTTGCGATTTTCTCGAGTCCGCCGGCTTCAACGTGATTGCCAGCGAGAACGATGCCAAGAGCCGGATGATGTATATCGAGAAGTTTTCTGCCGTGTTCCCGGATTCGACGTTTCAGGATCAAGTATCGAGCTACGCCCTGTATACGCTAGGACCTGGACAATTGAACGATCAGGCGCGGCTGCTGGCCTACGGAGAAAAAACGCTGGCGGGGAATCCGAACTCATTGCCGGCTCTGCTGCTGCTGGCCGGTTCTTTCGTGGATGACGCCAAGCCGGGCAGCGTGGCCAAGGCGGTGACGTACTCGCAGAGAGCGATTGCGGCCGCCAAAGCGGAGCAGTCGGATGCGGACAAGTCGCGCAAACTTTCGGCGGGGATGGCGTACTCCGTGCTGGGGTATGCCTATTTGAAGCAGGACAAGACTGCGGCAGCGATTCCGGAACTGAAGTCGGCGACGGGATTGCTCAAGGGACAAGACGATCAGCAGTATGCGGTCGCACTGTATCGCCTGGGCTTTGCCTACGCCAAGTCGAGCAAGACCAGCGAAGCGCGGGAAGTGCTAAACGAAGCCGTCAAGATTTCGAGCCCGGTGCAGGGAATGTCGCAGGATCTGCTGGCGAAGGTGAATGCGGCGCGGGCGAAGGGGAAGTGAAGCTTGCGGAGGGTTCGGTTCGTGCCGGCGTCGATTCCGGTCAGGGTTTCACTAGTTCCTCGGAAAGCAGGCGGGCTTTCTCGGCGAGATTGCGACCGCGTTCCATGTCTCCGGCAGCGACGGCGGTCTTGGACTGCAGCATAAACTCGTGGACTTTATTCACCATTTCCTGCTGGGTGGAGTTCAACTGGCGTCCGGCGCTCTTATTCAGGTTATCGCCGGCGGAAGCGAGCAACTGGTCAACGGCGGCGCGCTGGTCGGCGCTGCTGGCCGCGGCCGGGGAGCCGGTGAGCTGCACGGCGGGGTCATTGGTTCCCCCGTTGCGGACCACTTTCTTTTTCGGGGCGCAGGGCGCGGCGGAGGCGGACGCTGCAGCGGAATTGCTCGTCGCCGGCGTCTGCCCGCTTGCCGTGTTCGGACAATTTCCGCTGGATGCCGCCTTGTGCCGATGCCGCTTCGGCGCGGGCTTTGCCTGATCGGCAGAAGCCGGGGCCTGAGCAGCTTGCGCCGGGTGGGATTGGTCTCCGTTGGACGAGGACTGGGGTGAAGAGTTTTGCGGCGTTGTCTGCTGCGTGCGGTATGAACTGGCGAAAGCGTGGGCCGCGTCCGGCGACCATACCGGACTCAACAGGCAGACTCCCAAGATCGCCGCCAATCTGATCATCATTAACTTGCCCCAAACCGCAACCTGCCCAGACCGCAACCTGCCCAAACCGCAACCTGCCCAAACCGCAACCTGCCCAAACCGGCAACTTTGCCCCAAACCGGTAAAATTTTACGCCTCGTTTGAGATGTTCCAGAGATTAAGCTCTGGGTTTCGCCATGACGGCTTCGGACTCGGGCGCAATTTGGTCCGCCGGGTTCAGACTGACATTCGCCAGCGGAAGGCGAAAACGAAAGGTGGTTCCCTGACCATCGGCCGATTCGAAATCCACCGATCCGTAATGCCATTGCATGACCTGGAAGGTTTGCGCCAACCCGATGCCGCTGCCTTCTTTCTTGGTGGTGAAGTAAAGCTCGAAAACCTTGTCGTGGAGATGGTTGGGTATGCCGCTGCCGTGGTCGCGAATCTCGGCCATAGCCATGGCTCCGTCGCGGGTTGCCGAAATCGTGAGCAAGCCGCCGTGGGGCATGGCCTGCACTCCATTGAGCACCACATTGAGCAGTGCATGTTTCATGAGATCGGTGTCGGCCTTGATGGGGAGAGGTTCCGCGGGCAGGTTGCGCTGGATGGTGACGCCATGCTGCCCGGCATCTGGCGCGGCCAGCAGGGCAACGTCTTCGAGCAGGCTGCGCAGATCGATCTCTTCGAGGTGCAAGTCGCGGGGACGGGTGAAATCCACCAGAGTCTGCACCACGCGGTCGAGGCGGTGAATTTCGCTGTCGATGATATCCACGTGGCGCCGGGTGTCAGGCTCGGCCTGCGCGAGTTTGTTCTGCAAGAGCTGCAAATGGAGGACGATGGCATTGATGGGATTTTTCACTTCATGGGCGACGCCGCGGGTGAGGCGTCCACTGGCGGAAAGCCGGCGCGACATTTCGATTTCGTCTCCGATGCGGCGGACGGATTCGGCATCGCGCATGATCAGCAGGGCCCCGATTTGCGAGTTCTTTTCCTGCACGAAGTCGAGCGAAACCTGCACGTGCCGTCCGCGGGCCGCTTCAATTTCGCGTTGCATCAGCGGCCGGCGGCGCTCGAAGGCGTCCAACACCATGGTACCGAGATCGGTGCCACGGGAAAAAACCTCCTGCACGGTTCTGCCTAAGAGTTCGCCGCGAGGACGTCCCAGGAAGCGCTCAACGGGCGCACTCACCAGCACCACGCGGGAGTCGCGGGTGAAGAGCATCAGACCGTCCTGCAACTTGGACATGAGTTGGTCCACGTTATCTTTGAGGGCGGAGAAAACTTCCTTGGTGTCGCGCATCTGCCGGCCCAGATCGGCGATTTTGAGGGTGACCAGGCCAAGTTCGTCAGCCGCGGACTCGGTGCCGGAAAGGGGCTCGGCCTGGCCGGCACTGACGCTATCGAGGTTGCGGCTGATTTTTTTGAGCGGGCCCAGCGCGAGATTGGAAACCAAGGCCGCGATGAGGAGCGAGGAAAAAATCGACACCATCGAGAAGTACAACGCGTGCATCAGGCGGGGCAGGATTTCCTGCCTGAGGAATACGGTGGAAACGCCGATGCGAACGGTTCCAAAGGGCTCGCCGTTCAATTGCAGAGGGACGCTTACGTCGTAGACAGTGGCGGGGCTGTAGACCATGCGAAGTTGCCGCGGGAATCGCGCCGAGACGAGCTCGCGAAAATCCGGGCGCGCGGTAATCTGCTTTCCCGCCAGCTTCGGATTGGTATGGAGCAGGGCCTTCCCGCGCACGTCGACCACGGCAGCGTCGTAGATGTAGGGCCAGAGGTCGACGTCGGATTCCAGATTGTTCAAAAGATTCGTGTCCATCTGCAGATATTCGGCCAGGGCGCGCCGCACAGCCGCAGGATCATTGGTATCGACGCGGGTGCTGCTCAAATCGGGAAGGTCGTTCTCGGCAAAGTAGACAAGTTGCTGATTCAGGCGGCTGGCGCCTTCGTAGGCGTTGGTGATGCGCTGGCGGAGGATCTGGGAGATGTAGAGATAGGAAAAGGCAGCCACCATCACGGTCACCATAAAGGTGATGGCCAGCACGATGATGGTTTTGCGTCGCATGGGGAAACAGTGGACGGTGTCAGTGGTCAGCGGCTAGCGATCAATTGAAGCACGCATCGCGAACCGGGCGATGAACTAGCGGAGCCTTGCATTGATCACAGCCGGACATCTCGTAGTGAATTTCCGGCCACCGGCCCCGGAGCACTGAGTTTAAGATTCCTCCTTTCCTGGAGCGGCATCGGAAGCGCTGCCGCTGCCGTATTCCTTGAGCTTATTGTGCAGGGTCTTCAAACTAATGCCGAGGATTTCCGCGGCTCGCGTCTTGTTGTTGCTGGTCGATTCCAGGGTCTTCAGGATCAGCATCTTTTCCGCTTCGCCTACGGTCGTGCCCACTCCGAGCCGCACAGCATCGGGATCGTTGGCCGCCGTATGCAACGGGGCGTGGCCAAACGCGGGAGGCAGATGCTTGGTTTCGACCATGCCGCTGTCGCACACGATGACGGCGCGTTCGAGGGTATTGCGCAACTCGCGGACATTGCCCGGCCAGGAATAATTGGTGAAAAGATTCAGTACCGCCTCGCTCACCGCGGCCACCTTGCGGGAGTGCTTTGCGCTCATCTCGGCGAGCAGAAGCTGCACCAGGTCGGGAATGTCTTCCTTGTGCTCGCGCAGCGG
>PMHV01000066.1:0-37278 GCA_003156805.1 Acidobacteriaceae bacterium | reverse complement strand
ATCTCGCCGATTTCATCGAGCAGAAGCGTACCGCCCTCGGCCAGTTCAAAGCAGCCGGTACGGCGCTCCATGGCGCCGGTGAATGAGCCTTTTTCGTGGCCGAAGATCTCGCTCTCGATCAAGGTTTCAGGAATGGCGGCGCAATTGATGGCAACGAAGGTCCGCTCGCGGCGCGGACTGAGCTCATGAATGGTGCGTGCGACAAGTTCCTTTCCCGTGCCGCTGGCGCCGGTAATCAAGACGGAAGCGGTGCTGGGCGCGACCATTTCGATGAGCCGGAAGATTTCCTGCATCTTGCGGGAAGATCCGTGAAGCTGGCCCAGCGAGCCGGAATCCCGCAGCTTGCGACGGGCGGTCTCGAGTTCGACGCGCGTCCCCATCAGGGCGGAGGCGTTTTGCAGAATGGTGCGCAGGCGGTTGGTGTCGATGGGCTTGGTGATGTAGTCGTAGGCGCCGACGCGCATGGCCTGCACCGCGCTATCGATCGTGCCCTGCGCGGTCACCATGATCACAGCCATGGGTTGGGCCTGCTCGGCGAGGCGTTCCAATAGCTCGATTCCACCCATGCGCGGCATCTTGAGGTCGGTGATCACCATCGAGGGAGCCCACTGGACGGCCTTTTCCAGGCCCTCCACGCCATCGCGCGCGGTTTCGGCCCGATAGCCCCAGGAGGAAACCAGTTCCGCCAAGCCGCTGCGTTCGTTCTCTTCGTCCTCGACAATCAATACTTTTTCGTGGTTCATCCAGTAATTCGTGCCCGTTTCCGGTGAGTTGGCGATGCGCCCGAACCGCGCCTTTAGCCGGGCAGTACAACCATACTCGGGCTGCTCCCGGCTGGGCAAGGTGGTGTCACAGCGAGGGGACTGGCCAGCGACAGTTACCCGTGCAGGCGATGGGGCACAAACCTTCTCGATGTCAAATTGAGACATTCTGATGCCATCCAGGGTAATTCCTGAAAATCCTTCTTTCGCTTTAAGATTCCAGTGCGTTAGAATCTGTGGTTTCCAGGTTGAAGAGTAATCGCTTTCATTCACTGCAAAGTTTGCGGCGTCTCTGCGGATTTGAACGCAGGCGGCCCGTGTATTTACATCGGAGGATTGTAATGTCACTTTGTTGCAACTCGCGCGCGGGCCGAGAGACCCTAATCGGCCTGTCCATGGTTCTCATGCTGTTATTCACGGCAAGTTCTGCCTTAGCCCAAAGCGACGACAACTCTAAGTTGGACGTGTTTGTGGGCTATCAATGGCTGCATCCCGGCGCCACGGTTCCGGTGAGCACCGGAGATCCCTCCAATCCCATCTACTTTAAGCTTCCCGACATGGCAAAGGGATCTGGCGGCGCGCTGACCTATAACTTCGATCGGCATTGGGGCCTGGAAGCCGACTTGGGGTATAACCGTGATACTCCGTCGTCCGCTTCCGAGTGGACCGTGTCCGGGGGACCGCGGCTTATGGCCCGCACCGACTCAGCGGCATTTTTCCTGCATACGCTGCTGAGCTACAACCGGGTCAGTTATGACAATGGAATCTCTCTCTCAGGCAACAATGGCATCGGCGCGATCCTGGGCGGTGGAATGGATTTGCCCATCACCAAAAAACTGGCGTGGCGGGTCTTCGACGTCGACTACGTGTGGACGCGTCACAACTATGCCGGCTTGGTGGCCCCGGAGTTGCCGAATTTGCAACGTGTTTCTTTTGAGGGAACTCGCCTGCGTACGGGATTGGTTTTCAGTTGGGGTGGCGCGCCTGCAGTGACGCCGGCTGCCACTTGCTCCGTGCAGCCCAGCGAAGTGATGGTTGGGGAACCGCTCACGGCGACGGTCGCGGCGACCAATTTCAATCCCAAGCACACCTTGACGTATAGCTGGACCGGCAACGGCGGCTCGGTAACCGGCAAGGATACGACTGCCAGCATCGACACCAATAACGCGGCTCCAGGCAGCTACGCGGTGACGGCGCATGTGACGGACGCGAAAGCAAAGAACAATAACGAAGCGAGCTGCTCGGCGAACTACACCATCAAGCCGCTGCCGCCGAAGAATCCGCCGAGCATGAGTTGCTCGGCCAGTCCGTCGAGCGTGCAGGCCGGCGCAAGCGTAAGCGTAACGTGCAGTTGCACGAGTCCGGATGGCGTTTCTGTGTCCGTGGGAAGCTGGACTGCTTCAAGCGGAACCATCAACGGCAGCGGCAGCTCAGCCACGCTGGATACGACAGGAGCTGCTCCCGGCTCGATCTCGGTTGGGGCGACCTGCACCGACGCGCGCGGTCTGACCGGTCAAGCCTCGGCGCAAGTGACGGTAGAGAACCCGCCGCCACCGCCGCCGAAGGCCGCTAAACTCAGCCAGTGCGACTTCCCCAACGAGAAGAAGCCCTGGCGCGTCGACAACACCTGCAAGGCTATTTTGGACGATGTAGCCAAGAACCTGCAGCAGAACCCCGACAACAAGCTGGTGATCGTGGGCAACGCCGATCCGGCAGAGAAGCGGAAGAACCTGGCGGCGGAACGCGCCGTGGATTCCAAGTTCTATCTGACCCAAGGCGAAGCCCAACAGGGAATTGACCCGAGCCGCATCGAAGTGCGCACCGGCAGCGGTGGCACCAAGACGGCCGAGTACTGGATCGTGCCTTCGGGTGCGACGTTCGACTCAACCGGCACCGAAGCTGTGGATGAATCCAAAGTCCACGCGGTGCCCGACCATCCCAAGCCGATGGCCAAGAAAAAAGCCGCGGCCATGAAGGGGAACTGATTCGACGCGTAGTACAAGGGCCGGTCGAGCAGCATCGACCGGCCATTTTTTTTGCGTGGCCTTCGGTAACTTGTAGAGCCTGTGGGCAACTGTCAGGCTAGCTTCGCATAACTAATTTCGACCGCCTTGGAGCTGAACCCGCTTATGAAGCAATATGCTTTGGCTAAATTATTGATACTGTTGTTGTTGGTTGCGGTATGCGCAGGCGCATCTACGGCCCGCCAATGGGCCGTTTTGGGCCCGGATGGCGGCGATGTCCGCAGTCTGGCATACGACCCGCATAACCCGGATCGGGTGTTGCTGGGCACCAGCACGGGGGTGATCTTTGTTTCCGAGGATAGCGGCCATAATTGGTCACGTTTCGCCAAACTCGGCGCCGGTGACGACTATGTGCTCGACCACATCGCCTTCGATCCTCACGACTCGAAGACCATATTTGTATCCGCCTGGAGCGTGCAAGACCAGAGTGCGGGCGACATTTTCCGCACGCGCAACGGCGGCAAAGACTGGGAAACTGTGCCCGCCATGCACGGCAAGTCGGTGCGGGCGATGGCGATTGCAGCGTCCGATCCCCAAGTTGTGGTTGCGGGCGCGCTCGACGGCGTGTATCGCAGTACGGACGGCGGAAAGAATTGGCAGCGAATTTCTCCCGCCAATGACGCGGCCATCAAGAACATCGAATCGATTGCCGTCGATCCCAAAGCTCCCAATGTGGTCTACGCCGGTACCTGGCATCTGGCTTGGAAGACCAGCGACGGCGGCGCCAACTGGGAGCACATCAACAAAGGCATGATCGACGATTCCGATGTCTTCTCGATCATTGTGAGCGCGCAGAATTCGGGGGAAGTTTTCGCCAGCGCGTGCTCGGGGATCTACAAGAGCACAACTGCCGGCGATCAGTTCCTGAAAGTTCCGGGGATTCCCTTTACGGCACGGCGCACCCGAGTGCTGAAGCAGGACCCCAGCAATCCGGCGATCATTTTCGCGGGCACCACGGAGGGTTTGTGGAAGACCCTGGACGAAGGCAAGACCTGGAAGCGCGTGAGCAACCCGGAAGTGGTGGTCAATGACGTTTTGATCGATCCGCGCAATTCGCAGCACGTGCTGCTCGCGACCGATCGCAGTGGCGTGCTGGCCAGCGACGATGGCGCCGCAAATTGGACCGCCTCCAACCATGGCTACAGCCACCGCTATGTCAGCGCGATTCTGGCTGACAACCAGGAACCGAACACGCTCTACATTGGCGTGGTGAATGACCGCGAATTTGGCGGCGTATTCTATTCGCACAACGGCGGCCAGAGTTGGCAGCAGAAAAGCGCAGGGCTCGATGGCCGGGATGTTTTCACGCTCAAGCAAGCCAGCAACGGAACGCTCGTAGCCGGCACCAACCGTGGTGTGTTCGAGTTGGCGCTGGGAAGCGCGACTTGGCATCCGATCAACAACATCGTCATCGAGAAGACGGTGACGCGCACGGTGAAGTTAAAGAGCGGCAAGACCAAGGTCGTGCATTCCACCACCAGCACACACTCCGTGCTGGAAGGACGTGTCAGCGATACGGACCTCGGATCGAGCCGTTGGTTGGCTGCGACTTCAGCGGGATTGTTCGTCAGCAAGGACGAAGGCAAAGTCTGGATGGGCGGCCCGGTTGCGAGCGAGCGGGACTTCGTTTCGGTGCAGGCTCGAGGCAACGTAGTGGTTGCCGCCACGCACGCGAAAGTTTTGGTTTCCGAAGATGGCGGAGCCACCTGGCAGCAGCCGGCGCTGGCGTCGTATCCGATCAATGTTCGCGAGGTGACCGTGGCTCCCGATAGCCAGATCTTCATAGCCACCCGCGAAGGCGCGTTCCACAGCGCGGATTTCGGCAAGAGCTGGAATCATCTCGTGGCCGGCCTTCCGGACAAAGACATCACCTCGGTTGCTTATGACGAAAGCCACAGCCGTCTGCTTGCCACCAGCGGACAGACCGGTGTGGTATTCGAGAGCACCGACGGCGGCAGCACGTGGCAGCGCGGTCCAGATTCCGGGTTCCCGCTGCGGCATATCAGCGTCGTCCGCGGGCGCTACGTGGGGGCAACTCCATTCGATGGCGTGATCGCGCAGCCGGAAAACGAACCGCAGAGCGCCGACGCCGGCGGCGGATCGAACTAGCTGGGCAGTTTTCAATCAAAACCTTCGCGGAGAGCGTCAGGCTCTCCGATTTGTTTGCGCGAAATTGTTGTTCTTTGCTCTGGGCTATTCTATCGGTTGGGCAGGACTGGAACCACGCCGGCTTCGATCAACCTCTCATCCGCGGTGACCAGGGTCAGATCGAATACCCGCGCAGTGGCAACCAGAAAATTGTCCGCAGGATCGCGGTGAGGGAGTTGAAAACGGCTCATTTCTCTAGCGACTTGGAAGGTGATCGGTGCTTCCCTCATCGGCACCGCACGGAGCTTATGCTCGATCCAGGCTTCGGGGTTTGGATCCAGCTCTAACCGTCCCTTTCTGCACAAGAAAAGCACTTCCCAGAGCGAGATCGGCGAGAGCCAAAGCTGGTTTGTCGAATCTTCAAGCTCGGTGACCACCCGGCTGGGAAGGCGGCTTCGATGCAAAACGCTCCACACCCAAATGTGCGTGTCGAGCAAGAGTTTCATCACCGCAGAACTTCCCAGTCGTCTTCATCGCTGGCGGGAGAAACGATGTCGCCAAGAAGGCGTCCAGTGCCAGCGAAGGAACCTACCCAATTCTTTGGCCTTTCCGGTAATGGGGGCGGAACTACTTCTGCGACCGGTTCGCCGAAGCGAGTCACCAAAATTGGCTTTCCGGTCTTGCGGACTCTTTCGAGCACGGCAAGGCAAGTCGCCTTGAACTTGGAAATGGCGATTTCTTCCACGTCATGATTGTACCATGGTCAATGACCATGGTCAACAACGTTTACTCCTGCGCAGTTGATTTTGAGCAGACGCTGAGAGGTGCTTTCACTCATCTTGTGCATGGCTTCGGCAGCCTGCCCTGTGCCGTGCGGCAAACCGAGTCTCATGTCAGCACAGGTTCCCCATTGGCTTGGCCCGGCATGCTTCGTTATATCCTTTGCGGTTCTTGCGTCGACTCCCTGCTCCGTTGCCGCTCCCGTATTCGTACTCGATACGATGCAGAATCTACATTGACTTCGATCCTGCCGCGTGGCAAATCATTGATTCAGGAAGGGCTGCGGTTGGTACTCAGTTTGCCACTTACCTTCAGCGCAGGGTTGGGGCGAGGATCTGTGCATGCGGGTCTGGCGGTGTGCTACTAATTCGCGATTCTTTCTGATCGCGCTGGCTTTGGCTGTGGGAACGAGCTGCAGTCAGCGGGACAGCGCAAACCGCGTGGAGGCCGGCGCTTCCGCCAGCGACCATGCCCTGCCTTTCCATCCCGATAGCGAAGCCCCCGCTCTAGTGAACACGGACAATCCCGGAGTGCCTGCCGATCACGGGGTCAAGGGCAGCCTGCCGTTCCGCAACCGCCCCCGCAGTATTCCCTTTGGAACTCTAGTAACGGTGCGCTTGGAGAATTCCCTGTCAGAGACCGAAGCTCGCGCCGGAGAAAAATTTTCTGCAGTAGTGGCCGAGCCTGTGATCGTTGATGGCGATACCCTGATCGGGACGGGGACAGCCGTGATGGGCAGGGTTGAATCGGAACATCCCTTCGGAATCTCAGGACCCGGTTATGTTCGGCTGGCGCTCGACGCCATTGTCATTGACGGCAAACAACTCCTGCTACAGACCTCCAGCCTGTTTGCGCATGGGTCGCTGCCTCAGCCATACGGAGCCACCCCGATGGCCCGGATGTCTTTGCCGCCCGCGGTCGTCGTGTTTCCGAAGGGACGCCGACTGACTTTCCGGCTTACGTCGGCAGTGCCGCTGGGCGATCAAAGTCCCATCGCCGACCGCCGCTACTCCGCACCTCGGCAATGATCGAGGCTCAGAGGGTCCAGGCAGGTCACCTTCCTCTTTAATTCTTGTCTTTTCCCGCATTTGCAATTTTTTCTTTTGTCCCTAACCCTCACAAAATAAAGAACTGTTCGTGGTTTTCCACAGGCTTTTTCCCAAACGAGTGACGGCTGCCCTTCGCAGCCCCACATGGGGTTCCCTATAGTGGGTTCGCGATTGAGGAACAAGCCGTAACCGCAGCCGCTTCGGGCCTCCCTTTTTGGGAACACTGAGGTATCGGCCCAGCAGTTTCGGGGTTCCTTTCGGGAATCGTCCCGCGTAACAGTATCAGCATGAGCGCAGCAACTCCGTTTCCGTGGCCAGAGCCAGCCGTCGCCGAAGGCGCCAGAATGGGTCTGCGTGCCATCTTCGAAAACGCGCCCATGGCCTTTGCTGCCTTGAACCGGCAAGGAGTCGTCGTCGAGATGAATCCCGCGTTCGAGCAGATGGTCCGCGACTCGGGCGCGACGCGTCCTTTGCGGCTGCGCGACCTGGTTTTGCCTCAAGATCGCGATCAGGCCGAGTTTCTGCTGCGCGAACTGGCAGAGGGCCGGCGCGATTATTTCCGCATTGGAGCCGCTTTGGCCGGGGCCGGCTCCGAGATGGGGAGCTCGGAAACGGCGGAGAGCCGGCGTGCAGCATGGACCATCTGGAGCGCCCTGAATTTCAGCGCAGATTCCGTCGCGTGGTTGCTGCTGGCGGACTCGGCCGAACTGCGTCGCTCCGAGAGTTCGCGGCGCCAGGCTCAGACTTGGGAAGCGGTAGGGCGCCTTGCCGGTGGCGTGGCCCATGACTTCAACAATCTTCTCACCGGGGTGACGTTGTACTGCGATCTGCTGCTGGCAGGCCTGGAAGGGGATGAGCGGATGCACAGCTACGCCGAAGAGATCCATGCGGCGGCGCTGCAAGCCGCCGGCATGGTGCGGCAGTTGCTTCTGCTGGCCAGGCCGCAGAACAGCGAGCCGTGCGCCCTGTCTCTGAACAACATCGCACAGGGCATGCGGAATCTGCTGACGCGCCTGATTGGCGAGAACATTACGCTTTCTTTCCATCTCGAGCCCGAATTGGGCCGCGTGAATATGGATCCCGCACAGGCCCAGCAGATTTTTCTCAACCTTGTCCTCAATGCTCGCGACGCACTGCCCAACGGCGGCAGCGTGACCGTCGAAAGCAGCAACTGCCAGTTTCAATCCCTGGCCGCGACAACCCTCCCCCAAGCTACAGAAACGCTGTTTCCGTGCGTCCTGCTAGCCGTGAGCGATAAAGGCGCGGGCATGGACGCGGAAACCCGCAAGCGCCTGTTCGAACCGTTCTTTACGACGAAGGATTCCGGCCGGGGCACCGGTCTTGGGCTCACCACCGTGCACAGCATCGTCACCCGCAATGGCGGGCTGATCCATGTGGAAAGCGAGCCCGGCACAGGCACGCGGGTAATGCTGCTGCTTCCCCGGGTCCAAGAGCCCGTGCCGCTTCACTCGCAAGAGGCAGCCAATCCACATCCAGACAGCCGAGATTCAGAGAATTCAGGTCCAGAAAACGAATTGCAACCGCCACTTCAGAAAACAAAAAAGGAAAAAGAGGAATTCATGCTATGACGTCAGCCGCCATCAGTCCAGCTCTACGCACACCGCAGATAGAAGCCGCGAATTTTCTTAACCTGCTCATTGTCGACGACGAGCGATCCATCCGCGACGCTTGCCGCGAGGTCGCCCAGTCATTGGGCTTCACCGCCTACGTCGCCGACTCCGCCGAGCACGCCTACCGCCTTCTGCAAATGCAGAGCATAGACGCAGTCCTGCTGGATTTGCGTCTGCCCGGCGCCGGCGGTTTGGAAGCTCTGCGCCAGATCAAGGGGCAACGCCCGGAATCTCTCATTGTCGTGGTCACCGGCTACGGAACCGTGCAATCCGCAGTGCAGGCCATGAAGAGCGGCGCCTACGACTACGTGACCAAGCCCTTCAGCATGGACGAATTGAAGCTGCTGCTGGAGCGCGTGTCGAGCCATCTCAAGCTGAAAACCGAAAACCGCATGTTGCGCGAGAAGATCAAGTCCAAGCAGGGATTCGGCGGCATTGTGGGCCGAGCTCCTGAGATGGAAAAGCTCTATCGCATCATCGCCAAGGCAGCCAACAGTTCTCACCCGGTATTGATTCTGGGTGAGAGCGGCACCGGCAAAGAAATGGTGGCGCGTTCCATTCACTACTCCGGACCTTTCCGCGACAAGCCCTTCATCCCCGTGGATTGCGGCTCACTCGTGCCTACGCTGATCGAAAGCGAACTGTTCGGCTACGTCAAAGGAGCGTTCACGGGCGCCAGTCAATCCAAGGATGGTCTGCTGGCGATTGCTGAGGGCGGCACGGTTTTTCTCGATGAAGTGGGCGAACTCCCCGTAGATCTGCAGGCCAAACTGCTGCGCGCCATTCAGGAAAAAGAAATTCGCCCGGTGGGCAGCACGCGGCGCATTCCCATCAATGTGCGCCTTCTGGCCGCCACCAATCGCGATCTGGAACAGGCTGTGATGGAGGGAGCGTTCCGGCGAGATCTGTATTTCCGCCTCAACGTTCTCAGTCTGCGCATCCCGCCACTGCGCGAGCGCCGCGAGGATATTCCGTTGCTCATCGCTCATTTTCTGGAGCGTCTGGCGCGCTCGGCCGCCCTGGAAAAAACGCTCAGCGATGAAGCCCTTAAAACCATGCTGGCTTATGACTGGCCGGGCAACGTCCGCGAATTGGAAAACTGCCTGGAGCGTACTTATGCCTTTACCAGCGGTCCGCTGATCCATGTAACCGATCTTCCGCCCGCCCTGGCGAGAACTCCGGGTTCGGCGCCCACAAACGGCCACAGCCTGCAAAAGATCATCCCCATCGCGGAATTGGAAAAGCAGACCATCCTGAATGCAATCGCCGAACTTAACGGCGACAAGTTGCAGGCGGCGCGCATGTTGGGCATCGGCAAGACCACCCTCTATCGCAAGCTGAAGGACTACTCATCGCAGGCTTAGCTCGATTTCCGGCTTACGGTGCGGAACAAGATGATCAGGACTGGCGAAGAGAAATGCCGGCGGCAGGCAACGGCCTCACGCGCTGCCGAAAACCCCGATTTTCAATCGGGAAACGAGCGAGCTTGCGGCGTTCCGTAAACGGAAAACCAACGCGTCGATCGCATCGCTAAGTGGCGTATTTTCAATGAATGGGGTGTGGCGGCAGACGTGCTACTGAAAGGGCATGATTTTACTTATTACACCTTCAGCACGCGGCCAAGAGTGTGCCACCACTCTCAAAGAAGCCACCGGCAATGAGACCCGCTGGGCAGAAAATCTGCAGCAGGCTATGGGCCGCCTGCGCGAGGAGACCTATTCCGCAGTGGTCATCGACCAATTTCTTCTGGAAACTGAGCCCGAAGAAAGCGACCGCATGCTTGAGCATTTGGGCTCGGCCCTGCCTGTCTACCTGAACTTCGCCGTCACCGGCATGGATCGTCTGGTGCGTGAAGTCCGCTCCGCTTTGCACCGCCGCAAGCGTGAGGAGACTCAGGCCCGCCGTGCGGTCGAAGAACAGATGCGCAGCGAATTCGGCGAAACTCTCACCGCCATGCTGCTCTCCTGCCAACTGGCCATGGCTGTCCCTGATGTTCCTCCGCCGGCTGCCGACAAAATCCGCGCCATCGACAATCTGGCGCGGGAGATGCGCGTGCGCCTGGCCGCAAACTGATCGCTTCCCGCTCGATCCGAGAATTTTACGCCCTGGTGGCCCACCAACTGTGCAAGATTCTGCAAACCAGCGCCAAAAGGAGGCACGGATCTCACTATTAGACCGGCAGCCAAATTTTCTTTACCCCAATTGGCCTCAATCCGCATTACAATAGGCCCCGGCACTTCGGCGGTTTGCCGCTTCCATAGCGGCATCCCGCGTCTCCCCGGAGGGTTCTGTGCACGTTCTGGTTACGGCCGACACGCTGTCTGGCACGTGGACCTATACCCGCGAACTGGTTACCGGCTTGGTCACCCGCGGCGTGCGCGTCACTCTCGTCAGCTTCGGCGAGATTCCACTGCCCGAACGCACCGCGTGGATGGATTCCCTTTACGGCCTCGACTACCGTCCCACCGCCTTCCGCCTGGAGTGGATGCAGGAAGCTGAGCAGGACTTGCCCGATTCTTCCGCCTTTCTCGCCGACGTGGTGCGCGAAGTCCGGCCCGATGTGCTTCACCTCAACCAGTTCTGCTACGGCGATTTGCCCGTCGATGTGCCTCGCATCCTCATGGCCCACGGCGATCTCGTTACCTGGACTCTGGCTGTGCAAGGCCGCGCCCCTCAGCCCACGCGCTGGCTTAAGTGGTATCGCGACATCGTGACCCGCGGCATTGCAGGTGCCGATGCCGTAGCCGCGCCTTCATCCTGGATGCTTGACGCCGTCCGCGCCTGCTATGCCCGGCCCCGCCGCGAAGCCGTAATCTATCCCGGACGGAATCCCATATTCTTCAATCCCTACGTCAACAAAGACGATTCAGTGCTCTCCGTAGGCCGCTTGCTCGACGCCGGCAAGCAGGTTTTTCTGCTCACTCAGCACGCTCATCCCGTTTCGGTGTGCATCGTCGGCGCCGAACAAACCGTGCCCATGCCGCGCATTCCCATCCGTGCCGACGTAAAAGTCGCCACCGACCAGTCCAGCGTCGCCATTCGCGGACCGCAAACAGAATCTCAACTGCGCGCTCTCTACAGCCGCGCCGCCATCTACGCCGCCACTTCGCGCTACGAGCCGCTCGGCATGGCCCCGCTCGACGCAGCTCTTTCCCGCTGCGCCATCGTCGCCAACGATGTTCCCAGCTTTCGCGAGGTCTGGGGCGACGCCGCGCTCTACTTCCGCACCAACGATGCTGCCAGTCTCGCCGCCATCCTCCGCCAGCTCAACACCGACCGCGATCTGCGCCGCGCCTACGCTGAGCGCGCCTATACCCGCGCCCGCCAGCGTTTCACCACCAAGCGCATGATCGACGACTACCTCGAGCTCTACCGCAGCCTGGTATCGGCGGCCTCCATGGCTGCCTGAGATCCGGCGCCGTCGTCGAGTCGGGGAAGGGCACGACCTTAGTCGCTGCCGCTCGAGCCGCAGTTCCAACCAGTGCGCGCAAGAATCCTCGCTCCGCTCGGAATTGCGCCGACAAATCCTCACTTCACTTGGAACGAAACATTGCTCGTGAGCGTGCCTCCAGGCGTTGCCACCGTAATCTTGCCTGTGGTTGCGCCCGTTGGCACCGAAGTTGTGATTTCGGTGGCCGAGACCACGGTGAAGGTTGCGGCCGTTCCGTTGAAGCTCACGCTGGTCGAGCCCGTCAGACCGCTGCCCAGGATTCTCACCGCTGTTCCCACCTTACCCACGGTTGGCACCGTCTCCACAAAGTGGCTCAAGCCCGTCGTCAGAGCGAAGACGGTGCCGCCGCCTGCGGTTCCACCGCCCGTATCTGTTCCGTATAAGGTGCCGTTGGTGGCCTGAAACAGCGGCGCAGAGGGACCGGTCCCGTCGTTGCAATCTGTCTCGCTGCAAAAGCTGTAAAGCGTCTTCAGCGTGCCGCTGTGCGAAATCCGGAAGATTGTGCCCCCAACACCATTGGCGCCATAGCCGGAAGTTGTGCCGTAAAAATTTCCGTCCGTGGCCTGCACCAGCCCGGCTTGAGGGTAGGCGCCGTCGGGGCAGTTGGTCTGCGCACAAAAGCTGTATAAAGTTGTCAGCGTGCCGCCCGCCGTGATCTTGAAGACCGAGCCCCAATCGTACGCCCCGCCGTCGCCCGCGGTTCCGTAGAAGTTCCCATCGCTTCCCACCACCAGACCCACAGGGTGAGCGCCATCGGGACAGCCGGTTGCGATGCAAAAGCTGTAAAGCGTGGTCAGCGCGCCCGCGGAGGTGATGGTGAAGAATGTGCCGCAGGCAGCGCTCTCGCACTGCGTGCCTCCATTGCCGGTGCCACCGAAGTTAGTTGTGCCGTAAAAATTCCCGTTCGGGCCCACCACTAAACCGCCGGGGTCCGAGGTGCAGGTAGCTCCGCTGCAGAAGTCGTAGAGAGTGGTCAGCACGCCTTTCGGCGTGATCTTGAAGATTGTGCCGCAGCCGGTGGGTTTCTCCAGGTCGCCATAGCAGGTTCCTGCGAGCCCGCCATACCCGGTCGTCCCGTAAAAATTCCCGTCCGTGCCCTGAACCAGAACGGCTCCAGGGAGCGAACCGTCAGCGCAGTTGGCCAGTGCGCAGAAATTGTAGATCGTTGTCAGCTTGCCGGCGGGAGTGACTTTGAAAACTGTACCACAACCTCCAACTTCTTCACCGTTGCAATTGATGCTGGTGTTGCCGCCGCCCTCCAAGGTTACGCCGTAAAAGTTCCCGTCCGTGCCCAGCACCAGTCCGCTAGGACCAGTGCCGTCGGTGCAGTTCGGCTGCGAGCAGAACGTATAAACAGTCGTCAGTGCGCCGGCCGGCGTCATCTTAAATAGCGAGCCGCCATAGCCGTACGTACCTTCAGTACTGTTGAATGACCCGTAAAGATTCCCGTCCACGCCTTGAATAACAGGATAGTAGGAACCGCCCTGGTCCAACACCTTAAACGTCTGCGCCGGCGCTGTCATCGCTGCCGCGACGCAGAACAGAACCAAAGCCGCCAGTTTATTCCGCAAGCTGGAACCGCCCAAGCGAACTCCGTCTCGGCCCGGCGCTGATCTTTCGCTCAGCAGATTCAATGTGGAAAACTGAAACCGTCGGACAAGCCCGATTGCTGGCATCGTGTACACCTCACGGACAATGATTTTGGAGAGGGCGCAGGCATGGGTATCGGTCGCTGGTAGCCTGGAAACTCGGTGAGCAATCCGCCCGCAGCCGGCCGTCCAGCCGGACAGGAGTCGCCCACGCAGCATTTTTGCCCACACCCTCCCGCCTGTCAAGCTGAAAGAACTTGCACATGAGATGCCCGCAGCGACTGGCGAGTTGACGGCCCCCGCCCAGTGCTCATCCGGTGTAGATTCGAGATACCCACTCCTGCAGGAAACGCACGACTGCCGGCGAGACATAATCTCCCTTATGGTGGTATCTTCAATAGCCTTACTGAAAACCAACAAGGTTGGAGGAATCGAATTCATGGCGCAGGTTAAGATCACTGTCCGTCCCAATGGCCCGTTTCGCGTGGAAGCTCCCGAAGGCTCCGTCGAGTTGGTCGATGCCAACGGCACTCCCTACGACCTCACCGGCAAGCCGGCTTTTTCGCTCTGCCGCTGCGGAGGATCGGTTAACAAGCCCTTCTGCGACGGTACCCACAGCCGCATCGGATTCCAGGGCGCAGAATTGGCCGTCAAGAAAGCTGACGCCAGCTAATCGACTTCAGCTAATCAGCGACCTGCAATGACGTGCGGCCGTGTCGGCCGCGGTCATATCCGATTTTCAATGCTGGACGAGAAGTGTAGTCTCGGGCCGGCACGGTTGCGTCGGCATGGGAGCTTGAATCGGCTTGCGGGAATCTTTCTATGCACTTGCGGCGCGCGGGGCGCTTGACTGAAAGTTATGCATATTCTGGTTGCCCGCCGGGGGCCCGCGAGGATGAAACCTTTGGAGAATATGTACTGTCTGCGCTGCAAGCGCGAAATTGAGTCCGGACACAAATCGGTGGCGGTCTATATGTTTGCGCAGACCGTGGGCATCAAGCCGCGGCAGAAATCGACGGCGCACCGCATTTCGTTTTGTCCGCAATGTTCGGTGTCGCTGGCCATGGGGCTGCCGCCGGAGGGCGCGCTGAATATGGCGGCGTGGGATATGATCCGCGACCTGGTGAGTTCGGATCCTTCGTTGAACGACGCGGCCTGGGAAAACCTGCGCGGCGTTGTGGGGTTGCTGTCGACGGGCGAGGAAGAGAGCCAGTCGGCAACGACAGGGCCTTCGGATGCGTGGGTGAACTTCCGGCGGGCGGGCTGAAGGCAAATCCCATGCCTCTTCTCCCTCGGCGCGCTTCACTTCTTCACGCTTCACTTCCTAACTACGGGCTGCGCTTCTTCGGGTACTGAAAGCACAGCGGGTTCGCTTCGGCTTCCCCCTCACTTCGCTCGGGGCTTCGGCAAAACAGGGCAGGCTCTCCACGATAAGCGAATTCGTCGAAAACTAAACCACCACCGAGAGACACAGGCACGGAGAGAATCAAATTATTTCCTCCCTCATGGGGGCGATGGGGCGAATGAACCGTTTTCTTCTTTCTTGTTTCCTAATCGTGGCTGCGGGGCTGGGCTTTGCCCAGACGGGGCCGGAAGAAGGCGGCCATGAAGTCCAGATCTGGGCCGGGGGCGGGCACTCGGTGCCGGGCGGGACATTGCACACGGGAATTCTCGATGCGGGACTGCGCTACGGATGGGTCTTGACGGATCCGCACCTGCCGGGATTTTTGCGCGGGCGATTCGAATATGCGGTGGATGCGGAGCCGGCGTATTTCATTTTTCAGCCGGCGAACACGGCGTATGGAGTGGGGTTCAATCCGCTGGGGTTGAAGTGGAATTTCGAGCGGCGGGGGAAAATTTCTCCATATCTAGAGCTGAGCGGCGGGACGCTTTTCAGCGATCACAATGTTCCTACTTACACGAATACCGTGAACTTCACGCCCAGCGCGGCGTTTGGCACGCACATTCTGGGCGCGAAATATAACTGGAGCGTGGAATTGCGTTATCTGCATATTTCGAATGCGGGGCTGGCAACGCCCAATCCGGGGCTGAATACGGTGCAGGTGCGCATGGGTGTGGGCAGGTTCTGGAGCAGGAAGTAGAGCGAATCGCGCGCGGCGCGGGCGGAACAGAATTGCCCGCGCGGGTGCACGTTCGTTTAAGTGACGGCTACGGTAAGCGGATGGATCGCCGGGGCGCACGGCTTCGGTTTGCAAACCGTGCGCCCGCGAGTGAATTGGCTGCGTCAGCCGGTGACGGTTACAGTCTTAGGGGCTGCTTGCTGCGGACAGCAACTCACAATGTACTGGTAGACATTGTTAGGCGGGGTTGTGTTCAGTCCCTGCGCTATGTGGATAATCGGATTCGCAAGGTTGGGGAATGGAATGGGGGGGCCGTAGTCGAATGGCCACGGGGTATTGCCTGGGGTGATGGAGCATTGTCCGGCGATGCCAGTGAAGTTGATTTGCTGCCCCATGAGGGCATTGCCGATATCCGTGCATTTATCCACGTTGATAGGTGGAGGGTTGCCGTTTCGACTCTTCTCTTTCTCTTGTGCCATAAGTGTTCCTCTCTTAGGTTTTGCTTTCTTGTCTTCCTGTTGGGGCGCAAAGTCCGTTCGAGGGTTGAGCGCCCTTGGCAGCCAGTTCCCGACTTTCCCAGTAGAATCTGCCGGAAAATCACTTGGACTTCATCAACTGCTGATAGGCCGGCGTGTTGACCAGATTGTCGAATTCGTGCAGGCTGCGAATCCTGTCTGCCGTGTAACCGGCCTGCATCGTCTTGGCCAGGAATTCTACAGCCAGGCCAGTTTCGCCCAACTGGTTATACACCCCCGCCGCATCCAGCAGCACATCTTTATCGTTGTGCCCGTACTGCAGCGCTTGCCCCAGATAAAGCAGGGCAGGCTTGCGATCGCCGAGCATGGAATGGTAGGTGGCCAGGCTGCTGAGCACATCCGGGTCGCGAGCGTTGACCTTTAATTCCTCCAAGGCGAGTTCGATCGCCTTGCGATATGGCCCCGACGCCTGGTCTTTCTTGCCACCGTAGTAGAGAGCTGAACCCAGATTGCCCCAAGTGACCTGCTGCTGCGGATCAAGTTTGGTGGCTTGTTCAAACGCCGCAGCCGCTTCGGCAAATTTATTCACACCGAAGTAGGCATCTCCAAGGTTGACGTAGCCGCCATAGCTAGGCCGGATCGCGATGGATTTCTGCGAGGGCTCGATCGCCTTCTGGTATTGCCCCATTTCGTCGTAAATGGACCCGATATTCACATAGGTCCCGTACCATTCGGGAGCGATCTGGATGACTTTCTCATACATTTCGAGCGCCTTTTCGTACTGATTGCGGTGAAGGTAGAACAAGCCGAAAGAGTTGTAGCTGAGGCGGCTATTGGGATGGGCTTGAATGGCCTGCTGGTAGGCCTTTTCGGCTTCGCCGATCTTGCCTTCGTGCTCGTAGGCCAGGCCCAGACCGATGGCGGCTTCTTCGTTGGTGGGTTCGAGACCGAGGGCGAGCTGGAATTCGGCGGCGGCTTCGGGGGAGTGTCCGGTGCCGTCGTCGATGCGGCCGAGGCAGACGTGGCCGGCGGCTCCAGAGTTGCCGAGCTTGACGGCCTCATTGCAGCCGCTCTGCGCCGGCGCGATCCATTGCTTCTGCTTGGTGTCGGAATACTTGAGCCATAAACTTTCGCCGAGGGCGGCCTTGGCCATGCCGAAGTTAGGGTCGACTTTGAGCGCCTCGCGTGCCATCAGAGCGGCGTTGTCGAGGTTCTCGGCTTTGCTGTGATCGAGCAGGTAGCCTTGCGCCTGCAGATAATACCGGTAGGCATCGGCATTGTCGGTGCCGTGGTATTTCAGAGCGGCTTCTTCTTCCGGGCGCAGTTGTAAGTGCAGAGCTTTGACGGTTCCTTCGGTGACATTCTGTTCAACGGTGAACGCGTCGGCGACGGGAACGGTGAGGGAATCACCGCCAACCGTAGCGCCGGTTTGCGCATTGAGAAGAGAATAGCTGACCTTGACCAGTTCGTCGTGAGGCTCGAGGCTGAGAGCGAGGCCGAGGTTGGCGCCGAACATGCGGGCAGCGTCGGGTAGCGTGGAAATCTTCTTATCTTGCAGGTTGTGCACGGGAACCACCTCGAAGGAACGGTCTTCAGTCAGCTTGCTCAGCTTGGCAGCGAGGTTTTCGACAAGACCCTCGCCCAGGGCGGTGAGCTTGGCATTGCCGTCGGCCGCAGCGAAGGGAAGCACGGCAAGAATTTTGGTTTGCGGCAATCCTGCGGCCTGCGATTGGGAAGCGGCGCTGTTCGCGGTGGAAGAAGCGGAAGACGAGCCGAACAACCGGCGCAGAGGCCGGTAGGCCAGGAGCACGGCTATGACCGCGAGAGCAATCGCCACCGCGGCAAGAGCGCGGTATTGATGAAAACTTCCTGCTGCCGTGACGCTCTTTTTCTTTTTTGGCTTTGCGCCCTGTTGAACTCTCTGCAAGTCGTCGAGAACGGCCTGGGCAGAGGGGTAGCGCTCCTCAGGATTCTTAGCCAGCATGTGCGTGACGACCGCGGCTAGAGGCTCGGGCACATCCTTGAGCGTCGGGGGTTCCTCGTGAACGATGCGGGCAACGGTGGTGGCAAGGCTGTCGCTGTGGAAAGGCTGCTCGCCGCCCAGCATTTCATAGCAGACCAGGCCCAGAGAGAACAGGTCGGAGCGGCCGTCGTCGGGCTTCTGGAGGAGTACTTCCGGCGCCATGTAGGCGGGCGTGCCGCCGGAAGCGGTCATGGTCTCCATGCTGCGCGTAAGCTCCTCGGGATTGGCGCTCCAGGCCCGCCGCGCGACGCCAAAGTCGAGAATCTTCACCTTGAGGTTGGGGGTGAGCATGATGTTCTCGGGCTTGATGTCGCCGTGAATAATGCCTTTCTCGTGAGCCGCCTGCAAACCTTCGCAGCACTGGGTGGCGATCGAGAAAAACTCCTCGCGGGAGATGGGCTGCTTGAGGCGGTGGCGAAGGGTTTCGCCTTCGATGTACTCCATCACCAGCCAGAGTTCGCCGCCGTGCTCGACCACGTCGTACATGGAGCCGATGTTGGGATGGTTCAGAGCGGAGGCACGCTGGGCTTCTTTGAGGAAGCGTTTGCGGTCAGAACGCGCGGACTGCGCCTTGGAGACCGCCCGCTTGAGAGCGACGAAGCGCTTCAGCGTGGGGTCTTCGGCGCCATAGACCTGGCCCATGCCGCCGGCTCCGAGCCGCTGGCGCACCACGAAGCGGCCCACGAGCATGCCCGTGAGATCCTCGGAAACAGGCGGCGTTTTGAACGGCGTTTTTAGATCTAGGGGCTCGGCCATGAACGAAGTGCCCGCAGGATGCGGTCATTCTAATCTGAGTGGCGGGAAAAACCAAAGCGAAAGTGGGGACGCGGAACACACATCGAGAGCCGGTTGAGTTCGCTTCGGGAAGGCTTCCATGCATGAAGGAATTCCAGCAACAGCGGCATCAGAAAGTAGTAGTGCGACCTTGCCTGCCGTTGGATCCCCAGCTATTCTTCTTCGTTATGTCTACGCTGGTTGAATGTGTGCCGAATTTTTCCGAAGGGCGCGACAAGGCCCAGGTGGATGCCATCATCGACGCCATGAAGATGAATGAAGTGTACCTGCTCGACCGCGAAAGCGATTTCGATCACAACCGCAGCGTCATCACGCTGATGGGCGAGCGCGAAGCGATTCAAGAAGCGGCGATTCGCGGGGTAGGGAAGGCGGCGGAATTAATCGATTTGAATGTGCATGCCGGAGCGCATCCGCGGATGGGTGCTGCCGATGTGGTGCCGTTCATTCCGATTGATGGCGTGACGATTGAAGATTGTGTGGCTATGGCTCGGCATGTGGGCGCGGAGATATGGAAGCGGTTTCAGATTCCCGTTTATCTGTATGAGGCAGCGGCCACGACCCCGGAGCGGCAGAATCTGGAGAACATCCGGCGCGGACAGTTTGAGGGCATTCGCGCTGACATTGCCACGAACCCGGCGCGGCGTCCGGACTTTGGCGAGGCCAGGGTGCATCCGACGGCGGGCGCGACCGTGGTGGGAGCGCGAAAGTTTCTGATCGCCTACAACGTGTTCTTGAACACCCCAGATGTGGAGATCGCGAAGAAGATTGCGAAGGCGGTGCGGTTTTCCAGCGGCGGGCTGCGCTTTGTGAAGGGCGCTGGATTTCTGGTGCGGGGACTGGCGCAGGTCTCGATGAATCTGACGGATTTCGAGCAGACTCCGGTACATCGCGCGTTCGAAATGGTGAAGCGCGAGGCGGCGCGGTATGGGGTCGCGCCGGTGTCGAGCGAGATTGTGGGGCTTATTCCGAAGAAAGCGCTGGAGCAGGCCGCGGAGTGGTTTCTGCAAGTGGAGAACTTCGATTCGTCGCTGATTCTGGAAAATCGCCTGGCGGCTGTGATGGGCGGAAAGATGGCCGTGGGCGGATTGCGGTCGGGGATCGAGCCGTTCGTGGAACAGTTAGCCGCGCCTACGGCGACTCCTGGCGGTGGAAGCGCCGCCGCCGCGGCGGGGGCGATGGCTGCGGGACTGGCGGCGATGGTGGCCTCGATGTCGCGAGGGAAGAAAACTTATCTGCAATATGAGGCACAACTCAGCGCGGCCATCGGTCGGTTGGAGCCGCTGCGCGAGGAGTTGAAGGCCGCAATTGAAGCGGATGCGGAGTCGTACAAATCGGTGATGAAGGCCTACAAGCTGGCGAAGACCGCCGACGAGAAAGCTGGCGAGGCGCTGATTGAGGCTGCTCTCAAGCAGGCGACGAATGTCCCGCTGGGCGTGGCCGAAAAGGCGCAGGAAGTGGCGCGCATCGCGGCGAGCCTAGAGGGAATTACGAATCCGAACATGAAGTCGGATTTGACGACGGCGCAGGCGCTGGCGCAAGCCGCGATTGCCGGGGCGCTGGCCAATGTGGAAATCAATCTGCCGATGGTGAAAGATCAGGCCTTCGCCGCGGAAGCGCGGAAGAGATCTGAAGCCGTGAGGGGCTGACCGGGGCTGCTCCCGCAGTCTGCATCCCCAGACATCGAAAAGCCAGGGGCTCTAGTCCCCAGCGCTGGTCGCTGGCGCTGGCTCAGGTTTGGATCGAGATCCCCGCCACGCCTCGAATCCTTGCCGTGCCAGCTTCATGATCGTCCCGCGATTTTCCGAGATCACCTTGCACCAGGCGAAGCGTCCCAGCATGGGGAAGTAGATTCCGCGGAAGCATAGCCGCGCGATCAAGATGTTGACGCGATATCCCAGCGGCTGATCATCGAGCGAATCGACCGCCTGGGCGACGGCTTGCGGGCTGTAGGCTTGGGCCCAGCCGTAATTGACTTCGGAGTGAGCTTCGTCGATCGTCATCTTAAGCGGCGTATGTGCCATCGCAAAGGGAATGAACTCCTGCCAGTGTTTGGGACGGGTTAGCCGGCCCGCGACTTCGAGGCGTTTGTACAGCGGAGTTGCCGGCAGAGGAGTGAGCAGGCCGAAAATCGGCAAGCCCGGCGGCCAGGTGCGCACTTGTTCGAGCGTGCGTTCGGCCACGCCCACGGTGTCGTTATCCATGCCGAAGATAAATGACGTAATGGCATACACGTTGCGTTGCGCCAGCCGCTGCAGCACGGCGGCATACTCCTCCGGCTTGTTGAAGCCTTTATTCACATCCTTCAAATTGGTGGGATCGATCGACTCCATGCCGATAAAGATCCATTTGCCGCCCGAAGCGGCTATCAGGTCGACGAGTTCCTGATCGCGCAGCAAGTTGGCGCTGATCTGCGCCACCCAATTCAGCTGTGCGCCCGCGGCAATAATGTCGCGCAGCAAGGATTTTGTGCGCTTGATATTAATGGCGAAATTGTCGTCGATGAAAAAGACGGCAATTTGTCCCCGCTCTTTTCTGGCGCGTGCTTTCAGCAGCAGCAGTTCGTTGACCACGCTTTCGTTAGTGCGAAAGCGGATGGAGTCGCCGAAAAATCCCGTTACCGTGCAGAACTCACAGCCGTAAGGACAACCTCGTCCTGACTCGACCGGAACAATCCGGAACGTCCCCCAGCCCTCGCCCAGCTTCTGCAGCCACGGAGTCGCTGCTTTCGGCACCAGATTGAACTGATGGAGATCGATTGTGTCCCACGGAATTACCGGATACTGCTTGAGTGAGGGCTTNNTTCGGCCAGGTCTGGTCTGCTTCCCCGAGGGCCACCGCATCCGCGTGCCGCACGCCGCCGTCCCGGCCCAGCGCTTCGTCCGCCATTTCCGTTACGTGAGGCCCGCCCATTACCACCCGTACGCCCACGGCGCGCACCGCGTCCGCCATGCGATAGGCCTTGGCGATCATCCGGGTCATGGCGCCGATGCCGACCAGGTCAATTTTCTGTTCGAGAACGTAACGGGCAATCCCGGCCTCATCCATCGGTTGAGCATTGCCATCGATTAGTAAGACCTCATGGCCCGGCGGGGTCAGCGATTGCAGAAGGAACATCCACAGGTGCGGCATGAAGTTGCGCGTCACCCCGTTGTCGGGGTTATACAGGAGAATTTTCAATGCTTCCCTGATTTCTCGCCCAAGAAATGAGCCGTTGGGAGCGACGCTCTGGCGGGTCGAGGGGCATTGTACCGCCTCTTGCTCGTGCTGGATAGTGCAATTCTTGTGGCAGCAGGAATAGGCCGTCCCAAATTGGTCATAGGTCTAGCACCTTTGGCTGGGCGCAGACCCGGCTCGCTGGCTTAGAATAGGACGACCGCAGTAACGGGAAGGCCAAAAGCGGCATCTAACTCGCAAGATGCAGGCAGTCTCCCGTTCATTGTTTGACAAAGCATTATGAGGACCGAGGCCATTATGAAAACCGCCAACGATGTTGTGACTTCGCTAGCTCTGGCAGTGATTTTCGCCGGCATCGCAAATGCCATGCCCCTGAATTCTTCGGCGCGCGCGGTGGTTCCTGGAGATTTGCAGCAGCTAATTTCTGTCGATTATCGGGCTTTGAAAGACTCGCCGACGGCGATGTCGCTGAAGCAGCAGGTGCTGCCCGACAATCTGAAGCAGTTCGAGACGGCGCTCAAAGCGATCGGCATCGATCCCGAGAAAGATGTCGATACCCTTAGCTTCGCCTCGTTCCGCACCGCCAAGCAGGGAATCAAGGGCATAGGCGTGGCTTCGGGTCCCTTCAACATGAAGCTTGTGCTGAAGAAGATGAAGCTGCAGAACTACAAGCCCACTAAGTACCGCACGGCCAATCTTTATCCCATGGATGGCGGTATGCTCATGACCTTCCTCGACGACAGTACGCTGCTGTTCGGCGAGCCTACCGCGGTGCGGCTGGCGCTGGATACGCGCGACGGCGATGTGCTGGGTCTGGACACAAATTCCACCATGTCGGACATGATGTCGAATGTGGACTCGGCGCCTGTGTGGAGCATCTTGGACCAGCAGGGCACGCAGAACATGATGCGCGCGGCCCTGGGCGATGCCGCCAAAGTTGCCGACTATGAAACGCTGAAGAAGAAACTGCTGGGTTCGCAGTACACGATGAGTTTTGGCAGCGGGGTCAATTTCGATTTGACGGTGGTGACGGCTGACTCCATGACCGCGGGCTTGGTTTCGTCGGGGATGAAAATGGGCATACTTTACAAGAAAATGAGCGCCACTCCCATCGAGAAAATGGCGATGGAGAACACCACCGTAGATTCCGACGGCACGAACCTGCTGATGCACTTCAAGGCCAGCGACCAGCAGTTCCAGTCCCTGATGCACTCGGATTTGTTCGCCGCAGTTTCGCACTGATCTTCGCACCCACCTTCGCACCGGCGTGTCGCATCGGGCGCAGGTGTTTCGAGACAAGAATCCTCTTAAGAGCTTCCGCCCAACAGCCCGTCAGCAGATCCTCCAGCATCGCTCTTAAGAATCGCGCCCGATCTTATCCAAGATCTCGTCCCAAAAAGATCCCGCCCAAAAAAAAGACCTCGCCTTAAAAATAGCCGCCGATCCCGGAACCAGACCTGGCGTGACGATGGCGTTGCCGATGTGGCCAGTCACAACAGCTATTCCAACGGCGTGACTCAGACGCGTAACGGTGCTACCGTGGCTGTTTGAGCCCTTGAACAAGTCCTCAAACTCGCACGGAGAATCCCCATGCTGCGGTTTCGCACCACATTCATTCTAATTCCACTCGCTTGTCTGCTCTCGGTCAACGCGGCTCTCGCACAAACGGCCGAAACACCCTCTAATTCCGCGAGCGTTTCCGGCAAACCGGACTTAACCACGCAGCCTACGCTCTACGTAGCCGGCTATGCCCACCTCGATACCGAATGGCGATGGGAGTATCCCCAGGTCATAAGCGAATACATTCGCAAGACCATGGAGGATAACTTCAAGCTGTTCGACAAATATCCTCACTACGTTTTCAATTTCAGCGGAGCCAACCGGTACCGTTTCATGAAGGAATATTACCCGGCCGATTTCGCCCGGTTGAAGAAGTACGTGGACGAAGGCAGGTGGTTTCCCGCGGGGTCGTCCATGGAAGAGGGCGACGTCAACACTCCCAGCGCAGAGACCATCATCCGGCAAATCCTCTACGGAAATAATTGGTTCCGCAAGGAATTCGGCAAAGCCAGCGCCGAATACATGCTTCCCGACTGCTTCGGATTTCCCGCCTCGCTGCCCACGGTTCTCGCGCACTCTGGCGTGAAGGGTTTTTCGACGCAGAAACTGGTATGGGGATCGTCCGCTCCCGGCGGAGGTCCGGAATCGCGCGAGAGAACGCCCGAAGGCACGCCTTTCAATGTCGGCGTCTGGGTAGGTCCGGACGGTGAAAGCGTGCTGGCAGGGCTCAACCCCGGCGACTACAGCGGCGGCATCGAAACCGACCTCAGCCAGCCGCTGCCAGCCTTGCCGCCAGACGACACAATTGCGCAGCTTCGGAAAGAACTGAAGCCGCTCGAAGCGAAAGCAGACCAGGCCGAGCAAAGTAACCAACCGATGGATCAGAAGGAAATTCAACAATATATCGCTTTGCGGAACCAACTGCGGGTTTTGGTCAAGGGTCAACCGGCAAGCGAACTGGACCGCTATCAACGCGATTGGGCCGCGCGCGTCGAACAGAATGGCAAGGTCAGCGGCGTCTACGCCGAGTATCACTATTACGGCACGGGAGACATCGGCGGAGCTCCCGACGAAGATTCAGTGAAACTGCTGGAAGCCATCGTCACCAAAGGCGTGGCGAGCCTGCCGCCGCAGGATCAATTTTTCTTCCGCGGACAGCCGCATCCCGATTGGCCGCCGGTGAAGGTTGGCGACGGCCCAGTGCACGTAATATCCGCCACCGCCGATCAAATGTTCCTCGATATCACTCCCGCCGAAGCTGCGGGACTTCCACGCTACACCGGCGAAATGGAGCTGACAAATCACTCCGCCGGTTCGCTTACCTCGCAGGGATATCAGAAGCGCTGGCTGCGAAAGGAAGAATTGCTGGCCGACGCCGCCGAGAAATCTTCGCTTGCCGCGGAATGGCTCGGCGCGAGGCCGTATCCGTTGCAGCGTTTGAACGATGCCTGGACGCTGGTGATGGGCGGCCACTTCCACGATATCGCCGCCGGAACCGCCACTCCCAAGTCCTACGAGTTTGCCTGGAACGACGACGTGATCGCCATGAATCAGTTCGCCGACGTGCTCAACAACGCTACCGAAGCCGTTGCCGCGGCGCTGAACACCGAGGGCAAGGGCGTGCCGGTCGTTGTCTTTAACCCGCTAAACATCGCACGCGAAGATGTAGTGGAAGCTACCCTCAACTTCCCCGCCGCCATGCCGAGTGCAGTCCACGTGATCGGTCCCGACGGCAAACAAGTTCCGGCGCAGATGTCGAACGGCAAAGTTCTGTTCGTGGCGCGCGTGCCATCGGTCGGCTATGCAGTTTACGATGTGCAGCCCGGCGCCGCCGCAGCCGCTGCGTCAACCCTGACAGTGTCAGAAAATTCCCTCGAGAGCCAGTATTACCGCGTGAAGCTAAACGTTGACGGTGACGTCGCCAGCATCTTCGACAAGTCAATCAACAAAGAACTTCTGTCTGCCCCGGCGCGCCTGGCGATCTCTTACGACAACCCCAAGCAATGGCCCGCCTGGAACATGGACTGGGACCAGGAACAGGCTGCGCCCAAGACCTACGTTGGCGGTTCAGCGCACATTCGAGTCGTCGAAAACGGCCCGGCGCGCGTGGCCCTGGAAGTTTCCCGTCAAACCGCGGGTTCAACATTTGTCCAGACCATCCGACTCTCATCGGGCGATGCCGGCAAGCGGGTCGAGTTCGGCAACGTGATCGACTGGACCACGCGGGAATCGAATTTGAAAGCGACTTTTCCTCTCGCCGCTTCCAATCGCATGGCCACCTATAACTGGGACATCGGCGCCATCGAGCGTCCCACCGCCGAGCCGAAGAAATTTGAAGTGCCCTCGCACCAGTGGGTCGACTTGACCGACATCACCGGCGAATTCGGCGCGACCCTTCTCACCGATTGCAAGAACGGATCCGACAAGCCCAACGACAACACCATCCGGCTCACCTTGCTCCGCACTCCTGGTATAGCCGGAGGCTATGCTGATCAGGCCACGCAGGATATCGGACACCACGAATTTATTTTCGCCATCGCCGGCCATGCCGGCGATTGGCGTCATGCCGAAACCGACTGGCAGGGCCAGCGCCTCAATGATCCGCTTGTCGCCTTCGAAACTTCAAAACATCCCGGCGCGCTGGGCCGCGAATTTTCTCTGCTACAGGTCAGCAATCCTCGGATTCGACTCCTGGCTCTGAAAAAAGCCGAACTGAGTGACGAAGTAATCGTCCGCCTCGTCGAGCTCGACGGCAAGCCGCAGCCCGACGTCCAAGTTTCTTTCGCCGCCCCGATCGCCGCCGCGCGCGAAGGGAACGGCCAGGAACAGCCGGTTGGTCCAGCGACGGTAACCGGCGGCAAGCTCATCGCATCATTCACCGCATATCAGCCGCGCACCTTCGCCGTAAAGTTGGCCGCATCGGCAACAAAAGTTGCAGCCTTTAGTTCCGCCCCGGTTGCTCTGCATTATGACCTCGCAACCGCGAGCAACGACGGCACGAAATCGGACGCTGGCTTCGATGGCAAAGGCAACGCGTTGCCCGCCGAGATGCTGCCCGAACAAATTACATTCAACGATGTTCAGTTTCACCTCGCCGCGGCCAACACCGGCGCTCCCAACGCCGTCGTCGCTCACGGACAAAGCATCGATCTGCCGGCCGGGCGCTACAACCGCGCCTACATCCTGGCGGCATCGGCCGACGGCGACCAAATGGCAACGTTCGCCGTGGGCAATACTAACGCCTCTCTCAACATCGAAGACTGGGGCGGCTTCATCGGCCAATGGGACGACCGGCAGTGGAGTTCGAAGGATACTTCAAAAGACAACTACGGAGAGATGAGCGGTATCAAGCCCGGCTACATCAAGCGCGCTGATCTGGCCTGGTTCTGCTCGCATCACCACAACGCCGCGGGCGAGAACGTGCCTTATCGCTACTCCTATCTCTTCGCCTATCCCATCGACCTGCCCGCCGGCGCAAAAAGCATCAGGCTGCCCGACAACGACAAGATTCGCATTCTTGCGATCTCGGTGGCCGAAGAGAATCCGCAAGTAAAACCAGTGCAGCCGTTGTATGACGTTCTCCCACCGCCCTCCGCTGTCGCCAAAGATCTCGCCGGCATGCATTAGCTGGGAGCTAACAGCCAACAACTAGCTCTTCCCCAGTTCCCCAACCGCCCGCCACGCTTGATCGATCGCGCAATCCGTGTACGCATACGCTCCCGCATCGGCATTGGCGATGGCAATCCTTCCATACGGCTTCCTAGCCACTTCGCACGGAGTCTCGCCTCCCTCCAGCACGAACGGATCCCACAGCGAGCTGTACTCGTAAGCGTATCCATGCGGCCAGCGGTTCACCGTGATCGCCGCAATGTCGCGCGCCGGGTCAAACCCTCCCGCTCCCAGGGTTCGCGCCAACTGTTCGCGAATTTTTCGTTCTATGGTTTCAAACGTAGTGTTGAACAATTCCATGCGCCCCAGCCGATGCTGCTCGCGCGCCGGCCGCCCCGCCCGGCACGGCGACTTGCTCATGTGCACCACCATCGGCTCCTCCGGTTTGCGCGAGCATTCATATCCCCCAATACTCACCGGCAAATCCATGTCCACATGCGTGTGGTAGCCGCCCGGCGCGTAAATCGAATTCGCTCCCAGCTTTTGAAAGGCAGTCCAGTTGCGAATCGCCACATTCGTATACAGCAGCGGAACTTTCTGTGCCGAAGCCAGCGCATCCTTTTGTTTTTCCGGCAGCTCTTCGCATATATACGGAATCACCACGTGCCAGCAAGCCAGCACGCAGCCCTTGGCCCGCGCCATATACACTTTTCCTCCGCGCGCATACGCGACCTCAACTTCTTTCGCGCCGGCCGCGTCGCCGACATGCTTCACCCGCACCGCAGTACTGTTCAACCGCATCTTCACCGCCGATCCAGACGCTTCTAGCTTCGCATAATCCGCCTTCGCCAAAACCACGTCTGTCGCCGAGTTTCCCGCGATCGCATCCGGAATCAGTTTTCTCACCAGCATCCGCGCAATCGACGCATTGCCGTCGGGAAAATGAAAGAAATATCTCCGTTCGTTGCTTAGCGCCTCCGCCTCAGCGCCCATCCCGCTAAACCCGGGATATCCCGTCTCCGCGGCGTCCGCCGCGGAAATCGCCTCGATACCCAACCCAAACAAAGGCTGCGAAACCGTTTGGTAGAGGCGAATCACATCACCATGCATCCCAGCCACTTCGGTCAGAAATCGCGCGTAGCTGATCCGCTCCAGGCGCGCTTTTTGTTCTTCGGCACTCAGTCCCGGAAGATGGTCCTTCTTCTCGCGGCACAAACGCGATACATCCTTGCGCGCCTGCTCCGCAATCGGAGCCTCCGCCATGAAGTGCGCCCACGCATCCGGTCCAGCCACTGCAAGATCGTAAGTCTCGCCCCCGGGAAACGGCCACGGATCGTCCACCAGCCGGTCGCTGCTAAAAGTCTCCTTGTCGAAAAAAATCTTCGGCACTCGCCGCATCGAACCGTACAGATCCCGGTCCAGATATTTCGGAAAGCTGCTCACCTCGATTCCCAACTCCTCAATCACGCCCTTCGCCACCGCGCTGTAAGGCGCCGGACTTTCAATCGAATAAGTCCCTCCATAGCCCACCAGCGTCCTGTCGCCCACGCGAAATTCGTTGCGCTTGGCGTGGCCGCCAAAATCGTCGTGATTATCGAGGATAAGAATTCGCGCTCCCGCTCCCGCCGCCTTGCGATAAAAATGCGCCGCCGCCAGTCCGCTGATGCCGCCGCCCACCACGATCAAATCGTAGCTCTCGCCCGTGTCGATAGGCTTGCCCACTGAATCCCAGAAAGTCCCGTCGCGCAAAGCGTGAGCCGCGTCGAACGATCCCGCATGGCTGCCCCGCAACCCAGTCAGCGCTGGCGGATAGTATCCGCCCGCCTTTTCCGCGTCGGCATCGTCCGCGGCGAAAAGATCCCGGGGCATCAACGCGTGCGTAGCCCCCGCGCCCGCCGTCACAGCCATACCGTTGAGGAAGTCGCGCCGCGTGATCTTCCGTTTCATTCCCAACTGCCGATCGTCTCGCTTGCTCACCCCCGCCTCCGTATCACCGAATGTCCCGCCTCACCGAATCTTCTGAATCGCCGAATGTTCTGATCGAACGCGCTGGACATCGAACCCCTGGACATCGAACCTCTCGACAAAGCTGCGTAAACGTCCCCATGAAACTAATCGACATTCACCCAGAACTCAACCCGGAACAGAGATACGTGTGTAAGGCGGGCAGCGCCGATGCCCGTGTGGGGCGGACACTTCCGTCCGCCGCCCTTTTACCTTGCCTTGCATCGGGAACCGGCGGGTTCGCATTCTCAATCCAAGCGCGACAACCCGGCCGGCCGCCCAGCTCGCGGTTGCGTTCCTGACCCACGGCCGCATAATCAGCCGCAGGATTCCACGACATGAAAACGCTGCTCTGGTTCAGAATGACTATTGACGCTCGAATAGAGTGTCGAGATGCAAATTCGGAAAGGGAAACCACCCGGTTCTAGCCGATTGGCCCGGACTGGGGGTGGGGTTGAGCGGGGGAATGAAAAGTGTCACCCATCTACTGGACGAGTACACCGCATTTCCCCGAATGACCTTTCGAACTATACTGCTCAGGGAAAGTTGGGATCTGTCCTCAGCGCTGCGTCTGATCATGAATCGAACCGGTTGGCTTGCGCTCGCTCTCACACTTGGGACACTGTGTGCCTGCTCCCACAAGCCAAACCGCAAGCCCAACGAAGGCCGCTGGCGCGACTGGCCTGTTTATAGCGGCGGACCCGACAGCATCCACTACTCCGGGCTCGCACAGATTAACCGCTCCAATGTAAAGCAATTACAAGTGGCGTGGACCTTCGACGCTGCCGACTCCTGGTCCGGTTCCGAAATGGAGTGCAATCCCATTGTCGTGAACAGAGTGCTCTACGCGACCACCGCGAGAGCGGACGTCATCGCGCTGGATGCAGCCACGGGCAAATTGCGCTGGCGCTTTGACCCGGCGGCCCGGGAGCACGTGCGCCTGATCGACAGCAAGATGCGCAGTCGCGCGGTGACCTACTGGTCTGACGGCAAAGACCAGCGTATATTCTCGGCGGCGCGCCAATATCTCTACTCTTTGGACGCGCAAACCGGCAAGCCGGTCGAATCTTTCGGCGCCGCAGGTCGCATTGATCTCCGCGACGACTTGCCCCGCGACGATTTGGGTCGTGACACCGAGGACTGGGTCACGATGACGAGTCCTGGAATCGTCTACCGAGACCTGTTGATCGTTGGAAGTAGCGTCAGCGAGACCCTTCCCGCCGCGCTGGGTGATATTCGGGCCTACGACGTCCGCACTGGAAAGTTGCGCTGGTCATTTCACGCGGTTCCGCGTCCCGGTGAATTTGGCTATGAGACCTGGCCGAAGGACGCCTGGAAATACACCGGCGCCGCCAATGACTGGGCCGGCTTTTCCCTCGACGCGAAGCGCGGACTTGTCTTCGTTCCCACCGGTTCGGCTGCCTATGACTTCTACGGCGCCAATCGCGTGGGTAATGATTTGTTTGCCAACTCGCTGATCGCTTTGAAGGCGGACACTGGCGAGCGGGTCTGGCACTTTCAGACCGTGCGTCACGATATCTGGGATCGCGACCTGCCGGCTCAGCCCAGCCTGGTCACCGTTCAACGAGACGGCCACGATGTAGATGCCGTGGCGCAAACCACCAAGTCTGGATTTGTCTTTTTATTTGATCGGGAAAGCGGCAAGCCCCTGTTTCCGATCGAATACCGGAAATATCCTGGTTCCGATCTCGACGGAGAAGTCGCCGCGGATAGTCAGCCTTTGCCGACGACCCCGCCGCCATTCGCGCGACAGCAGCTCACGGAAGACATGCTGACGCAACGGACACCTCAGGCCCACGAAGACGCGCTGAATCGTTTTCGTAAAGTGCGCAGTGGAGGGCAGTTTGTGCCCGGCAGTCGTGAGGGCACGGTAATCTTCCCCGGCTTCGATGGCGGAGGCGAATGGGGAGGCGCTGCCTTTGATCCCAGCACTCACTTGCTCTATGTGAACGCGAACGAGATGGCTTGGATCCTGCGCATGTTGCCGCAGAAACAAAGTCGAGGGGCGGAAAGTGGTAAGAGCATCTATCTCCGCGAGTGTGCCGCGTGCCACAAGGCAAACCTGCAAGGTACCCCGCCGGAATTTCCATCGCTGGTGGGTCTGCGTGGCCGCTACAGCGAGGGAGACATCTCTGCTTTCGTTTCTCAAGGAGGGGGCAGAATGCCCAGCTTCGCCCGCTTGGGAGCCGATGGCCTGCACGCTGTCGTGAATTACGTCTATACCGGACAAGATATCCGAGCCAAGAACAGTATCTCGTCAACGAGCGACATGAGGTATGTCAGTGACGGCTACAACAGATTCCTTGACCCTGATGGCTATCCCGCGATTCAACCACCTTGGGGCACGCTGACGGCCATCAACCTGGACACTGGAAAGATCGTCTGGCAGCGGCCGTTGGGCGAGTATCCCGAACTCGCCGCGCAAGGAATGAAGGACACCGGCAGCGAGAACTACGGAGGGCCCGTTGTCACTGCCGGGGGCTTGCTCTTCATCGCCGCGACGAGTTACGACAACAAGATTCGCGCCTTCGACAGGGACTCTGGGGATGTGCTCTGGGAGGCAACCTTGCCCGCGGCTGGCAACGCCACACCAGCTACTTACCAAGTCGACGGCCGGCAGTTCGTCGTGATCGCAGCCGGTGGCGGAAAAGCCCAGAAGCGTTCCGGCATTGTGCAGCCTGCATCGGCTGCAATTTACGTGGCCTACGCTCTTCCGAAATAACTCTGGGGAATCCGCCAGTACCGCTTCATGCTTGTGGTCTCTGCAGACTTCCGATGGCCCGGAAAACAAGTTTCATTTCTTCGTCGTTGTTCTTGTTTTTATTCTTGCGCCGCGCAGAACTCGAACCAGCCGTTCGGTTTCGTCGGAGATGATTCCGTCCACGCCCCAATCGGCAAAGCGCCGCATTTCGGCGGCGCGGTTCACCGTCCAAACGAAAACTCTCTTTCCCTGCCCCTGGATCTCTCCGATGCGGTCTGGAAAAGCGAGTGCATGGTTGAGCATGACGTACTCCACAGGCAAATCGCCCCAACGATTAAGCTGCGCTTTGGTTTCGCAGATGAGACCAAGCGGAATGGCAAGATTCTCTGCGTGAACGGCGTTCAGCACCGCGGGAAGGAAAGAAGAAATCACGACGCCACGGCTGGGCATGCGCTTGGGTAGCTCTCTTGCAATGATTTTCTCGAGGCCGGAGACCTTCAGCTCAATGTCCAGAAAGGCATTGCGCTGATAGCGAATCAGGACTTCCTGCAGCCGCGGCAAGCCAATTAATTGCTGTGCCCTGGATCGAGCCACCTCGGCCCTGCGAGTCTCCGGGTCGTGACAAATCACGGCCTGGCTATCGCCTGTAAGCCGCACGTCGAACTCAAAGCCGTCACAGCCGTGCGCCAATGCGAGATCGAAAGACAGCAACGTATTTTCTGGAATCGACTTTACCGCGCGTGCACCGCGGTGGCCGAGTAGAAGCGGTCGAGACATCGTCAAGGTGGATTTTACGCCAACCGGAAGTCAGGCCAGCGGCGCGGTTGCGCCATCAATCCAGGTCGAAATCGCGGATGGGCTTGCCGGTGTCGGGAGATTCCTTCGCCTTTTTCACGGCCTCCTGAAACTTTTTTTCCAGAAGCTCGGAAGCATGTTTTTGCGCCTCCACCGATTGGCGAAAGATGGACTCGCGCCGGTTGTCTTGTTCTTTCATGGCGCGCGCCGCTTCCTCCATGTCCTGAAACATCTTGGGCTGCACCTTGGCGGTGTGCGCGATTATCCCTTGCGTGGCTGGATCAACTTTGAGCACCGCGCCGCAACAGGGACAAGTAACATCGAAGCTTGGAGACCCCTGCGCCATGGCAAGCGCATCATACCGCAAAAACGGGACCGGGTGGAGGAACTGGTCCACATTTAGCGGCGAAGCTTGATGGGGAAAATGTGAAGCAGGCTCAGCATCTCCCAACCCAGTAGGAATATCGAGAGCAACAGGACGAGCACGGCCATCAATTCGCCGAAGGTGAGCTTCCGCCGGTTCGGCTCAAAACGCCGCGCAGCCAGGCTCAGAATATTTAATGTGGCGAAGCCGAAGACCACCGCCCAAAGAATGTTGTAGATGTCGTTCCGGCGGCCAGACTCCTCAAGCAGCCAAAGGCTCACCAGGACGGCGGATTGAGCGCGCGCCACGGCATGAAGCGAGAGGACGGCGCGCGTGGCACCCGCACAACCAGAAATCAGCGTCGCTGCCAACGACAAAGCCATAGCTATGGCCAAACACGAAGAAACCTGTCTAAACAACCGGCCGGGTCACTGGATATTACCGCAATTTGCTGGCTCGGGTCACGAGCCTTCGAAGGCCGATGGACCAAGCGTAGCAATCCTTTGGACTGTCGTGCGCGGAGGATCGCCCTAAGGTTAGTCCGGCGTTAAGCCGCACAACAACTGCCAAGGACGCTTGCGCCAGGGCTTGGGTAAGATAGATTATGGCCGCTCCGCGCGTCATCTTCTTCGATGTAGGCAATACCTTGCTCTTTCCCAACCGCGCCAAGATGCTGGCCCCGCTTTCTTCGGAACACCGTCCCTCCCTGGCGCAATGGCAAGCGGTTGAACGCCGAACGAAGAAGGAGTTCGATGCCGGAATGATGGGCGGCAGTGTGGATCATGGTTTCTGGTGGACCTTTCACACTTACCTCCTCGAAGTGCAGGGAGTGGCGCTTAGCGACGGTCTCCGCAACGAGCTCGTGCGAAACACGCAGACCTCCGCCAACTGGGATCAGATCCTTCCCCGAACTCGCGAGGTTCTGGATCGCTTGCGCCAGAACAATCCCATTGGCGTGATCTCGAATGCCGACGGTCACATCAACCAGGTGCTCTTCCGCTGCGGGATTGCCGACTGCTTTGAGAGCATCACGGATTCCGGCATCGTGGGCGTGGAAAAGCCGCATCCGGCGATCTTCGCGGCGGCTCTCACCGCCATGCAGGTTAGTGCCGAGAACAGCCTGTATGTGGGCGATGTCTATTCCGTCGATTATGTCGGAGCGCGCAACGCCGGGATGCAGGCCGTGTTGTTGGACGTGGCTGGCGCCTACCGCGAGCGCAAACTTCCGCGCGTGGAGTCGCTGGAGAAGCTCGAAGCATGGCTCGAACACTCCTGGCCCAAGCAATAGGGATCAGCGAGGGCGAGTAGAATTAGCGCTCTCGAAACCGGTGTCGGTCGACGGTTAGCGGCTTACAATTCCAGAATCTGATGTTCCGGGCAATCCGGTTGAATCGCGTGGTAGATTTGGCGCAAGAGTTCAGTTCCATAGCGGGCAAGAAAGTAAATGCCGCCGATTCCCCGCTCCTGTAGGCCTCTTTCGGGGTAGAGCGCCTGGTTCAAAGTTTCGGCGTGGCGGCTGACGAGTTCGCTTTTTTGCATTTCCGCCCGCGCCGCCTGCGCGTAGAGCCGCTCTAACTGATAGCGCATCTTCGAGCCTGCTGTCTGCGCCGCGTCCGCCAGTGTGCGGTCCAGTTTCTCCAGCTTCTCGCGGATTGCCGCCAGTTTGCTTTCCAAAGATTTGTTCGCATCATTGAACGCGGCTTGCAGATCCGCGGGCAGATTGCGTGCAGCCAGCTTCTGCCTCAGCGCGTCCGGCCCGCCGAACATATCCGTTACCGAAACGCCGTGGCGCTCCAGCAACCGCTGTAACTTCGGCTCCACCAGAGTTGCCGAGAAGCGCGGCACAATCGGCGTGACGCGGCCCAGCAACATTTTGTACACAGATCCCGACTGAGCGAAATACGCCACTTCAGCCGGGCCTCCCGTGCAGGCAAGCGTGGGCAGAAGATAGTCCTCCACCACCGGGCGCAGCAGCACGTTGGGGCTGAACTTCTCAGGCGCAGCGGCAATCCACTTCAGCAATTCAGCCTGCGAAATCCTCTCCGCCGCGGGGCCCTCGCCGATCACAAACTCCGCCGTCGCCCCGTTTCCGCGGCGGTGAATTGCGGTGCGCGCCCCATCTCGCAACGTGAACAACAGCACCGACGCCGAAGTAACTTTCACCTGCTGGTGATAGCCTGCTGCATCTAGGGCGTCGCCTCGCTCCAGCAGCGCCGTGCCCAGCTCGGCCGCGCGCTCGATGGCCGCTTGATAGATCGGCTGCGCAACGCGATGCAACTCCGCATCGGAAGCATCGAGGATGATTACTCCCCACTCGCCGAACAGCCGCGCAAATAATCGCGCAAAAGCCGTGCCCAGCGTCCGTTCGGGACGATACGCTTCGCGCAGCAACTCGGTAACCGGAGAATCCCCCAGCAGCGCCGCAGCTTCCTCCACCACCGGCACGATTTCCTCGCCCAAAGGCACATCGCTCACGGGAGCACCCGGAAGACCGTGACTGGAAGTTGTCAGCGTGCGCAAAAGCCCGTCTTGCCCAGGCAAGGAGACATGATTCACTTCGGCGAGATCATGATCGTAGGTCGCCAGCCAGAAGACTGGAACCGCATTCATGCCCGCCGCCGTAGCCTCTTCCGCCAGCTTGACCGCGGTAAGCGCCTTGTAGATGGCGAACATCGGTCCGCCGAAAAGGCCCACCTGCTGCCCCGTGACTACGGCACATGCGCCACCGCGCAGCCGGTCGAGATTCGCCATGGTCCGCTCGGAAGCGCCGAAGGCTCTATTCTGCCGCGCGAGGATGGCGGCGACACGTTCGCGCCGGGATGCGTCATAACCAACCGTCGCGGCTTCCGCTACGAGCCATTCGCCGAAATGAGGAGAGTGCGGATAGAATGCCTCCACCCGCGGCGAATATGCCAGGAAATCGGTGAAAAGCCGCGTCGTGTGCGGGATTTGGGTGAATGGCAAACACTGCGCTTTCACCGGCGGCTCTCCTGACATCGTTGGACGTCGAGCATCATCGGAGGTCAACCGCCCAATTCTACAGGCAGCCATAAATCAGATGTGAGAAACCGCCACGGGATGCAAAGTTCGTCGACGCCCCGCAACGCAAGAACTTCGTTGTAGGAACTCGGCTAAAACCGCTATGATGCCTGCGATCCCGGCGTGGAGCAGTTGCAGCGTCGGGCAGACGAGCATCCGCAGGATTATTGATGGACACTACGGGCAAATGCGGGACGCCATCCTTTATCGGTTAAAAAGTAGCCAATCCCGACGGTAGTCTTAAGCAGAGGAAGATTAACAGCCGGAGAAACCCGAGACCAAATCGGTCATGCCGTTTTTGTTTCGTTCGCATCTTGGAGATCATCACGCCACTTACGCTGGAAGGTTCCGTCGTTCGCCTCGAACCAATTCGCCGCGAGCACGCCGCCCTCTTTTGGGAAGTTGCCAGCGGCTCGCTCGACGAAATCTTCTGCTGGATTCCCTACTCGATGAAAACTCTCGAAGATTTTCAGCGAGTTGTCGACAAGGCTCTGGAGGAGCAGCAACGCGGCGAGTCGATTGTATTTGCCACGGTTGAGCGCAAGTCCGGGCAGGTGATCGGCAGCACACGCTTCATGAATATCGACCGCGTCAACCGCCGGGTCGAAATTGGTTCCACCTGGATCGCNNGGATCGCGCCCGCGTGGCAGCGCACCGCCGTGAACACCGAAGCAAAATATTTGATGCTGCGGCACGCCTTCGAAGAATGGAAGTGCATACGCGTCGAGCTCAAGACCGACGCTTTGAATCAAGAATCGCGCAACGCGATTCTGCGCCTCGGCGCAAAAGAAGAAGGAACGCTGCGCAGGCACGTGCTTACCTGGACAGGCCGGGTCCGCGACTCGGTCTATTTCAGTATCCTGGATGGGGAGTGGCCCGAAGCGAAGGCGAGGCTGGAAGCCATGCTCGCGCGGAAAGCCGCATCAAAGGATGTTTGAGTCCAGCCCAGCGATAAATTGGACTCCGGGGATCACCTTGCCGATGAGATTCTTGTCGTTGGTTAAGAACAAATCAGTGCCCGCCGTCGCCGCACAGGCGAGATGAATGGCATCTGCGGAGGGTATTTTCAGCGAACCCTTAATTCGTCCGTAGACATCAGCCGTTTCGGCGGTGAAAGGGATTACCGCTGAAACCNNTCTTGCATTCGTGACCAGATCGCATCCACCCTTTTTCCAAACTGGGGATAGGACACCACCGCCTTTCGGGTCGCCGGAGTTTGCCTCAAATTTCCTTGACTTGAACCCCCGACCAGCATCTAATGTT
>PMHV01000010.1 GCA_003156805.1 Acidobacteriaceae bacterium | reverse complement strand
CATCCGGCGACCCGAACTTTTCAAGCGCTCCGAATCTTCGTAAACCGTGAACTGGACGATCTGCGGGCGCTGCTGCAAGCGGCGTCCCGGGTTCTGAAGCCGGGCGGACGCGTGGTGGTGATCAGTTTTCATTCGCTGGAAGATCGCATCGTAAAGGATGCCTTCCGTGAGGGAGCGAATCAGTACAAGTACTTCCGGGTACTCACGAAAAAGCCAGTGACGGCCTCGGAAATAGAAAGCGGTCGCAACCCGCGGGCTCGCAGCGCGAAGCTGAGAGCGGCGGAAAGAATTTGAAAAGCCACCTCGGACCTCGGACCTCAGCATGAGCGGGCGAGGTCGAAGTGGTGTAAAGGTCCGAGGTCTAGGGTCCGAATTTAGGGTTCCGTGGTAGGAATCCAGACTGAGGTTGGGAAATGTACACGGGCACGTTGATTAATGATCTGATGGCGACGGTAGAGCGAGTGGAAGCGCGTACGCAACAGCGCCGCGAAACCGTCGAAGAAATGGAATTGCGCATGCTGGAAGCTATGTATGCACAACCGGCGCAGAATCAACCGGCTTTTGCGGGAGCGGCATAATGGCTGCAGCAGCGGCGGCAATTCAACCCGCGGCGGGGCGGAGAACCTTGTGGACGGGGACTCCCGAGATTTATTTTGCCAAGGCAATCGACAACTCGCGGCTGGTAAAAGTGGAAGACCCGCGCCGCAATCGCGAGATGAAACAGTTTGGTACGGCGCTCGCCTTCCTATTTCTTCTGGTATTCACCTACGCGTGGCAGCACTTTCGTGCGATCGAGTACGGCTACCAGATCGAATCGGCCAAGCGCGAGCTCAGCGGGCTGACCGAGATGAACCGGGCGCTGCGGCTCGAGGATTCGTCACTGCGCGATCCGGAAAGGATTGATGTGATGGCGCGTCGCCAGGGGTTTGCCCCGCCGGAACCGGGACAGGTGATCCGCATGGATAGCGCCTCGGCCGATGCAAGCGCCCCGGTGATGGCGCAAGCGGAGCCAGCGAGGGTGATGGCAGGACAGTAGAGACAGCAGCCGAGCTTCGCTCGATCTGGACGGGCGAGTCGCCCGTCCCCACACGAATTTATCTGGCGGTTCGCCGTGCCGGTGGGCCGCATGCTTGTCTAAGCGACCAACGTCTAACGACCAACAACTAGAGGCGTTTTCCATCACGGCTGACTCCAATCTCAGCAAGAATCACCGGCTCTACCTGCTGGGTGGAGTGCTGTTTTTGTGGTGCTGTGTGATCTGCTTCCGGCTGGTTTATCTGCAAATCTTCCGCTACGGCAGCTTCGTAAAGCAGGAAGAGCACCAGCAGCAGCGCCCCATCGACCTCACGCCGCCACGCGGCATTATCTATGACCGCGCCGGGCATGAACTGGCGATGTCCGTCCTGGTCGATTCGGCTTTTGCCGTGCCCCAGGAAGTGAAAGACTTGCCCACGGCGGTTTCGCTGATCGCGCGCATCACCAAAGAGGACCCGCGCGTGGTCCTGGCCGACTGCCGCAATCACAAGAGTTTCTGCTGGGTGGCGCGCAAAGCCGACGACGAAACCATCGAGCGCATCCGGTCGCTGAATCTGCAAGGCATCCATTTTCAGAAAGAGCCGAAGCGTTTCTATCCCAAGCGCGATCTGGCGGTACAGGTGGTGGGTGCGGCTGGCATGGATGACGCTGGGCTGAGCGGCATCGAACGCGAGTTCGATGGAGAACTGCGCGGCAAGCCGGGAAGGATGATCATCTCGGTCGATGCGCGCAGGCAGTGGTTCTCCGACATCGAGAAACAGCCCGAGCCGGGCGAGAATCTGGTGCTCACCATTGACGAGCATATTCAGTACATCGCCGAAAAGGAACTCGAGCAGGCCATGCACGACACCCAAGCCATTAGCGGCACGGTGATCGTCGAGAATCCGCACACCGGCGAAATTCTGGCGCTGGCCAACCGTCCCACATTCAATCCCAATCTGCGCAAGGAAGTGACGGCAGCGGCGATGAAGAATCGCGCCGTCAGCGATGTCTACGAGCCCGGCTCCACGTTCAAGCTGGTCACGATTTCGGCGGCGCTGGAAGAAAAACTCACCAATCCCGACGAAGTTTTCGATTGCCAGATGGGATCGATCGTCTATAACGGGATGCGCATCCACGATGCGGAGCCGCACGGTCTTCTTCCGGTGTGGGGAGTGCTGGCGGAGTCGAGCGATGTAGGCTCGATCAAGATCGCGCTACGGCTGGGCGAAGACCGCTTCTACAAATACATTCGCGCGTTTGGATTTGGGCAGCAGACGGGAATCGAATTGCCGGGCGAAACTCGCGGGCTCACCAAGCCGGTGAGCCGCTGGTCGAAGGTTTCGATTGCGGCGATTTCGATGGGGCAGGAAATTGGGATTTCGCCACTGCAACTGACAGGACTGGTGGGCACATTTGCCAACGACGGCGTGTGGGTTGCGCCGCGCATCGTGGCGGGAACGCTCGCTCCAAACAGCTCTCCTAAGAACGCGCCGCAGACGGTGGCGTTCCATCCGGCAACGTCGCGGCGGGTGATTTCTTCTTACACCGCCGCTGAGATGCGCGCCATGATGCAGAAAGTTGTGCTCGAAGGCACAGGGCGTAAGGCGATTCTGGAGGGATATTCTTCGGCGGGGAAAACCGGCACGGGGCAGAAGGTAGATCCGGCGACAGGAGCGTATTCAAAAACGAAGTATGTGGGTTCGTTTGCCGGATTCGCGCCGGTGAATAATCCGCAGATCGTGGTGGCTGTAATTCTCGACTCGCCAGTTGGACCCCACCTGGGCGGACTGGTGTCTGCGCCGGTGTTTCGCCGCGTGGCGCAGCAGGTGCTGGAATATCTGCACGTTCCTCACGATCTGCCGCTGGCGCCGAGCCATCAGTTGCTGCTGGCGCAAGCGCGGATGAAAGACAAAGATCTCGATGAAGGATCGCCGGATCATCCGGGTGAGCCGCTGGAAACTGCGGACGTGAGCGGGACAGGAGTTGCTGGGACAGGAGTTGCCGGGTCAGAAGTTGCGAATCCGGGCTCAGGGAAAATGACAGGCACGAAGCCTGAAGCTGGAGCTGAGGCCAGAGATGCAAGCGGTAAGGTGATGGCGGCTGCGATGCGCGAAAAATTCGCCGCGCCCGATTCCCGAGACTCTGCCGTAGATCGGATTCGCGGAACTGTGCTAGGCACGGGTCCGACACACGATAACCTGGCTGCTGCTGGGACGGCGAACTCTGGGGCTGGCGAAGAGAAACCGCCGCTGAGTGGAACCGTGGTCCTCGATGTAGAGCAGGGCGGGGTCGAAGTGCCGTCGTTTGTAGGCAAGACGGTGCGGGCCTCGGTAGAAGCCGCAGAAGATGCAGGCCTGGAGCTGGAAGCCGTGGGCAGCGGCATTGCGCGACAACAATCCCCAGCTGCAGGAACCCACGTTACTTCTGGGTCGCGAGTGACGGTGCAATTCGGAAGGTAGCGCTGTTCTCCGTTCGGCTCGTGCGCGGCTGGATGGACTGCCCCCTGTCCACTCGGCCCAAACCCTTTCGTACCTCGAACTCAGTGGTAAATCCGCCTGACTGCTTATAAACTTTAATATTGTCTATCTTGTGGCATTAGAGGTTGACTCAACATGGCTACAACGTACGCGGTTCCGAGCACTAAAATCTCCGGCGGCAGTTTCTTACTGGAAGAGCGTCACCCCGACGAAATCTTTACGCCGGAAGATTTTACCGAACAGCACCAGCTCATCGGCCAGACCGCGGAAGAGTTTGCCGTTAACGAGATCCTGCCGAACGTCGAGAAGATCGAGCACAAGGACTTTTCCGTGACGCGCGACCTGCTGAAGAAGGCGGGCGAACTGGGCCTGAGCTCCGTGGAAATCCCCGAAGCCTACGGCGGCCTCGAAATGGATAAAGTCACCGCCGCCGTGATCGCCGACCATATTGCCAAGTACGCCGGCTTCGCCACTACATGGGGCGCGCACAGCGGCATCGGCATGTTGCCCATCGTGTATTTCGGAACGGAAGAACAGAAGCAGAAGTATTTGCCGCGCCTGGCTGCCGGAGAAATCGTTGGCGCATATGCCTTGTCGGAAGCTTCTTCCGGTTCGGATGCCATGAATTGCCGCGCCCGAGCAGTGCTTTCTTCCGACGGCAGGCACTACATCCTCAACGGCGAAAAGATGTGGATCACCAACGCCGGATTCGCCGACCTATTTACGGTATTCGCGAAGGTGGACGGCGAAAAGTTCACGGCATTTCTGGTGGAGAAAACCTTTCCCGGCTTTTCGATCGGTGGCGAAGAGCACAAGATGGGGATTCGCGGCTCGTCGACCTGCCCCATCATTCTCAACGAGTGCAAAGTGCCCGCGGAAAACCTGCTCGGCGAGATTGGCAAAGGGCATGTCATTGCCTTCAACATTCTGAATATCGGCCGTTTCAAGCTGGGCGCAATGTGCGTGGGCGGAGGCCGCGTTTCACTCGAACATGCGGTCGCTTATGCCAAGCAGCGCAAAGCATTCAAGGGAGTGATTGCCGACTTCGGTCTGGTACGCGAGAAAATCGCGAACATGGCGACGCTGCTATACGTCGGCGAATCGCTGGTTTATCGTACCGTCGGCATGATGGATGTCGCGCTCGGCGAAGTCGATAAGTCCGGCGCCGACGCGATGAAGGAAACCCGCAAGGCCATCGAGGAATACGCGGTGGAGTGCTCGATCATCAAGGTCTGGGGTTCGGAGATGATCGATTACGTCGTCGACGAGACGGTGCAAATCTTTGGCGGATATGGCTTTGTCGAAGAATATCCCGCCGAGCGCGTCTACCGCGACGCGCGTATCAACCGCATCTTCGAAGGCACCAACGAGATCAACCGGCTCATCATCACAGGTTTCCTACTGAAGCGGGCCATGAATGGCCAGTTACCGTTAATGGCGGCGATCAAGAAGCTGATGGACGAAGTGCTCTCGGGGCCTTCGGTGAGCGAAGACATTGAAGGCCCGCTTGCCGAACAACGCAAACTGGTGGGGCAAGCCAAGAAGCTTGGCTTATTCGCCGCCGGCGCCGCAACCCAGAAATATATGCAGGCGATTCAGGATCAGCAGGAGATCATGGGCGCCATCGCCGACATGACAATCGAGACTTACGCCATGGAATCGGCCGTTCTGCGCGCGCAGAAGATCGCCGAGACGAAGAGCGAATCTGCCGCCGCTCTTCCGATTGCCATGACGCGGGTTTACCTCTCGCAGGCGATGGAGAAAGTTGAGTCAGCCGCGAAGAAAATAATTGCCGCGGTCGCTGACGGCGACATGCTGCGCACCCAACTCGCCATTCTGCGCCGTCTGGCTAAGTACGAGCCGTTCAACACCATCGAACTTCGCCAGCAAATTGCGCAGAAGGTGATTGAGCGAGGAAAGTACACGCTGGCGTAGAATTGGCAGAGGAGTTTTTGTGGATCAAGATGACAAAAACACAAACCTGCCTAACTTTCTAATCGGGCCGCAGTACGCACAGCATCGGGCGAATGCTCCCAAGGACTTGAGCGAATAATGCCAATCGGTACATTCACTGCGGTCCTGCACAAGGAAGGCGATCTCTACGTCGCCGATTGCCCGGAGGTGGGTACGGTCAGTCAGGGCAAGAGTGTCGAAGAGGCTGTCGCCAACCTCAAGGAAGCGACGGAACTCTACCTGGAGGAGTTCCCGCCCGAGACCTCGAGTCGGCCGCTCATAACTGTCTTCGAGGCCCGCTATGCCTAAGCTGCCCCGAGTCTCAGGGGCAGAAACAATTCGCGCGCTTGAGCGGATGGGCTTTATTCAGGTTCGGCAACGCGGAAGTCACGTTGTTCTGAAGCGTAGGGGGCCGGGGACGATGACCGGTTGCGTGGTTCCTCTGCATGCCGAATTGGCAACTGGGACGCTGCGCGGGATCCTGAAGCAGGCTGGCGTCACTACAAGAGAGTTCATTGGCAAGCTGTAGGTTCTCTCAGTTGACCGATCCAGTCAGTACCAAGCCTTTTCTATCTCCCGATCCCTCTGGTACAAATGTTCCGATGAAAACCCGCGCATTCTACATCGTCTCCGCTCTCATGCTCGCTCAGTCTTTGTCTGCGCAGTCGAATCCCGCCGCGCAACAAGACTCCGCCACCTTCGATCCCGACGGAACTGCACGTATCACGCGTGTGGTTCCCATGCCATCGACAATCAGCCCTGAGGCCCAGAAATGGCTGGCGTCGCTGACGCAAAAGAAATCGGGGCCGGAAACGCTGGCCGAACGGCGAACGCGCACGGATATCTGGCGGGCGCAAGATTCTGCCGAAGCCCGCAAGATTTATCCCGTCAAGGTCGAGGAAACCAGCATGGCGGGCGTACGCACCGACATCATCACGCCGCTCTCGACTCCCGACCCATATCGCAGCCGCGTGCTGATTAATCTGCACGGCGGAGGATTCAACTCGGATTCCGGTTCTCTGATCGAAGGCGTGCCGATTGCGAATCTGGCGAAGATCAAAGTGGTTTCGGTCTACTACCGTCTGGCGCCAGAGAATCCCTTTCCTGCCGCGGTCGACGATGTGGTCGCCGTTTACAAGGAGCTTCTGAGAACTTACAAGCCGCAGAGCATTGGAATTTTCGGTACCTCGGCGGGAGCGATCCTGACCTGCGAAGTCGCCGTGCGCCTGAAGCAATTGGGATTGCCGCTCCCGGCTGCGCTCGGTATTTTTTCGGGACTGGCCGACTTTAGCCGGGCCGGCGATTCCCGGCAGATCTTCACGCTGGATGGTTTCCCGGGCGAACTGCGGCCCGTGAATGCGAATCACCTCCCCGACGATCAATATGTGGCCAAGACTGACCGCAAAGACCCGGTCCTGTCACCGCTATTTGCCGACCTGCACGGCATGCCGCCGAGTCTGCTGGTCACCAGCACGCGCGACCTCTTGCTCAGTGACACTGCCATTTTTCACCGCGCTCTTCTGCGCGCTGGGGATGATGCGCAACTCGTCGTCTTCGAGGCGCTGCCCCACGCTTTCTGGTATCACTTCCAGTTGCCCGAAACCAGAGAAGCGCTCGAACTGATGGCGAAGTTCTTCGACCAAAATGTCGGACGCTAACCTTAATTCAACGAAAGAACAGATCCTGTATAAATGTCCCTGCATTTCTGGTAAAACGCTTCCATGAAAACGAACCGGTTAGCCCTCGTCGCACTCGCTGGTGTACTTCTTCCGTCCGCAGCCCTAATCGCACAGCAAGATGACAGCCCGTCCAAGAATCTCGCCCTTACGCCGCCCATGGGTTGGAACTCATGGAACAAGTTTGCCTGCAACGTCAGCGAAGACATGATCAAGAACATGGCCGACGCTGTGGTCAAGTCGGGCATGAAAGACGCGGGCTACCAGTACGTTAACATCGACGACTGCTGGCAGGTGAGCCGCGACGCCCAAGGCAACATTGTCGTCGACCCGCAGCGCTTCCCCCACGGCATGAAGGCCGTGGGCGATTACATCCACTCGCTTGGGCTGAAGTTCGGCGTTTATTCCGACGCTGGCTCGAAGACCTGCGCTGGCCGGCCAGGCGGCCTGGGTCATGAATATCAGGATGCTATCCAATACGCGGCGTGGGGCGTCGACTATCTGAAATATGACTGGTGCCACAGCACCACGCAGGACGCGAAAGCATCGTACGCGAACATTCGCGCCGCGCTCGATGCTGCAGGGCGCCCTATCGTGCTCAGTATTTGCGAGTGGGGCACGGCCAAGCCCTGGCTCTGGGGGAAAGACGTCGGTGGCAACTTGTGGCGCACCACCGGCGACATCAAGGATAGATGGGGAGGCACCGAGAAATGGCCGGACGGCACTTGCTGCTCGAACGGGATGCTGGCGATCCTCGACATGCAGGTCGGCTTGCAGTCTTACGCCGGGCCCGGCCATTGGAATGATCCCGACATGCTTGAAGTCGGAAACGGTGGCATGACCGACATCGAATATCGCTCCCACTTCAGCTTGTGGGCGATCCTTGCCGCGCCGCTGATCGCCGGCAACGACCTGCGCGACATGCGGCCCGAGATTCACGACATTCTGACCAACAAAGAAGTAATTGCCGTGAATCAGGACGCGCTCGGCCGCGAGGGCGAGCGGGTCTGGAAGAACGGCGATCTGGAAGTCTGGGCGAAGCAGCTAAAAGACGGTAGCCGAGCCGTGGTCCTGTTGAATCGCGGCAGCGCGGAGCAGGAGATCTCTGTGAACTGGGAAGACCTCGGCTATCCCGATCATCTCAACGCTTCCGTGCGCGACCTGTGGCAGCACAAGGAGCTAGGAAAGTTCGCCGGAAAGTTCTCTGCGCGGGTCGGATCGCACGGCGTAGTAATGGTAACCGTGAGACCCTAGCGCTGCCTCTAATGTGGATTGTTTCAGCTCTTCGGGAAGTTCGGATCAGCCTTCACTTCCTCGATCTGGGCCGTGTGCCGCGCGCTGTGAGCCGAGATCAGGAGCAGCCACTGATAACCATCCAAAGTCCCTAACACGGGATGGTCGAAAAAATGGTCGCGTAGGTCGTCATTGGTCGTGCGGATATAGTCCATAGTGGCCGCCCGGCTGTCTTCGAATGTTCTCGTCAGCTCCGCTTCCGTTGCCCAGCGGCCCGTCGGACGCAGAATTTCGGGGGCCTGCACTTTGTGGGTGCGATCCGGAACTTTCTCCAGAATCAGTTCGTCTTTCCCTTTCACCTGATCACGCTTGTCGGGCGCCGCGGGCGAACTCATGACCTGCTTTTGCACAACGCCGAATATCGCCGACTCAGCGACCGTAATGTGCTCGGCAACCTCCGCCACCGACCAGCGGTCCGGCGCAGGCTTGAACGTCCACTGCTTCTGCGAAAGCCCGGCGATGGACTTCAGGAAGTTATCGCGCGTGGTTGCAAACTGCTTGAGAGCGTCTTCCCGTTCTTGGGGAGTTAAGGTCGTAGGCGCAGTTTGCGCGAACGAGGAAACTGTCGCCAAGCACAACACTGTGAGTGCCAGAATCGCCGTGATTTTCTTGAATTGCATGAGATTCCTCCTGAGAAATTTACAGCTACGGCCTGTCGGCTATAGATACCGGTACCTCGATTAGGGATTCTTTTTCAGCTCTTCCATCACGCTCTGGATCAACTCTTTCGCGTCGGTCAGGCTCTTCATGATGATCTGGATATCCATCACCGGCTTGCCCAGCCAGCGCTGGCTCTGGCAATATACGCCGTGCTGGCCGACCAGCGCCATGGCGTCGGTGATGGTGTCCATGGTCACGGCCAGCCGCCCGCGCGGCACGCCCATCATGGTCTCGTAGTGTTCCAGTTCTTCCTGCTTTTCATCGAATACCGGCATCTCGAGATTGTAACCGCCGCGGCAGATGGAACATAATCACAAGTCTGCTGACGCATTCCTTTCTCGCGCGTCCAATGTTCTTGGCCATCGCGAAGTATTCAAAAGGAGAATCCATGCAAAAACGAATCGCCCTCTTCACGCTGTCTGCTGTGATCCTGACCGCAACAGCTTTTGCCCAAATGGGAGGCGGACGGCCCAGCCCGGCTGCTTCCGCTTCCTGTGATCTTGGCGGAGGCAAGAGCATCAAAACCGATTACTCCAGCCCGCGCATGAGGGGCCGCAAAATCTACGGCGAGCTTGTGCCTTTCGGCGAAGTCTGGCGCACCGGCGCCAACGAAGCCACAACCTTCGTCACCAGCGCCGATGTTGTGGTCGGCGGCAAGACCGTCCCTGCCGGCAGCTACACACTGTTTACCGTTCCCAACGCCGACAACTGGACGCTCATCATCAACATGAAAACCGGCGAGTGGGGCATTCCCTACAAGTATGAGAGCGAGGAGTTGGCCCGCGTGGACATAAAAGTCTCGAAACTGCCCGCGCCGGTTGAGAACTTCATGATTGCCTACGAAAAAGGCGGGCACGGCTGCACTCTGCGCATCGACTGGGAAACGACCCGCGCCTCCGTCGACATCTCGGCAAAGTAAGAAACGACGAAACGAATTGCTGGTGGTTGACTGAAGATTGTCGACCTGGCAGGCTGATTCAGGAGGACGATTCAGGCGCTCGCAAAGCGCGACCCAGCCAGCGAGAGATCCAACGTCAGCAGTACTCACGGCTAATGCCCGCTGAGAGCATCCGCGGCCTGCTGCGCCTCCGGCAAGTCAGGCGAAAGCTTTAGCGCTTGCCGATAAGCATCGAGCGCCTCGGGGTCGCGGCCGGCCTGCTGCAGGCTTCGACCGAGATCGAGGTAGCCCTCGCCAGTAGGCCGCAGTTCGACCGAGCGGGAGAAATCAGCGATCGCTTCGGCGACCCTGCTCTGCCTCTGCGCCAGCAATCCCATTCCAAGCCACGCGTTGAACTGATTCGGATTCAATCGCAGCGCCTCGTCGAAACTCTGCCGCGCCGCTTCATCTTCTCCCAAAGCTCGATGCGCCGCGCCCAGGTTGGCGTAGGTCTGCGCCAGCAAACCGGGATCGGAGGTCATCGCAATCGCCGATTCGTACTGCGCGATCGCCTCCGTGATCCGGCCGTGGCTTTGAAAATATGTGCCGAGATTGCTGCGGCTCAGGGCGTCATGGGGATTGATGCTTGCCGCCGCTTCGAAATGCGGAAAAGCCTCGTCCGGCTTGCCTTCCAAGACCAGCGCACCGCCAAGATCGTCCTCGGCCACAAAATTGTTCTGTGTGACCGCAAGCGCGTGCGCCCACAACTCGTGGCTGCTCTGCCAATATTCGATCTGCCGATGCGTGACCAGCGCGAGGAGAATCAAAGCTGCCGCTGCTGGAATCGTCTGCCAAACAAAACCAATCTCGTTCGCCGTCGCCAAATCCGCAGCGCCGAAAGCGATCATCACAAAAACTCCGATCAGCGGAATGTACGCATAGCGATCAGCCATAGCCGCGTCTCCCACTTGCACCAGCCCGACCACTGGAACCAACGTTCCAAGAAACCACAGCCAGCCCACGAGCAAGTAGCGGCGCTTTCCAAATCGACAAACCACCACGGTGATCGCAATCAGCACCAGCGCTGCCGCCGCAACCTGCCACGCTGCCAGCGAATTTCCGGGATGCGGATACAGCGGCGCTAACCGTGCAGGCCATGCCATCTTCCACAAATACATCGAATAGGCATAGATCGCAGTTTCAAATCGCACTCCGAAAGAAAACTGCGCAGTCGAACGTACCGCGCCGCCCGCCTGCTGCGCCTGCATGGTGATCACTGCGCTGGCGGCGGAGAGCGCGAAGAGTGGCAGTTTTTCCAGCGCCAGCCGCGGCCAGGAATAACGTGCGGCCGAATCGCCGGAGCCGAATTTGGATCCCTGCACTCTTCGCAGCGGCCAGTAATCCCATAACAGCAGCACGAAGGGCAGCGTGATCGCCATAGGTTTCGAAGCAAGTGCAGCCGCAAACAACGCCGCAACCGCCAGAGACCGCCTCCAGTGTGGCTTCCGCGCATACCAACCGTAAGCCATCAGGGTGAGCAGGAAAAACATGGTGCACAGCACATTCTTCCGCTCCGCCACCCACGCCACCGATTCCACGTTGATGGGGTGCACCGCAAACAACGCCGCTACAAACAGGCTCGGCCCCACGCGCCCAGTTGCGCGCATCAACAGAAGAAAGAGCAAAACTACGTTCACCGCATGCAGCAGCACGCTGGTGAAATGATGCCCCGTGGGATTCAAGCGAAACAGCGAGTAATCGAGCGCATGAGACATCCAGGTCAGAGGATGCCAGTTGGCCTGCTCGGTCGAAGTCAGCGCCCAAGTCAACGTGCTCAATGTCAGCCCAGAGCGCACATGCGGATTCTCTGTCACGTACCGGTCATCGTCATAATTCACAAACGGATGCCTGTTCACCGGGTTATAGAGCGCCAGCGTCACAACCGCCAACAGCAGGCACAATATAGGAATGCGTTTCTCCGGAGAAGTAAACAGTCCGGCTCGCTCAGCGACAGGCAAGGATTTGCTTTTGGAAGGCAACAAAAAGATTTAACCACAGCGGACAGTGCTAAACGCAGAAGGGTTATGCGCAAGCACCTATGTCGTCACGTGAGAGTAGTTGGCAGCCATCTCAGGGTTTCCAGCGCAAAACCGGCTTCCGCGCCGCTGCGGTTTCGTCCAGGCGTGAAACCCGCGTAGAATGGGGCGCATCGAGCACCGTCTGCGGATCTTCTTCCACTTCTTCCGCAATCGACTTCATGGCCTCGATGAACAGATCCATCTCTTCCTTCGATTCGCTCTCTGTCGGCTCGATCATCAACGCGCCCGGCACAATCAGCGGAAACGCCGTAGTGTAGGGATGAAAGCCGTAATCGATGAGCCGCTTGGCAATATCCATGGTTCGCGCGCCTTTTTTCGCCTGCAGCTTATCGCTGAAAACAACTTCGTGCATCGTCGGCGTGGAATAGGGCAAATCGTAAATGCCTTCGAGTCCTTTGCGAATGTAGTTCGCGTTCAGCACCGCATCTTCCGTGGTTTGCCGCAAACCATCCGGCCCATTTGCCTGAATGTACGCCAGAGCGCGGACGAACATTCCAAAGTTTCCATAGAACGCGCGTACCCGTCCCACCGACTGCGGCCGTTGATATTCAAAACCGAGCGTTCCGTCGGATTTGGTCACCAGCACGGGCGTCGGCAAAAATGGTTCGAGCTTCTTCTTGATCGCAACCGGACCCGAACCGGGTCCGCCGCCGCCATGCGGTGTGGAAAACGTTTTATGCAGGTTCAAGTGCATTACATCGACGCCGAAATCTCCCGGCCGCGCCTTCCCCACCAGCGCATTCATGTTGGCGCCATCCATGTAGAGCAGGCCGCCTTTGGCGTGCAGAATATCCGCGATCTTGTGGATCTGCTGCTCGAAAACTCCCAGCGTATTGGGATTGGTGAGCATCAAAGCGGCGACATCCTCGTTCATCTGCGCCTCCAGCGCCGCGATGTCGACCATGCCGTTCGAGTCTGACTTCAAGTTTTCGACGGCATAATTCACCATTGCCGCCGTCGCCGGATTGGTTCCATGCGCCGAGTCCGGAATCAGAATTTTCTTGCGCGCGTTGCCTTGCGATTGGTGGTACGCCCGCACCATCAGCAATCCGGTCATCTCGCCGTGCGCGCCCGCCGCGGGCTGCAGCGTGATGGCATCCATTCCGGTGATCTCGATCAGGCACTCACTCAGCGTCTTCAAGATGCGGAGCGCGCCCTGGGAAACTTTTTCCGGCTGATAAGGATGCGCGTTGGCCAAGCCCTCTATTCGCGCCACAAATTCGTTGACGCGTGGGTTGTATTTCATCGTGCACGAACCCAGCGGATACATCCCCAGATCGATCGCGTAATTCCACGTCGAAAGCCGCGTGAAGTGTCGAATGATTTCGATTTCGCTGACTTCGGGCATGTGGCCCAAATCTTTTCTTTCGGACCGGCCCAGCAGCTTCGCGGAATCCACTTCCGGCACGTCGAGTGGCGGCAACTTCCAGGCCGCTTTCCCTGCGGAAGACTTCTCGAAGATCAACCCTTCATTCTGATTGACGTGGCGCGTAGCTTTGCGTGTCATGTGCTTCATCGCGCAAGCTCCTCCACGCTTTCTTCCTTCGCCGCTTCTTCTTTTGCAGATTGCACGGAGCCTTCGCTCTCAGCCACGACTCGTAAGGCGGTGTCGATTGCGCTCCGTGTGGTCAGTTCGGTGCAGCCCCACAACGCCGCATTCCCCAGTTCGGGATAGAACTTCTTTAGCGGCAACCCGCCCACGATCTTGTGTCTCAGCAGCCGATTGTTAATGTCATGCGGATCTTCGGCGGTCTCGACCACAAACTCGTTGAACCGCGGCGCGCCGGCAAACAACACTCTACCGTGCTTTGCGAACTGTCCTGCCGCATACGCCGTCTTCGCCAGATTTTGTTTCGCCAGCTCTTTCAAGCCAACCCTGCCATACACCGTCATGAAGATGTTAACCATCAGTGCGATCAGCGCCTGATTCGTGCAAATATTCGACGTCGCCTTTTCGCGCCGGATGTGCTGCTCGCGCGTGGCCAGCGTGAGCACAAACCCGCGCTTGCCGTGCTTATCGGTGGTCTGGCCGACCAGGCGACCGGGCATCTGCCGCACGAATTTCTCCCGAGTGGCAATCACTCCGCAATAAGGTCCGCCAAATCCCAGCGGTACGCCGAACGACTGCGCCTCCATTGCGATGATGTCCGCTTCGTGCGGCGGTTCAACGATTCCCAACGAAACCGCCTCGGCGATCGAAACCACCAGCATTGCACCGCTCCGGTGAGTAATCTCGGCAATCGCCGCCACATCTTCAATGGTTCCAAAGAAATTCGGCGATTGAATCAGCACGCACGCCGTTTCCGCGGAGATCGACTTCTCAAGTTCTTGCAGATTTATCTGCCCATCGTCGCCAAAACCCACGACCCCCAGAGGCATTCCCTGGTGCGTCGCGTACGTCGCAAGCACCTCGCGATATTCCGGATGCAGACTGCGCGCCACCACCACTCGCCGCCGGCCGGTAAGCCGCACCGCCATCATCACGGCCTCAGCCGCGGCGGTTGAGCCGTCGTACATGGAGGCGTTGGCCACTTCCATGCCGGTCAACTCGCAGATCATCGTCTGAAATTCAAAAATCGATTGCAGCGTTCCCTGCGAAATCTCCGCCTGGTACGGCGTGTACGCCGTGAGGAACTCGCCGCGTGAGATCAGAGCATCAATAATCACAGGCCGGTAATGAGAATAAGCGCCGGCGCCGAGAAAACTGGTATAGCCCTCGCCGTTTTCCCGCGAGCGCTGGCGAAAATAGTCCACGATTTCCGATTCCGCCATCTGGCGCGGCACATTCAGGTCGCGGCTCAGCCGGTATTCGCCCGGAATCGGCGCAAACAATTCATCCACCGAGCGCAGGCCAATCGCCTTCAGCATGGCTTCACGGTCGGCAGGAGACTTGGGTAAATAGCGCATAGAAACTGTTTAGATGTAACTCGGGGTCATTTGGATTGAGCCACCCCGCCGAGGTTCCGGTTGAACAGACCCTGCAACAGTCGCCGGACCTCGGACCTCCGACCATTGGCCGTACTTTGCTGAGGTCCGAGGTCCAAGATCTGCTATCAATGCCCAGCCTCTTCCGCCACGAACTTCTCGTAATCCGCCGCGGACAGCAGCCCATCCAGTTCCCCGGCGTTCTTCAGTGTCAGCTTGAGCATCCACGATCCGTGCGCATCCTGATTCACTTTCTCCGGGGATGTGGCCAGGTCCCCGTTCACCTCGGTCACCGTTCCCGAAGCCGGAGCGTACAGATCGGACACCGCTTTCACCGACTCAACCGTGCCAAAGGTTTTGCCCGCCGCAAGCTCCACGCCCACCTTGGGCAACTCCACGAACACAATGTCACCCAGGGATTGCTGCGCGTAGTCGGTGATGCCGACGATGGCAGTCGTTCCGCTCGCCTGAATCCATTCATGCTCTTTCGTATATTTGCGATCCGTTGGATACGCCATGATTGCTCTAGCTCCTGGCAAAATTCCTCTGCGCTGCTCTGCGTCCTCTTTGGTTAAGCAGTTCTCTTCGGCCTCTTATAAAACGGCGTCGGCACCATTTGCGCTCCCACCCCCTGGCCGCGAATCTCCACCTTCACAGGTATCCCCACCGCAGCGAACTCCGGCGGCACATAAGCCAATGCGATATTCTTCTTCAAGAATGGCGCGGGCGACCCGCTGGTCACGTATCCAATTTCGCGTCCGGCGCCGTCGAGAACTTTGTATCCGTCGCGCGCAATCCCGCGCTCAATCATCTCCAGCCCCACCAGCGTCCGCTTCACGCCTTCGGTCTTCGCCTTCTCTAGAGCCGTGCGACCGACGAACTCCGTCTTCTCCATCTTGCAGAAGCGGTCGAGACCGGCTTCCCAAACATTGATCGTATCGGAAATCTCGTGCCCGTAGAGCGGGAGTTTGCCTTCCAGCCGCAGAGTATTGCGAGCACCCAAACCGCACGGGACGGCGTCAAACTCTATCCCCGCGCTCAGAATCTCATTCCACACGCGTGTGCTGGTTTGTTCATCCGCCGGAACATAAATTTCAAATCCGTCTTCTGCTGTGTATCCCGTGCGCGCAATCAGAATGTTCTTCAGCCCGCACACCGTCCCGCGCGTCACCCAATAAAACTTCACCACGCTCAAATCCGCGTCAGTCAGTTTCTGCAGCAGATCAACCGCCCTTGGCCCCTGAATCGCAATCTGCGTGAAGTCGTCCGACACGTTCTCGACCGCACACTCAAACTGCCTCGTGTTGTCGCGGACCCAGTTGAAATCCTTTTCGCGGGTGCCCGCATTGATCACCAGCAGGTACTCGACTTCGCCCAACCGATGAACGATCACATCGTCGACGAACGTCCCCTGCGGATAGAGCAGCGCAGAATATTGCGCCTGCCCCACGGCCAGCCGCGACGCGTCGTTCATGGAAATATGCTGCACCGCGGCCAGCGCCCGCGGCCCCGCCAGCCGAATGTCGCCCATGTGGCTGACGTCGAAAATGCCCACGCCCGTGCGCACCGCCATGTGCTCAGCGATGATTCCGCAGCCGATCGCTGCGGGATACTCCACCGGCATGTCCCAGCCATTGAACTCCACCATCTTCGCGCCCATCTGGCGATGGACGGCGTTCAGCGCAGTCTTGCGGATGGCGGGCGCGGTCGCCTCTATGGAAGACAAAATCGAAACCTCAATCAGCGTGCAGGGCTGGTCTGCTTGGGATGGTGTGACTGTTTACCGTACCACGCGCTTTTTCAGGCGGTCAAACGGGAGTTCTGAACCTGAGAAAAGCCTAAAGAAGGGTGATGGCATGACGATTCAGTTGATGCCTGACGGCAGCAAATCATTTCAAGGCCGGTCCTCACCTGAGAAGCTCCCGAATGAGCGGCCGCCGCTGTAGGAATAAAGAGAATTGCCTCTGTATCCGGAAGAAAACGACTGCCTTCGGCATTGCTCATATTGTTGTTGCAGCGATCTGGAGAGGGCTGCCTCACTTCCGAACTTGGCCGTTAACTCAGAGCATTCCTGGGCCGCAGCATCGCCGGAGCAACTGCTCTGGCGCAAGCTGTCGGCGAGCTGCGCCTGCTGGGCCTGGTGCTGGAGAGCCATCGCGAGGCTGCTGCAATCATTCACGCGCAACAGTGGTTGTATGTCGCAACCGGCGCCGTTCCAGGATCGCCCTGCCGGGCAATTCCGGGCTACGGTCACGCGGTTCGCCGCGCACATGCCCTTGCCGCCGCCGGATTCGCCGGGAGGGCACAGAACCGGGCAGGGCTCTTTCGTGCATATGGGGAGTCGCAGGTCGGCTTCGGCGGGCTTTGCTGCAGGTTTGCGGAAAGGATGGTGGAGGAACCCGCGCAAGCCTCTATGCTCCGGTTGCGGGTTAGACCGGGTGGACGCACTATTCGAATTCCGCGCAGGGGAGTTGCTGGAAGTGTGACTGCTCGTAGAGCTCGTTGACGACCTGGACCCGCCGGAATAGCCGCTTGAACCACCGGAATAGCTGTGCGAACCGCCCGAACTCGACGCGCTACCTGAAGAACTCGATCCGCCGCCGCCGGCCGAATGTTGGCCGAGAAGAGCAAGAGGGACGAACACGGTGGCTGCAACAATCAGGCCGAGGAGCCGCATAAAGCACCTCCTACCACCACAGGCGACTTTCTTCGTAACTACGTTAATTAGACTCAGCCGACCTCATCAAGGATAGCTGAGAGCAGAGTAAAGTGCATAAAGATCGCGTAAAGAAGTGTCGATCTCACGGCGTAGCCGGAAGCACTCGTTCCTCGGTCGTGCGCACGCGAAAACGCCTCGCAGGCTGGCAGGTCGAATACCCCTCCGCGTGCGTGGAGTCCGACTGCGGATCGTCGCGGGCAACTTTGTAGCTCCGAATTGAATAGCACAGAGTATCGTCCTGTGCCTGTCCCTCCGGGACGCCAAGCGGGACGGCCGGAAGTATGCGCGGCCGATCGGCTGGGTTGAACCGCGGACGGAACTCCCCGACATGAATGCGATCCAGCGGGTTTGTCGCATTCAGATCAGTTTGCAGATTCGGAGAGAGAAGACCGGCACTCCCCGAAAAATTCGGCTGTCCGGAGTCCGCAGACTGAAGCGCGAAGGGATTCTTTACCTGCGTAGACTGCGCTGGCACTGATACAACACCCACTGCGATCAGTAGCGACAAGGGTAAAAACCTGGAGATCAACATGGGCTCCCTCCGTGCAACGGATTATAGCCCCGTCCGCCGCGAATTTGTGGATTGCCGAAAAAAGGAGATGGTGTCTTAAATTCATCAACCACAGAGGACGCAGGGGTTGGACGTTTTCGGGGTATTGATGTTTTGCCGGTTCCGGCCAACGGGCAAGACGGATTTTCATTCTGTCCGGCCGTGCGCGTGGGTTTACCAGTTCATCAACGGGGGTACCCCTACCCCCCCACCCTATTAGAATCATGGAGTTAGGTGGGGAATTCGGCGCAAAATATAGTTTTCAAAGAACTTAGAGGCAAAATATTTCAAACAAAGGAGTTAGGGCCCGACTCCTGATCGAGAGACTCGCCGTTGGCGACGGCTCGGCTGTACTGCCTCTGCCTTGGCAATGATGGAGCAGAGTGGGAGCAGGGCGCAAGGTTGGATGTCACAGCGGGCTGTGAATTTCTTTCAGACGGCACCGACAAAATCTGTTGGCGTCGGACAGATTTCAGACACTGTCAAAAAGGCACTGATCTAAAAAGGGACAACGGAACGAACCGTCCTCTATTGTGAGCCTTCAGGTCCTTCGTATTCAGTCCAGGTTTTCGAAAATCCCCGCCGCGCCCATGCCCCCACCCACGCACATCGTCACCATGCCATAGCGAGCCTTGCGGCGTTTCAATTCGCGGATAATGCTCGCCGTCAATTTCGCTCCGGTGCAGCCCAAAGGATGTCCCAACGCGATGGCGCCTCCGTTGGGGTTGACCCTCTCAGGATCCAATCCCGCTTCTTTGATCACGGCCAGCGACTGTGCAGCGAAAGCTTCGTTCAACTCGATCACGTCGATATCGGAAAGCTTCAGCCCGGCCATCTTCAGCGCCTTGGGAATTGCGAACACGGGGCCGAGTCCCATTTCTTCGGGCTTGTATCCTGCGGTCGCGAACGAAACGTAGCGCGCCAGCGGCTGAATGCCGAGAGCTTTCGCGCGCTCTGCCGACATGACGACGGCTGCCGCCGCGCCATCCGAAGTCTGCGAAGAATTGCCCGCCGTCACCGTGCCCTTCGCATGAAACGCGGGTTTGAGCGCGGCCAGCGCTTCGAGCGACGTATCCACGCGCGGGCCTTCGTCCACTTGGAAAGTAATCTCCTGCCGCTTCGGCTTCGATCCATTCGGAGTCGTAAAACTCACCGGCACCGGCACAACTTCTTCCTCGAATCTTCCAGCTTTGATCGCGGCCAGCGCCTTCCGGTGGCTGCACAGCGAGAATTCATCTGCGGCCTCGCGCGTGATGCCGAAGCGCTGGCCCACGCGCTCAGCGGTGAGCCCCATATTGAGGTATGCGTCGGGATAGTGGTCCACAAGCCACGGGTTGGGTGAAATCTTGTTGCCGCCCATCGGGATCATCGACATCGATTCCGTCCCGCCGGCAACGATTGCCTCGGCGCCGCCGCTCATGATGCGCTCGGCCGCCATGGCAATCGCCTGCAGTCCCGACGAGCAGAAGCGGTTGATGGTCAGCGCCGAAACCTCAATCGGCAGCCCGGCGCGCAGCGAAGCAATGCGAGCCACGTTCATGCCTTGCTCGGCTTCCGGCATGGCGCAACCTAGGATTACGTCCTCGATCTCTTTCGGGTCCAGTTGCGGCACGCGCTCCAGAGCCCCTTTGATGGCGACGGCCGCCAGTTCATCGGGACGAGTAGCGCGGAGCGTGCCTTTGAAGGCGCGTCCCACAGGCGTGCGTACGGACGAGGCGATGATTACTTCTCGCATGTTAATCCTGAGTTGAGGTGTTTGAGTTAGCGCTTGTGTTCTGTGTGCCTATAACTGACTAACAGACGCTCACTCGCGCATTCATTGGATGCTTGCCCCTCTAAGCACGCTTCAACCGCTTGCTGGTCCGATCTCACTTCGCCGGCGCGTAGAAGTAATAATCCGCGCTGTAACTGCTCTTGGTTTCCGCGTTCACGTGCTGCGCATCGCATCCCTCTGCCGGGGGCTTGCCGCCGTGCGTGTGCACTCGCTGAATGGTCGTTACGCTGCTGAGCAGACCGTTTCCCGCATGGCTCACCACATTCACCAACAGCCACGGAATCGACTCCGCATCCAGCGAGTCCACGTGTGCAACGGCCTTCCCCGTGACCTCGCTGCCATCCTTCAATTTCCAGCTTGGGCCGGCGGAGTGCTGGCCGATGATCTTATCTTTTCGATCGCGAAGCTCCGCCTCGGGCGCTTTCAGTGTCCAGCTGAACTTGCCGTCCGCGCCAGCTTGGCAGGTATAGATCTGCGATCCAGAGGCGTGCGTGTACAGAACAACCTCTTGCCCCGCGGGCGCCTGAATGCTATCTGGAACGTCGGGTGGAGCGTCTTTCGGTGCCGGTGCCTGGGCGCTTTGCGCTGTTGCTTGGGCCACTCCTATTGCAACTCCCAGAAGGACGACGACTACGAGTCCCACGATTGCGGTAACGACGGGCAGAAATCTTCGCATGAGAATCAATTGTAGCGCTCGCGCGGAATTTTGTGAGTCAAAAAGCAAGGCGCTCTTGCGAGCGCCTTGTGCCGAACATCCGAAGGCAGGCGGTCCGACCTCACCGGACTTAAGGGAGCAGCACGCTATCGATAACGTGGATCACTCCATTCGACTGCATCACATTCGCAATGGTGACCGTCGCGATGCCGCCCTTTTCGTCTTTCAGGACAATCTTGCCGCCCTGCATCATCGCTTCCAGCTTGCCGCCCTCAACCGTGGTCAGTTGCGCCGTGCCGTTTCCCTCTTTGATCATCTTACTGAGATCATTGGAGGTCACTCTGCCCGCAACCACATGGTAAGTGAGAACCTTCGTCAGTTGGTCCTTGTTTTCCGGCTTCAACAGAGTGTCCACCGTGCCTGCCGGCAGCTTGGCAAACGCTTCATTGGTGGGCGCGAACACGGTGAAAGGTCCGGCGCCCTCAAGCGTATCTACCAGTCCCGCGGCCTTAACCGCGGCCACCAGGGTTGTATGGTCGTCCGAGCTCACCGCATTCTGCACGATGTTTTTCAGGGGCGACATATCGTGTCCGCCGACCATCGGGTTTTGCGCCAAGCTAAAGCCCGAGAGCACCACTGCGAACAACACCAGCGAAACTACAGAATCCCGATTTCTCATGGGAGTATTCCTTTCCGGTTTTTACTGCCTCACCGGAAGTACGGGCCCAGCGCCGATTTGGATTGAGCGCGTGCTGAAAGTTTCCTGGGCTTGCGGCGAGTTAAAGGATCTACGGCTTCGCCCAGTCTTGCCACCTGAGTCCCTTCACCCGCGAGAACTCGGCGACATTAGCCGTCACCAGGGTGAGTTCGCGGGCCAGGGCCTGACCTGCGATCAGGATGTCATAAGCGCCAATGGCCTTGCCGGATGCTTGAAGTGCAGCGCGGACCGAACCTGCAACGCGCGAGTCCTCATCCTCAAAGGGAAGCACAATAACCGGACCAGACAGAAAAGTCTCCAGCCGCTGGGTGTTTAGGGTCTGACGCGCGCTCTTCGCAACGCCGTACCACAGTTCGAAAGTTACCACTGAGGAAACGTAGGTCTCCGCGCCGCTGCTGACAGCCTTCTGAAAACGGCTTCGAACCGCAGCCGATGTAGCATTGATCAGCGCGATGCAGGCGTTAGTGTCGAGCAGGTAGTTCACTCGAAGATTTTGCGCTTCGGCGTGACGGGTTGCTGGCGGTTGGCCGGGAATGGCTCGGAGTTCAATTCATCGAGCTTACGAAACCACTCCTTCGGATCTTGGATGAGCGGTTCGAGCAGCACTCCCTGAGCCACTCTCCGAATGCGCACGCGGTCTCCCTCAAAACGAAATTCCCGCGGCAGCCGCACCGCTTGGCTGCGGCCATTCTGAAAGAGCTTGGCAATATCGGCCTTGGGCATCTCGGCTTTCTCAACTCTCATACTGAGTATATATCAATCGTATATACCACGCAAGAGAAACCAACAGGCGGGCAAGAACTGTACCAGCGACCGCTCTGGGTGTCCCCGCCTAATAGCCCCGAAAGAATAGCTCTTCAAGAGCCATCCGGCGCACCTGCCAGAATTCGCGGTCCTCCCCGTTCACGTTCAGCCTGCACTCGCCCTCGTCGGCAAAGGTCAGGGTCACCTCAAACATGGGACTGCCTTTATCGTCGCGCACTAAAATCGCGTGCTCGGCGAGGCTGAATACCACTGCACTGCGCAGCTCCTTGGCTTCCAGAAGAACCGTAAAGTCGCCGACATTCTCCTTCACCGAAAACTCATAAGGAGAATTACTGGGGCGCAGCGAGTTGCGCGTCTTAACGTCCTCTTCAACCTGTAATCGGAGTGTCTTGAAAACCTTGGGCAGAGAACATGAGGAGCGCTCAGTCACCCAGTCGAACTTCGGGACATTCTTATCATCCACTTTTGCGTTATCCACTTTGTCGTTCACGCTTTCACCTCCAAATTCAATTCCTCAGCGTCTTCCCCGTCTTCAGCGTGTACTGAATTCTCTCCTGCGTTTTTTTCTCGCCGCACAGCGACTTGAATCCCTCGCGCTCCAGGTCGAGGATGTACGGTTCGCTCACCAGGCTGCCGGGGGTGACGCTGCCGCCAGACAGGACTTCGGCGATCTTCGTGCCCAGCTTTACTTCGTAGTCGGTGATGTAGTCGCCCTGCCGCATCATATACACGCCCATCTTGAGAGCGGCCAGAAGATTTTCGCCGGGCGCGGGGATGTCGGTGCGCGGCACGGGCGGCTCGTATCCGGCGCGAACCAGCTCGAGCGCGCGGGTCTTCGCGTCCGAAAGTACACGCTCGCGATTCATGGTGATGCGATCGCTCTCGGCGACGAAGCCGAGCGCGCGGGCTTCGTGAGCGGATGTAGCGACCTTGGCGGTCGCAATGGTTTCAAACGCGCGCTTCATCGCTTCCAGCATTTCAACCGACCCGGCAAGCGCTTCACCGGAACTTTTTCCGTGCGCTGCCGCAGCGCCATCAACTGCGCGCAGCAGCATCTCTTTGCAGCCTCCGCCGCCGGGCAACAGGCCAACGCCGACTTCCACTAAGCCAGTGTAAAGCTCGGCGTGCGGCTGGCGGGCCGCGGCGTGCAGCGAAATTTCCGTGCCGCCGCCCAGGCACAATCCGAAAGCCGAGACGACGACCGGCTTCGGCGAGAACTTGATAGCCTGGGTCATACCCTGAAATTGACGAATGGCGAGGTCCACGTCATCCCACTCTTCTTCCTGCACACTCATTAGCAGCAGCATGAGGTTAGCGCCCACGGAAAAATTCGTGGCGTCGTTGGTAATGACGAAGGCGTCGAAGTTGTCGCCCGGGCCGCCCGGTTTCAGAGATTGCGTGATCAAGCCAACGATGTCGGCGCCCAGCGAATTCATCTTGCTGTGAAACTCGATGCACCCCACGCCGTCGCCCAGGTCAATGAGCGACGCTCCCGAATTTTTCTTCACCACTCCATTCGATTTCTTCGCCACCGTCACCGACCAAACTCCGTCGGGAACCCGAACCGGCTGCCAGTCGCCAGTTGTCAATTCCCAGTACTTGCGGCCCGAGGCGGTCTTTGCATCGTCCGCGTACCAGGACTTTTGTCCGGCTGCCAGCAGCTTCTCAACATTTGCCGCTACCGGCTTGCCTTCTTTTGTCATGCGCGCGACGGTGGCTTCGACGCCCGCGGCGTCCCACAGTTCAAAAGGTCCCAGTTCCCAGTTGAAGCCGAGGCGCATCGCGCGGTCGATCTCCACGATCGAGTCGGAGATTTCCGGTACGCGGTTTGCCGAGTAAGTCCACAGATCTGACAACACCGACCATAAGAATTGCCCAGCCTTGTCGCCTTTCTGCGGACTGCCTTCGAGACCCAGCAACATGCGCAGGCGCGCGCCCGTGTCCTCGATATTTTTCGCCATGTCGAGCGCGGCGAATTTCGGCTTCTGCCGCAGATGGTATTCCAGCGTTTTCCAGTCGAGTGCGAGCCGTTCGTCTTCCTTGCCTTCGCCGCCTTTTGTCTTCTTATAGAAACCGCCCTTCGTCTTGTCCCCCAGCCATTTGCGTTCGAGCATCTGTTGATAGAAATCAGGCAGTTTGAGGTCGGATCGCTCATCAAGAGCGGCGGGCGGCTCGCCCGTCTCCGCGTCAGCCTTGCTGGTCGTATTGCCGACCACGTGGCCCAGAATATCCAACCCCACCAGATCAATCGTGCGGAAGGTCGCCGACTTCGGCCAGCCCACGGCTTGTCCTGTCAGCGCATCCACGTCTTCGATGCTAAGGTCCATCTCCTGCATCAGACGCATGACATTGAGCACAGAGAACGTCCCAATACGGTTGCCGATGAAATTGGGTGTGTCTTTGGCCAGCACCACGCCTTTGCCCAGGCGCACGTCGCAGAAGTGCGCGACCGCGTCCATGGCCGCGCGATCAGCCTCGGGCGTAGGGATAAGTTCCAGCAGGCGCATGTAGCGCGGAGGATTGAAAAAGTGCGTGCCGAACCACGAGCGCCGGAAGTCCTCGGAGAAGCCTTCGGCAATTTTCCCTACCGGCAGGCCGCTGGTGTTCGTGGTGATGATCGTCCCAGGCTTGCGGATGGCTTCGACTTTGCGCAGCAGCGTTCTCTTAATGTCGAGATTTTCGACCACGGCCTCAATAATCCAGTCGACTTCGGCGAGCTTCTTGAGATCGTCGTCAAAGTTGCCCACGGTCACGAAGCGCGCGAGTGACGAATCCATAAAAGCCGCGGGCTTGGATTTCTTCGCGGCGTCGAGCCCCGCCGCCGCGATCTTGTTCCGTGCCGGCGCGCCCGCGCCAGCCGCGACGTCTCCCGGAACTATATCGAGCAAATAGCTTGGGACGCCGGCGTTTGCAAAATGCGCGGCGATGCGCGCGCCCATGGTTCCGGCGCCCAGGACCGCGACTCGATTGATGCGCTTCATGCGAACTCAGCCTCGTTATGAAAACCTTGTAACTACCCTACGAACTTCTCTCAGAACAGTCTCGTAGCCGGAGGAGCACCAACGACTATTCGATCGGCAACTGGAAATCCTGCCTATGGCAGTTTATCTATGGCCCACTCATTGTTTCCAGTATGCCGGGTTTCCAGTATGCAGGCAGTATCCTGGTACGCGGCAGGCGATGGGTCTCCACGGCAGTGACGGATTCGCCAGCACAGAAACATCCGCCGAAGCGCTCACAGACCGATGTGGGCTTTGAGATATTCCAACGCCCGCCGCGCGATTTCTTTTTCGCCTTTGTAGGCCAGCAACTGCGGCGCATCCTGCAGGCGAATCCAGAGCGCGCGGCCGACTTCGATGCGCATCTCCGGGACGATGTTGTCGATGCGGCCGGAACCGTAACGCATCAGGTAGAAACTGACAATCTTGAAAACCCGCTCGCCGTCACCCCACGAGCGCACATAAACATACTTGATATCCGCGAGCTTGGTAACCGGCACGGCGGTTACTCCGGTTTCTTCCTGCACTTCTCTCAGCGCTGTCTGCAACGGTTTCTCGCCCGGATCGACCAGGCCTTTGGGCAAGCACAGCACCGGTTTCGGCTTGGATGCCCGTTTTGCGGGAGCAGCCGAGCCTGGGCCGGCCGAGCCTGAGGCGCCTGTTTCGGCCACTCCAGGCAGCTCAATCGCAGCCATCCAATACTCGCTATCGCGGTGCCGGACCACTACCCCGCCCGCCGAAATTTCCCGCACCATAGTCGGCAACCTAGCAGCCTTACAGGAGTTGGTCACCAATATACCCGGCCCGCAGTAATCCTCGCCGGAAACTCCAGTAATTCCCGAATGGCACAAACGTGCCCTGCAGCCGGGACGGCAATTGTGGCATCTTATATAGCAGATAGAGGTTCAGGCGGTTCTGGTCTGCGGGCCAAATATTGAGGCCCAAAGATTAAAGACGTGGGGTAGCTGTGAAGCGTCTGGGGAACATCATCCGATCCGTACAAGCCTTCGGGCGGGAGATCTCCCGCAAGAATGGTATCCCCTCTGACCAGCGAATTCCTGCAATCGGCGTGGCGCTCGGTGGCGGCTTTGCCCGCGGCATCGCCCACATCGGCATTCTCAAAGTCCTCGAAGAAGAAGGCATCCCGGTTCGTGTCGTCACCGGCACCAGTGTCGGCGCGCTCATCGGCGCATCTTATTGCAGCGGACTTTCCGCCGCCGAACTGGAAGAGGTCGCGCACAACGTGCGTTTCGCCACCTTCGCCCGCTGGACGCTCTCGCGCTTCGGTTTCGCCAACAACGATCGCATGGTGAAGTTCCTCACTCGCACTCTGAAGGTGAAGACATTCGAAGAGTTGCGCATTCCTCTCGGCGTCTCCGCCACCGACTTCAACACCGGCGAAGGCGTAGTTTTTCACTCCGGTTCGATCATCGATCCAGTGCGCGCCAGTTGCGCCTATCCCGGAATGTTTCTCCCGGTCGAGATTCGCGGACGTTACCTGGTCGATGGCATGCTCTCGCACCCCGTGCCCTCGCGCCCCGCGCGCGAAATGGGCGCTGAGCGCGTGCTGGCGGTGCACCTGAAAGGTACGTGGAACAAGAATGGCGCGCCGCGCCATCTTTTTGATGTGATTGGCCAAGCCTTCGCCATCGCCCAGGATCAGATGTCCTCGCAGTGGCGGACCGCGGCCGACCTGGTCGTCGAGCCCGACGTCGCCGGTTTCGCCTACGACGACTTCAAACGCGCCGACCACCTGATTCGCGCCGGCGAAGTCGCCATGCGTCAGGCTCTGCCCGAAGTCCGCAAGTGGCTGGAATCCCCGGAGGAATCACCCATCCCCGCGAGAGCGCGCCGCCCTGTCGTCGGCCCCGCGCCCATGCCTGCCGACTGAGGAATCCGCTCTCCCACTACTTCAACCCACTCACCACATACGCCTCCGACAACGTCCGCACGTAGACGTATGCGTAGGCAGTTCCATCGCTCGAAAAAGCAGGCGCGCCAACACCCGAAACTCCCGCGCCCGCTTCGGCCCCGAAGGTTCTCCATAACTCCATTTTCCCGGTAACTGCATTCACCCGATAAACCTTCGCAGTCTTCTCGCTGATTCGGTTGAGTGTCGCGTATACTGATTCCCCGTCTGGCGACCAGCCACTCACGTAGTAGTTCGAGTCAAGCCCCGGGATCGTACGAACGCCGCCTCCCTCCAGTGGCCAGATTCCCCATTTTCCATCGGGTCCCAACACCGCCGTGCTCCTGCCATCCGGAGAGAGGTGCACACCCGCGATGCCCTCCGGAGTGACGGGCTTAGAATCGCCAGAGCTCAAATCAATCAGGTAGTCACGCGCGCCGTGTCCCGCCTCAATGCCCAGAGCCAGCAATCGCTTGCCGTCCGGCATCCAGCGAACCGCACCGTAGCTTATGTCGTCGTGGGTTAGCTGCCTGGCCTCCCCGGCTCCCGTCGGCACCAGGCTCAGCGATCCGCCCTTGGCCGGTTTCGTGATCACCCATTTTTCATCGGGCGAAATAGCCTCGGCATTTCCCTCGCCAATGCGCGCCGGAGGCGACCCATCCGTATCGCGCAGAAACACGGTGTAATTCGGTCCCCCACCATCGCCTTCCTCCTCGAACAGTATCTTCCGGCCATCCCGGCTGATGTCGCGCATGATCGACCACCCGAACCACCCCAGTTCACGCTCCTCTTTTCCCCCCGGCTCCACTCCCCGGATCCCAATCCGTTCCCGATGTGTCACCATCAACGCCGTTCCATTTCTCAGGTCTTCCAGCCACACCCCTCCCGGCACATTCGTGACGGTCCGCAGCTTGCCCGAGAGTGTTACGGCGTGGGGGTTCGTCGCGCTGCCGCTGCTGGTTGATGTGAACCAGATCTCATCGCCCGCAGGCGACCAGAGAATCCCTTCCAGCGAGACCCAACCCGAAGAAAGCTTCTTGTCTTTGTTGTTGTCCTTGCCATCGGCGGCAATCACCGCCACCGAACCCTCGTCGTCGCCTCCTGGATTCTCATGATCGGCAAACGCAACCCACTTTCCGTCCGGCGAAATCTTCGGGTGGCTGATCCAGTTGATGCTCTCGAACAGCACCTTCCCAATGGGGTATTCCAAACGCCAGTGGTTGTTTTCCGGAGCGTAACGAACCACCGCCATCCTTTCGCCGTCCGCGGCCCAGTCCACGTCTTGTACATTGTCCAGAACTTCTCGCGGCGTTCCCCCACTCAGCGGAACCCGCGCCAGCGTTCCGATTCGCGCATAGCCACCGAAAAAAGCTGTCTTCAGCCGCACTGCCAGTTCGCCGCTCTTGGAAATCGAAAGCAGTTCTGCATCCTTCAACCCTAATTCGCGCGCCCCTGGATCATCCGTGCGCGCCTGATACAACTGGTCCTGGCCTCCATCCCATGTAGCGCTGTAAACGATGCTGCCGTCGGGCGTAAACCGCGCATTTCCGATGGAACCCGTACGAAACGTAATCTGCTTGTACTCGGCCAAAGGCGCACGGCCACCGGCTCTTCCGACCCACCAACCGGCAGCAAGCATCACCAGCGCGAGCCCCAGACCGCTGGCGAGCCAAACCAACAGCCTGCCACGCGGCCGTACATCCGCAATCGCCGGCACCCTCGCCGAGGTGCTCGAAACGCCCGTGAGATGCTCCAGATCAAACGCAATATCGCTGGCGGAATGGAAGCGAGACTCGGGATTTTTCTCCAGGCAGTGCTGCACAATGCGCTCCAGCGCCGGAGAAACATTGCGATTGGTTTCGTTCAACTCCGGAGGGTCCTCTTTCAGGATTGCGCTCATCGTATCCGCGGTAGTTTCTCCGTGGAATGCCCGTTTGCCCGAGATCATCTCGTAGAGAATTGTCCCAAAGCTGAATATGTCGGACCGTGCATCCACGGCCACGCCCCGCACCTGCTCCGGCGACATGTATCCCGCTGTCCCCAGCACGGTGCCCACCTCCGTGGCGTGAGTCATGGTGGGCAACGAAGTGTGGACGCCGGGGTCGACCTGCGTCAGTTTAGCCAGCCCGAAGTCCAGGATCTTGACCCGCCCATCTTTTGTGAGGAATAGGTTTTCCGGCTTCAGGTCGCGATGCACGATCCCTTTTTCGTGGGCTGCGGCCAGTCCATGCGCGATTTGCAAGGCATAGTCCAAAGCCTTGCGTACCGCGATCGATCCGCTGCGCAAGCGCTCCCGCAATGGCTCTCCCTCAAGCAGTTCCGACACCACGTAAGGCGAGCCCTCGCTCGTGCCAATGTCGAACACCGCCAGAATATTGGGATGGTTCAGTGCAGCAGTGGCGAGCGCCTCTTGCTCAAAGCGGTGCAGCCGGTCGGCGTCAAGAGAAAGCGCTTGCGGCAAGACCTTGATCGCCACCTCGCGCTTCAGACGCGAATCGCGGGCGCGATAGACCTCGCCCATGCCGCCCGCGCCTAATAACGAAACAATCTCATAAGGACCAAGTTTCGCGCCCGCAGTCAAGTTCATCGGTGCCAGATTATAACCCAGCAGGAAGCGGAAAAACTCCAGCCAGACTCCCTCGCGTTGTGGCACGGCGCCGATGTCTCGATCTCTTTCAGAGGCGTCATCCCGAAACCCGGAGTAATTCAGCCGGGTGAGGGATCTCGCGGGAGCTTGCCGGACACGCTTCCGCCCGACTCCAGATTCCTGGCAAAACGAAGTATGACGGTCGAGCCATGATGATGGGATGCACCCTCCAGGTAGTGGCCGATGAGTGCGTTGGTTGTGAAATGTCTGGGATTCAGAAAAAATTTGCATCCGGATCACCGAATCCGCTGGAAGCAAGACCGGCACGACTACAGAAGGGTTTTTTCCTTGAAGTCCTGAGCGGCTTGCGCGACGTTCTCCGGTCGGCCCAGATCGCGCCAATAATATTCATCCGCGCGGAAGGCAAGGATTTTCTCTCCCTGGCTTGCGAGACGCAGGTAAGAGTTGATGATCGAGAAAGCACCCGGCTCGGTCATCATCGCAAGCAGCCGCGGAGAAATCACGTGGATGCCGGAAAAAGCCAGCGCGCGCATTTGCGGTGAGGGTCGAACGAGTTCAGGTTTCCCATCGCGTCCAACTCGCCGGCCGCAAAGCTGATGCTGCTCGTCGAAGAGAAGATACCGCGAAGTCTCCCGCTCTTGCACCGCCAACGTGGCCAGCGCCCGATTCTCCGTATGAAACTGCGCCATGCGGTGGAGATCAATCGTGCTGACGACATCGACGTTGTGCAGAATGAACGGCTCATCTTTTCCGCAAAGACGACCGTCGGCATCTTCCAGAAAAAACCAGGCCGCGTTTTTCAATCCGCCGCCGGTATCGAGCAAGATTTCCTCGCGAGAGATTTCGATTCTCATGCCGAAGTTGTCATTAGCTCTGAGATAATCGACAACCATGTCGGCAAAATGATGCACGTTGACGATCACGTCGCAAACTCCAAAGCTGCGCAACCGCGTGAGCGTGATCTCGAGCAGGGTTCGGCCCGCAACCTCTACCAGCGCCTTGGGACGATCGTCGGTCAGCGGCCGCAAGCGCGTGCCCAGGCCCGCGGCCAGGATCATCGCCTTCATCGGCCGGCCCTTTTTGACTCAATCTGCTCTGATGCGGCCTTCGTGGCCTCAGGTTTCTCCGCCGCCATTCTCTCCAACTCGCGATGGCGCACCACAACCTCCACGCCGTTCCGTCCGCGCAGATGCTTCGCCAATTGCTCGGCCAGAGAAACCGAGCGATGTTGGCCGCCGGTGCAGCCAAACGAGACCATCAAATTCTTGAAGCCGCGTTTCTGATAACTGCTCACGCTGGCATCCACCAGCGACATGACGCTGGCCAGAAACTGATGCACGCTCTCCTGCTGATTGAGATAATCGATTACGGGCGCGTCTTTGCCGGTCAGAGTTTTGAAACGCTCTTCGCGTCCGGGATTCGGCAGGCTGCGGCCGTCGAAAATGAATCCGCCGCCGTTTCCTGTTTCGTCTTTCGGCAGGCCGCGATGAAAGGAAAAACTGACAATCCGCACCACCAGATTCTCCGCCTCAGAAGCGAGGCCCTGCAATTTCTCCGAGGCCAACATGCTGTGGAACGCCTTCATCAGCGTCGGCAATGCGATCGGCAACTCAACGTGGTGAAGCAGCCAGCGCAGGTTTTTCAGCGCGTAAGGCACGCTCTGCAAGAAATGCGCTTTGCGCTCGTAGAATCCGCGAAAGCCGTAAGCGCCCAGCGCCTGCATGATGCGGACATAAACGTAAGCGTAGTAATGCCGCATGAACGCTTCACGCTCAAGCGGGATGAAACCGGCAAGCTGGTCGAGATAGTGATCGAGCAATTGCTGGCGCAGTTCCGGCGGCAGATCAGCCTTGGCGTCGTACAAAAGCGAAGCGATGTCATATTGCAGCGCGCCTTTGCGGCCACCTTGATAATCCAGAAAAAACGGCCGGCCGTCGCGCAGCATGATGTTGCGGGACTGGAAATCGCGATAGAGAAAGTGATCTTGAGGTGCGCTCAACAGGAACGTCGTCAGGCGCTCGAAATCATCCTCCAGCGCTTGTTCGTTGAACGGAATGCCAGCGAGACGGAGAAAGTAATATTTGAAATAGTTCAGATCCCAATTGATGGACTGGCGATCGAAACTCGCGCGCGGATAGCAAACCTTGTAATTCAAGTCGCGTCCAGCCTCGATCTGAAAACGCGGCAACGTGGCCGCGACTTTGCGGTATGCCTCAACCACATCTGGCAGCAGTTCCTCCCCCGCGCGATTCTTCGAAAGAAATTCAAACAACGTGGTGTCGCCCAAATCCTCTTCAAGATAAGCGCCATGATCCAAGGCTTCCGCGTAGATCTCCGGCACAGGTAAACCGCACCGGCGAAAATGGCGCGAGAATTCGAGAAACGCGACGTTCTCCTCGCGGACGCCGTAGAGGATGCCAATGACGCTGATCTTTCCGCTGGCTAGCCGGATGATGTTGCGCCCCGAACCGCCAAGCTGTCCTTGCAGAGGCTGCACGCGCTCCACCGGCGAGTGAAAGTGCTGCTCGAAAAGATTTTTGAGAACGTCCATGATAAGTTTCGGCCAGTCAGGCGAATCAGGTTCGACGAATCAGCACAAAGATAACATCACTGGTATTTATGAAGTGGCTTCCACTTTGCCTGCTTCTTCCTTGATTCGCCTCCACGCCTGCTCGACGTGCCGCGCCTGCGTGTTGGTCTGGCCGACGCAAAGCCGCAGCGTGAGCTTTCCGTTCAGCTTCGTATGCGTGAGGAAGAGATCGCCGCTGCGGTTGAGGCGGTCCATGACGGTTTGATTAATCGCATCTCCGCCTTTGTGGCGGAAGCAGACTAGATTGAGCGGCACGGGGGCGGCGAGTTCAAAGCGCTCATCTTTGCGCACCCAGTCGGCAAACTGCTGGGCCAGTTGCACGTGGCGGCGGACGTGATATTGCAGGCCCTCCACGCCGTAGTGGCGAATCACAAACCACAACTTGAGCGAGCGGAAACGGCGGCCGAGTTGAATGTGCCAGTCGCGGTAGTCGATTACCGCTCCGGATTCAGTGGCCTGGTTGCGCAGGTATTCGGGCAGGATGCTGAGGGTTTGAATCAGCGCTTTGCGGTCGGCGACCCAAAAGCAGTTGCAGTCGAAGTTGGTGAACATCCACTTGTGCGGATTGAAATTGTAGCTGTCGGCAAACTCGACTCCGTTCTGCAGATGGCGAAATTCGGGGCAGAGAGCCGCGGTGCCCGACATGGCTGCGTCCACGTGCAGCCAGAGATTGTGCTGGCGGCAGACCTCGGCGACTTCCACGATAGGATCCATTGCGTTGGAAGAGGTTGTGCCCACCGTGGCGCAGACGAAACAGGGAACTAGACCGGCGCGTTTGTCGGTTTCGATCTGGCGGGCGAGCGCGTCTGGGCGCATCGCGAAGTTTTCGTCGACCTCGATCAGGCGCAGATTCTCGACGCCGAGGCCGGCGATCATCGCGGATTTTTCTAGCGACGAGTGAGTCTGCGTGGACGCGTAAGCTACAATGCGTCCTTCGTATCCCTTCTTGTTGCTGGTGTAGTTGGTGGCGCGCTCACGGGCTGCCAGCAGAGCGCAGAGCGCGGCGCTCGAGGCTGTATCTTGAATCACGCCGCCGCCGGTGCTCGACGACAGAAATTTCTCGGGCAGTCCGAGCATGGGCACGAGCCAGTCGAGCACGTGGGTTTCGAGTTCCGTGCAGGCCGGGCTGGTGGACCAGAGCATTCCCTGCACGCCGAGGCCGGAAGAAAGAAGATCGCCGAGAATGCCGGGGCCGGAAGCGTTGCACGGGAAATAGGCGAAGAAATTCGGCGACTGCCAATGAGTCACACCGGGAAGAATCACCTTCTCTACATCTTTCAGCAGGGCATCGAAGGGCTCGCCCTGGGCCGGTGGGTTTGCCGGAAGCGATGCGCGAATCTGTCCCGGCTTTGCCTGCGAGAGCACCGGGAACGACTCGATGCGGGAGTGATAGTCGGCGATCCAGTCGACCACGGCATGGCCGTGGCGGCGGAATTCGTCGGGCGTCATGTGGAAGGATTTTTCGTCGGACATTGGTCTCCGTAGCTGCTATCGCGCGGCGATCTCGCGCCGTACATCACCGATATCGGCTTGTTCGCGAAGAATTTCCTCGATAATCGCTAGCATGGAGTCGTCATCGGTTATTTTGTTTGTGCCTCGAACCTTCTCCCAAATGGAGCGCTTCTTCTCGACCATGACGCGCCAATCCCCGTCATTCTTACCGGTTGCGCTTTCCCTGCGGTATCCGCTGATCCCTAGGAAATAGTGCTGAGAATCTCGTTGTGCAAACAGATACCATCCCCAGTCTTCCTGCCCCGGTGTACTCGCGGTTGTGCCCTTTTCGGTTAGTCTTTGCCGCAGCCATTCGGCTACGTCTTCCCCGAAACAACCCGGATTGATGAAGTGTTCCATGACATTCGATACGTTGAAGCGATCCGTCTCAAAGAGAATGTCAATGCGTGTCATGGCGACACTACTCGCTCAGCCGGCCGAAATAGAGCCGCGTCTTGTAATCGAAGGCAGCTCGGCCGTCCACGGCGTGCGCGTCGAAGATGCGCCGCAGTTCGCGCAGCATGGGCGCATGTTGGGCGTACTCCGGTCCCGGCGCGTACGACGATGAGAGCAGACGTCCCTCAATCCCGGCGTAATCGAATTCCTGACGCAGATCAAAAACTCGTTCGTGGAACGGAGCGGGATCGAAGAACTGGTTGACTTCCGCGGTGGTGCGTTCGTGGCGAATGTCCTGGTAGTCGGTGCCGTAGGTGAGCAGCAAATTTTCATAGTCGCGGAGAAATGGCGTCGAATCCGTGACGCGCTCGTTCCACACCAGAGCCAGCCATCCGCCGGGCTTGAGGATGCGAATGAATTCCCGGCTCGCGTGCTCGCGGTCAAACCAGTGCGCGGCTTGCGCCGCGGTGGCGAAGTCAACGCTCTCGCTGGCCAGCGTGGTTGCTTCGGCTGTTCCTGCGACGCTGGTAAAGTTCGGGAAGCTTGCCAGAAGACGTTCGCCCGCCTCACGCATCTCGGGGTTGGGTTCTACGCCGAAAACCGGGTTGCCATTCTCCAGCAACGTGCGCGTCCAGATGCCCGTACCGCTGGCGATGTCGGCGACGATGTGCGCGGGAGTCAGTCCGCACTCGGCCTGCAGCGCTTGCAATGCTTCGGGCGGGTATCCGGGGCGGTAACGAACATAATTTTCTACGCGATCGGAGAAGCGGGTTGTGGCATTGGAGGCTGGCATAAGAAAAAAGCGGCAAGATTTTTTCAGCTTGCCAGAAACCCATTCTAACGGCAGGATAGAGATGTTGTCCCTGCCGCCGGACGTACCGAGCCTCCAGCCCGAGCGATTTCGGAAGAACCGGAAGTAACGTCAGCGTCCGGCAACGAGTGCGATACCATTCCAATTGAGCCGTTTGAACCGTTGAAGCGATTGAACATTCGAATCGTTTGACATCTGAATCATGCGAGTCGTCATCAAAGTCGGCACCAGTCTTATCGCTCCGGGCGGACAGATTGACGCCAACATGCTGCGCGCCATGGTCGATCAGTTCGACCTGAGCCGAAACGAATATCTCATCGTTACCTCGGGCGCGATTGCGGCCGGCATGTCAGGATTGGCGTTGCCCAAGCCCCCCAATGATGTGCCCCGCATGCAGGCCTGCGCCGCAGTCGGGCAAAGCAAGCTGATGCACACCTACGAGCGGTTGTTCTTCGGCAAGAAGGTGGTCGCGCAACTGCTGCTATCGAGTGACGATTTCACTTCGCCGGTACGCTACCGCAATCTGCAGAATGCGCTGGCGGAGTTGTTGTCGCTGGGCGTGGTGCCGATCGTGAACGAAAATGACAGCGTCAGCGTGCGCGAACTGGTGGGCGCTTTCGGCGATAACGACGAACTGAGCGCGCTGCTGGCTACGGCCGTGAAGGCAGACTGGTTGTTGCTGCTGACTGACGTGGACGGATTCTACATGCCGAACGGCGGCAAGAAGCCGCGCCTGGTGCGCGTGGTGCGCAAGCTGACTCCGGTGCTGGAGGCGCAGTGCAACGGCAAGAGTACGCTGGGACGCGGCGGCATGATCTCGAAACTGCGAGCCGCGAAACTGGCGAGCGAAGCGGGTGTACACGTGGCCATCGTGAACGGTCGGCGGCCGAAGGGGATCACGCTGGGCATGGAGCGCAAAACAGGGACGTATTTTCCTCCGAAGAAGGAGGGGCGATAGTGGCAACCACGGTGACCAACACGGCCTCGACGCAAGAGAAACTTTTGCGCGCGCATGAAGCGGCGGCAACACTGGCGCTGCTTTCTACGGAAAAGAAAAATTCGCTGCTGCTGGCAATCGCGGATGCGATCGAAGCGAACACGAAGAGCATTCTGACGGCGAATGCTGAAGATTTGCAAAGTTCGGGACTGGAAGGCGCGATGCGCGACCGCTTGCTGTTGACTCCGGCGCGCATCCAGGAAATGGCGCGCGGAGTAAGGGATGTGGCGGCGCTGCCCGATCCGATTGGCGAAACTCTTGCGGAATGGACACGGCCGAATGGACTGCGGATTTGCAAGGTACGCGTGCCGCTGGGAGTGGTGGGAATCATCTACGAGTCACGGCCCAACGTGACGGTCGACACGGCCGTGATGGCCTTGAAAGCCGGGAACGCCATCGCGCTTCGCGGCGGCAAAGAGGCTGCGCACAGCAATCAGCGGTTGGTGGAAATTCTCGCTGCTGTGCCGGGAGTGCCCGAGGGGGCAATCGAGCTGCTCGATTCGAGCACGCGGCAGTCGGTGCAAGAGCTCATCAAGGCGCGCGGATTGGTGGATGTGATTATTCCGCGTGGCGGCGCTGGACTGATCTCATTTGTTACTGAGAACTCCACTGTGCCGGTGATCGAAACTGGGGCAGGGAACTGCCACGTGTTCGTTGATGAATCCGCCGATTTCGAAATGGCTGACCGCATTGTGATCAACGCTAAAACGCAGAGGCCGTCGGTGTGTAACTCGGCGGAAAAAGTATTGGTGCATGAACGCGTGGCGGGAAAATACGTTCCGCGAATCGTGAAGAAGCTAATCGATGCCGGCGTTGAAGTGCGTGGCGACGGAAAATCGCGCAGCCTCGCCGTTGGATTGAACGTTGTGCCTGCCGTCGAACAAGACTGGCACGAAGAGTATTTGCGGCTGTGCATGGCGATTCGCGTGGTGGCGAACGTCGACGAAGCGATCGCCCACATCAACCGCTATTCGACCAAGAATTCCGAAGCGATCGTGACGCGCGACGAGGCCAACGCTCGCAAGTTTCTTCGCGGCGTGGATTCGGCCGCGGTATATTGGAACGCTTCGACTCGTTTTACCGATGGCGGCGAGTTTGGTTTCGGCGCCGAGATGGGCATCAGCACGCAGAAACTGCACTGCCGCGGGCCGTTTGCGCTGGCTGAACTTACTTCTTCGAAGTACGAGATTTTGGGGACGGGGCAGGTGCGGTAAGCTTGCCTAAGCTCGTTTCTCTCGTCGCACGGGATAAATACGGCCCCAATCGACGCCAGCCCATTGGATATTCTCTTCGATCTCGCTCAAGAGCCCGTACAGCACTACGAGGTTTTCCTCCGTGAAGTGCCATGCAATGGAACTGGCCATTCCGTCGAAGATGTTCCTCCGCACGCCGGCCCTTTTCGCGAGCCATGCTAGTTGACTCTCTACGTCGAGACCAGAAATCGGAGGCTTACGTTTTTGCTCCATTGCCTTGAGGTTATCCAGTCGACGCTGACACTCTTCCTTGTAGACTTTGACGACGTCTTGGGGCACGGCCTGGTCGGCCTGCTCCAGCTTCCGCAGAGCGTAATAGCATCGGCCGCATAGGTGCCTTGCCCTTAACGGAAATCTTTCGGTCTGGCAATTTGCGCAACGCTGCACATCTATGTGTCTAACCGTGTACCTAACCATGACCGCCTCCACCGTCGGACGCGTTCACCGCCAAACCGGCACGCGCATCACATCAAAGTGATGGTCGTACGTCCAAACCTCAACTTTCAGGCGCGTAGCCAATGTCGCGACGGTCGCGTCAGCCAAGCTGATGTCCTGATCGGAAAACGCGCGCAAAATGGCGCAAGCCATCGAATAATCCTCCGGGGTGGGATTTATCAGGGAAGCTTCGACTGCGTTGCTCAACCAGCGCAAGGCCGCTTGGGAGCCGAAACGCTTCAAGACTAAGCTGTAAGCCTCCAGCAGGATCGGATAGGGAATTAGTACGGCCCGGCCGTCGCGATCCAATTCATCCGTCTGCCGGAGGGTCCTTTCATGGTCGGCATCGTCTTCGTCTGCGGCGGCATACAACGGACCTGTATCCGCCAACACGGCGCGTATCACTTCTTCGTGCCCGCAAGGTATGCATCGTGTTCGCGACTTATGTCGCTGCGGCCGCTCCTGCCCAGCGGGGCGATTCTGAAGGGGCGGCGGCTTGCCAGAAAACCTCTTTGTCCCAGGTATTCGCGCAACGCCGTTTGCACTACGGTTGTAAGAGATGGCGGCGCTTCCTGGGACTGCCGATAGCTGTCAACGGCCTCGGCTAAATCGTCTGGAAGAGTCATCGTGGCTCGTTTCATGGGGTAAGTATAGCACCAGTTGGTGAACTTGGTGCATTTCCCGAAAAGTCACTCCCCCAGCCTGTGCTACTTTATTTACTTCTGAGAGCCCCATGAAACAACTCTTCCCGTCACTGCTCACACTGGCTATCCTTTCTTCCAGCTTTCCCATCGCAGGCTCTGGCCGCAGTCCCGGGCCTTCCGGCTCGCGCCAACCCATTTTCGGTTTTCGTGATGCCGCCGCAGAAAACTCCGTCGAATCCCGTTTCCTTGCTGTGCCCGATCCCAAACTGGCCGAAGAGCACCTGCGCACGCTGACCCAAGCTCCGCACATGGCGGGCACTCCGGAAGACAAAGCCACTGCCGACTATGTGGCGCAGAAGTTTCGCGAGGCCGGCCTCGATACTGAGGTCGTCGAATACAAGGTGTGGCTCAACTACCCCGCGGAGATTAGCGTGGACGTTACTGCGCCCGCCGGAGTCGAGATGCATGGTCCCACGCGCGAGCACGTAGACGGCGATCCCTATGACAGCGATCCGCGGGTGGTAATGCCATTCAACGGCATGTCGCCATCGGGCGATGCCGAGGCGGAAGTGATTTACGCGAACTACGGCACGCCGGAAGATTTCGAGGAACTGGAAAAGTTAAAGGTCGATGTGCGCGGAAAGATTGTGTTGGTACGCTATGGCCAGAATTTCCGCGGGGTGAAGGAATTCATTGCCCAGGAACATGGCGCAGCAGGGGTGATCATCTATTCGGATCCGTACGACGATGGCTGGCGTCGCGGCGATAAATATCCTGAGGGTCCGTGGCGGCCCGATACCGGCGTGCAGCGCGGGTCGGTAGGCTACATGTTCGAGTTTCCTGGCGATCCGACGACGCCTGGCGTCGCGTCGCTGCCCTCGTTGCCGGAAAGCAAGCGCATTTCTCCAGAGCAGTCGGCGCAGATGCCGAAGATTCCGGTGACGCCGCTTTCCTATCACGATGCCCGGCCGATCCTCGAACATCTGGCCGGGCCGGATTCTCCGCGAGAGTGGCAAGGTTCGCTGCCGTTCACTTATCACGTCGGTCCGGGGCCGGTGAAGGTGAAGATGCACCTCAAACAGGATTACCAGTTCCGCACGCTGTGGGATGTGGTGGGCCGCGTGCGCGGCTCGGACCTGCCGGATGAGTGGGTGGTTTCGGGCAATCATCGCGATGCCTGGGTTTATGGGGCGGTGGACCCGAACAGCGGCACTGCAGCTATGCTGGAAGCCATACATGGCGTGGGCGAGCTGTTGAAATCCGGCTGGAAACCGAAGCGGACCCTGGTTTTCTGCAGTTGGGACGGCGAGGAAGAAGGCCTGATCGGTTCTACCGAGTGGGTGGAACAGCATGAACCGGATCTCGCCAACTCTCCGGCTTATTTCAATATGGATGTGGCTGTCTCGGGGCCGAAGTTCGGAGCGTCGGCCGTGCCCAGCCTGAAGCAGTTTCTGCGCGATATCGCAAAGGCTGTGCCCAGTCCGAAGGGCGGCACCGTGTATGAAGCGTGGCAGAAGTCGAGCCGTGCGAGAGAGGGTATCGGCCAGGAAGACTACAAACCGCCGGCCGCACAGGTGACTGCCGACGTGCCCGTGGGCGACCTGGGCAGCGGCTCCGACTACACCGCATTCCTGCAACATGCGGGAGTGCCTTCCGACGATATTGGGTCCACGGGGCCTTACGGCGTGTATCACTCCGTGTTCGATAATTTCGCCTGGTTCAAGAAGTTCGGCGATCCCGAGTTTACCTACGAGCAGGAAATGGCGCGAGTCTTCGGATTGCAAGCCATTCGCATGGCCGACGCGGATGTTCTGCCATACAACTATGAAGAATACGGGAAAGAGATTGCCGCGTACTTAGATGCCGCCAAGAAGAGAGCCGAGAGCAAGTTTGGCGATCGCGCGTTCGATTTCGGTGCGGTGTCGGCGGCGGCGAAACATTTTCAGGAAGCGGCAACGAAGATTCTTGCGAAACAGAAGACTCCGCCCCGCGATCCTGCGAAATTAGCTCAACTGAACCAGGCGCTGCGTGGCACCGAGCGCGCTCTTCTGGTGCCGGAAGGACTGCCGCACCGTCCGTGGTTTCGCCATGCCATCTACGCCCCCGGCGAATACACGGGATATGCCGCGGTGGTGATTCCGGGAGTGAATGAAGCGCTCGACAAAGGCGATGCGGAGCGAGCCCGGCAGCAACTGGCGAGCCTCGCGGCCGCTCTGGGACGCGCGGCGAAAACGCTGGAGGGAAGTCGGTAGGAAACCGGACCTTGGACCTCGGACCTCAGACCTCCGCAGCTCTTCTGCAAGGTTTGTTGACTAGTCATCTGACTAGTTATATGATTGGGCTGAAAGAGCGCGCTGATGAGTTCGTGGCAATTGCAAGACGCGAAGGCCCGGTTTAGCGAGTTCCTGGATGCGGCGCTGAAGAACGGTCCGCAGGTGGTGACGCGCCGCGGGGTCGAGGCGGCCGTGCTGGTGCCCATCGACGAGTGGCGGCGGATGCAGGATTCCTCCCGACCGGGCATTAAAGAGCTGCTGCTGTCCGGCCCGCGCTTTGAAGGGTTAGTCTCCGAACGCCGCAAGCGGAAGCGGCGGCCACCCGTGGAGTTCGAGTGATCCGGTACTTACTCGACACAAACGTAATTTCGGAACTTCATAAACCGAAACCCCACGGAGCCGTGGTTTCCTGGTTTGGCGGCCTGCGGGATGAGCAGGTCTGCTTTTCGGCGGTTACGCTCGGCGAACTTCAGGAGGGCATTGAGCGGACGCGCAGACAGGACGCGCACAAAGCTCGTGCCATTGAGGCCTGGGTCGAAGACTTGGAAGCCTCTTCGACCATAGTGCCCATGGATGGGCGTTGCTTCCGCGAAACGGCACGGATGATGGTGGGTAAGCCGGAACAGCTCTTCGACGACGCCATGATCGCGGCGACCGCCCGCGTGCATGGGCTGACTGTTGCAACGCGGAACGAGAAAGATTTCCGGCATCTAGGCGTGGAGGTCGTCAACCCGTTCAAATCCACCTAAGCCCATGACTTACGCTCACGCCCTGGGACATTTTCTGCGCACTCTGCCGGCCTCGGCTGTGGCTACGTTTCTGGCGCTGTTTCCTATTGTCGATCCGTTCGGCGGCATTCCCATTTTTTTCAGCCTGACTACCGACTGGACCGCCGCCGACCGCCGCTACACTGCACTTAAAACCGCGTTCTATGTTTTCGGCATCCTGGTCTTCTTCTTGTTCTTCGGGCGCTTCGTACTTTTTTTCTTCGGCATTTCGCTGCCCGTGCTCAAGATCGCGGGAGGCCTGATCGTGGCCAATACCGCGTGGGGCATGGTGACCTCGACTGCGCGCATCTCTCCGGCCGAGAGCCACGAAGCCAGCACGAAGGAAGATATCTCGTTGACGCCGCTGGCCATGCCTCTGCTCTCGGGACCGGGCGCAATCGGCGTCGTGATGGCGCTGGCCGCGCACGTGGAGTATCCGCTGGCCTATCTCGGAATGGTGATTGGCATTGCCGCGGTTGCGCTCTCGGTCTATCTTCTTTTCCGCCTGGGAGGGCCGTTGGTGCGGCGGCTGGGTCCGGGCGCGGTGGGTGCGATTAATAAGATTTTTGGCTTTCTCATTCTCGCCATCGCCGTCCAATTGGTGTGGAATGGCATAGCCGATTTCAAGAGATAAAGCGGAAGGTCCTGAGCGCGTGAGCCGCCCACCCCACACGGTTACCCGCCCGCGAAAAGATTCTTGGAACCACGCCTTTATCCCTCTCGTATCATGTTTAGACGTTGGTCGCCTCGGAGGTGCTTCGTGTCCGGTAGGTCTCTCGCCCGTCTTACGCCGCTTCACAAGACAGTACTGACTTGTCTCTTGCTCGTTCCGTTCTGCTCCGCGTCGGACTGGAAATATGAAGATACCCACACCGACGCTCGCGATTTTGTCGCGGGGGGAATGCTGCATGTCCGTCTGAAGGTGGGCGACCTCCGCGTCAGGCACGGGGATTCGAACAAGATTCGCCTGCACTACACGGTGAAGTCGAGCCGCGAGAGGAACGTGAAGGATGCGAGCGTGGAGTTTCAGGTTCGCGGCAACGACGCCAATCTCGAATTTCACGCTCCCTCTGACAGCAACACAGAATTTGATGTCGAACTTGAGGTCCCGCAGAATACCAACCTTGACGTTCATGAAAAAGTCGGCGATCTGACCGTCGAAGGGGTCGAGGGCGACAAGGACTTGGACCTGGGCGTGGGCGATATTCGGGTCGCCGCCGAGCACTCCAGGTACAGCCTGGTGCGTGCTAGCACCAGCATTGGCGATGTCAACGGCGACGGCTACGGCGAGACTAGCGGCTGGCTGGGCAAGACCTTGAAGTATCACGGCGACGGCAAGTACGAACTGCGCGCGCACGTTTCCGTGGGGGATATCACGCTGGAAGGGAAGTAGGAAACAGAAGCGAGGACAGCCGAAGCGACCGTCCCCACATAGCGCTCAGGCGGCGCCGTTTTTTTCCCTCGCGGTTACGTCCTCGATGGCCAGCAGGATGAACGGGTGGCCCTTCTGCAGTTCAACCCGGCGGGCGTTGAGCAGCATGTCTCGAGGCCCGAGGCGGGGAAAGTCGTGGCTCATTTCGAAATCGTCCACGCGGGAATTTCGCGGGACAATTTCCTCCAGCAGATGCCGCAACCGGGGAATGTTCCACTGCTTGTTGCCCAGATCGTAGATGAGACGGTTTTCGGTTTCCTCGCGATAGGTGCTGAAAGCCTTGTAGAAGGCCGGATTGGCGAGGGTAACCTGCAAATTGGCGTCTAAAACCAGCGTCGGTTCTCTGGCGCTTTCGATCAGACTGTCCGCGTACTCGCGGGTCTGGTCCAACAATCGTTTCAGGGCGTCAACGTTTTGCAGGCTGATCACCGCGCCTTCAATCTTGTGGTCCCAGGTTTCGTAGGGCCGCACGTGCAGCACATGCCACACGCCTTCCTTGGTACAGACATCGCGTTGCTGCGAAGTGTCGAGGTCGATGACCTTCCGGACCATCGGCTCCATGTCCTGCAAGTCCAGATTGGGCCGAATCTGGCCCAGGCGCCGGCCCACATCGCTGGGCAGCAGGTTCAGGATCTTTTGCGCCGGCGGACTGAAGCGGCGAATCCGCAAATCGTTGCTGACCAGCACGACCGGCACATCCACTTGGCCCAGCAGGTTGAGCAGATCGTTATTGGCCGAGCTCAACTCCACATTGCGGTTCTGCATCTCCTCGTTCAGGGTAGTCAGCTCCTCGTTGGTGGATTGCAACTCTTCCTTGGCGGTCTCCAGTTCTTCATTGGTACTCTGCAATTCTTCGTTGGCCGACAATACCTCTTCGTTGACCGATTTGAATTCTTCCAGGGTGGTTTCATGGTCTTCGATCAGGGCCGACAACTGCCCCCGCAGTTGGGCTATCTCACGCTTCAAGTTGTCGTTCTCGCGCAACGTGGGATGGTCCACTTGCTTCGCTTTACCGCTCTGGCCTTTGTCTCTGTCTTTGCCTGCGGACCGGGCGGGGGGCCGTATCTGGTCCTGAAACACGACCACGCAATAGCGCTCTTGGGCGGCTTGCCCGTGCAGGGGAAGCACCTCCAAGTCCACCTGCCGCGTCTTCCCCTCCGATTGAATCTCCACACCTTCTTTCCGCACCGGCGCATTGGTTTTCTTGACCGCGCTCAAGGCCGCACGCAGGTCCACCAACAGGCCTTCGCGCGCCATCTTGGTCAGGTTGAAGGTGGGATGGCCGGCGGCCGGCTCCAGATAAGGTCCCGTCTTGCCCTGGAACTGCACAATCTCCATTTGATCGTTGACCACAATGCTGGCCGGAACAAAGCGGTTGATGAGCAGTTGCTCCACCTCGTTGTCCACAGTAAAGGGAGCTGGCAATTGCCTGCCCGTCTTCGCGTCTTCGATTCTGCGCGGCGAATAATCCGTGCTCGCGAAATATGTTGTCAGACGCGCCGTTGTCTTTCTTTTCTGATAGATCTTGTCTTTCTTGTCCACCAGGGCGAAGTGGTCGGCGAATCCTCCCAAGCTTTCCGCCTCTCCTAGCAGCAGGTAGCCGCTGGGTTTGAGCGAGTAGTGCAACGTAGGGATGACTCTTCTCTGCAGCACCGGACCAAGATAGATCAGCAGGTTGCGGCAACTCACCAGGTCCAGGTTGGAGAAGGGCGGATCTTTCACCAGATTCTGCTTGGCGAAGATGCACATATCGCGGACCGACTTATTGACCTGATATCCGCCCTCCTGGCGTACAAAGAATCTCTTCAGGCGATCCCCGGAAATCTCCGATACCGCCGCTTCCGGATACAGGCCGCCGCGGGCGCGGTCCAGCGCCGTGTCGCTGATGTCGGTGGCGAAAATCTGGATGGCCATGGCCGCCTGCGAGATGTTGCGGGTGTGGCCCCAAAGGTATTCCAGCAACGTGATGGCAATCGAGTAGGCTTCCTCGCCGGTGGAGCAGCCGGCTACCCAAACCCGGATGGGATTATCCGGCTTGCGGCCCTCAAACAATTTGGGATACACATGCTTGCGCAGCGCCAGGAACGCTTCCGGCTCCCGGAAAAATCCGGTGACGTGGATCAGCAGGTCGCGGTAAAGTTCGTCGAGCTCTTCCGGTTTTTTCCCAATGAAACGAAGGTAGTCCTTCAGTTTTTCGATCTTGTGTACGACCATGCGCCGCCGGATGCGCCGCTGCAGGGTGGTGTGCTTGTAGTTGGTGAAGTCCACCCCGGTCGAGTCCCGCAGCAGGCCGAAAAGCACGTCCAGGTCGGCGCCCACCATCCCGCGGAATTCATCCTTTCCGTTCGACAGAATCCGGGTCACATATGGATGCTGGCTAATTCCGCCCAACTCCCGGGCGATGTCCTTCGGGGTCAGGATGAAGTCGATGGAGCCAGCTGCAATGGCACTGCGCGGCATGTCGTCGTATTTAGCCGTTTCCTCATCCTGGGCAAAAGTAACTCCTCCGGCCGCCTTGATGGCGCGGCATCCTTCGGTCCCGTCGGAAGCCGTGCCTGACAAGACGACGCCGATGGCCCGTTGGCCCACTCTTTCCGCCAGGGAGCGGAAAAAATTGTCGATGGGCATGTGTAGTCCGCGGGTCAGCACCCGCGCACCCAAATGCAGGGCCCCGTCATGCATGAGCATGTTGGTGTTCGGTGGAATCACATAGACGTGGTCCGGCTGCACCACACAGCCATTGGTGGCCTCGGTGACCGGAAGTCTGGTGGTCCGCGACAGAATCTCTGGCAGCCCGCTGGTATGTTTGGGGTCGAGGTGCTGCACCAGCACGAAGGCCATGCCAGTTTTTTCCGGCAGGTTGTGCAACAGTTCGGAGAACGCCTCCAAGCCCCCGGCCGAGGCCCCAATGCCGACGATGGGGAAAGACCCAGGACGTGCCGCTGTGGCCAAGGAAGAAGCGGAATCCCGCGACTTCCTCTTAGAAGCGGAGTCTTTCATGGCAAACCAGCCTGGGCGGATAAATTCTAGGGGCCGGGCACGGTACTGCTAACAGGCGAGAAGGTCGCCAATCTGCAAGCGGACCGTGCGCTACGGATAGTCCGCGTAGCGGATGTTAGCCCGTCTGGGAGCTTGGGTCAATCAGGATTGCTGGGTGTGGGGCGGCGATTCCCGATTTGGGAAGGCGGCACCGCACTCCGGGGATATCATGTTGGAAGCGAAGTGGTCGCAGGATCAGATCGCTGGGTCCTCGCGTCAGCAAATATCGGACAATTCCAAGCCTATCGCGTTCTCGGGACATGCAAGCCAGCAGATGCAGTTTCGGGGTGCCACGGAAGGTGAGGTGGCTGACACGATTAGGACTACACCCTGGCATCCCGCGGAAAACGGGCGGATGGAATGCCGCAAGGACTTCCTCTTCGAGGCTGTATGGAACGGCCGGCATTACGCGACTAAGCAGGTTCGGCCAGTCTTTGTCGAGGAACCGAATGAGATCGGAGTTGTGACCGTTTACGTATACTATTTCTAGAGGGACATGTCATGAGGATCACCTACGACCAGAAGGTAGATGCGCTGTACATCCGCTTCAAAGAGACCACCGTTACCACGAAGCATCTGGGCGAAGGCATTGCCGCCGACTACGACGCCAACGGGCTTTTGGCAGGCATCGAAGTTCTCGACGCAGTGAAGCGGCTGGGCGATCCGAACGCGTTCAAGCGCGTTACGCTCGAAGACGTTGCCATTGCGCACTAAGCGCGTGGCGGACTATCCGGCCCAAACGTCTAAATGTTGGGGGGAACTACCTATGGCCGCAGACAAACAGCACGCGCACGAACTAATCGAACAATTGGCTCCAAGTCAGGTCCCGGCGGCCATCGGCATGCTTGAAAGCCTGCTTGATCCCGTTGCCCGCGCAATTGCGAACGCACCCATCGACGACGAGCCACTCACGGCGGCAGATGAGAAAGCTCTCGCGGAAGCCCGCGAATGGTCGAAGCATAACAAAGGCACTCCCCATGAGGAGTTCTTAGCTGAGCTCGGCATCACTCAAGAGGAGGTCGACAACTACCGGGAACCGAAGTGAAACGGATTGTCTGGACCGATCCTGCCAAAAGCGACGTCCGCAGACTGAGCAAGCCCGTCGCAATGAATATCTTCTCCGCAGGTCACTGAGCATTCGTAGGATGTTGTTGTGTGGTTTGCTGCTGGTCGCGTTTCTCGATGATTTCCCGAAGACGCTGGCGATTGATCGCCAACTGCGCACGCGCGTCCTCGGCCATCTTTTGAGCGACCTTAAGCCAATTCACTGACATACCTTTAGGATACTCCGGGGAATGGTGGTTCTCAAACACCAAAACTCTTCCAAAAAAGACAATACGGCTTTACCGTAGTCTCCGGCTATTCGGCCTTTGTTTTCGGCGAGATCGTGCAGCGCCCTTGGCGTATAGAGGAAGCGGTAATCCAGTTGGGTAATCGCTTGCGAACTTCTTCGGCAGGGACGGTTCGGCCAGCTTTCACGTCCCGAATGCCTTCGTCAATGGCGTCGAGCGTTTCCTCGCCTTCCTCGTCGAGGATGGGAGCAGGACTCTCGAGTTCGAACTTCTTCGCCTTCGCCATAGGCTTATCGTAGGCTGGAATCGGTGGGGGGCAACGGCAAAAAGCGTCGGAGTCAAACGTCGCGGTGTAGAATAGGCTTGTTATGGCGGCAGACAAACAACACGCCCACAAGCTGATCGAGCACCTTGCCCCGGACCAAGTGCCCGCCGCGATCGGCATGCTCGAGCGCCTTCTCGACCCCGTCGCCCGCGCGATTGCGAACGCCCCAATCGACGACGAACCAGAGAGCGAGGACGAGCGTAAAGCCGTCGCCAAGTCGAAAGCCTGGTTCAAGCAACGCGGTGGACAAGGAGTTCCGCACGAAGAAGTTCTCGCCGAGTTTGGCCTCTCTCCGGACGATCTCAAGAGCAAATAGCGGGCGGCGGTAAAGATGAAGAAAATCGACTGGTCTGAGGATGCGCGTGCCGACGTACGTCGCATCGACCGGAAGACTGCGATGCGAATCTTCTCTATCATCCAGCGCTTTGCCGAGACTGGCGAAGGCGACGTTAAGGAGCTCAAAGGTGAATCTGGTGAGTTAAGGTTGCGAGTTGGCGACTATCGCGTGCGCTTCACCAACGAGGCCGACGATACGATCCGAATCCATGCCGTCCGGCACCGATGCGAGGCTTATCGTTAATCGAGTTTTGGAATCCAAACTGGTCAAGAAGGTGGCCTAATGTCGGTGACTGTTGATAACGAGATTGACCGCGCGGCTCGCTTCGGGCAAGCGCTGGAGGATCTCGTCTACAACCAGGCCAAGGAAGGGAGGCTCGTCTTCCGCACTGAGAACGACGACCTCCTCGTCTCCTACTGGTCGATGATCTTCGACTACTGCAAGGGCATCGGATGCCTGCTGCACCACAAGTTCCACTCCCCGGCCTTCGCCCTTCAACGCCCGCTTGTGGAGGCCCTGGTCCGCGCTGCACATAGTCCTCGTCGGCTCGGAGGAGGACGTGGCCAAGATCAGGAAGGACTGGTACAACGTGAGCTACGAGAAGGACGGCGCTCGGATCGACAAAGCCCTAGGCTTGGGTTCGCTGTTCGAGGACTTCCTGAAGACTTCGCGAAAAGTGCTCCACAGCCTCACCCACTCGGGCACGGCGCAACTGCAGAAGAGGTGGGACGCAGACTGGCTGGGCTCCGGCTTCGACGACGAGGACATATCGGCCCTGCTCGCGACCTGCTCAGTCGCGGTCTTCCTCATAACTATCCTTATCACCAAGCACTACCGAATGGAGGAGCAGACGAAGGCGGCAGAGGCGGCGTGGCTGCAACTCGGGGTATCTAGTTCCGCGCCAACCGTTCCCAGGCAGTCTGAACCGTAAGAGCTAGAACTTCGGGCCGCACATGGAGCAGAACGCGCCCAGAATTTTCCACAGCAGTGTGTGACATCTAACCTTGTCCACAGCCCCGAACATGCGCAATGATGATCGAGGCCGTGACTGCCGCGCACAGCGCGGTTAGTCCCGTCCTAAGTCCTTCAATTGAAAGACTTTAGTATTTAAGTTCTTTGACATCCGTACCTTGCGGGGAATTTCGCGCCAACCCGATGATTCCAGAGATTTTGCAAAAAGGGGGGAGGGGGCCTACCCGTGGATTTTGGGGCGCCTGATGTGCGAGCTACCGCACACCCCTCGCATCGCCGAAAAATTTATTTCGAGCAGAAACCCACAGGGCGCACCAGTGAGGGACAACAGAGCAGTGAAGACGCCAGGCTACTTAATCGACACCAGCCTCTCCACCAACTCCGAATAATCCTTCTTCTCGATTCCATGGACCTGCTTGTTGTATTCGTCCACCTTCGACGAATAATTCATCGAGCAGAATTTCGGTCCGCACATGGAGCAGAAGGCTGCCTCTTTGTAGTAGTCGTCGGGCAGAGTTTCATCGTGCATGGAGCGCGCGGTTTCGGGGTCGAGTGAGAGCGCGAACTGCTTCTCCCAATCGAATTTGTAGCGGGCGTAGCTGAGAGCGTCGTCGCGGTCGCGGGCGCCGGGGCGTCCGCGGGCGATGTCGGCGGCGTGCGCTGAAATTTTGTAGGCGATGATGCCGTCTTTCACGTCTTTTTCGTTCGGCAGGCCGAGATGTTCTTTCGGTGTCACATAGCACAGCATGGCCGCGCCATACCATCCGATCATGGCCGCGCCGATTGCCGAAGTAATGTGGTCGTAGCCGGGAGCAATATCCGTAACCAGCGGGCCGAGCGTGTAGAACGGCGCTTCGTAGCAGAGTTCGACTTCTTTTTCGACCTGCTCTTTGATCTTGTCCATGGAGACGTGGCCGGGACCTTCGATCATCACCTGAACGTCGTGCGCCCAGGCGATTTTCGTCAGCTCGCCCAGAGTTTTCAGCTCGGCGAACTGGGCTTCGTCGCTGGCGTCGGCCACGCAGCCGGGACGCAGGCCGTCGCCCAGCGAAAAGCTGACGTCATACTTCTTGAAAATCTTGCAGATGTCGTCGAAGCGGTCATATAAGAAATTTTGTTTGTGGTTGTAAGCCATCCACTGCGCGAGAATCGCGCCGCCGCGGCTCACGATGCCGGTGATGCGCTTGGAAATCAGCGGCAAATATTGGATCAGCACGCCAGCGTGAATCGTCATGTAATCGACGCCTTGCGCGGCTTGCTCTTCGATGACTTCGAGCATCACTTCGGCGTTCAGATCTTCGACGCGCTTCACGCGTGCGATGGCTTCGTAAATCGGCACGGTGCCGATGGGCACGGGCGAGTGGCGCAGGATGGCTTCGCGAATTTCGTGAATGTCGCCGCCAGTGGAAAGATCCATCACCGTGTCGGCGCCGTAGTGCACGGCGGTATGCAGCTTTTTCAACTCTTCGTTGATTTCCGAAGTGACCGCCGAGTTGCCGATGTTGGCGTTGATCTTGCACAGCGACGCCACGCCGATCGCCATCGGCTCCAGTTCCGGATGGTTGATGTTGGCGGGAATAATCATGCGTCCGCGAGCCACTTCGTCGCGCAGCAGTTCCGGCGCCAGTTTTTCGCGATGAGCGACATAGCCCATCTCTTCCGTGATCACGCCCTGGCGCGCGTAGTGCATCTGCGAGAAGTTGCCATTCGTATTCTCTTGTTTGCGGCGCGCCAGCCATTCCGCGCGGGGTTTGGGGACGCTGTAGCCGTTGTTGCCGTTGCCGGATTTGCCATTCGAGGCCGTCATGATGGGAAGCCAGCTTTCATGGGGATTCTGTAGATTTCGATTATACCCGCGCGGACGGTGTGCGGAGTAAGGAGCGCGCCTGAGCTAACGACGCCGAACTCAGATTTCTATTTTCTTCGGCGACTGAAGACGAAGACATCCCTGGCAACTAAGTCATGCTCTTGGCGGCATCGCCCGGAGGCGCGGTTTTCGTTGGCGCGCCGGCTGGCGTGCCGGGCTGCTGTTGCGGTGCGTACTTTGAAGCGCATTTGGCCTGCAGCGCTTTGGCGTGGAAAACGCCGTCGCGCCCGAAGCTGCCATCGGCCAGGGCTTGCGAGTCGTCTTTGAAAGTGTCGGGCGGAGCTTCGGTGCCGGTGTAGTCCACGTTGAGGAGCTGATCCTGCTCCATTAGAACGAACTGCACGTGCGCCCCGGTGCGCCTGATCGAGCCGGGCCGCACATTGCCGGCGACCCGCAGGCGCTTGGTGTACGCGCCGTCGCCCATCTTGTGCAGCTCGCTGATGGTGACGTAGTAGCTCTTGCTGTCCTGTACGCCGGTATAGGCCAGGTAGCCGAGAAGCAGCAAAATCACCACCACGGCTGCCCCGAATTTTGCGTAGGTTTTGGCTTGGTTCGACATAAGAGCTGCCCCAGAGATTACGCCCCAACGAAACTCTACGCGCCGAGGCGGCGAGAATCAAGATTCGAGCCGGCGGGCCGTTCGCCCCCTGCCGCTTTACTGGTCAAATTCCCAGAGATGCCCTGGCGGCCCCGATACACAATGAAAGCAATCAGATCCCCGGCCTTGGCAGAGCGACTTTGATTTTCTTCTTGACTTAGTGTACTAGTATTATAGTACATTGATACATATGGCACGTGGCTCCGGCAGCTCTCAGAGTTTCCAGCTCAAATTGGACCTGCACAGCGGAGTCCCGGTCTACCGCCAAATCATCGACCAGGTTCGGGCGGGCATCGCGACGGGAGCGCTGACCGCTGGCGATCAACTTCCCACCGTGCGGCAGCTTGCGGTCGACCTGGCCATCAACCCGAATACGGTTCTGCGGGCGTACCGCGAGCTCGAACTCGGCGGCACGCTCGAAACCCACCAGGGAACCGGAACGTTCATCGGCGCGAGAAAGGTCGGCAGAAACGACGCCGAGCGCGAGCGGCGGCTCGCCCAACTGGTGGGCGAATTCGCAGCCCGCGCCGGGGCGTCTGGATTCACGGTAGAAGAACTGCTGGAACGCCTGCGCGAGTCAGCGCCTCATCCCACCCCAAGGAGATAAAGCCATGACGAAACTAGAAATCGGCCAGATCAGCGGTATCGGAAGGTTAATGTTTATTATCTGCCTTTTGGCGGGCGCAGTCGTGGCCGCTGCTACTCATCATCCGGCTTGGATCATTGTGGGCGCCGCGCTGGGCATCTATCTCATGTTTGCGATCAAGGTAGTGCGGCAGTGGGAGAAGGTGGCGGTGTTGCGGCTGGGGCGTTATGTCGGGCTGCGCGGGCCGGGACTCTTCCACATCGTGCCCATCGTCGAAACGCTCAGTCCGTACGTGGATCAGCGTGTGCGCGTGGCCAGTGTTTCGGCCGAATCCACGCTCACGCGCGACACCGTTCCCGTCAACGTCGACGCCATTGTGTTCTGGCTGGTGTGGAATGCAGAAAAATCCATTCTGGAAGTGGAAAACTTCATTGAGGCCATTAACATGAGCGCGCAAACGGCGCTGCGGGAGTCGATTGGCCGCCACGAACTGGCGCAGATGATCACAGAGCGGGAGACCATGGGACGGGAGCTGCAGCGAATCCTCGATGAGAAAACCAATCCGTGGGGCATTACAGTGCAATCGGTCGAGATCCGCGATGTGAGAATTCCGCAAGGGCTGGAGGATGCGATGTCGCGGCAAGCGCAGGCCGAGCGTGAGCGCCAGGCGCGCATCATTCTGGGGCAGGCGGAAAAGGAGATTTCCAACAGCTTTGTGCAGGCCGCGGCTGCCTACGCGGAAAATCCCGTGGCCTTGCATCTGCGTGCCATGAACATGCTCTATGAGGCGATCAAAGAAAAAGGCTCAATGGTGATCGTGCCTTCGTCCGCCGTGGAGACGATGGGTTTGGGAGGAACGCTCGCGACCGCGTCACTCGGCGGCGCGAAGGCTCAGTAATAAATCAATGGAATAACACGCCCGAAGCGGCGATGAGAGGAGAAAACCTATGAATTCGCTTAGGACAAGTGATCTCGCAAGACTGAAGGACAGAGCGTGGAGTGCAGCCTTCGTGGTACTTCTAACTATGATGTCTGCAGCACCGCGGAGCAATGCACAGGCTTTGCAAAAAGGGATCAGCGTTAAGTTAGCCCCCACCAGCAGCGCGGTGGCAGTGCCAGATGCGGACAAGCCAGACGCGTTGATTATCACTGTAACTGACACGGGCAAACTCTACCTCGGAACCGATCCCATCACGCCCGATACGCTGGCGGAAAAACTCAAGGCTCGCGCACCTCGTCACACACAGACTCTTTACATCAAGGCAGACGCCAGGGCGCCTTACGCGTGCGTCTTGAAGGTTTTGGACGCGGCGCATACAGCCGGTGTCGGGGGTGTGACCTTGCTGACGACTCGACCAAAGACAGCACAAGTGGGAGCGCTGGTACTCCCGGAAGGTATTGAAATGGAGATGGCTCGGCGCTCGCCGGCGGCGCCGAAGTGATAGCAGGAGGCAAGAGTGCTCGGCGACTCTGAGAAGTAGGCTGCAATGAGTCTTAACGGCGCGGCTTGAAGCCGCGCCCCTTCAAGACGAGGTCAACCCCCGGGACCGGGGTGGGACAGCCGAGGGCGGCTGTAGCATCGCCAGTAGCGCGACAGTCCATACCCGCGCACCCACCTCGCGCACCAGCCTATGCACCGGAGTGACCTCTTGCCTCTCGCCGATGCGTGTAGAATCCGGCGAGTCGAAACCTGCGTTGCCGTGTTCATTACCGAGAAGTCCATTTTCAGCCGAAGGCCAAGGAGACTCATGAAAAACCTAAGGCATTGTGCCGTAATCGTATTCTGTGTTGCGCTCTGCGTCGGGCTGAGCTTCGCCGACGAACCCGGAAGGCANNCGACATTGCGCCGTAATCGTGTTTCTGGTCGCTCTCTGTGCCGCATTCACTTTCGCCGACGAACCCGGAAGGCATCCGGCGTACCTGCACGCGCTTACCGACCTGCGCCACGCCCGGGCTCATCTGGAGGGCCTGACGCCCTCCGGCAGGATGGACAGTGAAGAGAACCACGCCATTGGAGAGATCGACAAAGCCATTGGCGAAATCAAGCACGCGTCGATTGACGATGGCAAGAATTTGAATGACCATCCGCCTGTGGATGCGAGTTTGGGACACAGGGGACGCTATCACCGCGCACTGGAATTGCTCGACAAGGCACACAACGACATTGCCCGCGAAGAAGACGATCCCTCCGTGCGCGGCCTGCGGAATCGCGCTCTTCGTCACATTGACGAGGCGCATCGCATCGTAGATCACCTGATCCTGCAGGCTTCTGGAGACTAAGCACCGGATCTGGAGGAACCTGGGTTGCCACGGCTTGGCTGCCACAGGTTGGTCCGTGCAGAATAATTTGTTGAGAACAAAGAAAAAAGAATGAGGAGGCCCGGCGTTGGAGCCGGGCCCCTGCTACCGGGGGCGGTTTGACCGGCGGTTGCGCGAAATAAGGCCGCCGCCGACTCTACTGCAGTTTCACCACACGTGGCAGGCGTTTTCCGCCACCATGGGCTGCCCGGTTTTGCATCCCCAGGCCTTCTGGAACTCCGGCATGTTTTGCACCACGCCATCGACGCGGTACTTGCCCGGCGAGTGCGGATCGGTGAGTACTCGCGTGCGCAATATCTCAGGACGGCTCTTCTCGCACCAGACGCGCCCGAATCCCAGAAAGAAGCGCTGCTCGGGCGTGTAACCGTCGATTTTCCGACCTTCTTTGCCGGTCTTATCGTCGGCGATCATGTGTTCGAGAGCCATCAGGGCGATGCGCGCGCCGCCGTTGTCGGCCGTGTTCTCTCCCAGGGTAAGTCTGCCGTTCAGCTTCAGGTCATCCACCGCTACGAAGTTTGAATATTCGTCGGCTACGCAACTGACGCGTTTTTCAAATTCCTTGCCATCCTGCTCCGTCCACCAGTCGTGCAGATTGCCTTGCGGATCGAACTTGCGGCCCTGGTCGTCGAAACCATGGGTGAGTTCGTGGCCAATCACAAGGCCGATGCCGCCGAAGTTCACGGCGTCATCCAGATTCTTGTCGAAGAAAGGCGGCTGCAGAATGCCGGCAGGAAACACGATTTCGTTGAAGGAGCCGCTGTAATACGCATTCACCGTGGGCGGAGTCATGCCCCACTCCTTGCGGTCGAGTGGCTTGTCAATCTTGGCGATCACGCGCTTCGACTCGAATTCGTTGGCCCGACCGAGGTTGCCCAGCAGATCGTCGGATTGGATCGCCACGGGAGTGTAGTCGCGGTACACGTCGGGATAGCCGATCTTGTTGCGAATGGCCTCCAGCTTGACCTTGGCCTGCTTTTTGGTTTCGTCGCTCATCCAGGAGAGATTGTGAATATCCTCGGCCAGCGATGTTTCGAGAGCGTCCACCATTTTCAACATGCGCTGCTTGCCTTCGGGGCCGAAGGTAACGTCCACGTATCTCTGGCCCAGCGCCTCGCCCAGTTCGCGGTCGGTCAGGCTGACACAACGCTTCCAGCGCGCCTGAATTTCCTTCTGGCCAGTGAGGTTCTGCTGGAACTTGAAGTTGGCCTCGACGAAAGGCTGCGAGAGCCAGGGCGCAGCGGCGTTCAACGCGTGCCAACTCACGTACGTCTTCAGTGAGTCCAGAGATTCCGAGTCCAGCGTAGCATTGACCTGCTTGAAGAAATCGGGATTCGTGACATTGAGCTGGGAGAAATTGGGCGCACCCACGGCTGTGAAGTAACGATTCAGATAGAAATCGGGGCCGAGTGCGACCGCCTCGTCGCGGCTCATCTTGTGGTCGCGGTTCTTCGGGTCGCGGCGGGCGGTGCGGTCCATGGAAGCCTTGGCCAGGGCGGTTTCGATGCGAAGCACAGTTTGCGCGGAATCGGCGGCCTGCTGCGGCGTCTGGCCCTCCAGAGTAAACGACAGGGTGACGTACTCCACCAGGTGCTGCCGCATCTCTTTCATCTTTGGGTTGTCGTCCTTAATGTAGTAGTCGCGGTCGGGCAGCGAGAGGCCGGCCTGGTCGATGTAGGCAATGACCGCATCGGCATTGTGAAGGTCGGACGCTGAATAGAAACTGAACAGCGAGCTGCCACCCACCAGGCGCAGGTGCGCGATTTCGTCGATCAGCGCGCCCTTATCCCGCACCGCCGCGATGCGATCGAGCTCTGGCTGGAGCGGAGCGATGCCTTTTGCGTCGACGGCCTTCTCGTCCATGCACGAGCCATAGAGATCGCCGATTCTCTGGTCGACCCCATTGCGGCCGGCCCCGCCGGCCGCGGCTTTTTCCAAAATGCCGCGTTCGATATCGCGATTGCGCTCGTTGAGTTCGACAAAGCTGACCCACTGCGATTGGTCGGGCGGAATCTCCGAATTCTTGATCCAGTTGCCGCACGCGTATTGGTAAAAGTCCACGCAGGGGTCAATGCTCTTGTCGATGGTGTCGAGGCTGAAGCCCGGCGCGGGCCTGGTTGAGGAACTGGCGGGCGAAGTCGTTTGTGCGAAGCCGCCGAGCGCGGAGCAGAGAAGCAAAATGAGCAGCCGTCCGAACAAGCGCATTGCATGTCTCCCAAAAAGAAGCGATTCCCGAAACTGAAGTGGCGATTCTAAGCCTTCCAGGGTTCGACGAACAAGCATCCTAAACGTCAGGCGTCCATAAGTTAAGCCCCGACCGAAGCCCCCCGACCGAAGCCCCCCGACCGAAGCCCCCCGACCGAAGCCATTGACCGACTAACTTGTTACTCGGTTTGCATGACGCGGCCGCGTTGCTCCATTTCGGGGATTCCCCTTCGACACGGCACACACTGGTTCTCGGTAGTGTCTTGCTTATTTGAGACACGACCTATGTTCTCCGGAGGCCACTATACCGTTGACTTAGTGCCTGCCCGGATGTACGCTTTGAATGGGTCTGTTCCAGACCCGTCCCTGGGTGTACCTCTAGAGTAACCAAGAAAGAAAATTCCCGACTGTGAGGATTTCTATGTTTACTGTTGCCTGTCGTCGTGCCCTCCTGTGCGTTTTGGGAGCGGCTGTGTTTTCTCTCGCTTGGAGCCGGAATGTTTCGGCTTCCACGGTGGTCGTTACCCCTCCGAGTACCACGCCTTGCAAGGCCGTTGCCAGCTACAACACAATTTCGACAGCCGTTAGCAGCGTGCCTGCCGGTTCGCTGATCTACATCTGTCCCGGCACCTACGCCGAGCAGGTTGTGATCACCAAGAAGCTGACGCTGGAAGGCGTGGCTGGAAACGGCGCTGTAGGCGCGGCGGCCTCGGGATCGAATAATCCGGTAATCGTGTCTCCGGCCGGCGGTGTGTTGGTAAACAGCAACGATCTGTATGGATATCCGAGCGGCCAGCCTACTGCCGCCCAAATCCTTGTGCAGACTCCATCGAATGCTTTGGCCACGCCGATCGTGGTCGACATCAGCAATATCACCGTTGACGGCAGCAATAACGGGCTTAACACTTGCGCCACCGATCTCGTCGGAATCTACTATCAGAACGCCTCAGGCACCCTGAACCACGTGACGACCAGATACCAGGAACTCCCGCAGGCCGATTTTGGCTGCCAGGACGGGTTGGCCATCTACGCCCAGAGCGGCTACGGTACAGGCGGAAGCGCGACGGTCGCTATCGGAAACAGCAGTGTCCATGATTACGATAAGAACGGAATTACCGCCGATGGCAGCGGAACGGTTGCCACGATCAGCGGCAATTACATTGTGGGAATTGGCGCTACTACGCTCATCGGGCAGAACGGGATTCAGATGAGCTTTGGAGCCAGCGGGAAAATTCAGAACAATATCGTGACCGACGATGTGTACGTCAATCCGTCGGATTGCTACCCCGGTAATTGCTACAGTGCGACTGGAATTCTTCTTTACGATTCCGGAGGCACCAGCGCGAGCCACGTGACCATCAGCGGGAACACGGTGAGCAATACGCAGGAAGCGATTGTGACCATCACCGACGGGGCTGAAACCGCCGACTACAACGACGTTAGCTCTAACAAAGTGACAACGAATGCGGCGATCGTGGTCACCGGCGCTACGTATCTTCTGGATGGAATCGACCTGTGCAGCGACCACAACACGGCCAGCACGAACACCGTATTCAATAGCTCCGGGTCGGGCGTTCACCTTGACAGCGAATGCACGGAGCCAGATAGTTCGGCGAGCGGGGCCAGCAGCACAGCCACAGGTAACACCGTCAACGAGGCCTGCGCGGGGGTTTTGATGGGAAACTCAGGCGGCACCGCGTCGGGAACTATTACCTTCAATGTAGTTGAAGCCACGGCTCCGGGCGACACCTGCCCGGTTGGCAATGGCGGCTCGAGCATCAAGGTAGGGAAATTAAAGACACAACCGCGATACCGCTGATCGGGGATTGCGATCGGGCGAAGGCCGCTTCGCGGCGGCCTTCGCGTTAACTTCTGCGACTCCTGCCTTTGCAAAAACCCGTCAAAATCCTTAGATTCGTGGCTGTGGCAGCTGGAAAACAAATTTCTTTCGGGCCTCGGCTGTGAGTACTCCGGTGCCGCGCCGCTCGGCGCTCCAATCGTCGTCGTCATCGTAAAGATCAGCGATCTGGTCAAGCACTTCGGCAGGTTCGCCGCATTGCGCGGCGTGAGCGCGGAGTTTGACGCTGGCAAGTTCCACGTGAGCCTCCCGCCGGTTTTGTTTTTGTTAAACATGGCGCAGTCATGGCGGCGAAAGTGCGGCCTTGATGTTCGTTGATTCGTTGTTTGTTCGCTACAATCTGACTTTGTGATACATCTATAAAGCCATGCGAAGAGCTGTCAATCATCTGAAGAAGTCAGACCCCGTCCTGCGCGCCATTATCGAGCGGGTGGGTCCGTGCCGCATGGAATTTGGCCCGCCCGAGTTCCACAGCCTGGCTGAAGCGATCGTCTATCAGCAACTGAACGGCAAGGCTGCCGTAACCATCTTCAAGCGCTTCGCCGCAGTCGCGGGCGAACCCTTGACGCCGGAAGGCGTCCTCAAGCTCACCGACGAGCAATTGCGCGGTGTCGGACTGTCGAAACAGAAGTCTGCGTATTTGAAAGACCTTGCGGCTAAGGTGTCCGCTGGACTGCTGGATTTCGTGCAACTGCCGCAACAATCGGACGAAGAAGTGATCGCACACTTAACTCAGGTGAAAGGCATCGGCGTCTGGACCGCGCAAATGTTTCTCATGTTCACGCTAAAGCGTGAGAACGTGCTGCCCACAGGTGATTTCGGCGTGCGCATGGCGATGTACAAGCACTACCTCGATGTGCAGCGGGCGAAGTCCGCGAAGAATTCAGCGAAGAAATCGTCGGTTACAAAGAAGTCCGCGGCGGCAAAGAAAGGGAGCAAGAAGAAGATCAAGTTGCCCACTCCCGAGCAGATGGAGAAGATCGCGAAGAGTTGGCAGCCTTACCGCAGCGTGGCCTGCTGGTATTTGTGGCGAAGTCTGGATACGAAAACCATGTAAGACCTGACTTCAGACCTCGGACTTCAGACCCAGGATGTCAAACTTGAGACCGATACTTCCAGCGCGAATCGGAGCTTGCAGAACAGCGATTCGCTCCGCACCGCAAATCCAAATCCGCGAGGTCTGAAGTCCGAGGTCTGAGGTCCAAGGTCTGAGGTCCGAGGTCCAAGCTTCTGTGGTTAAATGAATGAAGATGCCCGATCCCAAGATCCGCGTGCTGGTGGCCAAACCCGGCCTCGACGGGCACGACCGCGGCGCCAAGGTCATTGCCCGCGCCCTGCGCGATGCCGGCATGGAAGTCATCTATACCGGGCTGCGGCAAACCCCGGAGATGATCGTCAGCGCGGCGCTGCAGGAAGATGTACAGGTGATCGGGCTGTCGATTCTTTCCGGAGCGCACAACGCCATCGTCCCGCGCGTGATGGACCTGCTCAAGCAAAACAAAATGGACGACGTGATCGTGCTGCTGGGCGGCATTATTCCCGATCAGGATATAGGCGCTCTGAAGCAACTCGGCGTGGCCGCCATCTTTCAGCCCGGCACCGCCATGGATGACATCGTGCAATTTATTCGCGCCAACGTGAAAAGTCCGGGCGTGCCGACCGCGGGGTGATTGAATAATCGAGTCATTGGGTAATTGTGCAATCGGGTAATTGTGCAATTGAACGGCCGCCGCAAGATTTTCAATCGCCAAATTACCCGATTACCCAATTACCCAATTCTTGAATGCCCACTCCAAATCTCACCAGCCTCCGCCAGCAAGTGGAACGCATGGTCGGTCCCGCGCCTTGGTATTGGAAGACTTTTCCGCCGATCCGCTCGCTGGCCGGACAGAATTTTGTCTGGACGCATCACGGCGAGCAGGGGCCGCTCGCCTATCTGGTCTCGCTCGCGCTCGAACAAGAGCCCAACCAGCCGCGCCTGGCTCTGAATACCTATTGCCGGCCCTTTCTGGTGCCGCCGAATTTTCTCGGCGTCTGGTGTCCCGAGGGACGCACCATTCGCCTGACTTGTTTCGATCCCGACCGGCTCAAGGCGTTTGAGCTCGGCGAGATTGCCGGATGGTTCAAGCAATCGTCGGACCGGATGTACGCGGCGACTGCGCCCCTGGCGGAATTTGAAGTCCCGCTCGCCATGAGCGTGGGTACGCACAAGATCGAAGTCCCGCCGCAAATGGCCACGGTCGATGAACTGGTCGTGCCCACCACCTTCCCGGCATTGTCGAACGACGATCCCGTCTTCGCGCTCTTTGTTTTCTATCTGCAGGCGGGCTTGGTCGAAATCCTGCCGCAGAAATGGTTCACTGCGGCGCAATATCAGGTCGGCCGGCAATGGATTTCTCGCGCGGCCCGTGACCCGGAATCGCATCGCATCTTCGGCGAATGTTTCGGCGCGGGAACCTTCCTGCTGGAGGAAGACGGCTGCCGCCTCGCGGAATGGATGCAAAAGAAATCTTGACTCTGCGATTTTCAGTGGAGCGGGTATCCGCTTGCGCCCGGCAGCAGGCTATCGACCTTGATCACTTTCATCCCAGGCTTAACTTCCCGGACATTCACCAGACTGATGGCCCAAGGAAAGACCGTCAGGGCCTCTTTCTGCATGCCCACGGAGGGAACGGTCAAAGGTTCGGCGTCGGCCTCACCCCGAAACACCTGGCCGGTCCAATATTGTTTGTATTCGATTTCGGACATCGCCAGGAGCTTCAGCAAAACCAGCCGTTCAGGGCATCCCGGACCGCGCGTGACGAGCTTGACGGGCTGGCCGCCCGGCCATGAGCGTTTGGTACCAGCGAACATCTTCCGCAATTCTCCGAGGCTGATATTGGTGGCTGGATTTCTAGAGCTGACCACTACGGCCACATCGTCGGCCTGAGCTGTGGCGGGCGGGGCAAGCGAGAGAGTGGCCAGTCCCAGGACAAGCAGAGTTGCCGTTGATTTGACGCCCATGCGCCTCCTGGCCTCAAAAAGTGAATGCCAACTGCAGTTGCAGGCCGTTCAGGTCTGGCTCACCGCGGCGGACGGTGTGGTCCAACTGGGCCTTAAAGGCGATGTAGTCGTTCAGATCGTAGCGCGCGCCGAAAGAAGGGCCGAAGCGCAAGCCGATATCGTCGTAGATCCCGTTGTTGGGGCTCGCGTTCACATACTGATAACGGAAAAACGGCCGCACCGGCCCGAACTGCTTCGAGAACTGCGAATAGAAGGCGGGTGTGTCGAATCGGAGCGAGCTCCCCACCAGGGCGTGCCGGATCAGAAACCCCTCGTTCAGAAATTCAATGCCGTGAGCCACGTAGACCGCGTAGGCGTTGACGATCGTCTGGCCATACCTCGCGGACGCTCCCGGAGTGCCCGGAGGCGGAGCAACCTGAGCGCCGGAAAGCGCGTTCAGGACGTTATTGCTGATCTGATCGTGGTAGTAGGAGCCTCCGATTTGCAGTCCACGCAACTCATCCGGCCTGGCGAAGAGTCCGACGTTGGTTTGATTGCCGTTGTTCTCATCGGTCAGTAACCCATCGCCGCTGATGTCGGGCCGAATAGTGTCAGAGGATCCGTATTCGGCAACGTAGTTCAACCCCAGCTTCCCGGACGGAATCGCGCCCGTCACGGAAACCCCGATCGCTTGCGTGGGGAGCAAACCGCCATTGCTGGCGTATTCCATCACCAGCGGCCGATCCGCGGTGGTTTGCAGCCAGGCGGCGCTGCGAAACGCCCAGTTGTAATACCCGATGTTGGTCTGGTAACGGCCAAATGACATCTTCAAATGGTCGTTGTAGTCGTACTTGAGCAACATCCGTCGCAGGTCTACCTTGTAGCTCTGCGCATCGCCTTCCTCGAACACGATCTCGGAAAGCACGCTGGCTTTATTAGTGAGTCTTGAAGTGAGGAATAGACCAAAATCGCCGGTGTAGAAGTTTCCCGCGGAACCGGGGACAAACCCGCCGGTTCCCGTTTCCGGCTGGCGCTGGTTCAGAACCTGGTAGTCGACTTCTCCGAAGCCACGCCACTGGATGCCGCGTACCTCGTGCCAATCGTGGGCCGGGGCCTCTGGCGCCGGTGGTGGCGCAGTTTCTTCGGCACACTGCTGGGGCGCGGTCGGTGAGGCGGGAACGGCATCGGGCAAAGTTGAAGCTTGAGGTTGCTTGGCCTCGAGAATCTTCACCCGCTCTTGCAGGTCGCGGTCTTGCTGCTGCAACTGCTTCATCTGCTGCACCAGTTGGGCGATCGTTTCCTGCTCGCTGCAGCTGGCATTCTGCGCCCAACTGAACGCCGGAACCAACAGCAGGGCAAGTTGCGCGCAATGCATACGAGTCCGGATTCTCCTTCTTGGCACATACCCTCTCTTCGACTGCCGAAGCAGATGCGGGGACGTTCCCTGAGTTGGCTTTCGGCAGTGCAGGCTGCGAGCATCGGGTTACGCAAGTACTGGGGGTGCCGGCAAGGGATGGCGCAACCTGGAAGAGTTAAGAGTTAAGAGTGACGAGTGACGAGTGACGAATGATGTCCCGTTCCTAGAGTTTTCCCGCTTCGGGCAAGGTCGGGAGAATAAACTTTTGTTCGCCTCCCCGTTCTTTTTCGGCAAACCCAGCCAACGTTTTCCTGGCGCGTCTTCTCTCGCCCTGTATCCCGGCGGTGGATGTGCCTTCCGTTGCGCGCCCCTGCGGGAGTGGTATACCGTAAACAGTCCGCTCCCTCAGCCCATGGCCGACCGCAACGAAACCGCGCCACCTCCTTCTTCGTCGAACGTCCTCGCCACCAAGGTCGACCCAACTTCCGCCCGCTTCGAAGCCAACATGCGCTTCCTTGCCGACGTGATGTCCCAGGTTCACAACGACGAAGAAAAAATCCGCGAAGGCGGCGGCGCCAAAGCCGTCGAGAGCCAGCACAAAAAAGGACGCCTCACCGCGCGCCAGCGCATCGATCTGCTGGCCGATCCCACATCGTTTTTCGAGCTCGGCATCTTTGCCGCGCACGGCATGTATGAAGAGTGGGGCGGCGCGCCCGCCGCGGGCGTAATCACCGGCATAGCCCGCGTTCAAACTCGCCTGGTGATGATCATCGCCAATGACGCCACCGTGAAAGCCGGCGCGTTTTTTCCCATGACCGCGAAAAAAGTCATTCGCGCCCAGAACATCGCCATCGAAAACCGCATCCCCACCATTTATCTCGTCGATTCCGCCGGCGTCTTCCTGCCCTTGCAAGAGGATGTCTTCCCCGACACCGACGATTTCGGCCGCGTCTTTCGCAACAACGCCGTCATGTCGGCCATGGGCATTCCGCAAATCGCCGCCATCATGGGAATGTGCGTGGCCGGCGGCGGATACTTGCCCGTGATGTGTGATCACGTTTTAATGACCGACGGCAGCGGATTATTCTTAGCCGGTCCCGCGCTGGTGCAGGCCGCCATCGGCCAGAAGGTTTCCGCCGAAGATCTCGGCGGCGCGGCCATGCACTCCGCCATCAGCGGCACCGTCGATTTCCGCGAGCCCACCGACCAATCCTGCCTCGAGCGCATTCGCTCCATCATCGACAAATGGGGATACCGCCGCCAATCGCCCTGGGATCGCAGGAAGCCACTCCCGCCCGCCATGGCCGCCGAAGAAATCTACGGCATCTACGATTCCTCGCCCGCGCGCCCCTACGACACCAAAGAAATTCTCGCGCGCATTCTCGATGCCAGCCGCTTCGACGAGTACAAGCCCGAGTACGGCAAGACTCTGGTCTGCGGTTACGGTCGCATCGGCGGCTTCGCCGTCGGCATCGTCGCCAATCAGAAGTTGCACGCGCAGGCTACCGATCACGAAGGCCACAAACGCCTCGAGTTCGGCGGCGTGATTTACACCGAGTCTGCCGAAAAAGCCGCTCGCTTCATCATGGACTGCAACCAGAATCTGATCCCGCTGGTTTTTCTCCAGGATGTCAACGGATTCATGGTGGGCCGCGACGCCGAATGGAGCGGCATCATCAAAGCCGGCGCAAAGATGGTGAATGCCGTTTCAAATTCCGTGGTGCCGAAAATCACCGTCATCGTCGGCGGATCGTTCGGCGCGGGCCACTACGCCATGTGCGGCAAAGCCTACGATCCGCGCTTTGTTTTCGCCTGGCCCACCGCGCGCTACGCGGTGATGAGCGGCGATGCCGCCGCCGGAACTCTCGTCGAAATCAAAGTGAAGCAACTCGAACGCAGCGGCAAAACTCTGAGCGAGGAAGAAAAGAAAGAGCTCTACGAATCGGTCAAGCGCACCTACGACGAGCAAACCGATCCCCGCTACGGCGCGGCCCGGCTGTGGATCGATAAAATTATCGATCCCTCCGAAACCCGCGAAGCCATCACCCACGCTCTCGAAGCCGCAGCCCTGAACCCCGACGTAGCCGAGTTCAAAGTAGGAGTGCTGCAAACATGATTCACCGTCACGGAATTCACCACGGAGACACCGAGGCACGGGGAGGACTTCTCCATGAAGAACTCACTGAGCAGGTGATTGGCGCGGCGGTCGAAGTCCATCGTGCTCTGGGTCCCGGTCTCCTTGAGTCCGCCTATGAGGAGTGCCTTTGCCATGAACTGCACCTGCGAAAGATCACTTTCGAAAGACAAGTGCCCTTGCCCGTCGAGTATAAGAGCGTAAAGCTCGACTGCGGATATCGGATCGATCTCATCGTTGAAAATGCACTGGTCCTGGAACTCAAGTGCGTCGAACATGTCCTGCCGGTCCACGAAGCGCAGCTCCTGACATACTTAAAGTTAACCAGCAGACGGGTGGGACTGATCCTTAATTTCAACGTATCGGTCCTAACTCGTGGCGGAATAGTTCGAAGAGTTCTATGAAGGTTTTGGCCCAAAAAGGTTTTCTCCGTGCCGGAGCCTGCCCTGAGCGAAGCCGAAGGGTGTCTCCGTGGTGAGTAAATTGCCTCATCCCGTCAAACTCATCGAATGCCCCCGCGATGCCTGGCAAGGCCTGAAAGGCCAGATTGAGGAGGAATTGCGAGAAGGGTTCTGTAACGTTCTTTATCCTTAAAAGGCTTTATCCGTGACTCCGTGTCTCCGTGGTGAAATGATTGCCTGATTCCGTCAAGCTCATCGAATGTCCCCGCGATGCCTGGCAAGGCCTCAAAGGCCAGATTCCGCCCGACATCAAGCGCACCTATCTCCAAGCCCTGATTAGCGCGGGATTCAAGCACATCGATGCCGTCTCCTTCGTTTCTCCGAAGGCTGTGCCCCAGATGGCCGATTCCGAAGAAGTGTTGAAAGATCTCGACCCGCCCGACGACGTGGAAATCATCGGCATCGTCGTCAACGAAAAAGGCGCTGAGCGGGCGATCGCGACGCAATCTGTGAGCACTCTCGGATTTCCCTACTCGATTTCCGAAACCTTCTTGCGCAACAATCAGAATCAATCCGCCGAGCAGGCGCTCGATGAACTGGAAAAGATCCAGAACAAAGCCGACGCTGCCGCGCTCGACGTGGTCGTCTACATCTCCATGGCTTTCGGCAATCCCTACGGCGATTTGTGGAACATTGATGAAGTCATCGAAGCCATCGCGCTCATGGAAGTTGACAACCTGCGCATGATTTCTCTCGCCGATACGGTCGGCATTGCCACTCCCGAACAAGTTCATGAACTCGTCGCCGCGGTCATGGCCAAGTATGATTATCTTGAGATCGGAGTGCATCTGCACAGCCGTGCCGAGCAAGCCGCGCAAAAGATTCTCGCCGCCTACGACGCCGGCTGCCGCCGCTTCGATTCCGCCCTGGGCGGCCTCGGCGGTTGCCCCTTCGCGCAGGATGCGTTGGTAGGAAATATCGCGACAGAAAAAGTGATCGACGCGCTCAAACAGCACGGCGCAGAACTGCCGCCCCTGAAGCCGCTGGACACGCTGCTCCGCGCCACAGCCGAGATCGGAGCAAGGTACACGGCCTCGCAAGCCGCCGATTGAACTGTAGACCCTGGGGTCTTTATCAGTGGAGTCGTAAACTCGAGACTGGCGTCATCCCGAAGCCCCGCGTTTTCACCAGCGGGGCGAGGGATCTCGCGCGGACCATATACGAACTGACCATCAGCGGGCTTTAGCCCGGAGGGCACTCTATTATGTCCGAAGAGATATATGATGCCGCTTTGAATCAGGCCGCATTGAATTACCCAATGATCTTGATCCGTTTTAATCCGTGAAATCCGTGGCAGGTTTTGAATGGACTACAAAACTATCCAACTCGCATACGACTCCGGCGTGGCCACGCTCACGCTCAACCGTCCCGACAAGCGCAACGCCATTAGCTTTGAGCTGATCGACGACTTACTGCGCGGCCTCGGCGAAGTGGCCCAATCCGATGCGCTCATTCTCATCCTCACCGGAGCCGGCAAAGCTTTTTCTTCCGGCATGGATCTCGACAATCTGAAAGCTCTGCTCGACAGTTCGCCCGAGCAGAACCTGGCAGACTCCCAGAAGATGGTCCTTCTCTTCCGCTCGCTCTACGAATTTCCCAAGGTCACCATCGCCGCGGTCAACGGCGCGGCCATCGCGGGAGGTACCGGGCTCGCCTTGCTGTGCGACTTCACACTGGCCGTGCCCGAAGCCAGGTTCGGCTACACCGAAGTGCGCATCGGTTTTGTGCCTGCCATCGTTTCCACTTTCCTTCTGCGCCAGGTAGGCGAGAAACAGGCGCGCGATCTGCTGCTCACTGGACGCATCATCGCCGCCGACGAAGCCGCCCGCATGGGCCTCGTCAACGAGATCGTTCCGCCGGAAACGTTGATGGCCCGCGCCCGCGAGTTGGCCGCGCTGCTCATGGAAAACAGTCCCGTATCTCTGCGCATGACCAAACAATTGCTCACCAATTCCGCCCGCGCCGAACTTGACGCGCAGATCGACGCCGCCGTGCGCGAGAACGCCGGCATTCGCACCACCGCGGACTTCCGCGAAGGCATCGCTTCGTTTCTCGAAAAGCGTAAGCCGAAGTGGAGCGGAAAATAAGTGGAGCGGAAAATGACTTCACACGACGATCGCGCTGCCAATGACCGGGCGCACAAGGATCGAGCGGTAAACGAAACCCGCCTACGCGTGCGCTACGCCGAAACCGATCAGATGGGCGTGGTCTACCACTCGAATCATTTCGTCTGGTTCGAAGTGGGGCGCGTCGAACTGCTGCGGCAAATGGGTTTTTCTTATCGCGATATGGAAAGCGAAGACAACTGCTTCATCGCCGTGGCCGAAGCCAAGTGCCGCTATCGCGCGCCCGTGCGCTATGACGAAGAAGTTCTGGTGCGCACGCGCCTGCTGAATGTGCGCGACTCGGTCGTCCATTTTGGTTATGAATTGCGCCGAGCCGCCGACGGCGCGCTCTTCGCTGAAGGCGAGACCACCCACATCGTCACCGATTCGAACATGAAAGTCGCCGCCCTGCCGGAAAAGTATTTGAGCGTCTTTCGCGCCGCCCTGGGAAAGTAAGTATGAGAAAGTAAAGATTGTAAACTAATTACAAACAAGTAATGACGTGAGCATTGGTACGAAGAAAGCAAGGACGAAGCCTCTCGTGAACGCACTTCACATCGACGGCAACGATCTCACTCTGGAAGCGGTGCGCGAAGTCGCTGCCGAACGCCGTCCCGTGCTGCTCGCGCCCGACGCGCGCGAAGCCGTCGACCGCGCCCGCGCCGTAGTCGACGCGCTGGTCGCGGGCAACCATCTCGCCTACGCCATCACCACCGGCGTGGGCAAGCTCAGTGACGTGCGCATCGCCGGCGAACAGATTCGCGAACTGCAGGTCAACCTGGTCCGCTCGCACGCGGTGGGCGTGGGCGAGCCGCTCTCCATCGCCGAAACGCGCGCCATGATGCTGTTGCGCGCCAATTCCCTTGCCAAAGGTCATTCCGGCGTGCGCGCCGCGGTGATCGACACGCTGTGCGAAATGCTCAACCGGGGCGTCACTCCGTTCGTGCCGTCGCAGGGCAGCGTGGGCGCCAGCGGCGATCTCGCTCCGCTCGCGCATCTTGCGCTCGCGCTCATCGGCGAAGGCGAGTGCATGAATGACGTCAGCGACGGCGGTGGCGACAGAAAAGTCGCGCGCGTTGCCAGCGCCGACGCATTGAAGCGCGCGCAGATCAAACCGCTCGTGCTCGAAGCGAAAGAAGCCGTTTCGCTCATCAACGGCACGCAGGCCATGCTCGGCGTGGGCACGCTGGCGCTGCTCGACGCGGAGACGCTGGTCGATTCCGCCGACGTGATCGGCGCTCTCACCTGTGACGCACTTCAAGGAACGGACGCGGCTTTCGACGAGCGCATTCACCGCGCGCGTCCGCACAGCGGCCAGATCAAGACGGCGGCCAATCTGCGCCGCATGCTCGAAGGCAGTCAGATTCGCGAGTCGCATCGCGACTGCGGCCGCGTGCAGGATGCTTACTCGCTGCGCTGCATTCCGCAGGTGCACGGCGCGGTACGCGACACGCTCGCTCATTGCCGCGCAGTGTTTGAAACCGAAGCGAATTCAGCGGTCGATAATCCGCTCGTGTTCATCGTCATCGATAACGCGAACAAGAATGACGCGAAAAAGAATGATGCGAAGAAGAATGACGCGAAGAAGTTAGAAGGCGACATCGTTTCCGGCGGAAACTTTCACGGCGAGCCGATCGCTTTCGCGTTGGATTTTCTAGCCATCGCATTGAGCGCGCTCGCGGGCATCAGCGAGCGCCGTATCGAGCGGCTGGTGAACCCCGCGCTCAACGAAGGCCTGCCGCCGTTTCTCGCGCCGGGCGCGGGATTGAATTCCGGTTTCATGATGCCGCAGGTCACCGCCGCCGCGCTGGTCAGCGAGAACAAAGTGCTGGCGCATCCCGCGTCGGTCGATTCGATTACGACTTCGGGCAACAAAGAAGATTATGTTTCGATGGGAATGACGGCGGCGATCAAGCTGAAGCGCATCGTCGAGAACACGCGCCACGTGCTGGCGATTGAAGCCATGGCCGCGGCGCAGGCGATCGATTTTTATCTTCATGCGGCGAAGCCTCTCAAGACTTCAAAGCGAGGTCAGGCAGCCCACGCTGCCATTCGTTCTGTGTGCGCGACGATGGAAAAAGATCGCGTCATGTATCAAGACTTCGCGCGGCTGGCGGAGCTGATCGCCAGCGGAAAAATTGCCGAGGCGCTGCGGTAAGCTGTAATGTTCCCATGGGAACATTGTGTGATGTTCCTACGGGAACACTGTGTAATGTTCCCATGGGAACATTTGAAAATGCACGGATTCATCGGCTGTAAGTTGTTGATAAGAAGTGGGCGGTATTGATAACACGGGAGTTAGTGGCCGCCTGGCATGTCTACTTTCGTGTACGTTGATTGTCTACTAAAGTAGACTTGACTTTTTGCTCGCATGACCGTTCCGGCTTCACCACGGAGGCACCGAGACACGGAGAAAACCGAGAAATGTCTTGCGTACCTCTCAAAGGCGACGGACAGGAGTGTCCGTCCCACACGGCCTTTCGCTTACGCCGGATTGGCGGCGCTGCCATCCAAGCCTAGCTCTGCGGCGATTGCCTTCATCGCCGCGATACACATGGCGATGTGCTCGTCTAAGTCGACGCCGAGGGCGGCGGCGCCGTTTACGATGTCGTCGCGGTTGACTTTGCGGGCGAAGGCTTTGTCCTTCATTCTTTTGCGCACCGACTTCACGTCGACTTCGGAAAGGGACTTGCCCGGTTTGATGAGAGCGACGGCGGTGATGAATCCGGCGAGCTCGTCGCAGGCGAAGAGAGCTTTTTCCATGGGAGTGTCGCGCGGGATGCCGGTGTATTCGGCGTGCGACATGACGGCGCGGCGGATTGCTTCAGGCCAGCCGCGTTGTTTGAGAATTTCGTTTCCGCGGTAGGGATGGTCTTCGAGGCTGGGCCAGCGCTCGTAATCGAAGTCGTGGACTAGGCCGACGATGCCCCAGAGGTCTTCTTCGGGGCCGGCAAAGTCAGAGTCAGAGTCAAAATCAGAGTCAACGGCGGCGGACGGGGGCGTCCGCCCCACACGAGTTTCGTCGGCGCCGAACTTTTTCGCGCAGGCGCGCATGCAGGCCTCGACGGCGAGGGCGTGCTTGCGCAAACTTTCGGATTGGGTGAACTCAGTTAGTAAACACCAGGCGCTGTCGCGATCGATCATGGGGTTGGCCTTGTTCTCCGCATCTTACAGTGTCTTTCTGCGTCTTTTCGCGGGATTTTCGCTCGATTTTCGAGCGTTGTTGCGTGGGGTTGCGGCGCGATGCGAACGATTTCCCACTTTTGGTGCATTTTACCCTTGACATCCACAGGGGTGTTGCCGCAGATTGACGTGCAGTTGGAATCGTCCCCCAGAAACAGATTCCAGCTATAGCTGTAAGGAGTAGCCGGCTCTGGCACTCCCACAACTCGATGGCTACGACACTTGCCCCGGTAGATGCACGGGAAGTAGTCCGCTGCGATCACTGCCTGTTGGTTCAGTTCCGCACCGTCAACAATAATTGCCGCCGCTGCCACGCGTCCATGGACGAGGAGCCGGAACCGGAACCGGTGATGGCGGTGCCGCCGATCATGATGCCCATACCGGGCACGGGGCGCGGACACCTGAACCTGGCGTCGTCGATTCGCTCGCTGCGGCTGCGCAACGGGCTGAGCCAGCGGCAACTGGCGGGACGCATGTCCGTGCCGCGGACGTACGTTTCGAAAATCGAAAACGAAAAAGCCACGCCCACGCTGAGTTCCCTGGAACGGCTGGCGCGAGCCCTGGAGGTGACTGTGCCCGACCTGCTTACCGGCGGAGAACGCACCCGCCAGGAAGAAATCAGCGAACTGGTGAAAGACCAGTTTATCGCGGAAATTCTGCCGTTTGTGTCGCAACTGAATGG
>PMHV01000040.1 GCA_003156805.1 Acidobacteriaceae bacterium | reverse complement strand
CGCGACTGCGCCACCTGCGCCTCTATCTCCACCTTATCGAGCTGCGCCAGAAGCTGACCCTGTTTGACCCGATCGCCGTAGTCCACCAGCAACTTCTTCACAATGCCGCTGGCTTTGGACTTTACTTCAACCTTGGTGATCGGCGTCACTTTGCCGGTGGCCACGACGCTCTTGGCCAAGTCGCCTTTTTCCACTTTTGCCAGCTTCGAGGGGTCAATCTTGGTGCCGCCGCGCGTGGCCGCAAACACGCCGACCGCAATCAGCAGAACGATCACCGCCACAACTGCGCCATATATAAGCAGTTTGCGGCGCTTTTTCTTATGAGTTCCATTTCCGTTCACGACTGCCTCCTCGTATGAGCTCAAGATGGAGATAGGGCCGTCCTGCGCCCTCATTCTGTTGTACGCGGCCAGACCGCCTTTTGTTCCTTAGCTTTTATGCCCGAGACTTCAGACCAGACTCTTAAGCAATGTTGCGTAAGCAATGTTGCGGCGCCGCGAAACCAACTCCCCGCCTTCCCTTTAGACCCCACACCGGCTCAATTGGTTAGCCTGAATCAGCCAAATTTTCCGGGCGCTGTTCTCGATTCAATACGGCGGAGGAAATTCGCCGGCGGCGACCGGCCATCCTGACCCTGTGTGCAGCCCCTTTGAAATGTTAGAATTACCTTCTCCANNATGATCGCCTTTGTGCTGCTCCGGGTGCTGTTGATTCTTCTCCTGGTGGCAGCGAATGCTTTTTTCGCCGCTGCAGAATTCTCGCTCATCAGCATTCGCGATACCCGCATCCAGCAGCTTATCGAAGCCGGTCGCATCGGCGCCCGCAATGTGCAGCGCCTTCATCAGCACCTCGATGAAGTCGTCAACGGCGTGCAACTGGGCATCACCATGGTCAGNNGGGCTGGATCGGCGAACCCATGGCCGCCCGCATGGTCGAAGCTCTTCGCTTCGTGCACGAAGTTCCCCACGCCGCCGTATATGCTCACGGCATCGCCATCGTGATCGCCTTCAGTTTGATCACTTACCTGCACGTGCTGCTCGGCGAGCTCGTCCCTAAAACTCTAGCCCTGCAGCGCGCCGAACAGATCGCGCTGGCCGTGGCTGCGCCCATGGAAGCGTTCCTCACCATCACCCGCCCGATTCTCTTCTTCATGCGCCGTTCCGGCGGTCTGGTCCTTCGCCTTTTCGGAGCCCGCGATGCTCGCCGCGGCGGCGCCGTCCACTCNNATCGTCACCGCCAGCCGCCAGTTTGGACAGATTCCCGAGTTTCAGGAAGAGATGATCCACAATGCCATCGAACTCGATAGCATTACCGCCCGCGAAGTCATGGTGGCCCGCCCGGATATCTTTTCATTGCCGTCCGATCTCTCAATCGACGAAGCCCTAACCCGCGTGGTCGAGGGACAGCACTCGCGCATTCCCGCCTACGATCCGCAGCGCGGCCCCGAGCACATCGTCGGCGTGCTTTATTACAAAGAGCTGGTGCGCTGGGTGCGGCTGCGTCTCGCCAATCTCGGACAGCCGCTGGCCGCGCGCATCTCCCGCATGACCATCGGCCAAATCATGCACGACGTTCTGGTCGTTCCCGAAACCAAAGTGCTCGCCGAACTGCTGGCCGAGTTCAAACAACGCCGCCGACATTTGGCCGTCGTGGTCGACGAATTCGGTTCCACGGCCGGCGTCATTACGGTCGAAGACATTCTCGAGCAACTCGTCGGCGATATCGAAGACGAATTCGACATCTCCGTGCCTCAGCCCAATCTCGAAGACGAATCGGCGATGGCGCTCGACGGCGCCGTGAACATCCGCGACCTCGAAACCCAGCACGGCCTCATTCTTCCCCGCGACGCCGGCTTCGAAACTCTCGCCGGATTCATCCTGGCCCGCCTGCAAAGGATTCCCAGGCTCGGCGAATCCTTCGAATATGAAGGCCATCGCTTCACCGTAGAAGAAATGGAAGGCCATCGCATCGCCAGCGTGAAGATCGAGAAGCTGGAAAATGCCGAGAGCAAAGCGGAACCAGCAAAGCAGTCCGGAGACTAAGATTCCGAGACTAAGATAAAGTTCCTACTGTCTGTCATCCTGTCATCCTGAGGCCCCAACGACCAACGACCAACGGCTAACGACGACCGCCCAACGACTAACGACTAATGCCGAAAGCCCTTCTCCAACGCGTCCTCTACACCCTCCCAGTAATCTGGCTGGTAGTCAGCCTGGTCTTCCTCCTAATCCATCTCGTCCCCGGAGACCCCATCCAGCAAATGCTAGGCGAAGGCGCGCCGCCTGCCGACATTGCCGCCACGCGCCACGCCTACGGCCTCGACGCCCCGCTCGGCCAGCAATACATCCATTACTGGCGCGGCGTTCTCCACGGCGACCTCGGCCCCTCGTTCCGCTACAACCAAAGCGTCACGCGCTTAGTTGCCCAGCGCTATCCCTACACCCTGCAACTCACGCTGGCGTCGTTGTTCGTAGCCATCATTCTCTCGATCCCCGCAGGCGTGCGCTCGGCCCGCCGCCGCAACCGCTGGGACGACCGCCTGCTCTCCGTCGTCAGCCTCTTCGGCCTGTCATTCCCCAACTTCGCGCTCGGCCCCATTCTGATTCTTCTCTTCGCCATCAAACTCGGATGGCTTCCCGTCTCCGGCTCCGGCTCATTCGCGCATCTAATTCTTCCCGCGGTCACCATGGGCAGCGCGCTCGCCGCCATCCTCACCCGCATGGTCCGCACCTCCATGCTCGAAGAGCTNNGTCTACCGCCACGCCCTGCGCAACGCCATGATCCCCATCATCACCGTGCTAGGCCTGCAATTCGGCGCGTTGCTGGCAGGCGCAATCGTGACCGAAACCATCTTCTCCTGGCCCGGCATCGGCCGCCTCACCATCCAAGCCATCTCGAACCGCGATTACTACCTGGTGCAAGGCTGCATCCTGGCGATTGGCTTGACCTACGTCGCAGTAAACTTCCTGACGGACGTGCTGTATTCCGTGGCGAATCCGAGGATCAGACAGTGAAGATTGGACCTAAAGGAGACGTATGAGCATTTCGCCTCTAGAACGCTGGTATGCGAGCCAGTGGAATGGCGACTGGGAACATAGTTATGGCATTCGCGTCGATACTCTGGATAATCCCGGCTGGAGTGTCAAGATCGATCTGCGTGATACACGAAAACAAGACGGTGTACTGGAGAGAAAGCGAATAGATCGGAGTGAGAAGGATTGGATTCAGTGTTGGGCTGAGAAACAGCAGTTTCGGATTGCATGCGGACCGCTGAACTTATCGGAGGCGGGCGAAATGTTTGTCCGTTGGTTCGATGCAGAGCCGGACTGACCGCCCGGGCGCGTGATATCGCGCCTCAGATCGAGAATGCGATCCGCTTGCGACCGGCATGTTTCAACAGCACCGCAATGCCTCCGTACACTTCAGAGGTCCAGCCCAACTGCATGGGTCCTTCGCGCAAAAACCGCGCTCAGGATGACAAGGCATGAAAGCACGACAATGTATGAATGCTGACGGGCCGAATCCCACTCCCCAGTTTTCCACCGCCGCAAAGTTCGTCCATCACAGACATCTCGCCCCAGACTTGTCATCCTGAGCCCCGCGTGCTCCAGCGCCGTTGGGAGCCATCACGCGAAGGACCTATGTATTTTGTCTACATCATGACGAACCGCTCAATGACCCTGTACACAGGCGTCACCAACAATCTCATGCGTAGAGTTCGCGAACACAAAACAGGAATAGGTTCGAGATTCACCGCCAAGTACAAACTGGACCGCCTCGTCTATTTCGAGCGCTTCGAAGACGTCCACAACGCCATCGAACGCGAGAAGCGCATCAAGGGTTGGCTGCGGATCAAGAAAATAGCGCTGATCGTTTCAATGAATCCATCCTGGAAAGATTTGAGCGAGGAGTGGCACGAACGTCATCCATACCAACCACAGAGCGCCTAGCACCCTCAATCACCACCCGCCGCCCCACCAAAGCCGCCGCCCACTGCAAACTCGACAACGTAATGTCGCGTTTCGCGTCGCGAATGCGATCCACCTACGACCGGCTCGTCTTCAACAGCGCAGCCGTGCACGCCTTGAAATCTTGATAACACGCAGTATACGTGTTACACGTAATGTACGTGGATTTGAGCTATGAGCAAGCAGAATCTTACAGTTAGCCTGCCCCAACAGACGATCCGCAAGGCCAAAATCCTGGCTGCGCGGCGAGGCTCCTCGATCAGCGGCCTGCTCGCCGAGCAGATCGAGATCCTGGTCGGGGAGGAAGAAGCCTACGAACGCGCCGAGCGTCAGGCAACAGCGCTACTCGATCAAGGCTTTCATTTGGGCGGGGTGATCCGCTCCAGCCGGGACGAATGGCACAAACGAGATCGAACAAGCGGTGATCGAACAAACGATGATAGGTAAGACCTTCGTCGATACCAACGTCTTGATCTATGCTCACGACGCAGACGCGAAAGCCAAGCACGAAGCTGCCAAGAGCGTTCTGCGAGAACTGTGGAGCCAGCGTACCGGCGTGCTCAGCATGCAAGTGCTGCAGGAATTCTACGTGAACGTTACACGCAAGATTGCGACGCCGCTTCCTAAGGATGTAGCGCGGCTGGTGGTGAACAGCTACTCGATCTGGTGCGTGGAAACCACCCCGGTCGAAATTGCAGCGGCATTTCGCATCGAGGACGAATCTCGCATCGGTTTTTGGGATGCCCTGATCGTCGCCTCTGCAGCCAAGTCCGCGTCCAGCCGAATCCTCTCCGAGGATCTGAATGCCCAGCATCTGAACGACCAGCAAATGATCGCCGGCATCCGCGTCGAAAATCCGTTCCAGGCGCCGTGAGCGAGCGACCCATACTTTCGCTCGTTGCGAAGGCTCATTGCGAAGAATGAGCGGCGCAATCGCCCTTGACGTGTATATACCATTATCTTATCATGTATATACATAAAGGGAGAGCATTATGGCCGTAACCATGACGTCAATCCGCCTGGATACTCAACTGGCCGACGAGGCCGTGAAAGTCCTCGGCGCAAAATCCCGAACAGATGCCGTTCACATCGCCCTCCGCGAAATTGTCGCGCTCAAGCGCTTCAAAAAGCTGATGAAGAAGTATGAAGGGAAGCTTTCGTTCGAAGGGTACATTGATTGACCTGGTCATTTTCGACTCGTCGGTCATCATCGACGACCTTCGGTCGCCGCGCCATCGAGAGAGACTCCAGTCGGTCATCGGTGCCATCCGAATATCGTCTGTGGTTCTCGCGGAGTTATGGCGGGGCGCGGCGAAGCCTTCGGACCGCAAGTTCCTCATGGCTCTGGCGAGAAACCATCCGATCCTCACTCCGACACAAAAAAATTGGCTGGAATCGGGTGAGATGCTGGCCAGCATTCGTGCCGATCACGGCTTCGCGCCAACCAAATTGCGCGACCTGCATTTCGACGTTCTCATCGCACTCACCGCTCGCTCCCACGGAGCCCGCCTCATTACGACCAATCGGACAGATTTCGAACTGATCAATAGTTACCGCGAGATCAAGCTCGAAGTGTGGTGAACGCGCTCCAGGCTATTCGACCAGCTCTTTCCACAACCTACTGTGACATCTAACCTTGTCTTCCACAGTTTCAATCGGCGATCATGGTCGAAGCCGAAGCAGCGCCGGAACCGGGGCAACGTACGAGCTAACTCATTGCCGCTCAAGATTTTGCCCGCAAGTCATTGATGCCAATAGATCAAATCGCATTTCCGCGCTAACCCGATGATTCCAATATACCGGGGGGAGTACGGGTATACCCGGGTGGGTACGGACCGGGCGCATCCCTGACAAAACACTTAGGAATTGCACAACCCCGCGGCGCCCCGGAAGACGTGACTCGAAGAATAATTAGCAGTTAGAATTCCACAGGCTAACTTGTCCACCACCGCCATCTCGTTCCGCCGCTCGCTTGCTGGAAATGCCCGCCACAATCCGCTGGCGGCAACAGGCGTAGTGTTGGTCGTGGTCTTCGTGATCTTCGCGTTGTTCGCGCCCTGGATTGCGCCGCAAGACCCCGCATCCATCAACCTGCCAGCACGCCTCGACCTTCCATCGCGCTCGCACTGGTTCGGCACCGACGAACTGGGCCGCGACATTCTCTCGCGCATCATCTTCGGCGCGCGCATCTCGATGCTGGTCGGCAGCAGCGTCGTGCTCGCCTCACTCGCTCTCGGACTCATCATCGGCTCTATCGCCGGCTACTACGGCGGCAACATCGATCGCTTCGTCAACGTCGTCCTGATGAACGCATTCCTCTCGTTCCCCGGAATTCTTCTCGCCATTGCGTTCGTAGCGTTCCGCGGTCCCGGCATTTTCAATCTCATTCTCGCACTCTCGCTCGGCGGATGGGTCGGCTACGCCCGCCTCGTTCGCGGACAAGTCCTCGCCGCCCGCGAACGCGAGTTCGTCGAAGCCGCCCGCGCTCTCGGCGCCAGCGATCTGCGCATCATCGTCCGCCACATTCTGCCTAATATTATTCAGCCGGTAATCGTGCAAGCCGCCATCGGCATGGCAGGAGCCATCCTCGCCGAAGCTACCATGAGTTTTCTCGGTCTCGGCGTTCCGCCGCCCACGGCCAGTTGGGGCACGATGCTCAACGACGGCCGCGCGCATTTATTCGACGCGCCGCATCTTGTTCTCTTCCCCGCGCTCGCCGTGATGCTGGCCGTGCTCTCGTTCAACTTCATCGGCGACGCCCTGCGCGATTACCTCGATCCGCGCTCCCGCATCGAAGCCGGCTTGTAACCTCAGCAGGTTACTTTGCTTTCTCGTTTGATCGACAGAGTGGGGAATCTACGGTGTGACTTCAAACACAACGCTTCCCGTTGCAGCAACGCCCGCCGTGGTGCCATAAAGATTGCCGGAGCCGTCGAGGAACAGACCAGCCTGGGGCAATGTTCCATCCGAGCCTTGTCCGAAATTATGCAACACTGTTTCCGCCCACTCTCCACCCGTCGTAGGCGAGAGCTCGAAGACCGTGCCATCGCCGCTCGAATATAGGCTGTCTCGAACGTTCCCGCCGTGGGCGGTCGTGCCATAAAGATTGCCCGCGGCGTCAAACACCAGTTCTGTCGCGGGATTGGAACCGTCGGTCTTGAAGCCTTCAAACGCGTACAGCACATTCTCTTTCCAAGTACCGCCCGAACTCGGAGAGAGCTCAAAAACTGTGCCGCAAGTCGATAATCCATCCCACGCACAATCTCCGGCAACCCCTCCTTCCACAGTCGTGCCGTAAAGATTGCCCGCTCCGTCAAAAATCAAACTGGCCAGGGGATGTGCTCCGTCGCCGTTTGCGTTCGTGAAGGAATAAAGCACGGTCTCATTCCACGCACCGCCCACGCCGGGCGACAACTTAAACACCGTTCCACATCCCTGTGGATTGTTCCGCCCTACGAGGCAGCTCGCGCCATTGCCGCCTTGAGATGTCGTTCCATAAAGGTTGCCTTCAGCATCGACGATCAAACCTGCCTGCGGCGCACGCCCATCGCCGGGAAAGCCTGTAAAGGTATGGATCACGCTCTCAGTCCATGTTCCATTCGCTCCCGGCGCGAGCTTAAAAACTGTTCCCCAGTTGTAAAGGCCCCCTTCCACAGTCGTTCCGTAAAGATTGCCCGCTCCATCAAACACCAATCCGGCAAGAGGAGACTGCCCGTCATTGCCACCTGCGAAGGAGTAAAGCACCGTCTCGTCCCAACCGCCGCCAGGGGTTGGTGAAAGTTCGAACACAGTGCCGGAATACGCGGCTCCCCCATCTATCGTCGTACCGTAGAGATGGCCGGCTGAATCCATGACTAAGTCGCCGTAAGGTCCGTCGCCGTCGGGAGCAGTAAAGTGGTTCGTCTCCGTGAAGCTGTAAAGAATTTGCTCGTTCCACGCCCCGCCCGAACTCGGCGAGAGCTCGAAGACCGCCCCGGCGCCATAGGTTCCGCCGCCAATCGTCGTGCCGTACAGGTTTCCCGCGGCATCCGCAATCAAATCGGATTGGGAGTCGTTACCATCAGTGGTTGGAAAGGCATAAGCGGTGCTGGTGGTCCATTCACCGTTGCCGTTCGGTGCCAGTTCGAACACGGTCCCATTTAGTCCTCCATCCAAACCGCCGAGGTAGGTTGTGCCGTAAAGTCGCCCGCCGGGTCCCACCACCATGCTCCCCGCTGGGTCGTATGCGCTAGGCCCAATGAAATTGTGCAACACGCTGCCCGTCCATTGACCACCTGCGCCCGGGGACACCTCAAATACCGTTCCGCAGCCATTCACGCACTGATCAGTGATAGCCGAACGGCCACCTTCTTGAGTTGTGCCAAACAGGTTGCCCGCACTATCGATGAGCAGCGGAGAAGGACTTACTCCTTCAGGGGCGGACGCAGGATCTCCAAAACTATAGAGCACGCTTTCCGTCCACTGGCCACCGGAGCCCGGCTTCAATTGAAAAACAGTGCCACAGCCGCTGGAGGAAGTGCAGCCCGCAGCGTTGCCACCATACTCCGTGACGCCGTAGAGACTGCCGTCTTGATCGAAGATGCCCCCCCAAGATGGGTAGCTGCCGTCGTCCCCGCCCGCAAAGTTGTACAGCACAGTCTCATTCCAGGTTCCTCCCGCAGCGGGCGTCAGTTCAAAAACAACCCCGCTCTTATTGCTGCCGCCTTGCGACGCTGTTCCGTAAAGATTTCCAGCCCGGTCGAAAGCAAAGTTGCCGGAGGGCTGTCCACCGTCGGTACCACCACTGAATGTGTATAGGACATTCTCCGTCCAAGTTCCACCAGTTGATGGGGAAAGTTCAAAAATGAAGCCGTAAGCCGGACTATATCCATACGCTTCCCCGAAAATATTGCCAGATCCATCAATAGAAGGCCCGTTTGCTATGTATCCGTCAGCCAAGGCGGTAAAGTTGTACAAGACGCTTTCTTTCCAATCTCCACTTGCGGAGGGCATGAGGTCGAAGAAAACTCCCGCCCGATTAACCCCGCCCCCGGAAGTGTAACCGTAAAGGTTTCCGGCAACGTCCACCGCAACCCCCAGGGGATTCGCCCCGTCGAGACCGCCCATAAAGTTGTAAAGAACGTTCTCGGTCAAACTTCCATTGGAGTCGGGCGTCAGACGGTAAACCACCCCTTTGTTATAGAGGCCGCCTTGGGCGGTGCCATAAAAGTTTCCCATGGTGTCGGCAATCAGCCCATCGGGAAATTGGCCATGGGGAAACGCGCTGAACTGGTGCAGCACTTTTTCGGTCGAGCCCGCGGCTCGAAGGGAGCACAGGATGAGGGTGGCACAGAATACTGCCAGCCGACGTAATAGACGGATTTCCCTGGGTCTCATGAATTACTCCTAGAGGAAGGGATAAGAACGGGCCCGTCGCCGAAGCGGATTTCCCGCGCAGCCAGCAAGTATACAACGTGTCCGCCCGATCAGCGGTTTGTTTCCGGACCCGCCACGAAGCCGCTTCCGGTCCCCGGCGATTCATCCTCCATGTACGTCCGCGCCTCCGTAGTTGATGAATTTAGAACAACGGCCGAGCCAGCCGCCCCGCAACCTTCTGAAAACACGCCGAATCGAGTACTTGACTTAAATTGCAATATGAAATATAAATATGTCGATTTGAAATACAGCTAGGCGGGCGTGTGAAACTGGGAGAGAAGATACGGTACCTGCGCGAAGTGGAAGGCTCGTTGCGTGGACTGGGACGTCCTATGACGCAGCTTGAGATCGTGCGCGCCATGCACCAGGAACTGGGACGCGGCCGCGGGCTGGCGAAACAGAAGACCATCAGTCAGTCGTACTTATCGCAGATCGAAAGCGGCTCGCGCCCGCACATGACACAGTCATCGCGCGCGTTGCTGGCGAAGTTTTTCAAAGTGCATCCTGGCTTTTTGGTGGATGACCCTGAGGGTTATCACACCGAGCTGACTTCCGATCTGCGCACAACCGAAGGCCAGCTCGACGTTTGGCTGCTGCAGGGTTCGGAGCGCTTCATTAGCGATCCGGAAGTCAGCGATGTGCTCATCAAAGCCGCGCGCGAAAAAGACACGCGCCGCTGTTTGCTGTTGTTGGGCGCGATTCTCGACACGCCCGGCCTCGCCGAGCGCTTGTTGGAAGCTTTGCGGCCCGAGTTGATGGGCCGAACTGATGGCGGACGGCGAACATCGTCGCGAGCGGCACGCTCGCGGCACGGTGCAGAAGGGAGGCAGATCCCATGATGTTGGCTGAAATAATGTTGGCTGAAATGATGTTGGCTGGAATGACTTCCACTGGAATGACCTGGGCAGATTTCTACCTGATCTGCTTTGCCGTCGGCTTTTGCTTCAGTTTTTTTTCTTTCGTATTCGGAGGCTCGCGCAGCAGCCGCCTGCACGTGCCGCATTCTCACGGGCATGTGGCGGCGCAGGCTGGGGCAGCGCACGGGCCGCTTCCGGCTCATGCGCCTCTCGCCGGCGGAGCGCAGGCTCCCGCTGGCGCGTCCGCAACCGGCGGCCATCAGGGCATCGCGCGTGGCGGCAGCGTCTCGCCGTTCAACTTTCCGACCATAACTGCATTCCTGGCCTGGTTTGGCGGAACCGGGTATTTGCTCACGCGCTATTCCGGCTTGTGGGTTGGTTTTGGTTTGCTGGTTTCGGTTGCCATCGGACTGATTGGCGGAAGCGTTGTCTTCCTGTTTCTCAGCAAGGTGCTGATCTCGCCGGAAGAAACGATGGATTCCGCCGACTACGAAATGAGCGGCGTGCTGGGCCGAGTGTCGAGTTCGATCCGCGCGGGCGGAACCGGAGAAATCATCTACTCGCAAATGGGCACGCGGCGCACTTGCGGCGCGCGCAGCGAGGATGGCAGCGCCGTCGCCAAAGGCGTCGAGGTCATGGTTACGCGCTATGAAAAGGGAATTGCGTATGTGCGCCTGTGGAGCGAGATGTCAGGAGAATCACCGGAAGGATCAGCAAAGATTAGACCGCAAGACCTAAGAAGCGGAGAGCTGGGAACTGAGAACTGATTCAGGAGGAGGCGTTTATGCCACAGATTTCAGGCATGGTTGAGATTTGGATTTTTGTAGGGCTGGGAGTAATGGTGATTCTGTTCCTCATGGGCGGAATGGCGCGCATCTATCGCAAAGCGGGGCCGCACGAAGCGCTCATTGTGTACGGGCTCGGCGGCACCCGCGTGGTGAAAGGGCATGGCACGCTGGTGTTGCCCATGGTGCAGGTGTGCCGTGACCTTTCTTTGGAGCTGATGTCGTTTGACGTCGCTCCGCAGCAGGATCTTTACACCAAGCAAGGTGTCGCGGTCACGGTGGAAGCGGTCGCGCAAATCAAAGTCAAGTCGGATGTGGAATCGATCCTGACCGCATCCGAGCAGTTCCTGACCAAGTCTCCGCCGGAACGGGAAGGCTTGATCCGGCTGGTGATGGAAGGACATCTGCGCGGCATCATCGGCCAGCTCACGGTGGAAGAAATCGTCAAACAGCCGGAGATGGTCGGAGACCGTATGCGCGGCACCTGTGCCGACGACATGAACAAGATGGGGCTCGAGGTGATCTCGTTCACCATTAAAGAAGTGCGCGACAAGAACGAATACATCACCAACATGGGCAAGCCGGATGTGGCGCGCATCAAGCGCGATGCCGACGTGGCTACAGCCGAAGCCGACCGCGATACGGCGATCAAACGCGCGCTGGCGCAGCGGGAATCGGCCGTGGCCAAAGCGCAAGCCGATCAGGACCGCGTTCTGGCCGAGACCTTGTCGTTGGCCAAGCAAGCCGAGGCGCAGCGCGACCTTGAAGTGAAGAGAGCGCAATTTCTGGAAGTCACCAAGCGCCAGCAGGCGCAGGCCGACAAGGCGTACGACATCCAGACCAACATCATGCAACAGCAGGTGATCGCCGAGCAGGTGAAGGTGCAGCAGATCGAGAAAGAGCAACAGGTCAAGGTGCAGGAGGCGGAAATCAACCGCCGCGAAAAAGAGTTGATCGCAACCGTGCTGAAGGGTGCGGAAATCGAGCGTCAGCGAATCGAGACTCTCGCCGCGGCCGAGAAGCAGCGCCTGATCGCGGAGGCCGAAGGCCAGGCGTCGTCGATACGCGCGCAGGGTGAGGCTGAAGCCGAAATTATTTTCAAGAAAGGCGAAGCCGAAGCCAAAGCCATGAACGTGAAAGCCGAGGCTTATCAGGAATACAACCAGGCCGCGGTGATCGACAAACTTTTCGCCAGTATGCCGGAAATAGTGAAGGCGCTGGCCGCTCCGCTGGCGAACGTCGACAAGATCACCATCGTCTCCACCGGAAACGGCGAAGCCGCCGGAATGAACAAGATCACCGGCGACATCACCAAGATGGCGGCGCAGGTGCCGGCGCTGTTCGAGACGCTCTCGGGCATGCCGCTGGCGGAATTGCTGGGGAAAGTGCGGCAGCTCGGCGATAAGACGCCGAAGCCGGGCGATGTGCCGAAGTAAAAGAGAAGCGCGCGGCAATGCTTGAGTGGGACGGGCGAGCCTCCCGTCCCGCTGAGCGCAGCGAGGCGAGGATTTGGAGTCGAGCTTATGAGAAGCAAGCCGAAAGGGATGGGATTGGGCATCGCCCTGGGTACGGCGCTGGGCGCGGTTGCCGGCGTTATGGCTGGACATGTCGCAATCTGGCTGGCGGTTGGAATGGCGATTGGCGTCGCGATCGGCAGCACGGTCCGGCGCCAAAAAAACGAGTGTCCGAAGTGCGCCGCTCTGCACGTGTCACATGAAGATCGGGCACATGAAGTGAATATGAAACAGTTACAGAGCTAGGAGCTCAAAAGGAGTCCGTCATGGCATTACTGGAGCGTGTTTCGACGTTGGTACGGGCCAACCTCAACGACCTGATNNAAGCAGGTGATTCTCGACATGCACAACCAGCTGCTGCAAGTGAAGACGCAGGTAGCGATTGCCATTGCCGACGAGCATCTACTGGAAAAGAAACAGAAAGAAAACGCAGACAAGGTTGCGGAGTGGATGCGCAAGGCCGAGTTGTCGGTCGACAAGAAACAGGACGATCTGGCGCGGGCCTCACTGCAGCGCGTGGAAAGCTATCGCGAGCTGAGCGAAAACTTCGCGCAGCAGGTGACCGACCAGAAAGCGCAAGTGGAGAATCTGAAATCGGCGCTGCGCCAACTGGAGCAGAAGTTGACCGAGGCGCAGGCCAAGGCCGATCTGCTGATCGCACAGCATCGCCGCGCCCGCGCCGTGGGCAAGGCCAGCGACGCTCGCCTGGCGATGGGCGATGGTTCGAAGGCCGCGGCGTTCGACCGTATGAAACGCAAAGTAGAGCATTCGGAGGCGGTGGGCCAGGCCAAGTCGGAAATTGCCGGCGACAACATGGACGACCGCCTGGCCGCACTGGAGAAAGAGGATCGGATTGAGCAGTTGCTGGCGGAGCTGAAGGGGAAGCGGGGAGCGTAATCGGGCCGTCTGCCGACTGTTCTGGGTGACGACCGCGGTCCCGATTTGGTATCATGTTCATACCAAGTATGACAAAGTAACAACCATGAGAGAGACCACGACCTTCACAGTATCCCTTCCGCCGGCGATGGCGAAGGAAATCCAGCGAGCCATGAAGGTAGAGCACCGGACGCGTTCAGAGTTGGTGCGGGAAGCGCTGCGAATGTATTTATCGGCGCGGTTGATTCATGCCGAGCTGCCAACGCCCGCCGAAGCGCGCGCATATCGCCGTGGGATGGCCGCCTACAGGCGCGGCGATTCTATGACGCTCGAGGAGTATCTCGATGGCATGGACCGTCGTCCTCGCCGGCCCCGCAAGAAGGTCTCTTAAGCGGATTCCGGCGGGCGACAAGACGCGCATCCTTGCCGCTTTGGCGGAGATGCAGCGGAACCCATTTCAAGGCGATATCCGCAAACTTCAAGGACTCCCCGGGTTTCGCCGGCGTGTGGGAGACTGGCGTATCTTCTTCGAGGTTGTGCCTGAGCGCAGGCATGTCGTGATTGCGGCGATCGAGCGGCGAACCTCGACGACTTATTGACTCCGGACCTGTGATCGGCTGCATGGCTCCGGCGCTTCAGAACCAGTCGCTGCGGTAGGCGACCCACCAGGAGATGAACAGGATGGGGATGGTGGCTGCCACTCCCCACCAGAGCGGCAGCAGGAAGTCGGCAATGAGGCCGAGGACAACGAAGACAGCCCAGAAGATTTTGCGCTCCATAGCGAGAATTGTATGCTGAGGATCGGACTTCGGGCGTCGGGCGTCGGACTTCGGACCTCAGATCTTTGGCTCAGATGTCGCATGTAGACGGGCGGGCGCTCCTGGTAAAGAGGGCCAAGGGTCAAAACTGCGCCGCCACCAACGGCTTGCATCCATTGACGGGAGAACCTGCATCTCTGTATTTTCAATCTTGACCTTCAAAGTGCGATTTCAAGGATATTCATGAAGCAGCTGGCAATGGCAGGGATCCTGGCGCTGGGAATGATGGCCGGCGGGTGTGGCACGACCACGAATACGGAAGCCTCGGCCGTCAATGGCACGTGGCAAGCGGCGATCACCCTGGGCGACGGCGCGGCAACCCAGTACGACTTCATTACATCGTTTTCGGCGCCCAGCAGCGGAACCGGATCGTTGGGCGTCGGCTACTTTTCGTTTAACACCGCGGGGTCGTGCTTTATGACGGGGACGAGCGCGAGCGGCACGTTTACGCTGACCAGCGACGTGAACAGCGTGATTAGCGGCAGCTTTACGTTTGCAGTGCAATCGGGGTCGCCGGCGGGCAATACGCTGTCGCTGACCGGGACACAGACGGGAAACACCATCACCGGGACCTGGACGCTGACGGGAAGCTCGGCCTGCACGGGCGCAGGAAACTTCACCATGACGCAGACCACCTAAACTCAGACCTTAGACCTCGGACCTCGGACCTTCACCCTCGGACAATCCCCCGCCGGACTTTTGTTCTGTGGCGTTCGCTGCGGTACAGTGTGAGCTTATGAAACGCTCGCTGCAAGAGGTGGCTGAGGCGGTGGGAGCGCGCCTGCATGGGGATGGCAAGGCTCAGGTGAGCGGTGTGGCGAGCATTGTAACGGCCTCGGCGGAGGATTTGGTGTTTGTGGAGGATGAGAAGTTTCTGGCGTCGGCGCTGGGGTCGCGGGCGGGTGCGGTGATCGCGGGAGGATTTGCGGCTGCGGCTGCGTCCGGTAAACCGATGCTGATCAGCGAGCATCCGAAGCTGGCGTTTGCGCGGGCGGCGCGGTTGTTCAGGGAAAGACGTGGCGAAGAGAAAGTTGGCGGCCACGCGCCATGCGATAGTGACGCTCGAGGCGCGGGAGCAGCACGCGAAAAAGTACACGGGACCGCGGTGGTGGCGGCTTCGGCGCGCGTTGCTTCTGGGGCGGTGGTGGGAGAGCGGGCGGTGATTGGGGAGCAGGCGGAAATTGGCGAAGACACGCAGATCGGCGCCGGGTGCGTGATTGGCATGGGAGTGAAGATCGGGGCGGAGTGCGAGATTTATCCGAACGTGACGATTTATGCTGGATCGACGCTGGGTGAGCGCGTGATTGTTCATGCGGGCGCAGTGTTGGGGAGCGATGGCTTTGGATATGTGCGGGACCGGACCACTGGGCACTGCGAAAAATTCCCGCAGGTGGGCCGGCTGGTGATTGAAGACGATGTGGAGATCGGCGCCAACACGGCCATCGACCGCGGGGCTCTGGAGGAAACGCGCATCGGACGCGGGGCGAAGATCGACAACCTGGTACACATCGGGCACAACTGCCGGATTGGCGAAAATGTTGTGATTGCGGCGCAGACCGGTCTTTCGGGAGGCGTTGTGATCGAAAACAATGTGGTGCTGGGCGGGCAGGTGGGCATTGGCGAACATGCGCGCATTGAAGAAGGAGTGATGCTGGGNNGTGATGCTGGGCGGGCAGGGCGGAGTGCTGCCCAACAAAGTCTTGCGCGGCAAAGGAGTAGCGTTTTGGGGCACTCCGGCGCAACCGGTGCGCGAGTATTTGAAGCAGTTGGCGGTGCTGGCGAGGTTGGGAAAGAAGAAGTAAAAGGCGGACCTTGGACCTCAGACCTCG
>PMHV01000022.1 GCA_003156805.1 Acidobacteriaceae bacterium | reverse complement strand
GCGGCGGAAGACGGTGTCGGTGACGCCGGCCATGGGAGCGAGCACCGTGGCGGGAGCGATTTGGACGTTGCCGATTAAGAGCTGCGCGGGGACTGGCTTCGGGGATGGTGCCTCGCGGGCGAGGGCGCCCGCGCCACACGAGCCGTTTGCGTTGTCCCAGAACTTGCGCATGGTTCTATTCTACTTGTCCGGGCTATCTGGCCGGGCAAAGCAAAGCCCCCGCCGGGGGCGAGGGCTTAATTTTCAAAGCCGTCCGCGCAAATCCGTGGCAAGGGTTAGTTCTTTGCCGGCTCGGTCTTTGCGGGAGCGGGTGCATTTTTGGCGTACTTGCGGCGGAAGCGCTCGACGCGGCCGGCAGTATCCATTAGCTTTTGCTTGCCGGTAAAAAAGGGATGGCAGGCGGAGCAGATTTCTACGCCGATGTCGCCCTTATGGGTGGAACGGGTCACAAACGCATTGCCGCAGGCGCAGTGGACGCGAACTTCGTTGTAAGCGGGATGAATGGCTGCTTTCATAATGAGTATAACCTCTGTGCAAACCTTTAGATTCTACTGGATTGACGCAGGATTCAGCAACCGCGGGGCGCGCATGAGAAGTGCTAACTCCACCGCTCGCAGGGATGATCCAGCCCTTTTGTCTCTCACTTCTTGGGTTGTGCCGTGGGCGGAAGCAAGCCGTTGAGGCGCAGATACATGGCGGCTGCGCCGTAATGGTCGGACCAGCCGCCGGCGAGAAAGAATACGGCCATCGAGCGTGGCGCATGCATACGGCCGAAATCAACGTCGTCGCCGAGCTTGGAGTCATCGAGTTTGGCGAGAGCGGAGCTGCAGAAGTCGAATGAGGCGCGGGCGGCGGCGAGCAGCTTGTCTTTGGAGTCGGTTTCCTTGATCTCTTCGACTTTGGGCTCGGGGATGTCGGCGACCTTGGCGCACAGGTCATTGTTCGACTCGGTGATGTGGACGACCAGGTGCGCGAAACTGATCTGGTCGGGAGTCGGCTTGTAGGCGAATTTGTCGGCGGGCATGGCGTCGATGGCGGCGAGGATGTTTTTCTGCTGGCGGGGCAGAATCATGCGCAGGGCGCTCGCGATGGGATCTTTGGTTTGGGCCGAGGCTGACGCGGGTTGGGTTTTTGCGGCAGGAATGGAGGTCTGAGCATGAGCGGAAACGAGAGTGGCGCAAACCAACAGACACAAAACTGCAAAAGTGCGTTTCACGGTACCTCCAAGGCGCGATTGAAATCGACTAGGACCGGGCAGCGAGTGCGGCTGCGCCGAGTTTCCAGAGCAAATACCATACGGCAACGATGGCGATGGCGGTGCTGCGTTTTACTTTGCTGTTGCAGGCGAAGCCGATGCCCATGAGGACGATGGTCCAGATGGCGATAATATCAAGCGCGGACGCCATTCCGTAGGCGAACTTGTTGCCCATGCGATCCATGAAGTAGGCCGGATTGGTGGCTATGGGATTATTCACGTTGAAACCTTCGGCATTGATGCCGGAGAACATCGAGATCGTGCCCAGAATGCCGGTGATCACGCCGGGAAGGCTAGCGTAGAAGACGATGGCGTAGGCCCGCTTGAATGAGACATCGGCTCCCGCGCCGAAATTGAAACTTGCCATCAGCACGGCGGCCGTGACGGCGAAGTAAAGCAGAATCATCACGGGGAGTCCGTAAGAGAGGTAGCGGACGAAGGCGGCGGTGATTCGGATCTGTTTTTCCTGCTGGTCTGCGGGCAGCTTATCGAACTGGTCGGCTCTCGCGGAATGAGCGACCTCGCTGCGGCTGATCTGCTCGAAGCCGATCTGCCGATCCATGGAGTAGACAAAGAGCAGGGAGAAGACAGAGATGAGCAGCCAGGGCGCCCACCAGCTCGCGTCGCGGCGCAGGTCGGTGAAGGTTTTCGAGGGCGCGATGTAAGTGTTGACGATGCGCGCAACCTGAGACAACGGTGCGGGTTCGGGCACTGAGCTGAGCGGGGAAATCGGTGGGACCGGAGCAGCGGCCATGTTGCCTCCTGGTGATCGGAAGGAATTCTAGCTGGGAAGCGGCGGCGTGACAAGCGAGTTTCGATTTAGCGAGTTTGAGTTTCGCACGTTTAAGATGATCCCATGCAGAATGTGACGCCGATGGCGATTGCGGCGTTCGGGCTGGAACTGGCTCCGGCGGTGTTGTTCGGCTTGGCCGCGGAGCGGGCGGCGCGCGCGGTGGGGCACTGGCCGGTGGCTGCGCGCGTGAGTTTTCCCGCGTTGTTGGCCGCGCCCTACGTGATGGTTTCGATCTCCCAGAACATGTTCCGGTGGGGATGGTTCGCGTTATACGCAGTGCTACCGATGGCGATTGCGTGGCTGCTGCTGCGCGCTGCGGCGGCCGATGCCGGGCAGCGCGGGGACTGGCGCGATGCGCTGATTCTGCTGGTGTTGGGGCTGGCCGTGGATTTGCGCTGGTTCGACCACGCGTGGCCGACGGGCCTGCGGGCTTTGAACGAATTGTTTCTGGTGGATGCGGGCTTGTATGGGTTTCTGGCGATCCGGCAACTGGGCGGAATCGGCTTCGATTTTCATTTGCGATGGAGTGACTGGAAAACCGGGCTGCGCGAGCTGGTTTTTTTCGCGCCGCCGGTTGTTGTGCTGGGACTGGCGCTGGGCTTCATCCATCCGCATCGGAACATGCCGGGGATCGGCGGTGCGCTCTTGCGCTGGGTGGGGATATTTTTCTTTACCGCCGTGCCGGAAGAACTCTTCTTTCGCGCCTGGGTGCAGAACCTGCTGGAGCGGCGCGTGGGAAGGCGGGCAGCTCTAGTGGTCGCGTCGGTGCTGTTCGGGCTGTCGCACTTCAACAAGCGGTCAGCACATTTCAATTGGCGATATGTGCTGCTGGCGACCATAGCCGGGATTTTCTACGGCCGCGCGTGGCGGGAGCGTCGTCGCGTGCCAGCCTCGACCATTACCCATGCCAGCGTGGATTGGTTGTGGGGGCTGTGGTTCTAGGGGCAGACGAGGGAACGGAGCTTGTAGTCCGGCGCAGGTGCAGAGGGCGTCCGGGCAGCGAGTTCAATCCGAATCTAGTTCGCAGCGTGCGGCAGCGGCCTTCTCACCGGGGGAACTCTGCCGTGGCGATCCCAAATCATCCAACGCACGGAAGAGTGGAAGATCGGCGGGCCATCCAGCCTCGCTGCCGGCATGTGAAACTGCACGTTGATGAAAACTTCCTGCTGAAATCCCGATGGGTCAAAAGACGTGCTCCGCACCAGATCCATGGCGGCGCGGCTCAAGTCCCGATCGGAATTCTGCAGCGTCTCGGCATCGAGCACGGTGCCATCCTGCGCATCCAGCGTAGCGTGGACGATGATTGGCTGGAAGAAACTCGAAGTCGGCGCGTCGGAGGGATCGACGCGCATCGGAAAGCGATTGGGCGCGGCCAGAGTGAACGAGTCACCCGCGTCAGCCATTTCCGGCGCAGGCTTAAACAGATTGGGATCGATGCTGGGCGCGTCTTCCAGGCTTTCCACGTGCGCCTGAACCGCGAGGCGGCCGTCTTCGAATACGGAAACCTGCCGCGGAAGCGTGTGGCCGTGAAATTCCGCAGCGCCGGTGTAGTCGTAAACCACGTAAATTCCCGGCGCTTCGGACCACATCTGCAACAGGCCCGTGGCGGAATCGACGCAGTATTCGTTCTCAACCCACGAGCGCGGCGCGGGATTCGGCGGCAGCGAATGGCTGAGCAGCAGGCACGAAATCGCCTTACCGTCGCGGTCGACATTCGCGGCGCGAATCACGTGCGCGCCCACGTTGTGCACGATCGGCCAATACAGAGCGGAGCGCACCATCTGCACCCGCAACGGCACCGGTTCGGAAGGATCCGTGCCGTAGACGTGGCCATCGCTGCCGATGCGAATCAGGTGCGCATCCTGCAATTGCGCGGTCCAGCGCCAGTGCGACCCTCCGTCGGATAAATCCTCAATTGTCCCTGCGCCTTCGGTCTGTGCCGCGCCGTTGGTTTCGAACGAAACCTTAAGCGCGTAGGGAGTGGAGATGCCGTGCAGATCGTAGTTTTTTCGAGCGCGATCCAGAAGATCGATTGCTGCCGAGCGATCGGCCGGCTTGGAGAGAGTGCGCGGCTGGCGCGTCACCATCTCGTGCGGGTCAGGTGGTGGAGGATTGGTCTGCGCGAAGATGGCGGAAACGCAAAACAAAAAAGACGCGAGCAAGCCAAAGAACCGGGCGGTGGTTCGCATGAGGGTTCCTCAAGTCTGCAGAATTCCAGCCGGCAACCGCGCATAGAGTCTAATAAACCCTTGGTGCCGGGCGCAACTGCCGCGCCGCGGATGCCATTTCTCGGGGCGGCTTCAACCTGCTCACGGGGCCGGCTGCGTCCCGTGATAGCGCAAATATCCCAACCCAACGCGCAGGTGACGATGAAGCGCGTCCGGCACGCAGATTGCAATGCAGAGGCCGAGTAGTCCCTGGGCGAGACCGAGCGCCCAGAGATTGCGATAGCGACGAAACAGCGCGCACGACACAATGCCCCACACGAGCGTGGCGCCTGTGAGCACAAGATTGGGCAAGTGCGCCGCGGCGAAGAGCGCGCCGGCAAGAGCCACGGCAGCGGCTTCGCTAGAGACGAGGCGCAGCAGGCGGTCCATGAAGTAGTCCTGCAGAAGGAATTGCTGATAGACGGTCCAGAGCACGTAGCCGGAGACGTGGGCGAAATCGGCTTTGTAGAGCGCGTGCAGCGTGCCGATTTTCGCGGCTACGAACATGCTCAGCACAGTGAGCGCGACGGCGGCGGGCAAGATCCAGAGCGACCGGACAAGCCCGCGAGTGCCCAGGCCGAGTTCATCCCGGCTTTGACCACGCGCCAGAACCATCAGCAAAGTCAGCACGAGAGCAATCGGCGAGAGGATGCGCTGCAGGTGCTCGGGCGTCCAGATGATGCCGACGATCATTGCGTAGCCGAGAATCAGCTCGACCAGATCGCGGGCTGGACTGGGATGGACGCGTGACATCAAGGATTGGGAAGTGGAAACCGAGGGAACGGAAACCACCAACTGCGGGCCAAGGCGAAAACCTGATACAAACGAGAATAACAATTTCCCGCGATAGATGTCAATACATCAGACCAAAAAACAATGGGTGCCACAATATTTAGCGACCGGATGACCAACTCAATACCATGGACAGAGAAATTCGGGGACAGACGGAACGGTCCAGACTAGTTTGCATCGCAACCCAGAGAGAAGCGCAGAGCAGCACACACTTCATTCATTCGTGCGGAACTAAGCTGGGCCACACGTCTGCCCAGGCGCTGTTGCGACACCGTAACTGCATTGTGCAGGTTCACCGCGCACGGGGACTTCATGCCGTCCTCCTCATTCGAACGACTTCCGACGGTACACCGCGAATCGTGGAAATGTAGGGGGAACGTTGCCAAAAAGCCAAAGCCCCGAGCGTCGCTCGGGGCTCAGAGATACTGAACGGCGTTTGCCAAACACCTACAATGATAGATAAGCGGAGGCGATTGTCAACAAATTTTGGTGCCGAGTAACCCGAGGAGGGCAAGGGAGTTGAACCCTAGTAGCTGCAAAGCCACTCGACATTTGGCAAACGCCGTCCAGTACCCACTGGCAATACCCTGCTAAACGCTCGTCCGCCGTGAAACATTTTATGAGCATTTACTCGCGAAGCGAACTGTGCGCTCATAAATACTGGGGAAACTGTACCAATTCGGGGAAAGAATAAAGAACGGACGGCTGTTCGTTGGCCCGAGTCTGTGACGTGTGGACGTCCCCACTCAAGCCAAAACCGGGCTTGAGTGGGCCAGCCGCCATGCTGGCGGGGCTGCAGGATTATGCTTCATCTCTAACAGTCTTGCCGGACGCGGTCTCGTTCGGATAGTTGAAGAAGAGCTGATTGCCGTCGNNGGTTCGACGTTCAGGGAAATGAACATCAGCCCCTTGCCAATCTTCTCCGGCCAGGTGTCGGCCAGGATAAGCGCGCAGCCCTGCCGGTCGACCTGTGCGACATGCGCTGTGCCGTCCTCGTCGTAGCGCCAGGGGCTGGTGAAGCCGAGCCGGTTAACGTAAAAGAGGAGCGAGGCCTCAACATCCGTTACGTGGAGGACGGGGCGTGCGAACCAGTCTGTCATAGGCTATCTATCCTCAAATTAAAGATAACTTCTTCCTCGATCAGTTTCAAAAACAACGTGTCACCGTTCTGACTGTGGGCAGCGTTTTGAGCGGCTATCAGCCAGCCTCCGGCAGCCGTGCTAATTCAACTTCGATGAAGTGGTAAATCGATGAAGTGGTAAATCCTCGGAATGAACGTACACGTCTCGCGAGTATCGCACGGGGCGGTAAACTGTTGGGAACAGCGACTACACTCATTGACCCCGGAATAGGACGGTGGCCCACTCAAGCCTGCCTTTGGCTTGAGTGGGGCGGTCCGGAAATATGGGGGAAAATACGGGACGGACGGGACGTTCACCTAATTTTGCTGCCGAGAAATTGGGGTCACTCCCGTCTGTCCCCGGTTTTTCCATACTCTTCGGATTGCTTTTTTCATAGTGGCCTCCATACTCGTGAAAATAGTGCGGAGCAGTGCAGCTGCCAACACCGGCAGTCCGTCACGCTACTCGCTCCTCTGCTTCCCTCTGTGGTCGCAATCCCGACATGCGCCAACTATTGATTTCCTCCGGCACGGCTCTTTTTTTCGGATTGAGGAGAATAGACAAGACTGACCCGATACCCAGGCCAACCAAGAGGAACGTGATCGCAGAATTCAAGTCGTATTCACTTCTATTCGTCGCACCTTCCATAAGCACCTCTCTTCCGTCATGCGTTCTTGCAAAATGCGAAGCAGCGAATCACTTTTTGTGACTGCAAGAATCGTGCCACTTTATCAAAACCCTTTGTTTTCCGGCTGATGCACGACTCCTAGGGATCCCGAGCACGAAATTTCGACCCCTTCAAACGACAAAACTGCTCGCGCGCCGAATCTAGCAAACACCGGAAATGTTCCGGCGCTGCATTCACACCAGCGTTGGTGTTTTCCATTGCGAAAGAAATTCGGGGACAGACGGAATTTCCTCAGTAACTAGTTTGAATCGCGACCCAGAGAGAAGTGCAGAGCGGCGCACACCTCAGTCATTCGTGCGGAACTAAGCTGGGCCACACGTTTCCCCAGGCGCTGTTGCGAAACCGTAACTGCATTGTGCGGGTTCACCGCGCAGGGGGACTTCATGCCGTCCTCCTCATTTAGAACGACTTCCGATGGCACGCCGCGAATCGTGGAAGTGACAGGGGCGGCTGTGTGCGCACGGGAGATCCCCTTCGGCTTCGCTCAGGGCAGGCTCTCGTCCCGCTGGTGAAAACGCGGGNNGTTGAAGATTTTCAAATTGAGCCACTACTGGCCTGTCCTATCGAAACAGAAGAGGCTTCCGCTTGCGGAGGTTGCAGGTTACGCTGAGGGCGGCTAAATTAGGTGCGAGAGTTGGAGCTGTACATGAAAAAGAACGTCCCGGTGGAATCTGCCTCTGCAATCATCTCTGCTTCTGCGTCAATCGACGAAAAGATCAAGGAACTTTCTTCTGGACCTGGCGGGGGCGACTGGCGCGGGAAGACGCTCGCGAAAGTGCGCGGAATCATACACGAGGCAGACCCTGAAATCGTCGAAGAGTGGAAGTGGAGGGGGACTCCGGTCTTTTCCCACGGCGGCATCGTCTGCACGGGAGAGACTTACAAGAACGTCGTCAAGATGACATTTGCCAAGGGAGCTGCGTTGAAAGACCCTTCCGGTCTATTCAACTCCAGCCTCGAGGGGAATGTCAGGCGCGCCATCGACATCCACGAAGGCGACAAGGTCGATGAGGCGGCCTTGAAGGATCTCATCCGCGCTGCAGTGGCGCTCAATCTCAAGGGCCAGACCAAGCCGAAGACCAAGCCGAAGAACAAGACGAAGCCCAAGCCGAAGCCCCGGCGAGTGAGCAGCAAGCGGGCCGGCTAGCTTCATCGCAGATCCCGGCCCCCGCGCCGCCACGCAGCCGCGACACGTTCCGCAGCAGGTGTGATAAAGCGCGATTCGAAAGACGTCCGCGCGTTTCGCGATACCCTTAGATCGTACGTCAGCCGCGAAATCCTCCCGCGCTACAAGGGGCGCTGCGTCTGGGTTTTCCGGTCTATTTTGCTGTCCTTCTGGGAGTCTGGAAGATTCTCGGAGCGATCGCGATTCTTCTTCGAGGAGTATTCTGCCGCTGGAACCGTTACACGCACTGCGGTGCCTTTTTCGGTCGAGACTACTTGGAGCGAGCCCCCCAGTTGCCGCATGCGTTCGTTCATGCCTCGCAATCCAACTCCGAGTGCGCCCGTCCAGTCCTGGCCAGATTGTTCCAAGAGTCCGGACGGAATTCCTTTTCCTGTGTCGGTCACTTCCAGAGTAACCGTGCCGTTGCTCATTAGCAGTCTAATGTGTGCAGCCGGGCTTCCAGAATGACGGTGAACATTGGTGAGACTCTCCTGAAGCACTCGAAATAGTGCCAGCTCCACATCGCGCTGCAGGCGACCAAAGTCATGGTCAACCTCGAAAGTGGTGCTGATCCCGCTGCGTGCCGAGAATCCATCAACATACCACCGTATCGCTGATTGCAAGCCCATCTCTTCAAGCATGGGAGGATACATGAGGTAGGAGATGGTTCGAACCTCCTTTAGCGACTCCTCCGCCAAATGAACGCATTCTGCAATCTCGGAAGCTGCCTCATCATTCTTTCGTCCGGTAAGGGATGCCAACATCTCCAGCTTAATCTTCAGCGCCGTAAGGCATTGCCCAAGGCTGTCGTGAAGGTCCCTGCCGATGCGTCTCCGCTCTTCATCCTGGGTGCGGAGCAGATGGAGGGATAATTCGCGCAGCGACTTCTCCGAATTTTGTAAATGTAGTTCGGCTTCTCGCCTTTGAGCAACTTCCGCTTGCAATGTCCTCTCCATCTGCATTCTTTCCGTGAAATCCCGCGTGACTTTTCCGAAACCGATCAGTTTGCCGCCATCATCTCGAATGGCCGTGATGATCACATTCGCCCAAAACCTGGAACCATCTTTACGAACACGCCAGCCTTCGTCTTCGAATCGCCCTTCCTTCGCGGCAACCTCCAACTCCCATGCTGGCTTGCCAGTGCGCAAATCTTCTTCTGGGTAGAAGCACGAGAAGTGTTTGCCTACAATTTCCGCACTGTCATACCCCTTGATACGTCTTGCCCCGTTATTCCAGTCCCTGATGCGGCCATCGGGATCCAGCATGAAAATTGCATAATCCTGGACCGCCTCTATGAACAATCGGAACCGGCCCTCGCTTTCCTGCAATGTCAATTTGCTTTCCAGTACCTGAGCCCTCTGTTGAAGCTGAGCAATGGTGCGAAGCCGCTCCTCAGCGGTGCTCAGCCCCAAATAGCTCTCGCTGGGAACCACGCTGGAGTGCTGCGCACACATTTTCAGAAATGGCTCGATGTGTCTCTCATTTTTGAAGCCGGTGATCGGGTAGGCACAAAGAAGCGAGAACGAATGTTTTTGAGCTAAGTTGTTCCAGAGGTCCTCGACCCGCAGAGCCTCCAGGGGTTTTCCGTCCGCCCACAATAGCGCCACCAGTTCTCCGAATACGGCAACGCGGGAATCTTTGTCGTCGGCAGCGTTTCGGACTTGCGTCAGAACATCGCCGATAGTGTTGATGAATCGGGTCTCATCGACCGAGCCATTTACCATAAATCTGGGAAGAGTTTCATTCGCGTCCAGCAGGACGTAACGCCCTTGGCTGATCGCCTTTGCTGTGTCCACGCCTCGTGCTTTCAGCCGCTGCGCAAGTCCATCCTGGTGCGCCTGGGTAGCGATGACGACGGCGCCATCCCCCACCGCAATGGCCCCTCCGATGAATCGGCTCAACACATCGAGAAGAAACCCATCGTCCGTATATAACTGAACGAAATGTCCGTCCTGGCCAGAGCCAGGCGTGTGCGCGATTGACGGGATCAACGGCAGACCGGAGTTGCCAGGAGAAGCGCTCACTTCTACCTCCGCGGGATAGCGCTAACAAACGAGCGCCTGTGTACGATGACTCGCTGCGAGTCAGGAAACGCCATTCACTTTGTGTTCCATACATACAGAAAGGTAGCGTCGGTTGCAGTAGCAACGTCGCGTCCTGCTTTCCGAGTTGCACGATTCAACGCTGATCTTACCTTTTCTTTGGTTTCGACCAATGCTGCTAAGGGCACTTTGAGTGCAACGCCATCCGGCAACTGAGCAAGATCCGAAAGAATCTTGGTAACAATCTGCTTGTGCTTTCCGTTTCGACCTTGAGGAACCTCCGGCTGTGACATTGTCTTGAAGTTCATTGGAGCATGGTGGGTCTTGGGACTCATCGGGCGTCCTCCGTGGGCGACAAACGTTAAACTAACGTGACGCAAATAGTACGATAGCGTAACAAGGTATGCAAGTAAAAACTCGGGTCGTAAAACATCGATACGCTTTCATCGCCGCGCCGGAAACTCGCCGTCGACAAGTGAGGGTACAAGTGTCGGAAAATGAATAACTTCCACCTGCTAACGGCAAATGCCGATTCCCAAAGGATGTGACCCGCATGACCTTCCAGCCTGCTAGTGTTTGGGGTGACCGAAGGAGCAGATTGGAATGTTAAGGGCGAAAACACATTTCGAGCAGATTCCAGTAGAGGTAGTGAAGAGGATTGCTGAAGAAGCATTTCCTGCAGTGAAAGAGATCCGAAATAACAATGTAATCCTTAAAGCTCCTGCCAAGAAAACTGAGCCCCGTCCCAGGGGGGAATATTCTCGTTGCAGAAATCGGATTTAACCGTGGAAATCCGATTGGGAAGCGAAGACGATGGAGTTATTAAATAACCGGATTGGCAAGAGCCTTCGCAAGAGGCCCTGGTTGAGGTTGACAAGGACAAATTGAAGTCACGGGTGGGCGCTGCAGAAACCGCTATTTTCAATCGTCTGCAAGCCATTTCACGCAGTTCTGATCACGCTGCCGAGCGCCACTATACCGGACGCTCTGGCCCTCATCCGCGTTCTCAGGCGGGACGCCCTAGATTTTCCTGAACGGGAAAAGAAATAGTCAGGCGGCAAGCTGGTCAAGCAAACAGCGCGCTTTGCCAAGGAGCACAGACACGTGCTCAGACTTTGAAACGAGTGCGGAAACTCCTGCGTCCTGGTTTGGTCGTCGGCAATCCGGTGTGATCATTTCGGCGCTGCCGGGGCGGTTGCGGCCGGCTTTGGCTGCTTGGCGATGATCTGGTCTTTGATTTTGTCGTAGGTGGCTTGCGGGATAATCTTTTTGTGGACTAGGTCGAGTTTGGTGCGGTAGGGACGTCCGGCAATGATTTTCTTGGCGTAGGCGTCGCCGATGCCGGGCAGAGCGTCGAGCTGAGCGGCAGTGGCGGTGTTGAGGTCGAGCTTGCCGGCCGCGTCGGCCTTGGCCATCTGAGCCGGGGTCGCCATGACCTCAGGTTTTGAGGCTGGTGCCTGCCCTGCAGCGATGGCCTCGGGTTTCGAGGCTGGTACCTGCCCTGCAGCGATGACGCTCCCCGATGAAACCGCGAACAGCAGAGCTACGACGCTTACCGCCAGATTTCTGCAAATCGATTTCACAGGGTTCCTCCTTACGCGTAGATGCCGCGCTGGCGGATGGTGTAGGCCACGCGGTCGATGGCCAGCATGTAAGCCGCGATGCGATTGTTGACCTTATGGGTCTCGGCGTAACGGACGACATCTTCAAACGAAGACTTCATGATGGTGTCGAGCTGCTCGTTGACCACGGATTCTTTCCAGAAATAGCCCTGGCGATCCTGCACCCACTCGAAGTAGGAAGTGGTGACGCCGCCGGCGTTGGCAAGAATGTCGGGAATGACGAAGACGCCTTTGTCGGCGAGGACATCATCGGCGGCGGAAGTGGTGGGGCCGTTTGCGCCTTCGGCGAGGATGCGGCACTTTACGCGATTGACGTTGCGCGAAGTGATTACGTTTTCCGTGGCCGCAGGGATAAGGATTTCGCATTCTGAGGTGAGCAGGTCGGCGGTATCGGCAGGTTCCGCCTCCGGGAAGCCATGCACAGTTCCATTTTTCTGGCGGAATTCGACGAGAGCGTTCAAGTCGATACCGTTTCGGTTGTAAAGGCCGCCGCCGACTTCGGCGATGCCTACAACTTTGTATCCGGCCTGATGCATGAGGTGCGCGGCGTTGGAGCCCACGTTGCCGAAGCCCTGCACGACCACGCGGCTGCTCTCGCGCGAGAGGCCGAGCTTCTTGATAGCTTCATCGCAAACGATCATCACGCCGCGACCGGTGGCTTCGCGGCGTCCGCGCGAACCGCCAATGTTGATGGGCTTTCCGGTGACTACCGCGGTGACGGTCTGGCGCATGTGCATGGAATAGGTGTCCATCATCCAGGCCATGACTTGCTCGTTGGTGTTGACGTCGGGCGCGGGGACGTCTTTTTCGGGGCCGATAAATTCGATCAACTCGGCGGTGTAGCGGCGGGTCATGCGCTCGAGTTCACCCATCGACATTTTGTGGGGATCGCAGATGACGCCGCCTTTGGCGCCGCCGAAGGGAATATTGACCACGGCGCACTTCCAGGTCATCCAACTGGCGAGGGCGCGCACCTCGTCGAGGGTAACGTCGGGCGAATAGCGGATGCCGCCTTTGGCCGGGCCGCGGGCGATGGAGTGCTGCACGCGAAATCCGGTGAAAACTTCGAGGCGACCATCGTCCATGGAGACGGGAATGTAGACGGTGAGTTCGCGGTTGGGATAGCGAAGGACGCGCCAGAGGCCATCGTCGAGGTTGAGTTTTTGCGCGGCCAGATCGAAGCGCGCGCGCTGCGATTCCCAGGGATTGGCTTCCTTATCCACTTGCGGGGGGGTGACGATCGTGCTCATAAAATTGTCTCCGGAATGAGTGCCATCGATGCTGGCCGGCTGCCGGGATGGATTCCCGGACTGGACGGGCAAACCTTTCGAGTATATGAGCCGGGACGGTGGGGAAGCAAGATGGCGTAAGGAGGTCAGCTTCCGGCTGGGCGAGTAAGCACGGGGGCAGGTCTTCACTTCCGGACTTCGCTACTTCCGGACTTCACCACTACTTCCGGACTTCACTTCCGGACTTATTTCAAGCCCAACTCGATGTCGTACTGTCGGATAACCGCGTAGCACTCGCAGGCGGAGTTTTCAAGTTTCCCGCGGTTCACGATCTTGACTGCGCCACGGGTGTACTCGATGATCCCCTTCCTCTGCAAAACACCAGCTGCCAAGCTCACGGTAGGCCGGTCTGTGCCTAGCATCGTGGCGAGAAAATCATGAGTGATGGGCAGCGACCCTGAATCTACTCTATCCTGAGTCATCAGCAACCACCGCGCCAGGCGCTGCTCAGTATCGTGCAGCCGATTGCATGCGGCTGTTTGTGCAACCTGCATACCCCGAATTACGGCATAGCGGCTCAACAGCAATTGAAGGTGTGGAGCGGATTCCAAAGCATTTTGCAAGGCTGCGGCCTTGACCCGAAAACCGTCCCCCGTGATTTGTACCACCGCCCGCAGCGTGCTCCTGCCCAGGCCAACAGCCGCCGGTGTTCCTGTAAAGCCCTCATTGCCAACTATGCCAGCTTCGGCGGTTTTTCCATCTGCCATTACGACCACAAGAGAAATCAAACCTCGGTTCGGGAAATACGCAAATTCCAACTTTCCGCCAGCCTCGTGAAGGACTAGATGGTTTGGCAAGCTGACGTATTCGAGATGAGGACGAAGCGACCTGTAGTCGCTATCGGAGGTCGATAGAAGTATTATGTTGCCGACGGGCTTCCCGGCGGCATTCGTGCGCTCGCCGGACTGCACGACTTGGAGGTCTGTGCGCGCCACAAATTAGAACCGAAAAGCCTTCCGGGCGCGGGGAGGAACTCACCCGCCATGATGCGCGAAACAGGAACCCCGCTTATTCGCGCGACTCGGCAGAGTATACAGAGTCCAAACCCGACGCTTCTGTAGGATACCCTACATTGGCTTTGCCGCTGGTAACGCGCCAGCATCGCGATCCACGAAACGGTGCCCCGCGCTTAAGCCATTCCGCTACTTCAGACGACGCCCCCGAAATCGGACGCCGGGACGAACAAAACCTTCCATGTATGTAGGATTCCCGACAGACCATCCAAATTGGGGCATGTAAGCTTCGCCCATCCCTATTATGCATCTTCCGCCACGCAGAGTGGGTGACGGTTTTCTGCCGCAATCAGGCAGTACGCCGCTGCGAAAAGGAGCCGTCGATGGCGCGGCGGAACTTTTCGCCGCTGACAGGCAGCGGGTACTGGTTGCGCAGCGACCGGGGCGGCCATGAGAAGAAAGCTGGTATGGATTGAGCAAGAACGTTTTCGGGGTTTTGGTTGCTCCGAATGTGGCTGGCGGTTCAAACCTTCTAGTGCGCCCACCGGCGCATCTTTCGATGAGATGATGCGCAACTTCGAGTTGCAGCGCGACAAAGAGTTTACATTGCATGTTTGCGCCGATCACTCCAAAGCGACTAGGTAGCACCGGCCCAGGGAACGTATCGCTCCGGCGGCTCGGGGATTGCCCCTGGATCAGGGGCTATTTCGAGAGGGTTATTTCGAGTCCCTCGGATGCGGCGCGGACCTTGGGATAGAAGTTGCGGGCTTCCTGCACGACTTTGTCGATGACGGCGTCGGTGTGGTCGGGGTCGTGGTGGAAAAGAACTAACTCCTTGGCGCCGCTTTGCATGACGACGTTGATGGCTTCGCGCCAGTGGCTGTGTCCCCAGCCGCGGCGGTGGGCGGCGTACTCCTCGGGCAGATATTGCGCGTCGTAGATGAGCACGTCGGCGCCTTCGGCGAGCTTGCGCACGGCCTTATCGAAGTCGGGGTCGCCGGGTTCGTTGTCGGTAGCGTAGACGAACACGCCATCTTTGGTTTCGAGGCGGAAGCCCATGCATCCCTGGGGATGGTTGAGCCAGGCGGTTTGGAGTTTCACGCCGTCTTCCACGGCGACCGTGCCGCTCTCGATTTCGTAGAAGTCGCGGCGCGCCCTCATCTGGCCGATATCCACGGGAAAGTAGGGCGGCGCCATTTGCTCGGCCATCACCTGCTTCAGGCTGCGGGCGCGGCTGGAGCAGTGGAACATGAATCGGCTTTCGTCGCTGGCGTAGAGCGGGCGGAAGAATGGGATGCCCTGAATGTGATCCCAATGAAAGTGCGAGACGAAAACGTGGGCAGCGAAAGGCCGGCCGGCGAATTCAGCTTCCAGTTGGTGGCCGAGGACGCGAAATCCAGTGCCGCAGTCGAAGATGTAAATGCGGTCGCCGAACCTCACCTCCACGCAGGATGTGTTGCCTCCATAGCGCAGGTTCTCGGCTTGTGGCGTGGGTGTGGAACCGCGCACGCCCCAAAACTTAATACGCATAGGCTCCTGGCCGTAGCGGTGACCAGTGATCAGTGGTCAGTGGCCAGCAACGAGCACTGATCACCAGCCACTGCTTACTGCTACTTGCTGTTTGCCATCGCCAGACTTTTATGACCGCTGATCATATCTTCCGATGGCAGAGAACGCGAGTCAATTCACGAGTTGGTTCGTGGGGCTGAAGGAAACCAGGGGTGGATTGCCGGGGATGGCGATTGGCAGCGACCCGGAAGCCGGTCTGGAGCCTCTCGCCGATAGCCTGTCCCCTATAATGTTGCGCGGGGCGCTGTCGGAGTGTGGCGCGGCCCTGGCACAATCCTTGCATGATTCATCCTGAGTTCAGAGAATTTTCCCGTCTCGCCGGTTCGGCGACGCTGGTTCCGGTGGTGAAGTTGGTGAGCGCCGACTTGCTGACGCCGGTGTCCGCGTTTCTGGCGATCGCGGAAAATGAGCCGCACGCGTTTCTGCTGGAATCGGTGGAGCGCGGCGAGCAGATCGGCCGCTACACGTTTCTAGGCGCACGGCCTTACATGCGGCTGCGGGCGCGGGGCAATGCGATCGAGATCGAACGCGGACGGCGGCGCGACAAGTATAAAGGGAGCGTCTTCGAGTTCGTGAAGCTGCTGCTCCGCGAGCACCGGCCGGCGGCGGTGCCGGGCCTGCCGCCGTTCAGCGCCGGGGCGGTCGGTTATTTCGCGTATGACTCGGTCCGGCAGTTGGAGAAAATCGGCGAACGCGCCAAAGACGATCTTTCGCTGCCCGACGCCGAGCTGATGTTCTTCGACCGGCTTCTGGCCTTCGACCATTTGCGGCACCAGATTCACATTGTTGCGGCGGCGGATGTGACGCGAGAGAGTCCGAAGCGGGCCTATGAGCGCGCGGTCCGCGACATTGCGACCTTGGAGAAAAAGCTGGCGGCGGGACTGCGTCCGGGGATGTGGCGCAAGTCCAGAAAGGCGAAGCCAGGAAAGCTCAGGATCCATGCCGGAACCAGCCGTGCGCGCTTTCTGCGCAGCGTGGAGCGGTGCAAGGAATACATCGCGGCGGGAGATGTTTTTCAGGTGGTGCTCTCGCAGCGTCTGGATTTTGTGCCGGAGGTCGAGCCTTTCGACTTGTACCGCGCGCTGCGCCAGGTGAATCCTTCACCGTATCTTTATTTTCTGCGCATGGGGGATTCGCATATTCTCGGGTCTTCTCCTGAAATGTTGGTGCGGGTGAGCGGACGGAAGCTGGAGTATCGCCCGATCGCTGGCACGCACCCGCGGGGACGCGACGAAGCTGAAGACCTGCGCCTGGAACGGCTCATGCGCAATGACGAAAAAGAACGCGCCGAACACGTCATGCTGGTCGACCTGGGACGCAACGACTTGGGCCGGGTCAGCGAGTATGGGTCGGTAAAAGTAAAAGACCTGATGTACGTGGAGCGTTATTCGCACGTGATGCATTTGGTTTCGGCGCTGGAAGGGACGCTGAAAAAAGACCTGGACGCTCTCGATGCGTTCGCCGCGTGTTTTCCGGCGGGCACGCTGAGCGGCGCGCCGAAAGTTCGCGCCATGCAGATCATCGAAGAACTGGAGCCAACGCGCCGCGGCCTTTACGGCGGATCGGTACTATACGCCGATTTTGCCGGGAATCTGGATTCGTGCATCGGCATCCGCACTATGCTCATGCAGGGAAAGCATGCGTATCTGCAGGCGGGAGCCGGCATTGTGGCGGATTCCGACCCTGCGCGAGAATTTGAGGAGTCGATGAACAAAGCGCAGGCGCTGCTGCGGGCGGTGGAAACGGCTAGAGGCAGTGGTCAGTGAGCAGTGGTTAGTGGCCAGTGAGCCGTCAAGCAGCGAACTCACGAGGCTATTGAGGATCCCGGGCAACCTCGGCCACAACAGGGTCAGTCCTTCTGAATGGACTTCACAAGGGACCTCAGCATCCTACCCCGAGCGTTAATATTCCTGAGGCCGGAGCCTATGTTGTAGCCAGCCGTGTTGGCTGCGTCCCCTCCAGAGCGGCTGGCATACACGTGCTCGGTTGCTAGAACCATGCGACCGCCTGAGTCGTAGGCGTTCATATACAGGCCCACGAATCGGTCCGTGTAAGGCAGGTTCTCGTGAACGGTTGTCGTGGTCGTTGTTGTAATGTCGCCCGTCGCCGTGTAGTTCCATGTGTTCCCGTACTGATCGCTAACGGTGCCAGTCGAACTGTACGGTGTCGTGCTGGTGCTCGTGTAGGTTTTGACGGTCGGAAACAAACCGCCGAAATACTTCTGAGAGGTCGAACCGACTATCAGATAGTTCTTCGCCGTTACGCTTGGCGTCTGGGACAGGCAGATGTCCGGATAGCGCTTTGAGTTCTTTCTCCACCAGTTGGCGATGAATTCGGGTAGGAAGGGCTGCGTTCCGCTGGCCGTCGCTCTGGCTATCGCAATGCTCTTCGTGCAGGTAGCCGAGTGGTCAGGGTTATCCTTGTCCTTGGCGAATGCCGTACCCACAAATAGCAGGGTTGCCGTTAGTACAGACCTCAGAACGAACTTTCCTTCGAGCTTGTGGAATTTCATGGTCCATTTCCTCACAGGTTCCTGAAGAGCTATTTGAGGCACTGCATCTGCTCAAATATGGACTGAAGGCTGTAGGCGGGATGTGACATACATCACCGAACGCTTGTGGATTTCCCGAAATGGCAGCAGTTGGTCGATGCCAAGTGGACCGTTGTTGGCCGCTGATCACTGAACACTGGACACTTCTAAACACTGGCAACTGCTAAGAAGTTCTCCACCAGCTTTTTACCCGCATCGGTCAGCACGCTTTCGGGATGGAATTGCACTCCTTCGACGGGGAACTGTCTGTGGCGCAGGCCCATGATGGTGCGGGTGCCGTCTTTTTCTGTAGTCCAGGCGCTGACTTCCAGCTCCGGCGGCAGGCCTTGCTCTTCGACGATGAGCGAGTGATAGCGAGTCGCCGTCATGGGCATGGGAAGGCCCTGGAAGATGGTTTTGTTGTCATGAACCACGGCGCTAGTCTTGCCGTGCATGAGGTGAGGAGCGCGCACCACCTGTCCGCCAAAGGCGGCTCCAATCGCCTGATGTCCGAGGCAGACGCCAAGCAGGGGCACTTTGCCCGCGAAGTGGCGGATCAACTCAATGCTGATGCCCGCTTCTTGCGGAGTGCAGGGGCCGGGCGAAATTACGATGCGCTCGGGATGCAGCGCTTCTATTTCCTCGAGTGATACCTGGTCGTTGCGGCGCACTTCGACGTCCGCGCCCAGCTCGCCGAGATACTGGACCAGGTTGTAGGTAAAGGAATCGTAGTTGTCGAGAACGAAAACCATTTTGCTCGTCTTCAGCTTACACCCGGAGGGCAGTGGCCAGTGATCAGTGATCAGTGATCGGCGGCCAGTAAGCGGGCGGGAGCTCGGATCAAAACCTTCCCGTTTTGGGAAAGTCTATAGGAGTCTGGTGATGGGCGACGGTAAGTGAGCTCGTTGCTGGCCAGTGGTCGCTGGACGCTACATGACACTGATTACTTAACACCGATTACTGGGCACTGGGCACTCATTCCTGGTCATTGGTCACGGCCCGGTGGCCAGAGATCGGCGGTCAGTGAGTGTGTCTCCTAATGAGATGTGCAGCAGCAAAGCATGGCACTTCAGAAACTTTTGTCACCGGAATGGGCTACGTTGCTCCCCAAGGGTGGCATTGACGTAAAATGCCCGAATTCTTAAAGTTAAGTAGGGCAGCATTCAACGCCACTTCCTTGGAGAGACGCATGGCAGAAGTTTCGCAGGAAAAAAGGGCGGCCCGGCGCTTCGCGCTGCGGTTGCCGGTCTCGGTTTCTCGCGGTGAGACGTTCTCACCGAATGAGTCGGCGCAGATCCGCGATGTGAGCGCGCGAGGTATCTGCCTCTATCTGGACTCGAGCATCGAATCCGGGTCGCCGCTCGGCTTTACGCTCACCCTGCCGCCCGAAATCACGCTGACGGAGAGCATCCGCGTGCAATGCAAAGGGCACGTGGTGCGAGTGGAACAGAGCGGACCCGAGGGCAAGATGGCCGTGGCTGCAGTGATTGAAGAATACGAATTCCTTCCCGAGCCTGACCCCGGCTAGGGAAGCCTGGGTCACCCTCTCGGAGACTCCTCTTCTGGAAGAATCAGAATCCTCGCATCCCGCACGCGATTCGCCCGTTTGGGCGCGTCCCCAAAGCAGACCTCTGGTTCCTGCCGGTCACTTCTCCGTATTCTCGGCAAGTGGTATGTTTCCTTCTATAGGCACAGCGCCGCCCAGGGGTATTTCTTTGTCGCGATCCGCGCTCCAGTTTGTCCGAGTAATGCTGTCGGCGGCACTGGCAGTCACCGCGCTGTTCGCGCAAGAGAGCGCATCGGTATCTCCACATGCGAAGGCGGCAAAGCCGGCGGTCGCCGTGGTAACGGGAGTACGCATCGTCCACAGCCGCGGCGTTCCAGCCATCGAGATTCTTTCCACCCATCCCATTGTGCCGGCAATTCAAACTCTGGATTCTCCGCCTCGCCTGGTGATCGACCTGCCCAACTCGCGGATGGGAACCATCCCCAAGCGCATCGCTGTGCAGAAGGAGAACGTCGCCGCCATTCGCGCGGAGCAGCACCAGAAGGACCCTCCAATAGTGCGGGTGGTGGTGGATTTGCTCACAGCCTACGGTTATACGTGGGACGCAGCGGGCAATCGGCTGATAGTACGGCTGAAGCCCGAGGATACCGACGCGAGCAAGAAGCCGCCGTTCGAGCCGCCGAGCATTCCGACCTTGGCCATGACCGCTACGCCGGCGATCGTGCCGGTAAGTGGGGGTCCGGGCATGGTTGTTCTGGCTGGTACACGGATCGCGGCCGGCTCTTCCGTAACGGCTGGCGCCGCGACTGCCGTGCTCCAGCTTTCGCGGGGCGGAGAAGTTCGCGTTTGTCCGGGAACCACGGTCTCGGTGACGCCTTCGAAAAACGCGCATGACCTGATGATGGGCATGAGCACCGGCGCGCTGGAGGCACATTACGCTCTGGATGCCTCAGCCGATTCCGTGCTGACTCCCGATTTCCGCATCCTGTTCGCGGGCCCGGGAGAGTTCGACTTTGCCATCAGCACCGATTCGCATGGCAACACCTGCGTCCGCAGCCTGATGGGCAACACCTCTTCGGCGATCGTTTCCGAATTAATGGGAGATCGGATGTATCAGGTCAAGCCGACAGAACAAGCCGTGTTCCGCCTGGGACAGATCGACAAGGTCGATTCCAATGTGCCGCTGGAGTGCGGCTGCCCGCCGCCGGCGAAAGTAATGTTTGCTGACAGTTCCGTGCCTCCGCTGCCAGATTCTCAACTGCCGGCGAATGCCAGGCTGGCTGAGGGCGCCACGTCCGGGAGCAGTGAAGGGCCGATGGAGAAAGCGCCGGCGAAAGACACGCCAACCTCTTCAACTCCTGCGACCACTCTCTCTGCGGGGCCTGAAGTTCAGCCCCTGCCGCCTTCGCAGCCCAACGAGATCCACGTGCAGGTGGACGCTCCATTTGTCTTCACCGCGAAGCAGAGCACGGTCACAGTGCCCGTGCCGACGATGGAAGCTGCCGCCCTGCCAGTGATGGAAACCTCAGACCGGCAAGTCCGCCTGGACAGCGTTGTGCAACCACCGCTTGCGCAGAGTTCCGCTCCAGCCGAGACCGGTGGGCATCGATTTGTGCGGCGGCTGAAGCGTTTCTTCGCCGTCGTCTTTGGTTAAACGAGTGGGGTTGAATTCGTTCGATTAGCTCCGGGTGACGGCTCGGCGCAAGGGCTCGACTTTCTCGCGCACTGCGTCGCGGAGTTCCTCCGCCAGATCGGCGCCGCGCTCGGCGACTGCGCCCACACGCTCCGTGGCGTTGCGAGCCCGGTCTTTGGCTTCCTCACTCCAGTCCTGCAGCGTGTCTTTGGCGTCGTCATAGCCGCGTTTCAAGTCGCGACGGAACTGCTTGCCGGTTTTCGGCGCGAGCAGCAGAGCGGCCAGCGCTCCGGCTCCCATGCCAATGAGAAGAAACGTGACAGCCGTTCCCACCTGGTTGTGATTTGAAGATTCGTAACGTCCAACACTCATAATGACCTCAATTTTCCGCCCGGCGGGAAGCCGCAGGGCACGATCGCGAATCGCTTCTGCCAGCTATCAAGAATTATTCTAGTCCTGGCTGGGGGTTCTATGATGAACGCTAACTGCCAAAGGTTTTCTTTCTGGCGGGTGGAGTGTAGAATTGGGAAGTTCGGTCCTCGCGTGCGGCGGAAAATGTGGCCTGCCCGCCTTCCGCCAGCCCAGCAACCGCAATTTTTGAAGGAGATAGTTTCGAGCAATGTCGATCCCTGCCACGCAACTGCGTCCCGGTATGATCATCAAGCACAACAATGATCTGCACTCCGTATTCAGCGTCGAGCACCGCACGCCCGGCAACCTGCGCGCCTTCATTCAGGCCAAGCTGCGCAATCTGCGCACCGGGGCCATGTTCGAGCACCGCTTCCGCTCGGCTGATCCGATCGAGAAGATCACCGTGGACGAGGTCGATATGCAGTTCCTCTACGCCGACGGCGATAGCTACTACTTCATGGATACGAGCAACTACGAGCAGACTCACCTGAGCAAAGAAATTCTGGGCGATGCTGTGGATTACCTGATCGCTAACCTCGAGATCAAAGTTGAATTTTTCGATGGCAAAGCGGTGGGCATCGAGCTGCCACAGACTGTGGAATTGACCGTTGTGGAAACGGAGCCGGGGTTGAAGAGCGCGACTGCCTCCAGCGTCACTAAGGCGGCGAAGACTGAGACCGGTCTGGTGGTGCAGGTGCCTCCGTTCATCAACGAAGGCGAGAAGATCAAAGTGGATACGGCCGAGGGCGTGTACCTCTCTCGCGCCTAAACTCTCCCGCGCGTAAACTCCCTCGCGCGTAATACCATAGCCCTTGTCGTCCTGAAGCCCGCGCTCTTTGCGGGCTGAAGAGCCTGCCCTGAGCTTGCCGAAGGGATCTCGGTCTCCTCTGCTCCGTCCCCCCGTTCGGCTAATTCGCCGGCTGTTCCACCTTTCCTCATTTTAACTCTCGAGGGTGCCCTGCCCTTGTCGCGTCTTTTGCGACAGAGCCCGCCCTGAGCTTGTCGAAGGGGCGGGGAATTTGATCTCCCTGAGGTTAAGGATGCAGCCGAAGTCAAATTCCCCGCCCTGTCCCCGCAAAGAACGCAGGGACAAGGACGGGGCAGCCTCGCCAACTGTTCAACAGTGAAAGGCCGGGCCAGCCCCCCCAGGCTGTATGATTCCTGCATGGCTGCTATCGAGACGAGCGCATGAATGTAAATCGGCGGAGTTTTCTGGTGCAAGCTGGCGCGGCGTCCTTCAGCACAGGGATTCTGGCCACACACGCGTTGGCTGCGGATGGCGTGAGCGCAATTGATCGCGAGCGGATGCGATCTGTGGCTGCCTTTACGGCGGAGACGCTGAGCACGGATCATCCGATGCCGTTCGGCGCAGACATTTTGAGCACGGCTACCGGTGAGCGGCTGATGCGCGCGGTGAATCGCGTGGGTCCCGACCACGATCCCAGCGCGCATGCCGAAACACTGACAATTCGACTCGCTTGCGCAAAGCTGGGCTCGGGATCCCTCAAGAGCTACACCCTGTATACGACGTGC
>PMHV01000033.1 GCA_003156805.1 Acidobacteriaceae bacterium | reverse complement strand
GTGTCGAAGTAGCGCGCCATCACCGCGGCGTTGTACGACCAGTTATGCATGGGCAGAGGAAAATCGTGCCGCACCAGGGGAATCTTGTAAGTCCTGGCCGCCTGCTCCAGGACGGGCGCAACCCGCCGGCATTGCGGGCACTGCAAATCTTCGAACACCACGATGGCCGTCTGCGCGCCCTTGGGCGGATGCAACACAGTGGCGGGCGTATCCTGCGCCGAAGCGCCGCAAAAAACTCNNAGAGCCCCCAGCGACGCGCAACGAAGCCGGTTCCTGAACATGACTTTTTTCGACATGACTCGTCTGAACATGAATCTTGTGAACATGACTTTTATGGTAACCGAAGCGGCTCATCGATGTCAGGTTGGCGCCATGGGCCGGTACGGCAGGGAGGNNGCGGCCGGCATGGTTACCTCGGGATAACGCCGGGCATCCGGCCACGAGGGGCACAGATAAAGAAACTTCCCGCCATTCGGTTGGAGCAGGTGCATGGTGCGTCAACCTTCGTGCCGGGAAAGCGCAGCCGCAACGCGCTATAGTAAAAAGTTGACCTCGCGCCCATCATCAAGCCACGAATTCGTGAGACTGTTTCGCTCATCACACTCGCACGGACACCCGCACCGGCTCCGGCTGGCCTTCGCGCTGGCCGCCGTCTCTTTGCTTGCGCTTGGAATCTCCGGTTGCAATCGCGGCCATCATCGCGTGCTCGAAATCAATTACGTTTCCGCGCCGCAAGCGGCGCTGCGCGATCAGGTAGCCACTATCTTCAACCGCGTGGGCAACGTGAAGAATGGCGAGCGTGTGGAGGTATTGGAGCACGAGAAGCGCTTCGCCCGCGTGCGCACCGCGAGCGGTCTCGAAGGCTGGATCGAGCAGCGCTACCTGGTCGATCAACGCACCTATGATCTTCTGCAGCAGCTTACGCAAGAGAATGCGAACAATCCGGTGCAGGCCCCAGGCATTCTGCGCAACGAGAGCAACCTGCATGTCACGCCCGGACGCGAAACCGAACATCTGTATCAGCTTGCGGCGGGCGCGAAGGTTGCAGTCCTGAAGCGGGGCACGGCGGAAAAGCAGCCGGGAACTGCGCCCGCCCCTGCTCCGCGGCCGGCAGCGCCGAAGGGAGCGAAGTCGGCGTCCGGTCCGGCGCTGGAAGACTGGTGGCTGGTGCGNNCGTGGGCTGGGTGCTGGCCCGCATGGTGGATGAAGACGTTCCCCTCGAAGTCGCTCAATACGCAGAAGGCCAGCGCTTCGTCGCGTTCTTTGCGCTCAACCAGGTGGACGACAACGACAACGGCGTACAGAAAAAAGTTTCGCAATATCTGTGCGTGATCACCGAGCCGCACGACGGCTTGCCCTACGATTACAACCAAATCCGCGTCTTCACCTGGAACGCAAGAAAACACCGCTACGAAACCGCCTACCGCGAGCACGGCCTCAACGGAGTTCTGCCGGTGACCGTGACCACCGAAGATTTTGGCAAAGAAGGCACGCTTCCCGTCTTCATCGTGCGCGTGAAAGACGACAGCGGCAACGTCATCGAGCGCAAATACAAGCTGAACACGCCGAACGTGCGGCGGGTGCTGGCGCCGGGAGAGCAGAAGCTAGCTCCGAAGACTGGGGCGAAGCGGCGACGGCGTTAGACTGGGGAGACTTGTCGACCGCGAGGGATGAGGAATGCGTTGTCTGACGCCTAGCAGTAAAAGTCGGCGATGCTTTGGACCACCCAGCGCTGCTCTTCTTCGATGAGTTCGGGGAACATGGGCAGGGCCAGCACTTCTTTGGCGGCGCGCTCGGCTTCGGGAAAATCGCCTTCGAGGTGTCCCAGATAAATGAAACAGGGCTGCAGGTGCAGCGGAATGGGATAGTAGATTTCGTTTCCGATTTTGCGCGCCGTGAGGAATTCGCGAAGTTCGTCGCGGCGGTAGGCGCGGACGACGTACTGGTGGAAAACATGGTGAGCGTGTTCCGACGTCTGCGGCAATCGAATGGGCGCGGCGTTTTCAGGTTGCTGGCCGGTTGATGTCAAGCCGGAGGCGGCAAATAGTTGATCGTATTTCGCGGCGCGCTCGCGGCGGGATTGGTTCCATCCGTCGACAAACTTCAACTTCACGCGCAGGATGGCGGCCTGAATGGCATCGAGGCGGCTGTTCCATCCCATTTCTTCGTGGACGTAGCGGCGCGAGCCGCCGTGATTGCGCAGCCGGCGCATGTGCGCGGCGGCATCTGCGCTGTTCGTGGTCACCAAACCGGCGTCGCCGTAGGCACTGAGATTCTTGGTGGGATAAAAACTGAAAGCCGCGGACTCGCCGAGCGATCCGGCGCTGGCATCGCGCCAGCGCGCGCCAATGGCCTGTGCGGCATCCTCGATCAACGCGAGATCGAATTCTTTGGCCAGTTGTGAGAATGCGTCCATGTCGGCGCACTGGCCGTAGAGATGAACCGGCAGCAATGCGCGGAGCGCGCGATGCTTGCCGGCGCGCAAATGCGATTCAACCTTCGCCGGATCGAGATTGAAGGTAAGCGGATCGATATCGGCAAACACGGGGCGTGCGCCCGCCCGCGCGATGGCGCTGGCCGAAGCGAAAAAACTGAACGGCGTAGTGAAAACGTGATCTCCAGGCTGAATGCCGGCGGCGACCAGCGCCAGCCACAACGCGTCGGTGCCCGAGGCGCAACCGATCGCATCTTTCGCGCCGCAGAAACTGGCAAGTTCGCGCTCCAGCGCTTCGACTTCCGCTCCGAGAATGTAATGCTGCGAGGCGCAGACTCGGCCCACGGCAGCCAGCACCTCGGCGCGAATCTGTTCGTACTGCCGCTGCAGGTCGAGCAGAGGAACAGAATCGAGCGTCTGAGATCCGGGCACCGAAGCTGGCACGGAAGCCTCGCGCTTTGTGGGGGAAACAGTCACAGAAAGAGGGATTGTAGCAGGCGCAGGCGATCAGTCCGGAATGCGTGTGTTATAAGGAAAAGTTGCCGCATGAGGCCCTCTCGTGACCGTTGCGTTCCGAGCGTGGCTTGTTCCGAGCGTGGGCTAGCTACACGGATCAACGCTGCCCGATCGGAGGCAAGGCTCAGTTTGGCAAATATGGGGCGACGCGACGAGGATGGCACTGCAGCGAGCAAAGAATCCAAGGCCGGGGCCATGGGAAAATTCAGCCGACGCGACGAGAGCAGGATCGCCCAATAATTCCACAAACCATAGACGTGGCCTGCCTAGCCATACCGATTTCGGTAGCACGACTGGATCACAGCATCACAATATGTTGAAAACAGGACTGTTATGGCACTGCCGTCTTTGGATTGTGAGTTGCTGTTCTGGTGAGGTTAAGGTGTATGGCGATCAGGCACCCGCAAGGAATCAAGCGTTAGAGTGTTGTCCGTCGAGCGTTGTTCGTGGAGCGAAGAGAGCGCCACAAAGCGGGGTCGGCCAGTTCTAAAGTTTCCACAGAAGCAAAATCTCAAGTTCTGAAGAGCAAGTTCTGAAAAGCAAGATTCGCGAATATCCCAGAGGAGGGCAGGAAATGCGATTTAAAACATCGGTGTGGTTCTTGGCTTTGTTGGCGGCGGTTACGATACTGCTGCCGACGGTGTTGCTGGCGCAGAGCACGACGAACGGCGCGATCAGCGGAACGGTAACAGATCCCAGCGGCGCGGTTCTGCCCGGTCTAACCGTCACTCTGAAGAGCACGGAGAAGGGTTTCACCCAAGAGGCAAAGACCAACACCCAGGGTTTCTACCAGTTCACGCTCGTGGAGCCTGGAACATACACAGTCACGATCTCGGCTGCCGGTTTCAAGACCTCGACGACGGCCACGACCGTGAGCGTGGAGCAGAACGCGATCGTGAACACGAAGCTGGAAGTGGGATCGGCCGGGACGACAGTGGAGGTTTCGAGCGAAGCTCCGCTGCTCCAGACGGAAACGTCGGAAATTTCTACGACCTTTAATGAACGGGAAATCTCGGAAGTACCGAACCCGGGCAACGACTTGAGCTTCATCGCACAAACGGCGCCGGGTTCAGTGATGAATACTGGGTCCGGTTATGGGAACTTCTCCAACTTCGGGCTTTCGGCAAGTTCGAATCTGTTCACGCTGAACGGAATGTATGACAACGATCCGTTCCTTAACCTGAATAACTCGGGCGCCACCAACCTGTTGCTGGGTAACAACGAAGTGCAGGAAGCGACGGTCGTGACTAATGGCTACTCTGGGCAGTACGGCGGCTTCATCGGCGCGAACGTGAACTACATCACCAAATCCGGTTCTAACAACTGGCACGGCAATGCGAATTACTGGTGGAACGGGCGCGTGATGAACGCCAACGACTACTTCCATACAGACTACGTGAACCCGGCCCTCGATCTCCCGCGAGGCTTCGATAATGCCAACCAATATGCAGCTTCATTTGGCGGGCCCATCTGGAAGAACAAGGCGTTCTTCTTCTGGAACTATGAAGGCCTGCGGGTGATCATCCCGGTTACCAATAACGGTCTGCTGGCGCCGACTCCTGGTTTCGAGAACGCGATCACTGACAACCTGAATGCCACTGGCTTTAGCGATTCGGTTCCTTTCTACAACCAGGCATTCGCGGTCTATAACGGCGCGCCCGGACTCTCGAAGGGCACGCCCGGCAGTCCCGGTTCAGCGGATCCTTCGGGCTGCCAAGGCATTACTTTTACCGACACCACCGGGCCGCTGTTGGCGACCGGCACGACGTTCGGTGGCGGCGCTGGGCAACTGCCTTGCACGACAACTTTCTCAAATACGGTCGGCAACTTCACGCATGAGTATGTGACCTCCGGCCGGTTTGACTTTAACGTCACCAACAATGACAAGGTATTCGTGCGGTTACAGGAGGACATTGGCACGCAAGCCACCGCTACCGACGCGTTGAACCCGATCTTCAACTCGACCAGCTACCAGCCGGAATATCAGTCCCAGGTCAGCTGGAACCGGGCATTTGGCGCCAAGGCTGCGAATAACCTGCTGTTCTCGATGCAGTACTACCGCGCCATCTTCGGGCCGGCGAACCTGCCCGCAGCTCTGGCTACCTTCCCGACGACCATGTTCCCGCTTGACGGATCGCTCTCGACCGTGGGAGGCATCGACGAAGTTTGGCCCCAGGGACGTAACGTCACCGGCTACCAGATCGTGGATGACTACTCCTATAATCTGAGCAGCAAGCACACCCTGAAGCTGGGCCTGTATTTCCACCGCAACCTGATCAGCGACCATGATATGGGCGCCTACACCAGCGGCCTCTCTCTGCCGTTCGGATTGGGCGAGTTCTACAGCGGTGGCCCAGGCGTCATCGAGCAGGACTTTCCTATATCGACTGACGAGCCGGTCAAGCTGTACCAGCTCGGATTCTACGTGCAGGATGAGTGGAAGCCACGGAGCGACCTGAAGTTGACGATTGCGTTGCGCGGCGACCACAATGCCACGCCCAGCTGCGGTACGAATTGCTTTGCTCGCCTCTCGGGGTCCTTTGCCGACGTTGCGGCGCAGGGCATCAATGCACCCTACAATCAGGCGATCACGACTGGTTTGAACAATGCGGTACCGTCCTTTACGAATATCGCCTGGCAACCGCGCCTCGGGTTTGCGTGGTCGCCGGCCGCGCTCAAGGATACTGTGATCCGCGGCGGCATCGGCATCTTCATGGACACGTTCCAGGGGTCAATTGCGGACAGCTTGATTGAGAACACCCCGCAGGACAACTTCTTCGTGGTGGTGGGCAACATCGCGCCAACGGAGACTGCGCAAGGGAACGGTTTCGCAACTGCCGCCGCGTCGAACGCGGCGCTGGTGTCTGGTTTCGCAGCGGGCCAGAACCTGGCCCAACTCGAAACCTCCACCGGCGGTCTTTTCTCTCCGCCCAGCTTCACCACGGTAGGGAACATCGTCGCACCGACCACGCAGGAGTGGAATCTTGAAGTTCAGCACTCTTTCGGCAACAACAGTTCGCTGATCGTGAACTACGTGGGCAGCCACGGAATTCATGAAACCACTGCTTTCAATGGGCTGAACGGATTTTGCCCGACTGTGGATCTCTCCGGCGCGGGTAATGACTGCCCAAGCGGGTTCCCAGGACTCCCAACGGCAGCTCCCGATGGCCGTTTTGTTACAGTGACGGACATCCGTACTGTGGCGGTTTCGCACTACAACGGCCTGAACATTACCGCGCAGCATCGCTTTAACCACGGGCTGCAGTTGCAGGCGAATTACCTATGGGGACACTCTTTAGATGAAGTCTCCAACGGCGGCTTGAATCCGTTCATCGCCAATGGCTACGGAAACAGCCTGCTGAACCCGGCCAACGACAACAACCTTCGCGCCAGCTACGGCAACGCCGACTACGATGTCCGCCACTCCTTCAGCGCGAACTACGTGTATGAAATACCCAAGGGGCCCACTCCCGCTTTGAAGGGCTGGCAGCTTTCCGGTACGCTCTTCTGGAGAACTGGCTTCCCCTTCACGGCGACAAACGGGGGTGCCAGTGGCATTCTCAGCGGAGACGGCTTCGGCGGCCCGGTGTACGGCAACTACACCGGCGGCGGCGTGGTTTGCCGTGGGACAAGCGGCAGTTTGGATGGAGGCATCAACCCTTGCATCTCGACTGCGAACTTCCCGGATGTCACGACATCCAATGCAAGTGGCGGAGTTATCTCGGTTGGTCAGGCGCAGTTATACTCAGGAACCGAACTTCAACGGCGCAACCAGTTCTACGGACCGCACTACTTCGACACGGACTTGACCGTGATGAAGTACACGCAGATTCCGCACTGGGAGACGGCCAAGCTGGGAGTTGGAGTGCAGTTCTTCAACCTGCTCAACCACCCCAACTTTGCGTCGCCTGTGAACGACGAGAGCAGTCCGGACTTCGGCCAGGTACGAAGCACGGTGAACCCGCCGACCAGTATTCTGGGTTCGTTCCTGGGCGGCGACGCGTCGGTGCGTTTGATCCAGTTGACGGCGAAGTTCAACTTCTAAGTTCGCAGTCTTAACCCGGGCCAGCGGATACTGGTAAAGGCGGTCTCGAATTCGAGACCGCNNAGGACACGAAGTATCACGAAGGTAAAACCGAGACTGACCCACACGGGACCTCGCGGGCCCTACACGAGCCTAGGGTTCCATCTCCTGGCGCAGCTTTTTGGAGAGCTTCTCCACCTGTTTGAGCTTTTGTGCCAGGTCTTTAGCCAACATTCCCTTCTGCAACTGCGCCAGGTCGGATTGCAGGGATGCGCTCAGGGTCGAGAGATCGACGGCATCGTCATGGATCGCTTTCAGCCGCGCCGCGCGAGGATCGAGTTCCGGTGGACTATCAGGTCTCATCATCTGACCCCGGGACCAAACCCACTGTTGGGTTTGCTGCATATTTGTTTGCTGGCTGAGGACGGGCACGGCGAGGAGAATCAGAAATACGGACACGAGGCGGACGGACATATGCACCTCCCTACGGTTAGGAGATGATTCTACGCTGAGAGAACGGCTGCTCCTAGATGAAAGGCAGGGGCCTGCAGAGCACGATTGGCCACTGTAGTGTCGAAACACGGGAGCGAGTTCGGCGGCGGGAAGCGNNCGCGGCCGTTACGACTTATCCGTAACTACAGGTTGTCGTAAGACGGCGGTTTGTTTTCAGCGCTGAGCCCCGGAAACTCGAACGTCTCGGTTCCAACCGGGAGGCGCAGGATGTACTCTGCGGCCTTCTTATCTTTTTTGAAGGCGATGTAGCCCTGCTCGGACTCTCCGGGAGCCAGCGTCTTCTGTTTGATCGCATTATCCTTTAGCCACTGACTTTGCTGGGAGGTAAAGGACTGCACCTGTTTCGATTCCTGCATCTGTGAGTTGTTGGGCGCACATTGCGTGGCAATCATGTTGGTGCATTTTGCCGAGGAGAGTTCCTGCGCCTTGGCTTCGCCGTACTTCTGAATTGATTTGGCCGCCTTGTCGCTTACTTCGGCGCGTATGCCCTTGTCGCCTTTGAGCAGAACGGCCGACTCAGGATTAAAGTCGATGGGGGCCTTGCCGTGGTTCGACACCTCCACCCAGAGCCGGTTGTATTGGGTTTCCTTGAGATCTGAAATGGCGACGAAGAGCTGAAGGTCGTCGGACTTCAGGCCTTCGACTTTCATGCCGTTCTTATTGTCAGAAGTGGCATTGGGCGCGCCCTCGGCCCAACGAACCACCGGGGGTGGGCCACTCTGCGCAACGCTGGCGGTGAGCGCCAACAGGAGGGCACCGGCCAGCACTCGGGGAGCGAACACTGCTTTCATGTTTTGCCTCCTAATGATTTGCATCTGTGGACAAGTTTAGGCTCGACCTTCCTTCTGGTGCCTCAATCTGGTCGACTCAAGCCACTTAATCGTAATTTGAGATTTTGTTCACGGCGCTCACCGGGAACTCGAACGTCTTGCCGGCGACCGGGACCGCGAGCATGTAGCCGGTGGGCTTCTTGCCTTTCTTGAAAACAATTGCGCCCACGACCTGCTCGCCGGGGGCAACGGTCGTCGGTTTCAGTGAGTGGTTGCGGACCCACTCCGCCTGCTCGGATGTCAAGGTCGCTACTTCCTTAGATTTGGCTACAAGGACGGGCAGGGTCAAGCAGGCGATCGATCCTCCTCCCCCCGGGACAGACGCCCCTTTGCCGCCACCACCGCCGCCGCCGTTCATCATGGGGCATTTAGGAGAGGACAGTTCCTGGGCCTTGGCCTCGCCAATCCTCTGGATTCTGTCGGCGGCCTTTTCAGGCGCCTCGGCGGGAACTCTCGTGCCATCTTTGAGGAAAGCGGATTCAGGGTCGAACTGAATTGGGGTCTTGCCATGATTCACGACCTGAACCCATGCGTGGTTGTATTCCGTGTCTTGGATGTCGAACATGGCGACGTAGACGTTCACCTCATCCGTTTTTAGCCCTTCGACTTTCGCCCCGTGGGTGAGGTCGGTTACGGCATTGGGCGCCCCATAGTTCCAGCGAAGAACGCTCGGCGTGGCGTTCTGCGCGTAGCAGCAGGTGGCAAGTCCCAACAGCATGACAGCTGCGAGCGTGAGTTGCGTAGAACGTGAGTTCATGGGATTCGACCTCCTGAAATTTTCATTCCTAAACCGCTTTGAGAGCAGGGGCCCTGAAGAGACTGGAAAAGCCATATTCTATACCTTTTCTAACCCAATTTGGGAACGCTAGTTGCGCCAAAACTTGCGCGGTCTTGGTTCCAAGCATCTACCCCGTCACTTCCCGAACATGGGGTAGTGGCTGGCCGCGCCCATGAAGAACAGCATTATGATCGACAAGAAGGCATTGGCGCGGGAAACCAGGAAGGCTTGGCGGACCATGCCTTTGGCTTTGTCGGGGATGGCGGCGCCGTTGGTGGCGTTGTCGCGCGTCCATTGAATGAGACGCTTCTGGATGCGCCAGATCACTCCCCAGACGTTGAGCAGCATGACCCAGCCGATGCCGCCGCCGATGCCGATGGAAAGCAGGCGATTGCTCTCCCAGCCGTGGCTGTTCCAGCTCAGAAACAGCCAAGCTGCCACGGCGACTACGACCGCGTAAACCACGCCGATAAACGCGCCCTTGTCGAAGATTCCCTTGCCTGGGACGAGGCAAGCGTAGAGCACCGCCCAAACGACGGTCCAGATGAGGAAGAAGCTGCCCATCACGGCTCCGCCTGAGGCATTCGAAAAGCCAAGAGCCGCGGCGTTGTGCACATCCGCGCCCACGATGTTTCCAAAATAGGCGAGGCCGGCGAGCACGGTAAGCGCAGCCGACATGCGGAACCACCATAGGGCGCGGGTCATGAGCGCGGGCATGACTTTGCCTTTGGTGGTGGCGTCGAGTTCTTTCATCAGCGGAACGTTCACAAGGTTGAAGAAATAAAGCAGGCCGATCCAGGTGATGCCGGCGAGCAGGTGGATCCAGCGGACCAGCATGAGGAAGTTCGTGTTGAAATCCTGGGGAAGATTGATTTGGGGTCCGTTGATTTGCGATACAAGGAAAATTGCGAGATTGGCGCTGGCCATGATGCCTCCCTGAAATACGGCCGATACCTTCGCATAATGTATAACGGAAAAGGCCGCAGCGAGCTATGCGAGGGCGGAATTGCCCAAGCGGGGATTGTACACAAAGCCTGGACAGGATGGATGCGGCCCATTTCCGAACATTTTCTTACCGGTCGAACGCCGGTTTCCGCAAGTTCCGGGTTGAAAAGAGCAGAAGGACGCCGTATGGTACAAGCATTGGCTTGCCGGGAAGGTTCAGGCCGCGAAATCGGTCCGAACTGCCGGCAGAGCTTGTCTCCCTTGTTCCTGCTGGGCGGGAAGGTCCCCAGGAACATGCTGTAGAACGAACCGTGAGTGTTATCGGTCAAAACAGGCATAAAAAGGAGATCGGCCATGGAAAGCAACAAGCCGGCGGCGCAGAACATTCAGGATTCCTTCCTCAACACAGCCCGTAAGGAACGGCTCTCGATCACGATTTACCTGATGAGCGGGGTGAAGCTGACAGGACGCATCCGATCCTTCGACAAGTACTCGGTGGTGCTGGAAGCCAACGGGCAAGAGCAACTGATCTTCAAGCACGCGATTTCGACAGTGGTCATGGGCCGGACGGCGGCGGGTCACGGCTCCTATGCAGCGCACGGGGAGACGAAGCCGGCAGCAGTGGCAGCGACGCCAGCCGCGGCCAGCGCCGCCAGCGCTTCGGGCGGCGAAGGGTAAGGCACGATCGGCTTGCGCAGTAATCACATCAAGGATTCCGGCAAGGGAGTGCGTCTGCTCCGGGATGCGCGCGCGCTGGCCTCCGGCACGGAAAGCGAACGCGCATTTCTGGTGGGCGTTGACGTGCGGTCGCGAAGCCGGGCGAGCGCACGAGGTGCGATTGCGGTTCCAGCACAAGCGCAAGTGGCGCGCGATGCGTCGGCGGCGGTTGCGCGGCCCGGCGGCAAGTCGAGCGGCAATCAACCCAACATCCCACAGTTTGACGCTGAGGAATCACTCGCAGAGTTGCGCACGCTGGCCGAGAGCGCGGGCGCCGCGATTGCCGGGGAGATGCTGCAGCGGCGCGACCGGATGGATGCGGCCACGCTGGTAGGCTCCGGCAAGCTGGAAGAAATTGCGGGCGCAGCCGCCGCGGCGAACGCGGACTTACTTCTTTTCGATCACGACCTCAGTCCCTCGCAGCAGCGCAATATTGAAAAAATCGTCAAGCTTCGGGTGATCGACCGAACCCAGCTCATCCTCGACATTTTTGCCCGCCACGCGCGCACGCGCGAAGGCCAGTTGCAGGTGGAGCTGGCACAGTTGCAATACATGCTGCCGCGGCTGGCCGGGCGCGGCGTGGAAATGTCGCAACTGGGCGGCGGCATCGGCACCCGCGGCCCTGGCGAAACTCAACTCGAAACCGACCGGCGGAAGATTGCCCGGCGCGTCCGGCACGTGGAGCAGCAACTGGAGAAGGTGCGGCGCATCCGGGCGCAGCAGCGCCAGCGGCGGGAGTCGGCGCCGGTGGCCACCGTGGCGCTGGTGGGATATACGAACGCCGGGAAATCGACGCTGTTCAATGCTCTGACGCGGGCGGGAGTGTTGTCGTCGGCGAAGATGTTTGCGACTTTAGATCCGACGATCCGGGCAGTGGGTCTGCCCTCGAAGAGAAAAGTTTTGCTGTCCGATACCGTGGGATTCATTCGCAGCCTGCCACACACGCTGGTCGAGGCATTTCGCGCCACGCTCGAAGAGGTGCAGCGGGCGTCGCTGATTCTGCATGTTTCCGACGCCAGCAGCCGCCTTTCGGCCGAGCAAGATGCGCAGGTGGAGATTGTGTTGAAAGAACTGGAAGCGGACAAGAAACCGCGCCTGCGTGTCATGAACAAAGTCGATCTGCTGGATGTGGAAGTGGCTGCGGGTTTAATGGGTAAGGCCGCGCAGGACCATGCGCTGAAGGATCATGCTCTGCAAAACGATCCACTGCGCGGCGACGCGGCGGCAGTGTATGTTTCGGCGACGGAAGGCACGGGGATGGACAAGCTGCTCGCGCGCATTGACGAGATGATCGATGAAGACCGCATCAGCCGCGTGCATCTGCGCGTGCCACAAAAAGAAGGAAAAACATTGGCTATGCTGGAAGCGAAGGCGCGGATTTACTCACGGCGCTATCAGGACGGAGCCGTGCTGCTGGAGGTGGAAGCGCCGGAGTCGGTGGTAAGGAGGGTGAGAGCGTGGGCGGTGGGGTAAGCGGCAAGCTCCTCTATCGCCAACCACCAAGACATTAAATGGGCCGGCAACCAAGAAGCGGTGACATTCCTTGGCTATCGGCCCATTCGATCCTGAATTGGATCGGAGGTGATGTTTCTATGCTAGTCCTCTTTGCCGGGAAGTCAAGGGGGTTGTGCGCAGATTTCTGCCGACGGTCTCGAAGCGGTCTCTGCGTTCAAAAAGGGCGACTGGCAAGCCCTGGCGGCCGCGCCGGAGAACTCTTCTTGCTGACCGAATGCCGCCCGGCGGGCGGCTAAGGTTACTGTTGATTTTGCGGGAGTTACGGCTTCCTTGAGCCTCACGGATTCGCTCGTGGAAAATCGGCCTCCACAGCTTCAGCTCTTCACCGCCTCCGCAACCGTACGAGTGAAATCGTGGACATCTTCCTCGGTGATGTCGAACGAGCACATCCAGCGCACGATGGATTCCTCTTCGATCCAATCGTAAAAAAAGTAATGCTTTTTGATCTTGTCGATGGCATGGCGGGGAATCTGCGCGAAAACGCCGTTCGCCTCAACCTTCCAAATAACCTTCACACCCGGGACTCGGCTCACTTCTTTTTCCAGCAGGCGAGCCATCTGGTTGGCGTGCTCGGCGCTGTGCCGCCAGAGATCATCGGTGAGCAAAGCCTCGAATTGCGCGGCGATGAAGCGCATTTTCGATGCGAGTTGCATGCCCTGCTTGCGCAGGTAGAGAAAGTCTTGGCTGAGCTCGGGCCGGAAAAAGACAACCGCCTCGCCGCCCAGGATGCCGTTTTTCGTGCCGCCGAACGAGAGCACATCGACGCCGAGATCGCGCGTGGCCTGACGCAGAGTTTGTCCGAGCGATGCAGCCGCGTTGGCGATGCGCGCGCCATCGACGTGCAGAAACATATCGCGCTCGTGGGCAAAGCGGGCCAGGACTTCGATCTCTTCCGGCTGGTAGACCGTCCCCATCTCGGTGGATTGCGTAATGGAAATGACGCGAGCCTGCACGTGGTGCTGGTCGCCGATACCATAGTAGGCGTGGCGAACGGAATCGAGGGTAATTTTGCCGTCGCGATGAGGCAAGGGAATGAGTTTGCAGCCCGTGTGTTTTTCGGGGGCGCCGCATTCGTCGGTGTAAATGTGGGCGGCGTCGCTGCACAAAACCGCGTGGTAAGGACGGTTCAGGGCCTGCAGGCCGAGCACGTTGGCGCCGGTTCCGTTGAAGGTGAAGAATACGGCGATGCCGGAGCCGAAATGCTCCTCAAATTTCTTGATGGCCGAGCGGGTGTAAGGATCGTCACCGTAGGCGACTTCGTGGCCTTGATTGGCGCGGGCAATGGCTTCGAGAACTGCTGGATGAACGCCAGCGTTATTGTCGCTGGCAAAACTGCGTGCGGGCTTGGCAGGGGTCTGCTCCATAGCGAGATAATGTAGCAGAACGGGCGCAAGGCACGGGCAATGGGGTAGGGCCGGGTCTGCGGAAAGGCGGTCCGCTTCGCTTGATCTTCGCGCCTGGAAGCGAGATTAATTTGCGTCCAAGCGGCTTGGAGGGGAATCTCTTACTGGATAACCGTGGGGCTGTATTTTCGTCTAATCAAATTTGGACGTCTAAATCTAGGCTGGTGCGGTTCTCGACCGCAGAGGTCGGAGAAGCCGGCGCCCAGTGGAGCTGGCGAATGGCAAAGCAGGAGATTCATGTTAAAGAGCGCTCATAAATTGAGAGTTAACACCTGGCTGCTGCTGGGCCTGGCTGCGGCCAGCATAACGCTGGGGTGTTCGAGCAACGCCGCGCAGAATACCCACGCAAACGGACCTGCGGGGATGCCGGTAAAGGTAGAAGAAGCACACCCCGTGGCGGTGAACGATGCTACCGATTATGTGGCGTCGGTAAGGTCGCGCGATTCCGCCGTCATCATGCCGCAGGTGGATGGGCAGATCACGCAGATTTTCGTGCACTCGGGCGACCGGGTTGCGCCGGGGACCGCGCTGATGGACATCGATCCGCTGAAACAGCAGGCTACAGTGAAGAGCCAGCAAAGCAATAAGGCGGCGCAGTTGGCGAATCTGCAATGGGCCCAGCAGCAATACGACCGCTCGCAGGGATTGTATGCGGCGGGGGTGGTGAGCAGACAGGATCTCGATCAGGCCAAGTCGGCGCGAGACGCAGCCCAGGCGCAACTGGATTCTCTCGACGCACAAGTGCGGGAGCAGGAAGTGCAGCTTCATTACTACAAGGTCGTGGCGCCCGCCAGCGGAATCGTGGGCGATATTCCGGTACATGTGGGAGATCGCGTGTCAACCACCACCCAGCTCACCACCGTGGACAAGCCGGGCAGCCTGGAAGTGTATGTGTACGTGCCCATCGAACGCTCGGGGCAGTTGAAGATGAATCTTCCTGTTGATGTTATCGATAGCGAAGGAAAAACGCTGGTGCAAAGCCGCGTGAGCTTCATCTCACCGCAGGTCGATAACGCGACGCAGACTGTGCTGGTGAAAGCGCGCATCGCCAACAATAACGACGCGTTGCGGCAGTCGCAGTTCATTCGCGCGCGCGTGATCTGGGGAACGCATCAGAGCCCGATCGTACCCATTCTTGCGGTTTCGCGGCTGGCGGGCCAGTATTTCGCATTCGTCGCCGAGCCGCAGAACGGCGGCACTTACGTGGCGCGGCAAAAGCCGCTGAAAATCGGGCAAACGGTGGGTAACGATTACGAAGTGCAAGAGGGCGTCAAGACCGGGGACAAAGTGATTATCTCGGGCACCCAGTTCCTGATCGACGGCGCGCCGGTGATTCCGCAGAGCTAAATGCAACGCTTCAATTTTCAGGCATCACGATCTCCACAATAGCTGCAACGATTTGTGCGGCGGTCAGAGCCGCAACCAGGCACAGGATTCTTCATGTTCGTTAACTTCTTTATCCAGCGTCCGGTGTTTGCCACAGTCTGCGCGCTGCTGATTATTCTGGCTGGCGCGGCGGTGATTCCCACGCTGCCGATTTCACAGTTTCCCAACCTCGCGCCACCGCAAGTCGGCGTCACCAGCTTCTATACGGGTGCCAGCGCGCAAACTGTGGAGAGCGCCGTCACCATTCCGCTGGAGCAGCAGATCAACGGCGCGGAGGGGATGAAGTACGTCACCTCGACCAGCGGCAACGACGGGTCGAGCACCATCACTGCCACGTTTGATCTGGGCCGCGATCCGGACCTCGCCACGGTCGACATCCAGAACCGCGTCAACACGGCGCAGGGAAGGCTGCCCGCCGCCGTCAAGGCAGTTGGAATCACAACGGCGAAGACGTCTCAGAACTTCGTTTTTGGCGCCGCCGTCCTTGCCGACAATAACATTTACCCCACGCTGTTCGTGAGCAACTACCTTGACGTCTACGTCAAGGACTCGCTCAAGCGCATTCCGGGCGTAGCAGACGTGATCATCTTTGGCGAGCGCAAGTATTCCATGCGGCTCTGGCTGGATCCTGGCCGCCTGGCGGGCCGCGGGCTGACCGCTCCGGATGTGGTCAACGCCTTGTCGGAGCAGAACGTGGAAATCGCCGCCGGACAAGTGGGCCAGCAGCCCGCCCCGGAGGGACAGCAATACCAGATCAGCGTGCGCGCCGTGGGACGACTGAGCGAACCCGGACAGTTCGAAAACATCATTCTGAAGACGAACGCCGACGGAACCCTGGTCCGTCTGAAAGACGTGGGCCGAGCTGAATTAGGCGCAGAAGACTACGGCACAGACCTGCAATTTAATGGTCAGGATGCAGTCGGCCTCGCGGTTACGCAGCTTTCCACCGCGAACGCGCTCGACGTCCACAAGCGCGCCCTGGCGGAACTGGAGCGGCTTTCGAAGAAGTTCCCGCCCGGCATGCGCTACCAGGTGGCCTTTGATACCACGGACGCGGTGAGCGAATCCATCCGCGACGTGGTCTTCACGGTAGGTTCGGCGATTCTGCTGGTCATCCTGGTGATCTTTATCTTTCTCGGCGACTGGAGGACGACGATGATTCACTTTATCGCCACTCCGGTTTCGCTCATCGGTACCTTCATCTTTGTGAAGTTGCTGGGTTTCTCCATCAACACGCTGACGTTGTTCGGCATCACGCTCGCCACCGGCTTGGTCGTCGACGACGCTATCGTCGTGATTGAAAACATTGAGCGCCATATCGCTGAGGGCGAACACGATTCCCATAAAGCGGCGGCGGCCGCGACCGCTGAGATTACCAGCGCCGTCATCGCCACCTCGCTGGTGCTGGTTGCCGTGTTTGTGCCCGTTGCGTTTTTCCCCGGGACGACCGGCATTCTGTTTCGCCAGTTTGCGCTGACCATCGCGTTTGCCATCGCCATTTCCGCCTTCAACGCGCTCACTCTGGCTCCGGTGCTGGCGGCAATTTTTCTGCGCGACTCCCACCGGCAAAAGTGGGCGTGGCTGCGAAAGTTTGACGACGGCGTCGCTCTCCTCACCCGTGGGTACCGTGGCCTGCTGGGTTACTTGCTGAAATACAAGCTGGCGATGATGGTGCTGTTTTTCGCCGGTCTGGGACTCACTTATTTTGTCTTCGAACGCGTGCCGGCGGGCTTCGTGCCTGATGAAGACCAGGGATATTTCATCATCGTCATGCAGTCTCCCTCGGGGGCATCGCTCGAATATACGAAGGCGATCGGGAAACAGGTGGCACACATGCTGAGCGATGTCTCGGAAGCGGAAGGAACGTTTTCGATCGCCGGCTTCGGTTTCTCCGGGAGTGCGTCGAACCAGGGACTCATCTTCGTTCCACTGAAGCCGTATTCCCAGCGCAAGGGCGAAGGGCACACCGCGACGGCCATTGTGAACCGCGTTCGTCCCAGACTGTTTGGGATTTCGGGGGCAATCGTGTTTGCCACGCTTCCTCCCGCAATCCAGGGGTTGGGACAGTTCGGCGGCTTCCAGTTCGTTGTGCAGGACCAGGCTGCGCACACGCTCGAAGAACTCTCGACCACGACGCGCGACATCATCCGGCAGGCTGGCGCACGCAAAGATCTCGTAGGACTCTATACCTCATACACGGCGAACGATCCACAATATCTCGTCACCATCGATCGCGAGAAAGCGAAGAGCCTGCATGTGCCCCTGTCGCAGATCACCGACACGCTGGGCATCTACATGGGTTCTTCTTACGTGAATGACTTTGACTTCAATAACCGCTCCTATCGCGTCTATGTGCAGGCGGATAAGCAATTTCGTTCGGAAGCGCAAGACATGAAGCAGTTCTACGTGCGTTCCGACAGCGGGGCAATGGTGCCGCTGGACAACCTGATCAGAATTACGCAGACTACGACTCCCCAAAACATCAGCCATTACAACCTGTTCCGCTCGGCGGAGATCGATGGCTCGGCCGCGCCCGGCTATAGTTCGGGGCAGGCGATTGCGGCGATGGACGAGTTGGCCAAGAAAATGCCGCAGGGTTTCTCTTATAGCTGGACGGGACTGTCGCTGGAAGAATTGCAAGCGGGCGGGACATCGCTGATTTTGTTCGGACTGGGCACACTGGTCGTGTATCTCACGCTTTCTGCACAATATGAAAGCTTTGTGCTGCCTTTCATCGTTCTGCTGGCCGTGCCCATGGCGCTGCTGGGAGCGCTAGGGGCGCAGTGGATGCGCGGACTGCAGAACGACGTTTTCTGCCAGGTGGGGCTGGTGATGCTGGTTGGGCTTTCCAGCAAGAACGCGATTCTGATCGTCGAGTTTGCCGAACAGTTGCGTCAGCGCGGGATTCCTCTGGTGGAGGCGGCAGTGCAGTCGGCGGCGATTCGTTTGCGGCCGATTCTCATGACTTCGCTGGCGTTCATCCTAGGCGTCGTGCCGTTGGTGCTGGCCACCGGAGCCGGGGAAAACGGGCGCCACTCGGTGGGCACAACCGTGTTCGGCGGAATGATTATGTCTACCGTGCTGAATCTATTCTTCATTCCCGTGTTGTACTTGATTATCGAGGGGTGGCGGGAGCACGGGAAAAAACTGGAGCACCCGCAGACGGCTTAGCTTTTTCGCAGGCCTCCGTTTCTCGTGGATTTCTGCCCTGCCCGGTTGTTCCGTTCTTTCTTGCGTGCCTTCTTCTTGCGGGCTTTCTTGCGCCTTAGCTTGGCCATCCATTCGCGCGAGTACATGGTGCCGCGGCACTTGAGCGAGCCGCAGTGGCAGGGCGCAGGATCGTCGTCATCGTACAGGTTGTAGTCCCAGAGCAGTTCTTCGCCGGCGGCGATGTCGCGCAGGGCAAAGACCCAGACGCGCCCTTCGATTTCGTCGATTTCGCAGTTGGGATCGCACGAGTGGTTGAGATAGGCGCCTAGTCCGACGCCGTCGATGACGGTTTTTCCGTCCTCCATGCCGTACAAGTAAGTGCGCGGGGCATCGTCATAGAGCCGGTCCGCTTCTTCGGGAGTGATGCGCGGTCCGCAATATTCGACAATGCGAGTTTTCTTGCGAATGGGCGTGGTAGTGAAGACGCCCGCCGAATGAATCCGTGATGGACGCACGACCAGAGGCATGCAATTAATTTCGCACGTTCTGCGGTTTGAGGAAAGTAAAGATCGCACCGGCGCTCCGGCAGAGGACGCCCTTGAAAGGTCCGGGAGACCGCGGGTCACATCGGTCTCCGGAAATGGCTGCGGGACGCGGGTTTTGACGTGCCGAACCGAAAAACATTTGAGCGCCAGCGCCGCTTGCGTGGTAAACTTTCGCGGCTCGTCGAAATTGAGGGATTGCAAATTCTACGGGAATTGAAGGGGGAGTTCAGATGCGCGTGATTCGAGCGGCTAGCATCGCAATGTTTCTATTTCTGTGTGGTATAAACTTGACGCTGACTGCACAAGCGGCGGCGGCCGGCGGCAAACCGGGCGCGCCCAAGCCTCCTGATGTCTATTGCACCACCACGGGCGGGGAAGTGGAAACCCGCACCCCGGTATACGGAACCAACGGCCCGATCCAAGATTGGCTGCCTCTTGCCGGAACGCAAGGATTCTGCCAGTACACGCTGGCTTCCGATGGATCGCGGATTCACGTTTCGCTGGAAACGCTGGACACCACGATGCCGACTTTAGCCGCCCTAGCTTATTACGCGGAGACCGCGTGGAACGGGCAGGGAGAAGGCAATCCGGCCTCGCTGTATTGCACGCAGCTTGGCGGGTCTGACTTGTTTGGCGGAATCAACGCGGCCGGAGGCGGCTGGGTAGTCTTCAACACCACCGACATCGTGCTTGAAGCATGCATTTTCCCCGATCACTCCACGATCGACTCGTGGGGGCTGTTCTACCACTCGGCCAACATTATTCGCGGCATCGATTTGTCGACCGTGTTGAAGTATGCAAACCCTTACCCGCTCAAGAAGGGAACCCAATAGCCAGGATTCGTCATTCGTTCGGAATCTGGTGTCGGCACAAAACTTCGCCCGGACTTGAGGTTTTACGGATCGTAGACTGAACTTCCATAGCCTTGTTTACGAGCGGCCTCCTGCATTTCTTCCAGATGCTTTCTCTGCGCGTCCAGTTGCGTCTGCATCTGTTGGGCCTCCTGCTGCTTTTCCTTTTGGCGCTCGTTCCATTCGACGCAATTCGCGACGCAATTGCCGGGAGCGAAGTGGATCGAATCGCTAAGTTCATCAAACTGCGTTTGCATTGAGGCGATCTGATTCTTCTGCGCCAGAATCTGAGACTTCCAAGTGTCGGGTGATATCTTGGCTGCATTTGTGGAAGCGGGCGTGGCAGTCCCGGAGTGCGGGCTGTCGTCATCCGCCGTCTCCTCCGTAACGGTTGAGGTTGGCAGGGAGCGCTCTGGGATTTCCTCGTTGGTGATGACTCTTGAGGGCTTGGCGTTCTTGCCCGTAGCGTCTTTACCTTGCGTGTCTTTACCCTGCGCATCTTTCTGTTGTTTCTGCTGGCGTGCCTGGCGCGCTACATCACCGAGAGGCGGTGAATCCTGACAGCGGGCGCCGGTGGCAAACACAGCCATCGCGGCCATAGACAGAAATGGCAACCAGCATGGAGTACGCATAACCGCTCCTCGGTACAGGCCGTTGAGATGGCAATCGACTGCTTGCAGAATCCTATCGCGCAGGGATCGCGGATCCACGTTACTTTGGTGCAAGGGACCGCAGGACAACGGTCCTCAGACCTCAAGAAAAGGAAAAGCACCCTCGATCGTTTAGGAAGCGTTAGTTTTTCACCATGTGAAACTTCCGGACAGCGTGACATTCGTCATCGCGGGCACAGGCAGCGCGGGCGAAGATTGTATCTGCACCAGGCGTGGCGCGGAACCCCTCTTCGCCAGCAGATTGTTCGAAGGAATTCCGGTGCGGGCAAAAGACTTTTCGCAGTCGGCGGTAGAAGGCCCTCGCATGTTGCCTTCCATGAAAGCCAGACCGGGACACCGCGTGCATGTCGAGCCGTGCACGCACTGCGAGCAACTCGACAAGTTACGCAGGCGAATCGAGCGAACTTCTTTCAGTTGCTCGGAGTCGCGCCAGATGTCGATAAACCGCTGCTGGCGGACATTGCCGCACGACAGCGGGAATTGCACGCAGGGATAAAACTCGCCGTAAGGCGAAACGTAGCAAGCTGTGTGGCCGGCGCTGCAGGGCAAAGAGTCCATGCTGTCCGCATCCGGCGGCAGCGGCGGGGCGCAGAACTCTTCGGCATCGCCGACCAGAGCTTCATCGCGGAACAGTTTCTGCAAAGCCGAGTCGCCCGCGTTCAACTTCAGGATAGAGCGGTCGCCATCCATCATCGGCGTGACTGTTGGATCGAGCGTGGATTCCGCGCCGAGTTCTTCGGCCAGCGCCCGCACGCCCTGATAGTCGTCCATGTTTTCCGTCATCAGCACGTTGGCGATGACGACTTTCAGCCCTTGCGATTTGAGGAATCGAATGGCGTTGATCGATCGCCGCAGCGAGCCGCGTACCTTAGTGATGGCGTCGTGGACTTCCGGCCGGTGCGAGTAGATGCTGATCTGAATCGACTCCACGCCAAGATCGCGGATGCGGGCAGCTTCATGCTCGCGAATCATCACCGCATTGGTCTTGAGCTTGATGCAGAAGGTGAGTTCGCGCGCGTATTCGAGGATTTCAAAGAAATCACGTCGCATGAAAATCTCGCCGCCGCTCAAAGTGAGAATGAAAACTCCGGCGTCGGCCATTTCTTTGAGAAGATGTTTGATTTCGGCGGTCGTCATCTCGCCGTGATTTTCGTGGTCGAGATAGCAATGAACGCACTGCTCGTTGCAACGGTAGGTGAGGTCGACCTGCACGCTCAGCGGAACACCGAGCTGCAGAGCGCGGTCGCCCATTTCCTGCATCAACACGCTCATTGTTGTTCTTGCTCCTGCGCGGGCGCATCCTGCCGCGCGATCGGTTCTCGTGAGACCAAAAGAATACCGTGCCTCGCCAAATCTTCGGCGAGCACCTCGGCATCGCGCAACGCTTCTTCGCGCCCCACTTCGAATTCGGAGCAGATGCGGCGATCGACAATTTCATCGAGCGAAGTGGCGCCGTCAGCGGCTTGCCACAGAATGGTTGCGGTCGGGTTGAGCGTGAACAGCGTCGAGCCCTGGCCCGACATCACCAGCATTTCATCCCCCAGCTTGCGGGCTGCGATGCGCGGACTGCGCGAAAGGTAAAGTTTGCCGTTCATCCAATCATCTCCCAGACACGGGTATCGGGCACGAACGTGAGCCGGCGGACGGGCACGCGATGGACGAAATCGCACGCCGACTGAAATGCCGTGTGTACAAATTCCTGATCCTCGGCGAAGAAAAGCACGTTGGCCAGAAGCTCGCGTCCAGCTTCGCCTGCCGTCAACGGTTCGACGCGATTCTCCGGCCCCTGAGCCAGGAGATAAAGCGCTTCCACGGCAGCCGAGGCGTTCTCGCCGAGTTTAGCCAGTTCTCCTGTGAACGGCGTACCGAAGGCCACGTAACCGTCACCCACCTTCCGCACGTAGGAGATTTCGTCGGTCAGAAGCGTGGCATCCGGCGGGGCAAGCCGCGAAATCGTAGTCTTCCCCGCCCCGGAGACGCCTGCAAACAGAAATGCCTTCCCGTTGCGAATCGCGCTGGCGGCATGCAGAAGAAATCCGCCCTGCTTCGCCAGCACCAGCGTGTGCACGATGCGCAGCACGGCATCGATGGAGTACGGATTCGCCGATTGCCAAATTCTGCCCGTGCGCGAGGCCGGCTCCCACTCGGCGCGGAAATCGCCGCGCTGCAGAAGCCATCGTCCTGAATGTTGCCTCACGCGCACGTCCGCCTCGGGATCGCCAAACCCCGGAGCGACAATGTCTACATCGAAGTCATACTCCGCTTCTTGTTCCGAGTCGAGGAATCCGGAATACCGGCTCTGCAACATTTCCAGGAAAGAAGAATCTTCCGTGTGCACGCGCACCGGCATGCCGCCGATGGCAATCACCAGGCTGGAACGCTCGACTTGGGCGGCTAATGCTGACATGGCCGATTCTGGTACGGCTGGTCGTGGTATGGCTGATCTTGATAAAAAATGCCCGGCTGCCCGGAACTCCGCCGCATATGATGCAAATGAACCAGAGCGCGCGCCGCCGGAACGGAGCGCCGCACAACTCTGGCCAGTAAGCGCTCGACGACCGTGAGCGTTGCCGGCACCGCCATTAACTTTCCGGCACGGATCAGATAAGCGACGCGGCCCAGCAATTCATTCCCGGTAACGGGAGAGTCGGGCGCGGCCATGCCGTCGCCCTGCGTGATCCACTGTGAATTCTCAGGACCACGCGTTGTGGAAACAATGCGATGGGCGCAGAGCCTGCCCGCGCGCCCGACCAGCACAACATCTCCCACGCGGACCTGATCTTTATTGTTGTCCTTATTGTTGTCCTTGTTTCTGGATTGCGCGACGCGCTCGACCACGAGCGTGTCGCCGGGCCAGATCGTCGGCAACATGCTCCAGCCGGTGGCGGAGAAACGAAGCGAACCGAACGAGCGCAGAACCTCGCACGCCAGATCGCATTTCACTGCCGCCGCGGAATCTGCGGCTGGGTTGTCGGGCTCTCTCATGACACCATGGTGTTCCCTCTGCACCCATGTTGCGTCGACGTGATCTTGCCGCATGACAGAGCCGAAGTGACGAAAACCTTTTCGTAGCGAAATCCTGGCTTCTCGTATGGCTTCTTGACGGGTACCGCAGAGTTTGGCTCCTGATCGGATGAGTCATTCATGGACATAAAATCAGATTTCCCCTTGCTTGTCGCTTTAGTGCAGTCCCGATTGCGATGCCTGCACGGCGCATCCGCCCGTGCCACCGGTGCAGGTCGGCTGATTGCCGAGAGTGGAAAAGTATACCTGAGAAGTCCCGGCCAGCGTGCCCGCACTGACTGTGTTGTCGATAATAATTCCGCTCGTGCCGCCAACCGCCTTCAGCACCTGACTTGGGAGAACGCCCGCATTCGTCCAGGTCACGGGATGGGCGCCAGTGCCGTCGACCGTAGTACCGCCGGGAACTGTATTCCAAGTGGGTACGCTTCCGCCACTGAGGCCCGAAGTGGAGACAATCTCCACGTACCCGTTGCTGTCGACGATTCTTGCGTCAAGCGGATAAGAACGGTCGGCGGACCAACTCGCCAGCGTGGAGGCACTGAGCGAACCCTGGTCCAACCATTGCACGCTGCCATCGCCCGTAGTGTGGCCGGTTAAACCCGGCCAACCTGGAACCGTGGCTCCGGAAGTGCCTCCCGTGGTCACCACTTCGATATGGAGATTCGGGACGAGAATTTCCTGCCCGACGGCGTAGGTCGTTCCAGCCTGCCACTGAGCAGTGACGAAATTAAAGAGACATCCAGCGCTGCCGCATAGTGACGTTATCCCATCGTCCTCCACGCTGACAAAGGCGTATTCCTCCGCACCGCCCGTGGCATTCGCGTTGTAGACATCGGTGACCGGTGAACAAACCGGGGTCGCCCCGCTAATTACCAGCCGGGTAATGGGCACGCCCATGGCGGGCAGAGCGCTCGCGTTGATTGAAATCTGATACAACGTCGGTTGGGCGGAACTGGAGGCTCCGCCGCAGACGTACAGGTTCCCCGTTGCGTCCGTCGAATTGTAGTAGTCGTTGTCGAAACCACCATCGAACAGCGGAGCAGGATTTGTGGCCACGCCCACCTCGACCTCAAGACCGGTATCGCCGGCGAAGTAGTCGGCTGGAAGCTGGTAAACGCCGGCGCAGGCGCTGGTGCCGAGGTTGCAGTTCGTGGTAAGGCCGTCGTTGGAGACGAACACATAAACCAGTCCTTCGGTGGAATCCACGATGGGACCGTCCACGATTCCGGCGCCGAAGTCGAGCTGGGGGGAAGTAGTCACAACCGCCGTGGAAGCGCTCACGCTATAGAAAAACCCGCCGAGGTCGCCGACAAAGACGTTCCCTGTAATCCGATCATAAATCGGACTGGAGAGAGCGGTGGGGCTGGTTGGGTTCAACTGAATGGGCCATCCGCCCGTAGTCACCTCGGAAGGTACGCCGTTTAGCACGGGCGTGAACTCATGCAGCCAGCCGCCTGAATCCCCTACCCACGCAATGTCCCCGCTGTAATCGTAGAAGACCGACGACGTGGTGTCGTCGTTAGGCGCGCCGACGTTGTTCGTCAAGGGAAGCGTCGTCATGCAGGGCAGCGTGAAGCAGGAGGCCGGATACGTAATGGGGGGCACCACCGTTGGAGCTTCCGGCATGGTCACAGTGTCGGTTGAAGAAGGAGTCCACTTCAACAAAACCAGGCTCGCCACTCCGGCGGCCGTCTGAACAAACATAACCTGTGAGCCGTCGTAGGAGAACTCGGGAGAGGTTTGGACTGCGCCCAAGGTGTTATACGCCCAATAAACCGTGGGGACAGCACCGTCACTGCTGCAGCCGGAGTAGAGATTATCGTAGGCGACGAGGCTGGCTTGATTCACCGCGCCTGTGAGGCCGGTGCTGTAAACCACGTAGTCGGGCTGGCCAGTGCCGGCGCAGTTGGCGCTGGTTCCCAGGAAAGAAAATTTCGCGGGATAGTTCCCCGCTCCGGCCGAGGAGCCGCTACCCAAGTCTTGCGACCAGTCCCGGTGAATGGAGGTATTGCTGGGAGGGCGATGCACAGGATTCCAGGGCTTCAATCCCAGGGGCGCAGCCTGCATTGGTTCCGTAGGCGAAGCCATCGGCAACTGCCTGCGATAAAGCTGCTGCCAGTAGCGAGGATCCTTCTGCACGCGGGCAGCTTGTTCCGCGGTTGCCGGCCGGGAGAAAATCAGGTGGCGGTGGCTCCAGTCGGAAGGCACGGGAATGGCACCTTCAACGGGACGCAAAGTTTCGAAAGAAATTTCGCTCGAACCGGTTGGAGGAAACACACGCGACGCCCCGAAAAGCGGCGGTGAGGAAACAAGGTCGTGGCGAATCCAATCGTCAGGTACAGCCATCGTAGCTGCCACCGGAGCGGAAACTTCTCCCAAAGAAACAGGAACCGCCTCCGTACGCTCGGGAAAACCAGGTTCGGGAAAAAGAAGATCGCGATGAAGCCAGCCGGCAGGCACCGCTGGTGCCGCCCCCGGCGGCGCCGAAACCTGAGCCAACAACACCGCCGGCAAAATCATCGCGCCGAGAACCGCGGCTCTAAACCAAAGTGAACTTGCCTGGCTCCTCATTTTTCTCCCCAGTGCTGGAAGGTGCGGGAAACCAAAAGCGGTCACGCCAAACCTCCGCGACACGTCTGAATTGTTGGCTGGTGTTTGGAAAATAATCATACACCGCCATTTCGCAAGGTTTGGCAAAAAATCGGGCGCTATTCTGCGAAGTTTTCCACAGGTATTTCCACTCGTAGGGAAGACGCCTCGCCGATGGGAGAACAGAAATTTGGGAAACGGTCTTTCCACTGAAGACACCGGAGAAGAGTCTAGCGAGTGGACAACAACGGTGGGAAGATAAGGAGGTAAACTTCCACGGGGCGATTTCTCCGCCACGGGACCGGCTGAAGAATCGCTGGTCCCGTGACGGGTTTCGCATTTGACTGGCGGCGGCCAGCCGCTAACCCTGTTACTGCACCGTCAGCGTAACGGGGAGGGTTGTGTGTTGCGTGCTTCCGGCAGTGCCGGTCACGGTGACGGTATACGTGCCCGCCGGAGTGCCCGAGTTGCCGGTTGGAGTCGTAGTTGTTGTCTTTCCACCACCGCCGCACGCCACCTGGAACACGCACCCGCTGAGCACCAGGAAGACGATGCAGAAGCTGAGCAGCTTCTTGCGGTTCTGCGTGCCCAGCCCTGCACCGCCCAACAACATGGCCGGAATGATCAAGCCCAGCGCGAACAGCGCGCCCGGACGACGATCCCCGGGCGCCAGGGCTGATGTGGGTCCGACGGTGGTGACGGTCAGCATGGAAATACCGGTCGTACCCGATACCGACATGGTCCCGACACTGCACGTCGCCGAAGGAGTTGCCGCCGGAGTGATTGCGCAGGTAAGCGCCACGTTCGAAAGGTTCAGTCCATTCAACGCAGTCGTCGTGATGGTTGAAGTAGCGGTTCCCGGCGGGGTTACCGCAGCCGGCAATAATGCCGACGCCATAATCTGAAAATCCCCAGCATTCACTACCAGGCTCACTGCCGAAGAAGTGCTGGCGATGAGGTTTGTGTTCCCGCCATAAGCGGCTGTGATGCTATGGGTCGCAGCGGACAAAGTGCCGATCGAATATGCCGCCACTCCGCTGCCGTTCAACGTCCCAGTGCCCAGCGTGGTGGTTCCGTCCAGAAAAGTGACTGTGCCCGTGGGAGTGCCCGCTCCCCCGGAGCTGACGGTCGCGGTCAACGTGACGGACTGGCTCAAGTTTGCTGGATTGGGAGAAGCCGTTAACGCAATGCTGGTGTTGCCCTGCTGCACCACCTGGTTCAGCGCGGGCGAAGTGCTGGAGTTGAAGTTCGAATCGCCACTATAGATCGCCGTAATGCTGTGCGTGCCCATGCTCAACGTGGAGATCGAGTATGTCGCCACTCTGCTGCCATTCAAGGTCGAAGTGGCCAGTTTGGTCGTTCCGTCGAAGAAACTCACCGATCCCGTGGGAGTGCCGGACGTGCTGGGGCTCACCGTCGCAGTAAAGGTGACGGATTGATTCGGCTCCGACGGATTTGCATTGGAAGTCAGCACCGTGGTGGTTCCCGCGGTTTGCACCGTCTGGGTGAATCCGACGGTGTGCGACTGGAAGTTGCTGTCACCCGAGTAAACAACAGAGAGCGAGTCGGTTCCTGCCGTCAAGGTCGATGTGCTTACGACCACCTGCCCGCCCGTCAGCGTTCCCGAGCCAACGACCGCGCTGCCATTCTTGAGCGTGACGGTTCCGGTAGGTGTTCCCGTGCCCGCGAGGCTTGCCGTTACGCTCGTGGTGAACGTTACCGATTGTCCGTAGACCGAGGGATTAGTCGAGGATTGGACAGCGATCTGCGCGCCGTGGCTGTTGAGCAGCACGCTCACAGTATTGCTTCCGCCGTTGGCCACAGCCAGATCGAGAGCGCCGTCCCCGTTGAAGTCGCCGGCCACGGCCGAGTACGCGTTCGATCCAGTGCCATACAGCGTCGGCGCTGCGAATGTTCCATCGCCATTGCCGAGCAGCAGACTGGCCAGATTTCCGATTCCCGGCGGAGTGCTGGCCAGAGCCAGATCCAGCTTGCCGTCGCCGTTAAAGTCCCCTACCACTACGGAGGAAGGATTGGCGCCGGTGGAATAGGCCACCACTGTCTGGAACGTACCGTTGCCGTTGCCCAGCAGCACGCTGACTTTTTGCGTCTCAAAGTCAGCAACGGCCAAGTCAAGATTGCCGTCGCCGTTGAAGTCGCCCACCGCCACGGACAAGGGATTGCCGCCGGATCCCGTAGGATATATCACTCCCGCCTGGAACGTACCGTCGCCATTGCCCAACAACACGCTGACATTGTTGTCCTTCTCATTCACCACGACCAGGTCAAGTTTCTTATCTCCGTTGAAGTCCCCCACCGCCACGGAAATGGGATCGTTGCCAACGGAGTAACTCACTGCGGACCGCAAAGTTCCATCCCCATTGCCCAACAGCACGCTGACGGTATTGCTGTTAAAATTCGCCACGACTACGTCGAGGTTGCCGTCGCCGTTGAAGTCGCCCACGGCAACAGATGCGGGCTGCTGGCCTACCGGATAATCCACGTGCGTAAGAAATGTTCCGTCGCCTTTTCCGATCAGCACGCCGACCGTATTGGTGGCGTAGTTCGCCACCACCAGGTCCGGAATTTTGTCGCCGTTGAAGTCGCCTACAGCCACGGCATACGGGTCGGTACTGGTTCCGGTGGAGACATGATTCGGTCCCTGGAACGTTCCATCGCCGTTGCCCAGAACAATCGAGATTGTTCCCGAGCCGTTGGTCGCCACTGCCAGATCAAGGAATCCGTCGCCATTGAAATCGGCGGTTGCGACCGAGGTGGGAGTGGGGCCGGCGGGATAATCCACGCGCGACTGAAAAGTCTCGTCTCCGTTGCTGAGCACTACGCTAACCGTGTTGCTGCCTGAGTTGACCGCAGCCAGGTCAGTAATACCGTCGCCGTTAAAATCTCCGGCGATCACCGAGTAAGGAATGTTGCCCGTTCCGCAGTTCTCCTGCCCCAGGAACGTGCCGTTACCTTGTCCCCAAAGCACGCTGATCGTGTTCCCGTTGCCGTCCGATACAGCCAAATCGGGAAAGCCGTCGCCGTTGAAGTCTCCCACGGTGACGCCGGTTGGGAAAGCGGCTGCCGCGTAATCCACGTGAGCCAGAAGGCCCCACAGCGTGCCAGTTTTCCCGTTGCTGAGCAGTACACTTACCGAGTTGCCCTGTTGGTTGGCGACAACCAGGTCCAGCGCTCCGTCTCCGGTGAGGTCGGCTGCAGCAATCGAAACCGGAGTGTTTCCCGTAGCGAATTGGTATTGAGTCTGGAAGGTGCCGTCGCCTTTTCCCAGAAGCACGCTTATGATGTTGTTGTTATTGTTGTTGGCGACCGCCAAATCCAGGAAGCCGTCACCATTGAGGTCCACCGCCACTACCGAGTACGGGTTGAAGCCGGTGTTGTAGGTTACTCCGGCGTTGAACGTGCCATTGCCCTTTCCCAGAAGAACGCTGACTGTTCCGTCCACGGCATTGGTGACCACCAGGTCTAAGTTGCCATCCCCGTTGAAGTCGCCCGCCGCCACTCCCACGGGCTGCCTGCCGGTGGCATAGTCCACCTTGGGCTGGAAAGTGCCGTCGCCATTGCCCAATAAAACACTTACGGTATTGCTGCCCGAGTTCGTTACTGCCAGATCGAGAAAACCATTGCCATTGAAGTCGCCTACGGTGATTCCCAGCGGAGTAGTCCCAGTGATGTAGTCAACCTTGGCTTGGAACGTGCCATCGCCATTGCCCAGTAGCACGCTGACTTTGTTGGAGGTTGAATCCGCCACGGCGAGATCCAGCTTGCCGTCACCGTTGAAATCTCCCGCGACTACCGCTTGGGGATTGCCCCCGGTCGCGTATTGAGGTGCCTCCAGGAACTGCCCCGCATGGGCCGCCAATACTCCGAAAAGCAGGACCATCGCGAGTCCCGACACTGTATGCCTTAACATGAAGCCCTCCGTCGATTTCCTCTTACCTGCCGATCGCTTGGTCCCGCTCATGGCTGGTTTCAGTTCTACGCGACACACACACGCGGGAACTTAAGTTCTCATTCCCGTACGGTCACGCCGGTGTGAGCATCAACTGAGCGAACTGCGCCGATCCGCAGGGACGCACAGATTCTCCTGCAGAAACAACTAAGTCGAGCACAGCTTTGGGGGAACTCAGGGGAGATTCACTAGCCTGGGCCGCTTTTGGGGGAAAATCTTCCGGCCACTGGCCAGAACGATATTTCAGTACTAGCCCTTTAGCAATCACCCATTTGGACTAGTCAAAAGGCTGCCAAATGTCTGAGGGAGGGAATAACCGGAAAGTCCGAACCCAGCTCTGGAGACCAAACATTGAGTCTCCGGAGTTCAGGCTCGGACCTTGGGGAGGGCCGTCGAGTTCTACCTGCTGGCCGTCGTCATCGCCCCCGGCCGCGAGGATTCTTCCAGCTGTTGATCCACAACCTTACGGAGCGAGGCATAGTCTAAAGCTCCGCTCAGGAAGTGGCCGTTGACAAAGAAGCTTGGCGTCCCATTGAGCCCGAGGCGGACGCCTTCTCTGCGGTCCTGCTCCACGGCGGCAGCTTGTTCGCCCGAGTCCAAACATTTATCGAACTCCGCTGAATCCAGTTTCAGCGCGCGGGCTTGGGCCTTGAGTTGATCGATATCCAGTTCTTTGCTGCGGAACAACTCATCGTGCAACTCCCAGTACTTACCCTGCTTGCCAGCGCAACGGGTCGCTTCCGCAGCCTTCTCGGCACGCGCGTGCATGGGAAGCGGGAAGTCCCTGAACGTCAAAGCAACTTTGTCGCCCAGGTCAGCCTGCAACTTCTTGAGATCGGCAGCCACCTTCTGGCAGTACGGGCATTCATAGTCCGCAAACTCCACCAAGGTTACCTTAGCGTTCTTGGGGCCGATGGTCGGAGCGTTTTGCGCCTCAACATTTAACCGGGGGGGTGCGAGTTCAACGTAGACGGTGGTTTCGGCACGCAAGGCCCTCACATACGCCGCCTGGGCCCTCAGGGTGCGCACCTCCCTGATTTTATCCAGAATCTTGTCGCGCACTGCTTCGTAGGGCTGATCCGTTTCCAAACCTTCGTAGTACACCCTCATTTGATCGTCGGTGGGATCTTTTACCTGCGACTTGATATCGCGGTCTACGAGTTGGTCGACGGTAAGGTTTTCGCTCTTGGCTTTCTGCTCAAGCAGCTTCTTATCGATGAGTGCCTCTAAAGCCTTGCTCTCCGCCTGGTAGTAGGTATAACGGGCGGCTAGGAGCTTGGCTGACTCTTCCTGTTCCAGTTCAGCCCTGGTTACCTTCACTCCACCCACTTCCGCCACCACGCTCGAATCGCTCTGCGCGACGGCGCCGGCACTGCCCACCAACATCAGGGCCGCGCCAACTCCAAGACTCAAAATCCGTTGCAAAACCGACATGATTCCTCCCCAGGAATTTTTTGCGAATCGAACCATCCACGAACAACAGAATCTCGCCAGACAACGAGTATACTCGCTGCCCGGCGAGCCTGATCTCGGGGCGGTTCACTCCAGTTTGGAGCGCCGCCTAGAGTGTGTTTCTACCGAACTAGTCGCCAGTACCGCAGCTCAAGATACCCTTGCCGCTGCCATCCAGCGCGATTGCGGAGCACTCGCCCTGCAACCGGGTAACTTCCGCCGCGCTGAGAGTCGCATCTTGCGAGGCGGTCTCAGTGATCGAGAAGTTGCTGTTCTGGATGTGCGTAGCCCAAGAGCGAATCGCCGGAGTCGGAGCCAGCTTCGTAGGAAGCGGGCAGACGCCGCCAACTGTCGGGGTCGACACGATCTTGATCGTACCGGTGCTCAAAGTCACACCAGTCAGCGGATTGCTGGTCAAGTCCGTGTTAACCGAGAGCGTACGCAGACCATCGGGAGACAGGAAGCAGCTACCGCATTCCGAGAGCTCCTGATAAGGATCGACAACGAAGATGGCGGCGCAGATATTGCCACCCGCCGTCCCAGGGTTGGTCAGGCGCACCGTACCATCCGGAGCACCGGCCGTGTTGGCGTTCGAGAAATAGTCGACTTTCAGCGTATCGGCCGGGGGCGGGGTTGTGGCCGCCCATGCCGACCCGGCACAGAGGGCCAGAGCAAGGGTACAGATTACGAGCATAGTGGTTCGACGCATTATGTTTTCCTCCTTAGAGTGTACGCCGCCAAGCTGGGGAGGGTTGCTCGGCTTTCTGTGGCGCGTCGTAACTCTACCTCGAATCCGCTAAGCTTCAATTCCCCAGGTGTACTAACCCAATCTCACTAAGCCGCCAAACCCGGCTCCCAGAGCCGCATTACGCCTTCGGGCCCACAATCTTCCCGATAATTCCCGAGCGCGTCGATACGTTCATCTTCACCATGACTAGACGGATAAACGCCTTCACCGTGTTAGGACTAATCTTCATACGCTGCGCGATTTCCTTGCTGGTAAGTCCCTGCAGCAGGCACTGGACCGTCTCTTGTTCGCGCGGTGTCAGGCCAAATCGCTTCGCGACCTCTGCAATCGTGACCGCTCCGTTACTTTTCCGCTCCAGCATCACGATCGTCAATCCGCTCGAACCTGAAGAACCGTTGCCGCGATGCCCGTTGACGTCCAGGGCGAAGGAACGGCAAACGTAAGTCCGCTTCGCGGAGCGGTATTCGTCGACGAATTCGGGTGGGCGCAGCGACGGGCCGTCAATTAATTGGGAGCGAATCTTGTTGGCCAGCATCGCTTCCAAGTGGCGAATCCTGTCAAGTTGCTCGGGAAAAGTAAGTATCTGAATCGCTTCGCTGTTGGAAGCCACCAGATTCAGAGAACCATCCACCACAATCAGTCCCGGTCGAGTCGCGGCAACGTGCACCTGGTGTCCTTTTCCAGCGGCGATGGCCCCAACGTGCGCCAGTCGCCTCAAAAAGAAATGAGTGAGCCTCGTAAGGCCAGTAGCTTTGGATCCCCCTGCGAAATCGCGGCAGCGAACTGCCTGACACACGCTCCGTCAGAGTTTCTCGCTGTTGCCGAAAAGTTCAATTACGTATGATCAACAACAGGCGAGCACTTCCGTGGGGGAAAGCAAAACCCCGCGCATCTTTTGGGGGAGAGGGGTGGACCGTGCGTTATTGTGCCACACCCAAACTTATTGTCAAGGACAAATCCATGATGTCCGCTGCTTTCTCACTATGTGTGCATAAATTAGCCCATTTGAAGTAGTTTATTTTGGTATAAATCCAGTTTTCTCGGCAAAGTGTGCAAATTCCTGCATCGCGAGCTGCACGATCCGGCGACGGACTACGCCATCGTGAACAAGCACGGGGCAGAGGATCTGACGTCGAACTCCGCATTGAAGTTTGTGCTGGCCGCTCCGAGCCATGAACGCGAAGAATGAATGCTAGAATTGGCTGCGGAAGAACTTCCGCGGTCTTCGATTGTGAGATCGAAGGCTCCTCAATCCCAGCGGGAGCGTACTCGCATGAATTTGATCCACGCTGTCTTGTGTTTCGTGCTCTTTCTGCCACCCGGATTGTGGCAGGGGAAGCCCCCAACCCCCTCCTATCTCAAACAAGCTGAGCTTTCCCAGACGGACAACACGATTCACGTCTCCGCCAATAGCCCCCGTCCTTTGGAGCAGGCGTTGGACGCGCTCCGGGTGAAATACAGTTGGGCTGTCGGTTACGAAGATCCGCAATATCTCTCGAAATCTGATCTCGTTGAGACCGCTCCCCAGAATGGCGCTGCGCATGACTGGCTCCCTGGTGGCGGAGCCTTCACCGTGGACTTCCGTGCTGGCAATACAAACGATCCCCCGTCTCTGGACAAAGTTCTGCCCTTGATTGTGGACGCCTACAATCACAGCACTAATCCCGGCCAGTTCGAGCTGCGCAGCAACCCGGACGGCACGTCCGCCGTGGTCGGGGTTGCGGCCCGCGATGAGAAGGGTCGAATCACTCCGCAGAAGCCGGTTCTGGACTCGCCTCTAACGCTTCAGACCCAGGAGCGCACGGCCACCGATACCGTGAATCTGATCTGCCAGCAGATTGCCGAGCGAGCCCATGTCCAAGTGACGGTCGGCGTCTCCCCCTGGGCCGTGATGGACCACACCAAGGTAAACGTGGGCGGGGCCCAAGAATCCGCTCGAGCGCTGTTGTCCCGCACCCTTACTTCGACCGGACGAAAGCTCTATTGGCGCATGCTTTTCGACCCCAACTCGAAGGGCTATCTTCTCGACATTCACCTGATCCGGAATGCGCCGCCTCACGAAACTCCAAAACCTGCCACGGCACCGGTGTCAAAGTGAACCTGCGGCGGACACTATTTTTCGCTTCTTGCTTTTCGCCCGGGGGTTTCGTAATGATTCAGTTCGTCCACCCTCACATCTGTGAGGCTCTAGCATTGTGATGCAAATTGGACTCCCTTCGAGTCGGGCAAGCATTACTCGGGCAAGCATTACGAGGAGACGGTCCCAGCCAACAAGACAGCTCTCCAACAATTACTCGAAGCCTGGCTTTCTTTACATTTTGAAACCTTGATCCTGTTTTGCACTCCATCCTGTTTTGCACTCCGGGTGATCCCAGACCCATTGTCTTGTGACATAGATCACAGACTGCCAAGGGTTGCTGGTAAACAAATCGCTCCCCCCAAATCCGAAATGCACCACCGGGATCTCTTTGATTCTTGAAAGTGTGCACTATTGAACAGTTGCGGCATTGTTGATCGGCGTAGCGTTTTCCGCACGGGCCCCAGCCTTGAAAAGAGGAGTTACCCATGGCACGTACGATGCACGCCGGAGTCGTCGAGCAATTCGGAAAACCCTTGGCGCTTCGGGAATGGGACATCTCGTCCCCCGGGGCAGGCCAAATCTTAGTAAAAACCGAGGCGTGCGGCGTATGCCACACGGATCTCCATGCGGCGCATGGCGACTGGCCGGTGAAGCCCACCCTCCCGTTCATTCCTGGGCACGAGGCCATCGGCCTGGTCGCCGCCGTTGGATCGGGCGTGACAATCGTGAAGGAGGGCGACCGGGTCGGGGTGCCTTGGCTCTACTCGGCGTGCGGTCACTGCGAGTACTGCTTGACGGGCTGGGAAACGGTGTGCGCTCAGGCGCAGTTCGGCGGCTATACCGCTAACGGTGGTTTTGCCGAGTACGTTCTCGCCGACCCGGATTACGTTGCCCATGTGCCTGCCGGCCTTGCGGCTGCGGATGCCGCGCCGCTGATCTGCGCTGGGATCACGACCTACAAGGGGATCAAGCAGACAGCGGCGAGGCCTGGCGAATGGATCGCTATCTCTGGCATTGGCGGACTCGGACATCTGGCCATCCAATACGCCAAGGCCATGGGACTGTCCGTCTGTGCAATCGACATCGATGATGGCAAGCTGGCCCATGCGAAGTTCCTCGGCGCCGATCTCATGATCAATGCCAAGACTGGCGACCCGGCAGCCGCGGTGAAAAAGGCGACCGGCGGTGGAGCTCATGGGGTTCTGATTACGGCACCCTCGCTCAACGCATTCAAGCAGGGTGTCGGCATGACCCGGAAGCGTGGCACTTGCGTCTTGGTCGGGCTGCCGCCAGGTGAATTCCCAGTTCCGCTCTTCGATGTGGTAGCGAACTGCATAACCATCCGCGGTTCTTTCGTCGGCACGCGCCAGGACATGGCCGAGGCCCTCGCCTTCGCTGCCGAGGGCAAGGTCAAAGCCGATATCGAGTTGCAGCCCCTATCTTCGATCAACCAGATCTTCGATCGCCTCGAGCACGGCGATGTGGCGTCACGCGTGGTCCTCGACTTCGCGCCGACTAAAACGACGAAGACCCAGCCCTCGGAGGTGGATCAGCGATTCGCAACCACAGGTGCAGGTTCGGCGAGAGATCTCTAAGCCACGCTGTTTTTCGGACGGCTTCATTTGAGATTTGATCCGGTTCTGGAACGCCGAGTGATCTCAGACACGTCGTTATGTGATCCGCATCACAGATTGCCCAAGTCTTGCAGTGGATACTTAGCCGGCGCTGCTGCTCCCTTAAATCAACAAATGGCGAAAGACACAAATGTGCATTACGCGACTGTTTCGCTGTGATTCTTAGAAGACTGCAACAGTGTGCAATATTGACCAGCCGCGGCACGCTGAACAGCTTTACGATTAACCATTTTTCGGTGCAAATATCGACGCCAGCCGAGGACGCAAACTGGTGAGCCTACAAGGCTCTTTGTCACTGTGTCACAGTTCATGACAAACCGCGGATGTTGAGGAAAGTGTGCTGATGCCAACAAGTTCCAGGGCGTTTCGCGTTCTTGTCTTCTCGGGGATATTTGTTTTCGTCGGCGCGCTAGCTTCCGGCCAGGCTCACCCGCCCGTTCCGGAGAAGAGCGCTCAATCCGCCAGCGCACCTGCCGCCAGCGCACCTGCCGCCAGCGCACCGGCAGCCGTCGCGCCTTCTTCGGAAGCCTCCAAGTATGTGGGAGCGCAGACCTGCAAAACCTGTCACGAGGAAATCTACAACGCCTGGGAGAAAACGCCGCACTGGAAGACCACACTGAATAAAGAGGGCGGCCCGTCCAAGCAAGGTTGCGAGGGCTGCCATGGTCCGGGTGCGGACCATGTGGCGGGCGGCGGCGACAAAACCAAAATATTCCTGTTCGAGAGCGCTTCGACGAAGGAAATCAACGCCCGCTGTATGACCTGTCACGCCGGTGGCACGGAACACATGAACGCCATCAACTCGATACATACGCAAAATAACGTCAGTTGCATCTCCTGCCATTCTCCGCATCACGCGCAAACCAAGGAGTTTCTGTTGGTCAAAGCGCAGCCTGAGCTGTGTTACTCGTGCCATCTGCAGAAGAAGTCCGAGTTTGAAATGCCCTTCCACCATCGCGTCAACGAAGGCCTGGTCCAGTGCACCGACTGCCATAATCCGCACGGCACGGTTGGACCCAAGCAAGTGCGGACTTCGGCGACGCAGGATGCGGTTTGCTTCACCTGCCACACCGACAAGCAGGGACCGTATGTGTTCGAACACGAGCCTGTGAAGGTCGAAGGGTGTACGTCCTGCCATATTCCTCACGGGGGAGCGAATGTTCACATGCTGCGAGTGAGCAACGTCAATCTGCTGTGCCTGCAATGCCATACCAGCTCTGCTCCCAACGCGAAAACCGGTGGAGCGCCGGCGGCGCCCTCGTTTCATAGTCAGGAGACTTTCTTCAAGTCGTGCACGCTGTGCCATAACCAGATCCACGGCTCTAATTTCGACCCAACTTTTTTCAAGTAGAGAGCGCCATGAACGTTGTACGGACATCACGCAACGAACACCTCGCACGCACGGCCGGCAACGAGTGCGAGCCGCGAACGGCGGAGGGAACGGTCGTGGGATATTGTCCGGCAGTTCGTGGGCTCAGCTTTTTTGTTCTTGCCGTGACGCTATTGGCGTCTCCGCTGATGTCTCGGGGACAGAATGGCTCGGGAGAAACTAAGGGGATGGACTCGGGGGGCTACAACGTCCGGCAATCCATCGAGGCGGGCTACCGGACGAGCTGGATCAATGGGAACACCGACACCTACGATACTTTCGTGAATCTCGGTCCCGGCCTTCGTCTCTTCGATTACACGCTGGATATGCGCTCGCTCGACCACAATGGCTTCCTGTTCGACAATCTCAGCTTCAGCAACTTTGGCTATGGCGGCGACCCCAACGATGTGTCCCGGCTGCGCCTCGACAAGAACAAATGGTACGACTTTCGCGTGCTGTTTCGCCGGGACAAGAATTTCTGGGACTACAACCTGCTGGCCAATCCCCTGAACCCTTCGACTTCGAGTCCCGCTGTAGGTATTGCAACTTCGCCGCATTCGCTGGACCTGGTTCGCAGAATGCAGGATTACAATTTGACGCTGCTGCCGCAATCGCGCGTAAGACTCCGGCTGGGTTTTTCGCACGATCGGGATCAGGGACCCGGTTTTTTTACCACGGACGGCGGCACGATCCCCCAGTTCAATGAAACTTATAGCTATACGACCAACTCCTATCGTGCCGGCGTAGACTTCAGGATTTTGCCCAAGACGACAATTTCTTACGATCAGTTCCTGAGTTATTACAAGCAGGACAACGTGGTCACAGACAACCCGCAAAACTCCGGCTACACCCTTGCCAACGGCACGCCCGTGGACCCGGGCATTATTTGGAGCACCAACGGGCCGGTTGAAATTCTGCCCTGCGCTGCGCCAATTGTGACGCCGCCAAACATATTCAATCCCACCTGCAACGGTTATCTCTCCTACAGCCAGGCCGGCCGGCCGCGTAATTTCATGCCCAGCGAGCGCCTGGGGTTTCAGTCGAATTACCTCAAGAACTTTGAAACGTCGGGCTCGCTGGGCTACAGCACGTCGAATAACTCAGTCCCGGATTTCAACGAGATCGTAAACGACTACGTCAGCCGAAACGGTTCGCGGGGAAGCACCGCGGGCGGCCCGGCGGATGCCAAGCGCGTCTCGGTGAATGCCGACTGGTCGGGAGCTTATTCGGTCACCGACAGGTTTCGCATCCTCGATTCGTTTCGTTACGACAACTGGCGCACTCCCGGCCTTTGGGACACGTCTGAAACCAACATATTCGGCCAGATGCAGCCCGGGCTGGTGGGTCTAGCTCAGCCGCAGGCGGTGTTTACTTCGGCAACGTTTCTTTCCCTCTGCCCCGCACCCTACATTGCGGCCACCTGTCCCAGTCATAGCGCGAGTTCGTCCGCCGACATCGTCAACGGCCCGACGTCCAGTTTTCTGGGGCAGAACCTCAGATCGAATACCTTCCAGCTCCAGTACGACTTCACTAAGCGTCTGACCGGGAGGATCGGTTATGTGTACACCGACCGCACCATTGCCGACTTCAACGCGACTTTCTATTCAGCGGAAACCTACTTTCCGGGAGGGACCGGCGGTACGGCCGCGAATGATTATTTCGCCGCGCGGGGAGCCTGCGCTACGCCTTCTGCCTGCACCGAGACCGTGGATCCCGCGACCGGCCAGCTTATTTCGCTGACTTTTTCCGGTCCAGCGGCGGGCAACGATACGGCTCGCAACCTCACGGAAATCCACGAGGATTTGTTGTTTATGGGCCTGACGGCCCGCCCCATGGATAGCCTGCGGATTACAGCGGATTTCGACTTCGGTTACAACGATTATTCGTTCACCCGGATTAGCCCGCGACAAGTGCAAAGCTACAAGATCCACGCCAATTACAAACCGCGCGCTTGGATCATCTTCGACGGCGCACTCGACATCCACGAAAACCGGGACAATGTTTCGACCGTCAACGACCTCGAGCACGGCCGCAACTACAGTTTCGTTACCACTCTCATGCCAAACTCAAAGTTGTTCTTCAATCTTGGTTATACGTACACGGACATCTACAACCAGGCGCAGATTTGCTATTACGAAAACGCCAACGGCCCTCCTCCAACCACGCAATGCCCAGCCAGCCTGGGCTATGCGCCAGCCGCGATTTCCGGGTTGGGGTCGTACTCCAGCAAGCAGCACTTCGTGTATGGCGACATCACCTGGAAGCCCAACAAGCGAGTCAGCAACAGCATCGGGTACGCGGCGACCTTCGTCGGGGGCAATACTCTAGCAATCGATCCGCTGCAGGTGCCCGGAACCCTCACGTTCAATTATCAGAAGCCGTATGTGAGGGCGGTTTTCGACTTGGGCAAAGGTCTCAGTTACCGAATGACATGGAACTATTACGGATATAACGGCAAGGGGCTGGCTTCAAACGCAATACCGGGACTGGCAGCAATTCCTACACAGGGTTTCAACGGCAGCACAACCGAATTCGCACTTCGCTACGCGTTCTGAAAAGGTGGGGGAGAAATCGAGAATCGCTAAGGCTGAAGGTACCGATTGTTTAGGAACGCACGAATGTACTTTCCACTCCAATGGAGATCGAGAATGAAAACTATGATTATTCACCTGTTTACCGTCGCAACGCTCTTGGCGGTTGTCCTTATGACTCCGTCGTCGGCTCTTGCGCAGAGTGCGGCGGCAACCTATAAAGCCAAGTGCGCGGGCTGTCACGGCGCCGATGGAAAGGGCAGCACTGCTCCGGGCAAAGCACTCGGAGCACACGATTTTGGTTCCGACGAAGTCACGAAAATGAGCGACGCGGATCTCATCCAGATCGTCACGGCCGGCAAAAACAAAATGCCCGCCTATGGCAAAAGCCTGAAAGACACTGAAATTAAGGATCTGGTGGCATACATCCGAACCCTAGGTAAGTAGAGCATAGTTGTGGAAGCCTAAGACTGACGGCGGCGAACGACAAACCACGCGTCGCGTCGTACCGCGGGAGCATTCAGCAGATGATCGATCCCCAGACCCTCGTGTTTCTTTTGATTGGCGCGAGTATCCTGCTGATCCTGGTGGTGGTGATCCGGCCCTCGATCACGGCCTCGCGCGAGGGCAAAATCATCGCGTTTCTTGCCCTCTTCGTTGTACCGGTAGTAGCGGCGGGTGTTGGCGCGTCGGAGCACATGGAACGCTCGGAACACACACAATTCTGCCTGTCCTGCCACATCATGGAGCCTTATGGACGGAGTCTGTACGTGGACGATCCCTCCTACATTCCGGCCGCCCATTTCCAGAACCACCGCATTCCCGCCGACACGGCCTGCTACACCTGCCACACCGATTACGCCATGTTCGGCACGATTCACGCCAAGCTGGAGGGCTTGCACCACGTCTACGTCTACTGGTTCGGAACTCCGATGAACCCCATTCGCCTTTACCAGCCCTACAACAACCGTGAGTGCTTGCACTGCCACGCCGGGGCGCGCTCGTTCGAAGACCCCACGCACTTGGCAATGATGGGCGATTTGAAATCGAACAAGCTTTCCTGTACCACGAGTGGCTGCCATGACACCTTCCACAATGTGGACAAACTCGGCCAGGTTAAGTTCTGGAAGGCTGCGGAATAACGAGCGGGGAGAAAGGAAAAACGATGCTAGGGAAACTGCGAATTTCTGGAATTCTAGTGATCCTCGGCCTGGTGGTTGAGGCGCTGAGTCTCTGTTGGAACAATGCGTTTTCTTTTATGTCCTTTGTGGTTGTGGGCGGCTTGTTTTTCGCGTCAGGCATCCTGCTATTCCTGTATTCGCTGGTTTCCTCGAAACCTTCCGCTGTCAAGAATCCCTGGCATACAGGCCGATTCTGACGGCCAGCTCACTCCGAAGCTCCATCGAATGACGAACTAACGTATTGAGCACAAATGGCGGAAGCGAGTGGGAGTCGAAACCGCTCCCAAACCCTGCGGAAGCAGTTGGAAGCTCTTTCCAACATTGTCCCAATAGAGCTTCGACGATTTGGCGGGAGCAAGAGGAATGGTATGGGAAGCGCTTGCCGACCAGCCGCGTCTATTCGCTCCTGGGAGCGAGCGATGGGAGTCTTTCGATAGGAACCGGAGTTGGGCTGGTTCGAAAAACGCCGAGCTAGTCAATTATTCCGCAGCCGCACGTGGATTCGTCGAGTCCAGCGGAGCAATCTGGATGACGCGTTCCCAGGTTGGTGCCGACACCAGTCGCCCACTTTGCAGAGATCAATGGCGATCTCCTCGAAGCCGACTTCACAGGACTAATCCTGCCATGGAAGCTGGATAGCTTCCGGTTAGCCGACGACACGCCCAAAATCTGATTCTGGCTGCCCACAACGTATAAACCTCCAGACGGCAAATGGCACAAGTTCGGGTTGTCGGCCTTTCCTGCGCTCTCCACTATGCATTTGATCCACGGATGCCCGAGCAAACTCCCGAGGTGCCCCAGACGCGTTACTGGCTATTCGGTGCGTAGGATGGCAATGATGTCGAGTCTGGTAATGCGTCGCGTGGCGGCCCAGATGCTCGTCGACGCTACCAGAGCGAAGAGTAAGACCAAGCCGACGGACGCTGCCATATCAATGGGTTTCGCCCCATCCATCAGGCTTTCGAGAAAGCGGCCGGTGAGCCGTGCCCCGGCTATTCCGGGGATGGCTCCGGCCGCGATCATCAGCAAACCCTGCCGCAGCAGCATGCCCCGAAGCCGGACGGGCGTGGTCCCGAGAGCCATGCGCACACCCATTTCCTGGGTCCTCTGGACGACGGCGTAAGAAACGATGCCGTAGATGCCAAGCACTGCCAGCAGTAGTGCGAATCCCGCAAAAAACCAAACAGCGGTGCGGTAAAACTTCGGGCCGGCGAAGACCTCATCCAACCGTTGTTGCATGGTTTTCACACCGAACACAGGAACCTGCGGGTCCACCGACTGGATCGCGTCGCGGATCACAGCGAGTTGATCTTGCGCCCGGCCATCCACGCGCGCCACAAAGGTCGAGAAGAAGCTGCCTGGAGTCGCCGACGGAATGAAGACCTGATTACTGTTTGCAAGTGTCGGATCAGTCTCGTACTCCATTCCCTTCACAATGCCAACAATTTTCCACGGAGTCTCTCTACCGATCGTAAGCTGATGACCCACCGCGTCCTCCGGCGCGCCAAATCCGGCCGCGAATCGCTCATTGACGACAGCAACCTTGGCGCCGGAGCGGACTTCGGCTTCTGTGAATTCCCGGCCGTACAGAATCCGTCCACCCATGGTCTGGAAATATCCCGACAAAATCGGGAGCATCGAGGAATTCAGTTTAGCCGGACGCCCATCCAATCCGAACGGTCCCCCCACAAAACCGAAGGCGTATAGCGGAAGAAATTCGGTGGCACTTGCTGTGCGAACTCCGGGGAGGCTGCGGATTCGATCAAGCACCTCCTCAAAATAAGGGAGCTGCCGCTTATCCATCTGGTGGGTCGTGCCGTCCAAGGAGACGCTTACAGTCACGACTCCTCTCACATCATAGCCGCGGTCGATTCCCATCAAGTGGACGAACGCGCGTCCCAGGCACAGAGATGCCGCGAGAAGAATCATCGTGAGCATGACCTGCGCGGCTACCAGGCTTTGGCGAACCAGCCGCGAGCCGCGGGTCCTACTGGAGCTCCGCGAACGGAGAGCGTGGATGCGGCCTACATAGAGCGAGGGTAAGACGCCCAACGCCAAGGCGGTAATTACGGACACCATCAGAGTGAAAGCCAGTACGCGTCCATCCAAGATTGAATAAGACTGTGCGCCGAGTGGTGGGGGCTCAATTTTCACCGCGAGCGAGGTTGTCCAATATGCGATCACCAATCCGGCCAGAGTGGCAACGAACGAGAGGAGCAAGCACTCGGTGAGTAACTGTCGCGCTAGCCTAGCGCGACTTGCCCCCAGCGCGGAGCGTATGGACAGCTCCGCGGCACGATCGGCGGTCCGGGCTATCAAGAGATTCGCAACATTCGTGCACGCAATCAGCAAGACCAACACCACTGCGCCCATGAACATCAGTGAGGCGTTCTTCACAGGGCCGGCAAGTCCGTCCTGAAGCGACGTGATGCTCGGGCGCAAGTTGGAATTGTCGATTCCTCCCAGTTTCGGCGACAGGCGCTCTACCTCCACGGCAAACGCGGCACGCGCCTGCGGCCACGTGATGCCCGGTTTCAGCCGCGCAATGATTCCCCAGCCATTATTGCCGTGGCTGAAGGCTGCCGGCTTCCAAAGAACGGCCTTGCCTGGGTAATCGAACCCCGGCGGCGCGACGCCAACAATGGTAAGCTGGTTTCCGTCAATTCGGATCGTGGCGCCCAGGACTTTCGGGTCGCCTCCGAAAAGCTGTTGCCAGAGTCCGTAACCGATCACCGCCAATGCGTTGCGTCCGGGCAATCCCCACCCCGTTCCGTCCACATCCTCATCAGCGGCGAATCCACTTCCGAGTACCGGCTGCGTGCCCAGCACCGAGAAGAAATTCCACGATGTCTGGGCGACATGAGCCCGACTCCCGACCCGCATTCCGCCAAGGTTCGCATCGTTTTCCTCAAAAAGCGCGGCATCGGTGAGATACGTACTCCGCTGCCGCCAATCGTGAAACTGCTTGGCGCTATCGTGTGGCGGAATGAACTGATGCAGTAGGGCCAGACGGTCCGGCTCGTGAAATGGAAGGGAGCGCACCAGCAATGCGTTGACGACGCTAAAAACGCCTGTGTTTGCCCCAATGCCGATAGCGAGGGCGGTGATGGCGAATCCTGCGTGCCACGGACGGCTAGCCCAAAGCCGAAGAGTGTACTGGAGATCCTGAAAAACTTCGCGCGAAACCTGTACCGGAATCGATACCGCCAAATCGGCCAGAAGGCGAATCCAAAGTGCTGCAAGAGCCCAGACCCCGCTGGATTCAGCCAGCTCATCGCGAAATTCCCTTTCCATCGCCCCGGCATAGTTTTCACGAAACCCCGCTGGGTAGAGTCTTAAGAACCACCGGTATAATTTCAAGGAGAAAGGGGTGTCACGCATGCCTGGGCACTCCAAACCTTGCTGCGGCCAACTGCACCAACTCACGCATGCGAACCGCTTCCGCCTGCGCTACCTTGCGGCCGTAAGGCGTAATTCGATAGTAGCGGCGGCGCTCGTCGTCAAGGTGCGCGTCGGGCCGGTCAGCGGACTCTTCAATCAGCCCCAGATCCAGCATCTTGTTGATCGATCCATACAGCACGCCAGGGCCCAGCTTCAGTTTGCCTCGGGAGCGCGCGGCGATTTCGCGCTTAATCGCATAGCCGTGTCGTTCGCCCCCGCCGAGGGACAGAAGGATGTGGAAGACGGCAGGTGAAAGCGGCGTCAGATCCGCCGCAGCAGATTGATCTCTCGAAGACATATTAGTACATAAACGGATAGAGTATGCCCTCGATTCGATCAAGTTGTCAAAGATAGCGCCCATCGAGGACCGCCCTGGAAGGGCCGCGGGTACCCGGTGAACGACTTATTTCGCGATCAGACCGGAGGGCCGAAAAGGCCTTCGTCGAGCATGCGCCTTACGGAAAGAACACAAACACCTTCACATATGCTCCGCGAAGTGTTCCGGGAATGACCAACCGGAGGTTTTCCGTTGATACAATCAGTACCCCAATACCGAGGGGTTTCAGCCGGAGACACCTAAACCTGGCGCATTAGAGCTGGGAGCAAATCCCTTCAGCACGCGGTGGAGCAGTTGCTTGACATTGAATTCGAGCTCTCAGGCAACGAAAACCCGGCGTAGAGCACCCAAAATGTGGCTTGGTGTGCGTTCCGCGCGGGTTCTTCAATCACGCGCATCGCTTTTCCCAGTCATCAATTCGCCGTCTGATGCGCTATTCTGGCGGGGAACGTTGCAAAATCATGATTATAGAGACGGATGCGTCTGATCGCGGCGGTGCAGAAACCCTCCGCCGGTACGAACTCGATGGCGCTTACGACGAGATGTTCCGCGCCGTGGATCATCCGCGAAAACAATATCGTCTGCTTCACAACTTGCTTTTGAGCCTGGGTCCAGGGGAGCTGCGACGCAGCAAACACGAGGCTGACCAATCGTTCTTCAACCAGGGGATCACTTTTACCGTCTACGGGAATGACAAAGGCACGGAGCGAATTTTTCCTCACGATCTACTGCCCAGGATTATCACGGCGGCGGAATGGGAAAGGATCGAGCGCGGACTAACTCAGCGGATCACGGCGCTGAATCTCTTCCTCAAAGATGTATATCATGAGGAAAAGATCATTGAAGACGGCGTCGTGCCCGGCAAGATTGTTTACACCTGCAAACATTACCGTCGGGAAATGCGCGGTATCAAAGTGCCTCGCGACGTCTACATCACGGTCGTCGGTACGGATTTGATACGAAACCCACAGGGAAACTTTGTGGTTTTGGAGGACAATCTCCGCGTCCCCAGTGGGGTCTCTTACATGCTCACCAGCCGCAGAGTGATGAAGCAAATATTCCCCGGGCTGTTTCAAAAATGCCGNNGTTTATATGCGAACCACCTTCGGACTGCAACGCGTCGATGTGATCTATCGGCGAATCGACGACGATTATCTCGATCCCCTGGTATTCGAAAGCGGTTCCGCGCTCGGTGCTGTGGGTCTCTTCAATGCCTATCGGGCTGGAAACATAGCCTTCGCCAATGCGCTGGGGACGGGAGTCGCCGACGACAAGGCAATCTATGCCTATGTGCCCAAAATCATTCGCTACTATCTCGACCAAGACCCGATTCTGGAAAGCGTCGAAACCCTGTTGATGTCCGATCCGGCGCAACGTGACCACGTCTGCCAGCGCTTGGATGAATACGTGGTAAAAGCTGTGGGCGAGTCAGGTGGTTACGGCATGCTGATCGGTCCGCACAGCACGGAACGAGAGCGCTCGGAATTTCGAGAAAAGATTAACGCGCAGCCGCGAAACTTTATCGCGCAACCGACAATCAATCTTTCGACCGCACCGTGTTTTGTGGACGGAACGCTCGAGCCCCGTCACGTCGATCTCCGACCTTATGTGCTCTACGGCGAAAAAATTACCATTATTCCCGGTGGCCTCACGCGAGTGGCGCTGCGAAAGGGATCACTGGTGGTCAATTCGTCTCAAGGCGGGGGATCGAAAGACACGTGGGTCTTGCAGAACTGAGATTTTGAAGAAGTTAGGTTAGAAAACGCCATGCTTTCTCGCGTAGCCGACAGTCTCTACTGGATGAGCCGCTATTTCGAGAGGGCGGACAATGCCTCGCGTGTGCTGAAGGCGACTTACGGCCTGATTCTGAATCCTGCAAAGTTTTCCACGGAAGAGCGTTGGTTTCGCGCCGTTTCCTCGCTAGCCCCCGGTGCAGCTTCCAGCAACGTCGACCCGCAGCGTGCTCTGTTTTTGTTGGTAGCAGATACGGAGGGGGCTTTTTCGATTGTGAAATGCATCAGCGTTGCCCGCGAAAATGCCCGGCAGGTTCGCGAGGAGATCAGCTCGGAGATGTGGGAGCACCTGAATCGCCTTTTCCACGACGTGACCAGCATTGAGCTGCAACCCAATGATGATGCAGGTGCAATGCGAATGGTGAGCCTGGTTCGCGAAGGCTCGTACAGGTTTAGTGGAATTACCGCCGCCACTATGAATCACGACGAGGCCTGGCATTTTATCCAGCTCGGCAAATACATAGAGAGAGCCTGCAATCTCAGCGTCCTGCTTGACGCCTATTTTGTCGTCGACAAGCATGCCAATGACTTGGATTGGGTGGGCCTGCTAAGCAGTTGCGCTGCCTTTGAAGCTTATTGCAAGGCATG
>PMHV01000011.1 GCA_003156805.1 Acidobacteriaceae bacterium | reverse complement strand
TGGTGTTCTCGGTCGTGCTCGTTTACCTCCTGATCGTGGTGAATTTTCAATCATGGCTGGACCCCTTCATCATTATTACTGCGTTGCCGGCTGCACTGGCAGGTATCGTCCTCTTTCTGTTCGTCACACATACGACACTCAGTGTGCCTGCCTTGATGGGCGCGATCATGTGCATGGGAGTCGCGACAGCGAACAGTATTCTGGTCATCGCTTTCGCCAAGGACCGCCTGCTGCATCACGGGGACCCGATCGAAGCGGCCATTGAGGCGGGATACACGCGCTCTCGGCCAGTCCTGATGACGGCTCTGGCCATGATTATCGGCATGGTCCCCATGGCGCTGGGCCTCGGCGACGGAGGCGAGCAGAATGCACCGCTCGGGCGTGCCGTGATCGGCGGCCTGCTATTCGCCACCGTAGCCACACTGGTCTTTGTTCCCGCGGTGTTCAGCCTCTTGCATAAAAAACGATCAGAAACCGACACAAGCACCGTAGAGACCGAGACGGAAGGAGAACCTACTCATGCTTAACCGAGGTGATATCGCAATGGAATCAAATCAGAGCAAGGCGACTGTCATCGACGCGACCAAGGTAGCCGAAACGAGTCCAGCGGAGATCCCCGAAACGAAGCCTCCGCAAGGGAAATTTCCGAGAGGTGGCCTCATTGTTCTTGTCGCGACGGCTCTCGTGGTCGCAATTGTGGTTGTCTTTGGCATTCATTCTCGAGTCGCAGCTGAAACACGGCTGCAACAAACCACTTTTCAAGCCGCAATCCCGAGCGTGAACGTCGTGCATCCGCAACCTGGAGATCGCGCCCAGGAGATGGTGTTGCCGGGCAATACACAGGCCTTCATCGATTCTCCTATCTATGCAAGGACGAACGGCTATCTGAAACGGTGGTACGTCGACATCGGCGCCCGCGTCAGTCAAGGGCAGTTGCTGGCAGAAATCGAAACTCCGGAACTCGATCAGCAATTGCGGCAAGCGCAGGCGGAGTTAGCGACAGCCGAGGCGAACCTTAACCTCTCACAAATCACCGCGGCGCGAGATCAAAACCTGTTGAAGACGTATTCGGTCTCTACGCAAGAGCGAGACAACGCAGTAAATGCGTATGCCGCTAACCAGGCGACAGTTCAGTCGAACCAAGCCAATGTCGCACGGCTCGAACAACTGCAGTCCTACGAGAAGGTCTACGCGCCGTTCGATGGAATCATCACGGCCCGCGACACAGACGTAGGGTCGCTTATCGACGCCGGAGCGAACGCACCCAAAGAGTTGTTCCATATCGCTTCCATCACCAAACTGCGCGTCTACGTCGCAGTCCCCGAGGTCTACTCGCTCGCCGCACGCTCGGGCGCCCCGGCAGATTTAACCCTCGATGAATATCCCGGAGAGACGTTCCACGGTACTTTGGTTCGCAACTCCGATTCGATCGATCCCGCCTCGCGAACCTTGCTGGTCGAAGTGGATGTGGACAACGCTCGTGGCGGTCTCAAGCCGGGCGCATACGTCCAGGTTCATTTGAAGATGCCGGAGGGCACGCGTTCGCTGGCGGTTCCTGCGAATGCGCTTCTTTTCCGCAGAGAAGGTTTGCAGGTCGGTGTGGTGCGCGATGGGAAAGCGGAATTGGTCCGGGTGACGCCCGGCCATGACTATGGCGACAGCATGGAGATTCTTTCCGGTCTGCAGCCGACTGACGACGTAATTCTTAGTCCTTCGGACTCGCCGACGAGTGGCACGCCAGTTCAGATCAGCAGTTCGAAGATGGAAGGAGCCGGCGAATGAAACGCCTCATACTTATTCTCGGAGCGTTCTCGATAGTGTTGCTCACAGGCTGCACGGTAGGCCCGCGGTACACTCGGCCCACCGTGCCAACAGCCCCAGCCGACACGTTCAAAGAAACGGACGGCTGGAAACCGGCGCAACCGAGCGATCAACTGCGTGGGAAGTGGTGGGAGATTTTCGGCGATCCGCAGTTGAACGCACTGGAAAGTGAGCTCACAGTATCGAACCAGGACTTGAAGGTGGCGGACGCACGAGCGATGGTTCACTACAATCGCGCTGCACAATTTCCGACTATTTCCACATCGCCCGGCATCGAATCACTTCGTGATTCGGCCAACACACCCTACCTTCCCACCACCGAGAGTACCGGCGATTTTGTGCTGCCTTTCGACCTTTCTTACGAACTTGACGTTTGGGGGCGCGTGCGGAGAACAGTGTCTGCATCTCGCGAGGAAGCGCAAGCAACTGCAGGGGATCTCGAGACGGTAAACCTCCGTCTGCGTGGCGAGTTGGCATTCGACTATTTCGAGCTGCGGAGCGCCGACGCTCAGAAACAACTCCTCGACGACACCGTGAAAGCATACCGGGATGCTTTACAGCTCACGGTGAATCGCTTCGAGGGAGGTGCCGCTCCTAAGTCCGATGTAGCCCAGGCGCAAACGCAACTCCAAACCACCATGGTGCAGGATACGGATATTGCCGTGCAGCGAGCGCAGTTCGAACATGCAATCGCCGTTTTGATCGGCAAGCCGCCGGCGGCATTCAGCCTGCCTGCATCGCCGCTCAATTTGGCACCTCCGGATATCTCCGCCGGGTTGCCTTCACAGGAGAAAGCTCGACCCGTCCATCCAGCGCGGGAAGCGCATTGAGCGTCCCGCCGGAAGACGCACTTACAATGGCGCGCGTCATAGCGGCGCCGGTAGCACGCGATTGACCTCCGGATCGGGCGCCGCGCCGGCGTAGATTTGACAGCCCCATTTTTCGAGCGGCATCACGAGGCCCAGCATCTCCCATTTCCCCGTATCTAAGTAATGGCCGTAGCAGCGGACACCGCTCTGGATCACGCGGCAGTTCACGGCAACGCGTGAGCGTGACGTCCGGTTCGGTCCCGATCCGTGCACGACTCGCTGGGTGAAGATGTAGAACTCGCCCGCTTTTGCCTCAAGCTGCACGCGTTTGTGTTCGAGTTCCTTAACCCTCGGATCGTGCAGGACTATCGACATCTTCGGTCCGGCTTGGCGGCTGGTATCGTGCAAACCTTGGCCGCCGCTGTCTGCTGTCGACTACTTGCTATTCAAAACTCTTTAGCTTGCTGCCGAACAGCATTGGCTTTTTTCATCCGCATCGGTTTCTCTCTACCTCCGTTACTCCGCCGGTTCCGGCCGCAACGTGCCCCTCCGCAGTGCCCGTTCCTTCATCAACACGAAGAATACCGGAACCAGAATCAGAACGTGAATCGTGGACGTAATCATTCCGCCGACCATGGGAGCGGCAATCGGCTTCATTACGTCAGAGCCGATACCACTCGCCCAAAGGATGGGGATCAGGCTGGCGAGAACAGCAGAGACCGTCATCAGCTTTGGCCTAAGCCGCTGCACGGCGCCCTCGATGGCTGCGGTTTCGATGTCGGCCTCCGTAACTTGATCGCCGGCTGCTAAGCGGCGGTCCAAAGCCTCATGTAGGTAAACAACCATCACAACTCCGGTTTCAACCGCGATGCCGAAGAGAGCAATATAGCCAACCCACACGGCTACGCTGAAGTTGTAGCCAAGCAGCCACTGCAAGATCAGCCCTCCGGTCATGGCATAGAACGTAGGAATGATCAGAACCATGGCTTCAGTTAGGGAATGGAAAATCATGTACAAGAGCAGAAAGATCAAGAAAAATACCACTGGCAAAATGATTTTCATCCGCTCCTTCGCCCGAAGCTGGAATTCGTATTCTCCCGACCACTGATAGGTGTATCCCCCGGGCAATTGCAACTTCTGCCGAAGCATTTGGCTGGCCTGGTCTACGAAGCCACCGTAGTCTGTAGTGTTGAGATCAATGTAGACATATCCTGTGAGCTGGCCATCTTCATCGCGGATCATCGCCGGACCGCGGGAGAACGAAATCTTGGCCACTTCGGAAATTGGGATCTGCGCCCCAGACGGTGTCGCAATCAACACGCGACTCAGTTTTCCGACATTGTCGCGAAAATCACGCTGGTAACGGACATTGATCGGATATCGACTGCGGCCTTCGACGTTTTCGGCAACGTTCATGCCTCCGATGCCGGATTCCACTACTTGTTGCACATCGGCGATGGTCAAACCGTATTTCGCCGCTTCTGGACGGTTGGTCTCCACATTGATGTAAAAGCCTTGCGAAACTCGTTCCGCGAAAACCGACCGGACCTGCGGCAGCGACGACAGAATCTGCTGCACCTTCGCCCCGAGTTGCTGGATTTGCTCTAGGTTCGCGCCTTGAAGCTTCATTCCTACGGGCGTCTTGATTCCCGTCAGCGCCATGTCGAGGCGGTTTTGTGCTGGCATGGTCCAGGTGTTCGTCAGCCCCGGAAATTGGAGCTTCTCGTCCATCTCGCGAATGAGCTTCTCGTAGGTCATCCCCGCGCGCCATCTCTCTCGCGGCTTCAGCATCACCGTCGTGTCATACATATCGAGCGGAGCATTGTCGGTAGCGCTGTCGGACCGACCCACCACACCAAAGACGGTCTCAACTTCTGGAAAGGATCGGAGAATCCGGTCCTGCTCCTGCAACAACTGCGAAGCTTGTGTGATCGAGATACCAGGAAGTGCGGTGGGCATATACAGAGTCGAGCCTTCGTACAGTGGCGGCATGAACTGGCTGCCGATCTTGAACATCAAGGGAAACGTCACCACAAGGAATGCCAAGTTAACCAACAACGTCGTCTTGCGGTATTTCAAGCAAAGTCGCAAGACCGGCAAATAGAGTGCCTGCGTAACTCTTGAAATCGGATTTTCCGACTCGGGCCGTAGCTTCCCTCGAATGAAAATCACCATCAGGATGGGAACCAGGGTGATGGCCAGCAAGGACGAGAAGCCCACGGCCAGAGTTTTCGTCCAAGCCAGGGGACGGAACATGCGTCCTTCCTGTGCCTCCAACAAAAATACCGGGAGGAACGAGACCACAATAATTAAGAGAGAAAAGAACAACGCGGGGCCCACCTGCTTGGCGGAGTCGATGAGAATCCGCACCCGTTCTCGTTCAACCGCTTTTTTCGCGGACTTACCTTCGCTCGCATCTGTCTCTTTGTGGATGAACGGTCCGTTCGAGGGATTCATCTCCCCGGGTGCTTCTCCACCGGACAGCGGGCGCTCGGAAAGATGCCGGTATCCGTTTTCCACCATGACAATGGCGGCGTCCACCAAGACGCCAATCGCCAATGCCAACCCGCCCAGCGACATGATGTTCGAGCTGACATTGAGGTAGTACATAGGAATGAAAGAGATCGCGAGCGCGATCGGTAACGTGAGAATCGGGATCAACGCCGAGCGGAAGTGAAAAAGAAACACAATGATGATCAGGGAAACAATGATCGCTTCCTCAATCAGACTATGTTTCAAAGTGTTTATCGATTCGCTGATGAGTCCCCCGCGATCATAGCCAGACACGATCTCGACTCCCAGCGGCAGCGATCCTTTGATCTCCGCCAGCTTCTTCTTGACACCATTGATCACGTTGAGAGCATTCAGCCCATATCGCATGACCACAATGCCGCCCACGGTCTCGCCTTCGCCGTTCCACTCCGCTACACCTTCCCGCATGTCTGGGCCGAAGGAAACCGTGCCCAGATCCTTGATGAGCACGGGCGTCCCGTTCTTCGCCATTACCGGCACGTTCGCCAGATAATCGAGCGACTTCAGATAGCCCAGCCCGCGAATCATGTATCGCGTACCGCTCAGTTCGAGTACGCGACCACCGACTTCATTCGTGCTCGACTTCACGCGGTCAATAACGGTCGAGAGGGGTATGCCGTAAGCGAGCAGTTTGTTCGGATCGAGCTGCACCTGGTACTCGCGCACGAACCCACCAATACTCGCGACTTCGGCCACACCAGGAACGGTTGCCAGCTGATAACGCAGGTGCCAATCCTGAATGCTTCGGAGGTCGGCCGAGCTCTGCTTGTGACTGTGGTCGACCAGCACATACTCGTAAACCCAGCCCGCACCGGTTGCGTCGGGGCCGATGGCAGGATGACCGTTTGCGGGAAGTCGGCCGGCAATCGTCTGCAGATACTCCACAACCCGAGAACGGGCCCAATAAATATCAGTCCCGTCTTCAAACACAACGAAGACGTACGAGTCGTTGAACATGGTCTGCGCGCGTACAGCTTTCACCTTCGGCGCGGCCAAGAGCGCGGTCACAATCGGGTAGGTAACTTGGTCTTCGATGATGTTGGGCGGTTCACCTTCCCAGTTGGTGTGAATGATTACCTGCACGTCGGAAACGTCCGGCAGCGCGTCCAGCGGAACCTGGCCCATGGACCAGATTCCAGCCAGCGTCAGCAGAAGAACCCCGGTGAATACGAGGAAGCGATTGTATGCGCACCACTCGATGATTCGGGAGATCATGACTACATACCTCCCGTCGCATTGAGCGTGAGCTGCTGGTTGGCAATCGTCTGCCCGTTTTGTTGTGCCCTTACAGTGACCTGCCAAGTGCCTCCGGAGCCGAGATCGCCCTTGCCTTCATAGATTCCACCGCCTTTGTCGCTAGCATTGATGATGGCTTTCATCGAGGCCATTCCCATCCCCGGCATTGCCGCCATGAAGAAGGTCACGGTTACGTTTGCTCCCGTGATTGGTTGCCCATCTTGGCCTGTGAGCTTCACGCGAACGATGTTGCTGCCCTTGCGTGGCGGATCGGGATCAGTCGTCAGTTCCACATTCGCTTGTTGTTGCGCCGGAGCATTCGTGGAAGCTGCTTGACCAGCACCGGGAGGCGGAGGAATAAACGCGCCCGCGGCAGCCTGCAATTGGGCTTCGGAATCAATCAAGAAGTTCGCCGAAGTGACGATTTGTTCTTGCGCCTTGATGCCCTTCGTGACCACCAGTTCATCGCCGACTTGAGGCCCCAACTCGATTTCACGTGGCTCAATGCTGCCTTCGCCGCTATAGACGAAGAGCAAGTTCTTGGTCCCGGAATGAAAAGCCGCGCTTGCCGGGACGACCAACTGCCGTCCCATCGGCAGCTTCGCGCGAACATTGACGTACATTCCGGGCCTCAACTTCAGACCAGGATTCGCAAACACCAACCGCACCGGCAGGGTGCGCGTGTTCATGTCCAGTTGCGGGAGGATGTAATCCACGCGCCCACTGAAGACTCGGTCGGGATACGCGTCGACTGTGACCTCTGCTGAATCACCCGGTTTGATCTTGCCTGCGTCGCTTTGGAATACCTGGGCGATGACCCAAACATCGGAGAGGTCGGTGATCGTATAAAGCACGGTTTCGGGCTGAACGTACATATTGGGCAACGCGTTTTTCTGCGTGATGTAGCCCGAAACCGGCGAAGAGATCGTGAGATCCGTAATCGCCTTTCCGCCTTGATCCAACTCCTGGATTTCGCCAGGAGACACTTCCCATTGCAGAAGTCGCTCTTTGGCAGCACTGAAGAGAGAAGACGCACCCAAAGCTACCCCGCTCACTTTGCTCTGCTGCAAAGACTCGGAGTTCTTCTTTGCCAACAAGTATTCGTGCTCGGTCGAGACGAGATCAGGACTGTAGATCGTGAACAAGGGCTGACCCTTGCCGACAAAATTGCCGGTTGCGTCGGCATAGACTTTGCGAATCCATCCGGCGAATCGCGTCTGCACATAGGCCTGCCGCCGCTCATCAACCTGCACATTGCCGTAGAAACGAAGCTCGGTGTTGACCGGCTTGAATTCAACCTTCCCGAGCACAACGCCGATGCTTTGCATTCGCTGCGGCGTGAGCTGAAAGGGCGTGAGCGGCGTCTCTTGCATATTGTCGGCCTGAGGGTCGCCCGCCGATCCTGTTTCGGAAGGCGAGGCATTTGCCGAGGAGGTCTGTGACATCGAGCCCATGGACTCTCTTACGGAACCGTTGCCAGCCTGTGACGAAGGTCCCGTATGGCTCAAACGCCACCACAAAACCGACGCCACAATCGCGAGCACAATCGTTGTGGTCAGAGCAATCCAAAACGCCCGGCGATAATTGTTGTTTTCTGTTCGGAGAATGTCTGATCCCTCATTTGCATTCGTTCTGAAGTTGCGCTCGTTCATAGCAGATCCACCCCGGTCAGGCGCTCTAGTTCAGCCAGCGCCGATTCATGCTCCACCAGCTCATTTCGGTATTCCAAATCGAGGTTCAGAACATCGAGGAACCCAGAAAGCAGGCTCTCAAAGTCTTGTTTGTTCGATTGGTAAGCAGACAGGGCCGATTGAAAGGTAGCTTCCGATTGCGGGACGAGACCGTCGCTATAAATCTTCAACTGCTCTTCCGCAGTTTTTGCACGCACGTACTGCTGCTGCACTTCCGAAAGCACGCGCTGCGATTCAGCGTTCAGCTCTTGCCGCGCGCGCTCCTGGTTCTCCTGCGCTTCCGCCAGTTCGGCCTTCTGGCGCCCGCGATTGGGCAGCCGAATGCCGAACGTCGCCATGTAGTAGTCGCGGGTCTGACTCCCGGTGTGCTCGTAGGCGTACAGCACATTGAAGTCCGGGCGAAAATTCTTGTGCGCCAGTTCCACCTGGGTTTCTTGCTGCCGAATGGAGGCCTGCTTTGAGTGCACGTTGGGATTCTGCTCGCGAGCCCTCTGCAGAAGCTCGGCTGCGGTGAACGGAAGAGATCGGAAAAGGAGGGTCTCGGCAACGATGTCCGCGGACTCCTGCGGTCGTCCCAAGACCTGCTTGATCTGGGCTTCAAGCAGTCCTTCTTCCTGATGGTGGTGTGCGATCTCTTGCAGAATCTTGGTGTTCTGCAACTGAGCTTTCAACACATCCTGTTGATTGCCCTGGCCTACGCGGTA
>PMHV01000039.1:64075-144754 GCA_003156805.1 Acidobacteriaceae bacterium | reverse complement strand
AGGATCCGGACGTGATTCTGGTGGGCGAAATGCGCGATCTGGAAACCATCGGCACCGCGCTGCACGCCGCCGAAACCGGCCACATGGTTTTCTCCACGCTGCACACGCTGGACGCAGTGGAAACCATCAACCGCATTATTTCCGTATTTCCGCCGCCGGAGCAAAAACAGGTTCGCCTGCAATTGGCGGCCGTGCTGCGCGCCATCGTGAGCCAGAGGCTGGTGCGGCGCTCGGACGCTGAAGGGCGCGTGCCCGCGGTGGAAGTGATGATCAACACCGCATACATTCGCGAATGTATGCTGGTGCCGGAAAAAACCCGCTCCGTGCGCGACGCCATCGCGGCCGGAACTTCGCAGTACGGCATGCAGACCTTCGACCAATCGCTGTGGGATTTATTTCAGGCTGGGCTGGTCAACTACGAAACCGCGCTGGAAAACGCCTCCAACGCCGACGACTTCAAGCTGCGCATGCAGGGCATTGCCTCGACTGCGGACATTTCGCGGCAGTCGATGCAGTCGGCTGGGTACGGTGGACATTAGAAGGCAGAGGGTCTGAGGTCCGAGGCCTAGTTTGTATCCACGCTTTTTCGTCCGTGCCGCCACGCGGTACTCTTTCCTTCCGACTTGCGCTATGGTTGTTGTTGAGCTTGTATGTCGTTTCCGCGGCCCAAGAAAAAGACTTACACCGAAGACAGCCTTTACGAATACGCCGTGGGCAGCCTGGCGCGGCGCATGCGCACGGTGGCCGAACTGAAGCGCCTGATGCGGGCGCGCGTCGAAGATGCCGAGACGGAATACGGACGCACGCTGATTGAACTGGTGATCCGGCGGCTGAAAGATCACGGCTATTTGAACGATTCGCAATACGCCGCGTCTTATTCGTCGCTGCGCCGCGACAACCAGAAATTCGGCCGCAGGCGCGTGATTACCGATTTGAAGACCAAAGGCGTTCACGGCGACGTGATCGATAAAGCCATTGAAACCGCTTACGAAGGCGTGAGCGAAGAGAAGCAGGCGCGCGATTACCTCCGCCGCAAGCGCCTGGCGAAGCCGAAAGACCAGAAGCAGACGGCGCGCATTTTCCGCCAACTAGCGCGCGCGGGCTTCGGCACCAAAACTATTTTCACCATCCTGAAGAAATGGGACGTGGACGAAGAAATCCTGAGCGCGCTGGAAGACGAAAGCCAAAGCGCCTGAGTCGGGAATCGTAACCGGGAACTTCAACACATACCTACGCGCCTTCGGCCTAGAATTTGCTCCCGTCCATCTGCCTTGTATCTATATTGCCTTGTACCGGGGAATATTGCATACTCTCCCGGTTCCCACCACAACCACGAGGAGAAGAGCATGAAAACCAGGCTGGCAGCAATTCTAGTGACGGCGGTGCTCAGCGCGGCGCCATTCGTTTGCGCGCAAGACGCGGCCACCACAAACAAAGATCAATCCACCGGAGCCGGCAACTCCATGAAGAAGGCCGCAGACACGACCGGCCACGCAACCAAAGTCGCCGCGAAAGATACAGGCAAAGGCACGGAAAAGGCTGCGACAACGACCGGGCACGCAACCAAGGTAGCGGCCAAAGACACGGGAAGAGATACCGCCAAAGCCGCCGACAAAACCGGGCACGCAACCAAAGTGGCGGCGAAAGATACGGGTAAGGGCACGGAAAAAGCTGCCGACAAAACTGGCAGCGGGGTGAAGAAGGCCGCGAAGGTCACTGGCCATGCGGTGAAGACGGGCACGGACAAGACCGTCGACGCCGTGAAATAAGAACCTCGCTAGCATCCTGAACAGAGGGCACAGACTTACACAGAGAACCAAAGCAGATGGCCTCTGTGTCTCTGTGCTCTCTATCGTTATGTTTTCCGGTGCTAGAATTGACGTTCGCCCACATCATGCCGACCGGCTCTGAAATCCGCCGCAAATTTCTGGACTTCTTTGTGCAAAAGGGACACAGGGAAGTGCATTCGTCGTCGCTTGTGCCGCAGAACGATCCCACGCTGCTATTCACCAATGCCGGGATGAACCAGTTCAAAGACGTTTTTCTGGGCCTGGAAAAACGCGACTACGCGCGCGCCACCACCTCGCAGAAGTGCGTGCGCGCCGGCGGCAAGCACAATGATCTGGAGAACGTCGGCTTCACCAATCGCCATCACACGTTTTTCGAGATGCTGGGCAATTTTTCTTTCGGCGACTACTTCAAGAAAGATGCGATTGCCTATGCGTGGGAGCTGATTACGTCGCCGGAGTGGTTCGGTATCGACAAGGAGAAGGTGTATGTGACCATCTTCGAGGGATCGGGCGAACCAATGGTGGTTCCACGCGACAGCGAGGCCTATGACCTGTGGCTGGCACAGGGAGTGGCGAAAGACCGCATCTTCGAGGCCGGACTGAAAGACAACTTCTGGCAAATGGGCGACACCGGGCCATGCGGGCCTTGCAGCGAAATTCATTACGACATGGGCCCGGCGGCATCGGATCAGGGGCACACGGATTGCAAGTTCAGTTGTGATTGCGGCCGGTACGTAGAGATTTGGAATTTAGTGTTCATGCAGTTCGACCGCGACGCGAGCGGGAAGCTGACGCCGCTGCCCAAGCCTTCGATTGATACGGGCATGGGGTTGGAGCGGGTTGCGGCGGTGCTGCAGGGCGTGATTTCGAATTATGAGACGGATTTGTTTACGCCGTTGATCGAGAAGGCAACCGAACTCATCGGGATGAACGCTGCTGATTCAATATTGCAAGTTGGGCAGGAGATCCACAACAAGAAAGTGGCGGCCTCGCGTCGCGTAATCGCCGATCATTCGCGTGCGGCGACATTTTTGATTTCCGACGGAGTGCTGCCGTCGAATGAAGGCCGCGGCTACGTGCTGCGAAAGATCATTCGACGAGCATTCACGCATGGACGCTTTCTTGGTATGAACCGTCCATTCATCTATCAAATGGTCTTTAAGGTACGCGATTTAATGCAAGAAGCATACCCGGAACTTGGGGAATCTGCAGACCGCGTCTCAAGAGCGGTGTTGGCTGAGGAAACAAGGTTCGTGCACACGCTCAACGAAGGACTGGCTCGCTTGGATGAAGCGTTGGCACGTTCGAATCGGATACTGGAAAACGGCCTCATGAGTGGCGCCGAGGCGTTCAAACTTTACGATACTTACGGTCTGCCAAAAGACTTCATCGAAGACTACTACCGGGATCTCAATGTTGTTTTTGATCAAGCAGGCTTCGATCGCGCGATGGAAGAACAGAAGACGCGAGCCCGTGCATCGTGGAAGGGCGGTGCGAAGCAGACTGCGAATCCTGCGTACCAGCAGCTGCCGAAATCACTCTTTGAAGGCTACCGAAAGACTCGCTCTGACGGCTGCGAGGTGCTAGCCATCATTCACGACGGCCAGGGCGCGAAGGAACTCAGGGCTTGCGACTCCGGCGAAATCATCCTTGATCACACGCCGTTCTATGCGGAATCTGGCGGACAGGTTGGCGACCGGGGATGGCTCTACTCTGACGATCACAATACAGTGGTCGCCGACGTGACGGGATGTTATTCGCCGATTCAGGGGGTGCGGGCGCATCAGGTTATCGCCAAGCAGGCGATTCGCGTGGGTGACAAAGTCGATGCTGTCGTTAACGCAGACATACGCCAGTCCACCATGCGTAACCACACCGCGACGCATTTGCTTCATGCTGGCCTGCGCGAAGTTTTGGGTAAGCATGTGAAGCAGGCGGGGTCGCTGGTCGCGCCGGATCATCTGCGCTTTGATTTTTCGCACTTCACCGCCGTCGAAGACGAAGAGTTGCAAGACATCGAAGACATCATCAATAGGGAAGTTTTGCGGAATCAGAAAGTCGAAACGCTCACTGACGTTCCCATCGACGAGGCTATCAACAGATACCATGCCATGGCGCTGTTCGGTGAGAAGTATGGCGACAAAGTTCGCGTGGTGCGGATCGGCGATTTTTCGACCGAACTCTGCGGCGGCACGCACACCGGCGCAACCGGAGAGATCGGGTTGATCAAGATTCTGAAAGAAGGCAGCGTGTCTTCGGGCGTGCGGCGCGTGGAGGCGGTTACGGGGGAAGGATCGCTGGCGCACTTCCGCAAGGATCACGAACTGGAAAAGGTGGTGTCAACTTTTACGAATCCCACCCCTTCGCTTCGCTCAGGGCAGGCTTTTGCGCAAAAACCGCGCAAAGATGGAGCACCCTCTGCAGAGGACGGTCATACACCCGCCGAGACAGTGTCTCCCGCTGAGGCGCTGAAGGCGGAACTCGGCAAGAAGGACGCGGAGATCAAACGGCTGGCGCGGGAGCTCGATCAGGCGCGGATGAAGTCCGCGTCGTCGAGCGCGGCGAACATCGGCGACAAAGTGAAAGATGTCAAAGGCGTGAAGGTGCTGGCGCATCGCGTGGATAATCTGGAGCGCGCACAGCTCCGCACGCTGGTCGATCAGCTTCGCGACAAGATCGGCTCGGGCGTGGTGGTGCTGGGTTCGGCAACGAATGGCAACGTCGCGCTGATCGTGGGCGTCACCAAGGACCTCACCGCCCGCGTGCAGGCCGGCAAGATCATTGGCCCTGTGGCGCAAAAAGTTGGTGGCAAAGGCGGAGGACGGCCGGACCTGGCTGAAGCCGGCGGCAAAGACGCCGCCGCGCTGGACGCCGCGCTGAACGAGGCCTATAGTGCGGTCGAATCGCTGCTCGGGTAAAGCGCGTAGTGGCGGCTTTGGAGAATCCAGAAAATGTTCTGGAGCTGAGCGCGATTTCTCTGGCGGAGATTGCGGTCAAGGCCACTCTGGGCAAGCTGAGGCTCTCAGCCGCGATTGTACGTCAGGCGGTCGCGGATCTCGATATCCGCATCCTGCCCTACACGGCGGAGCACGCGTTTCACTTGTTCGAATTGCCGCTTCATCATGGCGATCCGTTTGACCGGCAAATCATTGCCCAGGCCTTGTTCGAGAAGATGCCGGTTGTGACCCCGGACGAGAACTTCAGCCTTTACAAGGGACTTAAGCTTGTCTGGTGACCGGAGTATGGCCGTTGGTCGTCAACTGGCGGCAAGCCGGGTTCCGTCACTACTCGAATAGAAATTGATGATTAACCGTTGCTGTCAGCTTCTCCACTTCAACGTGACTGGCCCCGTCATGGGATGTTTCATCTCGCCGCCAATGCGTTTGGCTTCGAGATGCGCGGCTTTCAACTGAAAGTACCATTTGGCGGGACGGTCGGCGTCGTCGATCAGCATGAGATGCGGATTGTGCTGCAAGCCTTCGGCCTGGAGTTCCATGGTGCGGCGGTCCTGCTCGACAAATTTCGCGAAAACAAATTTCAGCAGTTCGGGACCGAATGGCACCCAGCGAAAAATATTCCACGCTGCGGCCACATCGATGCGGCAATGATTGCGCGTAATGGGCGTGACTGTGGTTAGGCTGGAGAACCAGTATTTGCCTGCCCGGATGGTTTCCGTGCGGATGTTGGGCAAAACGAAATCTATAGTCGTCGTGATCGAACTGCTTCCGGCGTAGAGGCGCAACAGCTTGTAGGGTGCGGAGTTTGAGCTGGGTGTGTGCGCGCTCATGCGAAAACCGTTGGGAATCAGCTCGAAGTCTTTTCGCTTCTCGTGAATGCTGTTGCGGCTGCGCCACCACCACGCCTGGTGAACAAAGGGACCGTGCGCAGGGTCCATTAGGCCGATGATGCCGTGGTCGATGCTCACGGGCATGTCGGCAGTGAGGTACGCCGACTTGTAGCGGCTACTGAATTTTTCGATTGCCGGCGCAGGCGTGGGTGGTTCGGCTTGGTGGGTGAATCCCGCGCCCTGCGGCAGCGGATCGGAGATGAAAGCCCAGATGAATCCGTCGCGCTCGTCGCAGGCGTAGCTGCCAGCGTGGATGCGGTCGACTTTCAGATTCTGATCGGAAGTGAGCGAGGGAATTTGCCGGCACTGGCCGCTGTGCGCGTCAAACTTCCAGCCGTGGTAGCCGCACTCGATCTGGTCGCCATCGAACTGGCCGCAGTTCAACGGCATGCCGCGATGAGGGCAGGTATCGCGCAGGGCAAAAGCACGCCCTTCGCGGTCGCGGCCGACCACCAGCGGAGTCTCCAGCAGCGTGGCTTTGTGAAGTCGATTGCGTTGAACGCGGTCGGCCGGGAGGGCGCGATACCAGAAGCCGGTAAGCATCAGCGAATCGGGGGCCTGGCGTTGCGGTGACTCGAGTTCGGGCATGGGATCGGAATTTTCGACTGCAAACTTCTGACTATGATTCTTGGTTGCTGAATGAACAGCCTATGCTAGCATCCGCAAGACCGTGCGCGGGGAAGTCGTGCTCATGGTGAAGGCGCACCGGCGCTACAATCTCGTGGGCGAAATCACAAAGGCGGGACGGCATGAAACTCTTCGATCATTTTCGCAAGCTCACCCCAGTGCAGCGCAACACGTTTGTCGCCTGTTTTCTGGGGTGGTCGCTGGATGCGTTTGATTTTTTCATCCTGACCTTTTGCGTCAGCGCCATCGCGACGCAATTCCAAACCAAAGTTTCGGCGGTCGCGGAGGCCATTTTCATCACCCTGGCATTTCGTCCAGTCGGCGCATTTCTCTTCGGAATGATGGCCGACCGCTTCGGGCGGCGGCGCACGCTGATGGTCGACATCGTTGCGTACTCAGTGTTTGAGCTAGCCTCGGCATTCGCGCCTTCCCTAAAAGTTTTCCTGATCACGCGGGCGTTGTTCGGCATAGCGATGGGCGGAGAATGGGGCGTGGGCGCGGCTTTGGCATTTGAAACACTACCCGCCGAGGGACGCGGATTTTTCTCCGGATTGTTGCAGGAAGGCTACGCGGCGGGCTATCTGATGGCGGCTTTGGTTTTCGGAACAGCTTTCCGCTTCGTGGGCTGGCGGGGAATGTTTGTGATCGGTGCGCTGCCCGCGTTTCTGGTGATCTACATTCGCTCGAAAGTGGATGAGTCCCCGGCCTGGTTGCAGGGCCGAGTCTCGAGGAAGGCAGAGAACCGGCCGGGCAAGGATATTCTGACGTATCTGGGCACCTTTGTTTTGCTGGTTGTGCTGATGTTCGCGTTCAATTCGTTCAGCCACGGCACCCAGGACCTTTATCCGACGTTTTTGACGAAGGGACATGGGTTTGCGCCGCAGACCGTGATGTTTATCACCGTGGTTGCCAATATCGGCGCGCTGCTGGGCGGGATTTTGTTCGGAACATGGTCGGAAACAATCGGACGGCGACGCGCCATTGTGATCGCCGCGCTGCTGGCTATTCCCGTGATTCCGTTGTGGGCTTACTCGCATACCGTTTCCATGCTGGCGCTGGGAGGGTTTCTGATGCAGTTCATGGTGCAAGGAGCATGGGGAGTGATTCCGGCTCACTTGAATGAACTTTCTCCTCCGGCGGTGCGAGGCACGTTTCCGGGTTTCGCTTATCAGCTGGGCAATCTGCTTTCATCGCGCAACGTGGTGATTCAGGCAAAGCTGGTGGAAGGCCGCTATCGAGGCATGTATCCGCCGGTTCTGGCGTGGACGGTGGTGATCGTGGCAACGTTAGTGGCGGTGGTGACGGGGAGCGGAAGGGAGCGCAGGGGGACGGATTTGTCGAGTACGTAGGCTTGGACATCAGACCATTGGACGTCAGACCTCGGACGTCAAACCTCGGACCCAACACCATTGAGACCCAAGACTTGCTCGCTTCATCTGGCGCGGGCGAGCACGAGGGTGACGTCGTCGGGCTGCTCCTGATCGCCGATCCAGTCGTCGACAGCAGCGGTGACGGACTGGCTGATCTGCGGCAGAGGCAGAGTGCGGTTGGCGCGCACCAGCTGGATCAGACGTTCCTCGCCGAATTCGCCGAAATCGTTTTCCGGCTCGGTGATGCCATCGCTGTAAGCCACCAGGATTTCGCCGGGCCGCATCTGCACTACGCCTTCGTCGTAGCTTACATGCTCGAACAGGCCAACCACGGTGCCGCCGCTTTCCAGGCGACGCAGGGAACCGTCGGTGGCGATGAGAATCGGCGGGAGATGGCCGCCGTTGCTGTAGGTCAACTGATGCGAGCGGCCATCGTAAATGGCGAGGAAGAGCGTGGCATATTTTTCGGGTGGCGTGCTCTCGTAAAGCTGGTGGTTGAGCAGCCCGAGCAACGCCCCCGGAGAAACCTCAATGCCCTCGGGCCACGCAGCCATGATTCTGCCCGCGCCAGCGACGGCGCCGAGAGCCACCGGCTCGCGCATCTGAGGCAAACTCTCCACGCTGTAGGCGCGCACGGCAGAATGGATCGTGGCCATCAGCAGCGCGGCGGAAATGCCTTTGCCGCTGATATCGCCGACGGCCAGAATCAGCTTGTGGGAACTGGCGGTGAGGAAGTCGTAGTAGTCGCCGCTGACTGTGCGCGCCGGGCGGCAGAAGCCGTGGACTTCCAGCGACTCCAATTCCGAAACCTGCCGGGGAAACAGTTGTGACTGCACTTCTTGCGCGATGGCGAGTTCACCCTCCAGCCGCTGTTTTTCTTTTTGCTCCTGGATTAGCTTTTCTATGGATCCGGTCATCGAGTTGAACGAGAGCGAGAGCTGAGACAGTTGGTCGGCGGATTGGACGGGAATGCGGTGGCTGAAATCGCCTTGGTCGACGTGCTTAGTGGCGTCGTAGAGCTGCGCCACGGCGCCGGTGACCGTACGCGTCATGCGCATGCCGATGATCAGGGCAATGAGCTCGATCAGCGCGAAGAAGATGAGGACCGCGAGCAGAATGAATTCTACGCCCTTGGCAAAGTCTCCCAAAGAGGCGAACAGATGGCCATAAAGAATCGAGGGACGAGTGCGTACCCTGACCAAGGCCCCGGCGCGCGCACTCTCGCCGGTTTTCCAATCCACCACGCGTAGGGGTGTACCGAAGGTGATTTCGCGATCCATCGCGCCGGTGGGCGCGGCCAGAGTTCCCACGGTGAAAGTCGGCCGCAGATCCTGATCGTCTCGCTTCACGTCGACGTCTTCTCCGCGCGTGTTGATCACGATTCCAGCCTGGTCATGACTGGGCTTGATCGAGATGCTGGCTGGCGGGCCTGATTTCTTTTCAGGCGGAGCTTGAACAGCCGTGGCGGACGGGGTTCGAGGCGTGAGTCCCGAAGCATAGAGCGTAATCTCACCGAGATCGGAAGCGATGTTGCCGAGAAGTTCCTTGTCAACGGGCTCGGTGGTCACGACCGTGAGCAGTTCCGGGCCGACGGAAAGAACCGTGGTCACGCGCAGATGCAGTTCGCCCCTGTCGCGGACGATCTCGCGGAACGGCTGGCCTTCGTGATTCGCGAGGAAATAGGGATTGTTAGGCTTATTGAAAAACTCCGGGAAGTCGAAGGCATTTGGGTTTTGCGCGGTGGTGGCCAGAAGCAACGGCTTGGCGCCGTACCAGGCGCAAACCTGACGACGTCCCCAGGCGCGGTCGCGTTTCTTGAGACCGGCCAGCGATTCGGCCGAGGCATTTTCGCCTCGTTCGATGCGCGCCGCAAGTTCGTTGCTGACAGCGGCATTCACCGCTCCCAGACTGCGCAACTGTGCGTTGATCTCCGAAGTGACGACGAAACTGGCGAACTGGCCCGCGAAAAGGTAAATGGTGATGGAAGCCATCGCCACCAGCAGTACGGCTGGGATCACACCGATGAAGACGTAAGTTACGATCAGGCGGTTGCGCAGGCGCCACAGCAGCCTCTTCTTGAGCCAGCGGAAGGCAAGAATCGAAAACAGGACCGCGGCCAGAAAGACAACAACGCCAGCCCAGCCGCTCATGGCCTCGGCCCAGGCAGGCGACATCCAAGCGACCAACTTGCGGAGCAAATACAACACCACGCCCATGCTGAACAGATAGCAGGCGATGCGCGCCATGCGGCCCTCAGGCCAGAGTTCCGCCGCCTGTAACTTGCGCCGCAATTCCCAATAAAACGACTGCATAGCGATGATGAAGCTCTTACAGAAGAGTTTGATTATAGACGCGCGGTTGGCGGCCTGGCGGAGAAATGGCGACCACATCGAATCGGCTTGATTGCCGGGATCGGCGCCAAACGCCCCAGGCGGCTTCCACGATGCCTTCCCGGCTGGGAAAAGATTTGGCCGCGATAGGCGCTAAATCTCAGGATACAGATCGAAGAAAGCTTCCAGACTGGTGCGCAGTTGCTTTTCGATCTCTTCTTTGCTGCCTTCGAGCACGTGCATAGTGACGCGCGCCTCACGGCCGTTCTTGAGTTTTACCGGAGCGTCGCCGACTTCCGTTACGTCGTCGGAAGGCAGCAGCCTCATGCCGTACACCAATGTCAGATTCGCCATGCTGTGATTTTACTCCGTCGCTTTCGCGGCCTTCCCTTCCGCGACTTCGTGTCCTTTGTGGTTCATGGAATGCGCGGATCAAGGTGAGTCCCGCTTTTTCTCGGTTAGAATTCCGTTGTGCGCGGAAAACTTTTTCTGATGCCGGCAGGCGCTGCTGCGAGTCTGCTGGCTGTCTTCTTCTTGTTTTTGGCTTTGCCCGGCGTGGCGCAACAGTCCTCGGAACAGGCGCCCGCACAACCGCAGGTGAAGGTGAATGTGCTCAACGTGTGCACACCTTCCGCCGAAGAGCAAAAGGAAATCGCCTCGGCGCTGGCGCGCATCTTAAGAAACCCGCTGTTCGGCGCGGACTTCGAAGTGTCTCGCGGGCGTTCGAGCCTGACCGAGGCGCCGAATTTTCTTAGGCCCGGACAACATGCGGAAATTTCCGATGAGTCGTCGGTGGCAAGCTACGTGCGAATCCGCCGGGAATTCGCGGTGCAGGCCATGTTTTCCAGCGTGCAGTATTCCTTCAGCAACGATGGCGAGAATATGGTGGAGACTCTGGTGCTGCACGTGCGGGATCCAAAAGACTTGATTCAGGTTTCGCTGGAAGACAGCGCCTCGGCGATCAGCACGGCGGAAACGATGTTGGGATCGAATACGCCGGTGAGCCGCATTCGGCTGGAGCGCTTCGGAAAATCGTCCGTTGCACTGGCTCGCTGCGCTGGCACAGAAACCGGGCCGGCTCCGGACCAAAGCGCCTATGAACCGTTGTTCCGCAGCGCTTCCGAAGTGCTGATCGCCTACCGCGGCGTGCTGGGCGTGCGGAAAATCGTGCCCGAGGAGTTGGCCAAGATCGCCGGGACCGCATCGCCGAAGACGGCCGCGAAACCCCAACCCGCTAAGCCTGTGGACGATAAGAAGTAATTTATGGAATTCCCATGTGGAACTTCGGCGAAACTTCCGCGCGGCTTTGAGACCTGTCTCTTGCAACTAAATCGCTCGTCAGCAATCTAAAGCGTGAAGTCGTGTAATCTGTAGCCCACTTCCTATGGGCGAATTTTTCGATGAGTGAACTTTTCTATGAGTGAACTGCGCAACGTCGTCATCATTGGCTCGGGCTGTTCCGGTCACACAGCCGCGCTCTACACGGCGCGCGCCAACCTGAAACCGCTGGTTGTGGAGGGCCACGAGCCCGGCGGGCAGCTTGCGCTCACCACAATGGTGGAAAACTTTCCTGGGTTCCCGGAAGGAATCATGGGACCGCTGCTGGTGGAGAATATGCGCAAGCAAGCCGAGCGCTTCGGCGCGGAGTATCGCACGGCGCACTTGTCCAGCGTCGATTTGAGCCAGCGGCCGTTCGCGCTGCATCTGGGCAAACATCAAGTGCACGCCCAGTCGCTGATCATTGCCAGCGGCGCTTCGGCGCGCTGGCTGGGCCTGCCCAACGAGCAAAAGCTGATTGGGCACGGCGTCTCTTCCTGCGCCACGTGCGACGGATTCTTTTTTTCGGGCAAGGAGATCGTAGTGGTCGGAGGCGGCGACTCGGCCATGGAAGAAGCTCTGTTCCTGACGCGCTTCGCCACCAAAGTTACGCTGATCCATCGGCGAGAACAGTTCCGCGCGTCGAAGATCATGCTGGAACGGGCGCAGCGCCACGAGAAGATTCAGTTCCTTCCCAATACCGTGGTGGAAGATGTTTACGATGTCGGTAAACAGGAAGTGACCGGGCTCAAGCTGCGCAATGTGAAGACTGGCGAGCAAAGGGACTTCCCGACTAGCGCGCTCTTTCTCGGCATTGGCCACGACCCCAACGCGAAGATGTTCGCCGGCCAGCTCGATACCGATGGCGATGGTTATCTTAAGATCCACAATTATGTTCTTACGCGGGTTCACGGTGTGTTCGCCTGCGGCGACGTGCAGGACCGCCGCTATCGCCAGGCCATCACCGCCGCCGGAACCGGCTGCATGGCGGCAATCGAAGTGGAGAAATTTCTGGAAGAGCACGGAAGCTGAAACACCTGTGTTGCTGGCCTTTTAACGCAAGAACCACCCCCGCCGACGTTCCAGAACAGATACGTTTTCTTCGTGTCACAGATAACCCAAAGTATGTGACTCGTTGTCTAACGGTCTTGAGCCTGTGCAGCGCCACAGCCAGATTCCTTAGGGGGTTCCGCATGACCGCTCGCTTCGTCTGTTCGCTTATTCTGTGCGCCAATCTTTTCGCGCAGCAGGCGCCGCAACCGTCACTCACCATCTACAACGAGAATTTTGCCGTCGTGCGGCAGGAGTTGCCTCTCGATCTCAACGCCGGCGAGAACCAGGTCTACGTGAACGACATCACCATGCACCTAGAGCCAGACTCCGTCATTCTGCGCGATCCCACGGGCAAGCATGCGCTGCAGGTGCTTGAGCAAAATTATCGCGCCGATCCGGTCTCGGAGTCACTGCTGCTCTCTCTCTACGAAGGCAGGATGATCGACTTTGAAGTAAGCACGCCTCAGGGAGTGCAGACCGTCAAAGGCAAAGTAATCCGCAGCGGTTACCTCCCGCACAACGAGTCGGCCATGGACCTTTATGGCCAGCAGTATTACCAGAACAACATGGCCGCAGCCTCGGAACAACCCATCCTCGAAATCAACGGCCAGCTTCGTTTCAGCCTTCCCGGAACGCCTGTCTTCCCCGCGCTCACTGACGACACCATTCTCAAACCGCGTCTCGAATGGCAGCTCGCCACTGACAGAGCAGGCAAGTTCCCCGCCGAATTTTCTTACGTCACCGGGGGCATGACCTGGCAGGCCGACTACAACATTGTTGCGCCCGAGAAAGGAGACGTGGTCGATATCGTGGGCTGGGTCACAATGGACAACCAGACCGGCAAAACGTTCGAGAACGCGCGCATCAAGCTCATGGCCGGCGATGTGAACAAGATTCAGCAGCCGGGGATGAGTGGCCGTATGTTCAGCCAGATGGTTTATGGGGCGCTAGGGGTCGCCGGACCTCCCGTCACCGAGAAGGCGTTCGACGAATACCACCTCTATACGCTCGAGCGGGCCACTACCCTACGCGACCGCGAAACCAAGCAGGTGGAATTCATTCGCGCGGCGGGGGTTGGGACGAAACAAATCTATATTTACGACGGCGTCAAGATCGACGCCAACCGCTACAACGGCTGGGGTTGGGACAACATTCGCAATGACCGCGCTTACGGCACGGAATCGAATCCGAAGGTCTGGGTGATGCGCGAGTTCCGCAACTCGGAAGCGAACCATCTGGGCATGCCGCTGCCCAAGGGCCGCGTGCGTTTCTACCGCCGCAACGACGATGGGCAAGTTGAGTTCACCGGCGAAAACGTAATCGACCATACGCCTCGCGACGAGACCGTGCGCAGTTACACCGGCAACGCTTTCGATCTTGCCGGCGAACGTCGCCGAACCAACTACATTGTGGACATGGGCAAGAGCACGGCCACAGAATCTTTCGAAATCAAAGTCCGCAACCACAAGAAAGAGCCGGTGGAAGTGCGTGTGGTGGAACATCTGTATCGCGCGCTGACCTGGGACATCATCGACCACTCCGCCAATTACAGCAAAACCGACGGCCAGACGATTGAGTTTCTGGTGGCCATCGCACCCGGCGAGGAGAAGACGATTACCTACACCGCGCACTACACCTGGTAAAGCTGGATAAACTGGTAGCGGAATCTCTGGGCAAAGCCGTAGAGTATTTATGCGACGACAATTTCCGGAGGAAGACAGGCATGTCCAAACCGAAATGCACGCACGTGAAGCAGATTCGTGAGGTCGCTCCCAGCGGCAAGGGTTGCAAGGAATGCCTCGAAATGGGCGACACCTGGGTGCATCTACGGCTTTGCCTGATTTGCGGCCACGTGGGCTGCTGCGATTCGTCGAAGAATCGCCATGCCACCAAACACTTCCAGCAAGTGGCTCACCCCATCATGCAATCCTTCGAGCCGGGGGAAGATTGGCGCTGGTGCTATGTGGATGAGATCTTTGTGACATAGTCTCTACCGGCATGACTGCTGCGAGCGCGGCTGCGGAATCGCCAACTGTGGTAAAACTCTGTGTGACCTCCATGCACGAATCTGCCGCGCTGGCGTCCATTTTCCTGGGTGTGCAATGTTGAGAACGTTCTTCGTGCGCCTTTCGGAAAACGCGCGGCTGCGCAACTTTGCCGAACGATCTTCACTGGGCCAGCGCGTGTCTCATCGCTTTGTGGCTGGAACCGAAATTGACGAAGCGGTGCACGCCACCCAGGCCATCAACCGCGCCAACATGAGCGTCACCATCGATAACCTCGGCGAAAACGTCACCAACCCCGACGAGGCCCGCCACAGCGCCCAACTTTACCGCCAGATTCTCGAGGCCATCGCCGCGCAACGGCTCAACGCGAATGTGAGCCTCAAGCTCACGCACATGGGTTTGGATGTTGACGAAGATCTGGCTGGCGAACTGGTCGGCGGCCTCGTCGCTCAAGCGGCGGCGATGAACCCTCCCGGTTTCGTGCGCGTCGATATGGAAGGCTCGCCCTACACGCAACGTACACTTGACTTCGTGCATGAACTGCATCGCAGGCCGGGAAACGCGAACAGCGTCGGCACGGTGATCCAGGCCTATCTCAAACGTTCGGAGAGCGACGTTGAAAAATTGCTGGCCGAGGGCATTCGCATTCGGCTGTGCAAAGGCGCGTACAAGGAACCGCCGGAGATTGCCTTCGCGCAAAAATCGGACGTCGATGCCAATTACGTCAAGCTGATGAAAATCCTGCTGAAGAGCGGCATCTATCACGGCCTGGCCACGCACGACGAAAAAATGATTCGCGAAGCCCAGACTTTCGCGACGCGCGAAAACATTGCGCGCGATTCGTTTGAGTTCCAAATGCTGTATGGCATCCGCCGCGACCTGCAACAGAGCCTGGTGCGCGCCGGCTGGAGGATGCGCATCTATATTCCCTTCGGCACAGAATGGTATCCGTATTTCATGCGGCGTTTGGGCGAGCGCCCGGCTAATGTATTCTTCATCGCGCGCAACCTGCTGCGGGCGTGAGACGCCGCAACCTCACACCCGATTGTTCGGAACAGCCAATCTGCCATGTAATGCGCCGGAACCGCCACAAGTGCCATGCTATAGCACGTCCGGGCTAATTCCTCGGCCGTAGGCCTCTGCTACGATCTAGTTGTGAGCTATACCAGTCCCACTGAACTCATCGAAGCATTTGCGCCTTGCGTCAGCTCCGAAATTGAAGACGAGCAGATCGACCTGGTGCGTGCCGCGCTACTGATTGCGCGCACGGAATATCCCGCTCTCGATATCGAAGCCTACGCTGCCCGCGTGGATCAACTCGCGTACCGGGCGGCGGAGCGAACTCCCGGCCTCGACGCAGGAAGCGCCATCGCCACGCTGAATCACGTACTTTTCGGCGAAATTGGGCTGCGCGGCAACCGCGACGATTACTACGATCCGCGCAACTCGTTTCTCAACGACGTGCTCGACCGCGGCCTGGGCATTCCCATTACGCTTTCGCTGGTTTATATGGAAGTGGCGCGCCGCATCGGGTTTCCGCTTGCGGGCATTGGCCTGCCCGGACACTTCCTGCTCAAGCACTACGCCGGCGATGGACAGGAAACGCTGATCGATTGCTTCAACCACGGTGAAATCGTGAGCCCGCAGGAGTGCCAGACGCGTCTCGACGAAATCTATTCCGGTGAAATGGAAATGCGGCCGGAATTTCTTCATCCCATCAGCCGCCGCCAGATTCTGGCGCGCATGCTCAACAACCTCAAAGCCGTCTATCTTTCCACGCGAAACTTCCGCAAAGCGTTACCCATCTCCGATCTGATCCTGTTGCTTCAGCCGCAGTCAGCCGAAGAAGTAAAACAGCGCGCCCTGCTGCGCTACAGCATGAACCTGCACAGGCTCGCCGGCGAAGATCTGGAGGAATATCTTCACTTGTCGCCTCAGGCGCCCGACGCCGTGGAAATCCGGAAAATGGCGGTTTCCATCCGCTGCATGCGGGCACTGATGAATTAGTCAGGCCTCCAGAGATACTGGCGTGCCCAAGGCAACATTCGCGCTCGGATAATCTCGATACCAGCCGAAAATCTTTCGCACAATCGTTTTTCTTCGCTATAGTAACGACGACCGAGGTCGGACTCCCATGAAGAAAAATCTGTCTCTCCGCCTATTCTTCCTGATTCAGTTCTTGATCTTTCTAGCATTGCCGCCGATCGCGCGCGCGCAGTGGACGGCCATGAACCCCGTCACTGCGGTTGAACCGCAGAAAGATGGCGTCCTATTCACGTTGGGCACCGGCGTTCTCAAGGTACAGGTTTGCTCGGAATCGATCATCCGCGTCCTTTATTCGGCGACGGCGTCATTCCCTAAGCCGCCAGATTACGTAATCATCAAACAGGATTGGCCGGCCGCAAAATGGACGCTGCAAACCACCGGCGACGCGGTCACGCTCAGCACGTCACTCGTTAAGATCACCGTTTCCCGCAAGGATAGTTCGATCCAGTACTCGGAATTAAACGGCAACTCCCTGGTGCAGGAGGCGTCGCGCAAACTGACCCCGGTGAAGGTCAACGGCGAGAATACATATCGCGCGGAATCCTTCGTCAACATCTACGGTTCGCACGAAGCGCTCTACGGGCTCGGCCAGCACCAGGCGGGTGTGTGGAACTACCGCGGAGAGTCCGTCGATATTTCACAGGACAACAGCAACATCGCCGTGCCGCTGCTGCTCTCGAGCAAAGGCTACGGTATTTTTTGGAACAGCACCGCACGAAGCCGTTTCAATAACCGCTTCGCCAACTATCTTTACATCAGTTCCGAAGTCGCCGACGTCATCGATTACTACTTTCTCTACGGCCCGGAACTTGATCGGGTCATCGCCGGATACCGCCAACTCACTGGGCAAGCGCCCATGTTCGGCAAATGGGCCTACGGCTTCTGGCAGTGCAAAAACCGTTATAAGTCGCAGGAAGAACTGCTCGGTGTGGCGGCAAAGTACCGTGAACTGCACATTCCCGTCGACAACATCGTGCAGGATTGGTTCTGGTGGAACCGCAAAGGCGAGTTCGTCTTCAACAAGAATTATCCCGACCCTAAGGCAATGGTCGACCAACTGCACAAGGAAAACTTCCACCTGATGATTTCCATCTGGCCCTTCTTTGAGCCCGGCTCCGCGAATTACGACTACATGGAGAAGCAAGGCTGGTTCGTGGATAAGTTCAAGTATGCCAAGCCGCCCTACCATACCGACGGCATGGCCGTGTACGACGCCACCAGCCCGGAAGCCCGCAAGTTCTACTGGGACGCGGTGAACAAAGGCTTATTCAGCATCGGTCTCGACGCCTGGTGGATGGACACAACCGAACCCGAAACCGAGGGACAGGAAGAAAATATTTTGCTGAACCACAGGTTAGCCGCCGGAAGCGGCGACCGGTTCGTGAACGCTTATCCGTTGCTGGACACGGGCGCGGTTTACCAAGGACAACGCAGCGCCTCGGATCAGAAGCGCGTGTTCATTCTGTCGCGCTCCGCCTTTGCCGGATCGCAGCGTAACGCGGTCACGGCGTGGTCGGGAGATATCAACTCCGATTGGTTCAGCTTCCGGCGGCAGATTCCCGCAGGTTTGAATTTTTCTCTTTCCGGCATTCCCTACTGGACCACCGACATCGGCGGATTTGTTTTCGGCAATCCCGACGACCCTGCGTTCCGCGACCTGTTCATTCGCTGGTTTCAGTACGGCACCTTCAACCCGATCCTGCGGGTTCACGGCACGCGCCATCCCGACGAAAACGAATTGTGGTCGTATGGGCCGGACGCGCAGAAAATCCTGGTGAGCTTCGATCGCCTGCGCTACCGCATGTTGCCCTACATCTATTCGCTGGCGTGGAGAACCACCAGCGAAGCCTATACGCCGATGCGGCCGCTGGTCATGGATTTCCGCGCCGACGTTCGCGCCGAAAACACCGGCGATCAATTCATGTTCGGACCGGCGCTGCTGGTGAATCCGGTGACGGAACCGGCAGCTACCTCGCGCACGGTTTATCTTCCGCAGGTGAAGTGGTATGACTTCTGGACGGGATCATCTCTCGAAGGCGGGCGCGCCATCAACGCCATCGCGCCGCTGGAACGTCTGCCGCTCTACGTGCGCGCCGGTTCCATTCTTCCGCTGGGGCCGGAGCAGGAGTGGTCCACGGAAAAACCCGCCGACCCGATCGAACTGCGCATTTACCGCGGCGCAGACGGCGACTTCACACTGTATGAAGACGAGAACGACAACTACAACTATGAAAAAGGCGCGTTCGCGACCATCTCGTTCCACTGGGACGACGCCCGCCAGACCCTCACTATCGGCCACCGCAAGGGACAGTTCCCCAGCATGTTGCAAACTCGCACGTTCAACGTTGTGTTCGTAGGCGAGAATCACGGCGTAGGAATCACTGCAGACGATCAGCCGGATCGAATCGTGCCCTACTCTGGAGGAGAGATCAGCGTTACTCCGTGAGCTCGTCCCGACCGCGCCGAGATCGCCAGCTCCTCGGAAGATCATCCCTGTCTGGGGGGAGCCGTGTACTGACGTTGGTGGGACGCCCCAGATGGGCTGAGAATCGGCGCACATGAGAACCGCGGGAACTCCGCTCCCTTCGGTTGCAGGCAAGCCCAGCCGAAAAGGAAGACTGGTAGCGCTACCGGGAATCGAACCCGGGTTTGAAGATTGAGAATCTTCCGTCCTAACCCCTAGACGATAGCGCCTCCGGGCGAGGCTTGATTATAACAAAGACAGAGTGGCACTCCCGGGTCGAAACGCGCGCGGAAACTCATTCGGCGCTTTCTGGAAAGCACACATCTTTCAATCTCTGCGATTCGTTTTTTTGCCCAACAAATCTTGCATTTCCACAGACCAGTTCGGCCTATAATTATTGTGTCCGCCCGAACTTTTTGGCGTCTCTTGGTTATGGCGGGTGACGTGTATACGGTGCGTGGAAACTACAATTCATTCCTCAATCTATAGAAGCATAAAGGAGCGTGCGACATGGCAAAGAAGACTCTCTCCGGAAACAAAACCGATCGTAAGGAGGCAACTGCCGGCAGTGCAGCCCTGCCCGAAACGAGAACCGTCGCGGCGGCGAAAGCTTCCCCCGAATCCCGTCTGGAATCCAGACAGTTCGAAGTAAGAAAAACGGAAGCGCGCGCCAACCTGATTCCCATCAGCTTGGAAGAAGAGATCCGCAGCCGCGCCTACGAACTCTACGAGCAGAGCGGATATTCCTCGGGGCGCGAAACCGACAACTGGCTGGCAGCCGAACGGGAAGTCTTGCAGCGCTATCACCAGCACAGCGCCTAGCCGCGGCTGGATACTCACAAAAAGGCAGCCGGATGATCTCCGGTTGCCGCTTCTAATGGTTTTTGTGCTCGATTTCCTACGGGCTTACTTAAATTCCCGCGGGCTTAGCCATTTTCGGATTTCGTATTTTTCTTCTGCCCGCAACTTACCCAGCCCTGTCTTCCGGTAGAATGTTTAACCGGCATCATCGGGATGTGCCTTTCAACTCGGCCGCACGAGGTTTGCCTCACACGCAGGTTTCTGAAAAGATAACGCGGGGTCTCCCCAATGGCGCAAATCGGTAGTTTCGCATTGCTTCTCGCGCTGGCCTTGGGCGTGTATTCGTTCCTCGCCGGCCTGGTGGCTTTGATCGGCCAGGATCAAGGTTATGAACGCCTCGGCGAAACCGCTCGCCGCGCCGGCATTGTAACTTTCGCCGCCGTGCTGCTCGCCGCTGTCGTGCTTGTCGCGGCTGCGTTCCACGACGATTTCTCGATTGCCTACATCTTCCACCACAGCAACCGCGATCTGTCGGCTCCTTACAAATTTGCCGTGCTGTGGTCCGGGCAGGAAGGCTCGCTGCTGTTCTGGTCGCTGCTGCTGGCCGCTTATGGATTCGTGTTGCGTTTGCGCAACAAAACCGATCCGCGGCTCTTCGCTTACGCTTCCGTAGTTCTGGCTGGCGTGCAGGTTTTCTTTCTGCTGCTGGTAAATTTCGCCGCGAATCCTTTCGGCCTTCTGCAAGGTTCGATTCCAGCCGATGGCAGCGGCCTGAACCCCCTGTTGCAGTATCCCGAGATGGTGATTCATCCGCCCATGCTCTACCTGGGCTATGTTGGTTTCACGGTGCCCTTCGCCTTCGCGCTGGGCGCGCTGATCATGAAGTATCCCGGCGAAAAGTGGATTCACATCACGCGCCGCTGGACCATGGTCACCTGGGGCTTTCTCACATGCGGCATCTTTCTTGGCGCGCACTGGGCGTATTCCGTGCTGGGCTGGGGAGGCTATTGGGGATGGGATCCGGTGGAAAACGCTTCGCTTATGCCGTGGCTGACCGGCACAGCTTTCCTGCACTCGGTGATGATGCAGGAAAAACGCGGCATGTTGAAAGTCTGGAACATGTGGCTGGTTTTCGCCACGTTCTGGCTCGCGATCCTCGGGACGTTTCTGACGCGCAGCGGAATTATCAGTTCCGTACACGCCTTCGCGCAGTCCTCCATCGGCGGATGGTTCGCGTGGTTTCTCGGCATCAGCTTCGCGGTATTTTTGTTTTTCTTTTTGAAGAACAAATCGCACCTGCGCGGCGAGCACAAGCTCGAGTCGCTGATCTCGCGCGAGTCGAGCTTCCTCTTCAATAATCTGCTTTTCGTTTTGCTTTGTTTCACCGTGCTGTGGGGAACGTGGTTCCCGAAAATCTCGGAACTGGTGCAGGGCAATCAAGTGACCGTGGGAGGGCCATTTTATAACCGCGTGGCCATCCCAGTGGCGCTGCTGTTGTTGTTGCTCACCGCCCTCGGCCCGCTGCTGGCGTGGCGCAAAACTTCCTTCGAGAGCCTTAAGCGCAACTTCTTCTGGCCGGCCGTCGGCGCCGTCGCGGTCGCCATCTTCCTGGTGATCACGCCCCAGAGTTGGGGCTCGGTATTCGGCCTCAAGCCGTGGAAAGACATTTCGTACTTCTATTCCTTGATGGCGGTCGGCCTGTGTACGCTGGTCACCTTCACCGTGGCCAGCGAGTTTTATCGCGGCGGCCGCGTCATCGCCAAGCATACCGGGCAGGGTATGTTCGCCTCCATGGTGCAGTTGACGCACCGCAATACCCGCCGCTACGGTGGCTACATCGTGCACTTCGGGGTCGTCGTGGTCATCATCGGCTTCGCCGGCGCCGCTTTCAATCAGGACAAAGAGCAGGAGATGGGATACGGCGACAAGATGACGATCGGCAGCTACACGCTCATCTGCCGCTCTTATACCGATGAAGAGAATCCGAATTACAGCAGCCAATGGGCCATCCTCGACGTCTACAAAGGCGGCAAGCAAATCGATACGCTCACACCCGAGCGCCGCTTCTACCATGCCAGCCAGCAGACATCGACCATGCCGTATATCCGCTCCACCCTCAACGAGGATCTTTATCTTGTCTATGAAGGGTTGAACCAGGATAACGGTCATCCCATCCTCAAGGCTCACCTGAATCCTTTGGTGATGTGGATATGGATGGGAGTGTGGATCATCCTCGCGGGGACGATTCTCGCGCTGGTCCCGAACGCGCCAGCTCCGGTGCGCGTTGCCGCCCCCAAGTTGGTGGAGACGGCTGCTCCTGTGGGAGCTGGCGACTAAAGTGATTCTCTGAATGAATCGAACAGCATGACGAATCCGAAGGCCACAATCCGGCGCGCTTTGCATTGCATCCTGCTCTTGGCTGCAGTCTTCGCCTTTCTCGGCGCTGGCGATCCGGCTGCGCGCTTCGGCGAAATCGGCCACCGGATGATGTGCATCTGCAGCTGCAAAGAGATTCTGCTCGAGTGCAACCACGTCGGCTGCCCGGATTCCGACGGGATGCGCAACGAATTGATGGCCGCCGTGAGCCGGGGCGACAGCGACAGCCTGGTTGAACAATCGTTCGTGCAAAAATACGGCCCCACCGTGCTGGCCGCGCCCACCACTACCGGCTTCAACCGCACCGCGTGGATCATGCCCTTTGCGGCGCTGATCCTCGGATTTGGTCTGGTGGTTCGGGTAGTCCGCTCGTGGAAGAACCGTCCCGCTCCCGCGCTGGCCGATGGCCTTCGCCCCATTCGCGGCGCAGAACTCGCGCAGTTCCGCGACCAGGCCCGCAAGGAGACCGAGTTATGAACTTCGCTATTTGTGCCGCGGCAACCGTCGCAGCCCTGGTTTACGTTTTCTATCTGCCCGGCAAACTCTTTCTCGGACCGAAGAACACGCGCGCCTCCTATTTGCGTGAGCGCAAGGAAGCTGTGTACGAAAATCTGCGCGACCTCAACTTCGAATACAAGGCCGGCAAGCTGCCGGAGGCCGATTATCAGTCGCTGAAGTCTTCGCTGCAGGACGAAGCCGCTACCATTCTGGCGGAAATCGCGCGCCTGGAGTCTGCCGCCCCAGCGCAATCCCGGAGGGCCAAAGTTTGAGAGCCCGCAACTTCACACTGGAGTCTCTGCTCGCGATTCTGGTGCTTTCTTCCTTCACCTTTGCCGCCCAAACACTTACCGGCACCGTGAGGAATGGCACCACGGGCAAGCCCGCTGCCGGGGACGAGGTGGTATTGCTCAAGTTGGGCGAAGGCATGGAAGAAGCCGGACGCACCAAGACCGACGCCAAGGGCAATTTCAGTTTCACCTTGGACGGTGCGCAGTCCCCGCACCTGGTGCGCGCCATCCATCAGGAAGTCACCTACCATCGCATGGCGCCCCCGGGCACCACGTCGGTCGAAATCGAAGTCTATGATGCCGCCAAGAGAGTTGAGGGCATTAGCGTGGTCGCCGACGTCATGCGCTTCCAGGTGGAACAGGGCCAATTGGAAATTGTGCGCGGCTTCGCGGTGCAAAACGCGTCCAATCCGCCGCGCACGCAGATGAACGACCGCAGCCTGGAGTTCTACGCTCCCGAGGGCGCGCAAATAGTGGAAGGCAGCGCCACCACCCAGGGCGGCAATTCGTTGAAATCGATGCCCGTGCAGGAAGGCGAGAAAAATCGCTACTCGTTTACTTTTCCGCTGCGCCCGGGAATGACGCAGTTCGAGGTCGCCTACCAGATTCCCTACACCGGCATTGCCAACATCGATCCGAAGACGATCTATCCGCTGCAGCACTTCGTGGCAATGTTGCCTAAAGGAATGGTATTCTCCGCCGCGCCCGGCACCGGCTATCAGGTGATGAACGATCCCAACCAGCCCGATGCGACCGTGCAAGTCGCTTCCTCCACGAAAACCGGGCAGGCATTGGCCTTCAAGATTTCGGGTGCAGGAGTTTTTCAAACCGCCGGCGGCGGGGGCGCCGAAGGAAGCCCGGAGGGCTCGAACCAAGCTTCGAACCCGGGCGCCGAAGCAGCGCAGTCCAACAGTCGTCCCGGCGGCGGACTCGGCCCGCCCATCGATGCCCCCGATCCTCTGCAGAAATATCGTTGGCAGATTCTGGGAGGCTTCGCAGTGCTGCTGATCGTCGGCGCGATTTTCGTAGCTTCGCGCCAACAAGCCGCCAATCGCGCCATTCGATCGAGAGCCTTCACCATCGACGATCTCGACGCGGACCACGGTCTCGGCGAAGCTTCCCCAGCCGGCGAGACTGCGGCCCGCGGAACACCGCCGAGTCTACGGCGTTCTTCGTCCATGCTGCTCGAGGGATTAAAAGAAGAACTCTTCGAACTCGAAGTCGAACGCCAACGCGGCGACATCTCGCAACCAGAGTACGAGAAGGCAAAGGCCGCGCTCGACCAAACCCTCGAGCGCGCCCTGAAACGCGAGGCGCAAAAGGCGTGAGCGGCCTTAGCTGGACAGGTCATGGGCGAAAGCATAAGCACGAATGGGAAGAACGCAGCTTCCCATGCTGGAAGAATCACATTCTGAATCTCACTTCCCTTTGTAGCTGACTCTCCAGATGGAATTCGATCCGTCGTCGCTGACCAGCAGCGAGCCGTCGGGAGCGACCGTGACGCCGACCGGCCGTCCCCAGACGTTGCCGTCGGGCAGAACAAAACCGGTGAGGAAGTCTTCGTACTCTCCGCTGGCGTGCCCGCTCTGATGCAGCGGCACGCGAATCACCTCATATCCCGCGCGCACAGTCTTGTTCCATGAGCCATGTTGCGACGCAAACATGTCTCCCTTGTAGTCGGCGGGAAATTGCTTGCCGCCATAGAAAGTGAATTCCAGAGATGCGTTGTGCGGCTGCAACAAAACGTCGGGCACAATTACTTTGTCTTTCAGTTCCGGATGCTTGCCTTTCTGCCGCGGATCCTGGTGGGCACCGATATACCACCAGGGCCAGCCGTAAAATCCGCCCTCCTGCACATGGGTGATGTAGTCGGGCACGAGATTGTCACCCAGAGCGTCGCGCTCGTTAACCGAGCACCATAGCTCACCGGTCTGCGGGTTGATGCCAAGTCCGCCTCCCGCATTGCGAATTCCGTAGGCGTACACATGCAATTCGCACGCGCTCGGGTCGCAACTCAGAATGTCGGCGCGATCTTTTTCCGCCGAATTGTTATCGGTATCGTCATCGTTTGACGCCGAGCCGACAGCGACAAACATTTTCTTGCCATCGGCAGAGAACTCTACCGATCGCGTCCAGTGTCCTCCCCCCGCCGGCAGGCTGGCGATGTGCTGGGGCAAACCGCTGGCCTTCAAATCTCCACTGTGGTACGGAATCCGTACGACTTCATCCGTATTGCCTACGTACAGCCACTGGGGATCAGGCCCGGGCGGATAAAACGCCAAGCCATATGGACGCTTCAACCCGCTGGCAAAAATCGACGCCTCTTCCGGTTTGCCATCACCGGTCATGCCGCGAAAGACGCGGATGCGGCCCGCACCGCTTTCGGCCAAGAAAATGTCGCCGTTGGGAGCCGTGCGCAGCAAGCGCGGCTCGTCGAAATCCGCCGCATACAACTCCACCTTGAAACCCGCGGGAGCCGCGGGCCAAATATTACTTGGCCGCGCCACCAATTCCGGACTATTTTCGGCGGAACGGGTTGCGTACGGCTGTGGAAGATCCCTCACCGTGATCTTGCGCTTAGTACCCGGATTCTCATAGCGAAAATCGGTAAACGGTGGTCTCGGGGCCGGCGCTTTCAACTTCGCCGTACTCATGTCGGGTGGCGCCGGCGTATTCGCGTCCTGCGAAGTCTGCGACAAACCCAGTGACTTCACAAAAGTGACGACCTGCCATCGCTGTTGCGCTGGCAAGAACGCCCACGAAGGCATTCCATCTTTCTTATCGCCTTTGGAGACGAACCAAAACACTTCGCCAGACGTGACCGACTCGATTTTCCCATCCACCAGCGAAGGAACATTGCCCACGCCTTGTCCCGCCTTGCCGTGGCAAGAGAGGCAATTGCGCGCATAGAGAGTTTTCCCCGCCAGCGCCGCCGCTTTCTGACCTTCGTACGGATTCTTCGTCTCCCTGGCAGACTCCGGAGCGTTGTGAAAGTTCGTGTCTGCGGCACGCAGCGTCACGAAGCAGCACAGCATAGAGAATACGATTAGCAGGGATGAACCGACAGACGAACGCATCGATTGTGTCATTACCTTCCTACCCAGAACCGGCTCGGTTAGCAGCCGGAAACTTATATCGTTGTTCTTGTTTGATTCCACTTTCGTAGTTCAGGTTTCGTGTTGTTTCGCAACGAAACACCGTAGTGTTTGTTTGTAGCTGCGCCGGGGTGAAGTCCCACTTCTATCACACACTCTTTGCTGCGTGAAAGGGCCGGAAATCCTGTTGGCCTTTAGTATCGGGGTGGATGCTCCCGTTGACAATCTCCCTTATCTCCCTTAGCATCAATCACTTGAAGCACCATCCGGAACCGCTTTTGGGGGCCGTTCGTGATCAAGCTCGATATCATTAACGAAGTAGTGGCAAGAACCGGCGTCACCAAAACCAAGGCTGAACTTGCGGTTGAGACGGTTTTTGAGAGCATGAAGAAAGCGCTGGCCCGCGGCAATCGCATTGAGCTGCGCGGATTTGGCGTGTTCAACGTGCGCCCGCGCAAGACCGGAATCGGCCGCAATCCGCGAACCGGTGCCGAAGTTTCCATCCCGCCGGGCAAGGCAGTGCGTTTCAAGCCAGGGAAAGAGTTGCAATCGATTGATTAGCGAAGAGAAGATTAGCGAAGAGAAGATTAGCGAAGAGATGGCTGGCGAAGATGACTAGCGAAGATTTCCGCCGTAGTCGCCGTTTTTCCTTCCGTTATTGGCGCTAGCCTATGACGGATCTTAAGAGCTGCACTCCACTTTCTTGCATTATCGCCATTCTGCCCGCACCTTAGTCAGCGATATAAGTGGCCGCTCACCGCGCGGAGGGTTGGCCGGGATAGCTTGGCGACAGGAAGCACCGCATTGCACCAGAGACCAAACAAACGATCGCGCAGAACGACGGTTACCGGACCGGGATAGGCCAAGTGCTGCGGTGAAAATTGTTCCTTGAAGCGGGCCAACGAGCCGGGCCCCGGGCCCATGTTGTAGCAACGCGCTCCCAGGCGGTGCATGTCGCGCATGGACCACCAATGCAGAAGCGAGGCGGCGCTGCACTGTCCGGGCGCAGGATCGAAAGCAGCGAGAAGGCACAGTGCGGTTTGATGGTCACGAAACACCAGCGTGGTGCCTACCGGCTTCCCGTTCAAGTGCGCGGAATAAACGCGCGCGCAATTGTGCGGGCGGGCCTGGCGGACTAGTTCCATGTACACGGAGAACGGCCGCTCCATGCGAAAGCCCTTGCGCCGGGCACATTCCTGGTAGAGAGGCCACATATCCGCGAGGGCCTCGGGGGTATCCGAGGAGCGAAACTCGTATCCCATTTCCAGGCCTCGGCGGATTTTGCGCCGCGCTTCGTGATCGAAGTCAGCCAGCATCTCCCCGTCGCTAGCCTTCTGCTCGACCACAAAGTCAGGCGACGTTGTGGAGAAATCCAGGTAATAAGGAAACGCGTCGAAATCCCTGGCAATGCCCAGAGCCGCAACCTGGCGGAGCAACCCTCCATCGGAGTGAGTAAAGCGAATAAAGATGTACCCCACCTGGCGCGCCCAGCAGACCAATTCGCGCAACGACTCGGCGGGAAGTTCTTCCTCCGATTGCAAGTTAGTCGGACCCCGGAAAACCAGGCCGATGCGAGCCCCACGAAATCCCAGGGTCAGAATGCAAACGTACGCGCGGGGCCGGTCCGGTGTGCCCCACACAAGATAGCGAGGCTTGAAATGAAGGCGGCGAAGGGGCTCGTTCCAATAGGGATACTGATGCAGCGACGCGTTCGTGCGCAACAGCAAATCATTCCAGTGGGCGAGATCTGGTCGCGCGAGTTCAAACCACCCCGGACGCGGAGCGGCACGGACCGTGTCAAACGCTATCGCGGGAGCTTGCACAGCTACGCTCATAGGCTTGGGGGGAAATACCGAAGCTGGCAGCCGGCAAAGAGTGGGGACTCTCGCAATACTCCGGGGGGAGCTTAGTCTGCAGCCCTAACTTCGGCGGTCAGTCTGTGCCTTGTCGTTTCGTGGCTGACAAGGCTGAAACACCATTATCGAATGCGTAGGCGAGCCTGGGAATGGCACTTCCGGGGTAGCACGAAGGTAATGTAGGCAAGCGTCGACGGCTCATATTTACCCACCTTCCCCGTCAGCAAGAAGCGGGCCTTTTGCAAGGCGAGTTGGCTGCGCCGTAGCCACGCCGCTCCCCGGCCTCTCGTAGTAGCATCAAATATAGCGGCAATTCGAAACAGGCCGAAGAACGCATGTCAGACACTAGTCCTCCGTTTGCACCCCCAAGCGCCGAGTTTTACGCGCCTATCCCGGTGCGCGTGACCCAGGCTCCGCGCCGGCGCTACTGGCTGCATGTATTGCTTTTGCTCGCGACCTGCTTTACCACGCTGGTGGTGGGCGCCCGCATGCAATTCAACTTCATTCACAACCAGCCGGTGTTTTCGCTCGACGATAGCTCTTCTCTTTTTCCCGTGAGTTGGACTTTCTCTCATCCCTCGCGCCTGCTGCTGGGCGCCCCTTTCGCCGGTACCCTGATGCTGATTCTGCTGGCCCACGAGATGGGACACTACCTCTATTGCAGGCACTACGGAGTATGGGCCACCCTGCCGTTTTTTATTCCCGCGCCCACGCTGATCGGCACTTTCGGGGCTTTTATCCGCATTCGGTCGCCGATTCGCTCGCGAACCGCCCTGTTCGATATCGGCATCGCCGGGCCTATTGCCGGATTCGTCGTAGCCTTCTGCGTCCTTGTCGTTTCTCTGGGGCTCTCAAGACCTGCACCTGTCTGGCCTGCGTTGTTTGACCTCGAGCTGAACTATCCTTTGATCTTCCGCCTCACCCACCATCTCGTGGCGATGTTCAGTCCGGCCCACAGCGCGGCGAGGATGCCTCTGAATCGTGTGCTGTTGCATCCCACGGCTGTTGCAGCCTGGGTAGGAATGTTTGCTACCTCGCTGAATCTGTTGCCCGGCGGGCAGCTCGACGGCGGACACATCGTCTTCTCCATCGCTCCGCGCGCCCACCGCTTCGTATCGCGGCTCACGATTCTGGTTCTTCTTCCGCTGGCTTACTACCGGTGGGCAGGGTGGATTGTGTGGGCCGTGCTGCTGCAGCTGAGCAGCTTGCGTCATCCTCAGGTGGCGGACTGGCCGAAGATCTCGGGTGTCCGCGCGTGGCTGGCATTGTCCGCGCTGGTGATGCTCGTGCTCACACTCACCCCAGCGCCGTTTGCCCACGCCTCACTGCGCGAAGTCCTGATGCAGCTTTGGGATTCGATGGTACCGATGTTGCGGCACTTGCTTCACCGCTGAACGGACGTGCCCTAAGCAGCGGTTCCCACCGCAGCCGCATCCCGCGGCCACGCAAAAGCTAGAGGCTAGAAGCCGCCGTTCTCACATCAGCCACAACGCATCTACGTCAACGATCACCTGCGTGCGCGGAATTTTCTGCTGCACCCCGTGCGCGAGCATCGCGCGCAGCGTCGTGTTCAATTTCTCGCGGCTGGGCGATTTCAGCACAAAGTGATAACGGTAATCGCGCTTTAATCGCAGAATGGGCGCGGCTGCCGGGCCGAGCACGCGCACGCCTTCGTGGCGTGCCTTCTCAAACCACTTTCCTAGCTGGCCCGACCATTCCAGCGCTTCGTCGAGCCTGTCGCTGCGAATCAGGACGTTGGCCAATGCCGAATATGGCGGATAGTGCATCCAGCTGCGGAAGCGCAACTCTTTTTCGTAGAACCCGGTGAAATCATGGTTCGCGGCAAATTGCACGGCATAGTGGTCCTCAAAATAAGTCTGCAGAATCACTTTTCCAGGAGACTGCCCGCGGCCGGCGCGGCCGGCAACCTGAGTCAGCAATTGAAACGTGCGCTCCGCCGCTCGGAAATCGGGAATCCCGAGCGCGGCGTCCGCTCCTACCACCCCCACCAGCGTCACACCGTGAATGTCGTGTCCTTTCGCGATCATCTGCGTACCTACCAGCACGTCGAGTTCGCCTTCGTTGAGCGCGTTGAGTGTGCGTTCAAAATCTTCATGGCCACGAACTGTGTCGCGATCAAGCCGGCCGATTCGCGCCTGCGGAAACATCCCATGCAGCAACTCTTCCAGCTTCTCTGATCCCGTCCCTAGAAAATACACATATTCGCTGCCGCACTCGCCGCAAACCTTGGGAACCGGCGCAACGAACCCGCAATAGTGGCAGATCATCTTGTGCTCGCGCTTGTGCTGGGTGAGGGCGATGGCGCAGTTGCGGCACTCCATGCGATGTCCGCAGGAGCGGCACAATGCAACCGGCGAATAGCCGCGCCGGTTGAGCAGGATCATCGCCTGCTCTTTGCGCTCCAGCCGCTCCCCAATCTCGGCCGCGAGTTTGCGCGAGATCACTTGCTCGTGGCCGGTTTCCTGAAACTCCTGGCGCATGTCGACGATCTCAACTTCCGGCAGCGGCCGCTGCTCCACGCGATTGGGCAATTCAATCAGCGCATATTTATTTTTCTTGGCGTTGAAATACGACTCCAGCGACGGCGTTGCCGAACCGAGCACCACGACTGCGTTCGCCATCTTGGCGCGCATCACGGCCACATCGCGTGCGTGGTAGCGCGGCGTATTTTCCTGCTTGTACGAGGAGTCGTGCTCCTCGTCGACGATGATCAGCGCCAGATCCGCGACCGGCGCGAACACCGCCGAGCGCGTGCCCACCACCATGCGCGCTTCACCGCGCTTGATGCGATGCCACTGTTCGGCCCGCTCGCGGTCAGAGAGCGCGGAATGCAGAATGGCGACTTCCTCGCCGAAGACTTGATGCAAGTCGGCTGCCACGGCCGGAGTCAACCCGATTTCCGGAACCAGCAGAATGGCCGAACGCTCCGCTTCGAGCACGGCCCGCATCGCCGCAAGATACACTGCGGTTTTTCCCGAGCCCGTGACCCCATGCAACAACATGCCGCAGAATTTGCCCGCGTCAACTTTTACGCGGACGTCCCTCAGGGCAGCTTGCTGGGCGGCGTTGAAATCGAATTCAAACCGCGAAGGCCGCGGCTTCGCCGTTGACACATGGAACCCGGCAGCGTCTTCGACAATCTCAATCAGCCCGCGCCGCGTCAGCGTTCGCAGCGTGCTTCTCGGCACTCCCGGCGTTTGCAACGTTTCCACCGGAACTCTTCCTCCGGCGGCGGCCAGCGTGTCGAGCAGTTTGCGCTGGTTGTCGTTGAGCTTGCCTTCCGCCGACTTGAACACTGCAATCTTGACAGTTCGTGTGGCATCGCGAGCACTGGAAGTATCTTCCCGGGCGAGCCACTTCTTGCGCACCATTCCCGCCAGCAACGATTTCGAAACGCTCGCGGCGGCGCGCAGAGTTTCTTCTCTCACCTGAGGCTCCTCAGTAGCGTCCTCGCGCGCCGCCAGATAGTCGAGCACGCGAAATTCAGCCGCTTGTTCTTCGGGAGCGCGTTGAGAACGCGCCGGCGATCCCGACATTCCCGCCACATGCAACGCTAGTTCGCCTTCTTGAGTAATGCAGTATGCTACCGAGCGCTTGAATTCCGCGCTCAACGGCAGCATGGTACGGAATACTTCTCCTATCGGTGCGAGGTAATAGTCGGCGATCCAGCGGCCTAGTCGAAGCAACTGCTCGTCGAAGACCGGCACACTGTCGAGCACGCTGAAGATGCTCTTCAGTCGAATGTGCGAGGCCTCCGCGGAAGCCTTGCGGTCGTGCATCTCGACGACGATGCCCGCCATGCGTTGCTGGCGGAATGGCGCCAGCACCCGCCCGCCCACGACCGGCGCAGCGTCGGGCGGAACCCGATACGTAAAGGCCATGTCCAGCGGCACGGGCAAAGCAACGTCACAGAATTCGGGCATCAGTTTCAGAGAATATCAGCCGTGCCGCAGAGCCAAAGCGGCGAATGCCAAGTTTTTAACAGCCTCACTCCGCTGCCTTGTTCGGAGGCTCAATGCCGAGGTACTTCATCACCATCTGCAAATCTTTCCATGCTTCGCCCTTTTGCCGCGGATCGCGGAGCAAGAACGCAGGATGGTACGTCACGGCCAGGCGCACTCCGTTCCATGACGGGCTGTCCGATGAAAGATCGTTGCTGCGTGCGCCGGCGGGACGAAAATCGTACCAGCGGCCGCGCAGTTCCGACATCGGCGCGTTGATGGCCAGCAGATTCTTCGCGGCGACCGCGCCCAGCGCCACCACCACCTTCGGCTTGATGACCGCGATCTGCCGCATCAGAAAGGGCGAGCACGTTTCGCACTCGTCGCGTTCGGGGGTGCGGTTGCCCGGCGGACGGCAGTTGACGATATTTGCGATGTAGACCTGCTCGCGCTGCAGTCCCATCGCCTTGATCATATTATTAAGCAATTGTCCCGCCCGTCCCACGAAAGGCTCGCCCTGAGCGTCTTCGTCGGCGCCGGGCCCCTCGCCCACAAACATCAGTTCGGCGCGCGGATTCCCCACGCCGAACACAATTTGCTTGCGGCCCTGCTTATGCAATTTGCAGCGGATGCAGTCGCCAAGATCCTCGCGGATTATTTTCAGCGCCGCAGCCGGATCGGCGACGCCATACTCAGGTTTCGGCGAAAGAACCTCAAAGATGTTGTCGTCGGAGACTGGGCGAACAGCGGCAGCGGGATTTCTTGCAGGCATTTCTTCTCGCATTTCCGGCTGGATTATCGAATCGCGCGCCGTCGGCGCTTCGGCCGCATACTCCCCAACCGCAACGGCTGACGGTTCTCGGCGGTAGAAATCGTAGATGCCAAGTTCGTGATAGAAACGCATGCGCTCGGCAAGCGCACGGTGAACCTGCGCGTCAGAGATTCGGAGCATCGGTTCTTCGATTGTAATGCAGGGATTGTAATTCACGAACCACGACGGCAGTCAGACCTTGGCTGGCATCTTGCGTTTCTGGCGCAGGCGCACCACTTGATCGAGCACGCGCTGGGCAACTTCCCACTTCGTGGTCTCGGGCACTTCAAGCACCTCGTCCTGCGTAAGGATGGTCACGGCATTGCGGTCGGAATCGAAGCCGACCCCTTCACGCGAAACATCATTGACCACAATCGCATCGAGACGCTTCGCAGCCAGCTTCTGGCGGGCGTTCTCCAGGACGTTCTCGGTCTCTGCGGCAAAGCCCACGACGATCTGCGACTCCTTGCGAAGCGAGATTTCCTTGAGAATGTCTGGAGTGGCTTCGAGCTCAAGCATCACAGGCCCCTTGCGTTTCAGCTTTTGCGGAGCGGCAACTTTCGGACGATAGTCCGACACCGCCGCAGTCTTGATGACGATGCTGGCCGTGGGCAGAAACTCGAGCACAGCCTCGCGCATCTCCTCGGCCGATTCCACGCGTGTGATTTCCGCCGCGCCCGGCGGAGTGAGCGAGGTCGGACCACTCACCAGCAGAACCCGCGCCCCGCGGCGCAGCGCAGCTTCGGCCAGGGCGTAGCCCATGCGTCCGCTAGACCGGTTCGTAAGATAGCGTACCGGATCGATTTTTTCCCGCGTCGGTCCAGCCGTGATCAGCACCGTCTCACTCGCAAGATCCTGAGACGCGCCGAGCGCCGCCAGTACTGCAGCGACAATCGCTTCATTCTCAGCGAGCCGCCCCGCCCCGGTCATGCCGCAGGCCAAATATCCCGAGCCCGGTTCGACAATCGTCACTCCGCGCTGCCGCAGAATTTCCAGATTCGCCCGCGTCGCAGGATGGTTCCACATGTTCACGTTCATCGCCGGAGCAACCACTACAGGCGCTGTGGTAGCCAGATACAGCGTGGTCAGAAAGTCGCCGGCAATGCCCTGCGCAAAGTGCGCGAGAACGTCCGCTGTAGCCGGCGCAACCACAAGAGCGTCAATCGATTGCGCGACCGCGATGTGTTCGATAGCAGCGTCGATGTTGGGCTCGTGCTCCTCGCCCGGCGAGAACATGCCGGTGATTACCTTTTCTCCGGAGAGTGCCGCAAAGGTGAGCGGCCGAACAAACTCCTGGGCGGCACGCGTCATCACGACTTGCACGCGGATGCCGCGGTCCTGCAGCAGGCGAACGATCTCCGCCGACTTGTAGGCCGCTATGCCGCCGCTTACGCCCAGTGCAACTTTCATGGCTGATGATTGCCGATTCTTGATTGGAGGCCCGCAGGCTCGAACCATCGCGCACCGCTGGCCGCGTCGGAATCGAACCTCACAAAATCAGCGTTCGCTCTTCAGTCCTGTCCCAGCGCCTTCTCCAGCGCTTCGTTGGCCTGCTCAACGGCGCTGCGCATCTCGGGAATCTCCCACTTCACTTTGCCGGCGCGGATTTCATCTTGCGCGATCCGGCAGGGTTTGCGGGAGTTGGTCTCAACCACCGGCGGGGCTCCGGATTGCAGTTGCCGGGCGCGCCGGGCAGCCACCAGAATGTAGCGATAGTTGCTGTCGAAGCCTTCGATCAACTTCATAAGGTTCTCTCCACCTTAAGTACCCGATGCAAGATTTGGATTTGCAGGATGTTGGTGCGCTTCGCTCTTTCGCCAGCGACGCCAAGAACCGCTTCACTATTCTCCCACGAAATCAAGCGCTGCGGGGCGGCTCAACCACTGATTCTGATTACCACCGTTCTAAACCTTCCCCGAACCCGCGGCGCCACGAAACGAGGCAAGAATGGGTTGCACGCGCTCGCGAGCGTTTTGCAGGCGACATCGTTCCACCGCTGCTACCCTCGCGCTTTCTTCGCCCGAAAGCGGCCGCGCCAGGCGGCGCAGCCGTTCCGCCCGCACAATCCCTTCCAGGATCTCTACAGATTCCTCCAGCCGGTCGTTCACCAGAATGTAGTCGTACTTATCGTAGTTCCAAATCTCGCGGCTGGCCGTGATCAAACGCCGCTGGATCACTTCCTCGCGGTCTTCGCTCCGCTTGCGCAGTCGCCACTCCAGCGTTTTCTGGTCGGGCGGCAAGATAAAAATGCTGATGGCATCGGGCAGTTTGCGTTGGATCTGCGCCGCCCCCTGCACATCGATGTCGAGCAACAGGTCGCGTCTTTTCCGTTCCGCCTCCTGCAAAAAAAGTCGTGCAGTGCCGTAGTAGTTTCCAAAAACATCGGCGTACTCGAGAAATTCGTCAGCCTGAACCATGCGCTCGAATTCCTCGCGGCTGATAAAGTAATACTGCTTCGCATTGGCTTCGCTGCCGCGCGGTGGACGCGTCGTGTAAGAAATCGAAAAATCCAGATCGTCCACCAACTGCAGCAATTCATTCACCAGCGTGGATTTACCCGAGCCCGATGGGGCCGAGATGATGAACACGAGCGGCTTGGGGAGGGCGGTACTCATTCCAGATTTTGCACCTGCTCGCGCGATTTTTCGATTTCCGCCTTCATCGCCAGCCCGGCTTCGGTAATCTTCAGCGCTTCGCCGGCCAGACCGGACGTCTTGGAAAGCAGCGTGTTCGCCTCGCGATTCATTTCCTGTAGCAGAAAGTCGAGCTTCTTGCCCACTTCTCCATCCTGGTCCAGCAAGGCGAGGAAGTGCGGCACATGCGTTTCCAACCGCACGATTTCTTCCTGAATGTCGCTCCGGTCCACCAGCAGCGCAGCTTCCTGCAGCACGCGTTCCTTGTCGCTGCTGGAACCGAGCAATTCTTGAAGCCGTGTTTGCAGCCGTTCCATGTAGCCTTGCAAGGCGGCGCGCCGGTGCTGCCGAACGGTTTGCACCGCCTCCAGCAGGTGAGCCATGCGCTGGCGCAATTCGCGCTCAATGCCTCGGCCTTCTTCCTCGCGCATCTGGTTGAGACGATCGAGAGCTTCGTTCACCCGGGCCAGCACTGCCGGTTCAAGATCTTCACTATTCGGCGCGCCGGCGGCGGAATCCAGCGCACCGGGTATCCGCAAGATGGCGTTGAGATCGGGCTCGGCCGAAAGCGCAAACTCTCTCGCCGCCGCCTGAAACGCCGCCAGATATCCTGCCACCAGCGAACGGTTCAGCGCAAAGGTATCGCTGGTTCCGCGCTCCAGGCTCAGCGTAACTTCGACATGCCCACGCGCGATTTTTTCTTTCAGCAGCCGCCGCAGTTGCATCTCCAGCGAATCCGTGCCCGAAGGCAGCCGGAAGTGCAAGTCCAGAAAGCGGTGGTTCACTGACTTCAATGAGAGCGAGAATGCCAGGCGGTGATTGTCGGCCTGGTCCCCGCCCGCGCTGCTCGGCGGTCGCCCGGAGCCTCTTTCGGATTGGCTCTTGACTTCTCCATTTACTTGCGCAAAACCCGTCATCGATCGTATCGGCATGAGAGCTTAGAATACTCGATCCTGATTGTTCAGCTAGTTCGGACTTCCCATCTTTAATCGTAACTGGCAAAGTGAAAACGTGCAGATCGTCGCTTTCACAGGAGAACGCGACTCAAACGTCCGGCCATCGACCTTTCAAAATCGGCGACGTTCCGTCCTGTCGTTCACGGCTGGGCCACTCCCAGCTTCGGCGCGTCCACATCGGCAAACTGCAATTCGTAGAGACGGCGATACGTGCCCAGCTTGTGCATCAATTCTTCGTGGCAGCCCACATCGGCGATGGCGCCGTTTTCAATCACCACAATGCGGTCGGCGCGGCGCACCGTCGAAAGCCGGTGCGCGATCACGAACACGGTACGTCCCGTCATCAAATTGTGCAAAGCCGATTGCACCAGCGCTTCCGACTCGCTGTCGAGAGATGAAGTAGCTTCGTCCAGAATCAAGACCGGAGCATTCTTCAGCAGCGCCCGCGCAATCGCAATCCGCTGACGCTCCCCGCCCGAAAGGCGCACCCCCCGCTCTCCAATCGGCGTGTCGTACCCCGCGGGCAGCGCGCGGATGAATTCGTGCGCCAGCGCGGCCCGTGCCGCGGCCTCAACATCCTTCATCGGCACGTTCGGCCGGCCGTAGGCGATGTTATTGCGAACCGTGTCATTGAATAGAACCGTCTCCTGGGTGACAATGCCGACTTGCGCGCGCAACGAGGCTAACGTGACGTCGCGCACGTCATGGCCATCAATCAGCAGGCGGCCCGCGGTTACATCGAAGAATCGCGGAATCAGATGGACCAGCGTGCTCTTGCCCGCTCCGCTCGATCCCACAACCGCCAGCACTTCGCCGCACCGCACCTCGAGATCGATATTGCGCAACACGTCGCGCGCTTCTTCGCCCTCGCTTTGGCCCTCGCTCGCATACGCGAAGCCGACGTGATCGAAACGCACGCTGCGCGAAAAAGGCGGCAACCGCTTCGCCTGTGGCTTTTCGCGAACGTCGTCTTCAATGTCGATAAACTTGAAAATCTCCGACGACGCCCCCAGCGCCTGCTGAAAATTATTGTTGAACTGGGCAAACTTACGCACCGGATTGTAGAGGCTGAACACAGCCGTAATGAAGGCAACAAAAATCCCCGGGGTCATCTCCCCGTGCTTGACCTGCTCGCGGCCCAAATTCAGCAGAAGCGCAATTCCGGCGGCGCCAAAAATATCCATCAACGGCGAACTGATCGCGGTAGCGGCCACCGCACGCAGGTTGGCGCGGAAAAGCCGCCCCGCGGCATTGCGGAACCGCGAAATCTCCCACTTCTCGGTATTGAATGCCTTCACGATTCGGTTGCCCGTAATCGTTTCGTGCAAAATGTTTTGGATCTCTGCCAGCTTGTCCTGCCCGTGCCGGGTCGTGCTGCGCACCCGCGAGCCGATCTTGCGCGACGAGTAAATGATTATGGGAACGAACAGCAACAGCACCCAGGCAAGTTTTCCGCCCAGGATCACAACCACCGCCGCCACAGCAATGAAGGTAAAAAACTGCTGCAGCAGTTCGGCCAGCACCGTGGACATGGCGTACTGCACGCGCTCCACGTCGTTGACGATAGCGGAGAGTAACGTTCCCGTGGTGTGCTTGGAAAAAAAAGCCGCCGAGCGCCGCAGGATGGCGTTGTAGAGATCGTCGCGCAGGTCGGTGATCATGCCGAAGCCCGCGTGATTCACCAGATACGTGCCCGCGTAGTCGCAGACCCCCTTGAGCACCGTCGATCCCACCAGAGCGACCGCGACCAGGGTCCACGCATTGGTGAAACGCGAAGGCACCAACTCCTGCAAATAAACTGGGTGGTGCGTAACCGGAAAGACAAATAGTTGAATATCCCTCGATCCCGTCGCGGGATTCAGTACGCGATCAAACACCGGCCGCACCAGCAGGTACTTGAACGCATCGAGCGCGCCCACCGCAGCCATGAGCGCAACCGACGACGCAATCTGCCACCAGTACGGCAGCGCGTAGCGGACCAGCCGCGTCAGTTGGCGCATGGGGCTCCGGCCGCGGGCAGGCCGCATGCTGCCATCGGGATGAGCGTGCGTTGCAAGGGCCTATTTTACTGCTGTCGTTGGCTGTTTGTCGTTGACTGGTCTGCCTCAACCCGGCCAGCGTCAGATTTCCTGCGGCAAAAAGAGAGAACGACCAAGGGCTAACAACCAACCACTGACGACTGGGTTACTCTTACCTCGGCATATCCCGGTGTAGAACCTTCACGCGGTATCCGGCTTTGTTCAGGCGCTTGCCCACATCTTCTGCAATCATCACCGAGCGATGCTGGCCTCCGGTACATCCGAAGCTGATGGTCAGATAGCTCTTGCCCTCGTGGATGTAGTGCGGCAACAGATAAACCAGCAGATCGGAAATCCGCTGGATAAATTCCTGCGTCTGCGGAAATGACCGGATGTATTTGGCTACGCGCGCATGGCGTCCCGTCAGCGGCCGAAACTCCGGCACGAAATGCGGGTTCGGCAGGAACCGCACATCGAAAACCAGGTCCGCGTCCTCGGGCACGCCGTGGCGGAATCCAAAGCTCACGCACGAAACCAGAATGCTCTGCTCCGGAGATTGCTTGCGGAAACGCTCAGTCACCAGCGCTCGCAGTTCGTGAACGTTGAATTTGGAAGTATCGATGACGAAATCCGCCAGCGCGCGAATGCTGCTGAGATGGCGGCGTTCGGCCTTGAGCGCGGCTTTCACCGGCGCGTCCGTGCCCAATGGATGCGGGCGTCGCGTCTCGCTGAAGCGCCGCAGCAGCACGGCGTCGGCGGCTTCCAGGTAAACCACCTTGGTCGGAATCATGCGCCGCACCGATTTCAGGATTCCGGGTAGCTGGTCCAGTTGCGCGCCTTCGCGCACATCCACCACCAGCGCCGTGCGCCGGATCTCGCCCGACTGCACCGCCATCTCCGCAAAACGCGGAATCAATTCCACCGGAAGATTGTCGACGCAGTAGTAGCCCAAGTCCTCGAACGCTTTCAGCACAGAGGCCTTGCCTGAGCCGCTTAGCCCGGTGATGATTACGAGCTCGGGAGATTGCGCCCCGTCGTGAGTGCGCGACGGTTTCTTCCCCGCAAGTTTGCGCCCGCGGTCGCGGCCCAGCCCCTTGGACTCGCCGGAAGATTTTCGAGGCTTCATGCACTGGATAGTAGCATCGAAGGCGGAGGTTGGTTCAATTTGTCTCCGCCCGGCCCAGACAGGTAAGCTAGGTCGCGATGAAAAAATTCCACGAACTGACTGAACGTGAGGTTCTGGCGTTTGCCATCTCTCTTGAAGAGGAAGACGAGCGGGTTTATGCCGATTTTGCCGAGGGCCTGCGGCAAGACTATCCGGCATCTGCCGCCATGTTCGAGGGCATGCGCGAAGAGGAATCCGGACACCGCCGCCGGCTGATCGAGCTTTACCAGAAAAAATTTGGCGAACACATTCCTTTGATCCGCCGGCAGGACGTTCGCGGATTTGTCGCGCGGCCCGCCCTGTGGCTCACCCGTCCACTGCGCATCGATGCGGTCCGCAAAGAAGCCAGCACACTCGAAGTGGAAACCCGCCGCTTCTACGAAAAAGCCGCCGCGCGCACGCAAGACGCCAGCATCCGCCAATTGCTCGACGATCTCATCAATGAAGAACGCGAGCACGAAGAGCGCGCGCAGGAACTGGACAAAGAGAACCTTCCGGCCAACGTCAAGGAAGACGAAGAGCGGGCGCAACGCCGTCTCTTCGTTTTGCAGATCGTGCAACCGGGCTTGGCCGGCCTGATGGATGGTTCGGTTTCGACGCTTGCGCCCGTCTTTGCCGCCGCATTCGCCACGCACAGCACCAATGACGCGTTCCTCGTGGGTCTCGCCGCTTCGGCCGGCGCGGGCATCAGCATGGGATTCGCCGAAGCGCTTTCCGATGACGGCAGCCTGACTGGGCGCGGGCATCCCTGGGTTCGCGGCGTGATCTGCGGGGCGATGACCGGACTCGGCGGCATTGGACATACGCTGCCTTTTCTGCTGCACGACTTCCGCGCCGCATTGTGGGCCGCCGGAGCGGTTGTGATCGCCGAGCTGGGAGTGATCACCTGGATCCGCCGCCGTTATATGGATACTCCGTTGGTTTCGGCGGCGCTTCAGGTTGGGCTTGGCGGAGTGCTGGTGTTCATCACCGGAGTGCTGATTGGACGCTCCTGAAACAATTCTTGCCGCAGGCCAAGAAAACGGCCGGGCGCATCGCCCGGCCCGTACCGCTTCGCATGGCTACTTCAGGAACACTTCCTGCAAGAGTTCCGAACTGACGATCTCGCGGATTTCGGAGCGCTTCTCGTTCAGTTGCTGAGCCGGAGCTTTGCCACCCAGGATCTTGTCGCGAACCATCTCGCCCTTTGCCGACAGGCCGTCCAGGGCAGCGTAGTTCTTGTACTGGATGGCCACACAGATATCCCAATCATCCGGGCTGTTCTTGGTCTCTTTGAAGAAGACCTTGTAGTCCATGATGAGCCCCTCCTTCTTCTCTTCCTCGATGAGCGGTTTGGTGGACTTGCGCAGGCTGGTGAGGTACTCATCCATGTGTGTGGGTTTCACTCGGATCAACTGAATGCGCCAGATGGGACCTTCGGTGTAATGCTCCTGCGCGAACAACGACGGCGCGAGCAACAGCAGAAAAACGACTAGACCGCACGGCTTCTTCATGGTCCTCTCCTGAACTGAGTAATTTAACGGCGGGAGGATCATACGCTTCAGTGAAAGGAAATGGGAAAGCGGCTTTCGCTTTCGGCACCGTGGCGATGCGTGCGAGGTCCTCTTCGGCTTCGCTCAGGGCAGGCTCTCGCTCCGCCTGAAGAACGGCTGCGCTCGGGATGGCGCCCGGTGATGGCGGGTGCCGTGATCCAGACAGCCCATGCGAGACCGGCGTCGAGTTGTGGATTTCTCGCTGAAATAAACCTGTGCGGCGCTGTTCCCGGTTTGGGAAACATTGTGTGAATGCAGGGTACCCCCCCTCCCCCACCCCTCTGAATGGCTTGCCAGGCGCGGGTTTCGCAAAAAGGGTGTGGCAAAATTTAGATGGCAAAGAACTTAGAGGTCAAAATCTAGAGAACAAATGACTTAGGGCGAGGCAATTCGGGTAGTGCGCACCGTCTCGGCCTCGATCATGATCGCGCAATTGAAATGGCGCGGGCAAGGTCGGATGTCACACGCCGCTGTGGATTTCCTGTGGAATCGCTCACACTCGTGACGATCCAGCGGCCTGGCAACGAAACCATTCGATGTCGGCGGAATTGTTTTGCATTCACCCTCGAAAACTCGCTGGTGGCAGCTTCTCCAATCTATGAGACAGCTTAGTCACCGGTGCCGGTGAGAGGGACGGTTTGCGGGCTGCCGCCGCCGTTGTCGGTGATGCTGAGTGTTCCGGTGCAGGCGCCTGTTTTTTTCGGCTCGAAGGTTATGGTCACCGTGCAACTGGCCTTTGTGGCGAGCGATTTGGGGCAGTTGGTGGTCTGGGGGAAGTCGTCCGGGTTATTTCCGCTGTCGATGAGTTGGGTGATGCTCAAAGTGGTAGTGCCGGTGTTGGTGAGCTGAACTTTTTGCGGAGCGCTTTTGCTGCCGACCGCCTGCGTGCCAAAGTTGAGCGAGAGCGGGGAAATCCCGACCACGGTTCCCGCGCCGGTGATCTCGATGACCTGCGGCTTCGACGAAGCGCTATCGCGAATCGAAATCAGCCCGCTCGCCGCGCCCAGGACCGTGGGCGAGAACCTCACACTCAGGGCACACTGCGCACCCGGCGCGACGCTCGATCCGCAGGTGGAGCTGGTGGCGAACGGCCCGGTGGTTTTCATCGCCGAAATGGTGAGCGCGGATGTGCCGGTGTTGGTCAGCGTTACGGTCTGGGCCGGGCTGGTCGTGCCGAGAACCTGAAAAGGATAGTTCACCGGAGTGGTTGGCGAGAAGCTGACAACGCCGGTATTGAGCAGGGTGATGACCGATTCGTCGATGAAGTCGGCGACCACAAGATCGGGACGCCCGTCGCCGTTGAAGTCGCCGGCGGCCACATAGCTCACCTGTTCCCGGCCAGCCTGGTAGAACACGCCCGGCTGGAAGGTGCCGTCGCCGTTGCCCTTCAGCACGCTGACTCCGGCCGGGATGCCAAGTTCTCCGCCATTCGAGGCAGCCAGGTCAATCTTGCCATCGCCATCGAGGTCGGCGGCGATAAGCCACGAGGGATACTGGGTAGCGTAATTGGCGGCCTGCTGGAACGTGCCGTCTCCATTGCCCAGCAGCACGCTGACGCTTTCCCCCGCCAGATTGCCCACCGCAAGGTCGGCTCTGCCATCGCCGTTGAAGTCTGCCACGACCACCGACTCCGGGCTTCCGAGAACCTCGTAGTAGCCGTCGGCGCGAAAAAGGCCGTCGCCATGGCCGAGGAGGATGTCCACCTGGGCGCCCGATCCGAAGGCGCCCGAGACGGCCACGTCGAGCTTGCTGTCGTCATTAAAGCGCCCCGCCGCAAAGGCGTAGCCGTCGATGTTGTATGGCACTGGGGTAATGATCGCGGTTCCAAAGGTTCCGTCGCCGTTGCCCGGAAGCACCTCGATGCAGGCGCATTCGGAGGCCGGTCTGGCGAGAGCGATGATATCGGGCTTGCCGTCGCCGTTGAAGTCGCCGGTGCTGACCGCGAAAGGATTGCCGCTGGTGGGATAAGGAACGGCAGGCTGAAATGTTCCGTCGCCGTTGCCGAGCAGGACGTAGACGTCGTTGCTGAGGGAATCGCCCACGACGAGGTCGAGAATACCGTTGCGCCTGAAGCTGGCGGCAGCAATGTAAAGCAACTGGACGCCCGCTGCGTAGGTCCCGCCGAGCCGGAAGGTTCCGTCCCCGTTGCCCAGCAGNNCACCCGTCGCGATGGCGAATGGCTCGGTAGAGATGAAGACGGAGCCGCGGGTCTCGAACTGTGCGAGAGCAGGGGCGCAGTTGCAATGGAGAGCCGCCAGAAGCGCGAAAAAGCCCAGTGTCCTGATACTCACTCCCGCCCTCCAAAGTGTGTTACCAACGCGAAGATTACCACCGATTGGGGGTGTTTACGCTAATCTCGCGGAGGGATTCCCAGCGTCCCATTGAGTCCGCCCGGTTTACCCTCCCTGGCAGAGTGATGCCTCAAAAAACGTTCCTCGCCGGGTCCTACGCCGCCGCTTCCGCTCGCTTGTCTTTGTCTCTGTCCTTGTCCTTCCACCCGAGAGTGATGTTCGGAGGGATGGTCAACAGCAGCTTAATCTCTTCAAGTTCCAGAGTCTCCACCGTCACCGAAGACCTCAGCTTATTGGCCTGAATCAGCGAGGCGACGATGGCCGTCACGAATTTCTGCTCGGAGTGGTCGTGGAGGATCTCGGTCAACTTCTCCTCCTTCACCGTCGGACCGCTCTTCAACTTCGCGGTAACTTTCGGCGGCAGACTCAATTCGATATCCAGGCTCCCGATGCCGTATCCCGCCGACTGCAGAAGCTTCAGCAGCAAATTGATCTGTGCGAAAACTTCCTGAGTCTTTTCCATCCCCACATTGGCAATTGCCTTTGTGGCTTCATCCAGAGCGTTCATCGGATTCTTGAATTTGCCCAGCGGATCGAATGGCATGTTTCCACCTTTCTGAACGTGAAATTGGAGGGGCCCGTTGGCGGCCAGGGGGAACCAGCCAGACCTACTCGTGGGACGACGCCGCCATTGTCCGTCGGCGCCGAGGCGCTGTCAAGCTGAGCGAGACTCGCCGCTGCGGAGGCAGCGCGCTTTCCATCGGTTGCAAGAAAAAAACACCCTGAGAAGACTCAGGGCGTTTGGACGATTCCCCTCCCACTTCCGCAACTGATCCTCTATTCACCCGGAGGCTTCTGCTGTTCCTGCTCACGCTTTTTTTCCTCCGGCGTCTGCGGTTTCGGTTGCTGGCGCGGCGGCGGCGGGGCGGGTTTCGCCGCTGCCGGAGGAGGCGTGCGCGGCTGCGGATGCTCGGCCGGAGGCGTTTGCGGCCGCGGAGCGGGTTGGGGGCGATTGGGCTCGGGCTGACTGGGGGCAGGACGAGCGGGTTCGGGACGATTGTTGGGCTGGGCCGCGGGCGGGCGGTCATTGCGCGCGGGTGGCTCAGCGGGTCGATTGGTGTCGGGACGCGCGGGCGCTGGCGGAGTCGGACGGCTCGGCGGTGCTGCCGCTGGACGATTCGTTTCCGGGCGGTTATTCGGCGCCGGCTGAGCCGGTTGGGCTGCAGGTGGACGATTGGTTTCTGGACGAGTGGCGGGCTGATTCATTTCCGGACGATTGCCTGGCTGCGCGGACGGCGGACGGTCATTCCTTGCCGGCGGCTCGGCCGGACGGCTCGTCTCCGGCCGATCGGCCGGCTGTGCGAGCTGATTGGGCTGCGCGGACGGCGGACGATTGGGCGGCCCAGGTTTGGCCGCGGTCGCAGGCTGGTTCGGAGGTGGCTGATTTCCCGGGCGGTTCTCCGGCTGCTTGGTGGGCGGCGTGGAGGCGGGCTGCCCCGGTCTCGCAGCATTCGGCTGATTCCCCGGCTGGCTGCCGGGACGGCCCATGGTTGGTGTGGCCGGTTTGCCGGGAGGCGCCTGCTTGACCATGGGACGCGATGCAGCCGTGGCCGCTGGACGTAAGCTCTGCATCTCGCGCTTCCCCAGAGGCTGCCCAGGATGCGCTGCCATAGCCTGCTGTCGTTTTGCAAAAGAAACCGGCGGCGGGGGCGGAGTGGCTTTCGCAACTACTTGCCGGTTCATCACCGCGGCCGGCGGCGCGGTCACATGATTCGCGGTCGCGGCCTTCGCTCCCAGCACGCTTTGCTGCGTGGGAGCCACCGCGACTCTCGCGCTCACGGGCGCAGCCGCGATCTGCTGCGCGCTCATCACAACCGCCGCTCGGGCCACAGGCTGCGCGCTGGCGAAAGCGCGCTGCGGAACCGCCGTCACCGCACCCTGTACACTCCGGTTCACATAGGTAACGTTGGTGATGTTCGTGGTCTTGTTGATGATGGTCGTGTTATAGACGTTCGTGATCGTTGTGGTGGTGACCGTGGTGTTGCTGATGTTCACCCGGTTCATGTATCCCCGGCTGACGGCATACGAAGGCACAAAGACTTCGCGCGGACCCAGCGGAAACCATCCGACATTTCCGCCGAAGCCAACGCCTCCAGCCCCAATGAAGACCACCAGAGCGGGAGCGTAAACCGCCTGCACATTCACCGGGCCAGCCACCCATCCCCAGCGTCCGCCGACCGTTACCCAGCGTCCGTAGTGAAATGGCGCGTAGCCCCAGGAAGAATCGTCGACCCACGTATATCCCCAGGGATCAATCCAATCCCAATGGCCCTCGCGATAGGGCGCCCAACCTACGGCAAGCTGGTTGGGAAACCAGACGTGACCGTAGTTGGTGTCGTCACGCCAGTCTCCGTTGTCATCGAGGTCCTCATAACCAACAACGTCGTGGGAGAGATACTGCGCCGAGCGCGAGTCATCGTAGCGGTGATCGCGGCTGTAGGCCCAGTTGTCAAATTGGTCGGGTCCGGGAATGTCAACGACGTCGGCGTTGAGCGAGTCCGTGCCGCTGAAAGTGCCTTGTTGTCCGGCGTGGAGAGTGTAGGTCTGGCCGTTGCCGGTTGACTGGCCTCCACCTTCGCGAATGCCGACCACCGTATAAGTGCCGTCTTCGCTGGCCTCTACCCGATAGTTTCCCGGCTGGGAAACCGAAAACGCCAGGTTGGGCGTATCAATTTCGAATATATCGTCCTGGTCGAGCCAGCGGACACGGACGTTGATTGCACCCGAACTAAGCTGGATCTGAACCGTGTTGTCATTCAGGTTGAGAAAAGAGATGCCGGTGTTTTCCGTTAAGCGAATCGCGGCCGATCCCAGTTGCAGCTCGGCGCGGGAGGCTTTATCCGCCCAAAGCTGGTCGCCGGTAGTCATGGGCCGGTTCGGGACCGCTCCCACCCAATCGGTTTCACCGGCCGGCTGCAATGACACCGAACCCTCCATGTAACCCAAGCGGGCTACTCGGCTGGGCGGATCGTCTGGTTGATCCTGCTGGTCTTGAGCTGTTGCCAGCATGGGCACAGCAATCGTTGTTAGGGCAAGGCCGAGCAGCGCGCACCACCGACTCAGCCTCGTCTTCCTTAATGTCTGATTCATAAATCGATCCCCCAAGCTTTGTATTCGCGAAACCCATATCGCGGATTTGGTGCACGCTTTGATGCCGGTTGTGGCCGCTTCGGCTAAAGATGCCTGGCAGCCGGGCCCATCATTTTTTGGTTCTCGTGGTGCTGGTGAAGGAGGTGCGGGAATCCAGCCCCACTGAGGTCGCCTCGAGCTGTGGATTTCTTGCAGAAAAAACTTGTGCGACGCTGTTCCCGGTTTGGGAAAGATGATGTGAATGCGGGGTACCCCCCTCCCTCATACCTCTGAACGGCTTGCTGGGTGCGGGCTTGGCAAAAAGGGTGTGGCAAAATCTAGATGGCAAAGAACTTACGGTCAAAATCCAGATAACAAAGGACTTAGGTGCGAGCCAATGAGGCTCTTTGCAACCCGTCCGGCTCGGCCATGATCGCGCAGTTGAAATGGCGGGGGCAAGGTTAGATGTCACACCGGGAGGTGGAAAAAAGAGGGAAAGCTTGCGCCTCTTCCCTTGCCAGACGCGGCGCTTGAAGCCGAAAGTCATTTCACGATGTCGCGAAACCGGCGGGGCGGGGTGTATACTCGGAACCGTTTTCGCGGCCAAGAAGGAGATTTATGCTTAAGTTGCAACCGAGCATATCGCCGCGGCCGGAGTTGAGCGTTTCTCAAGGACGGCGCACGCGGATGGAAATCGCCGCGGGCGCGCTTGAGCGCTTCGGGTACGCAGTGGAATCGGCGCTCACCCGGAAGCCTTGGATCAGTCCTTTGCTGTTGTCGGCGGCATTCCTTCCCTGTGCGTTGGTCAAAGCCAGCCGGCGGCCCTTCAACTTCGACGAGATCCTGACCGAGTACGTCGCTGCCCTGCCTAGCTTCGACAAGATCTGGAAGGCTTTGGCGGGCCACGCGGAATCCAGCCCGCCGCTGTTTCATCTGCTGTTCAAACTGTCGGCGGATGCTTTTGGCTGGAACCAGCTCGGCCTGCGGGTTCCCTCGATCCTCGGATACTTGACGATGATGCTATGTACCTACTTCATGGTCAGGCGGTACGCGGGCCCGCTGTATGGATGGATCGGAGCACTTTCCACGATTCTGACTTTCGGAGTGTGGTACGGGGTGCAGGCGCGACCGTATGCGTTGCTGCTGGGCTGCAGCAGCGTCGCCCTTTTGTGCTGGCAGCAGGTCTGCAGGAACCACAACCGACGCTGGATGCTGGCTGGGTTGTGGCTGAGTCTGGCGACGGCCACCAGCTTGCACTATTTTGCGATGTTCTCGTTTGCCGCGATCGGTTTCGGCGAGGTTGTCCGCATCGGTCAGAGGCGGAGAATCGACTGGCCGATCTGGGGGACGCTGGCATTGGCGGCAACTCCGCTGCTGGTTTTCCGGCCACTGCTGCGTGCCAACCTTGTTCTCAAGAAGGGATATTTCGCCCCGGCAACACTGCACCAGTTCGTGGTGGGTACTTCGCGGTTCTACTTGCCCCAAGATGGCGTGATCTGGGCAGCATTTGCGTTGCTGGCCGGCAGCTGCATACTCATCTTCAGCCGCCGATCGCTGCAACCTCCCGCCGACGCCGAAACAGGTCCGGTCTATGAATGGGCCGCCTTGCTGGCGCTGCTCTTGACACCTGTGGAAGCTTTCGCGGCGGGAAAGCTGCTCACCGGAATATTCCAGATAAGGTACGCGATCGTCACGCTCATCGGCTTCTCAATCCTTCTGCCGCTGTGCCTGCAGCGTCTATTCCGGAATTCGCGGGCCGCGGCCCTGATCACGGTGGCGTTCCTGCTCCTATGTTTTGGGGGATGGTACGCCTTGAAGTCCACGGCAGAAGACCAGGCAGGAGACCTGGCCACAAACCTCACGCCCTGGTTACGGGCGGCGGACGCCTCACGATTGCCTATTATCGTATCCAACCCCCTCCAGTATTTGCGGCTGGCGCATAGCGGAGGCAACGATCTGAAGGCTGTGCTGGTGTATACCCCCGATGCCGAAGAGGCACTGAAGTACACAGGCGTGAACAGCGGCGATTACAATCTGGCGGGGTTGCGAGGTCTGGCCCCGCTCAATCTGCCCACCTATGGCAGCTTTACAGACTCGCACCGCGAGTTTCTGGTTCTCTGGGATAACTCACGCCTTGACTGGATCGTCCCGAAGTTGCAAAACGCTGGTGCGCAATTGCGGTTGCACAGTACGCAAGGCGAGCGCGTGCTGTTCCTGGTCGATCTTCCGGGAACGGCCACGCCACTGGCGATTGCAGCGAATAGCGCAGCGGACAACCGAACCTTGCGGGGAAAATAGGGGATAGGATTCTTCTTCGGTGAGGCCTGGCAGGCTCTCTGCACCCCGACCGGCTCCGTCATGATCGCGCAAACGAAATGGCGGAGGCAAGGTTGGTGGTCACATGGGGCGGTGGAAAATTTCCGAGTTGTCCGTGGCGGCTGGTAGAAGCTTCTCTTTGAGCCACGGGCTTGGCTGGCGGGAAAGGGATCCTTCGACTGCGCGGCTGATTCTCTTCGAGAATCAGCCGGCTTCGCTCAGGATGACAGAACCTATGCGGTTCTGGAACTAGATTCTAGAGGCCTGCTCCTACAGCGCTTCGACTTACTCCACACAAAAGACTTGACATTAACAACTACGCGTGTAGTAATACTGCATACGCTGATAGGAGATGGAATGGCCGGACCGAAATTAGCCAAGCTCGAACTTCAGATCATGGAGACGCTGTGGACGCGTGGCCACGCCTCCATCCGCGAGATTCAGGAAGCTTTTCCAGAAAAGGGCAGACCAGCCTACACGACCATTCAGACCACGGTTTATCGGCTGGAAGCCAAGAAAGCCGTGCGCCGCGTGAAAAAAGTCGGCAACTTTCACATTTTCGAAGCGGCGGTCTCCCGCAATGCCGCACAGCGGAGGTTGATCGACGACCTGCTGGCGCTGTTCGGCGGGCACACGCAGCCGGTCATGGCACACCTGATCGAATCGGGCAAGCTCACGCTAGAGGATGTAAAGGAAGCCGAGAAAACTCTCCGCAAGCTTGCGAGAAAGGACAAATCAGAATGATCGCGAAATATTTGTCTGCGATGTGGGCAGCCATCGCACCGGCGCTGGGCAATCACTTGTGGCAATCGACGGTTTTCGCTGTTATGGCCGGACTGTTGACATTGATTTTGCGAAGAAACCAGGCGCGCATCCGCTATTGGCTCTGGCTGGCAGCGTCGGCGAAATTCCTGATTCCTTTCTCGTTGCTGATCGGCATGGGAAGCCATCTGGCATGGCCGCGCGGGTCCGCAGGAACAAGAGATGGATTGTATTTTGCGATGGAGGAGGTCAGCCAACCTTTTACGCAGGGAACGATGGCGACGTCACAGGCCACTTCCTCGACAGTTTTTTCGAGTCTGATCCATTTGCTTCCAGCGTTTCTTGCAGAAGTGTGGCTCTGTGGATTCGTGGTGGTCCTCTTCGTATGGTGCGTGCGGTGGCGGCGGGTTTCCGCAGCCGTGCGGGAAGCGGCGCCATTGCGCGAAGGACGCGAAGTGGAAGCTTTGCGTCGGCTGGAGCGTATTGGAGGGGTACGGAGGCGGATCGAGATGTTAGTCTCGCGGGCTTCTTTGGAGCCGGGGATCTTCGGCTTGGCTCAGGGCAGGCTTTCGACTGCGCGGCTGATTCTCTGCGAGAATCAGCCGCTTCGCTCAGGATGACAGGACTACGGGAGCGCTCGAAAGGCTGCGCTACGGGGCTTCGATCAGCTCCATCTTGCCGTCTCTGGTGCGGTGCAGGATCATTACTTTTCCCTTTTTATCGCGGAAGACAAAGACGTCGCGGTCGCGGAAGTGGGCTTCTTTGATGGCTTCTTCGAGGGTCATGGGGCGCATGGCGACGGCTTCGTCGGAGCGAATCAGGTGGACCTCGGTGGTCCGGGCCACGGCCGGATACTTGTGGACGAGCACAGGCACCGCGGTTTTTTCCGAAGAGCCGACTTTGGTCTGCACATCTTCCTTCATTTCATCCCGCACGTCACCCTGGCCGGCGTGGTCCTGCATGGCGTGGCCGTTCCACTTCTTCACTTCTTTGGATTTGCGGGCGTTGCGTTTTCTGGATTCCCAACGGGTCTTGTATTTCACCGCCTGGGTTTCCAGATGGTCGAGCGCCTGGTTCACGGCGGCCTTCATGTCGTGGGCCTGGGCTAGGCCGACCAGAGGTCCGTTGCGCGGGCTGATGGTAATTTCGGCTTTGTGGCGATGCTTCTCCAGGGTGAGAATCACCTTGGTTTCAAAGCGGTCGTGCAGAATTTTTCGGATTTTCGCGAGGCCGGTTTCTACTTCTTTGCGGATGGCGGGAGTGACTTCAAAATGTCTGCCAGTATATTCCACGTTCATGAGCGCCCCTCCTTAGTTTCCTGCGCGAGTTAAATTGGGCACTGCATTGGAACTGTTGGAGCTTCGCTGCGGTCCGTTTATTTCATCGTCTTCTCCGTTGATTTCTTTACGTCTAAACTTCTAACCATTATCTATTCATCCTATTTCTTCACCCTGCGCTGATGGGTGCTGGGGATGCGCATATCTTCGCGGTACTTGGCCACGGTGCGGCGGGTCACCTGGATGCCCTGGGATTGCAGGATGCGCGTGATCTGCTCGTCGGTGAGCGGACGCGCCGGGTCTTCTTCTTCGATCAGCTTTTTCACGCGGCGCTTGAGGATCAGCAGGGAAGTGTTGCCACCCTCCGGCCCCTGCACGCTCTCGCTGAAAAAATAACGCAACTCGAAGACTCCCTGCGGAGTGTGGGCATACTTGCTGGCGACGGCGCGGCTCACGGTGGAAGGATGGACTCCAATTTCTTCGGCAACTTCTTTGATCATCATGGGCTTCAATTGATCGATGCCGCTTTCGAGAAAATCCTGCTGCCGGGCCACGATGCAATAGCAGACTTTGGTGATGGTCTGCTTGCGCTGCTCGATGTTCTTGATGAGCTGAATGGCGCTCTTGTAGCGTTCCTTGACGTAATCGCGGGTGTTCTTGTCGTTGGTGTCGCGGGTGAGCAGGCGCTTGTAGGCGGGATTGAGACGAAGCTGGGGCATGTCTTCGTCGTTCATCACCACCAGCCACTCGTCGCCATGTTTCACGAAGGCTACGTCGGGTTCGATGAGCCGCGCCTGAACCTTGTTGTACTGCAGGCCGGGACGAGGATCGAGGGTGCGGATATACTCAAGCGCCTGCTCGACCGCTTCCGCCGGACGGCCGATGGCTTTGGCAATTTCCTTGTACTGCTTGTTTTGCAGGGCGCGCAGATGCTGATCGACGACGGCGACGGCATCCTGTAAAGACTGGGCCGTGCCGTTGCCGTTCTTTTCGGCTTTTTTTTGCGATGCGAGCTGTTGCTGGTAACGCAACTGATAGAGCAGACACTCGCGCAGGTCGCGGCAAGCCACGCCGGGCGGATCGATCTGGCGAACTACTTCGAGCGCTTCCTGCAAATCGGCAGCGGTGAAGCGGGGCTTGTAAGCCGGGCGGGTAGGTGCGGGAGTGGGTGTGGGAGCAGGAGCAGGTTCCATGGCGGGAGCAGAAGCTGCAGCGCCATCGCCGTTCCTGGACGGGAGGGACGCATCTGCGGCGATGTTCGATAGCTGCGGCGGGTTGAGATCGTCGAGCTCGGCGGGGAAACCTTCCGCGGCGGAAATGCCGGACTCAGGAGACTCCGCGAGACCTGCTTCCGCAGAAGCTGGTTCCTCGGTTCCATTGCCGTCAAACTCGATGGCGAAAACGCCAGCCACGCTATCTGCGTGGTCTACGCCCGCTGCGTCTTCCGGCGGCATTTCCGGCTGGACTTCGGTCTCTACCAGGCCCAACGCTTTCGCGGCGCTGACGATGTTCTGGGCGGTGGCCACATCGGCTTCGGGCGGAGCCGGCGGCGCGACTCCCAGCAGCTCTTCGTCGCTGGCGATCAGGTAACCATCTTCGTTGAGGTTGCCGATGATCGCCTCAGCCGCCTCGCGGACTTCGCGGCGAAGACTTAACGCGCCCAACTGCCAGGCGAGATGGTCGGTGAGGTTGGTGGGCTTGGAAAGGAAGTTCTCGAACGAGGGCCGCTCGATCTGTTCCATCTCGCTGTGGGTGCGGTAGCCGGGATCGAGATAATCCTGAAAGAACGAGCCGAAATCGATTTCCTCGAACGGGTCTTTCTTTTCCGTGGCGGTGACGGGGTTTTCTTCGTTGGTGGCGGCCGCGGCGCGCTCGCGATCTTCCTCCTTGCGGCCAACCTCATCGAGCAAGGGCACGGACTCTTCGAGTTCCTCGAGGACCGGGTTCTCCACCATCTCGGCGGTGATCATGTCCTTGAGCTCAAGCTTGTTGAGCGCGAGGACTGAGACCATCTGCACCAGACCCGGAGTAAGGATCTGCCGCTGCGAGAGTTTGACGCTCAGTTTGTGCTGAAGTAGGACCATGTTTCAAGGTTTCAAGGTTTCAAGGTTTAGGGTTTTCAGAGTCGGTCGTCGCTTTTTGAAACGTTGAAACCCTGAAACTTTGAAACCTGCCTTCTCACACCAGCGAAAAACTTTCTCCCAGATACACGCGCCTGACTTCCGGATCGCCCGCCAACTGCTCGGGCGGCCCGTGGCGAAAGATTCTGCCGTCGTCGATGATGTAGGCGCGGTCGGTCACGGAAAGCGTTTCGCGCACGTTGTGATCCGTAATCAGCACTCCGATGCCGCTGGCCCGCAGACTGCTGATGATCTTCTGCAAGTCAAGCACGGCGATGGGATCGATCCCGGAAAACGGTTCGTCCAGCAAAATGAATGTCGGGTTGATGCACAGGCAGCGGGCAATTTCCACGCGCCGGCGCTCCCCCCCGGACAAGGCATATCCGCGGTTTTGCCGGATGTGCTCCAGTCCCAGTTCGTCGATGAACTTCTCCATCTTTTCACGGCGCTCGTGCCAGGAAATGGGCTGCGCTTCCAGCACCGCGAGGATATTTTCCTCGACCGTGAGTTTGCGAAACACCGAAGCTTCTTGCGGGAGATAGCTGATGCCATACTGACGTGCCCGCACGTACATGGGAGCATCAGTAATGTCCTGGCCGTCGTACAGCACGCGGCCAGTGTCAGGGGGGATCAAACCTACAATGGCGTAAAACGTCGTTGTCTTACCGGCGCCGTTGGGTCCAAGCAATCCAACCACTTCGCCCTGCTCGACGCGCAGGCTTACCCCGTTTACAACTCGGCGGCCACGATACGATTTGCCGATATCATCGGTGGCCAGGGTACGCATTTATCGTGCCACTCGGGTTCGAGTTACCACAGGAGTACTTGCTTCGCCTTCTACGAGCACCCTATCATCGTGTTCGAAGAAAGTCAACGAAACCCCCGTAATCCTGCCTCGTTCGGCATCAAAAATGCTAGGCGGACCGCCGGTGAGGACAAACTTGTCGTCGGCGGCCGTGTAAACCAGGGTCTGGCCGTTGGCACGACGGTTTGGCTGCTGCACAACCACGTTCCCCTGGGCAACCATGTGATCCAGCCGACCCGGGCCAACCGCTGAGCTCTGCTCTACAACTGGCTTATTATCTGAGGCTTGGCTGGGTTCGATCCGCGGCAGAAGGAAAGCATCCAGAGTTTTCGCGGAGGCTGTGAAATTCACGCCTTTGGCTACTACTCCACCTTCGTAGTGAGCTCTGCGCTCAGCATCGGCATAAGTGAGCAGCACGGAAGTGATGACAACGGGCTGCGACTGGGCTGACTTCTCGCTCTTGCCTGGCGGTTTCGTTTTTTGCTCAGCGCCGGGCGGAGCTTTCCCGGCCTGGACTTTCTCAGCCTGGGCTTTCTCGGCTTGGTCTTTCTCCGCTTGGGCTTTCTCGGCTCGGTCTTTCTCAGCCTGGGCTTTCTCAGCCTGGACCAGCACCGTAGAAACAGGCTGCGCTGCCGTACCTTGGGCCACAACGAAACGGCGGTCGCGGTCGAACTGAATGGAAGGCGCTTCGATGACATTGGCGTCCTGCCATAGCCGCGCGTTTCCCGAGTAAAGGGCAACGGCGGAAGACTGATGCGCGGTCATGCTGTGAGCCGTAACGTGAATGGGCGACGACGAGGCCAGAAGTGCGCCGTTAGGTTGCTCTTGCAGTTCGTTATAAGTGCTTTTCACATCGCCTTCAGCAAAGGCTTCGCCCGTGGCGCGGTTCATGCGGATAGTGCGGGCCGAGGTCGCGATGGACGCCTCCACAACTCGCGGATTTCCGGTCAGCACCAGAATCTGGTCAGCGGGCGTGTAGTGAGCGCGCTCGGCCCAGGCCTGAGTCCGCTTGTCCGGGGGCAGACCATCGCTATAAGCAACGCTTCCCTGCTGCGTGATCGATTCGATGCCGCCCTCGGGAAGAAACGCCGCGTCGAGCGTTTGACTGGTGCTCACGCGATTGGGCTGGCCTGGCGCGATGCTCACGATCTTTGCTGCGGGCGCACCGTGAAAAGACGTCAAGCGGCTCTGGCCATCAACCGTAGGCGTAAATTTCGCGTCAAATCTGGCCGCCGTGATGACGGTTCGCTGCTCCAGCGAAACTGGCGCGGCGCCAGGATTTTGCGCCGGAAAGATCGTGATCTGCGGAGCCCCGGAAGTTGCGGCGCGGTCGAGCGCGCCGCCATCCGCCATAAAAAAGTCCACCGTGGGCGCCGTCAGTTCAAAGTCCTGGGGTTGTGATGATGTAACCGAAGTCGGGCCCGGCGTTCCGATCGTATCTTTCGCCGGCTTGGTTCCGCTGACTGCATGCTGCGTCAGGCGTACGCCTTCGGTGGCGTGAACCTTCTTCACCTGATTTTCTCTTCCGAAATCGATGACCGCGCGCGACGCTGTGCCTTGCATGGCCTCGGACCCTACGCGATCGACCTGCACGTGGCCGGTCAATGTGGCGGTGCGAAGCTGGTTTCGGCTTCCGGTGAGAATCAGATCAGCCTGGTCGGCGCGGGCGTGCGTGGTTGGAGAAGCGGCCGGCTCGCCAGTGGGCGTTCCGCCGGAGGCAGATTCAACAGGGGCTGATCCAGCGGATACGGGTTCAACGGACGCCTGAGCAGAGGCAGACTCGCCGGAAGATACTTGCTCGCTGTTGTTCTCAACTCGCTTGTGAGCTCTTTTGCTTCTTTTCGTCTGGTTCGCCTTCGCGTCCGCCGCTTCGTCTGCGTTGACGTTGCCCACAGCAAGCACGCGCTGCACACTGTTGTCCTGCGCCAGGAAAAAAGTCGCCTCATCCGCGCGGAGCGTGCCGCTAGACCGCTCCAGCCGCGGCTGATCCAGCACTAACTGGCGCGGGTCGCTGGTGAACTTGCCGTGCGTGGCAAAGAGCTTCGACGCGTCCGCCCCTGCCGACTGGACGTGAATCTGGGAATCCAGCGTCAGCGTGTTGCTCTTGCCCGCATACTGCACGCCCACGGCCCACCCCGATGCCTGCGAGGTGCTGAAGTCCACGCGCGCATCGGTCTGCGCGTTTCCCGTATCCCGGTTGAAAATCAGGTCGCGCGTCTTGAGATGAATGGGATTCCGCAGTTCGTTCGGCACAGCCTGGTCGGGGCTGGCGAAGCCGGCTGGGTTGGGATCGAGATCGATCTGCACCTCGCCCCGCGCCGTCACGTTGCCGGATTTCGGGTCGTAAGTGAAATCGTCGCCGTAGATGCGATCGAAGCGCGAGGAATCGCGCCCGTAGAGAGTGATGCTCACGGTATGCAGTTCAGCGTGGCCGTTGAGCTTGAACTCTTTGACGTCTTTGGCCTGGATAGTGAAAATCGTTCTCCCACCGTCGGATTTCGAAAACTGAAAGCCGCTGGCGGTCTGCTTGATGTCATAGCCCATCTTGCCGGGAAGCCCCTTGAGCAGGTTGAGCTGGCGCAGACGGGCGTAGAAATACATGCCCGCGACCACTACCGTAAACAGCAGCGCAATCACAATCAGCCAGCGCCGCAGACGGTAGATGGGAAGGGACATCGCAAGTTCAGTCTAATCCAAACGATGGGCGCTTCCCGCGCTGTCGCCGTCGGCCAGGTCTGCGGATGCTGCGTTTGACGATGAAGCGACGAAAAAACCTCTATTAACCTAAGCGACGCTTGGGTTATCATGGCTGTGTGGGTTCCGTTAAGTTTGACGGCGTTCTATTTGTCGCCTACTCCAACGATCATTCGCCGCGTCATGTTCACGGCTTCGCCAGTGAGACAGAGGTGATTGTTGATCTCCGGTTGGACGGGGCTGTCGCGATGTCGAAACGGAACGATGCCATCCGGCCCCCGGATGCCAAGCGGTCTGACGTAAAGAAAATTTTGAACGTAGCGGCTCTGCACTTTGAGGAACTCACAGAATTGTGGGAGGGAACACATGGCAAAGCATAAGATCGTCCGAAATAAGCCCGTCCAACACAAGGTCGTCACTACCAATGCCGAGATCGATCGCGCCATCGCGAACGCCAGGAACCTGCAAAACGAGCCGCGCGTTACACAGGTGGAATACAGGCCGGGACCAGGACTGGACCTGCTTATTCTTAGGTTGAGCGATGGCCACCGGCTCCTGATTCCGCGCGAAGATCTGCAAGGACTGCAATCCGCCACGAAAGAGCAGATTGCGCGAGTGGAAATTCTCGGCAATGGAACCGGCCTCCATTGGCCGGCTCTCGACGTCGACCTTTATACTCCCAGCTTGCTTCGGCGCATCTATGGCACCAAACTCTGGATGGCAGAGATAGGCCGCAGCGGAGGTTCCGTGAAAAGCCCAGCCAAGAAAAGGGCGGCTCGGGCTAATGGGTTGAAGGGCGGGCGGCCCAGGCAAAAGGAGCTCTTGCAGCAAGCATGAATGAAGCACGATGCGTGTGGTGCCACGATGCAGTCAGGGTACTTACAGATGACCACGTGTTCCCGCAGTATAGTTGGAATAATAGACAGCGGGCGCCGACCTTTCGCGCAGCCGTGCTATAGTATTACTAGGTAACACCTTAGAGTACCGACAATGCCGAATCCTTCCACCACCAGCCTGAAGCTGGATGTTGAGATCAAAGAACGGGTACGGCGGCTCGCTTCTGCCCGCCGCCGGTCGCCGCACTGGGTGATGCGCGAGGCCATCGAGGAGTATGTGGAACGCGAAGAGAAGCGCGAGCAATTCCGGCAGGACGCGCTGGCCACCTGGGCCCATTATCAGACAACGGGCCTGCACGCCACCGCCGAAGAAACCGACGCTTGGCTGGCCAAGCTCGAAACGGGCAAGGACGCCGCTCCTCCTAAATGCCACGACTGAGGTGGTCCCAACCGGCCCTCCTGGATGTCGCCCGTCTTCATGATTTTCTGGCACCCAAGAGCCGGAACGCCGCCAAGCGTGCCGTGAAGGCGATCCGGCAGGGCATAAAGGCGCTCGGCAAGCACCCGGAGATTGGCCGCCCGATCGAAGAGATGCCGCCGGAGTTCCGCGAGTGGGTGACTGAATTCGGACACGGGGCCTATATCGCCCTCTATCACTACGACGGGAAACAGATCGTGATCCTGGCGGTCCGCCATGGACGCGAAGCTGGATATTAAACTTGAACCTTCGCTAATGCGCTGGAGGGAGCGGCCCGGCGAGCGCAATCCTGAAATCTCGCAGCGACAGCTCCAGGCCGCCGAAGTCGGGATGATCGTTGTGGCCAATGGTGAAGGCGATGTCGATGGCGTCGCCGGCCAGCAGCGGCAATTGCTGCAGGCGTTCGGCCATGTGCCAGCCGAGCGCGTCGAAGGTGACTGCGCTCAGCTCGCGGTTCTCAGTTTGCAGACCAGTTCTCAGTTCTCGGTTCTCAGTTCTCAGTTGAGCGCCAACGGCCTCGGCTTTTTCATCGCGGCGAACGGCTGCGCCATCGGGATGGCAGCGCGGCGTGGTTAGGATCGCGACCTCCGACAGTTCCTCTTTGCCCGGCTCTTCGGCGGGATCTGCAAGAGAAAATTGGCGGACTTTGCTTTCCTCCCCGGCTTTCAGCTTCAGCTTGATGTGTTTGTCTTTCAGAATTTTCGGCGGCGCGGTTAGACGCACTCCATGCGCCGCAAATGCCGGCTCGTGATTTCCCGCTCCGTAGGGCTCGAGCAGTTGTAGCGCTCGAAAAAGTCTCGGAGTGATTTCATCGAGATCGAGATCCGCCTCAACCTCCAGCACCGGATCGAAATCCGCAGAAGTGAGCCGCGCCCGCGCAAACGTATCCAGTTCCGCCCGCAGTTGCGCAACGTTCGCGGCCGGCATGGCGAATCCACAGGCGTGAGAATGTCCACCGTAACGCGTGAAAAGATTGTGCGATGACTCGACGGCCTCAAGTAGGTGAAAGGCGCGAATCGAGCGGCCGGATCCAAAAGCTTCCTCGCCTTCGCGCGCAATCACAATAGCAGGCCGATGGTAGCGCTCGACCACTCGCGTCGCGACAATGCCGATCACGCCGCGGTGCCAGCCCTCGCCATCCACCACGATGCAGTAAGCCTCGCACAGCGCGGGATCGCCGCTGATACGTTCTTCCACCGCGCGCAGAATGCGGCGTTCTTCTTCCTGCCGGTCGCTATTCAGCTTATCGAGCTTAGCGGCAAGTTGCTGCGCGCGCGTTACATCTTTCACGCTGAAGAGTTCGATCACGTCGCGGGCTACGTCCATGCGGCCGGCGGCATTGATGCGCGGCGCAATGCGAAAGGCGACTTCGGTGGAAGTTGGCGGACGCTTGCTGGAAATCTGCGCCACATCGAGCAGTGCCTTCAGCCCCGGATTTACCGCCTTGCGCAGCGCATCCAAACCCAGCCTGGCGAAAACGCGGTTCTCGCCGGTCAAAGGCACGGAGTCGGCGATGGTTGCAATCGCCACAACTTTCATAAACGAGAGCAACAGGCGCGTCTGATCTTTTTCATCCAGACGGCGCTGCATCAATGCCTGCGCGACTTTGAAGGCCACGCCCGCACCGCAGAGCTGCTTGTAGGGATATGCGCAGCCCGCCTGATTGGGATTGACCACGGCGAGCGCTTTCGGCACACCGTCCGGGCCGGGCAGATGATGATCGGTGACGATCAGATCCACGCCCAGCCGTTGCGCGGTTTCCGCCGGCGCGAAGGCGCGAATGCCCATGTCGACGCTGATGATCAGGCGAATGCCCGCGGCGGCGGCGCGCTCGATCACATCGTCGCGCAAGTCGTAGCCCTCGCGAATGCGATGCGGCACGTGAAAATCGGCGCTTCCGCCGCAGAGCTCGATTGCAGTCTTGAGAATGATCACCGCCATCGTTCCATCTACGTCGTAATCGCCGTAGATCAGCATCGGCTCCTTGCGTTCGATGGCGGCATCGAGGCGATCCACGGCGGCTTGCAGTCCGGACATCTGCTCGGGTGGGTGCAGATCAGTTAGTGAGGGAGCAAGAAAACGCGCGGCGGATTCAGCATCGCCGATACCGCGCCGCAAAAGCAGGCGCGCCAGAATGCGGGCGGGATCGTTCGCGGCTGCGCCTCGGCCAGGAAATTTTCCGCCAGACAACGCCGGTAAATCGCGCAGCACCGCAGCGAAGTCTTCCACCCGAACCGGATCTTCGGCAGGCAGATCCCAGCGCACGGCTAGTTCTCGTCGTCCTGGTCGGGCTCGTCGATAGGAATTCCGCCGAAGTCGTCCGAAACTTCCAGCAGATGCTGGTAGCGGTCATACCACTCGGTGCTCACTTCGCACAGAAACATCGACCCCTGATAAGCCCAGCCCAACTGCAGGAAGCCGATTTTTTCGAGGTGAGCGCGCAGCCAGCGCGCGTCTTCCACGTCGTCGCCGTCGGTGAACTCGGAGTGCGAGAGCCTCTCCACCAGTTCGTCCAGTTCTTCGCGGCCGAGTTTCCACGAATGCATGGTCAGGAAGGCAGCGCCCGCGCTCTTGGCCAGCTCCACAAAATCTTTCCAGCCGTCTGGATTCGCGCCGGTCTCCCACATCACGCATTGCACCTCCTCGAAATCCACGTAGCCGTGGAAGCGGCGCATACCGTGGCCTTCGATGAAGGCAATCATGTCGTCTTTAAGAGAAGTCAGCTCGTCAGGCAAGGGAGACATAGATTTCGCTAAGGCAGCATTGTATGCCCTTGGTGAATAAGCCGCCAGTTTGAGCGGTGCATATGCGAGTGCAAAAGACGAGCGCAAGAGGAACGAGCCGCTTCCGAATCGCGCTTCGGCCCGCTCCCGCCCGGCGCCGCTGTGTTACACTTTTGAATTCAGATCTGTAAATTTCACATCGGTAAATTCACATCGGCGAAATTCACACCGGCGCTTCTGAGACGCGATATTCTATCCGCACATGCTTCTTTCCAAGGAATATGTGGGCTACCTGGCCCGCGAAGTTACCAAGAAACTGATTGCCGGCAAGGCCATCGAGACCTCGGCCGTGCCCAAGGTCACCGAGCGCGTGCATGCGGCCCTGCTCGAAGAATTGCAGCTTGAGGACCGCATCAACGACGAGGTCCGCGTCATCCTCGAAGCCTACTCCGAAGAAATGCGCAAGAGCGGCGCCAACTACCAGGAAATGTTCCGCAAGGTGAAGACCGAACTGGTACGCAAGTATAAGGCGGTGCTGTGAGGCTGAGCCGCGACAAAGTCAACGTTCTGGCCCGCGCCGTCTCCGACGTGCTCAAGCAGGTGGACGAAGTCGACTTCATCGAAGACCCCAACACCATCCGCCAGGAGATCCGCAAGATCCTCGAAGACCTGCTGAATCAGGAAGAGAAAATCGATCAGGCCGCCCGCCAGAAGATCGAGAGCCAGAAGCGCACCATCCTCGAAGGCTCGCAGGAATGGGACATCCTCTACCGAAAATATTACAACGAAGAAGTGAAGAAGTTGGGAGTGTAGGGGCTATGCCCGTGCGCTGGGATTGTGAGTTTACCAGTTTGCTATTGGGCACCCCACCTACCCTATTAGAATCATCGAGTTAGCACCGAAACTACCGGCAAAGGTAAGTATCCCCGCTAGACAAGGCCGGGCCAGTCCGCCTACAGAAAACCGATTGAGTAAGTGCAGTGGAAGGCCCTTAGGGCTTTGCGGNNCATTCGTTTGGCGTCAATCTTTACTCCCTCTTGTTTTAGGCGGTCGAGCAAAGCATCCATATCGTCCACGATGTAATTGATCATGAACGGTGCGGGGCTGGGATCGAAATACTTAGTGGAGGCGGGAAAAACAGTCCAAACTGTAACGTTTTCCTTTTGCGGGTCGTCGTGTTCGCGCCACGGAAGCATCGCGCCTTGGCCTTGGTCAGCCAGTCCAAGATGCTTCGAATACCATTCGCGCATCTGATCACGATTAGCGGATTTGAAGAAGACACCGCCGATTCCAAGGATGCGCCCGCGCTGCTCCATTTTGACGGGCGGCTTCGACTTTTCAGGTTGCGGAGATTGCACTTCCTGTCCTCCTATTGAGTAGGCTGAGATGAGCAACAGCGAGCCGAGCGCAATTGTGCTCCACGGTATGCCTTGCATCGGCGGATTATATATAAGTTTCGATTCGAATGGAGAAATCAGTTCGCTCAAGGTTCGCCGCGATTCACCCTTTCTAGATCGCGGATGAGGTCTCGAACTGGCGTGGCCCAGAAAAATGCCCCGCGCCTGCGCGCGGGGCGTTGAGGGGGTCGAACGACCCAGAGGAAACTCAGGCGGCGTCCCTGCGCCGCTGGATGGTTTGCAGGTGCTGCCGGTACTGCTGCGCATTGCTGGCGATTTTGCGTTGCGGCAGGCTCATGACCCATTGATCGCGTGGAGTGTCGCGGCGCTCGCGCCGCGTTCCCACCGCGCCCCGCTGTTTCATGCTGGAAACGCGCTTCTCCGCCGTCTGTTGCCGCCAACCGCTGCCTGCGGTCACATCGAAAATTCCAATGTAGCCGCCCGGCAGCAACTGCAGAGGATTCACAATCTTGCTCATCCGGTCGAACTGTGTGGACCCCTCGGCCCGGAAGCTTTCAAACCACGCAGGCGTGACGAAATCGGAGACCAGAACGTTGTCGATCTGATAGCCGAAGCTGTCGTCCTCGCAGGCGTCGCAGACTTCGTAGGCATAGAGGATTCCCGCCGTATTTTCGTTTTGCACAAATACGGTCAGGTTGATGTTGGGATCGGCCAGCATTTCCAGCAGTTCGTGGCTGGCCGTAACCGTCCACGAAGTGCCGGCTTTCAAATCGCTGGCGGCGAAAACCTTGCCCATGGGCAACCCATCGGTGGTGAGGTCGTGGTAGCCGAGAGCGCCCGCCTGGTCGGAGTCGTCGAGGATCACCAGCCACCAGCTCCCAGCCGGCGGCTGAGTGTTTTTCGCGACAATGGTCAGTTCGGCGCCCGTGCCCCAGGCTGGGCGAAAATCATTGCTCACTTGCTTCTGCAGCGCGGCGACGACCGGAATCACCTCACTATCGGTGACTACGGTGCTCTCGTTGATTACGGAAATTTGGATAGTGGCGAGTTGTGCGAGACTGGTTTGCGGCATTTTGTTTTTTCTCCTTCACAGAAATTGGGAGAACGCGCAGCGTTGTTGCGTGACTCTGTGAAGAAAAGCTTATACCTTGGTCAAGCAGGGAGAGGCACTTTAGTGCATGAAAAACAGATTGCGTTTCCAAATTGGAACCGCCGGCTTATGGAGCCTGCAACCACCCGGTGTGACCTTCAAGCCAGTTCGGTATTGAAACCTCTTCATGTTCCAGCTTAACGAAATCACGGCGACGGCCAAACAGGCGGCCCGCGAGGCGGGCTTCGACCTGGTGGGAATTGCTCCCGTAGCTGATGCTGCGGAGCTCAAATATTTTCCCCAGTGGATTGCCGCCGGCCATGCCGGCGAGATGAACTACATGTCCGCGCGCGACGAGCAGGGGCGCCTGAAGCGCGCATCGCTTTCGCACGTTGCTCCCTGGGCGCGCAGCGTTTTGGTTTGCGCCATCAACTACAACACGGCCCAGCCGTATTCCACGCAGGCTTCGGCAACTGGGCGAGGATGGATCTCCCGCTACGCATGGAGCCGCGAAGATTATCACGAAGCCGTCATGCGCCGCCTGCGACTGGTGGAGCATTCGCTGCAGCGCGAACTTTCTGGCGCAGGTCTCGGCGCCCCAGATCTCATCACCCCAGATCTCATCACCCCAGATCAAACCACCCCAGACCTCATCACTCGTTGCTACGTCGATACCGGCCCGCTCGTGGAGCGCGTTTACGCGAAATATGCCGGCGTGGGCTGGATCGGCAAGAATACTTGCATCCTCAACCAGAAGCTGGGCTCGTGGCTTTTCCTCGGGGTGATTCTCACCTCGATCGAGCTCGAGCCCGATCTGCCCGCGCCCGATCGCTGCGGAACCTGCACGCGCTGCATCGAAGCCTGCCCAACCGATGCATTGATCGCGCCCTACAAGCTCGATTCCACCAAATGCATTTCGTATCTCACGATTGAGAAGCGCGGAGCGATGCCCCAGGATTTGCGCGACGGCATCGGACGCCACGTGTTCGGCTGCGACATTTGCCAGGATGTTTGCCCGTGGAATCGGAAAGCTCCAGCCACGAGTGTCGCCGACTTTCAGGCGAGGCCCGAGCTGGTGAATCCCGCGCTCGACTGGCTGGCGGAAATCAGCGCCGAAGAGTTCCGCCGCTTTTTTCGCGGATCGCCGGTGCGCCGCGCGAAACGCGCCGGATTGCGCCGCAACGCGGTGATCGCAATGGGCAACAGTGGCGAACGAAATTTTCTTCCTCTGCTCGATAAGCTGGCGCGTAACGAAGACGAACCGCTCGCCGAGAGCGCAGTCTGGGCGCGCAGAAAACTCTCTTCGGGTCAATGACAAGTGTCGCTATTTTTCCACATTGTTGTAGCCGTTTTTTAAATGCTCCCCATATCTGCCGCATTTTCTTCCGCTTGCGGACCCTTGCTCGAAGTTCCCTGTGGTTTGTTCAACTTCCGTAACTCGCGTTGCTCCCAAATGGCAACTAATCTATTGCAAAGGGGTTCATAAAGAGAAGCATGCGTCTGCCTTTTACAGGGGGAATTCAGCGCCTTCTGCGCACGCTCGCCGTGCTGGTGGCGTTCTCCGCCGCGCTGGCGCACGCTTCCGCAACTCTTCTGTTAGAAGAGCCTTACGGCAAACTGGGATTTTTCGCCGCGACAGGACATGCCGCGGTCTACCTATCGGACGTGTGTGCCGAAACGCCCCTGGTTTTGCGCCCCTGCGCTCCGGGCGAGCTTGGCGCCGTGGTCAGCCGCTACGACGGAGTTGGCGGCTACGATTGGATTGCGGTCCCTCTGCTTCCCTATCTCTACGCGGTCGATCGCCCGGATGAGATTCCGCTGTTTGTGGATGCAAAGATGGTCGAGTTCTTGCGCGACCAATACCGCCGCAATCATCTGGAAATCGTCGCTCCCGATTCAAGAGACGGAGCAGCGCCGGGCGGAAACTGGTACGAACTGGTGGGCACCGCCTACGATCGCACTACCTACGCTTTTGAAATCGAAACCAGTCCCGCGCAGGATAAAGCCCTGATCCGCAAGCTCAACTCCGCGCCGAACCAGTCGCACTTCCGCACCGTGTCGCGAAACTGCGCCGACTTCGTCAAAGATGTGATCAACTTCTACTATCCGCGGGCTCTGCATCGCAGCTTAATCGCCGATCTCGGCATGACTACGCCCAAGCAGATGGCGAAAACCTTCGTCAAGTTCAGCGCTCGCCATCCCCGGTTCGAGTCTTCGCGGTTCGTGATTCCGCAGGTCCCGGGCAGCCCTCCGCGCAGCACAGCCGTCCACGGAGTGGTGGAATCATTCCTGAAATCGAAAAAGTATTTCGTCCCCAGCGCCGTGGCCAGCCCGATCTTTGGTGGTTGCGTGCTAGCGGTTTATGAAGGCACCGGCGCGGGACGCTTTGCTCCCGCCAAGGATGCGCTGGTTTTCAGTCCCCAGCGCGATCCCGAGCCGCCGCTGGGCGCCGAGGATCGCCGCTCGTATGAGATCGAATTGAATCATTTGCTGGCTCGCGCTACTCCGGAAGTTAAAGGCGCGCGCCTCGAGAAGGCATGGGAGCGTGTGCAAGCAAACGCACTGCCTGAGTTTGACGCCGAAGGCCGTCCTGCCCTTCAGATACGGACGGGAGATCAGACCACCAGCGTGGGCATAGCGGCGGGCAATGTTTTCGTGAAAGGAACTCAATCGCCCTTCGCCCAGCAACTCCTGGAAGCGCGATTGAGAGAAGAGTTGCGTCGCGGGACGCCGAAGGCTTCAGAAAGCGACGTTGCCCGCGACTGGAAGCGGCTGCAGCAGGCTCTGGATGACGACAACGATGCTCCGGATAAAGATAACGATAACGACGGCGAGCCCACAGTAGCCCAATCCCGCCAGCGTCCAGTGGCGCCGGTGACCTGGCCTTTGGACCGCATCGCCAGCTACCGTCCCTGACTCTACCCAAAGAAAGATCGTATCCCAAGCCTGGTCGCATTCCAAGAAAGACGATCCCGAACACCCTAGCTCGGCAAAGTTAGGCCGCCTGACGCTACTGCAACGGGGGGTCCTGTTGCTGCGGACGTTGCGGCATCGGCAGGCCAGGCCCGGCGAACTGGCCCGGTTGCCCTCCCTGCTGTTGCTGTTGCTGCTGCATCAGTAATTGCCGCTGCTGCATTTCCTGCAGCAGTTGCTGCGGAGTCTTGACCCCCTGTTGATCGGTCGGCGGTGGCTGTGCGGCCTCGGCCGTTCCCTGATCCGCGTTGTCGTCGGCCGGGCTGTCATCCGCCGCTGCATCTGAATCCAAGCCATCCGGCGCATTATCGGCCGCACCTGCCGCCGCCGGAACGCCCGGGGTTCCATCGGCCTGGGCGTTCGCTGGTCCGCCCTCCACCGGCTTGGCCACCAGCACCACCCTGGTCAGCAGCGCGGCATCCTGCGGCGAACCCAGCAAAACATAGTTGAAGCGTGAGCCGTTGAGCAGTTCCGCCACCACCTCGCGCGCCGGCCCCGGGCCCAGATGGGTCACCACCCGCTCGTTGGCGGTAGTGGGTACTTCGATTTCCGCGGAAGTGTGTTTGCGCACCGCGCGCAAAATGTCGCCCAGTGTGGAGTTGGGCGCAACAATAGTAAGCTGGCCATTCAAATAGTCCACTTGCGGCGCCACGGCCGGAATCGAATCCAGCGGAATCTGCGGCACCGGACCTCGCGGCCCCGACGGCAACGGCGGCATCTGCTGCTTCTTAAGCTTATGCACGGGATGGGCGGGCGGAGTATCCGCCAGACCGGCAACGGTCATGCAAAAGCACCCCGCTACCACCAGACCTGTGAACCTCAATCTTGCGCTCATAGACACTACCTCCAGAAACCTCATTCAAATCGGAGAACGAAGACATTACTGCAATTCTAACACCGCAGCCGGGCCCTAAAGATCTTCCAGGCCACCCGCCAGAATCCCTCTACCCTATAGAACGTATTGACATTATCCTCTTGCAGCGTCAAGTCTGGTTACTGGAGTTCCAGAGCCCGGGCTTGCCAGGATGTGCAAGGAATTGCACAAGATGGCGGCCCTCGGGCGTACAATTTACCCCTGACAAAAAACCGCGTTCTTGTGGCAATCATCGCCGAGAAAGAAATGCCAGGAGAACTTAACGATCGTCCGACAAGTCACGCCAGCAGATGAACGCTGATCATAAAAACGCGCGCTCCGGGGAAGTCCGTCGTCGAGGCCCCATTCTCGCGTGGGCTATGCTTGCCCTGTCGCTTACCGCGTTCTTGGCTTCGAGCGCCCCGGCCGAGAACTGTCTCACCTCGGGTGACATGGATGACGCCACCCGCACGGCGCTCACCGCCGCAGCCCAGCGCGATTTTGACCTCATCGCCAAAGGCGATTCCGCCGCGCTGCGCCTGAACGCAATTTCCAGCGTGGCTGCCGATTTCTCCGGCATCGAAACCTCCGTCAAGGACCATCAGGCGGCGCTCGCCGTCTCTAAGTCAACACTTCGTCCGCCCTTCCTGCTGGAAGCCGAAGGCGCCGCGCCCATCCCTCACGCGGAGTTTTTCTGCGGAGTTTTCGGTAAGAGCGGCCAGACCCGCGACAGCGCCGTCTTCTATCTGAATGATCTTCCACCCGGCAAGTACGGCGTGGTCATTCTCGACGCGCTTTCCGCCAATGCGGCATTGACCGTCTCGCTCATCCTGCAGCGGCAAGGCGTCGACTGGAAGCTTGGCGGCCTCTACATCCGAGCGGCGCAGACCGCCGGACACGATGCCGATTGGTTCGCCAATCGCGCCCGCGAGCTTAAGGCCAAAGGCCAGACCCACAATTCCTGGCTTTACTTTCTCGAGGCCCGCACTCTGATCTCGCCCCTCCCCTTCATGAGCACAGCCGCCACCGACAAGCTATTCGACGAGTCGCAGAACTTGCGGCCAGCCGATGTTCCCGCCGACGGCAAAACCGCTGATCTTACCGCCGGAGCGGCCCACTGGAAGCTTACCGCGCTGGCTCCAGACGCCGTCGGCGACGATCTTGACCTGATCGTGAAATACCAGGCCGCCGACATTTCCAACAGCAATCAAACTTATGAAACCAACGTGGCGTTGATGCGGGCTCTGCTGGCGAAATATCCCGAACTGCGCGACGCATTTGCTGCGATGGTGGTTCGCGCCGTCGATCCCGCAGGCCGCGACTACGGCACCCTGCTCTCGATGAAGGATATTAAGTAGACACTCGCAGCGGTTGCGCCGCCCGTTTCTCGCGCCGCGGGCCATTCTACCGGCTCGCTGCCCTCAGAAGACCTGCTCATCGACCTGCTGGAAACTCTTGTCGGGAACAAATTGGCTGCCGAATACGCGGAAGTTCGCAACCTGCTTGAGCGAAAATGCCGGCGCCACGGAAGGCCGCGGCACACGCACGCGGAACAGATCAGCCCCCTCCACGTCGACCAGGGCAAAAGCCGGCCGTTGATCCGGCTGTTCAGCGGCGATCTCGACATTGCTCATCTCAAGATTCCTGACGTGGCGCACAAAGAAGCCCGTCGCTGGCATGGCCCCGAACATCGTGGGCTCCGGATATTCCTTTTCGCGTTCCGGCGGCTGCACTCGCGCCATCCCGGCATCGCCGCCACCAACCTGGTGCAGGTACACATCGCTGATCTTTACATCCTCAATCGGATGGCCGGGCACGCCGCTCAGAATCGACGGCAGTTGCAACGCGTCGTAGCTGGTCACATTGCTGATGAGGATGCGCTTGAGCGTGCCCACTTTCGCATCCTTCGGCCCGCGCATGCGCTCGCCCAGCCGTAGAAACAGCGGCGCGTTTACGATGCCGCGCATCGCGATGCCGACAAAAGTAATGTCCTCACAGAGCGCGCCATCGACGCTTTCCAGCGCCAATCCGCGCGAGTGCTCGAAGACACAATTCGATACCGTGATGTTGCGAAAGCCTCCATTGGACTCGGTCCCAAACTTGATGCGCCCGGTCGCGCGTGGCAGAAAACTGTCCGGCATGAGTCTCCAGCTGCCGTCGAGCAGCGAGCCAATCTCATAGCCGCCGGTGACAAAGCAATTCGTGATGGTGAGGTTCTCCGTCGGGCGCGCGTAGCCGAGCGCGAACGAACTCTTGGGGCAAATGCCGTCGTCATACGGCGAGTTGACGCTGCAGTTCGAGACCCGCACATTGCGGCAGCAATCGAGGTCCATGCCGTCGCGATCGGTGTCGATCTTCAAATTATCAATGGTGAGGTTGTCGACGCCGGTCGCGAGAATGCCAAACCAGCCGCCCTTGAGGATGCAGAAGTCTCGAAGCGTGACGTTGTAGCAGTTCTTGAGCGCGATGGCCTTATTGCCTGCGCCGCGCGTGGTCGGGTCAGGCAGGTCCTTGTCCGAAGAGTGACCCCGGCTGAGTCCTTTGCCCCAGATCAGCCCCGGACCAAGGATCGAGAAATCGTGGATGCCTTCGCCCCAGATCAAGCTGTTGTGCCAGTGGTTATGGCCGTAGTCCTGATAAGGCTCCCAGTCGCCCTGCGGCTCGGCCGCGTCGTAACCGCTGGTTGTGCCCTCCAGCGGCGTCGCAGCCGCAACAATCGTTGCGCCCTGGTCGAGGTACAGGCAAACGTGGCTCTTGAGGCGGATCGAGTAGCTGGCATACGTGCCCGCGGGAAAGTAAACCGTGCCCCCACCCGCAGCCGCCGCGGCCTCAATTGCGCGGTTGATCGCGGGGCTGTCGATGGTCTGGCCATCGCCGGTAGCGCCGAACGCCTTGAGGTTCAGAGTGGCATTCGGTGTGTCAGCATCGGCCGTCGCTTCGCTGGTACGTCCGGGGCTGATGGAGCCAAGTCCGGCTCGCCCCGGAGTTGTCACTGCCTGGCTTACCGCCGGAACTCCGGCGAGAACGGCGCCCCGCGCCGCCAGCAAAAGCAACCGTCTGCGATCGAACAGAAAGGTATCCTTCTTGGATGCACAACGATTCGGCCCGTGTCCCTGCGGACGCAAAGTAGCCACGCCGAGCCCAGTTCCTTATAGTGTCGACCTACCGACGCTGTCAATTGAGCCAAGCCGGGTAGTGGCTGAAGGCCGTACTCAGATCGGCCTGGAACTCTTCGTCGCCACCAGCACTGCCAATATCGTGGCAGTATTGCGAACGTTTCCCGCGATGGTTATGAGTGCTGTTGACACCGGCGGATGTTCTTCCGCCAGCCCTTCAAGACGCGTGCTGACGTTGTGGAGTTGGTCGACTTCGTGCAGGATCGCTTCAAAAGCCATGGATACACCACTCTCTCGCAAGGTACGCCTAAGGTGGGAAGAACTTCAGATGGACTGGCTTAGGTCAGAGGACCTGAAAGAGGAGAAGGTGGTAACCACCTCATTTCTTATTATAACTTATTACAGCATTTGATCCAAATTGACCTGTACACGCCCCGGCATCGTGAAATCGTGGGTATATGGCTAAAACAAAAACAAAGGAGCAATCGGCCAAAGCGACGCTCGCAGAAGTCGTCAAGGAAATGGCGAAGCCGAGAGTGGCTAAGTCTGCAAGGGAGAAGAGTTCCGCTTATTCGGAACGAAGTCTAATCGTGGAGAACGATGTTGAGAAGTGAACTGTGAACCTGCAATGCATCGCCGGTGTGATAATCGATGAAACCCAATTTCCTAAACCGGTTCATGAAAAAGCTAACCCGCGAGCGCGTTGTGCCCACCATCTCGGCGAGAGTTTCTTGACTGATTTTCGGGATCACAACTTCAGGCTTTCCGTCCTTGCCGAAATGAGCCAGCAATAGCAATATCCGGGCCAGTCGTTTTTCACTGGAATTGAAAAGCTGGTCAACCAGATCCTCTTCGTATCGGATGTTCCGTGCCAGCAAATATGCCACGAACATATCGGAAAACGCGTGTTCGCGGTGAAGCACTTCCATCATGGACTTCTTGTCGATTTTCATCACCGAGCAATCGGTCATTGCAGTTGCGGAGCACAGGCGGAGAGCCTGCCCGGTAAGGCAACCTTCTCCGAAGAAATCGCCCTCGTTCAGAATGCCGATGGTGGCTTCCTTGCCGCCCTCGGATACAACGGTGAGTTTCACCTTTCCTTTCTGTATATAAAAAACAGCATCGGACGAATCGCCCTGAGCAAAGATAGCCTGCCTTTTGGGAAAAGCTTCGATCCTTCTACCGCCGTTGATAGTCGAAAGGAATGTCTTGGAATCGAACTTGGTCAGTTTCTTAAACGCTACCACGCGTGTCATGATGGCCCCCCTCTCAAGGGTTCCGAATGCGCAGAAAGCAACTTTCCAGGATGAAAGAATAAATGCGCAGGAAGGGCGAGAATATCGTCAAGCTTACCGGGCAAAACTGCCACCCGCTCGACAAGAATATGATTTCACCCTTGGTATCGAAAGTCAAACCGTTATCATGCATCCCGGCAATCTGATTCCCACCTGTGACCTCCGACCTTGACGTCCACAGGCCGCCCAAGCGATCATCTTCACGGCGAAGGCAGTTACAACCAGCTCCGATGAATCGCAACTCTTTTATTTTCAGGATTTTGCCCGTAAGTTGTTGCAACTAATAGATTAAACTTCATTTTTCTTGCTAACTTAATGATTCCAATAGACCGAGGGGGGAGGGGGGTACCACCTTGATACCCTTTTCCCATAAACGAACGACCAACGCCCAGCGCTGAAATAAGCTCTTCGCTCCGCACACGACGCATCCGAAACGCCCACCATCTTCTGCAGTGGCGAAAACTGATCGGTTAAGCCGAAGCCGGGACCCCGATCCGTGTTCCGGCCGAAGCCCCGCTTCGCCGCTTCTTGCATCGCGCCAGGCGGCGTAACATCCAATGAGGTGAGATCGCTTATGGGAAACACATTCAAGACCGCGTTTCTGCTGACCGCGCTTACGCTGCTGCTGATGTTCATTGGCCGCGCCTTTGGCGGCCAGAACGGCATGATTCTGGCTCTCGTGTTGGCCGCCGTGATGAACTTCGTCTCCTACTTCTTCTCCGACAAGATCGCGCTCGCCATGTATCGCGCGCAGCCGGTCACGCGCGAGGAGTTGCCACGCGCCTACGAGATCGTCGAACGCCTGACTCAGAAGATTGGTCTGCCCATGCCGAAGATTTACGTGATCCCCACCGAATCGCCCAATGCGTTCGCCACCGGGACGCAACCCGAAGCACGCATCGGTTGCCGTAACCCATGGAATTCTCCGCCTGCTCACCGACGAAGAACTCGAAGGCGTGCTCGCTCACGAGCTCGGCCACGTCAACAACCGCGACATCCTGATTAGTTCGGTGGCGGCCACCCTCGCCGGCGCCATCACCATGCTGGCCAGCATGGGCAAGTGGGCCATGATTTTCGGCGGCGTGGAACGCGGCAATCGCGACAACCGCGGCGGGGGGCTGGCCGCTCTGTTTATGCTGATCGTCGCCCCCATCGCCGCCGGCCTGATTCAGATGGCCGTGTCGCGCTCGCGCGAATATCAGGCGGACGCCACCGGCGCCCACTTCACCGGCAATCCCTACGCGTTAGCCAGCGCTCTGCAAAAACTCGACACTTACTCGCGCCGCGTGCCTATGGCCGCCAGCCCGTCGACCGCGCACCTGTTCATCATTCAGCCGCTGTTGGGAATGAACTTTGGAAATTTATTTTCCACCCACCCCCCGATCGCCAAGCGCATCGAGCGCCTCACCGGACGCCCGGCGGAGTTTATGCAGTAAAAACAGCTTCTAGCCGCTAGCTCCTAGCTTCTAGCTTGAAACGCTGCAAGCTTTGGTTAATGCTTGCGTTCTCAGGCAGACGAATCGCTAGTGGCTAGAAGCTTAGGAGCTAGAGGCTGAGGTCCAGCGACATCGGTAACTCCGCCGCGCGTGATGCGAGATAGTAAAATCCACACAATGTCGCCCGAGACCGCCATTGCCACTTCCCACAAGGCAGCAGAACTGGAAGACGCCCTGCGCCGCGTAATTCGCGGCAAAGACGACGTGGTCCGTCTCGCGCTGGTCAGTGTGTTCGCCCGCGGACATTTGCTGATTGAGGGAGTTCCCGGAGTCGGCAAGACCACGCTTGGCCAGGCGCTGGCTCGCGCCATCGACTGCACCTTTCAGCGCGTGCAGTTCACCAGCGACATGCTGCCTTCCGACGTGCTCGGCATCTCGGTCTATTCCGCGCTGGACCAGGAATTTGAATTCAAGCGCGGTCCGGTCTTCACCAACGTTCTCTTGGCCGATGAGATCAATCGCACCACCCCGAAAACGCAGTCGGCATTGCTCGAAGCGATGAATGAAGGCCAGATCACCATCGACGCGCACTCATACGTTCTGCCGCAGCCGTTTCTGGTGATCGCCACGCAGAATCCCGTGGAGCACCACGGAACTTATCCTCTGCCCGAATCGCAACTCGATCGTTTTCTGATGCGCATACGCATGGGCTATCCCGAAGCTGCGGCCGAGCGCGAAATTTTGCGCTCCGAAGCGGGCGCGGCGCATTTGCAGGATCTGCGGCCCGTTCTTACTGGCGCGGATGTGCTTGAGATGCAGCAGGCGGTCCAGCACATTCGCGTGGATGAAGCGCTGGTGAGCTACGCTCTCGAAATCGTGCGTCGCACGCGCGAGTCGGAATTTCTATCGTTGGGAATTTCACCGCGCGGATCGCAGGCTCTCTACCGCGCCGCGCAAGCTATGGCATTTCTCGAAGGCCGCAGCTTCTGCATTCCCGAAGATTTCAAGCCGCTGGCCGTGCCCGTCTTCGCCCACCGCGTGGTGGTCAACGGCCACTATGCCTCGACGCTGAAAAAATCGGAGCAGGCGGATCAGGTTCTTGGTGAGATTGTGGAGAGTGTGGCTGTGCCGGTGTAGAAACCAGTTGCCAGTGGTCAGTTGCCAGTTCTGAACTGATTCGATCCCGATAGTCGTGAGGATATAATTCTCCGACATGTCTTTCCTTCGTTTTCTTATGCTGCTTTCGCTGATCTGCTGGATCGGCGGGCTGATCTTCTTTGCTTTCGTGCTTGCGCCAACGGCATTCAATATTCCAGCGGTGCTGCCTAACACTCACCTTGCCGGCAACGTGGTTGGACGCGCTTTGGGAAAGCTGCACTGGATTGGCATCGTCTCCGGTATTGTCTTCCTGGTAAGTTCTCTGCTTTACAGCCACATCACTGACGGCACGGCGCACGTGTTTGCTGCGCGCCACGTGCTTCTCTGTCTCATGCTCGCGCTCACGTTGATCTCGCAGTTCGGCATCATTCCGCGCATGGACGCGCTGCGCGCGTCCCTCGGCGACGTAAACGCCGCGCCGCTTGATAATCCCGCCCGCATTCAGTTCGACGCGCTGCATGTGTGGTCGACGCGCGTGGAGAGCGCGGTGCTGCTGCTGGGGTTGGTGGTTGTGTATCTGACTGCTCGGAGCTTCTAGCTGCTAGCTCCTAGCTTCTAGCAAGACCTTGCCGCATCCCGTTGGGCGTTTGCGCGCCCGATCATTTATGCTGAAAGGTTGTCTTACGGTCGCTGAAGAGCACTGTGAATACCCACTCTGAATATGCATCCGCGTCGCATCAGCCAGAAGCTAGGAGCTAGTAGCTAGAAGCTGCCTCATGAAAACCGGCATTATTGGCCTGCCTCAGGTGGGCAAGACATCGTTGTTTCGGATTCTGACCAAGGCGCATCTTTCGGATCAGGCGCGCGCCAACCCGCGCGAGGCGCACATTGGAGTGGCCAAAGTTCCCGACGACCGCCTGGATCGTCTGGCTGCGCTCTATAACCCGAAGAAGCTTACGCACACTTCGGTTGAGTACGTTGATGTGGGCGCGATTGGGCAGGAGGCGTTGAAAGACACCGCGTACTCAGCGCATCTGCGCAACGTGGACGCGCTGGCGCACGTGGTGCGGGTCTTCGAGGATCCTGCGATTCCGCATGTCGGAGAAATCGATCCGCTGCGCGATATCAAGAATGTGGAATTCGATTTGCTGGTCAGCGATCTCGGCCAGATCGAAAAACGTTTGGAGCGGCTGGAAAAAGATCTCAAGAAGATGAAGACCGCGGAACTCGAAAAAGAATTCGAACTGCTGAAGCGCGCCAAGGCGCAAGTGGAATCCGACAAACCGCTGCGCGAAATGGAAATGACTGCCGAAGACAAGAAGCGCATCAAGGGCTTCATGTTTCTGAGCGAGAAGCCGATTTTTTATGTGCTTAACATCGGCGAATCGACCGAACTGGGCAAAGAACTTGAGGAAGCCGTCGGCGAATACAAGCTGACGGAAATTGCCGCGCGTCCGAATGCCGCGGCGACCGCGATCTGCGGCAAAGTGGAAGCCGAACTGGCTGAGATGAGCGACGCCGACGCCGCGGAATTTCTGTCGAGCTATGGGCTGAAAGAAAGCGGTCTTGTGCGGCTCATTCGAACGACTTACGAACTGCTGGGCCTGATTTCATTTTTCACCGCCGGTGAAGACGAATGCCGCGCCTGGCAGATTCCTGCAAACACGCGCGCGCAGGAAGGCGCGGGAGCGATTCATTCCGATCTGGAAAAACATTTCATCCGCGCGGAAACCATCCGCTGGGACCAACTGCTGGAAGCCGGCTCCGAAGCGAATGCCCGCGCCAAAGGTACGCTGCGGCTGGAAGGCAAAGACTACATTGTGCAAGATGGGGACGTGATGCATATTCGGCATTCGGGTTGAGTCTTTTCACCACGGAGGCACAGAGGCACGGAGGAAACCCAACAATTCAATTACTTTCACCTCTTCCGTTCTTTTCTCCGTGTCTCTGTGCCTCCGTGGTGAATTCTGAGTCAAGGCGAGCTCTGCTATCATCCTCGACGACCTGCCCATGAGCGCGATCCTGATCAGCATTCTGCTGGGTTTGACTGCCGCCGCTGCCAACGTTTTTGGCGGGGCGATTATTGTGCAGCGGCGGTGGGAGCGGCGCTATCTGCGCTACTTTGTGGCGCTGGGTGCGGGATTCATGCTGGCTACGGCGCTGGTGGAGATGGTTCCGGAAAGCCTGGAGCTGGGTGGAAGAAGCGCGGCTTATCTGATTTTGCTCGGCTATCTCATCATCCATTTCTTCGAGCACACGGTCACGCCGCACTTTCACTTTGGCGAAGAAACGCACACCGACGAGTTTATGCATTCGCACAAAGGGTATTCGGTGCTGCTGGGGCTGATCATCCATACGTTTTTCGACGGCATCGCGATTGCCTCGGGATTTCTGGTTTCGAACGCTCTGGGCTGGATTATTTTTCTAGCCATCTTTCTGCATAAAATTCCAGAAGGTTTCACGGTGAGTTCGGTGATGCTGGCCAGCGGACGCAGCCGCGGCACGGCTTGGGGCGCTTCTGTGATCCTGGGCGGGGCGACGCTAGCTGGCGTTCTGACCATGGCGATTCTCCGTCAGCATGTGGATGCGGGATTGCCGCTGGCAGCCGGGGTCACGATCTACGTCGCAGCTTCGGATTTGGTTCCCGAGGTGAACAAAGAACCGGGAGCAAAGATGGCGCTGCTGGTTTTCGTTGGGGCGGGAGTTGTGTTTCTGCTGGATGTGCTGTTTCATCTGCACTGATGACCTCGGACCTCGGACCTCAGGTAAGGCTTGGTCACGCAGCCGTCATACCGCCAGCGGGAAGTCGATAAGACGAGCTGTCTTTCAATCCACCGTGTGTTTGGCGGTGTAGCCGTCGCGGGCGACGACTTCGATTTTTACGTCTTTGCCTTTTTGGTCTTTCACTTTCAGCGGGCCGCCGTCGGGCGCGATCACCTGCACCTTCAGCTTACGGTAGGTGCCGTCGAGCTTGCTGTTGGTGGGGCTGTAGGCGAGCGAATATTGATGACGGATGTCATTGGAAACGTCGCCGAACAGCTCGGGCAATTCGCCTTGAAAGCGCGGGAAGTAGGCGCGGCCGCCGGTCATGGCGGCGAAGGTGCGCATTTCGTTATCGGCCTGCAGGTAATCGATTTGGCTCACCGGGATGCCCATGCCATGGGGCGCGGCGCGACCGCGGGCTTCGTACATCTCGCGGATCATGAAACCGACGCTCACCGGGAAGATGGTGACATCTTTGGTGTCTTTGATCTTCTTGATGATCTTGTCGAGCGTGAGCTTGCTGAATGTGTCGATGCCGGTGGTGACGAGGATGACGTATTTCTTGCCTTCGACGCGGTCGAGGCGGTCCAGTGTGTCGTACAGCGCATCAAACAGATTTGTCTCAATAAATCCCGGAATGCGCATTTGATTCAGAGCGCCGTAGACAGCCTTCTTGTCCTGTGTGAAATCGACGAGAATGTGGGGTTGCATGTCGTAATAGGAAACTGCGATCCAGTCGTCCTTCTTCAGGGTGTTGGCAAAGGCATAGGAAGCCTGCAGGGCCTGAACCATGAACGCATAGTTGGTGGAAGCGAATTCCACCAGCAGGACGGCAGTGATGGGCGCCTGGGAAACAGTAAAGTTCGAAACGGTTTGCGGCGCGCCGTCTTCGGAGATGCGGAAGTTTTCTTTCTTCAGGCCGGGGACGAATTGACCGTCTTTCGTGGTGACGAGAACGTCGACGTTGACCAGGGGCACGTTGACTTTGATGGAGTAGTCGGGCATGCCTTCAAGTTTCTTAGGCGTGGTGGGTGGAGGCGGAGGAGGCGGCTGGCTTTCTGTTTTCTTGGGGATGGCGTAGGGGCCGACATCGCCGCCGGGGCCGCCAGCTTCGGGCGGAGCATCCTGCTTGGGCTTGCCGTTGTCCGGAGTATCGGACGGGGCTTGTGATTGCGCCGGTTGCTGCGATTGCTGGCCTTGATCCTGAGCGTGGGCCTGGGCTGGCACGGAGCAGAGCCACGCCGTGACGCAGACCACGACAAACAACAGCGCCGGGACGCAACGGAGATTGGTTCGCGGAGCGTTGAGTTCACGCGGCAAAGTTTCGTTTTGAAGAGACTTGGTGCTTCCAGTTTTACCTACAGTTCGATTGAACATAAGCGGACCCCGAAAAACACGTATGTGCTAGTATAGACGCTAGGATTCGCGATTGGGATGTTTTGCCCGGCTCCCACTTTTTCCCCTCCTGGCAACGCCTTACAATTGGGCGGAGTCTAAATCCTTGTGGGACGGGGCGTTCGGTCCTCTCGGTGCATTTCATGAGAAAAGCAGTTTTCGCACTTTTCGCTATTGCTATTCTTGTCTTTGGCATTTCGCTCTCTGCAAACCTGACCGCGCAGACCGCGCCTTCGCCGCAGACCATACCTGTGAGCCAGATCCGCGCCGGCATGAGGGGCGTCGCCTATACCGTGTTTGAAGGGGTGAAGCCGGAGTCGATGGAGGTTGAGGTTCTGGGCGTGCTGCACAACGTGAACGGGCCCAAGGGAGACGTCATCCTGGTGCGCCTGCACGGGCAGAAAGTGGAATATACGGGCGTAGTGGCGGGCATGAGCGGCAGCCCGGTTTATCTCGAGGGGAAGCTGGCGGGTGCTCTGGCGTTTCGCATCGGCGAATTCTCGAAAGAGCCGATTGCCGGGGTAACGCCGATCGCCGACATGCTGGAGATCAGCGTGCTTGATCGATCGCCGGCGGAGGAAGCGGCGGCGGCCAAACCCGCCATGAGCGTCGTGGCGGGAAAAACGGCAGCGCCGGGAGATGGTTCTGAGTTTTCAAGTTCGAGCTTCGACGAATCCGGCACGCAGGGTTTCGCTAATTATCTGAAGCCGATTGAGACTCCGCTGGTTTTCAACGGATTCTCGGAAGATGCAATGCGGCGATTCGCCCCGCAATTCGCTTCTGCGGGAATTGTGCCGGTGATGGGCGCGGGATCGGTGAGCGACGCGAAGCAGCCTGAACCGCTGGAGGCGGGGTCGGCCGTGAGCGCGGTGCTGGTGCGCGGCGATATGAGCATTGAAGCTACTTGCACGGTGACCTATATCGATCCGCAGCGGCTGCTCGCCTGCGGACATCCGCTGCTGCAGTTTGGCGCAGTCGATCTTCCCATGAACAAGGCGCGAGTGCTGGCTACGCTGGCCTCGCCGCTGAATGCGTTCAAGATCGTCGATACCACCGAGCCCGCAGGAACGTTTGTGCAGGACCGCCATACCGGCATTCTGGGCGTGTTCAACAAGCAGCCGGATATGATTCCAGTGACGCTGACCATCCACGGCGGCGCGGGTCAAAAACAGTTTCATTATGAAGTGCTGAATAATCCCAAGCTGACGCCAGTGGCGCTGATGGTTACGGTGTTCAATGCGCTGCACGGCGTGAACGAGTTCGGCGAAGAAATTACTTATCGCCTCGCGGGCAGCATCGGGGTAAAGGGTTTTCCGGAAGTGCAGATGAAGAACATGTTCGCCCCGGGCGAAAACGGCCAGCCCGCGGCCATGCAGGCCGCACTTTCGCTGGGCGAGCGCTTCAGCCGCATCTACGACAATCCTTATGACGCTCCTGCGGTTGAGGGAGTGAATCTGGATTTCGATTTGGTGCGGGAGCGGCGGCTGGCGCGGCTGGAAAGCGCGCGCACCGACGTGACGGAAGCGCGCCCCGGCGACGAAGTGACCGTGGAGACCGTGCTCGCTCCCTATCGCGGCGAGCGCATTGTGCAGCAGATTCCGGTGAAGATTCCGACCTCGGCCAGCAAGGGAACGCTGCACATTCTGGTGAGCGATGGCGACACGCTCGACCGCATCGGACACTCCAATCCCGCCTTCGGGCGCAGGCTTGATCTGGCGTCGACCATCGCTCTGCTCAACAAGGAACATGCCAACAACCGCGTGTATGTTTCGCTGCTGGAGGCCGATCCGGAGGCGCGCGTGGCCGATAAAGTGATGCCCACGCTGCCGCTTTCCGTGATGAACGTGATGGATGGGATGCGCGGCAATCAGGAGATGGTGGTGAGCGGCGAATCCAGCGTGGACGAGACCGCCACAGCACCACTGGACCAGGTTGTTTCCGGCGCGCAGTTGTTGACGATTACGGTGAAGTAAGTGGCTAGTACCGAGTTACGGGCGCTCGCTATTGGTTCAGTTTTTCCAGATGGCGGAAGCCGTCGGTGGCCGCGAACATGAAAATGAACAGCGCGGCGTTATAGGCCATGTGAACCAGCAGGCTGCCGGCCACCGATTTTTTTGCCGCCCGCACCAGCGTGAGCGCCAGCCCCACCAGGAAGATTCCCAGCACCGGTCCCCAGGAATATAAGAGTTGCTGGGCGTGAATCAGCGCAAAGCCCGCGGCTGTGAGCAATACGCCGGCAACGATGCCGAGCCGACGCACCAGCACGGGATACAAAAATCCGCGAAAGAACAATTCTTCCAGTAGCGGCGCGAGGGTGATGCCGAAAGCCGAAAGCAGCCAGGCTTCGCGCGGCGTGCGGAAAAATTCGTCGATGGGCAGGCTTTTGGGCACAGGCAGCAGACGCTCAAGAAGCTGCACCGCCAGTGCCAGAGCCAATCCGCCAAACAAGTAGAGCGTCCAATTCCGCGGCCAATTCCAGCGAATTGCCTGGCCAAAGCTTGCGGCGTGGCCGCGTTTCACTACCAGGTACATGAATCCCAGCACGATCATGTAGGCCACGATCTGTGCGACCACGCTCAGCGCCGGATAAGTAACCACGACACGCCACGGCACCTTGGGATAGAGATAACGATGTGCCGCCGCCGAAACTCCGATCATCGCCGCAACAATCGACAGAAACGCCACACCGATCAGCGCCAGCACATCCCAACCGCTCCAGACGGGATTTTCTATTGGCTCGGGCGCGGGCGGGATGGGCGAAAGCGCAGGCGGCAAGAGTTCAGGCGGCGGAAATGGACCAGTGGCCAGCGGGAGCGGCGGCTGCGGCTCGCTGTTCAGCGGCGGATCAAACTGCGGGTTGTCGAGTGATGACGACAAATATTTCCTCAACTGAAGAACGGGTTTGGGAGTGCCTTCAAACCACTGCCCACTACGCACTCCGCTTTCCGTTCGCGGCAAAATATCCCATCAGAGCCTGACCTGTGTACGACTTTTTCACCCGCGCCACCTGCTCGGGCGTGCCTTGGGC
>PMHV01000039.1:47898-64061 GCA_003156805.1 Acidobacteriaceae bacterium | reverse complement strand
AAGTGCAGGCCGGTGGTGGGCTCGTCGAGAAGGTAAAGGGTTTTGCCAGTCTGCCGCTTGCTCAACTCGCGGGCCAGCTTGATGCGCTGGGCTTCACCGCCGGAAAGCGTTACCGCCGACTGGCCCAGATGAATGTAGCCCAGCCCGACATCGACCAGCGTTTGCAGTTTTTGCTTTACCTGCGGAATGTTTTCGAGAATCGGCAGCGAGTCGGAAACCGGCATCTCGAGCAGGTCGGCGATGGAGTTGCCGTTGTATTTCACGGCCAGCGTTTCGTGATTGTAGCGGCGTCCGCCGCAGACTTCGCAGAGCACATAAACGTCGGGCAAGAAATTCATTTCGATGCGGCGCTGGCCTTCGCCCTGGCAGGCCTCGCAGCGTCCGCCGGAAACGTTGAAGGAAAATCGTCCAGCCTTGTAGCCGCGCTCGCGCGATTCGGGCAGCATGGCGTAAAGCTCGCGAATGTGGGTGAATACTCCGGTATAAGTCGCGGGATTCGAGCGCGGCGTACGTCCGATGGGCGACTGATCGATGCGGATGACTTTGTCGATGTTTTCCGCGCCGGAGATGGCCTTGTGCTCGCCCGCTTTTTCACGCGAGCGGTAAAGCTGTCGAGCCAAGGCGCGATAGAGAATGTCGTTGACGAGCGTCGACTTGCCGGAGCCGGAAACTCCGGTCACGACGGTCATCACGCCCAAAGGAAACGTCACATCGAGATTCTTGAGATTGTTTTCTTTGGCGCCGAGGATGGTCAGCGCGGCGCCGTTGGCGCGGCGGCGCTCGGGACGCATATCGATCTGCATTTTGCCCGAGATGTACGCGCCGGTCAGCGAGTTGGGCTCGCGCATGATTTCCAGCGGCGTGCCGTGCGCCACGAGGCTGCCGCCGTGGCGGCCGGCGCCGGGACCGAGATCGATCACGTAATCGGCGCGGCGGATGGTTTCTTCGTCGTGCTCGACGACGAGGACCGTATTGCCCAGGTCGCGCAGATTTTCGAGCGCGTTGAGCAGTCGGCCATTATCGCGATGGTGCAGACCGATGGAAGGTTCATCGAGCACGTAAAGCACGCCGCGCAGCTTTGAGCCAATCTGCGTGGCCAAGCGGATGCGTTGCCCTTCGCCGCCGGATAAAGTCGCAGCGGAGCGGTCGAGCGAGATGTAGCCCAGACCCACTCCATTCAGAAATTGCAGGCGCTCGACGATCTCGTGCATCACGCGGCCGGCGATGAGCGCTTCGCGCCCCGCCAGTTTGATGCCCTGCGCCGCTTCAAGCGCGCGCGAAACCGGCAGGGAAGTGAACTCGGCGATCGACATGCCGTTCACTTTCACCGCCAAACTTTCGGGCCGCAGGCGCTTGCCCTGGCAGGCGGGGCATTCGCTGGCCGACATGTGATCGAGCAGCCAATCGCGGTAGCCCTCTGAACTGGACTCTTCGAGATTCTGCTTCAGATATCCGAAGATTCCGCGGAAGCCGGTCTTGCCGCGACCCGATTCGCCGTTGAGCAGCAAATCCTGAACTTTCTCCGGAAGCTTTTCGAACGGCGTATTCAGATCAATGCGGTGCGCGGCCGCTACAATCTGCAAGTTGTGAATCAGATTCTGCGACGCCGAGCCGGGACCGAGGCCGCCATCGAGCAGCGGCTTCGACCAGTCGGTGATCACCTTGGCCGGATCGAAATCGTATTTGCTGCCCAGGCCGTGGCACTCCGGGCAAGCGCCGTAAGTGCTATTGAAAGAAAACGAGCGCGGCTCAAGCTGCGGCACGTTGATGCCGCAGTCGGGGCAGGCCAGCTTCTCGGAATAAAGCTGCTCTTCGCCGCCGACCACGGCCACTTGCACCAATCCGCCAGCCAGCTTCATGGCGAGACCCACCGACATTTCCAGGCGGTGCTCGATGCCAGGCTTCACCAGCAGGCGGTCGATAACGACTTCAATGGTGTGATTCTTGCGCTTGTCGAGATTGATTTCGTCGTCGAGATTTACAAGTTCGCCGTCGATGCGCGCGCGGGTGTAGCCGTGCTTGAGTAGCGTTTCCATCTCTTTTTTGAATTCGCCTTTGCGTCCGCGCACAATCGGTGCCATGACCATCACGCGATCTTCCGGCGTGAGCGCCATCACCCGCTGCACGATCTGGTCGGCTGATTGGCGGCTGATGGCGCGTCCGCACTTGGGGCAGTGCGGCACGCCGATGGAAGCGAACAGCAGGCGAAGATAATCATAGATTTCTGTAATGGTTCCAACGGTCGAGCGCGGGCTGCGGCTGGTGGTTTTCTGCTCGATCGAGATGGACGGGCTCAAGCCATCGATGGCATCGACATCGGGACGCTCCATCTGGTCGAGAAACTGGCGCGCGTAGGCCGAAAGCGTCTCCACATAGCGGCGCTGGCCTTCGGCGTAAATCGTGTCGAATGCTAGAGATGACTTGCCAGAACCGCTCAGGCCGGTGACCACGGTGAGGGTGTTGCGCGGAATCTCAACGTCAATGTTCTTGAGGTTATGCTGCCGGGCCCCGCGTACGGAAATCTTGGTGATGGCCATTCGCCGTTTTTTCTCTGTGCTACTGCCTGGCGCGGAGTTCCCTTCCGTAACGTGGACAGGCCCACAGAGGTGTCGGAAAGTAGGAGTGCGCAGCTCTACTCCGTATCTTAGTTGCTAACAGCGGCGGGCGTCAACGCAGGTAGATTGGAAAGAAGCCTGAACGAAGCCGCTGGACGCGGGTCGAGCTGGCGGCATCTCATACTTAACAATGTTCTTAGCAAATACTTAGCAAACCGGCTGCAATTATTTTCAAGGCAGGTTTTGCTTTGATCGGGTGGAGTGAATTGTGAACGCGCTATTCGTACCCTTCGTACTCTTCATTACGGTGCTGGCTTCGGTAAGCTTTGGCGTAGCGGCCGCTTATGCGACGGTGCTCGGTCTCGTGTACAGCTTTGGCCGCACCTCTCAAGGGCAATCTTCACAGCGGCAGTCTTCTCTTCGGCAGTCTTCTTTGCGGCAACCCCTGGATACGCACCCGCACCTGGTTCTAGTGCCCACGCAGAATCACGTTGCCGGGGATTAGAGACCCCACGCATCTAGAAGTCATCTTTCTTCCCGTTTCTTCCCGCATAAATGCTGGCTAGGGGTTATTGGGAGCGCGTCCGCTTATGTCGTCTATTTGAACGGTATGTCCACCTGCTTTGAAGTCCAGCCGACGCTCGGCGTTGATCCCCAAAACATTCTTACAGATGGGACGTACTTGGTCATGCTCCCGGTCGGTGCGCTTAGGACGAACACCTGAAAGCGCCAATTCAGCACATCCGCGACATAGATCGCATGATCTGGTCCGATTGCCATGAAGTGAGCCCACGCCATTTGACCGGGTTTATGTCCAGGCTCGCCGAAGGCACCGAGGATCTTACCGGTCTGATCCAGTTCGACGATCCGATCGTATCCCCCGTCGGTCATCCAAACATGCTGATCTGGTGTAATCACAAGGCCATATGGGTAACCGATGCCCGTCCATTGTTTGACGAAGTTCCCGTCTGAATCAAAGATTTGTATCCGCTGGTTTTCACGATCTCCAACATATACGCGGCCTTCTTTGTCGACGGCAACGCTATGAGGCAAGTCGAATTCACCCATACCAGTTCCGTACTTTCCCCATGCCTTGATGTAGTTTCCGTCGCGGTCAAACTTGACCACGCGAGAATTGCCGTAGCCATCGGCCACGTAAATGTCGCCATTTTTTGCGAAAGCCACATCTGTCGGCTTGTTGAATAGCCAATTGCCCTCAGCGCCGGTGTTGATTCTCCCTAGGACCAACAGAACAGTGCCGGATGGGTTCAACTTGAGCACCAGATGGCTTCCGTCGTCGGTCGTCCAAAGATTGTCCTCAGCATCGACCCGTAAACCATGGGGATGCGTGAAAAGCCCGTCGCCAATACTTTGAACAAAATTACCCTTCTCGTCATATTCCGCAAGCATTGGCTTTGTTCGTTGGAACAGAAAAATATGGCCTTTCGAATTTACCGCGACCGCAGAGGCTTCTCCCGGAATCATCCCTTTGGGAAACTTGAAAAAATTGGTCACCTGATAGGGAAGTTCGGGGACGGCCTGGAATTGAGCTGCATTTGTCGGCTGCGCCCCAGCATGAAATGGCAAGAGTGCCATGAAGGCGAGCAAGATTTCGAGCGACTCTTTCATATTCCTCCATCCGGAGATTATTTAGAACACAACCCTTGGTACTTTACCCTAACCCGGATCTTCCGGATAGACAGGACGCAGGCCGCCTAGAACGCGACGCTCTATTGAGCCACTTGTGTGACATCTTCTCGCCGCGAGAGGCTATAGCGCGCGCTCACGACGCACCCTCGTGTTAGCATTTCACTAGTTTTCACTCCCCGGCAGCGTGTATGGCCCGCACTCGTCTCATCCCGATTTTATTCCTAGCCGCGATGCTTCCGAGCGTTTTTCTATCTTCCCCGGCTCCTGCGGCCGAGCCGTCTCCCTGGCTTGAAATTCACTCCACGCACTTCACCGTGATCACCGACGCGGGCGAGAAAAAGGGCAAAGAAGTCGCCTTGCGCTTTGAGCAGATGCGGGCCGCGTTTGCGGGTTTACTCATGAAAGACCGGCTCAACATGCCGCTGCCGCTGACCATCCTCGCATGGAAAAATGACAAGCCGTTCTACCAGATGGCGCCGCTGCCGCAGGGCCAGCCCATCGGCGTTCCCGGCTTTTTTGTTCCCGGCGAAGACCAGAATTTTATTGTGCTCAATCTATTCGAAGAAGAATCGTGGCGCGCCGTGGCCCACGAGTTTGCCCACATGCTGCTGAACTATAACTATCCTCCGGCCCAGGGATGGTTCGACGAAGGCCTGGCCGAATATTTCGGCTCGATTCGCGTGGATGACAAGAGCGTAGAAATCGGCGGCGATCCGGAACTCAGCCAGATTTTCTCGCAGGATTTGTTGCAGAACCAAACTCGGGTGCGCGATCCGCGGAAATCGCTCACGGAATTGCTGGGCGCGCAGGTCTGGCTCTCGATGACCGACCTGTTCGCCATGAAGCACGACACTTCAACTTACGCCGAGGGCACGCATCACACGCTGTTCTACGCGCAGTCGTGGATGGTGATGCATTACCTGCTACACGAAAAGAAGCTGCCCGAGACCGGAACTTATTTCGAACTGGCGCTGAATCAGCGCGTGCCGGTGGATGACGCCATGCAGAGAGCCTATGGCATGACGCCCGTGCAGTTCGAGCAGGCGGTAAAAGGCTATTTTCATTCGCTGACGCCGCTGTTCACCGCACTCGACGCTTCCACGCAAGCCGGCACACCGCCCGACACCCGGCAGGTTTATCAATTCCCGGCAACCATCGGGCCAGAGGATTCCGCGATCATCGCCAAGCCGCTGGCCCAAGCCGATGCGCGGGCATTGGCAGCCGAAATCAAGACAAGAATTCCCGAGCGCCGCGAGGCCGGGCTGCAGGAATTGCAGGCGTTGGCCGCTGCTCCCGAGACGATCGCCACGGGAAAAACTGCCGACGATAAGAGTGACAAAAACGATAAGCCCGCCAAGAACGATACGAGCAAAAGAGCCGCTGGAGTTGCCGATGCCGCAGAAATCGCGCACCGCGCGCTGGCCTGGGACCACCTGGAGCACGGCGAATTCGACGCCGCCGCGGAAGAACTGGGCAATGCCGCCGCGCTCAATCCGGGCGACATGTGGATTCGCTATTACCTTTCGCTGATCAAGTTTCGCTCGGCGCAGGCCAAGCACGCCGACATCGCGGGTCTGGCCAACATGATGCAGGATCTGCGCGCCGTGCTGGACTGGTTTCCGGAGTTCGCCGACGCCTACGATTTGCTGGCCATCGCGCGCACCGAAGGTGGAGGCTCGACCGCCGCCATGCAGGCCGAACGTGCGGCCATGCAACTCAGCCCTCGCAATGAACCGTACGTTCTTCACCTGGCCGAAATCTATATCGCCGGCAAACAGTGGGACGCGGCTCGGGCCTTGCTGGAGCGGCTGAAGGCCGGCTCCGATTCGCAGGTGGCGGCGCTGGCCCGTGACCGTCTGGAGAAGATTGCCAGCGAACAGAAATATGGCATCGCCGGCGGAGCGGCCACCGGCGGCACGAAGAAACTCTCTCCGCAAAGCTCGCCTTTTGACGTGCTGGAGCAGGACGCGGCCAAACGCGCCGCCGACGCTCAGGCGGCGCAGACCGGGAATCCGGCGGACACGCGTCCCACAAAATTCTTTCAAGGCCGCCTATTGAACATCGATTGCTCCAAGCCGCCCCTCGCCGTGATGACCGTAATTTCCGGCGGAGTCGTGCTGAAACTCCGCACCACGGATTACAAATCGCTGCTGCTCATCGGCGCCAATGAATTCTCCTGCGACTGGAAAGACCGCACGGTGTCGGTGAACTATAAACAAGGAGGATTGTCGGACGGAGACTTGGTGTCGGTGGAAATGCGGTAGGCCGAGCCTCGGGCTTCAGGGTCTCACGCATCCTAAAAAAAGTCCGCGTTGCACCCGAAGCCTGCAATCGGCAACGAAAAACCCTCCCGCTCGGAACGGGAGGGTCCGGGTGACATTGGCGGTTAGGCGCGGACGACGTTGCCAGCCTGAAAGCCCTTCGGGCCCTTGAGCAAGTCGAACTCTACGGTCTCGCCCTCGTTGAGGGTCCGGTAACCGTTTTCCTGGATCGCGGAAAAATGAACGAAAACGTCCTCGCCCGTGGAGCGCTGGATAAATCCATACCCCTTCGCCCCGTTGAACCACTTGACTGTTCCCTTCTCTCTCACGGAAAACTCCTTTCGCCTGTGGTGAAGAATTAGTTCCCTGGATCCCCCGTATCGAAGCCCCGTTCCCGCCGGGGCGCCCCCTCAAGAAAACCAGAAGAACTCGGTTGCGTCTCTTTCGTGCGGAAGAAGTTGCCCCAAAAAGATAGAGACTCCTCGGTCTGCACCGCGCTCACGCGAGGCGGGGTAAACCTTTGGAGCCTGACAATTCGGCGCGCTGCTGTCTGCCACCCAACTCAAAACGTCAACCTACCTTACAGAACTCACTGCCCGACTGTTAAATCGGGTAATGAGCACAGGATAATAAGCAGGATTAAAACGATTCGCAAGAAGAATTAGAGAGTTGGGTCGAAAACACAGACCTGAATGTATCCTGCGGTCATATTCAAACCTTCGCAAAATATGGAAAACATAGCTCCTCGATCCAGCACTTTCGTTTCCCGCGTTCCCGGAGCCGCCCGCAACTCTTTGATAAGATTGAGGGAATCGTGCAAGATACAGACATCGTTCCACTCCCCCACCCGGTCGAAGCCGAGTCCGCGACGCCCGGCCACCCGGCCCGCCCCGGTCCATTTCGCCTGGTCACATCCACGGCAAAATACCTGCTTCGCACCGACGTCCACACCTTCGCTTTCTCGGTGGCGGCCAACGCCATTCTTTCGTTTTTTCCGTTCGTGGTATTGCTGATGACGCTCATCCGGCGCGTGTTTCATTCGCGCCTCATGTACGACGTAATCGTGGAGTTGCTGCGCGATTATCTTCCCGCCGGCCAGGACTTCGTCATCCGCAACCTGAAAGCCGTGGTCGAGGCCCGTCAGCGCGTGCAGGTGGTCTCGCTGATAATCCTGCTGGTGACTTCCTCGGGCGTGTTCATGCCCCTGGAAGTCGCCCTGAACCGTATCTGGCGCTTCCCCAACAACCGGACGTACTTCGGCAATCAACTGGTGTCCCTGGGGCTGGCGTTGGGCTGCGGAGTGCTGGCGCTGCTCTCGGTCGCCCTGACGGCAAGCGATGCCGGGCTGCTGGAATTTCTGCTGCGCGGCCGTGGAACCGGCTTCGTGCGCATGGCGGGATTCCTGGTGATGAAGGTGTCCGCCGTAACTGCCAGCATCGCGATTTTCTTTCTCATCTACTGGTTGCTGCCCAACGGAAAAGTTCCGGCGCGGGCTGTGCTGCCTGCGGCTATCATCACGGGCTTGCTCTCCGAAGCGCTGAAATACGCTTACATCCTCGCCCTGCCCTGGCTCAATTTTCAGGAAGTGTACGGACCCTTCGCGCTCTCGGTAAGCATGATGTTCTGGGCGTTTCTTTCGGGGCTGTTGCTGCTGGCGGGGGCGAACCTCTCGGCGGAAGAGCATCTGCGCGGTCCGCTCTAAACGTTTGCTCAGTTCCCGGCTTGACCGGCGAGCGCGGCCATCTCCCGCCTCGCTTCCTGCGCTGGGATGAAATCCGCGTCGGCGTTCTTCCAGATATCGAGCACTTGTTGGTAGCTTCGGATGGCGGCAGCCTTGTCGAACTGCTCTTGCGCTCGCGCTGTTCCGAGGAGGCAGAGAGCATAATCGGGCGCTTGCGCGGAACCGATAGTTTCTTCGAACAATCCCGCGCCGCGATAACGCCGCCCTGGTTCAAGGTCGGCCACGGACTGCTGTGGGTGGTTGGTCTGGAGCGACGCCGGGCCGAGAAGCTGGGAAACCTTGGACACGAGCACATACGGCATGGCCGAGGCTAACAGGCCCGCGACCGCTTCCGGATGACGCTGGGCCAGCGCTGATGCGGCCTTCACCTGCGGCAGGAAAACCTCATTCACCAGCGTGTCGGTCGGCGCCTCAGCGGCCAGGCGCTCTGCTTCTTTCAACCCAGTCCCGCTTTCGCCGCACAGCGCCAGGGCGAGCGCGGCGTCAGGAACGGTCGCTACCGAATGGTCCAGGGCCAGCCCGCGGTGGGCGGCATCGCGAGCCCCGGAACAGTTCGAGGCCAGCGCGTCGTGCACCGCCTTCAGCGCATATATCCCGCCCGCGCTGTCGGTCAGACGCTGCTGCTCGGCGCGCTGGGCGGCTTGCTCCCAGCTATGGTCCGCGTCGCGCATTTTGCCCTGAAAGAAGTAGATCGTGCCGGCGGTCGCCTCCACGGTAAAACCATCCGGGCGGGTCGCCGCCGACTGCGCATGCTTCTCCCAATCGGGCTGGCCTGCGAGAAACTCGCCCACCATGGCCGTGCCGTGATAACCCTCGTCGCTGCCGCCACCCTCGGTGAACGATTGTTTCAGATAGCTTTCGCCTTCCTGCAACCGGTCCATCGCCATCAACGCGCCGGCGGCGTTGCTCGCGGCCACATTGTCCCACTTGGCGATCTCCCAGGTTTTCTCAAAATCCGTGGCTGCCTGCTCAAAATCGCCTGAATTCAAATACGCCGAGGCCATGTTGTTCCAGGCCGCGGCATCCCGCGGATAGGTCGCCACGAAAAGCTTGAACGATTCCAGCGCCTTGGGAAGATTGCCCTGCTGCAATGCGTATTGCGACTCGATATACATGCGTTCGCGCTCGGTGACGTGCTCGCGCAGGTCATAAGCCTTTTTCAGGTACTCCACAGCTTTGGTCAGCGACCCCACATTGTTATAGGCCACGCCCAAGCGCGCATAAGCCATGGCAAAACCAGGATCCAGCCGGATCGCTTCTTCGTAGAACGACGAAGCCTGGGGAAAGTCGTGCCCTACCCGGTGTTCGTCTTCGCCCAGCGAAAACGCGTGGAACGCTTGCAGCGAGGTCGTGGTCACATCGGTATAGGGAGTGGACAATTTCTGGATCGAAGCCATCGACTCGCCCAGCCGCGCCCGCATGGCGGTAGCTGCTTTGGAAACCGCCTGCAGGACTGCGGTCTTGTCGGGCGCCTCGACTTGTTCGCGTGCGAACACTTCGCCCGTGGCGCAATTCACCCCGTTGATCGAGATCACGTACGTCGACCCCAGAGTGGCAATGGTGCCGGCAAGGTAGGCTTTTACTCCCAGGCGCTGCCCCAGTTGTTGCGCCAGTTCCGGCGTGATCCTTTGCTCGCGCGCCTGCCCGAGATACTGAAGATTGCTGTGCAACTCCGCGTCGCTCACCAGTTGCAGCAACGGCGACTGCTCGAGCTGAATGGCCAGCGCCTCTTTCAGCGTCGAATCAAACACCGGGTCGCCGGTCTGATTGGTGAAGTCGGCGAGGATGAGCAGATCTTTGTCCGTCAACTGCGGCGCCTGGTGCCGGCGCCAGTAAACCCCGCCCGCAATCGCCGCCAGCACAAGCAGAGCGGCCGGAAGCAAGATTTTCCACACCGCCATTTTCGCCGGTGAAGCGGGCGCGGCCACGGCGGCAGCGCTGCCCGACGAAGCCGCTGAAGCGGCGCCAGCCGCCCCGCGCGAAGGTGCGTTAGACTCTCCACCGGACGACCCGCTCGCCTTCTCCGAAGCCGGGATCTGAGGTGGCAGTTGCGACGCCGCTTCGGCTCCGCCATGCGCCGCCCCGGAGGAAGCCGATCCCACCGCGGATGTCCGTCCCGATTCCACATCCCGTTTCAGCCGCAGCAGTTCGGACTTGATATCGACCGCGTGTTGGTAGCGCAGGTCGCGATCTTTTTCCAGAGCGCGGTTGATCACGTCTTCCAGTTTCGCCGGCAAATCCGGATTCAGGCGCACCGGAGCCACCGGAGAGCGGTTCATGATGGCATCGAAGATTACGCCTGAGGTCTCGCCGCGGAATGGCGCCTCCCCGGTTGCCATCTCATACAGGACGATGCCGAACGAAAACAGATCCGTTCGCGAATCCAGCTCTTTGCCGCGCACCTGCTCCGGCGACATGTAAGCGACCGTACCCAGCGCCGATCCGGGACTGGTTAAGTGCTGGTCACCGCTTCCCACCGTGGCCTTCGTCGCTTCCGCCGGGTCCAATACCCGGCTGCCATCGAGCGTCACTTTGGCCAGTCCAAAATCCAGAATCTTGGCGTGCGCGCGTGAGGTCACAAAAATGTTGGCGGGCTTGATGTCGCGATGCACGATGCCTTTGGCGTGCGCCGCATCCAGCGCGTCGGCAACATCGATGGAAACCGCAAGCAGTTTTTCCAGATCCAGCGGACGGTCGCCGATCAGATGCTTCAGCGTCTGGCCTTCCAAATACTCCATGACGATGAAGGCCAGGCCGTTTTCTTCCCCGATGTCGTAGATGGTGCAGATATTGGGATGATTCAGCGCCGAAGCCGCCTGCGCCTCGCGGCGGAATCGGCTAAGCGCTTGCGGGTCGCGGGTGACGTCTTCGGGAAGAAACTTGAGAGCGACAAAGCGGCGCAGCCGCGTGTCTTCCGCCTTGTAAACCACGCCCATCCCGCCACCGCCGAGTTTTTCAATCACTCTGTAGTGAGAGATGGTTTGCCCAATCATGGTCGGAGCCAGAGTCCGGAGACCGAAGTCTGGTGAGCCATCTTAGGTGCCGGTTGGAGAGAAAGTCAACGATTGCCGCAAACGCGCGAAACAAGGGTTCGCGACACCAAAACGGCAAGGCAGAATTGCGTAATCCACAGGCGATTGTGACATCCGTCACAGCAATTCACCGCGCCGCCCGCTAGCATCAGCCTCGGTTTCCCAGATTCCTTCCGAGCAGACCGCCGAACACCCAGGCAGTTTCCAGGGATCGGCAGGAGTGACTCCGTATGTGCGGAGAAAGTTGCCGGCGTCTGCTCGCCGCCTTGTCGCTGATTTTGGCTGTGCCGTTGTCGTTGCCGGGGCAATCTGGGCTGGGGCAAATTGGGCTAGGGCAGGTTGGGACTGGGCAAGCCGGCCCGGCTGCTCACCCGCCGCTCGCAGTGCGGGGACTGCCGCCTTCGCGTGTCGACGCAAGCAGCGGTGCGGCGCTGCCGCCCTCTGAGGAGTTGCCGCAGTTGCCGCCCTTCCGGCCGGCATTCCCTCCGCCGATACCAATACCCCCTCGCTTTCCGTATCCGAATCCCCCAGGCATTGTCTCTCTTCCGCAACTGGTTCGCGCCGCGGGAATAATTTTCTCAGGCCAGATCCTCGCGATAACGCGCGCCTCATCCTCCTCACCCTCTTCGCAACCGGCGCTGGGTACGGTCGCGATCACTTTCCGCGTGGAACACGCCATTCGTGGCGCGGCAGTGGGGAAAAATCTCACCATCCACGAATGGGCCGGTCTCTGGTCCGGCAGAGAAGGTTCCGGCAGAGAAGGGTCCGACAGAGCGGGGTCCAGTGGAGAGTGGTCCGGCAGGGAACGGTATCGCGTCGGCCAGCGCCTGCTGGTTTTTCTCTATCCCTCGAGCAAGCTGGGCCTGACCAGTCCGGTTGCCGGGATCCTCGGACGATTCAACATCGATGCCTCGGGCGAGATCGTTCTGAGTCCGCAGAATCTGGAAGCGTTCCGAGCGGATCCCCAACTGGGTGGACGAACCCGCATCGCCTACGCGACGTTCGCCCAGGCGGTGCGTCGTGCTGGTGGAGAGGAATGAACTCAAAGGTGACGACGACAGCGATGATGATGGCAGAGAGAATGGTCGCATTCACGCTTCGCTGGTTCCGGTTCCGGCTGGGCTCGGCTCGTGTGTCGCCGCGACTGGCCCTCCGCCGGTTGGCCGCGGCGCTGCTCGTGCTGTTGTTACTTGCGCCGCTCTCCCACGCCGGTGGACCCGAATATGTGGCAGGAACCAGCTATTTTGACTCGTCGATGGCAGGCCAGCCGCTCACCTGGGCGCAAGGACAGGTAAACTACTACACCGATCAAGGCGACCTCAGCCCCATCCTGCCGAACGCCTCCGCCAACGCGCTGGTCGCCAACGCTTTCAGCCAATGGACCGCCGTTCCCACTGCGGCGCTTTCGGTAGTGAGCGCCGGACAACTCGCCGAAGATGTAAACGGCAGCGACCTCGTATTAAACTCCAGCGGAATCATCACGGCTCCCTCTGACATCGCTCCATCGGCCATCGGCACTCCCGTGGGCATCGTCTACGACTACGACGGCACCGTCACGGATGACCTGCTGGGCACAGGCGCGGGCGACCCCTCGCAATGTTTCTGGAACGCAGCCTACGGCGGGGTCGATAATATCAGCCCGCAAGCCAACTTCCTGCATGCGCTGGTGGTGATCAACGGCCAGTGTGCGCTGCAGACCTCGGAGCTCACTGATGTCGAATACCGCCTGGTGCGCATACTGGGCAGCGTGCTCGGCCTGGGCTGGTCACAAGCGAATCTGAACGTGATCACGGGCAATCCGCCGGCCACGCCCGACGATTACGCCGGCTTCCCCGTAATGCATTACATGGATCCGATCAGCTGCGTGCCCATAACCGTGTGCTATGCCAATCCCTACCAACTGGCGCCCGATGACACTGCCGCGCTTTCTCGCCTGTATCCCGTGACCACGCAGAATCAGTCGAGTTTTCCCGGCAGCCAGATATTCTCGGCCGCCACTGCGAGCATTTACGGCTCGCTCTACTTCGTCGATTCCTCGGGCAATGCCGCGCAGCCCATGCAGGGTGTGAATGTCGTAGCGCGCTGGATTGATCCTTCCACCGGACTACCCTCGGGCCAGTATGTGGGCACTTCCGTCTCCGGATTTCTTTTCACCGGCAACGCGGGCAATCCCGTCACAGGCTTTGTCGATCCGCTGGGAAATCCTTTCAGCGAATTTGGATCGGTAGACCCGTCGCTGGAAGGTTTCTACGACCTCGCCGGACTTCAGATTCCGAATGGCGCAAGCAGCGCGCAATTTCAACTCACGGTGGAGTCTCTGGACCCAATTTGGTCCGAAGGAGTGTGCCCTTACGATCCCTATCAGGTTGTGCCTTCAGGCACTTTGCCGCCGATCATCGTCACCGTAAATCTCGGCGGTGAGATGGAGCAGGATATTCTCATGCCGGGCAGCGCGCAGCCCTTGCCGCCGTGGGCGGCGTCGGAAACCTGGAACTCTCCTGCGGCCATTCCTGTCGCCGGCGATTGGGTGGGCGCACTCAGCGGTTACGGCGATGTCGCCTACTTCTCTCTTCCCGCGCAGGCCAACCGAACACTTTCGATTGCGGTAACCGCTCTCGATGCTCAGGGCAATCCCAGCGAGAACAAAGTCTTGCCCGTCATTGGCTTGTGGTCGTTGGGTGATCCGCAGGGTACGCCGCCGCCGGCTTTCACCACGTCCCCATTCAACGCGGCACCTTTCGCGATGACGCAACTCGATGCGCAGATATACAGTGCGGCCAGCTTTCTCGTCGGCATCGCCGACTGGCGCGGCGACGGACGCCCCGACTACCAATATCACGCTCAGGTGCTCTATGGAGACTCAGTGAATCCACCGCGCGTGGGCGTAAATGGCGGAGCGGTTGTGCTGCAGGGAACCGGCTTTGCGACAGGACTGGACGTGAACGTGGGAACCGCGAGCATTCCCGTTTTAGCGGCAAGCGCCGGCCAGTTGCTGGTGGCTGTTCCGGCGCAAAGCGATGGCCCGCAGACCATTACCATCACTGACCCCGTCAGCACCGCATCTTCCAGCTTGATCGGTGCGCTCACCATCGGCGCGGCCGCAACCGACCAGATCATTCTGGTCCAAGGCTCGAACCCGCCAACGCCGGTGGGCACGCAAGCTACTTATCCTGTGATCGTGCAAGTTATGGCCGCGGATGGAGTTACCCCAGTAAGTGGCGCAACTATCGCATGGAGCGCCACCAACAACGCAACTCTTTCGGCATGCAGCGGAGCTTCCGCGTGCTCGGTAACTACCGACGAAAGCGGCCTGGCCTCGAGTTGGATGACGCCCGAGGCCGCCGGCGGCGCGACCATCACGGCAACGCTTGCGCCGGGAGCTTACAATCCAACGCAATCTGTGGCCACCACGCTGGTGGCAATCTCTCCCGCGTCGGGCATCGGCGTCACCACGCCGTACCTGTGGGTGGCGCAGGGAGCCAGCGTGAGCATTCCATTGACGGCACGCGTGGTGAGCAACGGAGCGCCGCAAAGCGGCGCGATCATAAACTTCGTGGTGAACCAAGGCACGGGATCGCTCAGCGCCGCTAGCGCCACCACCAACAGCAGCGGCTACGCCACCGTTACACTCACTCTTACCAACTTCACCGCCAACGTGCAGTTGAGCGCCTGCGTTGCGCCCGCAAACAGCCCTTGCCAAAGCATTTACGGCAATGCCGTCGCGGCGTCGATGCTGCAACTGCAACCGGTGGCGGGCGCAGACCAGGTCATCGTCGGGCAGGCGTTTCAACCGCTGACCGTGCGCGTCACGGATTTCGCTACGCCTCCGAATCCGGTGCTGGGCGCGGCGGTCGCGTTTCAATCGTTCATCCTGCGGCCGGCGTCGAACGATCCGATTGTGATCCCCGGAGAACCGATCGTCACGCAACCGGGGATGCCGGTGTTTCTCGGCGGCAGCCAGGGCAGCGTGCTCAGCGACAGCAACGGCTTGGCCAGCGTGCTGCCTTCGGCGGTGCCGTTTACGGGACTCCTCGAAGTAGAGATCACAGCTTCGACCGGGACCAGCGCAACGCTGCAGTTCGCGATGGAGAGCTTTCCCGCGAGCGGTACAGGAAGTTCGTCTCCAGAGAAACCTTCTCCACCGAGGCCGGAGCCGGTGCGGCGCGGAAAGGAGGTCAACAGCTTGTCCTCGATTTTTCAATGACTTAGAATGAGAGAGCGATTGGGGTCGGAGTCCGAACTCGTGGGCGCCCCGGCAACGGTGCGGCGCTTCGCGATCGGCTTTGGCTTCGCATTGCGCAGGTTGCTATCTCCTTTCAGAAGATGCGAATCGAGAACTCGTCTCGACACGGTTGGGCCCACGTCTGGGGTCCGACGTCCGACGTCGGTCTCACTTCTTCGTCCACTGATCCACCCAATCGTTCACGGTTTTATACCAAAGCTGAGAATTTTGCGGCTTCAGCACCCAGTGGCCTTCGTCGGGGAAATACAGCATCTTTGACGGCACGCCTTCCATCTGCAGCGTGGTAAAAAGCTGCAAGCCTTCGCTCACGTCGAGGCGATAATCTTTCTGGCCGTGGATGACCAGCGTCGGCGTCTTGAAATTCTTGGCGTACTGGTGCGGCGACCACTTCTCGTAGCCGGCGCGGTTGTCGTAGGGAGTGCCTTTGAATTCCCAGTCGTTGAACCAGAGTTCTTCGGTAGTGCCCCAGGCGGATTCGGCGTTGAACATGCCGTCGTGCGATACGATGCACTTGAAGCGGTCAGTGTGGCCGAGCACCCAGTTGGCCATGTATCCGCCGTAGCTGGCGCCCAGCGCGCACTCACGGTCTTTATCAATAAAACCATAATGTTCTTCTGCGTAGTCCAGGCCCTTCATCAGGTCTTCAAACGGAGCGCCGCCCCAGTCGCCGTTGATGGCGTC
>PMHV01000039.1:0-47888 GCA_003156805.1 Acidobacteriaceae bacterium | reverse complement strand
CGGCCCGCCGTGGATGAGGAACTTCACCGGATACTTCTTGCTCGCATCGAAGTTGGGAGGTTTGACCAGGAAGCCTTCGACCTTGTCGTTGTGAGCGCCTTTAAACCAGAAGGACTCGATCGGTGACATGAGGATGCTCGAGAGAACGACATCGTTGATGTGAGTCAGCCCATCGGGCGGATGAGCAAGCTGTTCGGCGATGCTTCTTCGGGAACCGGTTTCATAGAGCTCGGTCGGAAACGAGATCGACATGCGGGTGAAAACGATGGTTTTCCCGTCCGGCGTCACCGCAAGATCGTCGTTGTACCCATCGCAAACGACTGCATCAAAGTTGAACCGGGCAGTCTCCTTGGGATCACCATCTACCGTGATGCTGGGATCATAGGGACGATCAACCGAAAGCGATTCTACCGGCGCTTCGCCCTCCGACTCATGCGCGAAGTAGATGCGTTTGGAGTCCGGCGACCACACAAACGCGCCAACCCAAGAATCGAGCCTCTCCGTCAGATTTTTCTTCTCTCCCGTCTTGCGGTCGTACAGCATCAGGCGGAAGCGGTCGCTCTCGTATCCCGGACGCTGCTGGGCGCGGTAGGCGATGTAGCGGCCATCGGGCGAATAGAGCGGAGTCGAGTCGCTGGCGGGATTGTCGGCGGTAATGTCCTTGGCCGGAAGCGGATAAGCGCGATTGCCTGAAATGATTCCGGCATTGACTGGAACGATCCAAAGATCGTTGTTGGTGGAAGCGGCCGGATTCTTATCGTGATTCGAGGTGTAGCAAATCTCCTGCCCATCGGGCGAGAAGGCATAGTTGTCCTGCCCGCCGAGCGAGAACACTGGAGCATCGTAATCGCCAGGCGTGAGGTCGCGGGGAACGGTGAGAGCGGCGACCAGGATATATCCGGCACTGGTCGGGGGCACGTCAGTCAAGAAGAGGTGGGTCCGTTTGCCTTCCTTGTACGCGTTCCAGTGGCGATAAAGCAGGTGATCGAAAATCAACGCCTTTACCTTAGACTTCTCGGCTGCCTCGACTTTGTTCGCGTTACATGTAGCCGCTTCGCTTATCGTGCCGACGCACTCGGGGTAGACATCCGACGTAAAGAGAATATGCTCTCCATCAGGTGACCAGATCTCGCCGCTGGCCTCGGTCGGGATATATGTGATGGCAAAGAAGCCGGTCACAGCACCAGCGCTGCCATCGAAGTTGGCAACCCAGACCTGTGATTTACCTCCTTTCGTCGAGAGGAATGCAAACCGCTTGCCATCCGGCGCCCAACGCGGGCGGTCGGCATCCTGATCGGCGATGATCTCCCTCTCCTGACCTCCGGCCGTAGGCACAATCCACACATGCGGCGTCTTGGTGTTGGCTTCGAGATTCACATCGACCACGCTGAAGATCACCCACTTGCCGTCGGGCGAAACTTCCGGCTCTCCCACGCGCTTCAGCTTCATCATGTCTTCGAAAGTAAAGGGACGCTTGGCCTGAGCGACGGCGGTAAATGTGAAGGCGATGAGAGCCAGCAAAGCGAGACAGAAACGGCGCATGAGGGAATCTCCTCGGCAAACCGATGAGTGTAGCAGGAGGACGCTTCTGGCTTCTAGCTGCCGCCTGGTGATGACGTGGCCTATGGCCGATCTTGGAGCCAGGGATTCACCAGGCGCACGCCGCAGCCTTCGAAATCGGCTGTGTTGCGCGTGGCCAGAATAGCGCGGCGGGAGCGAGCGATGGCCGCGATCTGTGCGTCGAAATCCGCGATGGGACGACCTTGCGCGCGGCGGCTGGCGGCTATTTCTGCAAACGCGCGGGCGGCCGCTTCGTCGAATGGCAGGATACGCCCGGCAAAATCTTGGACGAACATAGCCTCAGACTCGACCAGCAGTTTGTCGCGGCGCTTTCCCCTAGGGAGAAGCTCGATTCCATAAAGGATCTCCGCCACGGTTACGGTGCTGGTGAAGAGTTCGGCGCTCTGCTGTTGCGACCACCACTCCAGCGCGCGGGGCGAGGGTAACGACTGCATTATCTCCGAGAGAACATTCGTGTCGAGAAGAAGCATTCGCCAAGCGCTCGAATTTTCAGTGGATTCCGGGATCGCGGATCGGACCCCGGGGAGGAATCTTCAAATCCGCCCCGCCCAAAGCAGCAAAACGGCGGTGGATGACCTCGCCGAGATTTTCGGACTGGGCCTCCGTTCGCGCCAAGGCCGCTTTGAGCAGCTCACGGGCCTCCTGCTCCATGGAGCGGCCGTTGCGGGCGGCGCGGATGCGGAGCCGGCGCTTGGTGTTCTCTGGCAGTTTGCGGATGGTAATGCTCGCCATGCCATCAATGATAGCATTGATGGCATTGATTGCACAGTAGCCTCTCTCTGACGAACCGTTCCCCGCGCGTGGCTGCGGAGATCAGGTTGACCCCTTCTTCGAATCCGGCTGGCGATCAAGTGGTGAACCGGCGGAGCCTCAAGCTCAGAAGCCTCATTTTTGTCGACGGCAACCCCTTTGCCGATATGGCATCCAAGTGAGCGGCAGAACTGCAGCGCCCTCGCCTCCGGTCTCGCTGAGCGGAGAGGGACCGGAGGGAGGGCTGCCGCGGTCGAACGCTCCGCGAGTCGTGTAGTTCGGCCGGCGAATTGCGTCCGCATATTCGTCCAACGATAACATCCGATAAGAACGCTAAATTCGATAAGATAGAAGCATGAAACCGGCGGGGTCACCCAGCGCTCTTCGCTTGAACGCATTCTTGCCGTGCGCGTTCGCGGTCTTGTTCTGCGCGCTTACCGCTCTCCCCAGCCCGGCGCAGGAAGGTCCGCTCGAAAATACTCCGCCTAAGGGCGTTGCCCCTAAGGAAATCATCCAGCACTTCGCGGCCAAGGAAAAGGAATTCAAAGAGGCGCGCGATCAGTACACCTACCGGCAAGACATCACGGTGAAAACCCTGGATGGCGAAACCGTCACCGGCGAGTACCACGAAGTTTTCGATGTGCTGTTCGACGACAAGGGCCGCCACATGGAAAACGTGGTGTTTGCGCCGCAGTCAAGTCTGGAACAAGGCGGGCTCTCGCTCGACGAGGGCGACATTCAGGACTTCCGCAACCGTCTGCCCTTTGTGCTCACCAGCGACGAGATTCAGGAGTACAACATCCTTTACATAGGCCAACAGCAGGAAGATGAATTGCGCTGCTATGTTTTCGACATCGCTCCCAAGCAGATCGTGGGCAAGAAGCGGTATTTCCAGGGACGGATCTGGGTGGACGACCACGATTTTCAAATCGTGAAAACCTACGGCCAGGCAGTGCCTGAGATTCGCGACACCAAGAAGAGAGGCAAAGAAGAACATCTCTACCCCAAGTTCACCACCTGGCGGCAGCAAGTGGACGGCAAATACTGGTTTCCCAGCTACACGCGGGCCGACGACACGCTGCACTTCAACCTGAACGACGTTCACATCCGCGAAATCGTGAAGTATGAAGACTATAAGCGGTTTGGATCGAGTGTGAAGATTCTGTATCAGGGGAAAGAGATTCCCAAGGGCGAGCAGAAGCCGGGGGAGAGTCCGCCGCCGCAACCGCCGCAGACTCCTCCGCAAAAATAGGTTCCAGAGTTGTAAAGTTGCGGGGCGGCAGTGGGGTGGTTCCGACTTTGAAACCTTGCAACCCTAATAGAACAAATACTTCCTCCACTTATCGTCCGACCGTCCCATGAGCCGCATGATGTGGCGGCTGGTGTGGAGGTTGAAGGCGCGGGGCTCGCGCATCAGCTTCATGCCGGCTTCGCCGGGGAACTGATTGCCCTTGCGGCGGTTGCAGGAGTGGCAGCAGGCAACCAGATTTTCCCAGGTGGACGAGCCTCCGCGCGAGCGCGGGATGACGTGGTCGAGCGTCAGTTCGCCGGAGGAAAGAACCGTGGCGCAATACTGACAAGTATTGCGGTCGCGCAACAGGATGTTCTTGCGCGAAAGCGCGCGGCTCTGGTGCGGGATGCGGCGGTATTCGAGCAAGCGGATCACGGAAGGCACGCGCATCGCGATGCGGGCAGCGTGCAGGAAGTGTCCGTTTTCTTCCTCGGTCATGGCGATGCCCTTGAGCACAAGCACCAGGGCGCGGCGTGCGGCGCAAACATTGATGGGTTCGTAAGAAGCGTTCAGCACCAGCACTGGAGCGTGCAAGGCATGGCCATTGCCGTCGCGGCGTGTGGCCGCCGGCCCGAACAGGCCGGCGGCGTGCCTGCCTGGTGGTCCTGCTTCGGGTTCGATCCTCGGTGACATGTAATGCCTTCACGAACCTTCGGCCTGCGCCGTTTCTAACCGCCGGCCGCTCTGGCCATGGGAACGTCGTGCGCTCCGATCTCTTCGTCCATCTGACCGTCGCTCGCATATGGCCCAATCTCTGCATGTTGCGCTGAGGCTTTCAGCGTGCGCGCTACCGTCGCAACCCAAACCCTGGTTGCACCGGCGCGGCGCAGAACCCGCGCGCACTCGGAAACCGTTGCGCCGGTGGTGTAAACGTCATCCACCACAAGCGCTTGCCGATCTTTGATGTCGTCCGGACGCGTAACCTTAAAGGCCCCGCGCAGGTTCTCCCGGCGCTGGTGGCCGGTAAGACCGGTCTGGGACGCGGTTGCGCGGGTGCGATCAAGAACCGGTCCCAGGCGCATGCGATCGCGCAGTGGACTGAACTTCATCGCGGCACGGACGATCAGTTCGGCCTGGTTAAATCCACGCTGGCGAAGCTTGCCGCGATGCAAAGGCACCGGGACCACGACGATTGGACCGGCGCCAAAGTCAGGCTCCAGGTCGCGGACCGCCTCGGCCAACATGCGGCCGAGAACATTCGCCGCTGGCCGCACCTCACCATACTTCAGCAGGTGAATCAGTTCACGCAAGCCGCTTTCGTAACTGCCGTAAGCGGAAGCGCGCGCGAAAGGCGGAGCGAGGCGGCGGCACAATCCGCACCGCGGTTCATCGGGGCCGGAGAGCGCGTAAGGCGAGAACAAGCGTTCGCCACAAACAGCGCAGACTCCGCCGGCGATGGGGCGCATGGCGGAAAGGCACTCGCCGCAAACCGGAAGACGGGAAATCTTCACCAAAGGCGCGCTGCAGATGCGGCAATCGGCGGGAAACAAAACGGCGAAGAGACTTTCAGCAATCTGACGCGGCCACATTGGCCGGAAGGCGGGAGCGGCTTGGCGGCCTGACTCTTGCTCGAAGCCGGCTGGACCAGTCAAACCGGTGCTGACCTGCGATTGTTCCGGCTGTTTAGCCCAAGGCTGATCCGCCCGCGAAGCAATGGAATGCCCTGCAACTTCAGCTTTGGCCTGGGCAGCCCGAATTCTGTCCTCACTACTGCTGAAGACGACCTCCCTGACGCCCGCAACCATCCCGGCCGGGCGATGCCAGTCCCGACTACGTAGCAAGTATAACGAGGTTCCGTGCCACTAGGCAACGTTACGATCCCGGTCGGCCGGCGCCGAAGTGGGAGCGTGGATCATGCCGCTTGCCTCGGACAGCCGCTGCCGCACCGGCGTGAAAATCAGCCGGTAATCGCGCCGAAAGCACTCCCCGCAGCGCACCGGCTGCAAGAGAAAAATTGGCAGCAGAATGCGCTCGGAGAAAGTCCGGCGGCGCGAATGGAAGCCGATTTCACCGCCGCAGTCGGGACAATGGAATTGGGTAAACTTCCGAAACCATAGAAGAATGGGGGATTCGTTTGTCACACTTCACCTCAGCTTCAACCAACGAACTGCGAAGGGGCGAGCGAAGCAGTAGGGATATTCTACGCCTCGCCACACAAAAAGCGTGAATGACTCTTCCTTGGTGGTGATCTCACGAGTTGTTAGATTAGTGCCTCTTTTCCCTGACTCATTTCGCGCATTTCGGGGAGCGCTCACCGCTGGCGACTGCGGCGTCACACCAGGCGTTGCTGGAGTAGTGGATTTCGGCCCTGGCCGGCTCGGCATCTGCACTTGTCATGCAGGCGCGCGGCGTGCTAAGGTGCGCCGTTCGTTTGTTTTGCGAGCAAACTTACAGAAACCCGAAAGATAATAGTCGCTTCCATTTCATCCCTTAAAGAGGATTCCATTTCATGAGCACAGCTTACCCCATCGATTCCTCCCCCGCCGAGCCTGGAGCCGGCCCTAAGAAACACGTTCCCTTTGTCCCCGAAAACATGGAGATGAAGGAGTTCACGCTCCGGGCAGTATTGCTGGGACTCTTGATGACGATCGTGCTGGGCGCGGCCAACGCTTACCTGGGCCTGCGAGCCGGGATCACCATTGCGGCGACGTATCCGGCCGCTGTGATTGCGATGGCGGCTATGCGGGCGTGGAAAGGATCGTTGCTCGAAGAAAACATCGCTCGCACCTCCGGTTCCATCGGCGAGGGCTTAGCCGCCGGAGCAATCTTCACGATTCCCGCTTTCGTGATCTCCCGGGCGTGGCCTTCTTTCGGTTGGCGCGTTGCCTACTGGAAATCCACGGCGTTAATGATGGTGGGCAGCATTCTTGGGGTGTTATTCATCTCTTTGGTGCGGCGCGTGATGGTGGAAGACCCGGAGTTGCCGTTCCCGGAATCGGTCGCGGCATCGGAGATTCACAAGGCCGGACAGCGTGGAGCCGAAGCCGCGAAATATCTCTTTTGGAACATCGGCGTGGGCGGCCTCGTCTACATGCTCGGCCGCTTTGGATTGTTTGCTGCCGATCAAGACTTTCACTTCAACGTGGGAAGCCTGGGACGCAGCCAGGTCCGTCTCGGCCCCACTGGGAATACTCACATAGTGGCAGCGGGCGGTGCCAGCATGTTCTCCGCGCCCAGCGTGAGCCCGGCGTATTTGGGAGTGGGTTATATCATCGGGCTTCGGTTGGCATCGATCCAGTTTGCGGGAGGCGTGCTGGCGTGGGGATTGATGGTCCCTCTGCTCATTTTTTTTCTAGGGCCGAGTCTCACGCACTACCTGCCGTCCGATACGCCCGATAACTGGGCGACCCTTGCGGTCGCTGTTTGGCGGTTTATTGTGCGCCCTATCGCCGTGGGCGGAATGCTGGTGGGCGCGGCTCACACATTGTTCAGAATGCGAAAGAGCCTCACCGCGGGTCTGGGCAAAGCCTTCAGCGATCTCGCTCAGACCTCCAGCGAACGGGCCAAGCTCTCCCGCACCGAGCAATACATGAGTTCGAAGGCGGTCTTCGCGTTGATCGGCGTCATGTTCGTGCTTATGTGCTTTTTGTACATCCATATTTCGGGGCTGGTTTGGCCCGCCATCCTGGCTGCCGTGGTGATGCTCATTGTTGGGTTCTTCTTTGCCACCGTGTCCGGCAGTCTGGTGGGTTTTATCGGTTCTTCCAACAACCCGGTTTCGGGTTTAACTCTGTCCACTCTGATCATCGCGGCGCTTCTGATGGTTGCGCTCGGAGTTTCGGGAACGTCCGGAGTGGCGGCCGTGCTGGGCGTCGCAGCGGTGGTTTGCGTTTCCGCATCCGTGGCGGGCGAGCTGTTGCAGGACTTCAAAGTGGGCTACATCCTTGGCGGGACGCCCCGCAAGATTCAGATGGCCGAACTGATTGCCGTGGTCGTGGCCAGTCTTGTGATGTACTGGCCGCTGATGCTGCTGCACGAGGCCAACATCAAAGCCGGCGGAATCGGGTTCGGCGACCGTCAGCTTTCCGCGCCGCAAGCCGGTTTGATGGCAACACTGGCCATCGGCATCGTGGGCGGAGACATGCCGTGGCCCCTGGTGGTAGTCGGTATTTTCTTCGGCATTGCTATGATCATGATGCAGGTGCGCAGTCCCATGCTGGTGGCAGTGGGAATGTATTTGCCCTTTGAGACTACTTCCGCCATTTTTCTCGGCGGAGTTTTCCGCTCCCTCGGAGACTGGGTGGCCAAGCGCCGTGGATACAATGCCGCGCAAATGGCACGCGTGGAGAATGCCGGAGTGCTCACCGCTTCAGGATTGATCGCCGGCGAAGCCGTGCTGGGACTGCTTTGGGCCGGGTTGCAGTTTGCTCCCGCGTGGGCCAGACCGCAGATTTTCAACAATCCGTCGTATCTCGCAGGAATTGGGGTAATGATTTTCCTGGCGGCTCTGATGATCCGCTTGCCGCTTACGAGCGCGGGCGATCCGAACGAACCGGCGCCGCCCACGGCGATGATGTAAAGCCGGAATCGGAATGCAGAAGTCAGAAGGCAAAATGCACAAGGTTGAACCCACATCGACATAGGATCGGGCGTTAGTTCTGCATTCTGACTTCATACTTATGCACTCCTGTCTGAGCCTTGCCATGTCGATCTCCGAAAACATGTTTGCTATACGTGAGCGTATGGCAGCGGCAGCGCTGCACGGCGGACGCCGGCCCGAAGAAATCGCGCTGATGGCCGTAAGCAAGACTCAGTCGCCAGCGCGCATCAAAGAAGCTTACGAAGCGGGGCTTAGATTATTCGGAGAAAATCGTGTTCAGGAATTCGCCGCCAAGGCTAATGCTCTTGGCGATTTGCACGATGCCGAATGGCACATGATCGGACATCTGCAAACCAATAAAGCTGCAAAAACGGCGGAGATATTTCACGCCGTGGATTCGATTGATTCGTTAAAGCTGGCGGAGAAATTGGAGGCAGCGGCGCGGGAGCTCGGCAAGAAGTTGAGTGTGCTGATTGAAGTCAACGTCGGTGGAGAAACCGCAAAGAGTGGCGTGGCGCCAGACTCGGACGAACTTGAGGAGCTTCTTCTAGCCGCGCCCCGGCTGGAAGCGCTGGTGTTCTGTGGATTGATGACTATGCCTCCGTTTACCGATGATCCCCAAGATGCGCGGCTCTATTTCCGCAGGCTGCGCGAGTTGCGCGACGCGATTGCCGCGCGCAAGCTGCCGGCCATCGCCATGGACGAGCTTTCCATGGGCATGTCGCACGACTTCGAAGTGGCGATTGAAGAGGGATCGACCTGCGTGCGCGTGGGCACGGCGATCTTCGGCGAAAGAGAAAAAGCTTAGCCAAAAAGGACACGGAGAAAGTCGGGCTATGAAATATTTGGACTACGCATGCGCTTATTTACTCTTCCTGATAGGTATTGTCGGGATACTTAGCACCGAACTTTGGCATCCTCAAGGTGCGGTACTTGATACGCCGATCTTGTGGATTCTTATCTCGATGTTCAACCTGCTACGCCTCCGCAATGGCTACTGTGTGGCCGGACTCAAAGTCTTCTGCATCGGAGCCAACTTGGCAGGCTTGGTTATGGAGGTTGTGCGCTTCAAAATGTTTGGGCCGTTTACGCTGATACAAGGAATGCCGATCCTGGGAGCCACCATTTTCTCGATGGCGCAAAAACGGGAGCCATGAATCTGTTGGACCGGCTTTGCGCGGGAACTCTTTTTGTCCTCGCGATCATGGACTGCTTGCTCGTGCCGAGAACTTATACCGGCAGGATCTGGCTCTTTGGCACGAGCCTGGCATTGCTGTTCACCGCCATGTTGAATGTGCTGCGAATGCGCAACAGCCCTGGGGTAAAAGGCCTGAAGCTGTTTTGCATTACTGCCAACATAGCAATGCTGGTGTTTGGAATCGTGCTGATCTCGAGCATCGGAAAATCGCGCACGCTCCAGCACCCGCAAGTACCACTGGTCGGAACCTTGCTGCTCGTCGAGACTGCTTTCTCTCTGGCGAAGAGGACACGGCCGCCCGCTGCCCGAAAGGAGAGTTGGCGATGAGGTACGTGGATAGGATTTGCGCGTGGTTGATCTTCCTCGCTGGCATTGCTCACATCGTCGCGACTGACATTCTGCACCTTCCGGGCAGTCTGGAGACGGCGCTATTGTGGATCTTCGTTGCGATGTCGAATCTTCTCCGGATCGTAAACGGCTATACAGTTCGGGGGCTGAAGGTCTTCTGCCTAGGGGGAAACATCGCCGTCCTGGTGCTCGAGGTCGTGCGCTGGAAAATGTACGCCGGACCTGAGTCCATAATGATGATCGTTCTATTCGCCCTGGAGACTCTGTTCGCGATATTCACGAAGGCCTGATGCATATCCTGGACCAGTCGGGCGGAGCCATGTTCAGCGTGCGTGTCCATCCCCGCGCCAGGAAAAACGCCATCACCGGCGAACTCGGCGACGCGCTCAAGGTTTCTCTCAGCGCGCCGCCGGTCGATGACCGCGCGAATGACGCTTGCATCGAATTTTTCGCGAAACTTTTGAAGGTTCCCCGTTCTTCCGTTACCATTGCCTCCGGCCAGACTAGCCGCAACAAAATCATCTGTGTCGTCGGACTTTCCGCAGAAGAAGTTAGCAGGCGCATTGGGGCGTAGATCCGGATGCAGGCCAGGCAGATGCAAACGAAGCGAGGAACGCGGGCGAGGGCGCCCGCGCCACACCGGTCGTCAGGGAGCCACACTTGAGCTTTTCGGAACGCTTGCAGGAAATTCGCACCGGCTTCGAGCGGCCCTTCTGGGTCGCCAACCTCAGCGAGATCTTCGAGCGGCTTTCCTACTACGGAGCCTTTGCTTCGCTCGCCCTGTATCTGCAAGAGAAGCTCAATTTTTCCACGGAGCAGACCGGGACTCTGACCGGCATCTTCGGCGGCATGGTATGGTTTCTTGCCATCTTCGGCGGAGCCGCCGCCGACCGACTGGGTTTTCGCCGCGCTCTTTCGATGGCATACCTAATCCTGGCGGCTGCGTACTTTCTAATTGGCTCCATCGGAGCGTCTTGGCTGGCGCCGTTGCGCAACGCCATGCCGCTCGAACTATTTGTCGGTTGCATCCTGATTCTCCCTGCCCTGGGCATTTCGTTGGTGAAACCTTGCGTGGTCGGCACCACGGCACGCGCTTCGAAGGAAAACGTCCGCTCGATTGGCTATTCGATTTACTACACCATGGTCAACATCGGCGGGGCGGCCGGGCCTTATTTCGCGTCGTGGGCGCATCGCCACCTGGGCGTCGAGAGTGTATACCGCGTTGCCGCGCTCAGCGTTTTCGCAATGTTCTTTGTGGTTCTGTTCTTCTTCCGCGAGCCGCGCAAGCCCGGAGATGCGCCCCCGCCTTCGATTGCCACAGTCGCGAGGAATTTCTGCGTGGTGGTAGGCAACTACAGGCTGGTGCTGCCTGTGCTGATGATCGCTTTGCTGCTTCGCATCGGCCTGTGGGTTTATCCCCAGTTGACGGTTCCCTGGTGGATCTGGGCCGGACTGCTCGCTGTGGTGCTCGCTGGGATCAGCCGGTTTATGTGGTTCCTAGTGCTGTTCACGGGGTACTGGGTCGTGTTCTGGCAGCAATACATTAGCTTGCCCGGCTACATTCACGGCTACGTCAACCCCAAGGCCGACGTCGAGATCATTCTGGTGACCGATGGAGTGACAGTGATCTGCCTCACGCTTCTGGTGAATTTCCTGATACGCAAGATACCTGCATTTCAAGCCGTCATCCTGGGCACTCTAATCACTTCGGTTTCCTGGTTGATTCTTGTTTTTCATCCGACGGTCTGGGGCGCGGTGATCTCACTATTTGTCCTGGCGCTGGGCGAGATCACGCAGCAGCCGCGCTACTACGAATACATCTCCAAGCTGGCTCCTGCAGGGCAGCAGGGCACGTATATGGGTTTCGCGTTTTTGCCGATCGGGATTGGATCGCTGATCGGCGGATGGTTCGGCGGCAGGCTGCTGCATCACTTCGGAGAAGTCACGCACCAACCCGGGCACATGTGGTGGGTTGTTACGGGCGTGGGCGTGGCAACGACACTGCTGCTGTGGATTTATGACAAGTACGTGCGGACGGCGGGCACAGTGGCCAGTAGCTAGTGGTCAGTGGGCAGTCAAGCAAGGTTACGATAACGGCGTTGTCCGGTTCTGATTATTCCTAAGAAACGAATGACTCAACGCAGGCCAACACAGGCTGAAGTTGCCGCACAAATTCGCCGCGCGCTAAAAGATGGCGGATCGGCCGAACATGCTGCCGGCGTGCAGTGGTTCTTCAAAGAAGAAGTCAAGTCGCTTGGATGGTATACGGCTGATCTGCGGCGAGCGGCGAAAAGCTTTCGTCGGGAAGTAAGGAAAGAACACGGTCTCGATTTTCTGGTCGAGGTTGCCGATCATCTTTTTTCTGGCTCGGTGCTGGAAGAAAAGATTGCCGCCGTATTCTTGCTGGAGAAACTCGAGGGCGAGTTTGGCGGCAGCCAGTTCAAGCTCTTCGAGTCCTGGCTTGATCGCATCAGCAGTTGGGCGGACCACGATGGGCTGGTGCACTACCTGATCGCTCCGATGGTCGCGGCCAAACCCGCTCGTGCAAAAACAGTTTTCCGCTGGGCAAGGTCGGCGAACTGCTGGCATCGGCGCGCCGCGTGCGTGGCGCTGATCCGCGGGGCGCGAGCTGAGATGTTCTTCCCCGAAATCACGAGGCTTTCGAACTCGCTTCTGGCCGACGAAGACGACATGGTGCAAAAAGGATTGGGCTGGCTGCTGCGCGAAACCGCTAAATACGACGCGAAGCGCACGGTGCCATATCTGATGAAGATTCGCGGGCGCGCTCCACGCCTGGTGCTGCGGACTGCATGCGAGACCTTGCCTGCAGCTGTAAAAGCAAAGATCCTAGGTCGCGGAGTTGCATAGCGCGCTCAGGATAGACATGCCCTCCGAATTCCCGATTCGCCCAAATCGATCCCGTTGTTTACAATAGACGTTTGCCCATGGACCTGGCTGCCATTCAAGCTGCGCTACGCGAACGCAACATCGACGGGTGGCTATTCTACGACCACCATCATCGCGATCCCATCGCCTATCGCGTACTCGGTCTGCCTGCGGGCCTGATGGTGACGCGACGATGGTTTTATCTGATACCGGCGCAGGGCGATCCGGTGAAACTCGTTCATAAGATCGAAGCTGGCCATCTCGATTCCCTGCCCGGCAGCAAGCACCAGTATTCAGGATGGCAGGAGCTGTTCGACCGCCTGAAGACGATTCTGGCTCCCTATCGCGACCTCGCCATGCAGTATTCGCCCAACAACATCGTCTTCACCATTTCTCTGGTCGATGCCGGGACGATCGAATTGCTGCGCGGCCTGGGAAAGAACATTGTTAGCTCGGCCGACCTGGTGGCGCAGTTTGAAGCCACGTGGAGCGAAGAACAGATCAAGTCGCACTTCGCTGCCCGGGACGTTGTCGACGTCATTGTGGCGGAGGCCTTCCGGGAAATTGGACGACGCACGCGCGACGGCGGAACCACCGAGCATGACATTCAGCAGTGGTTTATGGAAGCATTTCGCCGCGAGCATCTGGTGACCGACGACCCACCGATCGTCGCCGTGAATGCCAATAGCGGAAACCCCCACTACGAACCGGGCGCCGAGCATTCCGCTCCAATTCGCCCGGGCGATTTCGTTTTACTCGATGTCTGGGCGAAAAAGAACACGCCGGGCGCTGTTTACTATGACATCACATGGACCGGCTTCGTGGGCGCGACGCCATCAGGGCGCATGCGCGAGATTTTCGAAATCGTGCGCGATGCGCGCGATGCCGGGGTGAAAACGGTAATCGACAACATTGGCGCCGGGAGACGCGTCGCCGGATGGGAAGTGGATCGCGCGACGCGCGGGCACATCAAGCAGAAGGGTTACGGCGATTATTTCATTCACCGCACCGGACATTCCATCGGCACCGACGTCCATTCCAATGGCGCCAACATGGACGATCTGGAAATCCACGACGAGCGCCAGATTCTTGCCAACTCCTGCTTCTCGATCGAGCCCGGCATTTACCTGCCGGACTTCGGAGTACGCAGCGAGGTCAACATGCTGGTGAGGGCCAAGTCGGCGGAAGTAACGGGCAAAATTCAACGCGAGATCGTGATTATCTGAATGGCAAATTCTTCCGGCGGAAAAGCGAGACTTGCGGACGCCGCGCCGCCGGTTAGCATGATGTCGGTGGTGGCTCCCGCCGTAGGCTGGCTGATCCCCGGCGCCGGGCATCTCATTCAGAAGCGCTGGGTCCGCGGCCTGCTGCTGCTGGTTTCGATCGGGACGCTGTTTGTGCTCGGCCTGATGATGCAGGGCCACATCTACAAGCCCAACGGCGGCGACATCCTCGATATGCTTGGCTTTGTCGGCGATGTGGGCGCGGGTGGATTCTACATTGTCACGCTGGCCATGGATTGGGGCCAGGGCGCAATCGCTTTCGCCATTGCCGACTACGGAACAAAATTCATGATCGTCGCGGGATTGCTGAACTTCATCGCCGTCGCGGACGCTTACCACATCGCCATCGGAAAGAAACAATGAACCAGTTCTCGGCCATTAGCTGTTGGCTATCAGCGAGCGTGGGGCGCCAACTGGTGCAACCATGACTGTCCAGCTTACCCACTTCAGCGCCGCATTCGTGTTTGCCCTGTTTGCTTCCATCGTCTTCGGCATTACGCACCGGGAGAGCGCGCGCGACATGGTCCGCTACGGACTGTATTGTTTCGCGATGTTTCTAGGGGGCGTAATCGTGGCTGGTTGGGCCATGTGGCTGTTGCGGAGATAGCTTTTGGCTGCGGTCTTACCTGCGTTTCTCTTGACCTTGGAATGTCTTCACCGCTCGTTTGTCGCGCCGATGAAGTGCGGATTTCATTCTGAATGGCTAAGAGCCAAGAGCTAACAGCCAACAGCTTTTCTTTCATCCCTCCCACACGAACGCGTCGAACACTCGCTTCGATTCGAACTCCAGACGGCGATAAAGGGCAACCGCCCGCTCGTTCGCCTCGGTCACCGTCAGCGAGAGCATGGAAAATCCCCGCTTGCGAAGATTTCCCATGGTTGCCGCCAGCAGCGATTCTCCAATGCCATGACAGCGGAACTCGGGTAGAACGCACACTTGGGTAACATGGCCGACATCGCCGCGAACGCGCGAGCACAGAATCAAGCCGATGAGATTCTTCGCCTTGCGATCCAAGGCAACAAATGAGGACTCACTGTCAAACAAACCACATCCGGGGAAACGCACGATGTTATTGAGGAAACGCAGCGAGCCGGTGAGCGTGTGGTATTGATCATTGATCTGGGCATCGACGTGGCCGCGATATGCGGCCGTAATGACGGCGGCGGAGGGCTGGTAGTCGGCTTCTGTCCAACGGCGAATGTCGACGTCGGGATGAGTGGGAATCTTCCCAGCTTGCGCTTGATTCAGCGGCAACACCATGAACAGCCGCTGGTGGCGCTGGAAGCCCTGTTCCAGGAAAGGACGGGCCACGCTGCCCGCGTCATGGGCGAGCAACTGAGCCTCGACGCGGTGTATGCCCGGCGACTGCTGGAGAGTTTCGATGACGTGCGTCAGGAGTTTCAGTTCTACTTCGCGCGCGTTGGGCAAGCGGCCGCCATCGGCCACAAAAAGATCGCCGATGACGCCTTTGCTGCCTTCATAGACGAAAAACGAGTATCCGAAAATGCGCCCGCGTTCGATGGCTGCATAGCCGGGAAGGATCTTCGCGTCGACGTAGCGCAGGATCATCTCGGCCGACCCGCTGTAATCCCAGGTAAGCAGGCGCGACCAGACTTGCGTCTCGTCGTCGAGGAGAGGGCGCAGATCAACGGAAGAAAAATGCCTGAGATCGAGAATCTCCAATGGGCTCCAGCGAGGTCAGCCGCAAGAGGAACCGCGGCCGCAATCGCAGCGGCAAAAACCCGAGTTTAGTTTGTTCGCGCGCGCGAGGCAACCGAACTGAACACTGGGTAGCAACAGAAAATCGCGCTCGCCTCGTCGTTCTTGTTCTTCAGATCGCTGCATGGTCGCAGCTGGGTGCGATAGGTTATTTACTTTATGCGCGATGCGGCAGCCACCCAGAAGTAATCCACATGCTGCGCCGCGAAGTGGCCGAGATAGGAAACGCGCCGCCCGGGCATCAGCCTGGCGATCTCGGCTTGTGAGTTCTCCGGCGCTACCAGCAGATGTTCTTCCTCCGGAACGGTGCCCCAGTCGTAGTTTTGCGTTAACTGATTGCGATAAAAAGTGAGTCCGTACTCCAGTTCGCGGGGAACGTGGTAAACGGCCAGCGCAAGTTGATGCGTTTCCATGCTGGCGATTTCCTGCGCCAGCGGACGCGCGGTGAGCGTCTGGTCCAAAGTGCCGGCGCCGATTTTCAGCACCGCGGCAACGGTCAGCACCACCGGAATGAGCGTGACAAACCGCAACATGCGCAGGCCCAGCCTGCTGGCCAGCGTAAGCGCGATTCCAACGCAAAGCGCGAACGTCACGGCCAGGGCGACAAGCATCGGCTGTCCACCAGGCAACCGGTGCTGCGTCACCAGATAAGCAATCAGAAGCGCCGGAGCCATGGGAGCGGACGCCAGCAGCGAGTGCGCCGCCACCAGCCACCTGGAGACCGGCGTGCTTTCGCCCCGGGCAAAATGTTGCCGCAAATATTCCGCCAGCAGCAGCGCGCCCGCCGGAACAGCGGGAAGAATGTAGCCGGGCAGTTTCGACTGCGACAAAGTGAAGAACAGCACGGGCACAATCAGCCAGCAGCCGGCAAAAAGGCTCAAACCATATCCAGAGTCCACATCGAAAGCATTCGCACCTTGTGCGGACGACTTACGCTCGTTCCACCACAGGCGTACCGATTGCACCAGCGCCGCAGTCGCGAAAACCGTCCACGGGAGCAACGCCAGCGCCGTCACCGGCATGTAATACCAGAACGGCTCGGTGTGGTGGAAAAGATTCTTCGAGAAGCGGCCGAGGTTGTGAGCGAGAAAAAACTCGCGAAAGAAACCGGGATTCCGAATCTGAACCGCCACATACCAAGGCAGAGCAATCACAAGAAATAAGAGAATTCCCGGGACCCACAGCGTGCCAGCGACCAACCGCAGCTCGCGACATGCGAGGGCATAGACCAAGATGACCATGGCGGCGAGAAAAGGCGCGACCGGTCCCTTGGCCAAAGTGCCGAGCGCCATGAAGGCATAAAACAGCGCGAGATAGATTCGCAGCCCGCTTTCCCGCCAGGCCCACCACGCGAGCATTCCAAGGGTGAAGGTAGCAGCCAGAGGCATGTCGGTTGAGGCGGCGCGGGCATAGCCGGTGATGCCGGCGCAGGACGCGGCGATCAACGCGGCGTCCACCTCTACGCCACGGCGAAAGCGGCGAACGAAGAGATAGACCGCCAGCACCATCAAACTGCCATCGAGCGACGAAGGAACTCGCGCAGCCCAGTCGCTGACTCCAAACAGCGAATAGCTCAGCATCGCCTGCCAGTAGTAAAGCGGCGGCTTTTCCAGCCAGGGCTGGCCGCCGAGCGTGGGCGTAACCCAGTCATGGCGGTCGAGCATCTCGCGCGCAACCTGCGCGTAGCGCGGCTCATCGGCGCCGATCAGTCCAAATTGCCCCAGACCGTAGAAAAATAGAAATGCGCAGAACCCCGCGATCAACACGGCATCCGTGCGAGTGCGTGCGCCTGCGGCGGGTTGGCGGGAATCAGAAATGGGAGACGGCGCTTCTTGAAAACTCATTGTACGGAAGGCCCGCGGCGAAGCCGTTGCAGCACTTCGCGCACGGCGCTGGCGAGCGGGCCGTCCACCGGGCAGCCGCTGGCGCACTCGTGGCCACCCCCACCAAAGCGCTCGGCTACCCGCGCCACGTCAAGTTTTCCTTTGCTGCGCAGGCTCACGCGGAAGCGTCCGTCAGGAAGTTCGCGGAAAAACGCGGCCACTTCTACCTCGCCAATGGAAAGCACATAGTTCACCAGGCCTTCGCAGTCTTCATCCTTCGCCGCCCAGCGCTGCATGTGCTCGTGCGACACCCAGGTCCAGGCCAAATGGCCTTCCGTTTTGAGATTGCGCAGGGCTTCGCCCAGCAGCCGCAGCTTGGCCTCGGAGTGCGCAAAATAAATGCTGCGCGCACAGTGGGCGGGATCGGCCCCGGCCAGAACAAGTTCCTGCGCCAGAGCGAATGTGTGCTGGTTCACGCCCTGAAACATGAACGATCCAGTATCGGTCATCAGCGCGGTGTAGAGGCAGGTAGCAATCTCAGGGGAGAAGCGCGCTCCAGCTTCGCGAGCCAGCCGGAATACCATCTCTGCCGTCGCAACTGCATGTGGATCGATCCAGTTCACGTGCGCGAATGGCCGCCCACTGATGTGATGATCGATGCTGATCAGAAAGCGGTCTTCCAGGCCTTCGAGCCGCGTGCGATGAACGCTGTCGCATTCCAGAATAATCGCGGCCTCATATCCGCCCTTGATGCGGTCGGCCTGCACAACCTGATCGGCAAACGGAAGAGAGCGGTAGACGCGCGGCACGGCATCGTGCAGCACCACGTCCGCCTGCTTGCCCATCGCACGCAGAACCTGGCAGCACGCCAGGGCCGAGCCGATCGCGTCGCCATCCGGTCGCGCGTGCGAGGTGAGCAGAAAGCGGTCGCGCCGTTCGATTTGCCGAAGCACGTCCTGCAACATTCGTTATGCCTTTTCCCCACCCTGTTTCGCCCGGACCTTGGCTCTTTTCTTGGCCCGTTGCAGCAATTCTTCGACTCGCGCCTTTTCCCGCTCCGAGCGGTCCAGCCGGAAAAGCAATTCCGGCGCGCGCCGCAGGCGCAGGCGTTCCACCAGTTCATGGCGGATGTATTCCCGGGCGGCTTCCAAACCCTCCAGGCTGCGATCCGCTTCCTCGTCGTCGCCATCGGCGTCCACCAAAACCTGCGCGGAGCGGCCATCTTCCGCCAGGTGGACAGCGGTCACCCTCACCAGGCCAATGCGTGGATCAGCCAACTCACCTTCCACCAGCGTTTCGATCTCCTCGCGCAAGGCTTCGCCTAAACGTCCACGATGGTATTTGAGCCCGCGCTTCTCCAAGGTCACCTCGGGATAAAACGCATGAGAATATCAGAAAACCGGCCGCAGGTGTTGGCTCCGAAGTGCTATTGTCCCGCACAAACGAGCGATGGGGGTAAGTACAGAGGTAACAATGCGATACGTGTTGCACTTGCAAGCGGCGTTGCGCCCGGGTTGAAGGGATGGGTTGCCCGGTCACTGCGGCACAATCAGCGGAGGCCCAGTGACGGTCAATGAGCGCTGTCTGATAAACGTCAACAATCCCGTACATCGTATAGTGTGCGGGGTGCTGAAATGAAAATCATGGCTTTGAGGATTCAGCCAATTGCCAGAGCCGTGGCCGCAATTTATGCAATATTCGGAGCGTCATTCTGGATCACGTACTGCTTCAGCAAAGCTGAGTACCTCACTCTACCTGTCGGCATAGTCGCGCCCATGGTTCACTTCAATTTCCATTTCCACCGCACTACTGACGTGGTGTACAACGTGCTGCTCTTCTTGGGCTCCGTTGCCGGTTATGCGCTAACTGGATGGAGGTGGAAAGGCGGCATTGACGCCGACTTTATCTCTTTCCGTGAAAACCGACATCCCGAAACGGCTCTGGGCTACTAGAGCGAACGCCCGTTGGGCTAATTGGCGAAAAATCGCCATTGCACTCGTCGGCCGCCATTTGTGGAAGGACGCGGCCTTTATAGGTACTCGACAAACGAATCCGCAATCTCCGCCCCGTGGTTGTTGGCGATGCGCGTCGCCTGCCGTTCCACGTTTTTCATCAGTCCGTCGAGATAGTCGCGCGAGTCGGAAATGCTCACCACGCCGATCGTAGCCTGGTTCCACAGGCTGCTCGGTTCCAGTTCCGCCACCGACACATTGAAACTCGCCCGCATGCGGTCTTTCAGGCTGCGCACCACCTGCCGTTTGTCTTTGAGCGACTGCGCCGCTTCAATGCGCAGTTCGAGGGTGAGAAAGGCGATCATGCAGGTCGTTAGTCGCTGGTCGTTAGTCGTTGGCAAAATCTCTTCGGCTAACGACCAACGACTAACGACCAACGACGGTTCTTAGGCAATCACTTCCGCGGCAATCTTCTCTGTGACGAAGGCCTCGATCACGTCGCCGACCTTGATGTCTCCGTAGTTCGCGATCGAAATGCCGCACTCCATGCCGTTCGTAACCTCTTTGGCATCGTCTTTGAAGCGCCGCAGGGATGCGACCTTGCCCTTGAATACGACCACGCTGTCGCGCAGCAAGCGGACTTCGGAATCGCGCTTGATAAGCCCGTCGGCCACCCGGCAACCGGCCACAGTGCCCACCTTCGGGATGCGGAAGGTGTCGAGCACTTCAGCGCGGCCCTGGTAATTTTCTTTGAATGTGGGCTCGAGCAGGCCGCTCATGGCGCGTTTAATCTCGTCCTGCAGCTCGTAAATGATCGAGTGCAGGCGGATATCCACTTCCTCCTGCTGGGCCAGTTCCTGCGCCTTGCGCTCCGGCCGCACATTGAAGCCGATGATGATTGCGTTGGACGCCGAGGCCAGCAGCACGTCGGTTTCGGTAATAGCGCCCACACCCGAGCGCAGCAGTTTCAGCCGTACCTTCTCGTTCGAAAGTTTGGTCAGCAGGTCGGTAATCACTTCCACGGAACCCTGCACATCGCCCTTGAGGATGACGTTGAGCTCCTTGGTCCCCGCGGTCTTGATCTGCTCCGCCAATCCTTCCAGCGATACGCGGGAACTCTTGGCCAGCGCGGCCTCGCGCGCCTTCTGCTCGCGGTATTCGGAGATGCCGCGCGCCTTGTCGCGATCGGCCACCACCACGAATTGATCGCCTGCGTGCGGCAATCCTTCCATGCCCAGAATTTCCACCGGCGTCGAGGGCGGAGCCGACTGCAACGCTCCGCCGCGGTCATCGAACATGGCGCGCACTTTGCCGTAAACGTTGCCCACTACAAAATTGTCGCTGGCGCTCAGCGTGCCATTCTGCACCAGCACCGTGGCCACAGGGCCCCGCCCGCGGTCGAGCTTGGCTTCGAGCACCACGCCGGTGGCCGCGCGCTCCGGACTCGCTTTCAGTTCCGCCAGATCGGCGACCAGGCAAATCATTTCCATCAAAAGGTTGAGGTTGGTTTTCTTCTTTGCCGAAACATCCACAAATACCGTCTTGCCGCCCCAATCTTCCGGCATCAAGCCCCGGTCCGCGAGTTGCTTTTTCACGCGATCCGGCAAAGCTTCCGGCTTGTCGATTTTGTTGACCGCGACAATGATAGGAACTTCCGCCGCATGCGCGTGGTCAATGGCTTCGAGCGTCTGCGGCATGACGCCGTCGTCGGCAGCCACGACCAGCACAACAATATCCGTCGCCTTGGCGCCGCGGGCGCGCATGCGCGTGAACGCTTCGTGGCCCGGCGTATCCAGAAAAACGATCTCGCGCCCGTAGGCGGGAGATTCTTTATCTACAATGCGAACCTTGTAGGCGCCAATATGCTGGGTGATGCCGCCAGCNNACGTGGCCCATGATGGTGACCACCGGCGGCCGGGGCACGGCTCCGGCGATGCTTTCTTCGCCGCTGCCAGCTGCTTCGTCAATGTCTTTGGCCGCCTGCTCTTCGAATGTAATCACATTCGTGTCCGCACCGAAAAAGCGCGCCATGTCGCTGGCCAACTCCGCATCCAGCGTCTGGTTGATCGTGGCGAAGACGCCGCGGCCCAGCAGGCGCGAGATCAGGTCTTTGGCGCGAATGTCCAGCTTCTCCGCCAAATCCTTCACGCTGATGCCTTCCGCGATAGTGATGTTGCGCGTGATGGGCATGGGCTCGTTCGAGACCACCACGCGGGGTGGCGGCGTGTAGCCCTTCATCGGGCCTTCCTTCACACCGCGCGGAACGTAGCGCTGGCCAGGCCGCCGGGCCGGAGCGCCAGGACGGCTGCCGGGGCGACTCGGACCAGGAGGCGGAAGCGAAGGTCCTACGCCAAGAGGACGCGCTCCCGCCGGCGATTGCCGCGTGGGGTGCATCGGCCGTCGTTCGCCGGGCCGCAGCATTGGACGTGGCGCACCGCCTGGAGTCTGCTGCGGCCGCGGCCGTTGGAAAATCGGCTGGCCGGGTATGGGACGCCCCGGCGCTGGACGCGCCGTGCCCGCCGCCGGAGATCCTGCCTGCGCCGTAGGTTGCACCGGCCTGGGCGGAGCCTTGTAAACCGGGCGAGGCCCGGTCTGTGGAATGATCATGCGCGGCGGAGGCGGCGGAGGCGCAGCTGGACGACTGGCGACAGGAGCCAATGGCGATGAACTTGCCGAAATTGGAGCAGCCGAAGACCCTGAATGCATCGACACCGATGTCGGCGGCGCTGCCGGGCGTATGGGCGACGTCACGACTGGCGGCGAGACCATGCGAGGCGGCGCTGCCGCGTGGGTCTCGATAGAAGTTGGAACGACCAGACGCGCGGGCGGCTGTGCCACGACTGGTGGTGCCGCAAGCGGTACGCCAGGTTTCATCGCCGGTGGCGCAACCACGGGCCTAGTGGCCGATGCCGCAACCGTGCTTTTCTCCGCCGCTGGCGGAGCCACGACCGGGCGCACCGCAGCCGGCGCCGCAGCTTCCTTCTGTTGAGTGATGGCTTTCAGCACGTCTCCTGGCCGGGAGATGTGCGACAGGTCGATCTTGGTCTTGATTCCCTCTTCGCCGTGGCCGGCACGGCTGGCGGCTTTCGCGCTGGCGGACTGGCCTTCAGCGGATGCGCGCACGTACACTCGCACCTTCTCCGCTTCGAAGTCTTCCAGAGAACTGGAGTGCGTTTTCTTCTCCGTTACTCCTACCAGCGGAAGTGTGTCGAGAATAGCTTTGCTCTTTACTTCCAGCTCTCGGGCTAGATCGTTGATTCGAACCTTACTCATCCGGCCTTTCGTTTTCTCCGCGTTATAGTTAGGTCTTCATTGCGACCTCACGGAGTCAGCTACTTCCATCTCCACGCCGTCGAACTGACGCCAGCGTGACATGATTATTCTTTCGTTTCGGAAGCCGAGCCTTCATCGGCTGCGGGGTGCTCTGCGGAACGCTCACCCGCTTCCACTACCTCACCGGAAGCAGAAATCTCTGTCTCGGCGGCAGGCTCTTCCGCAACCGCCGCTTCGGCGGTCGCTTCGTCAGGCATGGCTTCGGCCGCGTCTGGTTCCGCGCTCGCCTCCGCCGCAACCCCTGGTGGCACCTCGCCCTCGGCAGCGACTTCGCCTTCGGCTTCAACGGCCACGCCCTCAAGCGCGGCGAAATAATTATTCACCGCCAGGCTGATCTTTTCCACCGTTTTGGGGCCGATACCCTCGATGGCCTCCAGTTGCTCGGGCGTCATGTCGGCCAGCGCCTCGACCGTGGTCACGCCCGCGGCGCTCAGCTTCTCAACCAATCCTTCGCCCAGCCCCGGCACGCTTTCCAGAGGAGTCGCCGTCTGCGTAACCAGCGCCGACATCTGCTGTTCCACTTCCTGCCGCTTCTCTTCCTCGCTCTTGATGTCGATCTTCCAGCCCAGCAGCTTGGCCGCCAGCCGGACGTTCTGCCCCTTCTTGCCAATCGCCAGCGAAAGCTGGCTGTCGTCGACCACGACTTCCAAATGTTTATCCGCCGCTTCGACCACCGTCACCTTGCTGACTTTTGCGGGCTGCAACGCCTTTTCGGCAAAGGTCACCGCATCTTCGTGATATTCGATGATGTCAATCTTCTCCCCGCGCAGCTCACGAATGATCGACTGCACCCGCATGCCTTTCATGCCCACGCAGGCGCCCACCGCATCCACGTCCTTGTCCTTCGACATGACCGCAATCTTCGTGCGCTCGCCGGCTTCGCGCGCAATCGCCCGGATCACCACCGTGCCGTCATAAATCTCGGGCACTTCGGTCTGGAACAGATGCTGCACCAGGTCCGGCGCGGCTCGCGACACCACCACCCCCGGCCCTTTCGAAGCTTTTTCCACGCGTGCAATCACCACCCGCAAGCGCTCGCCGATGGCAAACGACTCCAGCCGCGACTGTTCCTTCCGCGGCATGCGCGCTTCCGCCTTGCCGATGTCAAAGATCACATCCGGACCTTCTACGCGCTTCACCGTCGCGTTGACGATCTCGCCCACGCGCCCGATGTACTCGTTATAAACCGTATCGCGCTCCGCCTCGCGCACCTTCTGAAAGATCACCTGCTTGGCCAGTTGCGCCGCGATGCGTCCCAAAATTCCCTCTGTGACCTTCGGGATCCGCAACTCGCCGCCGACCTCCAGACTGGGATCGACCTTGCGCGCATCCTCCACTGTGATCTGCAAGGCGGGATCTTCCACCTGCTCCGGGCTCTCCACCACCGTTTTCACCGCAAAAGCATTGATCTTGCCGGTCTCTTTGTCGAGTTCGGCCCGAAGATTCTCCTGCGTCTTGTAGTACTTGCGCGTAGCCATGACAATGGCATCTTCCACCGCGCTGACCACAATCCGCGGATCAATCCCTTTTTCCCGGCTCAGGGCGTCGATCGTGTTGTAGAGCTCACTTGCCATAGCAAATCCGACCTCGGACTTCGGACCTCAGGCGTCAGCCCTCAGAACCAGGTGTCGCCGCGGTCCAAAGGTCTGACGTCTGAAGTCCGCCTTTCAAATTTCCGGCACCAGGTTCGCCTTCTCCACGTTGGCGAAGTCGATCGCAATCTTCTCCCCGGAGGCCGCCGCTGCCATCTTCCTACGAGCCTTCTTGCTCGCCGCAGTCAAATCCAGCGTTAGATGGCCATCGCGAAAACTTTCCAACCGCCCCTCGAAGTGCCTCGTGTTGTTCACCGGCTGCCTCGTCGTCAGCTTCACCCGGCTGCCGGTGAAACGATTGAAATCCGCGGCTCGCGTCAGCTTCCGGTCCAGCCCCGGCGAAGAAACTTCCAGCGTGTAGGAACCGCCGGGCACCGCGTCCTCGATGTCAAGAATCGTGCCAAACTCACGGCTGAAGTTCGCGCAGTCCTCGTGCGTCACGCCCGCCGGCGGATCGCCGCCCGCCGCTGAGACCTTATCCAAAAACACGCGCAGCATGCGGGCTTTGCCGCCGCCGCGAAGCTCAATCTCGACCACTTCGAGACCGCTGGAGGCAGCTACCCGCTCCGCAATCTCGCGTACACGGTCAAGTTCAAGCGCCATGAATCCAATAACTTACAAGCCAGCACCCGGAGCGCATTCCACCCGAAACTAAAAAGTGGGCTTGCGCCCACTGGTGTGCTTCGCCGATTGCGGTACTACACAACAGTTCTCAGAGTTCTAATATACGCCCCGCCGCGTTAAAAAACAAACGCGCCAGACCCTTGAATTCGTTCTGGCTTCTCAGCTTTGGCTAGGCGTACAATTCTCGAACGTCGCTCGGAGTATGTATGTCCACTTTCCGCCTGCTCCTCCCCTTTTCCATCGTCGCCCTTGCTTCTTTGGCTTTGGCGCAAACTCACGGAGGCGGCGGGGGACACACCACCGGCAATACCACTCCGGCCCGGACGACCTCGTCCTCGGGAATGCCCAACTCGAGTATTCCCGATGCCGTTCCTCTGCACGTGGCCGATGACGAAGGCAAAATCGAGTTTCGCACCGAGACCATCCTCGTGCAGGTTCCGGTGGTCGTTACCGACAAGAGCGGCAGCCACGTTCACGGATTGACCAAAGCCGATTTCCACGTCTTCGAAAACGGCAAAGAACAAACCGTCTCGACGTTCGAGGAACTTATTTCCACCAACGCAAAACTTGTTTCGGTCGCAACGAAACCAGGAGAGTTCAGCAACCTCACCTTATCCGGCGATCAGCCCCGCACCATAACCGTGATCGCCCTCGACACCGTGAATACTCCATTCCTCGATCAAACTTACGGTCGCCGCGAACTGGTCAAGTATCTGGCCAACAGTCTGGACTCGGGACAAGTCCTGGCTCTCATGATCATCACCAGTCACGGCCTTAGGATCGTGCAGGGGCTGACCGGCGACCCCGCGCAACTGCTGCTGGTGCTGAAAAAAGTCGGCGGCGAAATGCCCGGCCTGCAGAGCGTTAGCATTGACGCGCAGGCGGACGCGGCCGCAGGTGACGTTCCCAATATTCCCACTGTCGGCCCCGGTTCCGATCCCGGCACCGCGATGGACGCCTTCGTCGAACACGGGGACGCGATCTACGCCCAGTTCCAGCAGCAGAACGCCATTGAGACCACCATGAACGCCTTCCTGGGAATTGCCTGGTCGCTTTCCGGCGTTCCAGGGCGTAAGTCGCTCATCTGGGCGACCGGCGGATTTCCTTTCAGCATATCCTCGCCGGCAGTGGTTCCCGGCGGTTATCTCGCCGCTCTTTACGAACGCACGATGCAGGCGCTGACCGAGGCCCAGATCTCAGTCTACCCGGTAGACGTGCGCGGCTTGGTGAATTCGTCCCCCATTGTCGATGCCACCCGTTCTCGCGCTCCCACTGCGCGGCAATTCAGCAACCGCGCCTGGCTGCAGATGTCCACCATCGACACTCTCAACCAATTCGCAGATATGACTGGGGGAAAGGCCTTCTACAACACGAACGACCTGGCTTCCTGCTTCAAACGCGCCGCCGACGATGCCTCGTCCTACTACATGGTCGGCTACTACCTCGACATGCATAACAACCATGCCGGCTGGCGGCAGCTCAAGGTCAAAGTAGACAAGAAAGATACGGAAGTCCGCGCCCGCAAAGGCTTCTTCGTCACCAACGCAACCATCCACGCCGAACTGACTCATAATTCTGATCTCAGCTACGCTTTAATGTCGCCTATCGAAGGAACCGGCATACCCCTCACCGTGAAATGGCTCGGAGTCTCCGGCGCAGGCGAAACGAAGAAGGCGGAGTTTCTGGTTCGTCTGCCGCCGAATAGCGTATCGCTCGAAGGCGGCGGCCAAAGCCACCTTAACTTCGACCTCGGAGTGGCCGCTTTCGCCGATAAGGCCAAGACCGGCAAACCCACAAGCATGATCAGTAAGACGTTCACCACGCCGGTATCCGAAGCGCAAATGGCAACTTTGCGCAGTAACGGCGTCGGCTTCACCCATGCTGTGGAGCTTGGCCCGGGACAGTACACCGTGCGAGTCGTGATCCGCGACAACGTCACCGGCAAAGTGGGCAGCGTAACCGCGCCGCTTACGGTGAACTAAGGCACAGTTTGGCCGATGATCCCGGATCGCTGCAATCCCGGGTTCCTGTGCTCCGCAAAGGCTCCGACGCTTACTTCATTTGCCTGAATCCCCGCGCCCTCTCTAGAATGAAGATTCACCCGCACGGCGGGGAGAAATTTCCGAGAAACTTATGATTCATTTTCCCGTTCCCGAAGCTCTCACCTTCGACGACGTTCTTCTCTTACCCGCGCGCTCCGATGTAATTCCCGCGACGGCCAGTACGCAGACCCACCTCACGCGCAACATCGGCTTGAATATTCCGATTGTCAGCGCCGCCATGGATACCGTCACCGAATCTCACATGGCGATTGCTTTGGCGCAACAGGGCGGACTCGGCATTGTTCACCGCAACCTCACCATCGAGCAGCAGGCCAACGAAGTCGACAAGGTAAAACGCTCGGAAAGCGGAATGATTGTCGATCCGGTCACCATGTCGCCCACTGACCGGGTCAGCGACGCGCTCGAGGTCATGCGGAAGTACAAGATCTCAGGCGTGCCCATCACGGAAAACGGCAAACTCGTCGGCATCCTCACCAACCGCGATCTGCGTTTTGAAACCCGCTTCGATATCCCCATCGATCGTGTGATGACCAAGAAAAATCTCATCACCGTGCCTGTGGGCACGACCCTCGAAGATGCGGAAACAATTCTCCACGAGCACCGCGTTGAAAAATTGCTTGTCGTCGACGACAAATACAACCTCAAGGGCCTGATCACGGTAAAAGACATTCAGAAGAAACTGAAATATCCCAACGCGGCGAAAGATCCGCAGGGACGGTTGCGCGTAGGCGCGGCCATCGGCGCCACAGGAGACTTCCTGGAGCGCGCCCAGGAACTCGCCGAAGCGAAAGTAGACGTGCTTGCCATCGACAGCGCGCACGGCCATTCCACAAAAGTTCTCGAAGCCGTGAAACTGGTGAAGGCGAAACTACCCCACGTGGAACTGCTGGCCGGCAATGTCGCTACATTCGATGGCGCTTGCGAATTGGCTCGCGCCGGGGCCGACGGCATTAAAGTCGGAATCGGGCCGGGTTCAATCTGTACCACGCGCGTGGTCACGGGTGCGGGTGTGCCGCAGATCACGGCCATCGCCGAGGCCTTCCGCGCGACAAAAGACGCTGGCGTTCCCATCATCGCGGACGGTGGAATCAAGTATTCGGGGGACATCACCAAGGCGCTGGCCGCAGGCGCGAGCGCGGTGATGATCGGCTCGCTCTTCGCCGGAACCGATGAAAGTCCGGGCGAGTTGATTTTGTATCAGGGCCGCACGTTTAAGTCGTATCGCGGCATGGGATCGCTTGGGGCCATGGCGGCGGGATCGAGCGAGCGTTATTTTCAGAACACCGAGGGCGAGTCATCTGCGGCGGTTGCGGCGGCCGACGTCGAATCCAATCGCCTGGCCAAGCTGGTTCCCGAGGGCATTGAGGGACGCGTGCCCTATCGCGGCTCGGTCGCCATGATTGTGCATCAGATGGTCGGAGGATTGAAGTCAGGCATGGGTTATTGCGGCTGCGCCACCATTTCTGAACTGCTGCAGAAGACGCGTTTCGTGCGCATCAGCGGCGCGGGACTCCGCGAGAGTCACGTCCACGATGTCATGATCACTCGCGAGGCTCCCAATTATGCGATTGAATAGCGGATTGAGTAATGGAAGCCTGCGCGTGCCGGCGAGGACGAGCGGCAATGGTTTGTTCTCTTGAGCTCCCCGCGGCGCGAGTTTCTGAAAGCCTGGATCGCCGCAATTTTGTGGCTGATCGTGATTGCCGTCGAATCGACCGCGTGGCTTTCCTCCCACAACACCAGCCGGATTCTCTACCCGGTGCTGCACTTTCTTTTCGGCCTGGATTGGCCTCGCTTCGAGGTTTGGCACTTCTACATTCGCAAGGGCGGACACGTCGTCGGCTATGGCATTCTGAGCTTCCTGGCGTTTCGGGCCTGGCGCGAGACCTTCCCGGCGCCGGGAAATCCGCTGTGGTCTATCCGTTGGGCGAGTATTGCCGTGCTGATGACCGCGTTTGTGGCCAGCCTTGACGAGTGGCATCAGAGCTTTATCCCATCGCGCACTGGAACGCCGCGGGATGTTCTTCTCGACACTTGCGCCGGAATCGCGGCGCAAGGGATTTTGTTCGCGTGCCTTCGTTGGATGAAGTCGCGAAATTAAAGGCGCAAATCACGCTAACCTGCGAAGCGAGCTACATTGGTTAGACAGTCGCGTTTCGGGCTGTGACTAACCGTGTAATGCAGATGTCTGGTTAGGCTTTTTGGCTTGTCTTTCCGGAGTACAGCTTGTCTTCTCCGAATAGCATTGGCGAAGCTCGGAAGCGCGAGCCGAGAACTCCGCTTCAATACATCGCATCGTACTTGGTGACCACCCACTGGCCGCCTTTGTTTTCGGTGGTGACGGTGAAGAGTTCCTGATCGGTTCCCGGCTGGCCGTTGCCGTTGCGGCGTTTGCCGCGGTAGTGAAGGATGGTCAGGGGCGGCGCGCTCTCCCAATCCGCCAGTTCCCAGGAAAGAAGCGGATGCTGCGCCTCCGAGCTGCAGATGAAGCGGGCGTACTTCTTGCGGTAGTCGTGCTCCCATCCGGAGAGAAGATCGTCGCAATGTCCGTCGCGCAACTCGCGGAGAAACTTGTTGGCGCTGTGTTCGATGGATCGGTCGCGCAGCGGATTCATCCGGATGCTAACGGGCAAGCCGGTGAGCGGGTCGTGATCTTCCGACCGCGCCAGCACCGGCCCCTGATCGCCCAGCCACCAGATATAACCGAGAAACACGAAGACCAGCAGCGCGCCGGCGCCGACGGCAATGCCGATCTGTGTGCGGGTAAAGGCCATTTCCTCAGAGCCACTTCTTCACAGTAAGTGTAGCGGCATGGCGCGAAACGGCAAGATTACCGCCGTCAGCCGCAAGGGGACATGTACGAATGGGGGAGCCTGCGGACACTCCCTACAGCAGATTCCTCCTCGGGCCTACGCCCAGATCGGAATGACATAGCAAGGGGACTTATCTACAAAGAAAAAGGGCACGGGAAGCCGTGCCCTGTTGCGACAGAATCAGATTACTTTTTCTTGTCTTCGCCTTCTTCTTTGATCGGCTCGATGCCGCCATCGTGCTGGGCTTGCGCTTCGGCGTCTTCCATAGCCTTGCGGGCCTCTGCGTTCTTCTTAGCGCGATTTTCGGCGCGCTTCTCGCGCTTTTCGTCGAGAACTTTCTCGCTGCCCAGCAGTTCGAGGAAAGCTTTGTCGGCGCCGTCGCCCTTATTCCAGCCGGTGCGGACGATGCGTGTGTAACCGCCTTCGCGGTCGCCGAAGCGGGGGCCGATCTTGTCGAACAGCTTCACCACCGCTTCATCGGTCATGAGATAAGCCGCGGCCAGACGGCGCGCGGCGAGATCGCCGCGCTTCCCGAGAGTGATCATCTTCTCAACCAACGGACGCGCGGCCTTGGCCTTGGGAACGGTGGTCTCGATGCGTTCGTCGACGATCACGGAAGTGACTAGGTTGCGCAGCAGCGATCGCCGGTGCGCTGTGTTCCGTCCGAGTTTATAGCCTGCTACTTTGTGGCGCATGGGAACCTCGGTGGTCAGTGGCCAGTGGCCAGTGATCAGTCTCTAAATGTTTGGAGTCAGCGGCTGGCAGCTCGTTTCTTGCTTTCTGTTTTTCTGACCACTGACCATTAGCCACTGAGTACTTGTTCTACATCTGATCGTCCGGGCCGTACATCGAAGCCGGAAGAATCTGGTTTGAAGTCGGTCCGGGCACGGCATTGCCGTGCTCGTCGATCTTCATGCCTAAGCTGAGACCCATCGAAGACAGGATTTCTTTGATCTCATTCAGCGATTTACGGCCGAAGTTCTTGGTCTTAAGCATTTCGGCTTCGGTCTTCTGGACGAGTTCGCCGATGGTTTGAATATTCGCATTCTTCAGGCAGTTGTAACTGCGCACCGAAAGTTCGAGTTCTTCCACGGAACGGTTCAGGTTCTCGTTGTGAATTTCGGGCTTGCGATCGTCGGACGACGACGTGCCAGTTTCGATTTCTTCCTCGAAGTTGATGAAGATGTTCATGTGATCTTTCAACAGCTTCGCGGCCAGGCCGATGGAATCGGCAGGCGTAATCGAGCCGTTGGTCCACACTTCGAGGGTGAGTTTGTCGTAGTCGGTGATCTGGCCGAGACGCGCGGCTTCCACCGTGTAGTTGCACTTGCGCACCGGCGAGTGTACGGAATCGATGGGAATGAAGCCGATGCCGAGGTCTTCGTCGAAATTCTTGTCGGCGGAAGTGTAGCCGCGGCCGCGCTTCAGGCGCATTTCCATGTCGAGCTTGCCACCTTCGCTGACGGTGGCGATGTAGACATCCTTATCGAGGACTTCGACGTCGCCGTCGGCTTCGACCATGCCGCTGGTGACTATGCCGGGCTGATCGGCGCGCAGGTAGATGGCCTTGGGCGCGTCGCCGCTGAGCTTGAACGGAATCTGTTTCAGGTTGAGGATGATGTCGGTCGCGTCTTCGACCACCCCGGGAATCGACTGGAACTCGTGCAGCACACCGTCGATTTTGACGGCGGTGACGGCTGCACCTTCAATGGAACTCAACAGCACACGCCGCAGAGCGTTGCCCACGGTCGTGCCGAAGCCGCGTTCAAAAGGCTGCGCCCAGAAGATGCCGTACTTGTCGGTGAGGGTGGAAGTATCGACTGCGAGACGTTTCGGCTTCTGAAAACCTTTCCAAAGCATTTGTTTCTCCTTCGGCCGTTTGGCTCAGTCCCCGCTCGCTGAGTGGTCCAACTCAGGTCAATACTGGGACAGGCTGATCTGGCTCGAAATGTGGACCGATAAATTGAGCGATTTGGTGATCGAGCGATTGACCCGATCACTCAATTGCTCAATGTCTTACTTACTGTACAACTCGACGATCAACTGCTCGTTCACTGGCAACTGAATGTCTTCGCGCTTGGGCAAACTCAGCACACGCGCCTTGTAAGCGTCACGGTCCACTTCGAGCCAGTTGGGCATGGTGCCGTGGCTGGCAAATTCCTTGGCCAGTTCGAGCACGAGAAGCTTGCGGCTGTTCTCGCGAATAGAAATCTCTTCTCCTGCACTCACCTCGTACGAGGGAATGTTGACCTTGCGGTTGTCGACGGCGACATGGCCGTGACGCACAAGCTGGCGCGCCTGACGGCGCGATTGCGCAAATCCCAAGCGGAACACGACATTGTCGAGACGGCGCTCAAGCTGCTGCAGCAGGAGCTCGCCGGTTACGCCTCTCGACCGCGCAGCCTTCTCGAAATAGTTGCGGAACTGGCCTTCCTGCGTAAAGTAGATGCGCTTGGCTTTCTGCTTTTCACGCAGTTGCAGACCGTAGCCGACGATTTTGGCTTTGCGGTCCTTGCCATGTTGTCCGGGAGCGAAGTTGCGCTTCTCGATGGGACACTTATCGCTGAAACATTTTGCGCCTTTGAGGAACAGCTTCATGCCCTCACGCCGGCAGAGACGGCAAACTGCATCGGTATAACGCGCCAAGTTGTTCTCCTTATCAGATGACCGGTTTACGGGTTTGGCTTCACCCTTCGTCCCGGAACAGTGGTCGGTGGCCAGTGATCAGTGATCAGCAACCGCCTTTGATTTTGCTGGCCACCGGTCACTGATCACTGGCCACTTGCTCTTACACTCTACGGCGTTTTGGCGGACGGCAGCCGTTGTGCGGAATCGGCGTGGCATCGCGAATGGAGCGCACTTCGATACCCGAAGTGGCCAACGCACGCACCGCCGACTCGCGCCCGGAACCCGGACCGCTGACCCGCACATCCACGGTGCGGACGCCATGATCGCGCGCCATGTTGGCGGCGTTCGAGGCGGCTTGCTGCGCCGCGAAGGGCGTGCCCTTGCGCGATCCGCGAAAACCGAGCGATCCCGAACTCTTCCACGACAGAACGTTGCCGTTCATGTCCGTAATAGTCACGATCGTGTTATTGAAGGACGCCTGCACGTAAACCAGCCCATGGGGCACGTGCTTGCGCTCCTTCTTCTTGAACGTCTTCTTCTTGCCTTTTTTTTCCGGTGCGGCGGTGCCGCCCGCTGCTGCTGGTTTCGCCATAGTTAGTGTCCAGTGGTCAGTGGCCAGCGGCCAGGAGCTTTGCTAGCCACTGACCACTGGACACCGGATACCGCTCTTATGTTTTTGCCGTGGCCTTCTTCTTCATCGCGACCGTGCCCTTGCGCGGTCCTTTGCGGGTGCGCGCATTGGTATGGGTGCGCTGTCCGCGGACCGGCAGGTTACGGCGGTGACGGAATCCGCGATAGGAGCCGATTTCGATGAGACGCTTAATATTCATCGAAACTTCCTTGCGCAAATCGCCTTCGACCAACCCCTCACCCTCAATCACCGTGCGAATGCGGTTGACTTCTTCTTCGCTGAGATCCTGGACCTTCTTCATCGCCTCGACTTTGGCCTCGTCAAGAATGCGGCCTGCCCGCGGATGACCGATGCCGTAGATGTAAGTCAGCGCGATATGAATGTGCTTCTGGCGCGGAAGATCGACGCCTGCAATGCGTGCCATAGTTCTGTATGCCTCCGACAGCTTTCCGGCTCTTTTGCTTCTAGCTGCTAGCTCCTAGCAAATCAGAATTTAGCTGAAGCTTAGGAGCTCCTACCCCTGGCGCTGTTTATGTTTCGTGTTGACGCAGATCACACGCACCACGCCTTTGCGGTGGATGACCTTGCACTTGTCGCAAATCTTTTTTACCGACGCTCGAACTTTCATAACAGTTCTCAGTTCCCGGTTCTCGTCGAAACGCCGAGCTTCGCTCGGCGGGCGAGTCGCCCATCCTCACACGTTTACTTATATCGGTACACGATGCGGCCGCGATTTAAGTCGTAGGGCGAAAGCTCCACGGCAACCTTGTCGCCGGGCAGGATGCGAATGAAATTCTTGCGCATCTTGCCGGAGACGTGCGCAAGCACCTTATGCTTGCTCTCCAGTTCCACGCGGAACATGGCGTTGGGCAGCGGTTCGAGAACCACGGCCATGACTTCAATCGCGTCTTCTTTGCTCATCGACTCCTTAAGATCAGTGCTCAGTGGCTAGCCAGCAAACCCTGCTTTCCAGCACGAATACCGTCGCGCCCTTTTCCTAATCCAACCCGGTGACGACTGGCCACTGATCACCGGTCACTGGTTCCTCACTGCGTCAAAATCACCGGCCCGTCTTTGGTGACGGCAACGCAGTGCTCGAAATGGGCGCTGAAACTGCCGTCGGCGGTGACTGCTGTCCATTTATCGCCGAGCACTCGCGTTTCCGGCTTGCCGCAGTTCACCATCGGCTCGATGGCGAGCACCATGCCTTCGCGCAACCTGGCGCCATGGCCGCGCGCGCCGAAATTCGGAACCTGGGGCTCTTCGTGCAGCCGGGTTCCAATGCCGTGTCCCACAAACTCGCGCACTACGCTGAAGCCGTTGGCTTCCACCAGCTCTTGCACAGCCGCGCCCACATCGCCCACCGTATTGCCGATGCGCGCCTGCTCGATGCCGCGGTAGAGCGATTGCTCGGTGACTTCCAGCAGCTTGCGGAACTCCGGCTTCACCGCTTCACCAACCGGGACCGTGATGGCGGCATCTCCGTAATACCCTTCCAATACGACGCCGCAATCGATGGAAACGATATCGCCGGCCTTCAGGCTCCGCGTTTCCGACGGAATGCCGTGCACAATCTCTTCGTTCACCGATGTGCAGAGCACGCAGGGATAATCGTAATAGCCCTTGAATGCGGGCTTGGCGCCGAGATCCTTAATCTTTTGCTCTGCCGTGCGCTCCAGGTCCATGGTAGTGACACCGGGCGCAACTAAACCCTTCACATGATCGAGAACCTGGCGGACAATGCGGCCGCTCTGCCGCATCTTTTCAATCTCCGCCGCCGATTTGCACACGATCGCCATTCTTACGCTTGATGGTCCTCGATGATCCGGAAAATCCGCCGGGTGACCTCATCCATAGGCAGGTCGCCATCCACCGACATCAGCCGGCCCGTGCGCTGGTAATAACCGGCCACGGGGCGGGTCTGTTCCTCGTAAGCGGACAGACGCGGCTGAAGTACTTCCAGGCGGTCGTCATTACGGATTACCAGCTTGCACCCCTCAACATCGCAAACTTCATCGGCCCGAGGCGGCTGGAAGTGGACGTTATAGATCCGCCCACAGGTGGGACAAGAACGGCGTCCAGTGATCCGGAGCAACAATTGATTATAGTCTACGTCCAGGCGGATCACAATTGGCCAGGCACGCGTAGGACGCGAATTGTCAAAGAGCTTGTCGTCGAGCAAAGCATCGAGCCACCCGGCCTGGGCTGCAGTCCGGGGAAAACCATCGAGAACATAGCCGCGCTTGCAGTCCGGCTGCTTCAACCGCTGGCGGACCATTTCGCAAACCAAAACGTCGGAGACCAGTTCTCCGCGCGCCATCACCGCCTTGGCCACCAAGCCGGCGTCCGTACCCTCGGCTATATGGCGCCGCAGAATATCTCCCGTGGAAACCTGCGGGATGCAGTAGTGCTCCATGATCCGCTTGGCCTGGCTGCCCTTCCCGGCTCCGGGCGGACCCAGCAGAACCACAGGACCTACATCCAGTGAGGTTTCCTGCGCCATCGAGTTGGCCAAAAACGTCCGATCTCAGCGTTCCGGAGCAATCCAGCGTATATGCTTCAAGAGCTCCCGAAGTGCAGCAACCCCAGTTTTCTTCTGCAGCCAAAGCTCAAAAAAACTTGTTCGCGACAAGGCGCGGATTACCAAGTTCGGCGTCCGCGAATGCGCCCGCTGCGCGGCGTGAACCCGTCATAGTGACGCATGATCAGTTGCGCTTCAATCTGCGTCACCGTATCCATGGCGACGCCCACTACGATGAGCAGCGAAGTTCCGCCAAAATAAAAATTCACGCCCAGGCCGTTCGTCATCCAGGTCGGCAGATTCTCAAAGAATCGTCCGATCGGCCCCCACAAATGGTTGAGGTGAATACCGGTGATCATCCATTCGGGAATAAACGAGATGATGATGAGGTACAGGGCGCCTACCAGCGTAATCCGGGTCAGGACTTCGTTGATGAAATCCGCGGTGCGCCGGCCTGGGCGAATCCCAGGGATGAACCCGCCGTATTTGCGCATGTTGTCGGCGACTTCGCTGGGATTGAACACGATCGAAACATAGAAATAAGCGAAGAAAATAATGCCGACGGCATAGAGCAGCGTATAAAGCGGTTCGCCCCACCGCAGGGCGTCGAACAGCGGCCCGAAGTGAGGATTGTTGTGCAGGCCGTAGCCGATGGTCTGGGGCAGGGTCAAAATGGACGAAGCAAAAATTACCGGCATCACACCGCCGGCGTTCACGCGCAAGGGCAGGTGCGTCGACTGTCCGCCCATAACCTTGCGCCCGACGACGCGTTTGGCGTATTGCACGGGAATGCGGCGCTCGCTGCGCTCGACCCACACGATAAACCCAACCACTGCAATCATGAACACAATCAGGCCGAACATGAGGACAGGCGTGATAGCCCCCCAGGTGCCGGTCTGAGCTTTCACAAAAAGATCTCGGACGCCGTTGGGCAGGCCGACCACAATGCCGGCGAAAATCAGCAGCGACATGCCGTTGCCGATACCCCGGTCGGTAATCTGTTCGCCCAGCCACATGATGAACGCGCTGCCCGTGGTCAGCGTGAGCATGGTCATCAGAATAAAGCTCGGTCCGGGATTGAGCACGAAGTCGCCGGCTTTTTCCAGGCCGATGGCGATTCCAAACGACTGCACCGCGCTGAGGATGACCGTGATGTAACGCGTCCACTGGGTAATTTTCTTGCGCCCGAGTTCGCCTTCTTTCTGCAGCTTGGCCAGCGGCTCATACACCACAGTGAGCAACTGCAGAATGATCGATGCCGTGATGTAGGGCATGATGCCCAAGGCGAAAATGGTGAGGCGGCGCAGATTGCCGCCGGAGAACAGATCGACGAAACCCAGAAACGAGCCTTTGTTCTGTTCGAAATACTGCTCCAGCTTCAGGAAATTCACGCCGGGCGTGGGAAGATGTCCGCCCAGGCGGTACACCGCCAACATGGCCAGCGTAAACAGAACCCGCCGGCGCAGGTCCGGAATACGGAAGATGTTAGCCAGCTTCTCAAACATTACTGCAAGACCTCAATCTTGCCGCCCGCCTTGACGATTTTTTCCTGCGCCGACTTTGAGAACTTATGCGCGCTGACGGTAAGCGCAATGGTAAGTTCACCATCGCCCAGAATCTTCAGCGGAAGTTTGGCCTTAGTCAAGCCGGCTTTGCGCAGTACATCGGGCGTAATCGTGCTCTCGCCCAGCGTGGCCAGCTTGTCCAGGCTCACGATGTTGTATTCCTTGCGGAAAATATTGGTGAAGCCGCGCTTGGGCATGCGGCGGTGCAACGGCATCTGGCCGCCTTCAAAGCCGCGGATCATACGCGAACCGGTCCGCGAGCGCTGGCCCTTGTGTCCGCGCGTGGAGGTTTTTCCCATCCCTGAACCCATACCGCGGCCCACGCGCTTGCGTTTTTCCGTCGCATTTTTCGGTGCTCGTAAGTTCGATAGATTCATAAATGATCTCAGTCATCAGCCGTCAGCCAAGAGCGGTTCGCGCAGAGGGCTGATAGCTGAAAGCCGATAGCTTCTACTCAATGATTTCCACCAGATGCGGCACCTTGGCCACCATGCCCCGGATCGCTGCCGTATCTGGACGCTCGACCACCTGGTTGAGCCGCGTAAACCCCAGGCCCTTGACTACCAGTTTCTGCTTCACGGGGGCGCAAATCGCGGAACGCACCCACTTCAGGTGAATCTTTCCGCTGCCCGCACTCGTCTTCTTCGCCGTCATCTTTAATTTCTTAGCCGTCATCTTGAATCCCTCAATCGCAACCAGTGCCGTTTCTCGGTACTCGCTACAGCTCCTGCACCGATTTGCCGCGCATGGCCGCTACGCTCTCTCTGCTCTTCAAATGCCGCAGCGCGTCGAAAGTCGCTTTGATCACGTTGTGCGGGTTGGTGGTGCCGATCGACTTGGTGAGCACGTTCTGTATCCCTACCGAAGTCATGACAGCGCGCACTGCTCCGCCCGCAATCACTCCGGTGCCTTCCGGAGCCGGCTTCAGCAATACCCGGCCGGAACCATAGCGGCCCAGAATCAGGTGCGGAATGCTGGTCTGCGTAAGGTTGACTCTCACCAGATTCTTCTTCGCCGATTCGATGGCCTTACGAATCGCTTGCGGAACTTCTTTCGCTTTGCCGGAGCCATAACCAACCACGGCAGCCGAAGGGTCGCCCACCACAACCAGCGCGGCGAAAGAAAGGTTCTTGCCGCCCTTCACGACTTTGGTCACGCGGTTGATGGCCACGACCTGATCTTTCAGCTGGTACGAACCCGCATCGAGCTTCTTGATAACAGTTGGCATTCTTAAACTCTCGTTTCATTTGGCAATTCGGGAATTTGGCAATTGAAAATCCTTTAGCTTCGACGGTTTTCAATTTACTCAATTACCCGATTACACAATTCCTAGAACTGCAAACCAGCTTCCCGCGCAGCGTCGGCCAGCGCCTTGACGCGCCCGTGATAAATGTAGCCGCCGCGGTCGAAGACCACCTTACTCACACCCTTGGCCTTGGCTCGCTCCGCGACAGTTTTGCCCACAGTCTTGGCCGCGGCCACATTCCCGCCGGTGCGCCGGTCCTCTTTTTTGCCTTCAGCGGAACTGGCCGAAACCAGCGTCTTGCCGTTTAGGTCGTCGATGACCTGAACGTAAATGTGATTCAGCGAGCGGTACACGTTGAGCCGCGGACGTTCCGCCGTACCCTGCATCTTCTTGCGAATGCGGTCGTGAATGTGTCCGCGCTTCGCGTTCTTGGAGATCTTAGTGAGCATCTTCTTTAGTCCTTAACCTTACTTAGTCCTTAACCTTGGCTGCGGTTGTTACCGCTATTTCGCTCCGGTTTTTCCGACCTTCTTCTTCAGCCGTTCGCCGGCGTAGCGCACGCCCTTGTTCTTGTACGGGTCAGGCGGACGCAGCGAGCGCATTTCGGCTGCCACCTGTCCAACTTTCTGCCGGTCAATTCCCGTGAGCGAGATCCTGGTCTGCTTGGGATCGACGGTGGCATCGACGCCGCTGGGCAACGGGTATTCGATGGGATGCGAATAACCCAGGCTAAACACCACCGTGCCTTTGCCTTTCAATTCAGCACGATAGCCGATGCCGACGATTTCAAGGTCGCGCGTCCAGCCCTTGGTGACGCCTTCCATCGCGTTGTTCACCAGAGCGCGGGCCAGCCCATGCAAAGCCGCCTGCGAGTCGTTCTCGCGGATAGCGACCAGGTTGCCGTCCTTCTGCTCGACCGTAATGCCCTGCGGAACTGGCGTATCCAGCTTGCCTTTGGGCCCCTGCAGCGCAACCGTGTTGCCTTCGATTTTGACCGTCACCCCTTGGGGGATCGGGATCGGCTTTTTTCCAATTCGTGACATAAGATCAGCTCTTAGCTGCTAGCTTCTAGCTCCTAGCTAGATCGCCGTTTTCAAATCAAAATCTCCGATTCCCAATTCTCTTTAGCTAGAAGCTAGGAGCTAATAGCCAAAACTGTCTCTACCAGACTTCGCAAAGCAACTCGCCGCCCACGCCTTGTTTGCGCGCCTGGCGCCCGGTCATTACGCCGCGGGGCGTGGTAAGAATGTTGATGCCCATGCCCCCGAGCACGCGCGGGATCTCGCTGCGGCGCACGTAAACCCGGCAGCCCGGACTCGACACCCGATGCACGTTCGAGATGGCAGCCTCGTTGTTGGCGCCATACTTCAGGTAAATCCGGATGATCTTGTGACCTTCTTCCTCCGTCGCCTTGTAGTTGGAAATGTAGCCCTCCTCTTTGAGGATGCGGGCGATCTCCACCTTCAGCCGGGAAGCCGGGATATCCACCTTCTGGTGCCGCGCCTGCAGCGCGTTGCGCACCCTCGTCAGCATGTCTGCAACCGGATCGGTCAACCTCATCGTTTGTTTCTCCTCTAGCCACCCGTTCGCTCCGCGTCCTGCAGAGAACCTGCGGCAGCTTGCTTCTCCCGGAACCTTCATCCGGCTCCGTTCTCGCCGGGCCGTTTCGCTGTTGGCAAACCATCGGCAACGAACGGCCAACGACTCAATGCCTACCAGGACGACTTCGAAACCCCTGGAATCTCCCCGCGTAACGCCAACTGGCGGAAACACAGGCGGCAAATACCGAACTTGCGCAGAAAAGCGCGCGGCCGCCCGCACAATTTGCAGCGATTGTGCTTGCGCGTGGAGAACTTGGGTTTTCTCGCGTCCTTGACTCGTTTTGCTGTAGTGGCCAACTTAGCTCCTAGGAAACCTTGAAACTCCGCAATTCTAAAACCTTAGCTGTTAAGCCCGGAACGGCATGCCCAGATGCTTCAACAAAGTGCGCGCCTGGTTGTCGTTCGCGGCGGTGGTCACAATCGTAACGTTCATCCCCTTGAGCTTGTCGACTTTCTCGTAGGAGATCTCCGGAAAGATCAACTGATCGTGCAGACCGAGCGTGAAGTTGCCCCGGCCGTCGAACGACTTGGTGGAAACGCCGCGGAAGTCGCGCACGCGCGGCAGCACGATGTTCACCAGCCGGTCGAAAAACTCGTACATGCGGTCGCCGCGCAGCGTTACCATGGCTCCGATCGACTGGCCTTCACGCACCTTGAACGCCGCAATCGACTTCTTGGCCTTGGTGACCACCGGCTTCTGGCCGGTGATCTGGCCGAGTTCGTTCACCGCCGGGTCGAGAACCTTGGCATTCTGCGTGGCCTCACCCATCCCCATATTCACCACGATTTTGTGCAGGCGCGGGATCGCCATCGGATTCTTAAGTTCGAGTTCCTTCGCCAGAGCCGCGGCTACTTCTTTCTCGAACCGGGCGCGCAGCCGCGGACGCTCCTTGGCGCTGTGCCGCGCCTGCTCCGGAGCTTTCTGCTCCTGCGCCGATTCTTTCGATGCTTTCTTATCTTTTGCCATCGCGCCTCTTCAACTTCCCCTCACGAAAATTTAGTTGGGTAATTGCCCAATTATTTATCCAGCGTTGTTCCGCACTTCCTGCACACCCGCACCTTGCGCTCGCCGCGCACTTCGTGGCCGATGCGCACGGGGCCGCAGGTGGGGCAGACCAGTTGCACATTGGAGATGGCAATACGGCTCTCCTGCTCGGCAATCCCGCCCTTGATGTTGCGCTGCGGGTTGGGCCGCACGTGCTTTTTCACGAGCATTACGTGCTCGACCAAAAGCTTGCTATCGCCAGGAAACACGCGAAGCACGCGCCCTTCCTTGCCCTTGTCCCGCCCGGTGATTACCTTGACGGTATCGTTACGGCGGATATCGACTCGTTTGTGCTCGGTTTCTGCGGTTGCCATAAATTTAAAGTTTCAAAGGTTCCGACGTTTCACAGCTCTAAGTTTCACAGTTTGCGTCGCCGCGAAACCTTGAAATCTGAAACCTTGAACCTCTTTCCTATCTCCTACAACACTTCCGGTGCCAGCGAAACGATCTTCAAGAATCGCTTCTCGCGCAGTTCCCGGGCCACCGGACCGAAGACGCGCGTTCCCACCGGCTCTCCGACATCGTTGATCAGCACGGCGGCGTTCTGGTCGAAGCGGATGTAGGTTCCGTCGCGGCGGCGATGCTCCTTGCGCGTCCGCACAATCACGGCCTTCACCACTTTGCCCTTTTGCACCTGCCCGTCGGGAGCCGCCTCCTTCACGCTGGCGGTAATAATATCTCCCAGGCCGGCATTCAGGCCGGTCGAACCGCCGAGCGGCAGAATCATCTGCAGCTTGCGGGCGCCGGAGTTGTCGGCGACCTCGAGCATGCTTCTCATCATCACAGCCATGGCTTCTGTCTCCCCGTAGTCCCTCGCTGTTAGCGCTGTTGACCGGGGGCTTCGACCGCGGCCTCGGGCACCAGCGTGGTCTTGCGCACGATTTCTTTGAGCTTCCAGCGCTTCAGCTTGGAAAGCGGCCGCGTTTCTTCCAGGCGGACTACATCGCCCACATGCGCCTCGTTTTTTTCGTCGTGCGCGTAAAACTTCTTGTTGCGCGCGACCACGCGCCCGTAGAAGGGATGCGACTTCTTGCGCGTCACCTTTACGACGATCGTCTTGTGCATGCGGCTGGAGACGACTTCTCCTACGATTTCCTTACGGCGCCCCTGCACCCTGTCCGGACTGCCGGTAGTCGAATTGGCTGCGGTTTCCGCCATTTAGCGTTTCTCCGTGGCGGCGCGCGTGCGCTCGCCGATAATGGTTTTGACGCGCGCAATGTCTTTGCGCAGGCCGCGCAGCTTTTTCAGGCTCTCCGTCTGGCCCATATTGAGCTTAAACTTCAGCTTGAAAAGCTGGTCGGCGAGCTCACCCTCCTGATGGTTAAGCTCAGCGTCGGTTAAATTGCGAATCTTGTCCGATTTCATAAAGTCAGTTTCCGGTTGTCAGAGGCCAGTTGCCGGTAAGGCACCTCGCCGCTCGTTTCTTAAGTCTTTCAGTGTGCGCCGGCGCCTTCGCGTTTCACCATCGTCGTACGCAGCGGAAGCTTGTGCGACGCCAGGCGCATGGCTTCGGCGGCGTCGGCCGGGGTCACGCCCTCCATCTCGAACAGAATCTTTCCCGGACGCACCACCGCCACCCAATGGTCGGGCGCGCCCTTGCCCTTGCCCATACGGGTTTCGGCCGGCTTCTTGGTGACCGGCTTATCGGGAAACAGCCGGATCCAGATTTTTCCGCCGCGCTTGACGAAGCGGGTCATAGCCACGCGGCTGGCCTCGATCTGCCGGTCGGTGATCCAGCCCGGTTCGAGCACCTTCAGCCCGTAGTCGCCGAAAGCCAGCGTGCTTCCGCGCCAGGCCTTCCCGGTCATGCGGCCACGCTGCTGCTTGCGGTACTTCACCTTCTTTGGCATCAACATAAAGTCAGCTCTTAGCTTTTAACCCTTGCTTCTAGTCTTTGGCTCGTGGTCAAGACTTTTGGTCGTTTCGTCCCCGGCGCTTCAGAATCCGCCCCCAGCCGGCTGCGGCTCGCGTTTTTTCTGGGGCAGGATTTCGCCACGATAGATCCAGCACTTCACGCCGATTACGCCATAGGTGGTGCGCGCTTCGGTGAAGCCGAATTCGATGTCGGCGCGCAGCGTGTGCAGCGGCAGGCGGCCCTGCAGATACCACTCCGAGCGCGCGATTTCGTTGCCGTTCAGCCGTCCGCTGACCCGCACCTTGATTCCCTTGCAACCGAAGCGCAGCGCCGAATCCACCGCCTTGCGCATGGCGCGGCGGAAGCCCACACGCTTTTCCAGTTGCAGCGCGATCGATTCCGAGACCAGTTGCGCGTCCAGTTCGGGCTTGTGGACTTCCTGGATGTCGAGGAAAATATCGCGGCCGTTGGTGCGCTTTTGCAGTTCCGCTTTGAGCTTGTCGATCTCCGCGCCCTTGCGCCCGATGATAATGCCGGGGCGGGCCGTCTTGATAATCACGCGCAGCTTGTTGCCCGGCCGCTCAATCTCGATCGAACTGATGCCCGCCGATTTGAGTTTGTCCTTGAGCTCGGCCTTCAGCTTCACGTCTTCGAGAAGCTGCTTGTCATAGTCACGCTCGGCAAACCAGCGCGACTTCCACGGCTTGGTGTAGCCCAGCCTGAATCCGTATGGATGAACCTTCTGTCCCATCGTTGCTCCTAATCCTGACTTGCCAAATCTTTGACTGCCAATCCCCGAGCCCGGAACTACTTAGCGGCTCCAGTCCTCTTCTTGTTCTTGCTTTGGCTGCTCTTGCTCTGGTTCGCCGCTTTTTTCGCAACCGGCGCCCGCCGCATGGTTTTCGCCGGAACTGCCGCCGCTCCGCCAACCGCATGGCTCGCCGCCGCGCCACCGTTGCCGCGTTCGGCCAGCACCAGCTCAATGTGCGCGATGCGCCGCTGATAGCGGTAGGCGCGTCCTTGCGGCGCCGGACGGATACGCTTCATGCGCGGCCCGTCGTTCGCCACCGCGCTCTTTACGTACAGATTGTCGAGTTCGACTTCGATCCCTTTTTCGGTGCTAAGAAAGTTCGCGTTGTCGAGCGCCGACTGCAGCAGCTTGCCAACATGCGCCGCCACGCGCTTCTTGGTAAAGGCCAGCGTGTTGCGCGCTTCCTCGACCCGGCGGCCCTTGATCAACTCCAGCACCAGCCTGGCCTTTTGCGGCGAGACGCGCAGGTAACGCATTTCAGCTCGAAATTCCATGGTCTCTCCCTACGTCCGTCTCTTTCCTTTTCCTTACGCTTTCGGCGCCGCGGGCGCTGCCGGGGCCGACGGCGTTATGGCTCCGGGACCACCCGGGATTCCGGCCGGCTTGGCCGCCACTTCCGTCGCCGCTCTCATGGAGTGTCCCTTGAAGCTGCGCGTGAAGCTGAACTCGCCCAGCTTATGCCCCACCATGTTCTCGGTGATGTAGACCGGAATAAACTTCTTGCCATTGTGCACCGCGATGGTGTGACCCACCATCTCGGGCACCACGGTGGAACGCCGCGACCAGGTGCGCAGCACTTTCTTCTCGTTGCGCGAATTCATGGCCTCGACCCGGGTCAGCAGGTAGCCATCCACAAACGCGCCCTTCTTGGTTGAACGTGCCATAAAATTCAGCTCTCAGCTTTCAGCCGTCAGCTTTCGGCTAACAGCTCTTGTTATTCCGGCAACGCTACTTCGTCCGCCGGTTCACAATGAATGCGTCGGTGCGCTTGTTGTTGCGCGTCTTGTAGCCGCGCGTCGGCTGGCCCCACGGAGTCACCGGATGACGCCCGCCGGAGGTCTTGCCTTCGCCGCCGCCGTGCGGATGGTCGACCGGATTCATCGACACGCCGCGATTCACCGGACGCCGCCCCAGCCAGCGAGATCGTCCCGCCTTGCCGATGGTGATGTTCTCGTGGTCGATATTGCCGACCTGGCCGATGGTGGCCATGCAGTCCTGCGAAATCTTGCGGGTCTCGCCGGAAGGCAGCTTCACCAGCGCGTATTCTTCCTCTTTCGCCACCAGTTGCGCCGACCCTCCCGCCGACCGCACCATTTGTCCGCCCTTGCCGGGCTTGAGCTCGAGATTGTGGATGGTGGTGCCGGGCGGAATATTGCGCAGCGGAAGCGCGTTGCCTACGAGGATGTCGGCATCCGGCCCACTCAATATTTTCTGTCCGACCTTCAAGCCTTCCGGCTGCAGGATGTAGCGTTTCTCGCCGTCGGCATAAGCCAGCAGCGCAATGCGCGATGAGCGATTGGGATCGTACTCGATGGTCGTCACCGTCGCCGGAATCCCGGCCTTGTCGCGCTTGAAATCGATGATGCGCAGCTTACGCTTGTGCCCGCCGCCCCGATGCCAGATGGTGATGTCGCCCGAGTTGCGGCGTCCGCCGGTGCGCTGCTTAGGCTCGACCAGCGGCTTATGCGGATGCTTGGTCGTGATGTCGTCGTTGACGATCGTCGTGCGGTAGCGCAGCGTTTGCGTCGTCGGTCTGTAAGTCTTGATTGCCATATTCGCTCTCAGCTCTTAGCCATCAGCTCTGTCTTGCCAGTGCCGTCGCCCCTGCTGATAGCTGACGGCTAATAGCTGATAGCTGCGTCTTACAAATTCTGCGCGTACTCCGGCATCTTTTCGCCCGAACGCAGCCGCACATAAGCCTTCTTCCAGTCGGGACGGTAGCCGGCGAACTTGCCGCGCCGCCGCTCTTTTCCCGGGTAGGTGGCGGTGCGCACCGAATGCACCTTCACCTTAAAAATCGTCTGCACCGCTTCCTTGATTTCGGTCTTGGTCGCTTTCGGCGCCACCTGAAAGACCAGCGTGTTCTGGTTTTCCTTGATGGCCAAACCTTTTTCCGTAATCACGGGACGGCGAATGATCTGGTACGCGGATTTCATCAGGCTACCTCCGCCGCTTTTTCATGCCGCGTCCGCTTGCGCGGAGTTGCGGCTGCCTTTTTGACTTTTTCGCCTTCGCCCGCATCCTCGTGCGACCGGCGCTGCTTTTTCGAAACCGACTGCTTCAGCGAAACCTGCAGCCGCTCGATGGCCGGATGAGAAATGATCACCCGGTCATAGCGCAGCAGGTGATAAGGATGCACCTCGTTGCCACGCACCAGTTCGACTCCATGAATATTGCGCGCGCTCAACTCCAGGTTGCGGTTCTCGTGTTTCGCCGCTTCAATCAGCAAAACCGTCGAATCCACTTTCAAGGCGTCGAGAGCTTTGCGGAATTCCTTGGTCTTGGGTTCTTTCACATCGAATGCATTGACCACGATCAGCTTGCCGTCGGCAAACTTCGCCGCCAGCGCCGAGCGCAGCGCGCCCAGCAGCTTCTTGCGCGGGAAGGAATAATCATAAGAGCGCGGCTGCGGACCGTGCACCGTGCTGCCATGCCGCCACAGCGGCGAGCGGATCGACCCGATGCGGGCGCGCCCTGTGCCCTTCTGCTTCCACAACTTCTTGCCCGAACCGGAAACCTGCCAGCGAGCCTTGGTGGCATGCGTGCCGGCATGCTGCCCGGCGCGGTAATGCCGTACCGCTTCCCAGAGCAGGTCTTCATTGACCGCTCCGAAAACCTCGTCGGCCAAGTCGAACGTTCCCACTTTCGCGCCGCTCAAATCGTGAATGTCAATCGTTGCCATTGCGTTCTCGCTGTCTTGCTCGTCACTCAGTACAAGGTACCCGGTACTACGCCTTCTTCGCCGCCCTCTTGGCCGCCTTCAATGGATCCACCGTAGCCGCGCCGGCAAATCCGCGGCGCTCTCTGGGCGGTTTCTTGGCTTTGGTGATCACGATGTACCCGCCCTGCGGTCCGGGCACGCCGCCCTCCACCACCAGCAGATTCTCGTCTTTATCTACGCCCAGCACGCGCAGGTTGCGAACTGTGACGCGCGCATGGCCCATGTGGCCCGACATGCGCATTCCCTTGAACACGCGCGAAGGAAACGCCGAAGATCCGATCGAACCGGTGATTTGGAACATCGATCCATGCGACTTGGGACCGCCGGCGAAATGATGCCGCTTCACCACGCCCTGAAAGCCGCGCCCCTTGCTGACTCCAACGATGTCTACGAACTTTTCGCCGTCGAAAATCTCCACCAGCACGCGGTCGCCGACCTTCACCGTCACCTCGCTGTCGGCCGCGCCATCGGTTTCCAGCGGCACTTCGCGCATGAACTTCACCGGCGGCAGATTGTTCTTCGCCAGGTGCCCGCGCGCGGGCTTAGTGAGCCGCGACTCTTTCACAAATTCCACCAGGCCGATCTGGGCGACTTCGTAGCCGTCTTTGGTCGCCGACTTGTGCTGCGTAATCACGCAAGGACCCGCTTGCAGCACCGTGACCGGGCGCACGTCGCCTTTAGAGTCGAACAGTTGCGTCATGCCGACTTTTTTGCCCAGAATGCCTGTAACTCTGGTTGCCATGTATGTCTTCTCCCCTCAACCCAGCTTGGTCTTGGCCAGCGGCTGGGGCTGCTCAGCTGAAAGCTGAGAGCTGAAGGCTGACAGCTACTTATGTTCCTTCCCGAACGCCTTGATCTCCACGTCCACGCCCGCGGGCAGATCGAGCTTCATCAGCGCGTCCACGGTGTCCGGCGTGGGCTCCAGGATATCGATCAGCCGTTTGTGCGTGCGCATTTCAAACTGCTCGCGCGATTTCTTGTCTACGTGCGGCGAACGCAGCACCGTCCAGCGGTTGATGGTGGTGGGCAGAGGAATCGGCCCGGCCACATCCGCTCCGGTGCGCTTCGCGGTGTCCACAATTTCCTTCGTGGACTGATCCAGAATTTTGTGATCGTACGCCTTGAGGCGTATACGAATCTTGTCGCCTTGTCTCATTTAATCCTTCACTGCCCTTTCCATTCAGGAAACAATTCTTCGTTCGGAATCCCAAAAACTACTCGATGATTTCGGTGACCGCGCCGGCGCC
>PMHV01000009.1 GCA_003156805.1 Acidobacteriaceae bacterium | reverse complement strand
GCATCCGCGACCGTCTTCAAAAGTCTCGCGGACATCGGCCCCTGCAGCGCCAGCGCCGCCACCTTCTCGGAAATGTCTTCGACCTGCACATCCATGTTCAAGCCGTTCTGCCGGAACCAGCGCAGGCTGGGATCGGCAGCCGTCCAGCGATAAACATTCTCCTCCAGCCGCGAAATCGTTCCATCGTCGATNNNNACTTTCACCTTGTGGATGTCGCGGGTGATCACGCGGTTCACCAGCCGGGTCGCGTCTTTTCCGGTGATCAAATACTTGTAAAGCGGCGAAATATCGATCAACGCCGCCGCATTGCGGATGGCGTTGTACTCGTGCTCATGATGCACCTCATACACGCTGACCGTGTAGTAACCCGACCACTCGCGGTAATTCAAGCTGTGGCAAAGCGGAAAAGTTCTCTCGTGAAACGCGGTTCCAATGGGCAAGGGAGTGGCCTCGAAAAATAATTAACTCGAAGGCGAATTATATGCACCCACAGACACGTGTCGCAACCTGGCCATCGATGACTAACACTCACGGGCTGCGCCGAGGAGCTGCTACTCGGTGGGACGAAACTGTTGACCTTGGGCTTGCGGAAGGTTAGTAGTAAGATTTCACGCGTCATGAAGAAGCGAGTTATTCCATTCGCAATCGGTTTCATCGTGTGCAGAGCTCAGGCACAATCTCCTCCTTGCGACAAGCTGCCGTACCGACTCGGGCATCTTGTGACCTTGAATTCTACCGATCTGCGCTCCAGCCCGCGCCGGATCAGCAAGAAGGAGTTGAAAGAATTGGGCAAGAAGCAAGACAAGGCGCAGAACGAATGTAACGCGTTCGTCAGCAAGCATCCCGGCCAGCCGGTATCTACAGAATTCTCGTTCACCGTTGAGGGATTTGCGGCGTACTACGGGCGTTGCGAGAGCTTTTGTGGAACCGACAAAAGACTGGCAACTGCTTATTGACAAAGAAGCGAACGAGACGGCGCCACCCAAGAAGTGAGTTCAGTCAGAATGGCGGTTTTTCGAGGTCAGCGCTGGCTTTGACTTGCGAACCAACACTCTACCGTTGCGTGATAGACAAACAGGTATAGGCCCCCGACGACCAACGCGGAGAGACGACGCCATCAGAGCCAGCATCGCGTTGCATTATGGCGAATACCCTATCCGCCAACTCCGAGTGATTTGCGTTGGTTCGAGACAAATGCGCCATGCTTCGAATTATCTCACCATTCGTCAAGCGGAATCGCGGCGAATTCAGCCACCACGTCTTTTCGGGTAGTGGTGCTATTAGCCCACTACTTCTTTTCGCGACCCCCTCGGTCGGGACGCTTCGACCGCGCAAATGTGCAGACAAAACGGCCCATTACCGATAGAATGACCTTCGACTTCATGCATTCCATCATCCCAATCCTATCGAACCTCCTCCGCAGCTGGGGCGTCCTTCCCAGCGGCCTCTAATACGCTCGCCCCAAAACTGCGCTAATATTCCCCGTTCCCATTCTCAATCAGCAAGCAACAGCTAAAGGCTAACAGCTTATGGCTACTTCATACGACGTAATCGTGATCGGTGGCGGCCACAACGGCCTGGTCAACGCTGCCTACCTGGCTCGCGCCGGAAAGAAAGTTCTGGTCCTCGAACGCCGCCACATTCTCGGCGGCGCCGCCTGCACCGAGGAAGTTTTTCCCGGCTTCAAATTCTCCGTCTGCTCCTACGTGGTGTCGTTGCTGCGCCCGGAGATCATCCGCGACCTCGATCTCCCCCGCCACGGCCTCGAGATTCTCCCGCTCGATGGCACTTTCACGCCCATGCCCAGCGGCGATTACCTGTGGCGCGTGAACGACCACGGCAAAACTCACCGCGAGATTGCCCGCCACTCCCGCGTCGACGCCGAGGCCTACGACGAATTCGGCAAAGCCATGCAAGCCATGTGCCGCTTCGTAAAGCCCATCCTCAGCATGGTCCCGCCCGATCCCAACACGCTCAACCCGCGCGAACTGATGAAGCTGCTCTTCATCGGCCGCCGCTTCCAGGGCATGTCGAGCAACGACAAGTACAACCAGGTCCAGCTCATGACCATGAGCGCCATCGATTTTCTCGATCAGTGGTTCGAAACCGACGTGCTCAAAGCCACGATGTCGGCCTCCGGCATCATCGGCACATTCCTCGGTGTGCGCTCACCCGGCACCGCATACGTTCTGCTCCACCACTACATGGGAGAAATCGACGGCGCATTCCGCGCCTGGGGCTTCGCCCGCGGCGGCACCGGCGCAATTTCCAATGCCATCGCCGACGCCGCCCGCGAAGCCGGCGTCGAGATTCGCACCCAGGCCGCCATCGCGAAAATCATCGTCAAAGATGGCAAAGCCAAAGGGGTCGTTCTCGCCAGCGGCGACGAAATCTATGCCGAAACAATTTCCTCGAGCGTCGACCCGCGCCTCACCTTCAACAAGTTCATCGCAGCCGAGCACTTGCCCGCCGACTTTCTCGAAGATATCAACCGCTTCAAATACCGCGGCTCTTCCGGCAAAGTAAACATGGCGCTCGACGCACTGCCCAACTTCAAAGCTATACCTGGCCCCGGCGCGCACCTGCGCGGCGCAATTTCTATTTCGCCCTCGGTCGAATATATGGAGCGCGCTTACGACGACGCCAAGTACGGCAACTTCTCGCGCCGCCCCTACATCGACATGGTCATCCCCTCGCTCACCGATCCTTCGGTTGCGCCGCCCGGCAAGCACGTGCTCTCCTGTTTCGTGCAGTACGCGCCCTACAAGCTGCGCCCCGGCCTGAACTGGGACGATCAGAAAGAAGCCTTCGGCGACACCGTCGTCAACACCATCGCCGAGTACGCGCCCAACATCAAAGACATCATTCTCCACAAGCAAGTCATCACTCCGCTCGATCTCGAACGCGAGTGGGGACTGAGCGAAGGCAATATTTTTCAAGGCGAACTCTCGCTGGAGCAACTCTTCTTCCTGCGTCCAGCGCCGGGTTATGCACGCTTCCGCACGCCCATCCAGAATCTCTACATGTGCGGTTCGGCCACGCATCCCGGCGGCGGCATCATGGGCGCGCCCGGACGTCTCGCAGCTCTCGAGATTCTCAAAGACATCAAGGGAGCGGCCTAACCATATGAGCGGTCTGTGTCATCCTGAGCGGAGTTTCCGTTCGCGAAGCGAAGGGAAACCCAGTCGAAGGACCCCGCCACACTTTCGTTCAGCTCAGGCGCGGCCAGGCGTTCTCCCTGTGCATTCGGAAATTTATGACAACAACTTCTAAGTCCGGCGCACGCGATATCGTCATCATCGGCGGCGGCCACAACGGTTTGGTCACCGCGTTCTACCTCGCCAACGCTGGATTCAAGCCTCTCGTCCTCGAGCGCCGCACGCAGGTCGGTGGCGCTGCCATCACCGATGAATTCCATCCCGGCTTCCGTTGCTCCACGCTGGCGCACACTTCTGGTCCGGTTCGCCCCGATATCGTTCGCGACATGCAACTTCAAAAGCACGGACTGCGGTTCATCACGCCGGAGATCTGCGTAACCGCGCTCTCGCCCGACGGCCGCGCGCTTCCGCTCTATCGGGACGAAGACAAATCCGCGCAATCAATCGCGGCCTTCTCGCAAAAAGACGCAGCGAAATATCCCGAGTTCGAAAAATCGCTGGCCAAGATCAGCAAAGTGATTGCAGCGGCGCTCGCCACAACCCCGCCCGATATCGACCACCCCAGCGGCGGCGACCTCTGGAGCATGTTGAAAACCGGCCGCGCTCTCCGCAACCTCGGCAAGCGAGATATGTACCGCGTCCTGCGCTGGGGACCAATGGCCGTCGCCGATCTCGTCGCCGAATATTTTGAAACTGAACTATTGCGCGCAGTTATAGCGGCTCGCGGAATCTTCGGAACTTTCCTCGGCCCGTGGTCGGCCGGCAGCAGTCTGCAATTGCTGATCCGCGCCGCCGGCGATTCGCATCCCGCCGGCTCCACGTTCTTCGCTGCCGGCGGAATCGGCGCAATCACTCAAGCCATGGCCTCCGCCGCGACGGCAGCCGGTGTCGAGATTCGCACATCAGCCGAAGTCATCGAGATTCGCGTCAAAGACGGCACAGCCACCGGCGTACTGCTCTCCACCGGCGAAGAAATCAACGCGAAAGCCGTCATCTCCAACGCCGACCCCAAGCGTACTCTGCTCAAGCTCACCGATCCCACTCATCTTTCGCCTGACTTCGTACAGAAGCTGCAGCACTATCGCGGCAATGGCACGGTCGCGAAGATCAACCTCGCTCTCTCCGGCCTGCCGAATTTCACCGCCTTGAAAAATGGCGACAGCAGCGCGCTCAAAGGACGTCTCCACATCGGCCCCGAAATCGATTACCTCGAACGCGCCTTCGACGAATCCAAGTACGGCAACTTCTCGCGCCAGCCCTATCTCGAAGTCACAATTCCCTCGCTGACCGATCCCGCGCTCGCGCCCCAAGGCCAGCACGTGATGTCGATCTACATGCAATACGCTCCGTACAAGCTCAAGGGCATCTGGGAGAACCAGCGCGTCGCGCTCGGCGACACCGTAGTAAAGACGCTCTCGCAGTATGCCCCGAATTTGCCTGAGCTGATTCTGACCCACCAGATCATCACTCCGCAGGATCTCGAAGACGTCTACGGATTGACCGGCGGTCAAATTTTCCACGGCGACCTCGCGCTCGATCAGTTCTTCACCATGCGTCCGCTGCTGGATTGGGCCCGCTACCGCACGCCGATTCAGAACCTGTATCTTTGCGGCAGCGGCACGCATCCCGGCGCAGGCTTAACCGGAGGCTCGGGTGCGAACGCGGCAAAACAGATTTCGAAGGAACTGAACCACTGATCTGCGGCACAGCTCGCGCTAGGACCCAACGTGGTTGACCAGCCAGGTGCATGAGCGTAACAGCGATGTTACCCAACTGTCGGCCTGATACCGGGGTAACATGCGTTTCGACACGCGTTGGAGATAGTCTGTCCGTAATTAGAGAGTTCTCTATGGACAACACTTTCACGGCACGAATTCTAGTAGGCGTGGTCTTTCTCGGCGTTGCCCTTTCCGCCCAAAGCCCTCCGGTCAACGTCAACACCGGAACCTACGTCGGCGTCCTTGATGATGCCCGCGAGGAGATGCTCAATTGGAAGCCGGGCGTTGCTCAACTACGCGTCATCCGACCAGCCTTCGAAAAGACCGCGACCGGATGGAAGCAGGTGGACTCTTCATCATTGCCTGCGCACATGGTTTGGACCGTTGCCTTCGATGGCAAAGACCTCGGGCAAGTAGAAAGTGAGGCGGGTTCGGAGGACGGGTTGACTCCCGTACAGAAAATTGTCACATCCGCCTCTCTTATTCCTACCGTGGGACCGCCCTCGCAGCAATTTGCCGGGCTCCTAGCCGACGGGGCAACGAAGGTTCGTCGCCCCTTAATCGCCATTTCGGAGCCCTACTTTCACGATCCAGATGGCTGGAAGCGAGCAAAATTGCCGAACGAGGCTGCGGGCTTGGTCCGGAACGCATTTCGCAGCGAGTATCGGCACGTTAACCACTGCAAAGACGAGCGAATCATTAAGGCGAATTGGAAGTTTCCAGACTCGGCACTGGCTTTTCCTATCTCATATGCGTCAAACAAGAACTCTTTTCTGGTAAAGGCTAGTTTGAACGCGGGAGATTGCGGATGGGTCGACCAGCCTGACGACCCACTCTCTGAGCCTTGGTTCTTTGTTGCCGGAGACGGGACCGTTCGACGAATCGGCTCCTTCATGTCCCTACTTGATGCTGGTGACTACGACAACGACGGTACGTCGGAGGTCATTTTCGTTGTGAACCAAGGTGAGAACACGGACGGCTTCGTTCTGTTTGACGCCAGTTTCGAACATCAGGTATCACTCCTCTGGCACTATCACTGATTCTTCGTTGGGGGCATCCGGTTATTCTAGTACCAGACCTTGTTCGGCATCACCATCGCTCCACACAACCTACATGAAACCTTCCGCCATCCTCCTCGTCTCCTGCCCCGATGCCAAAGGCGAAGTCGCCACCATCGCCGACTTCGTCTACCGCCACAACGGCAACATCCTCCACGCCGATGAACACGCCGACGAAGAATCCGGTCTCTTCTTAATGCGCGTCGAGTTCGACCCCAAAGATTTCGACATCGATCTCACCGATAAAGATCTCGCCGACTTCGACAAACATTTCTCACCCATCGCCGAAAAGTTCCAGATGAAGTGGCGCTTGGCGCAGTCATCGCACCGCCAGCGCATGATCATCCTGGTTTCAAAATACGATCACTGCCTGGTCGATCTCCTCTATCGCCACCACAGCGGCGAACTCGCCTGCGATATCCCGCTGATCATCTCGAATCACCCCGATAACCAGCCCATCGCCGACTTCTACAAAATTCCCTACACAGTCATCTCGATCACAAAAGACAATAAGAGGCAGGCCGAAGAAAAAATCCAATCGCTGATCGAAGAACATCAAGTTGATTTCATGGTCCTCGCCCGCTACATGCAGATTCTCTCCAACGAGTTCGTCAACCGCTATCCGCAACGCATCATCAACATCCACCATTCGTTTCTGCCGGCATTCATCGGCGCCAAACCGTATCATCAAGCCTTCGAGCGCGGCGTAAAGCTGATTGGAGCAACCAGCCACTACGTCACCGAAGTCCTGGACGACGGTCCCATCATCGAACAAGACGTGGTCCGCGTCTCTCACCGAGACACCGTCGAAGATCTCATTCGCAAAGGCCGCGACCTCGAAAAAGTCGTGCTCTCGCGCGCCGTTCGCTGGCACGTCGAGAACCGCGTGCTTCTCTACGGCAACAAAACCGTGGTCTTCTAGAGCGGCGACCCAACTTGATACCAACAGGCGAATCCTTTCACCCGGAAGTTCACGTCCTTCAGGAGTCGCATGACGGTCCTGCTCCGGTGGTAACTTGCGGCCCATGTGACTTTCGTCTTTACTTGAGCATTAGTAAAGAATTCCCAGAATTCCAGGGAAAACTCTGTTCTCGGGAGCCTGCTTGGCCGAGGATCTTAAGTTTGAGCTCGCCATCCTGGCGACAGTGCAAGGCTTCTATCAGAAGCTTATGGTGGACTGTCTCGGCGGTGACGTTCCGATCCCCGTCGGGCTCGATGAAGACGCGCTTCGCCAGGCGGAGAGCGGCCTGCCCGACACTCTTTCGCGCCTTTATCGCTGGCTGCATTTGCTGGACTTGGCGATCACTCCCGCCATGCTGCGCCACGCGCTCACTCCCGATACCGACTCGGAAGTCGCCGAAGCATTGCTGCGCTATTTTGTGCGCCGGCGCGAGGCCAGCGACATTGACCGCGACAAGACCGATCTGGTGTCGACGTTTCTCTACCGCCATCCGCGCGTGCCGGGCCAATGGGAGCAGCGAGGTTATGGGTTGGACGGAGCGCTGCCACTGTCTCCGTTCGAGATTGCGCTGATCGAGATTCTGGCCGACACCGACGTGCCTTCGCTGCCCGAGGAGCACGTGCAACTGCTGCGCCGTTTCGATCCGCTCCGCGAAGAGACCTCACGCTTTCGCGATTTCAACGCGCTCATCGACTCGGGCATCATTTCGCGAGTGCGTGAATTGAAGCAGTGGCTGGACTCCTCGTTCTATCATCCGGGTGTGCTGGCCACGGTTGCCGCTTACAATGCGGCGTTTGGCGCAAAGTTCGATGAACTGTTCGCCGGAGCGCTGACTGAAATCAAGCAGTTCGGGCAGGCGCTCGAAGAAATGGGTGGAACCATCCTGAGCACGGTGGACGGTGTGGAAGTGACCGTAGACCACGTGGCCGCGCTGGAACAAGGAGAAATGCTGCGCGCGGATTACGGCGGTGCTCTGGAAAGATTTCGCCGCGTCTCCAAGTTGAAAAAAGAATTGGACCGACGTCCGCCGATTCGGAAATCGCTGCTGACCCCGGCGGCGCGGCACAGCATCCGATCCGCTGGCGGCGCGGCCGCAGCGGCGAAACCTGCCCGAGCCGCAGCCGCGAAGACTCTTGCACCAGTTCCGGCTTTTCAGCCTCCCGCGATCACCGCGCAACAGATTTCCACGGAAGAAAGCAAGCTGCGGCGAGTGGAGGAATCCATTCGTATTTTTGTGCGCGTGGCCGACCCGAAATATCGCCGCGTGGTGCCCATGCGGTTTTTCAATCTGACTCTTACCGAAGCCGAGGCCGAAGCCTACAACGCCAGCTTCCTCGAGGAAAAAAGTCCGCGCGCGGACATGGCTCGCTTTCTGATCCGCCTGGTGTCGATTTCGGCCCGCGTCGGCACCGAAATCGAGGAACTCAAGCGCAGCGAGAGTATGTCGTCGCTCTGGAAGCTCCACGCCGATGCGCTCGTGGTCTTGCTGGACATGGCGAGCACCGCTGCCGAAGAGGCAGGCAGTGCGGAAAAGACGGCCGAAAGTGACGCGTCGCCGTCTGCTCAGGCTCTCCGCTCGTCGGTTCAGAAGCTGCGCGAGCGCTGCGACGCTGCCGTAAAGGCTCTTGCCCATCCAGGGAGCTAGAGAGCTCTCAGTTCTCAGTTCTCAGTTCTCAGCTCTCAGTCCTCAGCTCTCAGTCCTCAGTGTCAGTTCGAAGCCGTCGGGTCTACTGTTCCCGGTTCTCGGGTTGTAGAGGGATTGGGCGTTCCCGCGTTGGGAATCTGGCTCTTTACCTTCTTGCCACTATGGGGTACCCGTATCCCCCTCGGTATATTAGAATCACCGGGTTAGCGCCAAAATCGCGTTTAATCTATTGGCATTAATGTCTTACGGGCAAAATCTTGAGCCGCAAGGAGTTAGGTGGGTGGATCGGGGTATCAAAGAGCTTGTCCTCAACCTGTAACATTGTCCGGGTTACGCGCTCATGTCAAGACCACGAAAGTAGACATCGGCGGCAAGCGTAGTTGGTCTTACCCTGGTGTCTGTTACCCTCGTGGAAGATCGAATTTGTCTAATTCTTCCATGGGAAAGTCTTTGCTATTGTCGGTCATCAAGGTGCAGCCGCGCTCCAAAGCGATGGCGGCTACGATCATGTCGGCCAACGCCAGGGTGCGGCCTTTCTTGGCCCATTGTTGTTTCAGGAATCCCGCCCGGCGCGCCGACGTTCCGGTCAAATCATAACAATCCAGCACGCTCAGGAGAGCCTCGGTTCTGTGCGCCTCGTCCGGCCGCATCCCGGCGTAGACCTCGGCGATATTGAGGGCGGTGGTGGCCAGCGTGTGTCCGGTTTGCACGAGTTCGGCGAGCAGTTCGCGGCGGCGATGGCGGAGACGGAGGGCATCGATCAGCACGGAGGTGTCGAGCAGCAGGCGCATCAGTTCCGGGGACGCTTCGTTTTTCGGCGACCATTTTGAGGCCCGCGGGAAACCTCGCTCTCGGCGCGCAGTTTGCGCACCCAGTTGCCGGCTCCATCCGCCAACTCGGGATGATCCTTGTCCCGCCACGCCGACTCCTGGCTGTGGAGGAACTGGAGCAGGCGATGGCGGCGCACTTCGTTGCGCGCCGTTTCCACCAGGAAAGCGCTGCGCCCGCGCGGACCGACCAGCGAGTCAATCTCGCGAACCAGGTCGTCGGGCAGCAGGATGTGAGCGCGCCGGGGCATAGTGTGTGTATAGAGTGTGCTATAGGTATGGGCCTTATGTCAACACACGTTGGGCTTAGCTTTGGGCCTGGGCTTTGGGCTTGGGCTTTGGCTTCGCTATGTTTCCCAGCCATCTATTTTCTCGCTCGCGGTATATCGATTGACGGAGTCTCTCCAGCTGTGCGGCCGCGATGGGTTGTCCCGTAGAAAAAACCCAGACGCCTTGCTTCTTGTGAAGACCTGCTGGGAGAGCTTTCGGCGGAGTTGCGGTTTTCGTTGTCGTCCGCTTTTTGGCCGTATTCTTCGGCTCTGTCTTCGCCTTCATCTGCATCTCCTCGATACTTCTGGGCTGGTCGCATGTGTGCCTGCGGCGAGAAACGCGGCCAGCTTGTAGCCATAGTAAACAGAGTAGATCGATCCAGCGGCGGTCGCAACTTTAGCGGTCGCGTACGGTAGGCTGCGGTTGGTAAGGCAAAGAAGTCAACTCGGATTGGGCAACTGCCGGGCTTCGCCCGGCGGACAGCCGGGGGCGGCTGTCCACACATCGATAGTCGAGTTCAAGCGTGCAACTCTTGTGGCATATGCTGCCGTTGGACTTTAATTTTTCCCTCGTCTTTCCGGGCCTGGGCGAGATCGTAACTGGCCTGCATGCGGACCCATGTCTCCGCGGTGCTGCCGAAGGCTTTGGCCAGTCGGATCGCCATTTCGGCGCTGATTCCGGACTTGCCGTTGACGATTTTGGTGAGGGTCTGGCGGGTGACGCCTAGAATTTTCGCGCCCTCGGTGATCGACAACCCTAAAGGCTCAAGGCAGGCGCTTCTTACGATGCGTCCGGGGTGGGCGGGGTTTTTCATGGGCATGGCGTTTCTCCTTGGCTGGTTTGTCCTGTTAGTGGTAGTCGGTCAGTTCAACGTCAAAGACGTCGGCTTCTTGGAAACGAAAAATGATGCGCCAGTTGGCCCGCACCGTCACGGACCAGAAGCCTTTCAATCCGCCTTTGAGCGGATGCAGACGATAACCGGGGAGATTTAGGTCCTGCGGTGTGGCTGCATCGTCAAGCACGGTCAATATTTCCCGAACCGTGTCCGCCAGGTCAGGACGTATGCCGCTGCGGTCGTCTTGTTCGAAGAGCCAAGGCCGCGGTGCTTGAAGCTTCTCACCATCAGAATACACTGTAAACTGTATGCTGTCAGTTGTCGTGTGCGTTTTGAGGGACCGGCGAGCGAGAGGCGATTCCAAGATGAGGCTCGGGGCGGCACGGCTGAGGCCGTGCCCTTCCCGAACCAATTCACGATGAAAACGCCCTTGCGGCGCGGCTGATAGCCGATAGCTGACAGCTAATTGATATCGAACTGCTCCTGGTGCAGCGCAGGGTCGCTTTTTACGATGATTGTGCGCTTGGTGAGTTCTTCCATCTCGTTCAGCAGGCGGCCGCTGTTGGATTTCAATTCCTTGGCCACATCCGGATTCACGCGCAGCATTACGTCTTCATGCTCCAGGTGCCGGGAGATCTTGCGCATCTCCACGTAAATCTCGTTGCAGACCGTGGTCACCGACTTCACGTAACCTGTGGACTGGCAGTATGGGCAGGGCGCGCCGATGGTGCGCTCCAGCGACTGTTTGACGCGCTTGCGGGTAATGGCGACCAGGCCGAAATCGTTGAACTGCAATGCCTTCGACGGAGCACGATCGTGGCGGAGTTCCTCCTCGAGAGCCTGCATCACGCGCTGTCGGTTGCGGCGCTCGTCCATGTCGATGAAGTCGATCACGATGATGCCGCCCAGATCGCGCAGGCGAATCTGGCGCACGATCTCTTTGATCGCATCCACATTGGTTTTTACGATGGTGTCTTCGAGGCGCGCCGTCTTGCCGACGTACTTTCCGGTGTTGATGTCGATGGCGACCAGCGCCTCGGTCTGGTTGATCACGATGTAGCCGCCGCTCTTCAACCACACTTTCGATTTGAGCGCCTTGTCCATCTCATCTTTCAGGCCGAACTGCTCGAACAGCGGCGTTTCCTTGGTGTAGAGCTTCACGCGCTTCACCAGCGCGGGCTGGAAGCGGTTGAAAAAGCGCAGAATGCGTTCGTACTCCGGCTCGGTATCGACCCAGATCACGGAGAAATCGGAAGTAACCTGGTCGCGCAGAACGCGCTCGACCACGTTGAGGTCGTGATAGATGAGGGCCGGCGGCTTGGAACTTTCCGAACGGCCTTTGATGTCGTTCCACAAACCTTTGAGAAAGCGGATGTCGGCGCGCAGTTCCTCTTCGGTGGCGCTCTGGGCGGCGGTGCGGACGATAAATCCGCCGTGACCGTTGTCGCGCTCGCTCATCACGATGCGCTTCAGGCGCAGGCGTTCTTCTTCCGAAGCAATCTTTCGCGACACGCCGGTATGGTTCACGGTAGGCATGTAGACGAGGAAACGTCCCGGCAGAGCGATGTGGCTGGTGATGCGGGCGCCTTTCTTGCCGATCGGCTCTTTTGCAATCTGGACAAGAATCTCCTGGCCTTCTTTGAGCAGATCGCTGATCAGCGGAACCGACTGCGACTCGCGGCTGCGGGGAAAACGGCGCCCGCCGCGGCGTCCGCGGGGCCCGGATTTTCGATCGAAACCCGGACGCGGGGCACGTTGGGTGTAGCCAGCGGTTGCCGCAGGCGCGCGCACTTCCACGCGGGCATCGACCGTACCGTTGCCGCGGGCTTCGGCATCGAGCAGAGCCTCGGCCTGGGCCTGTGCTTCTTCCAACTCCAATTCTTCAGAGTCTTCTTCGACCTCGGCCAAACTTGGTTCCGCCCCAGGCTCGCCAGCCGCTTCGGTTGTCGAATTCGCGTGGATCTCGGCGCCCGACTCCTGACCGCCGGCGATTTGCTGCTCGCCGTTTTCGCCCAGCGCGCGGGTTTCTTCCTCAAACTCCTCGTATCCCTCATCCGACGATTGTTCGTAACCGACAGTGTCGGCTTCTTCTTCGTCTATCGTCTCTTCTTCCATGGTTCCGGGGGCTGCGAACGCGGGCGCGTGGCGCTCGCGAGGGGCAGGCCGGTCCGTGTGCGCTTGCCCAACTCCGAGCGTGTCCGCCGATTCCTCGGTTACTTCTTCTTCAGTCACTTCGTGAATCGCTTGCTCTTCAACAATGCTGGCCGCATCGCTGGCGACGGCCGAAGCCTCAGACCTCAGCGAATCTGGGCGGCGAAACTCCTGGTTCCAGCCCACCGCAGCCGATGCCGCTTCCGCATGTTCTTCGTGGCCGGTTCGCGAGCCGTGGCGTGGCTCATGCAGCGGCTCAATGGCAGCAGAATCGTTGGCAAAGATCGGCTCGTCTTCCTCAGAGTTTGCCGGAAAGTTCGCCGCCAGCGGTGCTGCGGCTTGGGGAACCGATCTGGAGACTGGTTCAGTTTGTGCCGTTTGAGGATGCGCAGCGGGCGCTGGCGGCCGCTGTGTCAAGCGCTGATACTTGGAAATGGATTCTCCCGGCAGCAGCATCGGTTGATATCCGGCTGGCGGTCCCGACTGGCGAGTTCTGCCCGATTCCTGCGGACGAGGAGCAGCAACAGGAGGCGGAGGAGCACTCTCAACCGAGGGCCCTGCCAAACGCGGCTCCGACGCTCGATCACGCCCATCGCCACGTCCGTCACGGCGTCCGCCGCGACGGCGGCGGCGTCCCCGAAACCCTCCCCGCTCGCGGTCTCCACCTTCGGAAGATTCTTGCGCCGTGCTCGCGAACGCAGAATGCTGGTCTCCGCTGCCGCGTTCTCCAGGCTCTGAGACCTGCTCGAATACTGGTTCACCCTCTGCGGCGGTCGCGGCGGCACGACTTTCGAGGCTCTCCGACAAATCTGGGGGCGTCGCAGCCTGCGCCGGTTGCGAACGCAAATCCTGCACTCCGCGGCTTGTGGGCACGGAATCGGTTAAATCTTCATCGTGCTCTTCCAACTCCATAAAGTCGGAAACGTAGAGGAAGGCATCGCGCTCCAAGCCGATATCGACAAAAGCCGACTGCATGCCAGGCAGCACGCGAGTCACGCGGCCTTTGTAGATGGATCCGGCCAGGGTGTATTCATTTTCGCGCTCGAGATAGATTTCCGCGAGCTGGTCGTCCTCCACCATCCCCACTTTGGTTTCGTGAGGCGTGGATGACACAAATAATTCTTTATTCATGGACTCTCCGGTCCCGTCTTCCTAAGGACGGGCCTTACCGGGGCGGAGTCAGAAAAGACACGGGAGGATCGAGCATCGCGAGACGAGCCCTGAAAAGGGGACGGCTAGGGACCGGAGCTTTTTCTCCAGACCGAATCCGTTGCGCAAGCTTGGAAATCTTTTGCACTGATCGCTTTGCTTCTGCCGGGATTGTGACCGCACTCTCAGACCGTTTTCGGTCGGGGGGCCGTTTCCTTGCCCAGCAGCTTATCGCTTCAATCCTGCCCGGCCTTCGACTGCTCGACTGGCCGGCAAACTGCCCTCTTTACGCGAGGGCGATCGATATTTTTTGGGGCCGCGCCTTAGGTGAGCGCAGCGACTGCTCCCTGCCGTCTTCCTGCCTTCTTAAATCTGATTCCCGAAGCTGACCGCCTCTTAATTCACGAAGCGGCGCATGCGGACATTCATTACCATCCCCAGCGCCAGGAACATAAACAACACGGAAGACCCACCATAACTCATCAGCGGCAGGGGTATTCCGGTGACCGGCATAAAACCGACCACCATGCCAACATTGACCAGGATATGGAAGCTAAGCACAGCCACCACACCCATTACCACAAACGTGCCAGCGCGGTCGGGCGCTGTTTGCGCGTTCTGAGTCAAACGCATCAGCACTATGAAGTATAACAGCAGAACCCCCAGTGCGCCTACGAATCCATGTTCCTCGGCAAATGCCGCGAATATGAAGTCCGTTTGCGGCACCGGCAGGAAAGCCCCGTGGGTTTGCGAGCCTTTTCCGCCCCAAATGCCGCCGGAACCGACCGCAATCTTGGATTGCTCAACTTGGTACCCCGACCCCTGGGGATCGGCATCCGGCTCAAGAAAACTCGCCAACCGGGCTTTTTGATAGTCCTTGAGATGATGCCAAGCGACCGGCATACAAAGGGCTGCGAGGAACACAACCAGCGCAGCCTGTTTCCAATGCAGACCACCAAGAAACAACCCCATCAGGGCCACGGGCAGATAGGTGAGAGATGTTCCCAAATCGGGCTGGGCCAGCACCATCAGCATGGGGATACCCACAATGGCGCCGGCTTTCATAAAGTCCGACCAGGAAAGATCTCTCTGGTGCATCTCGGCGAAATACTTCGCGACCGCCAGAATCAGGATGAGCTTGACCCACTCTGAAGGCTGGAAGTGGTTGCCGCCGGGCATCTTAATCCAGCGCCGCGCTCCCAGATACTTTTGTCCAAACAACAGCACTCCCATCAGCGAAGCCACGGCCGCGATGTAAAACCAGTGAATTCGATCCAGCAGAATCTGGTAATTCACCAGGCTCATCAGGAACATCGCGCCCACCCCGCCCAGAACCCAGTAGATCTGCCGCACGTGCGCTCCGGCGAACTTGGTATGCACGGTGGCACTGTGAATCTCCATCACACCCAGGCCGCAGATCATGAGGACAAAGATCAGCAGCAGCCAGTCGAAATCGCGATATGAAACGTATCTGCTCATGAGTAGCGAGTACCCGGTACCGAGTACCGGGCAAAAGCCTCCCTACGCATGATTTGGTCGCCTGGTCTCTTCATTGCATCTTCACGGTACTCGGTACCCGGTACTCGCGATCCCCGGCGCCGTTGTTGCCACCGGGAGCGACTTCTTCGACAGATCGAGAAAGAAGTGTCCGGCGTGCAGACTATCATTTGCGCCGCCGTCGCTATTTTGTTCGGTCTCGCCGGGCGCGTTCCACACCCCAGCCATCTCGATTCTCTCCTTCGGAGCAGCGTGAGCGGCCTTCCCATTTGCCATTTTGTTGGGCAAGCGGTGCTGCTTCTCGACGTAGGCTTTCACCACCTTGGCAGCCGTGCGCGCGGCAAGGTATCCGTGCTCGCCTTCTTCCAGCAACGTACAAACCACGATCTCCGGGTTCCGCCGCGGCTCTACTCCCACAAACCAGCCGTTGTCCTTGAAGTTTGCCTTTCCTGCGGCCCCCAGTTTCGCCTTCAGTGCATTGCTGATCGTCTGCGCGCTGCCGGTCTTGCCGGCAAAATCAATATCTTGCAGGTGGGACAAAGCCGCGGTGCCGCCGGGGTTTACCACATCTGCCATGGCATCGGTAATAATCTCCCAGTTGTGGGGATCCATGGGCACCATCACTTCGTCCGCGCCGTTGGAGGCTGGGATCAAGTTCGCCGGCAGATCGGTGGGGTTGGCAACATGCGGTCGCACCAGCCGGCCACCGCTGGCAATCGCCCCGATGGCCCTCGCCATCTGAATCGGCGTAGCCGCGACGGCTCCCTGCCCGATGCCCACAGAAATTGTTTCTCCCGCAAACCACTTCTGCTTAAAGTTGCGGATCTTCCATTCTTCCGACGGCATCACGCCGCTGACTTCCTGCGGCAAGTCGACGCCGGTCTTCTGTCCCAGGCCAAACATGGTTGCGTACTTGGCAATTCTTTCAATGCCGAGCTTTTCCGCCAACGTATAGAAAAACACGTCGCAGGACTGATAGATGCCCTTGGTGATATCCACTTCTCCATGCACGCGGTGCTCCGCCACTACCCAGCATTTGAAATAGCGGCCGTAGAACTCCGCGCCGCCGGTGCAGTTCACGTGCAAGTCCTGTGCGATTCCTTCCTGCAGCCCTGCTGCAGCCATGATGATCTTGAAAGTTGACCCCGGGGCCAGTTGCGCCTGAATCGCTTTGTTCAGAAGCGGATGGTCTTCGTCGGTAACCAGCTTGTTCCATTCCTCGCGCGAGACACGTACGGCAAAGTCATTCGGATCGAACGTGGGGCGGCTTACCATGGCAAGGATTTCGCCGGTGCGTGGATCCATCGCAATGATGGCGCCATTCCTTCCCTCCAGCGCTTCTTCGGCGGCGATTTGCAGATCCAGATCCACCGTAAGTTTCAGTTGGTTGCCGGGAACCGCTGCGGTTTCGCCCAAGCGGCCCACCTCGCGGCCATGGCTGTTGACCAGCGCCTGTCGCGATCCGTTCTTGCCCATAAGCGCGGTGTTGTACTGGCGTTCCACGCCGGAGACGCCCACGACATCGCCGGGGTTATAGAGTTCAAACTGCGGCTGGTTGAGCATGTCTTCGGTGACTTCGCCCACGTAGCCGATCAGATGCGCCATAAAGCCGTTGCGCGGATAAAGCCGCCGGTGCGCCATGATGGTATCGAGTTCCGGCAGTTCGTTGCGATGCGCATCGATAAAGGCGAGTTCATCCGGGGTGATGTCTTCCTTGAGAAAGATCGGCTGGTACTGCGGTAATGAAGCGAAATGACGAATATGCATGCGCACTTCGTTGGCGTCCATGTGCAGGCCTTGAGCGATCAGGTCGGCATCGGCATTGAGGTCGCGCGAAGTATCGCGCAACACCAGCGCGGAGAATGACGGGTAGTTGTCGACGATGATGCGCCCTTCACGATCGAGGATCTTGCCGCGGGGCGCGAGAATCGGCACATTGCGGATGCGGTTTTTTTCCGCCGCCGACGCGTAGTAGCCGCTCTGCATGACCTGCAGCCGCCACAACCCATACGCCAGCGTCAGAAAGATGGCGAGGATCAGGTACTGCGCTGCGGTCAGGCGGATGGCGGATACTTTTTCGTCGCGACCGAACATAAATCAGTGATCAGTGGCCAGTGGCTAGTGGCCAGTCAAAAACACTCCGAGGAGATTGGCGTCTCACGTTCATTGTAATGCGTGGGAAAGCCTGGGAACTGCCCAGTCAGTAACGGAAGTCATAGCCTGCACGTTCTCACTGGCAACTGACCACTGGCAACTGCCTTTAAGCTCTCTGTTTCAACTTGTCCAGCGCAAAGTACAACCCGACCCCAAGCGCGGCATTGGCCAGGCCAGCCAGAATTTCGCGGCTCCAACTGAAACTTTGAGACAGGCTCAGCAGCCAACGTGTTACTCCGAAATACACGATGCCGTGCAGGAGATAAAAACCCAGGGTCAGCAGGAAACGCGCACCCGCGTTTTCCGCGTCAATTTTTGCGCCCAGCGACGAGGCCGCAAAACCCACGACGGTCTTCGAGATGCCGTACACCCCGATCGGCCCCGCCGTCAGGCAGTCCTGCACCAAACCAATTACGGCGCCGGTGAGCAGGCCGGCAATCGGGCTGCGCCGGGCCATGGCAAAAAAAATGGTTACCAGCAGCGGCAGATCGAAGATGGAGAAAAAAGGAAGCCGGAGCGGCACGAACGCCTGCAGGATCAGCGCCAGCAGCGGCACCATGATGGTTACCGGCACGCTGAAGCGGTAAACCTCAATCTGTTCTCCGGATGTGTAAGTAATCGGCACGCTAGTTTGGAGTGTTCTGGGCCGGAGCCTCAGGCGGATTACGCGGTGGAACGGCCTGCGAGGCTGGCTCCTTCGCCTGGGACCCGGGCGGCTTGGCAGCGGCGCCCGGACCGCTGTTCAATGCGACGCCATTCGCATTCCCGGCCGCGCCGGTCGCAGCAGTGGATGTTTGCGGTCTGGCTTCCGGCCTATCTGGGACCGAAGGCAACCGCTGCGCCAGAATGTCGGCCGCGCGAACCCGGCCCGTGGTCGCCGTCGCCACGGCCTCCCGCTCCTGCTTCTCGGTCACCACCAACACTTCTTCCAGGCGATTCAGATCGGATGCCGGTCTAACCTTAATATTCAGGAATAAATCCTTCCCCGGGCTAACCTTGCTGACGGTTCCCACGGGCAATCCCTTGGGGAAGATCTGGTCGCCGCCACTGCTCAGCACGGTTTCTCCTGGCGCGACTTGCTCGTCACTCATCACGCGGTCCAGCACGACTTCACCATCGGGCGTTCCGCGCAGCACACCCTGGAGCCGGGATTTCTCCAGAATCGCACCCACGCCGCTGGTCTGGTCGTTGATCATCAGTACCAGCGAAGTCGAGGGAAACACGCGCAGTACCTTCCCCACGATGCCACCGGCTGTGATTACCGCCATGTCTTGCGCGATGCCGTCGTCGGAGCCCTTATCGATATAGATCGACCGCGAAAGATCGCTGCCGCTCGATCCGATCACCTGCGCCGCCACAGTTTTGGCGATGGTCTGCTCCTTGAACCCGAGCAGCGCCTGCAGCCGGTGCGCCTGTTCCGCATCCTGGCTCAGGCGAACCTGCTCCAGCCGCATCCCGTCGATTTGTTCCTTGAGCTGGCGGTTCTCCGCGCGGACACCACGCAGATAGAAATAGTTGTGCCACAGGTTGCGGGTTGAGTTTTGCATCCAAACCGCGCCCCGCTCGAAAGGAGTAATCGCCCCGACCGCCCAGACGCGAATCAATCGACTGCTCTCGGAATCGCTGCGTTTGACCTGTACCGCCAGCCCCAGGATCTGCAGAAACAGAACGCAGAGCAGAATGATGAGGTTGCGGTGTCGGCTGAATACGAATTCCATAATGCAAGTGGTCAGTGGCTAGTGGTCAGCCGTTGGCGAAGGAGGATCCCTAACCACTGATCACTGGCCACCGACCACTGTCCTTCTACTCGATCGAAATCTTGCGCAGCAGCTTGAAGTCGCTGAGCATTTTGCCCGTGCCCAGCACCACGCTGCACAGGGGATCGTCCGCAATTGAAACCGGCAGGCCGGTTTCCTCGCGAATGCGTTTATCCAGATTCTTCAGCAGCGCGCCGCCGCCGGTCAGCACGATGCCGCGGTCGCTGATGTCGGCGGAGAGCTCGGGAGGCGTACGCTCCAGGGCTACGCGAATCGCATTCATGATGGTCGAAACACATTCGCTGAGCGCTTCCCGGATCTCGCCGTCGTCGACAGTAATGGTCTTGGGCACGCCCTCGATCAGGTTGCGGCCTTTGATTTCCATGGTCATCGGCTTGTCGAGCTGGTGCGCCGAACCGATCTCCATCTTGATCTGCTCGGCCGTGCGCTCGCCGATCAGCAGATTATATTTCCGCTTGAGATAATTCATGATGGCTTCATCCATCTGGTTCCCGGCCATGCGCACGGAACGCGAATAGACGATGCCGCTCAACGAAATCACCGCAATGTCGGTAGTACCGCCGCCGATATCGACCACCATGTTGCCGCTGGGTTCGGTAATCGGCAATCCCGCGCCGATCGCCGCCACCATGGCCTGCTCCACCAGGTGCACCTCGCTCGCTTTGGCGCGATAGGCCGAGTCCATAACCGCGCGCTTTTCCACCTGCGTGATCTCCGAAGGCACGCCGATCACGATCCGGGGATGCACCAGCATCTTGCGGTTGTGCGCCTTCTGGATGAAGTAGTTCAGCATCTTCTCGGTAACTTTGAAGTCGGCGATCACGCCATCCTTCATGGGCTTGATGGCGACGATGTTGCCCGGCGTGCGGCCCAGCATTTCCTTGGCCTCTTTGCCCACGGCCTCAACTTCGCCCGTGTTCTTGTTGATGGCGACGATGGAGGGCTCGTTGACGACGATACCCTTGCCGCGCGCATAGACCAGCGTGTTGGCCGTGCCCAGGTCAATGGCGAGATCGCTGGAGAACAGGCTGAACAGCGACCGCAGATTATGCGAACGTGAGGAATGAAATCCGTTGCTTCCCATAACTTATAGTTCTCGCGATTCCCGTACCGATGTCTCCCGGAATATCCGGTTTCTCGCCGTTCTATTGAATGTCGCGCTACTGAATAATGATCTTCTTCTGCTGCGTGTTTACCCCGCCCTGGGCCGTCTGCGCCGTCACCGTGATCACACTTTCGCCAGGGCTCAACGGCGGCGTAAAGTAGTGAAAAGTTCCATCTGGACTAATCATCGGCACTTCCCGGCCGTTCACCATAACCCGGGCTCCCACTTGAGTTTTGCCCGTCACTTCGATCACGGGCCCGTGCTGAATGAAGGGATCCAACTCCAAGTCAATGGCTTCCGTCTGTTTGCCCTTGGGAATGATGGTAAAGCGGTTCTTCTCGCTCTCCACCGATTCTTTTCCCGCGGCATCGTCCGACTGTACCACCCAGTAATAGGCGCCTTCTCCCAGGCTGGTTACTCGCACGTCTGCTGTGTTTACCCTCTTGTCAACCAGTGTAGAGGAAAAATAGGGGTTGCGGGAAATACGCAGCCGGTAACCAACTGCATTCGCCATCGGAGTCCAGGAAAACTCAACGTCCTTCGTGCTTTCCCCGGAAAAGAAAATCGGCATCATGTTGGCCGGGGAGATCGGCACGGGCGGCCCAGTCTCCCTCGCTTTCTCCATGCGCGGCTCTTTGGCCTGGAAGCTGACCTTTTCCCAATTGGCCAGGCGCACCGTTTCTCCGTTGCGGGTCACTTCGCCGGTACCTTTCTTCAGCAAAATCTCGTGCTGGTCGGCCTTGGGGTCGTTGTGCACCTGCGCCGCCGATTCCGGAGCCAGCGAAGCCGTCGCGCCCGCGACGATCACCTGTGACTTCGATCCCTGCGAATAGGTGGAGGTGGAAAGATCCACCGTCCCTGTGCTTACCGCCACGGCCACGTTGGTCTGCTGCTGGTCGTTGGCCGAGTTTTCTTCAATCACGATCAGCGAGTCCTGTCTGACGGTGTAGCTGGTGCCATCGTTGAACACCACCTTGGCCATGCCTTCCGAGCCGGTCTGCACCACGTCGCCCTTTTCCAGGGGAACGTTGTAGTCGGCGGAGATAAAGCTGTTGCTGCTGCTCTTCTTCACCCGCACCGTGCCATCCAGCGCCGTAAAATGCGCCTGCTGCGCCGTGGAAGCGCCCCCGCCGGCCGCCGGCGCCATTCCCGCCACCCGCTCCAGAACCTTGCTGGCCAGATTATCGGCCGCCTGAATACTGCCTTCGGTGAATTGCGGAAACGCCAGGCGCATGCCGAGCCCGAGCAGCGCGAACGCCGCCAGAATCATCAGCGCGACGCTGCGGTAAGTGACCGTCTTCCACGCAACGTGCATTCCCGGTTTGCGAGTCGTCGAAGACACGGGAGCGAAAAACCTATTCCATCCTTGTGAATATGCGGTACTTTCACGCTACCACAAGCCTATCGGCAGAAAAATGGGTAATCATCCGGGGACGTTACCTTCGTGACCTCGCCTGCCGCATCGCTTTTCGCCTGGTTCGCCGTATATACCTCTTCGGCCCAGGATGGACGGCCTTCGAGCCTGGGTTCAGTGAGAGCTCCCGTGAGAAGAGTTGTTCATGAACACAACTTGCCGGGCTGTGGAGCCCATGACATTTCTTTCTCCGCTGGGCTATCCTGATCTCCCCTAATGGCTAGCACCGCAACCGCAACTTCCGCGCCTCGGCGCGAAAACTTGAGTTTCGTCGCCAGCGGCCTAGCCCTCATCTGGCTCATCGCCTTCGCCAATCTGTTGTTCCATATTTATTTCAACAACCGTTACGGCTACTTCCGCGACGAGTTCGATTACATCTCCTGCGGCGACCATCTCGCCTGGGGATACGTCGACCAACCTCCGCTCATTCCTTTTCTCATCCACGTTTGCCGTGCCGTGCTGGGAGACTCGCTGCGCAGCATCCGCTTCATTCCCGCGCTGGCTTCTTCGCTGCTCATCGTGCAGACCGCCGTCCTGGCCCGCGAACTCGGCGGGCGCCGCTTTGCTCTTCTTCTCAGCGCCGTCTGTGCCGTGGTCGCGCCCCAGTATCTCTCCAACGGCAGCCTGCTCACCACCAACTGCCTCGAACCCAACCTCTGGATGGGCTGCGCCTACTTCGCCATCCTCGCTATCAAGCGCGCCGGGACCGAAAATGGCCCGCGTTACTGGTTCTGGTTCGGCGTGGTCGCCGGCCTTGGCTTGCAGGAAAAATACACCATCGCGCTCTTCGGCTTCGCAATCGTGGTGGGCCTGCTACTCACCGATCAGCGCCGCGTCTTTCTCAATCGATGGATCTGGATCGGAGGCGCGGCCGCCTTCCTGATCTTTCTGCCCAACCTGCTCTGGAACATCAAGTACGACTGGCCATTTCTCCAACTGATGCACAACATCCGCGCCGCGGGCCGCGACGTGGTGCTGCCTCTGCCCCAATTCTTTTTTCAGCAGATTCTGCTGATGAATCCCTTCACCGCGCCTATCTGGATCACCGGCCTGATCGCATTCTTCGCGTCGTCGCGATTGCGGCCTTACTGCGTGCTGGGTTGGAGCTATCTGGTCTGCTTCACGGCCATGTTCATTCTTCACGGCAAGAACTACTACCTCGCTCCGGTGTATCCCATGCTGCTGGCGGCAGGCGCCGTGGTCATTGAGTCCGCGATCGAAACCCGAAAAAACGAGAGCCGAATAAATGAAGACCTAATAAACGACGACCTAATAAATGAAGCCCGGAAAATCGAAGCCCCTGAAACCGCCCGCTCGCGGCGCGCCTGGCTCAAGCCCGTCATCGTGATCCTGTTGCTGGCCAATGGCGCTTACCTGGCTCCCGTCGTGATTCCCGTTTTCTCGCCCGAAAAGTTTGTTGCCTATATGCACTATCTTCCTATTAAGCTTCCCATCACCGAGCGCGGATTCGCGCGCTTGACCCTGCCGCAGTACTACGCCGACCAGTTCGGATGGGAGGAAATCGTCGCCGAAACCGCGCTGGCCTGGAACCGCATCCCGGTCGCAGAGCGCCCCGACTGCGGCATCTTCGCCCAGGACTACGGCCAGGCCGGCGCCATCGACTTCCTTGGTCGAAAATATGGCCTGCCTCCAGCCCTCAGCGGCCATCAGACCTGGTTTCTCTGGGGACCGCGCGGCTACTCCGGCAATTGCATGATTGTTCTCGACGACAGCCGCGAAAATCTCGAACGGCTCTTTCAGCACGTGGAATTCGTCGGCACCTCCGCCGATAATCCCTACGCCTGGGAGCGCCAGATCGATGTCTTCATCTGCAAAGGATCGAAAGTCGGCACGCTCACGCAATTGTGGCCGAAAGTGAAGCGCTGGCGCTAGCATGCTTTGTCAGCCACAAACCATTGTCAGCTCCGTGGTACCATTTTCCGTGCCCATCACTGACACAAGCCCGGCGGCGCAAGCCGTGCAACTCGAAATTCATCGCTCGATGACGGGAGAGCAGCGGCTTCTTCTCGCGTATGAGATGAGCATGTTCGCCCGTGAGCTGAACCGGGCGCGCTTGCTGCGCGAGCATCCGGACTGGACGGAAGCGAGCATCGCCCGCGAACTGCTCCGGCTTGCCTTCCTGCCCGCGCCTCTACCCGCCGGCTTGCAATGAGCTTCCTTGAGGTTTTGCAAAGAATCACTGCGGCGCTCGACCATGCCGGCATCGCCTACATGCTTACCGGATCATTCGCCAGCGTCTACTACGGTTCTCCACGCTCCACCCAGGACATCGACCTTGTGATCGCGGCCAATCCCGCGCAGTTGCGCGCGCTCATCGAGGGCCTGCCCCGCGGCGAATACTATGCGGACCTGGATGCGGCGCTCGAAGCGCACGAGCGCGAATCCTTGTTCAACGTCATCGACCTGAAAACCGGCTGGAAGATCGACCTGATCATCCGCAAGGCTCGTCCCTTCAGCCAGGAGGAATTTCGCCGCCGCCAACGACTAAACATGACGGGAGTTTCTCTTTTCGTGGCCAGCCCCGAGGACATAATCCTCGCCAAGCTCGAATGGTCAAAGCTCTCTCAATCGCAGCGTCAGATTGAGGACGCAGCGGGAATTCTAAAGCTGCGCGAGGACTCTTTAGATCGCTCGTATCTGGACAAATGGGTTCGCGAACTGGCACTGACGAAGGAGTGGAACGAAGCGCAACGCATGGCCAAGACCTCGGACCCCAACGGACCGGGCGGAAGTATGTAGGACCGGAAGCCCGCGTCTGATGGCCGCGACTCTCCGGGGCAGAAAATAGACTCCGGGAGAAATACTGAAAGCCCAGGGGCCGGCAAGGGCACGACTTCAGTCGTGCCATAAGTCCCCCCAAATCAGCGCGGCTTCAGCCGCTGAGGTAAGCTCCACCCCCGCGCCCTACTTCTGCGGCGCTGCCGGCTTCTGTGCCGCAACTGGCTTCACCACCGCTGCCGGAAGAAGCACCGGCGCCGCCAGCGCCAGCGGCTGCCCGGACGCCGAGGAGCCGTTTTGCGGCGCGTTTTTCGGCACAGCGAATTGCCGCGCCCGATGCTGCCCAGCCCGCGCGCGCCGCTGTTGATCCTGCTCTTCCAGCCTCTTGTATTGTTCGGTGACATCCGCCAGGCGCACGTTTTCGTAGCCGCTGCGCTTGGCCACGATTCGGTAATCGAACGCGACATTCGAGTGCCCGCCGCGCTGTTCGTGGACCTCAAATCCTTGCGGCGTTTCGTTGCTGACATACAGACCTTCGGAATCTCCTTTCGGAGTCAGGAAGACGTGATACTCAGTCCCGGTATTTACGGTCTGGGTAAAGGCGGGATCGAGCGCGATTGTGGCTGCTCCGTTGCTCAGAGAGCCGGAGCCGAAGTCCTCGAACCAGTTCTCGGGACTCTCCACCGCGTGCCGAAGCGTATTGAGAATAGAACGCTATTGCGTCCTCGTAGCCCGCGAACGTATTCCGCGCGAAGGTTAGGGCCACCTCGCAGTTACTTGGATGCGACCAGGTTAGTCTGTCCGGCACTCGACTGAGCCTGCAATTTTGCAAGAGTCTGGCGCGTGCTGCGGAGTTCGGACTTCAGATTCCGGATGGCCGTCGTCTGGCTCCGAATCTCCCGTTGTTGCTGCTTGACCGCCTCGATCAACAAGGCGGTGAGGCGGCTGTAGTCGACCCCTTGTGCGTCCTTGCCGTTCTTCTCCCAACTGACGACCTCGGGAACGACGGCTCCCACTTCCTCGGCAATGACGCCGACTTCGTGCTTGCCGTTCGCCTTTAAGTCATAGGAAACGCCACGGAGCTGTTCCACCTTGGCCAGCGCGCCGCTTTGCTCGGAGTAGAGGGCAAACGTAATTCCGACCACGCCAGTCAGGGGATTGCCGTTGAGGTCTTTAACGATACCGCCGAAACGGACCAGGCGAGGCAGCGCAGATGCAGTTGCAGCGGTTGTCTGGGCGACCGTCAGTGGAATCAGCGACAGGATCAGCAAAAAGAATCCAGCTATCACGCACGCGATGCGGACTTTCATGACACGTACCTCCTGGAGGAAATCGAACTGTCTTGCAGGAATGGTGAGAAATAACCGCGAATCGTTTCAAAAAAAATCAGGGACCCGATGAGGGGGCCCCTCGAGTCCCTTGTGCAGCAGCTATGCCTGTGAGCAAGGCGGGTGGCCCACCCTTCGCTTTTTGAAGGGTGGGATTCCACAGCCGCGTCCAGCCTGCCTTTCTTCCACCCGAACCCTCAGCCCCGAGAAATCCACAGCTTCATGTGACATCTAACCTTGCCCGCTTTCCGAATCGCGCGATCATGGTCGAGGCCGTGACGGTCGGGTGAGGCCGCATCGTCGCCGGCCCAAGTTCTTTGTTGTCTAGAGTTTGACCTCTAAGTTCTTTAGACTTTCGGATTTAGGAGGAATTTCGCGCCAACCCGATGATTCCAGAGATTTTACAAAAGGGGGGAGGGGGCTATCCATGGATTTTTCCAAGTCTGAGCCACAAAACGGCCGGTAAGTGTTCGCCCCACTCGATGCCCACGAAGAATATTTGGAGGTGAAATCCACAGCCCAAAACCAGCCGCACAAAACGACGCGAAGCGAGTAGCCAGAAGCTAGTAGCTAGTAGCTAGAAGCTAGCCAGCTCCCTTGCCGCACCTGCAATGCCCCCTGTAGCATCAATATCCGGGCATCATCGTCTCGGCAATCATTAAGGAGCATCATGGCAACCGATACTCTGCAGTCCCCCGCGATTCTTGGCTACACCCCAACCAAAGTCCTCAAGAATTTCATTGATGGCGAGTGGGTGGAATCCTCAACCGGCGAAACCTTCGAGGACCGCAATCCCGCCGACACGCACGATGTAGTCGGCATCTTCCAGAAATCGGCCAAGGCCGACGTTGACGCCGCCGTGGACGCCGCCAAGCGCGCCTTCGCCAAATGGCGTCTGGTACCGGCCCCGCGCCGCGCCGAAATGGTTTTCCGCGCCGCTGAAATTCTCATCGAGCGCAAAGAAGATCACGCCCGCGACATGACCCGCGAAATGGGCAAGGTCCTCGCCGAAACTCGCGGCGACGTGCAGGAAGCCATCGACGCCGCNNTCTTCCTGGAAGCTGCTGCCCGCCATCGTCTGCGGCAACACCTGCGTCATCAAGCCCGCGCAGGACACTCCACTCTCGACGTTCAATCTTGTCCGAGCGCTCACCGATGCAGGCATTCCCAAAGGCGTCGTCAACATCGTGACCGGCTTCGGCCCTGAAGTAGGCACGCCGCTCGCCGATCACGCCGACGTGCGCGCCATCTCGCTGACCGGATCGTCCGCCGTCGGCCGCATCATCGGCGGCATCGCGGCGACGACTTTCAAACATTGTTCGCTAGAACTCGGCGGCAAGAATCCCATGATCGTGCTCGACGACGCCAATCTCGACCTTGCCATCGAAGGCGGTCTCTGGGGCGGATTCGGCACTACCGGCCAGCGCTGCACTGCGACCAGCCGCATCATCGTGCAGAAAGGCGTGTACCGCGAGTTCGTCGAACGCTACGTTGCCCGCGCGAAAAAACTGAAAGTCGGCAACGGGCTCGACGAAGCGGTCGAGATGGGTCCGGCGATCAACGAGAAGCAGCTCCAGACCGACCTCAGCTACGTCGAAATCGGCAAGAACGAAGGCGCAAAGCTGGTCTGCGGCGGCAATCGCCTCGATAAAGGCGACTATCAACACGGCTGGTTCATGGAGCCAACCGTCTTCACCGACGTCGATCCCAAGATGCGCATCGCGCAGGAAGAAATCTTCGGCCCCGTCGTTTCCATCATTCCATGCGACGATCTCGAAGATGCCATCGAAATCGCCAACGGCATCGAGTACGGACTGTCGTCCGCTCTCTACACAAAAGATGTGAACAAAGCCTTCGCCGCCATTCGCGACCTCTATGCCGGCATCACCTACATCAACGCGCCCACCATCGGCGCCGAAGTGCACCTGCCCTTCGGCGGCACCAAAGCCACGGGCAACGGCCACCGCGAAGGCGGCATCGGCGCGATCGATTTCTACACTGAGTGGAAGTCGGTCTACGTCGATTACTCGGACAAGCTGCAGAAGGCGCAGATCGATCGAGCGGAGTAGAACTCAGAGCATCATCAGAAGTGTGGGCGGCTCTTTAACGAGGAGGACAGTCAACGTACACATGAGATTTCGCAGAATTTCCCACGCGAATCCTGGATTGGTTTTCTTATCGTTGACGCTCTTCTGTGTACCGCCGTTCCTTGCGCGCGCTCAGCAGTCGGAATTGAGCAAGCAATCTGGGGATCATCGGATGTTCCGGCTTCGCGATGAGGTCGCCCAGAATCCCGCATCGCTGGATTTTTACGCGGGAGAAGTTGCCTGCGCGTTCAATGATGTCGCGACGTGCGAAGAGAAGTTCAAGAAAGTTACCGCCGCTGAGCCTAACTCGATGGTGGCTGCAGGGGGCCATCACATTCTTGCCTACGCCTTGCTTCGTGAGGGGCGATTCGCACGCGCCTTGCATGAACTCGACGCGCTCCTGGCCATCGATCCGAAAGACCCCGACGCCAACGACACGCGGCCGTTCTTCGAGGCGTTAAGTCACTTTCCGGATCAAACCGTGCAGGAGAACTCAGCCGGCAAAGCGACCGTTCACATGCGCGATGGGAGACTGCCGCTTCTGATTAACGGCAAGAAAGCCTTCTATTTCATTGATACGGGCGCCAACCTATCGACTCTCACCGAGTCAGAGGCGTTGCGGCTAGGGATGGAGATCAAAGACGTCAACGCCACTGGAGGCTCGACCGATATTAACGGCAACCGGGTGTTGCTTCGCGTGGCGCGTGCCAAGAGCGTTGCTCTAGGCGGCATCGCGCTCAACAATGTCGCATTCCTGGTAACCAGCAACGATCAACCGCCATTCGCGGATATGAAGACGGGAGAACGCGGCCTCATCGGCCTGCCAGTGCTGATCGCCCTCGGGTCTATAAAGTGGACCCGCAAGGGTACATTCGAGGTCGATCGGTCGCCCAGGCCGGCAAACATAGCCGCTGCCAACCTCTGTTTCGACGATCTCTCTCTTATTGTGGAAGCATCCTTCGACCAACATGCGCTTCCCTTCGCCCTCGATACCGGTGCGACCACGACTGACCTGTGGGCAAGATTTGCAGATGTCGCTGCCGACTTGATTAACAAATCCGGCACCCGTGAATCCCACACCGTAACCGGACTAGGCGGCAGCCAGAGGTTCGATACCGCGTCCATTCCAAAAGTGACCCTGCTACTCGGCGGCAGGACGGTCACGCTTCAACCCGCCCACATCCTCGCAGCCGAGCAAAAATCTGAAGCCAAATGGCTCTACGGAAATCTTGGAATGGATCTTCTCGATCAAGCGCAAACTGTCGCCATCGACTTCGGAACGATGATCCTTGCACTTGATCCAGGCCCGCCGCATGCGAACTAATGAATTGACCTCGGCATGAGTCGTGGCTGGAGCCCATCCTCCGCTTGCGTGCCGACCCATAGCGCTGTAAAGTACAAGCGCAATCCCGAGGTGACCCCTTGAAGCCCTCTGCAACCGATACCTTTCACCGTCTAGCCGCAACCCTGTGCGCATTCAGCCTCTTTTTCTTCGCTGCAACCACCGCGCAAGCCGAGCCGCGTCCGACACTCGCCACCCATGTCCCGGAAGCGGTGTCCAGCGGCGGTGCGCCGTTGGTCGGTCACCTTCCCAGCGAGCAGCGACTGAGCCTGTCCATTTCTTTGCCGCTGCGAAATCAGGCTGAACTCGACGATCTCTTGCAGCAGATCTACGATCCGCAAAGTCCGAGCTTTCACAAATACCTCAGCGTGCAGGAGTTCACCGCAAGATTCGGCCCCGCTGAGTCTGACTATGCAGCCGTGCTCCGTTTTGCCGAAGCCAATGGCCTGGCTGTGATCGACACGGCCGCCAATCGCATGGTCGTGGATGTCGAAGGTCCTGCGTCCAACATTGAAAAAGCTCTGCACGTGACACTCGGCGTCTACCAGCATCCCACCGAGAGCCGTACGTTCTACGCTCCAGACCGCGAGCCTGCGCTCGATCTCGATGTGCCGCTATTGCACATCTCCGGACTGGACAACTTCACACTTCCTCGCGCCAAGAACATCCGATCTTCTCGACAAAGCGCCAACGCATCAGGCAACGCCAGCAAAACGGGGTCCGGTCCCGGCGGCCAGTTTGTCGGAAGCGACATGCGAGCGGCCTACTACGGCTCCGGGTCGCTCACCGGCGCGGGACAGTCGGTGGGATTATTTGAGTACGCCGGATACGAGGTCAGCGACGTCAAGAATTACTTCACGAATCTCAAGCAGTCGGTCAACGTGCCCATTCACGGCGTATCGCTGAACGGGGTCAGCCTGAAGTGTCCTCCGAGTTCGTGCGACGACAGCGAACAGGTCATCGATATCGAGATGGCCATCTCCATGGCTCCGGGCCTGAGCCAGGTGGTCGTCTACGTGGGAAACAGCGACGTCTCCATTTTCAACCAGATGGCCGTGGATAATAGCTCCAAGCAATTGAGTTGTTCATGGGGATGGAGCGACGACGAGAGCAGCCTGGACCCGATCTTTGAAGAAATGGCGGCGCAGGGCCAGAGCGTATTCGTTGCGACCGGCGACAACGGCTCCGGCACTCCCGGCGACGTGGTCTGGCCGGCGGATGATCCCTACATCACCGCCGTTGGCGGCACGGACTTGACCACGACTGGGCCGGGTGGGGCGTGGCTTTCAGAAACGGGCTGGAACGGCAGTGCGGGCAGTCCTTCGAAGAACAAAATTCCCATCCCCAGCTATCAGCAGATTGCGGGCGTCATTAACTCGCTCAATAAAGGTTCGACCACCTTGCGCAATTACCCCGACGTCGCCGCGGAAGCGAATACCAATCAATATAGCTGCTACGACGCCGTATGCAATGGAGGCAACGGAGGCACCAGCTATGCCGCACCGCAATGGGCCAGCCTGACGGCAATGGCCAATCAACAGGCCGTCGCCGGCGGCGGAACAACCCTTGGGTTCCTCAACCCGGCACTCTATGCAATTGGCACGGGATCGAGTTTTGACAGCGACTTTCACGACATCACCAGCGGCAGCAACGGCAAGTATTCGGCGGTAATCAACTACGACCTGGTGACGGGCTGGGGCAGTCCGATTGGCGCGGATTTGATCAACTCACTCGTAGGGTCGGCAAAGAACGAGTAAGAGTCGGCGAGTGACGAGAAGGTTTTAGCCGCAAAGGACGACAGACTCGCAAAGCGTGCGAGGAAAAGCAAGGACCTCTTTGCGCTCTTTGCGGTAGCTCTTCGCGAACTTTGCGGTTAAGCTTTTGCTATGTCGTTGCGGGAGTCAATCATGCCGATCACGCAAGCCCGAGAAATTTCCGCCGCCAAGCGTCTCGAGAACGTTCGCTACGCCATTCGCGATCTCGCCTGCGTGGCTGACGAAGTTATTCAGCAAGGCCACAAAGTTTTGCCGTTGAACGTTGGCGACCCGCTCAACTTCGATTTTCAAACTCCGCCGCACATCATCGAAGCCGTCTACAAAGCCATGCGCGACGGCAAGAATGGCTATGCGCCATCTCCCGGCATTCCTGAGGCGCTCGACGCCATTCGCGGCGAGGCTGCGCGCAAAGACATCACGACGGTGCAGGATGTCTTCGTCACCTCCGGCGTGAGCGAGACTGTGGATCTTTGCATCTCCGCGCTGGTCAACCCCGGCGAAAACATTCTCACGCCGAAGCCCGATTACCCGCTCTATTCGGCGGTTCTCTGCAAACTCGGCATTGCGCTCAACGCCTACGACCTCAATGAAGACGATGCCTGGCAGCCCGAACTCGCCGATATTGAACGCAAAGTCACGGCGCACACGCGCGGCATTGTGCTCATCAATCCCAACAATCCCACGGGATCGCTGTGCTCGCGGCAGATGTTGGAGCAGATCGCCAAACTGGCGCGGCGGCACAACTTGGTTGTCTTCTCCGACGAAATCTACGACAAGCTGATTCTCCCCGACTCGAATGGAGATGCCACTCCGCACATCGCTTTCGCCTCGGTCGCTCCCGACGTGCCTTGCATCACCTTCGGCGGAATGTCGAAGAACTACCTCGTCCCCGGATGGCGCATAGGCTGGGGAATTGTCTCCGGCGATGCTGCGGCTGTGAAGTCGTATACCGAAGGCATTCACCGCCTGCTGCGCGCCCGCCTCTGCGCCAATCATCCCGAGCAGTATGCCATCAGGCCCGCGCTCGAAGGCCCGCAGGATCATCTCATCGAAGTGCGGCGCAAACTGCGCTCCCGCCGCGATCTCACGCAGAAGTGGTGCGAGTCGACGCCGCGCGTAAGTTGTGTCGCCCCGCGGGGCGCGTTCTACGCCTTCCCACGCATACATCTTCCAGAAAGCGACATCCCTGGAGGCGACGAAGTATTCGTCAAGGAACTGATCCGCCAGAAACACGTCATGGTCGTCCATGGCTCCGGCTTCGGGCAGAAGCCGGGCACGCAGCATTTCCGCATCGTGTTTCTGCCGGATGAAAAGACGCTGGCCAGCGCCTACGCAGGAATCGCTGACTTCATCCGCGAACGCTACGAGAAGGCCTGATTCACGCATGAGATCGCTGGAAAAGCGCAAGAATAAAGCCCGGCTGCTGGGCAGCCGGGCTTCTAGCAGCAACCTTTCCTAATTGATCGTGAGGCTCAATGCACTGGATTTTCCACCGCCCGGTGCAGGGTTTGTGACCACCACACTGGCCGTGCCCGGAGATGCGATGTCACTCCAGGGCACGTACACCGTCAGTTGGGTCGGACTCACGTAACCCACCGTACGCTCGTTGCCATTCCAGGTCGCGCTCGATCCCGGAACGAAACCCGAGCCATTGATAGTCAACTTGAAGTTTCCACTTCCATGCACGACGCTGGCGGGAGACAACGAGTCAGCCGCCGGCACTGGATTGTTCTTGCCGGAAACCGGTTGCATCATTGAGCTTTGAACCAGTTCAGTCTGGTAGGTTTCCGTACCGCAACATCCGCTTCCTAAAACAAAGGCCAGCCCGTTACTGCCCCAACTGATAAAGGTAGGAGTTAGGGTTCCGCTGAGCTGGGCCAGACTTATCACGGCAACCGGCGTAAAGTGCGACAGGTCGTAGCTTGTGATTCCGAGCAAACTGTAGAACGGAGAGATTCCCAGCACGAAGGTGGAGTTGATCGACGACTCCGGTAAGAGATCGTTGCTGGTGTAGCCTCCTCCGACATCATAAGTCCCGACCAAGTCGCCTGTTTCCGGATCCATAACCTGTCCGCTGTTTCCGTAGACTAATCCGGCGTCATACTGAATGCCGCCATAACCGGTCAACAGATCATTCCACTGGGTGGTCAGAGTGCCTCCGTTCGGATTCACTGCGACCTGGCTCAGCGTGCTCTCGGCATACCCGTACAAAGTGCTGGCATTGGCAAACTGCATATAGCTGATGCTGGGGTACGAGATGGAGTCTGGAAGCAAGGTCGTATCCGTGAAGAACTCCAGCAGCCCCCCGCAGCACCCCCCGCCAATAGCCACAGCCAGCGTATGCGGGTCGCCTGGAGAAACCGCCAGGTCACCGGCGGTGTTCACACCACCAAACTCGTTGTTTCCGAGACTGACATTGATATCGAGCGTAAAGCCGGGAAGAATAAGCCGCTGCACCGACCCATTTCCATTCAGGCCAACGTAGAGATACTTCCCATCGCCGGATAACGCCATCTGTGTAGGCTCGCTCCCGGCAAAATAGTAGCCGGTGACGCTGCCATTTTTCGGATTGATCACCGCGATGCTGTTGCCATTCGGCCCATAACTGCTCGGCAGGGATGCATAAATGCTCTGAGCGTACGGGTCCCACACCAAGTCGTTCGCCGGGATGTTAAGCGTGTGCACCAGCGCCGGATACGTGACATCGAACGTAAGCGTCGAAGAGATCCCGCCAGGAGCAGGGTTGGATACGGAGACTTGCGCGATCTCCGGACTGGCAAGATCCGCCGCTTTGAGTTGCGCCTGCAGTTGACCTGAATTGAGGTAAGTGGTGGAGCGCGGTTTGCCGTTCCACAGCACGGTCGCGCCAGTCATGAAGTTCCCGCCACTCACGACGATCGGCGTTCCGGCAGTTCCGGCCAGCAGAGAGATGGGAGAAATCGAGTTGACATACGGATCCAGGGCGACAATCTCAAAGGTGAACCCGGGCGAACTTCCCCCACCCGGAGGAGGGTTCGTGACATTGATGTATACCGAATCCGTACCGGTCAGGAAAGATGCGGGGACTTGCGCCGTGATCTGCGTGGTGCTCTTATATGTGGTCGTAAGCGGGGAGTTGAACTCCCAGTTAACCACTGATGTAGGCAGAAAGCCGGTACCGTTGATCGTTAACGTGAAACCGGCGCCGCCGACGTAAACACTCGCCGGCGAGAGCGAGGTGATGCTGGGAATCGGATTCCCTCCCGATCCCCCCAAAGGAATCGCGAGCGGGCTGCCAATACCCGTGTAAGCGATCAGAGATTGGCAGAAAGGTTCCCGGTGGCCGAAGGCGTGAATGTCAGATTCATCTGACAAGTTTGACCGCCATCAATCACGACGGCGCAGGTAGGCCCAGAGAACGCGAAGTCCGCGCTGTTCGCACCAGAAATCGCCATCCCCGTTACATCCACAGCGCTTGTGGACAAGTTACTCACGAAGATAGTCAGAGGGTAACTCGTGGAATTAAGAGCGACGGTTCCAAACTGTACTGGATCTGGAAACACGCTAATGGGAACCTCTGCCCCTTGCGCAATGTTCCAGCACGCAAGAAGGCAAAATACTACGACTAGGAGGCGTAGCTTAGGGATCATTCTGAACTCCTGCAGATCGAGATTCCCCCTCTAGAGCGCGGCAATTTTACACTGGTGTCCGGCGCTTCCGGATTTTTTTTGGATTAGAGCGAAAACGAGGTTGCAATTTCTTGCACCCAGGCGTGCGCTACCAGCCTACCCTTCCGGTGAAAACAGCGCTCGGCGGCCTCGCGGCAAAGCCTTCGGCTGCCGCCCGCTTTCTCTTTCCCCGCCGAATCTGCTTAAATCAAACCAAGGCGCAAGCTGGTCGCGTTCCTGTGTCTGTACCCGGCCGTGGGAGGTGTCGCGCCATGTCCACGACGGCTGGGTATCTCAACTCGTCACCTTATGACTATAGTATAATGACCATGATCGAAAGGATTCTCCGATGAAGAAAATGGCGGCGGGAGAGTTCAAGGTCCATTGCCTGGCGGTCATGGACGAAGTTCAGTCGAAGCGCCAGTCTGTGCTGATCACGAAGCGCGGCAAGCCGGTGGCGAAGCTTGTCCCCGTCGAGCAAGAAAAGGACGATATTTTCGGCTTCTACAAAGGCAAAATTAAAATCAACGGCGATATCGTTTCCCCAGCTTTTTCTCCGGAGGAATGGGGAGACCTGTATTGATTCTGCTGGATACGCACGTGGTGCTCTGGCTTGCGCAGGATCAACAGCGCATTTCTTCAAGGGCGCACGATGCGATTATCAACACGCGCGAAGGCGGCCAGGGCCTGGCCGTTTCCGGCATGACGCTCCTCGAACTCGCCCGACTGGCGAGTCAAAAGCGTATTCAGCTAACGCCGAACCTGGAGGCCTTCCTGCGGGAAGTGGAGCGGCGATTCGCTGTTCTGCCGATCACAGGACGAATCTGCGTGCAAGCGTTCGAGTTTCCCGTAAACTATCCGAAAGATCCGGCTGACCGCGTAATTGGCGCTACTGCGGTCATAGAAGGATTGAACCTTGTAACCGCGGACCAAGCGATCCGCCGGTCGAAAGCCGTGCCAACAATCTGGTGAAGCTCGCGGTTGCTTTAGCGGTCTCCTCGACCTTTCTCTTTCCCCGCGAATCTGCTTAAATCAAACCAAGGCGCAACCATCGCGCGTGTGCTTGGGTTTCTACAATCGTGGTTGACATTCATTCCCACATTCTTCCGGAGGTAGACGACGGCCCCAAAACATGGGACGTTTGCCTCGCCATGTGCCGCATGGCAGCGGCCGACGGCATCACTCACCAGGTCGCCACGCCTCATGCCAACGACCGCTATCATTACGACCGGCCCTATCTTCAAGGACTGGTCGCTCATCTGCAGGAACTCGCCGGCGATGCGCCCAAGCTCAGCCTGGGTTGCGACTTTCATCTCTCTTACGACAATCTGCAGGATGTGCTCGCTAACCCCGAGCGTTACGCTATCGAAGGCTCGCACTACATGCTGGTCGAGTTGAGCAACTACAGCGTGCCGCAGCAAACCACCGACTGCTTTCTGAAACTCGGCGATCGCGGCATCACCGCTGTCATCACGCATCCCGAGCGCAATCCGATCTTGCGCGAGAGCCCGCAGCGCGTGCTGGAATGGGCCGAGCAGGGCTGCGTGATTCAAGTAACCGCATCCGCGCTGACCGGATTCTGGGGAGAACGGGTGCGCCGCGCTGCTCACTGGCTATTCGAGCATGACGCGGTTCACGTGCTCGCCACCGACGCGCACGATACCGAAAAGCGCGTACCGATTCTTTCCGCAGCGCGCGACGCCGCTGCCGATCTGTGCGGCGAAGACGTGGCCGATGCTCTGGTCGAGGGCAATCCCATGGCCATCATCAGCGCCCAGCCTCTGCCCTATTTCCCACGGCCCGTGCTGGGGAGCTACCGCAAGACGCCCGGCGGCAATTAGTTGCTGGGTCTTGGATTCTGGGGACAATGCGTCTCGCGCGAAAACTCAGAGCAGCTACTGCGGGCCCGGCGCATCGTGGCCGGAAGTTGTACCGGTCGCTGGATCGGCCGGCGGAATCGGGTTCGTATTCATCGGTGCTCCCGGATCGGCGCTGTGCGACGCCGGGCTCTGGGATACAGAACTCAAAGATCCCGCGTGCAATCCTTCCGGTCCCGAGGTCATCGCGCTTTCCGGATTCAGCAGGTGGTCATTACTTGGGCCCAGCCCAAGGCTGATCAACGCGCGCGCATCGGGAACGGTCGTGCACTGCCAGCCATGGTCGGACTGATAGCGCCGCATGGCGTCTTCGCTGGCCTGGTTCCAGGTTCCCGTCGCATCGCCCGTCAGGTAGTGTTCCCGGATCAGCGCTGTCTGAATCTCTTGCGCTCGTTCGAAATCGATCTTCTGCTGGCCGCGCGCGGTTTTCTTTTTGGCCTTGCGCGCGTTCGCTTGCTTGGTCTTGCTCGATAGATCGCGACTGGCCGCCACGGAGTTCGATTTCGCGTGCGCGCCGGACGCCGGGTACGATGCAGCGTGGGCCGAGGACTTTAGCGCAGTAGAAGCCTTGGGCGAAGTAGAATTTCTCGTGCCCGAAGTATTGGCGGCGACCTTCACATGCTTCTTCGGATTCTCCGGCTTGGTTGCCGCCGCTTGGTTCGTGGCCGCGGCTTTTTTTTCGCTGGCCACGGAAGCCTGCCCACCCGCTGTTGCCGCCGGGATGCACACACAAGCCAGCCCCAACGCGCACACAGCGCTCGGCCATCCTCTTCGGATTCCTCTTCGGATTCCACCCCAATACGTTTGTTCCAGCGCCAAATCTTCCTCGGGAACTGCCTTGCCGCCCCATCGAGCCGCCGAAAAACAAAAAGCCCAACCGGAGCCTGGCATTGTAATCATCTCTCGGCGAGAGAAGCAATGCCAGTTCCGGCCGGGCTATGTCTGCGGTTACGGAAGTGTGCCCGCGTCGAAGATGGTGCCATCCTGCCGTGTCGAGCCGCGTGGCCGCACCAGGAAAACCACATCCTGGCCGCTCTTCATGCTCGATTCGATCCGGGCAAAATCTTCCTCGCTGTTCACCGGCTGCTTGTTGATTTCCAGGATCACATCGCCGCGGCCCAGGTTCACATCCTCGGCGAACGAACCCGGCTTCACTTCTTGAACGATTACGCCCTTCCCCGCCGACATATCCAGCCGGTCGGCCATCTCCGGAGTCAGTTTGCGCACGGTCACGCCAAACTTGCTCGGCTTCGGCGTTTCCTCGTCTCCGTTCCCTTCGTCCTGGTTCAGGCGCGCCGCAAACAGCTTCGCGCGGTCGGCGATGGTCACAGTAGCTTCCTGCTGCTTGCCGTTGCGGACGAAACCAACCGTCACCTTCGATCCCGGTTTGTGCGCGGCGATATCCGCAACCAGTTCGTCGCCTTTGGTCACCTTCTTGCCGTCAATCGTGGTGATGGTGTCGCCTATCTTCAATCCCGCCTGGTCAGCCGGGCTGCCCGGCACCACGGTGGAAAGGGTCACGCCCACGCCCGTACCATAGACGCGCGCGATGGCCGGATTCTCTTCCTTGTCAAACATCACCCCCAGTGAGCCGCGCACCACCCGATGCTCCGGTCCAATCAGCTGGTTGTAAACCTGCACCACCGTGTCGGAAGGCAGGGAAAAGCCTATGCCCGCGTATGCGTTGGTATCGCTCAAAATCGCCGTATTGATGCCGATCACTTCGCCGCTCATGTTGACCAGCGGCCCGCCCGAATTGCCGGGGTTAATCGCGGCGTCGGTTTGGATAAACGTCTGAAACTGCCGATTGGGCACAATGTCGCGGCCCTTGGCCGATACGATCCCCGCCGTCACCGTCCCCACCTGGCCAAACGGACTGCCAATCGCCAGCACCCAGTCGCCTACCTGCATGCTGTCGGAGTTGCCCAGCTTCGCCGCCGGAACCGGGCGGTCGATATCGATCTTGATCACCGCCAGATCGGTTTCCTGGTCCTCGCCGATCACCTTGGCATTGTGCTGCACGCCCGGCGGATCATCCTGCATGCGCACCCGAATGCGGTCCGCCTTCTCTACCACGTGCCGGTTGGTGACGATGTAACCTTTCGCATCCACGATTACGCCGGAACCCAGCGAACGCTCACGAATGGAATTATCGCCGCCCGGACCGTTCCCGCCCTGCCCGCCAAAGAAGCGGTTGAAGAAATCGTCCATACCGCCGCCGCCACCGCCGCCGCTATCGTCATCGTCGGGATTCTGATTCTGCCCGCGGCGCCGGTGCACGTTCTTGATGGTCGATTCCGTATTGATGTTGACCACGCTTGGCCCCAGCTGTTTCGCGATCTGCGAAAACGCATTCGAAAGCTGCTGTGGCGACGGCACCGCCAGCGGAGTCGCATCCGAGGACTTCTGCCCTTCCTTGCCCTTGACCCCGTAAGAAATCACCGTGCCGATAAGAATCCCGACCGAGAGCGTAGCTAAAATGCTAAAGGTGGAAACCCACCCGTGGGCCTTCATACGCCCCCAAATTCCACGCGAATCCATATGCCTGCTTCCTCCAAGAATCGACAAGTCTTTTGCCTATTATACCCGTTCGCGTCGCCGCAGGAGTTATCGGGCGGCCACAAGGTTAGACGCGCAAAGGCGCGCGAAATCGTTTGATGTGCGCAGGTCCATGTATCGAAGAAACATTCATCTTGACGAACGGCCCTGGCGGGATAACGATGCTGAGGTGGCTGAAGGTGCGTGATTATGCGGAGAATGACTCAATTCGTATTGGTGGCGTTCGTGGCGGTGATACTGGCTCCGCTGGCAAGCGCGCAGTCTTACACCATCGCGGACTTGGGCTCTCTTGGCGGCCCATATGGCAGTAGTGCCGCTGCGATCAATGACAGCGGTCAGGTCGTAGGCTCGTCATCCGTTCCGAGCGGCGGCGACAGCATTTACAACGCCTTCCTCTGGACACTACAGGGAGGCATGGAGGCGCTTGGAAACACCGGGGCCTTTGGCGTCAACGACTCGGGCCAGGTGGTGGGATTTTACCAAGATGTCGGATCCTCATTCGCTTTCCTTTGGTCACAAGCCGGGGGCTCGCAGAACCTCGGGACGATCGGAGGCGACAGCAGTTCGGCCGCTGGAATCGACGACTTGGGCGACGTTGTTGGATCCTCAACCACCACGACTGGCGGTAGCTCGACCCATGCCTTCGTGTGGACCGACGTCAAAGGGTTCCGCGACCTCGGCACTCTGGGCGGTACCGATTCGTGGGCCACGGCGATCAACAGCCATCGTCAAGTCGTCGGCTATTCCTACCTGGCAAGTGACACCGTCTTCCACGCCTTTCTTTGGACAAGCACGGGTGGCATGCAGGACTTGGGAACGCTGGGCGGCGGTAGTACTGCCGCCCTCGCTATCAACGACTCGGGTGCCGTCGTGGGTTACTCAACTCTCCTCGACGGAGTCACACAACACGCGTTTTTATGGACCAAGAGCAGGGGCATGCAGGATTTAGGAACGCTGGGCGGTTCTTATTCCGTAGCCACCAGCATCAACAACTCGGACCAGGTTATCGGCCAGTCCTTTACGCGCATTGGCGAATCTGCGGCGTTCCTGTGGGTTAACGGCAAAGGCATGGAGAATCTAAACGGCCAAATTCCTCACGGTTCCGGGTGGCAGCTCTGGAGTGCAGCCGGGATCAATGAATCCGGGCAGATCGTAGGAGATGGAAACTCGAAGACTGCCGACCACGCTTACATTTTGACGCCCACCGCTCCGTCCAGCAAGTAAACGCCCAATATCGGGGATGCTGACGCGGCCCGCCCTCACCTCCCCTCCCACACCGTCTTCCCGCCCACCACAGTCCGCAGCACCTTGGTCGTCAGAATCTTCTCTGCCGAAGCCGCAGTCACATCCCGGTCAAGCACCGCGAAATCCGCGAGCATTCCCGGAGCCAGCTTGCCCTTTTCTTTCTCTTCGAACTCGGCAAATGCCGCGCCGGTCGTGTAAGCGGCAATCGCCTGATCCATCGTCAGCTTCTGCTCTGGGAAATACTCCTGCCTGCCGTCCTCGCTCTTGCGCGTCACCGCCGCATACAACCCGCGAAACGGAGTCACCGGCTCTACCGGATAATCCGTGCCAAAGGCCAGCGTCACTCCCTGGTTCAGCAACGCCGCCCATGCATAAGAAGTGGCCGCGCGCTTTGGCCCCAGCCGGTCCTGCGCCCAGCGCATGTCGGTGAGCAGATGGCTGGGCTGCATCGAGGCAATCACTTTCAACTCTTTGAAGCGCGCGATCTGCGCCGGCGTGGTCACCTGCGCATGTTCAATGCGCAGGCGGAAATCGTCGCCGCCGTTCGCCACTTTTACCTTGTTCTCTCGCGCCGCCTTTTCCGCCTCCGCAAACGCGTCCAGCGCCATCTGCACGCCCTCGTCGCCAATCGCGTGAAACCCAAGCTGGAAGCCCGCCAGCACGCGTTCTTTCGCCATCTCATTCAGTTTGCCGGCGTCATACTGCGGCAAGCCGGAGTTCTTCGCATCGTCCGCATACGGCTCCAGCAGCGCCGCCGTGTGCCCGCCCAGCGATCCATCCATGAAACCCTTCAACATTCCGGTATGCAGCATCAAATCCGACTGCGGATGCGAATCGCGCATCCTCTTTAACTCTTTCACCGAATCGTTGAACGGCAGCCACTCCGAAATCCGCGCCGTCAGCTTGCCTTCTTTCTCGAGCTCTTCATAAATCTGAAAATTCTCTTTGCCCGGCGAATAATCCTGCGCCGAAGTCACGCCGTGCTCGGCAAGATCCGCCAGCGCCACTTCAATTCCCTGCCGCCGCACTTCATGGGTAGGTTTCGGGATCACCGCCCGCACCGCGCCCTGCGCGCCCTCCCGCAGAATCCCGGTAGGCTGGCCGTTGGCGTCGCGGTCAATCTTGCCGCCTTCCGGATCGCGGCTGGCCAGAGTCACGTTCGCCAACTGCAGCGCGCGCGTGTTGGCCACGGCGAGATGCCCATCCACGCGATCCAGAAACACCGGATGCCCCGCCGCCACTTCATCCAAATCCCAACGGCTGGGCAGCGCCTTCACCGGCCACAGCGTCTCGTCCCACCCTCCGCCCAGAATCCACTCGCCCGGCGCGGCTTTCTCTACTTTCGCCCGCACGCGCTCGCGGAATTCCTCCAGCGTCTTCACCCCGGTCAAATCCACGCTGAGCTTTTGCAGCCCCGCGTCGGCCAGGTGCAAGTGCGCATCGTTGAATCCCGGCATCACGAAATGCCCACCCAGATCGACAACCTGCGTCTGCGGACCTCTCAGCTTCTCGATGTCAATATTCTTTCCCACCGCCAGAATGCGCTCGCCGCGCACCGCAATCGCTTCCTCGCGCAAGATTGATGCGAAAGCCGTGTTCGCCGGCACGCCCGTGTAGACGTTCGCGTGGATGTAGATCACATCCGCCTTCGGCTTCGCATCCTCCGCCGCGGCGCCATTTTGCGCCGAACTCTGCGCCAGAATGTGCGCGGAACAAAACACCGCGCATGTCAGGGCCGCACCGAATCTTGAAATCATTCTCCCGCAAATCATTCCCCCACCCCCGCCAGCGCCAGCAGCGTCAGCAAGATCCGCTTCAACCCCAGCTCGCGGCCGTTGCTGTCGAACCACTCCTGCAAAGTGTGCGCTCCGCCGCCCGAGCCTCCGCCGCCGATGGCGATGGCCTCCAGCCCCAGCGACAGCGGAATGTTCGCGTCCGTCGACGCCCGCTGTACCTGCGCCGCGTTGTTCAACTGCGCATCCACCGCGCGCATCACCTGCAAAACCCGCGCTCCCGCCACCAACTCTCCCGCGGGACGATTCCCAATCACCACCACCTCGCAACTCACGCCCGCAGGCCGCTTCTGGCTTGATGCCAAAGCAGACGACGACCGCATCTCCGCCGTCAGCGTCTCATCTTCCACCGCGCGATTCAGCGCCTGCCGCATCCCCTGTTCCAGCCGCTCCATCTCCGCCATCGACGTCGAGCGGATATCCACCTTCATGCTGGCCGACTCGGGAATCGAATTCACCGACGTCCCGCCGCGAATCACGCCAATATTGAAACGTCGTCTTCGGCGACGTACGGCACCGGCGTCGCCGATAAACACATCGATCGCCCGCGCCAGAATCACAATCGGATTCGGCGCGCCAAAGTCGCTCCACGAATGTCCGCCCGGCCCGCGCACAATCACTTCAAACCGCCGGCTGCCCAGGGCCTCGGCCACAATCGTGTCGGCGCCCGCGCCGTCGAGCACCACGCTGTAAGCAATCGAATCTTTCCAGCGCGGCGTCGAAAAAATGTGCCGCATCCCGCGCAGATCGCCTTCACCCTCTTCGCCCACATTGCCGATAAACACAAACGGCAGCGCGTGCCGCAGCCGCACCACCCGCAGAAGCGCGGCGATCCCAAGCATCGCCGTCACGCCCGCGCCGTTATCGGAAACTCCCGGCCCATACAACCGGCTGCCCTGCTGCCGGATGTTCAGCGGCGTATTCGCCGGAAATACCGTATCGATGTGCGCGCTCAGCGCCACATACCTCCGCCCAAATCCGGGATGCACGCCGAAAACATTTCCCACATCGTCAATGCGAACATCGTCCAGCCCCACTTCGCGAAAACGCTCCGCCAGCCACGCTCCGCGCGCCGCCTCGCCAAACGGAGGCGCAGCAATCCGCGCCATCTCCATCTGCCACTGCGTAAACTGCGGCTCCTGCGTGCGCAGCCAGTTAAACGCCGACCGCACCTCCGGCGAAGCCGCCAGCCGCGCCACTTCCTGCTGCAACGCAGGCGCAAGCTCAGGCATATCCGCGCGTGGAGGAGTAGAGCTCATGGAAAGTTATTGCGTCATCTTACATCGCGTCGGGAAGGGAAAGGGGATTACCTTGGGCGGGAACACTTGGTACCATTGCGAGTTGGAGACCGGTCCAGCCAGCAGAGCAGAGCCAAAGCATCTTCGACATTCTTCTCTCCTACTTCCATTGGATTGATGTGCTCACATACGACGACTTGTTGGAACGAGCCACCAACCTAATTCAGAAAATGGGAAGCGAGTGAGATTTCTACCTCGGACACTCAAGTGAAGAGAGCAGGATCAACATCAATCGGAACTGGTTTTGCGCGGCGATGGCTTGGCCCTAGCTCTCCACGTCTTCGGATTATCGAGGTCAACGCCTCGCCATTTGCGAAGACCGGCCTTTCGCCAAATACGGGCAATATGTGTTTCCCCGGCATTGCCTTCAATCACAAAACGGTCAAATTGCTTATACCATCCCTCCGGCCCCTCCCAGATATCCGGCGCGAAATGGGTATCCGACGAAAGCCATTCTTCAATTTCATCCAGAATATCGCCGACCTCACCCAGCGAGAGTCCGGCTCTTACCAAATTCTCCGCATTGCGAAGAACTAGGTCGGTGTAATTTTTAAGGGATGATTCGAGCTTATTTGGCATGCTCGTCATGCAAAGCGTCCAGGTATTTCGAGAAAGCTTGACGCCTTTCTGACGATCCTTCTGGGTGGCTGAAAGCCCTCACTAGCAATTTCCGCGACTCACCGGGGCTGCGCACCGGGGCCGGAGTCTGACCTTCAGTTGCGCTGACACGACGGACTTCTTTGTGGTAATTGGCTGGTGCCGTCACGCGTTTTTGCTTCGCCCTCATATGCCTGAGTTTATTGCCGGCTTTTTTTACCGTCAAGGGAAAAGCCGGAGCTTGCTGCACCGTTGGCAAGTCGTTGAACACACGCCTTCGTAACCCGGGTTTTTCCACACCGCCTGTGTGACATCCAACCTTGCCTCCGCCATACCAATCGCGCGATCATGGTTCTAGGCGGACGCGGTACCGCCCGTTCCAAATAGTCGTCCAGCAGCTCCTTGACAACTGAATATCGGCGGATAAATGATTTGTTTGCAATATTTTACAGGCAAGTCCTTTGCTGTCATGGATTTAGCGCAACTCGAGCAAAATAGGCCAAAACATCTGCCGGAGCCTCTGACTGATTCCAAAGGACTTAGCCAAGACCGTACGTCGCTAAGTTATTGATTGCAAATATTTTACTTCCAAGCCTTTTGTAATCAATATTTTAGAGTCGCGGGAATGGCGACCGGTATGCTAAGTTACTGATTCTAAATATTTTATAAGACTTATCCGCAAGAAATGAGCAGGGGGGAGGGGGGAGCCCCCACCCGCTCAACCCGATCCACTTACAGGTCGTCTATGCCAGCAAGCTCTCCCCGCTCCCGGCTATCTTTTCCACGGCGGCCACCAGCTTCTTCGTCGCTGGAACTTCGATGCCATGGCGGCGAGCGCCTCGCAGGATCGGTCCCGCAATCGCGTCCAGCTCCGGAGTCTTGTGCTGCGCAACATCTTTCTGCATGGAGCTGCGCATGTTTGCCGGCACGCCCTTCATCGCCGCGAGGACGGTCTCGGGATCAATCCTGGCACTCTCCGCGTTGGCAACAGCGCAGGCTTCTCGAAAACAAGTCTCCATCTGATGCCACCACGGCGGATCCGAAACAATCTCGCCGACGGTTTTATCGGCGGCCGTTGTAGTCAGCGCAAACGGCGCAAGAAAAACCAGCTTGCTCCACATCAGGGTTGGCTCATCGTCGATGAAGCGGCAGGCAAAGCCGATTCGCTGAAGCCGATCGATCATAGCTCCCAGCAAACTTCGCCCGGCCGAGGAAACATTGAGCCGGGCAAAAGGAGACCGATGGACAATGTGCCCAGGACTGACGCGCTCGGTTTCAACCGCAATCGTCGCCGGGATCACGCGACCAGAGCCGTACCTGGCGCGCAGCCGAGCCACATGGTCAATGCCATTGAGCAGCGGAACGATTGCTCGCACCGCATCGGGATTCTTGAGAGCCGTAAGCGCGGGTTCCAACTGCATGGCCTTCACCGTGATCCACAGCACGTCAACGGCAGGCACTTCCGCCGCAAGGGCGACATTCACGTCGAAGTTGCCGAAGGCACTTTCCAGATGAAGTTGTCTGGGATACTGATCAAGCGCTTCGCGCCGAACCACCAGCGTGACCGAATCTCCCAAGTGCGCCAGACAAGCGCCGATCAGGCCGCCAACGCCGCCGGCGCCCAGAATCGCGTGTCGCATGGGTTCGGAGACTGGTTCAGGCATCTCAGATCAGATCCATTTCGCCGCTTCCGGCACGCACGCGAGAATCTCGGCCTCGCTCAGTGTGTGGTCGCTCTGCTTGGCGCGGAAATAAATGCGCTCCACCAGATCGTCCGTCGCCGAGATGCCGCGCTGCTCCAGCCAGAACAGCACATTCGACTTCCCGCTCATCGGGCCGATGTCGATGATTTGTTCCAGCCCAAACACATGCGCAGGCACGCCCGAGTAAACCGTGTTGGCAAGCACCACGTCGTTCTTGCGATAAGCCTTGATAATCGCCGCCGCATGCACGCCCGTGGCCGTGCGAAACGCATCGTCGCCCACCACCGGATAGTTCGCCGGAATCGGCACGCCCGTCGCCCGCGACACCGCCTGGCAATACTGTTTCAGCTTGCTCAGATCCTGCTTATCCCATGGCGCGATTCCCATCAGCTTCAGATTCACCAGCATCTGATCCATCTGCGTATTGCCCACGCGCTCGCCGATGCCGATGGCGCAGGCGTGCACGCAATCAGCACCCGCCATCAGCGCGGCCAGCGAGTTGGCGATGGCCAGCCCGCGGTCGCTGTGGCCGTGCCAGTCGACGCGAATCTTTTCGCCCGAGGGCTTTACGACCTCCTCGACCACAAAGCGCACCAGCGCAAACGCGCCATCGGGCGTGGCATGTCCGGCGGTATCGCAGATCACGACGGTGCGCGCGCCGCAATTGATCGCCGTCGCGTACAGCCGCTTCACGGTTGCGGGATCGCAGCGGCTCGTATCTTCGGTGACATACATCGCGTCGAGGCCCAGCGAAACCGCATACTTCACGGCCTTCTCGGTGGTCTGCAAGAGAAAATCGTCGGACCATCCTTCCGTAAAACGCCGAATGGGGCTCGATCCAATAAACATTGCCGCTTCGATGCGAAGGCCCGTCTTCTGCACAATCTCGGCAATGGGACGAATATCGTTCTCATGCGTCCGCGCCGCGCAATTGGCGCGGATCTTCATCTTGTGCGCGACGATCTCCCGCGCCAGCGCCGTCACATGCTCCACCGCGCGCGTTCCCGCGCCGGGCAGGCCGAGATCGAGCGAGTCGATTCCCAGCGCTTCCATCAGATGAAGAATCTCAATTTTTTCGGGAATCGACGGATCGCGCACCGACGGAGACTGCAGGCCATCGCGCAGACTCTCATCATTGAGCAGAACCGGCCCGATGGGCTTCAGCCCCGGCGGATGATTCTTGTTCCAGTCGTAGATGAGTTCGGAGGTGTTCATGAAAATAGCTTCGAGCGGCGAGCTACGGGCTGCAAGCTTCTGATGCTCGCCCGAAGCTCAAAGCTCGAAGCTCAAGAGCTATTTCTCCTTCGGCGGCAACGTCAGCCCGAACACCGAGATCTGCCCCTGCCCGGCGACGTTCAACTTGGCTTCGGCGGGATTGGGCAAATACAACGTTTGGCAATGCTCGCAGCGGTACACCTCGGCGTTCGGGCCCCAGGCTTTTTCCGCGTCGCCGCAGGCTTGCTCGATCACATCGGTGGTGTAGAACCAGCGCTTCAAGTGCCCGCCGCAAAACTTTCCCTTTTCGTTTTTCTCGTTGCAGGCGCGCTGCCCGGCTTTCTTGATCTTGACCTTGTGGTGGGGAAGCTGCGCCGGTGTGTGCGCGCCGGAAGTTGCGATTTCGCCCGTTGCCAAAGACTTACCCTCGATTCGCGCGGCAAACGCCCGCCGGATTTCGTCCTTCCGAGCGCCATTGTACTTGAAAATAGGCGCCGACCGTCTGGCACCAACGCCGCCATCCGCACGGTCGCCGATGAACTGACGTATCCTCCTGGTACAGCCCCGCCCAACCCGCGATGTCGTATGCTGGGCACGAGTCCGTCCGCCGGCCCAGCGCCAGAATGAGTTTGCTATGAACCTTAGCTTGCCCCGCAAGAGGACCTTGCTGGCTTATGCCATCGTCGTGGCGATCGCCTTCGTCTCGCGCGCGACCCGCGCCGAAACTCCGCACAAGAAAACCGGCGTTCAAGGCAACGTGCAGCAGCAACTGGTGAGCATCGAAACCGGTTTCTTCGAAGCCTGGAAGACAAAAGACGATACCTATTTCCGCAGCCACATGCTGGCCAGCGGAGTTTTCTGGGGCGAAGACGGCACGCTGGCCCGTGACCAGCAACTGCAAAAGCAGCAAGCCTCGGCCAAAACCTGCGCCGTTGAAGGCTACGGCCTCTCCGATTTCCACCTGCTTCCGCTCACCACCGGCGCCTACCTTCTGACCTACACAGCCGAGCAATATGCCACTTGTGGCGGAGAAAAACTTCCCATTCACATCACGGGAAGCTCGATCTATGTTTTCAAAGAACGGCGCTGGCAAGCCATCTATCGCGCCGAAGTGCCGATGAGAGATCAGCTCTAGCCGGGATTGTTTTTCAACCGCCCCTTAGAACTCCCGCTTGGGCGGAGTCTGTTCTGCTCCGACGCGACCCAGGGCAATCGCTGCCGCAAAATAATTCTCGGCCTTCACCGGCTCACCCGCCATCCGCCGCAGCAGCGCGACCTGTCCCACGTGCGTTAGCGCGTCCGCGATCGGCCCCTGAAACAATTTTTCCAGCGGAGCCTGCACCGGCTCGCTCGAAGCCAGATAGTCGTCAAACTTTTTGAGTGCCGCGAAAAATCTGTCGACTTCTTTCTCCCACGGCAGAGGCTGCGAATCGCTCCATGCCTGTTGGCCCGCAGCAATGGAGAACGCCCAATCGAACAGATCGCCCATGTGCGCCAGAATCTGCCCCGGCGTGCGCGTCCCATGGCCCGCCTGAAAGTCGGCGAAGCCTGCGGGAGCGTTACGGATAGTCTTGGCGCCGCGGTAGGCCAACGTGGCCAATGTGTGACGCAGTAGTTCGCGCTTGGGATCGGAAATGGAATCAGAGTTCATGGACATCAAGATACACTTGGTCTCCGGTAGAGGAAAAGTACGACGAAAGAAGGCGGCGGGCAATGAACTCCCCGGCGTGGACTTCTATCTGCACTTGCCCGTCTGCTGTTTGCCTTCGGCAGCCGCCGCGGCTTCCGCCGGTTTGCGCAAGATCACGTCCATGAAAACAAATCCGTCGCGCGTGACTGCTTCTCCGTTCTGCACTGGGATGACATGCGCGAACATGGGACCGTCATACACAAAGGTGTGAAATTCCCCGTTTTCTCCGCAGGGGTCGATTCCACTGGGAAATTCATCAACCGTTTGCTGGTCCAGATCGCGTCCGGCAAATGAGGCGGACAGTTTCCTGGGATCGAGACAAACGATTCGACTGCGCACGCCATCAGCCCACATGTCATGGATGAGCCGCCGGGTGTCACGCTTCCATAGAGGAAACACGGGAGCAAGGCCGATTCCGCGCATGCGATCTTCGCGATATTGCCGCACGTCTTCGAGGAACAGATCGCCAAAGGCGACGGCTTGGACGCCGGCATCGATCGCCTGCGCGCAAGCAGCGCTCATTGCCGCCTCATATTCCTGATTGGAACACGGCCACGGCAATGGCACTTTCCACAAAGGAAGTCCGGCAGCGTCGGCTTGAGCTTCGACCAGTTCACGGCGGACCCCGTGCATTGCGACCCGGTCAAAGCGGGCATTGATCGTGGTCAGGAGGCCAACGATTTCGTATTCATTCGATTGCCGTAAAACGTGCAGCGCGAAAGCGCTGTCTTTGCCGCTGCTCCAGGATACAAGCGCCTTTTTTCTCAAGCCTCCTTCATTCCTTTCACGCTCCTTTCACGGCCATTCCTTTCACGAACATTCCTTATCACAACGGCTTGCGCCGGATCACGCCCGCCGCGCGCAGCGCCCCGCGCAAGCGCGGTCTCAGACCAGGCGCGAACTGCATGTCGAGAAATCCCGCCATCTGCCGCGCAAATTTTTCGCCGTAACCGTACCACCAGATTTTCTTCATTCCGGGCATCAGGTCCGAATCGACGTACTTCACTCTCACCATTTCTTCGAGTCCAAAACGTCCGTGAGTTCTGCCGAGGCCGCTCGCCTTCATGCCGCCGTGCGGCGCTTCACTGATGCCGAAACACGAAACCACATCGTTCACCATGACGGCGCCTGCCTGAAAGCGCCGCGCCAGCCGCTCGCCACGGGCGCGGTTGCGCGTCCACACACTGGCCGCCAGCCCGTATTCCGAATCGTTCGCCAATCGCACGGCTTCGTCATCGTTCTCGAATGCCATCACCGGCAGCACCGGGCCAAATGTTTCTTCGCGCATGATGCGCATCTCGTGGGTCACATCGGCGAGCACGGTGGGGACATAGAAGTTCTCGCCTAACTCACGCAACCGTTGTCCTCCCGCCAAGACCCGCGCCCCGCGCGCCACGGCATCTTGCACGTGCGCTTCCACAATTTGCAACTGCCGCTCATGGATCATCGGCCCCACGTCAGTTTCGCCGTCCAGCCCGTGACCCACGCACAACCTTTCGGTTTTCTCAACGCATGACTTCAGGAATGCTTCATACAGGCTGCGATGCACGTAGCAGCGCTCCACCGACAAGCAAGTCTGCCCGGCATTCACGAAAGCTCCCCACACCGCCGCGCTCGAAGCTACGTCCACGTCGGCGTCATCGAGCACCAGCATGGGATCTTTGCCGCCTAACTCCAGCACAACGGGCAACAGCCGTTCCGCCGCGGCCGCCGCAATGCGCTTGCCTGTAGCCACGCTGCCTGTAAAAACGAGCTTGTCAATTTGCGAATGAATCAGGGCTGCGCCCGTAGCGCCATCGCCGGGCACAACCTGAAAAACGTCGTGCGGCACAGCCGACTGGTGCAGCAATGACGCCAGTTCCAGCGCCACCAGCGGCGTCAACTCCGAAGGCTTCAACACCACCGCATTTCCCGCGACCAGCGCCGCGAGAGTTTCGGTTGCCGGAATCGAAAACGGATAGTTCCAGGGCGAGATGATCCCGACCACGCCATAGGGCTCGCCCAGAAGGCGTCCGCGCTTGAGCCTGGTGGCGAGATTTCCGTGAGGCACGGGTTCGTCGCGCAGCAGGCGATAGGCGTTCTCGATCAGGAACCGCGCCGCATCGAGCACGACGAGAACTTCAGTGGTCAGCGCCTCTGCCACGGGCTTGCCAGCCTCTCGCGTAATCGCTTCAGCGATTTCGGATTTCTTCTCATGCAGTCTGTGCTGAAACTCACGCAGCACCGCAATGCGCCGGCGCACTCCTATCTCAGCCCACGCCGCTTGCGCAACTCGCGCCCGCGTCACGGCGTCGCGAACATCCGCTTCGCCCGCGCATTCCAACTCGCGCAGAACTTCGCCCGTCGCCGGATTCACCGAGGCGATCTTGCGCGCCGCTATTTGTAGATTCGTGGCCAATCCCACCTCAGTCTAGATCAGCTTAGGGCTTCACTTCGTCATGCGGGGAGACGGCTTCTAATACTCCACATTCACCAGATACAGCCCGCTCCCCGGCGCCGTCGCGCCCGCGGCGGACCGATTGCGCGCCTCCAGTATTCGCGTTACATCATCGACCCGCAAGGTTTCCTTGCCCACCAGAATGAACGTACCTACCAGATTTCTCACCATGTGGTGCAAGAACCCCGATCCCCTCACCGTGTAGACAAACTCGTGTTCATTCCGCTCCCAGTGCGAAGAGAGAATCCGCCGCACATTTGTCGCCAGCTCACCGTCGCGTCCTCGTTCCGGGTCCACGGCTGCAAACGAAGTGAAGTCGCGTTCACCCTCCACCAGGGGAGCGGCCCGCTGCATCGCCGTTTCATTCAGAGGATACGGATAATGCCACACGTAGCGCGCCAGAAATGGCGGACAAATCGCGTCGCGACCGATGCGGTAGCGATAAGTTTTCGCCCGCGCCGAGTGCCGCGCGTGAAAATCGGGCGCAGCTTCGGCCACCTCAAGCACCCGCACCGAGGCGGGCAGGATATCGTTCAGCGCCTTCACGAAATTCGCGGTGGGGACGGACGACTCCGTGACAAATGTCACCACTTGCGCCAGCGCATGCACGCCCGCATCGGTCCGCCCCGAGGCTTGCGGCAATACCTTTTCTCCGGTAATCCGTCCAATGGCTGAGGCCAGCGTGCCCTGTACGGTAGTCGTGTCCGGTTGCACTTGCCATCCGGAGAATTCCGATCCGTCATAGGAGAGAATCAGTTTGAGATTGCGCATGCGATGTTCCGAGTCCGGCGCCGGTTTCCGCTCATCCAAATGGATTTCACGCGTCACTTTTGCCGCCGGGGGGCGTAGTTCCAGCGGGCTGCGGGATTCGCTCGCCGCCTGCACTTTATCAGTTTCCGGCGCGGGAACCGCGGGAAACCGCGCACGACGCGCGTCAGCTATACTGGTTTTTCGCACAAAGGTGAAAAAGATCGAGGCAAGAGGATGGCGTTGCCCGCCTTCCCGAGGCCCGGAGCAGGCAAAATGGCGAGAATCGGTTCCGCAGCTTTTCCGGAACCTTCTTCCGACCGGTTGCGTATCAATTGTTGAGTATCCAGGGATGAGTATCGAGGGCCGAGTGGAAGTTCCCAAGCGGGCCGGCGTCAGAGTCGCAAAGATGAACCAAGTTGTTCTGCCTCAAGATCTTAATAAGCGGTTTTGATAGCCAACGGACTTAATAAACCAACGGAGAAGAGTAATGCTATTCGCACGTTTCGCTTCGACCGCCCGGCTCGCCGTGGCGACAGTTCTGTTTGGGATTTTGACATTCGCGGCTTGGGCCCAGGAGCCGCCCGCGGCGCCGACCCCGCAAAACACGCCGGAAGCTCGGCCGGTCCCGATCCTAAACTATTCCAAGCCGGTGTCGCATTTTCCCAAT
>PMHV01000046.1:6021-8329 GCA_003156805.1 Acidobacteriaceae bacterium | reverse complement strand
GCCTTGCCGCCCAGCGGCTGCTGCGTAATCAGCGAGTACGGGCCAATCGAGCGCGCGTGAATCTTGTCGTCCACCAGGTGCGACAGCTTCAGCATGTAGATATAGCCGACGGTCACCGGCTGCTCGAATTTGTCGCCGGTCATGCCGTCGTACAGAGCTGTCTTACCCGATGTCGGCAAGCCTGAACGCTCGAGCAGCGCCTTGATCTCGCCCTCTTTCGCGCCGTCGAACACTGGCGAGCCCATGAATACGCCCCTGGTTAGAGTCGGGGCCACCGATTCCAGTTCATCGTCGCTCATGTCGGCGATGATGTCGGCGAGTTTCGAGTCCTTGAACAGGGCTTTCAACTCCCGCCGGACGGCTTCCGTGCGCGTATTTTCCTTGAGCAACTGCGTGATCTTTCCGCCCAAGGTGTAGCCCGCCCAGCCGAGGTGAGTTTCCAGGATCTGGCCCACGTTCATGCGGCTAGGTACGCCGAGCGGATTGAGCACGATTTCCATCGGCGTGCCGTCCTCGAGGTACGGCATGTCCTCTTCCGGCAGGATGCGGGCAATCACACCCTTATTTCCGTGACGGCCGGCCATCTTGTCGCCCACGCTCAGCTTGCGCTTCATGGCGATGTAGACCTTNNGACCAGCTTGATCACGCCTGGCGGAAGCTCGTCGCCCTTGGTGAGTTTGTCTTTCTTTTCGTTGACGATCTTCTTGAGCACATCGATCTGGCGCGAGGTCATTTCCTCGATTTCGTCGATCTGTTCATTCACCCGCGGATCCTTGTCGGCGTACTTGATGCGCTTCAGGTTGCGGGTTGAAATACGCTCGATCGCATCGCGGTCAAGCACATTGCCCTTGGTCAACAGACGCTTGTTGGTGCGCTCGTCGTGCAGATCGGCCTGCACTTCCTTGCCGCCTAGAATGTTTTCCAGGCGCTTGAGCCGCTCGTCGGTCAGGATTCGAATCTCGTCCGACAGGTTTTTCTCGAGTTTACCGATCTGCGCCGCTTCGATCGACTTGGCGCGCTCGTCCTTTTCCTGCCCCTTGCGCGAGAAGATCTTCACGTCGACGATTACGCCTTCGATACCGGGCGGACAGTAGAGCGAAGCGTCGCGCACATCGCCGGCTTTTTCGCCGAAGATGGCGCGTAGCAGTTTCTCTTCCGGCGTAAGCTGGGTTTCGCCCTTGGGCGTGACTTTGCCCACAAGGATGTCGCCCTGTTTAATACTGGCGCCGATGCGGATCACCCCCGCCTCGTCCAGATTGCGCAGCATCGACTCGCTGACGTTGGGAATGTCGCGCGTCACTTCTTCCGGACCGAGCTTGGTGTCGCGGGCTTCGATCTCGTACTCCTCAATGTGCAGCGAAGTGTAGTAGTCGTCCTTCACCATCTTCTCGGAGACGAGAATCGCATCCTCAAAGTTATAGCCGCGCCAGGGCATGAAGGCTACGAGCACGTTGCGGCCCAGCGCCAGTTCGCCGTGATCGGTGCAAGGGCCGTCGGCGATGACCTGGCCTTTCAGCACGCGCTGCCCCTTGAGCACCACCGGCTTCTGGTTGATGCAAGTGTTCTGGTTGGAGCGCTTGAATTTGGTCAGCTGATAAATATCGCTGCCCACTTCGCGCGAGAGCTGCAAGGGATGGTGCTCACCTTCGACACGCACGATGATGCGCTCGGAGTCAACGGAATCTACGATCCCGTTGCGGCGGGCGAGAACGACCGCGCCTGAATCCCTCGCCGTAACGCCCTCCATTCCCGTGCCCACAATGGGCGCTTGCGCGCGCAGCAGCGGCACCGACTGGCGTTGCATGTTCGCGCCCATCAGTGCGCGATTTGCATCGTCGTGCTCAAGGAAGGGCACGAGCGAAGCGGCCACCGAGACCAGTTGTTTCGGGCTGACGTCGATGTAGTCGACTTCGTCGCGGCTGACCAGCACGAAATTGCCGGCCTTGCGGGCATTGACCAGATCGGCCACGATGCGGCCTTTCTCGTCGAGCTCTACGTTGGCCTGCGCGATTACATGGCGGTCTTCTTCCCAAGCCGAGAGATAGAACGAGAAGGGCTCGATTTCCGCCGGTTTCTTGCGGCGCTCTTTCAAGTCGGTGTTGATCTTCTCGATCTCATGCTTCTCAATGTGGTCGCCGACTTTGTGATCGCTGTCGCCGGTGTTGACCACGCTGACATAGTCGATGACCCGTCCGTTCTTGATCTTGCGGTACGGCGACTCAATGAAACCGTAGTCGTTGATGCGGGCGTAGCAGCTCAGCGACGAGATCAACCCGATGTTCGGCCCTTCCGGCGTTTCAATCGGGCA
>PMHV01000046.1:4919-5962 GCA_003156805.1 Acidobacteriaceae bacterium | reverse complement strand
ATCGCCGTCGACATTTCCTGGTATACGCTCATCTTTTCTTTGATGGCGCGTTCCATGCGGACCAAGCCGATGCGGAACTGATTCTCCATCAGCTCGCCCACCGCGCGCACGCGGCGGTTACCCAGGTGATCGATGTCATCCACTGCGCCGATGTTCTTGCGCAGCTTCAGCAGGTAGCGAATCGTGGCGTAGAAATCATCGGGATCGAGCGTACGCTGCTCGAGCTTGGTCGCCTCCTGGTTTTCGAACAGCTTAATGTTGAACTTGAGCCGGCCCACGCGCGAAAAGTCGTACTTGCGCGGGTCGAAGAACATGCCGTGGAATAGCGCCGTCGCCGTATCGAGCGTTGGCGGATCGCCCGGGCGCAACTTGCGGTAGATTTCGATCAGCGCTTCCTGCGGAGTCTTCACCGAATCGCGCTTCAGGGTCTGGCTGATCACCGTGCCCACGTCGTCGCGCTCGGGGAAGAAAAGGCTCATCTCCACCACGCCGGAGTCGAGAATCTTCGAGACCTTGTCGGCGGTGAGTTCGGAGTTGGCCTCAAGCAACACCTCGCCGGTGGTGGTGTCGACGATGTCGCCGGCAGCCCATGCACCCTCTAAGTCCGTTACGTCAACTTCGATTTCGCTGACCTTTGCTTTCTGAATGTCCTTCAGAATCTGCGCGTTGATCTTGCGGCCGGAATGGGCGATCTCTTCGCCCGATTTTGACTTGATGCTGTGCGCGAGCTTCATGCCCAGCAGATTCGTAGGCTTTTCGGCGGCGGGGTCGAGCGTCCAAAACAGTTTCTTGTCTTTGATCGCAATGCGATCAGCGGTGTAGAACGTGCGCAGAATGTCTTCGCCGGCACGCAGGCCCAGAGCGCGCAGGAAGATCGTGCCCAGGAACTTGCGCTTGCGGTCGATGCGGACGTAGAGCACATTCTTCTGGTCGTACTCGAATTCCACCCACGACCCGCGGTAGGGAATGATCTTGCCCAGGAAATACGTGCGGTTGTTGGCGGTCTCGAAGAACACGCCAGGCGAGCGGTGCAACTGGCTGAC
>PMHV01000046.1:0-4894 GCA_003156805.1 Acidobacteriaceae bacterium | reverse complement strand
GTCATGCCGCGCTCTTCGCACTCGGCAACGTCATATTTCAACTGCAGCCCAACCGGGTCGCCGCACTTATTGCAAAAGTCGGGCGTGTTGGCGTTGTAGGTGCCGCACTTCGAGCACAGCACGTCGCCGGGATGAAACGGATCGGTAATAACCGTGTTGCCGCAATTCTTGCAAGTGGTGCGCAAGTGGTGCAGCCCTTTCAGATGGCCGCACTTGCACTCCCAGTTACCAATGGCGTAATCCACGAACTCCAGTTGTGATACGTTGCGGAAGTCGGTGATGGGGAACACAGATTGAAACACCGCCTGCAAGCCGCCGTCATCGCGCTCGCTGGGCAGTTTATCCATCTGCAGGAACCGGTCGTAGGAGCGCTTCTGCACCTCGATCAGGTTCGGGATCTGGATGGTTGCTGGAATTTTGGAAAAATCGAAACGTTTGCGGAAGGCATTATTCTTCATCGTCAAGAGACTCCCAATGTCAGGCGCAGCCGGCGGCTGCGACAACCCGCGGAATGTGGGGCGCTCATCGCGCCGCGGTACTTAGTCGATCAATCATGGAACCTTGAAACACGGCTGGGCGCCCGCGGGGACAGGTATCTCCGCAGACGCCGTTCAAGGCGTTTCGCCAATCTTGTCTTGTACTCTTTCGCGCCAGTTCTTCGGCCGTTTCCGTTCCGCCTGCCTGCGAAACAGTCTGCCTAAACTTACTCTCGCGTCCCTCTCGGCTCCCGCGGATTCGGGTGGCCTGGGGTCGCAACGATGAAGCCAGAGGCAGCAGTGATTACTTAGATGCTATCACCACCGCCCAGGCTTCACAACCAGAACGTTAAGAATTTCCCGTTTTTGCACTGCATACTGGGCATTCCTGGTAAACCTGCCACCCAGCTGCCGAAGAGTCGCCAAATATCCCAGGCACCGTTACTTCACTTCTACAGTAGCACCCGCTTCGGTGAACTTCTTCTTGATAGTCTCGGCTTCGTCCTTGGAAACGCCTTCCTTCACGGTCTTGGGCGCTCCATCCACCAGTTCCTTGGCTTCTTTCAGGCCCAGGCTGGTGACCTCACGGACAGCCTTGATCACGTTGATCTTGTTCGCGCCCACTTCTTTCAGCACCACCGCGAACTCGGTCTTTTCCTCGGCCGGCGCCGCTGCCACCGCGCCACCGCCGCCGGCCGCCATCACCGGAGCTGCGGCCGCCGCCGACACGCCAAGACGCTCTTCCAGCTTCTTCACGAGCTGCGCCGCATCCAGCAGCGACAAAGCTACGATTGACTCTTCCAACTGTTGCAGGTCTGCCATGTTAATTTCTCCACTCCTCGAGTTATGAATTTGGCGATTTCGTTATCCTGGGCCGGGTTTCCAGTGCGGCTGGTTCTTCCTCCCAGCGCCAGACAACGCTTGGATTTGAACCGCGCAACCCCTGACTTCCGATAACCAAATCTCTTTAATTTGGCAATTTCGTAATCGGGAAATTTGGCAATTTCAGACCCCAAGGTCTTCAATCACCAAATTACAAAATTACCCGAGTACCAAATTCCCTAAGCTTCCTTGAACTTCTTCTGCTGCACGCCCTGATCCACTACCACGGCCAGATTGCGGCCGACAGCGTTCATCGCAGTCACCAGACGCTGGGCCGGAGCATTGATCAGGAACAGCAGCTTCGACATCAACTCTTCCTTCGATGGCATCGTGGCCAGCGCTTCGATCTCCTTGATCGAGATCACGCGGCCCTCGACCACGCCCACCTTGAACGTAAACTCCGGCGTGTCTTTGGCGTACTTAGTCAACGCCTTGGCCATCGCCACAGGATCGCCGGTGGTGTATGCGATCGAAGTCACTCCAGCCAGATTTTTCAGGGCTTCTTCAATCTTTGTGCCCTTGGCGGCGCGCTCGGCCAGCGTGTTCTTCACCACCTGGTATTTCGCGCCAGCGCCGCGCAGAACCTTGCGCAGTTCATAGTCCTGAGCCACGGTGAGCTTGCTATAGGTGGCCACGACCGCGTTGGAAACATTCTTCAGGTCCGCACCCAGCTTCTCGACCTGTTCCTTCTTTCTTGCTCTAGTAACTGGCATTGTGTCGAATCCTCTCGATCTCGCTGACCCTGCGTGGGGACAGCCGCCCTCGGCTGTCCGCCGGGCGCAGCCCGGCACTTCGCTCTTAGGCCTTGGATGCCGCCTCAATCGGCGCGGTATCCAACAAAATCCCCGGCCCCATGCTCGAACTCAGCGTGCAGCCCTTGATGTATTTGCCTTTCGCCACTGACGGTTTGGCCTTGATCACACTGGTGATCAAGGCGGTCGCGTTCTCGATGAGCTTATCCGGCGAAAACGAAATCTTGCCCACCGGCACATGCACCAAAGCTGTCTTGTCGGTGCGGAATTCCACCTTGCCCGCCTTCACTTCCTGCACCGCCTTGCCCACATCGAAAGTGACCGTGCCCGTCTTCGGGTTCGGCATCAGCCCCTTGGGCCCCAGAATCTTGCCCAGCCGTCCCACCGATTTCATCACGTCGGGTGTGGCGATGAGAGCGTCGAAGTCAGTCCAGTTCTCCTTGGTGATCTTCTCCACCATCTCTTCCCCGCCGACGAAATCTGCGCCCGCGGCTTCGGCTTCTTTCACCTTGTCGCCGGTGGCGATGACCAGAACTTTTTTCGACTTGCCCAATCCGTGCGGCAGCACCACCGTACCGCGCACCATCTGGTCAGCGTGCTTAGGATCGACTCCCAGCCGCAATGTAATCTCGACCGTCTCATCAAATTTTGCAAACTTCACCTTCTGCAAGAGTGGAACCGCCTCCTGCAGAGGGTACGACCGCTTTTCAACTGCGGCATGCGCCTTGGCGATGTTCTTTCCTTCTTTTTTCATTGGTTTCCCTTGTCTCCCACCGCTCATCGTTGCTCCGGTGAGCCGTGGTGATTTCGACTATGCACTTCAGTTGTCCATTGCCAGCATTTGCTTCTCGGTACACGGTACTCGCAACTCGGTACTCGTTACCCAACCACTTCAATCCCCATCGAGCGCGCAGTGCCACGAATGCTCTTGATCGCGGTTTCCACCGACGCGGCATTCAGGTCGGGCATCTTCTGCTTGGCGATGTCTTCCACCTGCCGGGCGGTCACCTTGCCGACCTTGTCCTTATTCGGCGTGCCCGATCCCTTGGCGATTCCCGCTGCCCGTTTCAGCAGAATCGAAGCCGGCGGCGTCTTGGTGATGAAGGTGAAAGAACGGTCGCTGTAGACCGACACCACCACCGGAATAATGAGGCCTTCCAATTCCTTCGCGTTGGTACGCGCATTGAATTGCTTGCAGAACTCCATGATGTTGATCTGCGCCTGGCCCAGCGCCGGGCCTACCGGCGGAGCCGGCGTGGCCTTGCCTGCCGCGATCTGAAGCTTTACCGAACCTGTTACTTTTTTCGCCATTTAATTCATCCCTATTTCGGTCTGTGGGGGGGGACGGGCGCCTCGCCCGATTCCACCCGACCCGTACTACGCCACCTTCTCCACCTGGTTAAACTCAAGTTCCACCGGCGTCGAACGCCCGAAAATCGTGACCATCACCTTCAACGTCTCGCGATCTTCATTCACTTCATCCACAATGCCCTGGAACGTGGCAAACGGGCCTTCGCTGATCCGCACCGTCTCATTCTTCTCGAACTTGACTTTGAGCTTGGGCTTCTCGCGGCTGTCGGCCACTTTGTAGACGATGTGCTGCACCTCTTCTTCCGAAAGCGGCGTCGGCTGCTGTCCGGTGCCCACGAATCCCGTCACGCGAGGCGTGGACTTCACCACGTGCCAGACGTGATCGTCCATATCCATTTCAACCAAGACATAGCCGGGATAGAACATGCGCTCCGACGTATATTTCTTGCCGCCGCGCACTTCCGTGACCGACTCGGTCGGAATCAGCACCTTGCCAATCTTCTCCTGCAAGCCGAAGGCAGCGACGCGCGATTCCAGCGATTCCTTCACCTTGCGCTCGAAGCCCGAATACGAGTGGATGATGTACCACTTCATGTTCGGGTTGCTGGACATCCCACTGGGAGTGGCATCGGCGCCATTGGCGGCTTCCGGCGTTTCACTCGCGCCGCTAGCTTCGTTTTTTTCTTCGTCCTGCATGATCAAGTTGAACTCCGGCTCCGTCCGTTCTTACGTTTAGTGGCCCTTGAAATAGTCAAACAGGGCCGTAACCGCTCTTTGGATGACGCTATCGACAACGAAAAAATAGATCCCGAACAGAAACACAGTGATAACCACAACCGCTGTCGTGGCCTGCACTTCCTTCCAGCCCGGCGACGTGACCTTGCGCATTTCGGTGCGCACGTCGTTGTAGAACGTCCTGGTGCGCTCCGGCCACAACTTAATTCGGTCCCCGAAACTGCCTCTTGCCGCTACGATTGAATTCGCCATTTTCTTCGTCTCAACTCCCATCCCTGCACCCTGCCCTCGGATCCGCTTCCCAATCTCTGGCAGGGGCGGAGGGATTCGAACCCCCAAGTCCGGTTTTGGAGACCGGCAGTTTAACCGTTGAGCTTACGCCCCTGTACCCATTGAGTGATTTGGTGCGGGTCGTTAGGGTGATTGAAAACCATTCGCTACGTACTGGATTTTCAATCATACAATCACAAATCGCTCAATCGCTCAATGCTACTTCACTTCCTTGTGCGGTGTGTGCTTGCGGCAACGATTGCAGAACTTTTTGAACTCCAGCCGTTCCGTCGTCGTCTTCCGGTTCTTGGTGGTCGAATAATTCCGCTCTTTGCAGTCGCCGCACTGTAACGTCACAATTTCTCTGGGCATCGCTCACTCCCAAACAGCTTCTAGCTGTTAGCTCCTAGCTCAAACCTTTGTCATCCTGAGCGAGACGTCTTTTGTCTCGCGAAGGACCTATGCATT
>PMHV01000030.1:231601-262847 GCA_003156805.1 Acidobacteriaceae bacterium | reverse complement strand
TCCGGCGTGAGCTGCTTGAAGCCGAGCGAGACGCGCTGCTTTTCTTTGTCGAACTTGAGTACCTTTACCTGGATTTCATCGCCAACATTGACGAGGTCACGCGGGTGAGTGAGGCGTCCCCAGCTCATGTCGGTGATGTGGAGGAGGCCATCGATGCCGCCGAGGTCGACGAACGCGCCGTACTCGGTCAGATTCTTGACCACGCCCGTGAGCACCGCACCCTCTTCAAGGTGTTCGAGCGTCTTCGAGCGTTTTTCACTTTGCTCCTCTTCGAGCAACTGCTTGCGGGAGACGACGATATTGCCGCGCTTCTTGTTGATCTTGATGACGGCGACTTCCAGCGTCTGACCCTTCATGCCATCGAGATTGCGGATGGGGCGCAAGTCCACCTGCGAGCCCGGCAAAAAGGCGCGCGCGCCGAAAACGTCGACCGTGAGACCGCCCTTGGTGCGGTCGATGACAACCGCCTTGATCGGCCGCTTTTCGTTGTGCGCCTTTTCGACTTCCTCCCAGGAATGAATGCGCGCGGCCTTCTGGTGCGAGAGGTTGATGTAACCCTCTTCGGTTTCACCTTTCTCGCGCATTACGTCGATCTCATCGCCCGGATGCACTTTGGGCTTGCCTTCATGATCGAGCACTTCGGCAATGGGCAACATGCCTTCCGACTTGGCGCCGATATCGACCACCACATGCGTGGAGGTTAGTTTGAGCACTGTGCCCTTGATGACGCGGTCTTCGCCCTCAGCCTCTTCGGTCTCAGTGGTAAAAGTCTCAAGCGCGGAGGCGAAGTCGTCCGCAGCAGGGGATTTGTCGTCGGAAGCGGCGGAGTGCGCTGCGGCTTGCTGCGAAGGGGCCGCTGCTCCGGTGGCAATATTGTGGTCGGTTGCCGTGGGTTCGTTTTCAGATGCAACGGCAATAGTGGAGTTGGAGTTGGGATCGGTAGTGTCGCCGAACATTGTTTCGTCGAGCAAGGTCATTGCCTCTCTGCTGGTTCTCGCACTGGGTGCGGGGGCTGCGGGGCCTGCCTGGCGGACTGCTGGATGAGTCGTTTGGTTGTGGTGGGCTCACCCTGGCGAGTGAGCTTGGACAATCCCAGCTGTCGGACGTTTACAGAAACCCGCGTCCAAAGGGAACACTTCGACTATAGCAACGGCTTGCAAACAGTGTCAAACCCCAAATTTTGCGCTGGTTACGGGAGTGTTTTCAGAGGCGCGGCTACCGCAACCCGCGGCCATCTGCTAACCTGCCCTGCTATGGACTACCTCTGGACGCCGTGGCGCTACGCCTACGTCTCCACCGCCGAGAAGGCCACTGGCTGCGTCTTTTGCGACGCTGTAAAAGCGGGCGACGACGCGAAGGCGCACATCGTACACCGTGGCCAACATTGCTTCGTCATTTTGAATGCATATCCCTACACCCCGGGGCACGTCATGATTGTCCCCTACGCGCATCTGGACGAACTGCAAAAGCTGCCGTCCGAGGCGGCGAATGAGATGATGGCGCTCTCGCAGCGCATGGAGTCGGTGCTGCGAGAACTCTACGCTCCCGACGGCATCAACCTGGGCATGAACATCGGCAAAGCCGCCGGCGCCGGCATCGCCGGACACATCCACATGCACGTCCTTCCGCGCTGGGTCGCCGATGCGAACTTTCTGTCCGTGGTGGGCGAAACGCGTGTGCTCCCGGAGACGCTGGAGGAGACGCGGAGGAGGATGACGGAAGCGCTAGGGAGACACGGTCAAGAATAATTTCAGAACACCCTGAATATCCTGCTTTGTGCGCGGGATTTTCACGGCACACATATCCGGGCACAGTGGAAATCCCGGTCGGCGTCGTCAGCCAACCAGCCGCTCCAATGCTTTTTCGTCGACCACCGCCACTCCCAGCTCCTTGGCCTTGTCCAGCTTCGACCCCGCATCCGCTCCGGCCACCACGTAATCCGTTTTCTTGCTGACCGAGCCGGTCACTTTCCCTCCAGCGTCTTCGATCATCTTCTTGGCTTCGTCGCGGGTGAAGTGCGCCAGCGTCCCGGTCAACACGAACGTCTTCCCCACGAGCTTCGTCCCACGCTGTTTTTTCTGTCCCGTCAACGTAAGCCTCGCCTCGCGCAATCGCTCGACCAGCTTGCGATTGGCCGCGATGCTGAAGAATTCCACGATGCTCTCGGCAATTCGTGGGCCCACTTCGTTCACGTTCTGCAATTCTTCGACGCCAGCTTTCTCGAATTCCTCCATCGATCCAAAGTGCTCGGCCAGAAACTGCGCCGTGCGCTCGCCTACAAAGCGAATGCCGAGGCCGTAAATCACCCGCTCCAGCGGCAGCTTCTTCGAATTCTCGATCTCGTCGAGAATGTTCTGCGCCGATTTGTCACCCATGCGCTCCAGGCTGAGCAAATCTGCTTTCGTCAGCTTGTAGATGTCGGCGACATTCTTTACCAGTCCACGCTCAGTGAGCTGATTCACCAGCGCGTCGCCCATGCCGTCGATATTCATCACCCCGCGCGATGCGAAATGTAGAATCGTCTCGCGCAGCTTCGCCGGGCAGTTCGCATTCACGCAGCGATAATCGACCTCGCCCTCGGTGCGCACAACCTTCGTGCCGCATACAGGACAAGTCTCCGGCATGTGAAAAGTCTTGTGTCCGCGCGGATGATCTTTATCCTCGACGACCTTGGCCACCTTCGGAATCACGTCGCCGCCGCGTTCGACCTGCACCCAGTCGCCGATTTTCACCCCCAGGCGTTCGATCTCGTCCATGTTGTGCAAAGTTGCATTTCTCACCGTTGTTCCGCCGATCAAAACCGGAGCCAGCTCGGCCACGGGCGTAAGCTTGCCGGTACGTCCCACCTGCACGCGAATGCCTTCGATCTTCGTGATCCCGGCACGCGCCGCGTATTTGTACGCAATCGCCCAGCGCGGAGCTTTTCCCGTAAAGCCAAGTTCGTCCTGCAGCGCGGTGCGATCAACCTTCACGACAATGCCGTCAATCTCATAAGGCAGCGAGTCGCGCTTCGCCTCCCACTGCCCAATAAATGCCCAAGCCTCGTCAATGCTGTGTACCACCTTGCGGTTCTGATTGACCTTGAATCCAGCGGCGTCGAGCGCATCCAAGGTTTCGGAGTGCCGGTCGAAATAAGTCCGCCCGTTTCTCAGCAACATATAGGAGAAGTAATCGAGCCGCCTCTCGGCCGTCACTCTGGATTCGAGCTGCCGCACCGTCCCCGCCGTGGCGTTGCGCGGATTAGCGAATTGCGACAAGCCCTTGGCCTCGCGCTCTTCATTCATCTTCTTGAACGCGGCCAGCGGCATGAGCAACTCGCCGCGCACTTCAAAGTCTGCGGGGATGCCCGCCTTCTTCAACTTTTCTTTCGGAATCGACAAGGGCACAGATCGCACTGTGCGCACATTCAAAGTCACATCTTCGCCCACCGAGCCATCGCCGCGCGTGATCCCGCGCACCAGCTTGCCGTCCTCATACACCAGCGCCAACGACATGCCGTCCAGCTTCAACTCGCACACATAGTCCACGTCGCTGCGGCCGCTGAGCTCATGCACGCGCCGTTCCCAGGCGCGCAACTCTTCTTCGCTGTAGGTATTGTCGAGCGATAGCATGGGCGAAGAGTGCGGCACCTTGACGAATCCTTCGCGCGGTTTGCCACCCACGCGCTGCGTCGGTGAATCGGTCGTGACTAGGGTGGGATGCTCCGCTTCCAGATCCTTCAGTTTCTGCATCAGCTTGTCGAATTCGGCATCGCTGAGCTGAGGCTGGTCAAGAACGTAGTAGAGCTGTTCGTGGTGGCGAATCTTGTCTCGGAGCGTTTTGATCGTTTGTTCGACCTCTTTGCTCGGGGGGCGCATTGGGCAGATTATAGTCGGGGACTAGGCAGCGGACGCGGCACCCGAAGAATGGCCCCCTGTGGGAGGGGCACGGGAGGAACGCATTGCATATCCTTGAGACACCACGCCTGATAATGCGCGAGTTCTCGTCGGACGACACGGACGATCTGAGCGCCATTCTCTCCGATCCTGAAACCATGCGTTTCTACCCTGCGCCCTTTGATCGGGACGGAGTCGAAGAGTGGATCGCCCGCAATCTTAGGCGCTATGCCGAGGACGGTTGCGGACTCTGGGCGATGATCCTCAAGGCGAGTGGTGAGTTGATCGGCGATTGTGGCCTGACGCTTCAAAGCGTGGAAGGCGTCGACGAGATTGAGATCGGTTACCACGTGTGCCGCGATCAATGGGGGAACGGTTTGGCTACGGAAGCGGCGGGCGACTGCCGCGACTTCGGATTCGCCCACCTTCCCGTCGACCGTCTGGTCTCGATCATCCGCCCCGAGAACCGGACTTCGCGCCGCGTAGCCGAGAAGAATGGCATGACCGTGTGGAAAGAAGTGATGAGGAGGAACCTGCCCCACCTGGTGTATTCGGTTCAGCGAAGCCAGTTCCATGAACGATAAGAAGCCCGGAAATAGTAGAGAGTCGCATCAACGCCCTTGCAAGTGACGCCAGCTTATGCCAAATTATAGGCCTTGCCCGGTCGTCCCCCTGTAGCTAAAAGGTGCCTATGCGGAAGGCCTCAGCCCCAACGGATGCGGTATACCCGCAGCAAAGATTCTCGTCTCAACTTCCGGGCGCGTTGCTCAACGCCTTCAACACCAATAACCGTATCAATCAGTACCTGATTGACTGCGTTCCTCTGGCAGCGTGGCACGCCAAACCGCCCGGCGGCAGGGGACGTTCCATTGCCGCAATGGTGTCGCATATGCACAATGTCCGCCTGATGTGGCTGAAAGTCGCCGCCAAGGGCAGCGATATTCCCCCGCAACTCGATCGCACCACAGTCACTCCGGCGCAAGCTTTGCGCGCCCTGGAGCAGAGCCGCTACGCCTTGTGCGCGCTTCTAAGCCAATCCCTGGCGAGTGACGGCCGCATCAAAGGCTTCCGTCCCGACGTGGCCGGGTTTCTCGCCTACCTCATCGCCCATGACGCACATCATCGCGGGCAGATCGCCATGCTGGCCCGCCAGCTCGGGCATCCTCTGCCGCAGAAAGCAATGTTCGGCATGTGGGAGTGGGGCACAAGGTGACGCATCGACCTGCCCGTCCGGGTTACCGGTCAGAGTAAAAGCCTTTAGATAGGAAGGAACGACCGGCTCAGTTACCGCCGTTCGCTTCGTGGCTCGGGTACAATCCAGCTTCGATCTTGCTCATGCGCAAGGCTTCATTGCTCTACAATCCCATGTCTGGCAGCCGGCACGGGCAGCGGCAGGCGAAGCTTGATGCCGTACTTGCCATTCTGCGTGACGCAGGAGTGGAAGCCCGTCTCGTGCTCACGCGCTCGCGCCTGGATGCCGCCGAACAAGCTCGGCAGGCGGTGGCAGCCGGTTGCGACACCATCTTCGCTTGCGGTGGAGACGGTACAGTCCACGACATCCTGCAGGGCATGGCCGGATCTCAAACCGCGCTCGCTCTTCTTCCCATGGGAACTGCCAATGCTCTGGCTCACGATTTGGGCGTTCCTCTTAATCCGGTTGCCGCAGCAAAAATCGCGCTGCGAGCGACTCCCCGGCGAATCGCTCTCGGCAGCATTCAGCACCAGGATTTTGAAGGCAAGGCCTCCACCCGCTTTTTCACAGTTGCAGTGGGCATTGGCGTGGATGCGCATCTGTTCTACAAGCTTAATCCCGCGATCAAGGAGCGGCTCGGCATGGCAGCTTACTACGCCAAGGCGTGGCATCTCTGGTTGACTCATCGCATGATCCGGTTTCAAGTGGAGTATGACGAAACCGGCGCTGACGCGGCAAAACAGGCGAGCGTTACCGAGTTGCTGGCGGTGCGCATCCGCAATTTTGGTGGAGTACTGCGCGAACTCGCGCCGGCAGCTTCGCTCCAACGAAACGATCTGCGCCTGGTGCTTTGCCACACCAACCGGCGTACGGCCTATTTGCTCTATGTTCTGCGCGGCCTGCTGGGCAAGAAATGGAATGTGCCCGGCGTGGAACTGGTGCACAGCGGGAAGGTCCGCTGCCAATATCTGCCGCGCGCTCTTGCGAGTGACCAGTCCAAGCCCCAAACCAATGTCTACATCGAGGCTGACGGCGAACTGGTGGGTACTCTACCGGCAGAAATCTCAGTCGTGCCCGATGCACTAACGCTTCTGGCTCCGTCGCCGCAGAGCGCCGGCTGAAACCTCTGCTTCTCATTTTCTGGTCCCGTTCCATCTGGCCGCGAGTCTCCCAACCCTTGGTTTGCGATAGAATCTCGCTACGCTTGGAACCTGTCACTCACTTCCTCACCGGCGCGTGTATGGGGCGCGCAGGCTTGAACCGCAAGACGGCTCTGGCCACGCTAACGCTGGTCCTCGCGGCGGAAGCTCCCGACCTCGACGTCCTCGGCGGCTTCGGCGGTCGTGCTTTTGGCAGGGCTCACCATCGCGGCTTCACCCACTCATTTCTCGGGATACTGCTGGTCGCAGCGGTGGTGGTCGGCTTCGTCTATTTGATCTGGCGTTTGCGTGGACGCAAAACCAATGGCCCCAATTTGCCGCCGCGGTGGGGACTGCTTTACTTCTACGCCTGCCTTGCCGGCCTCAGCCACATCCTGCTCGATTACACCAACAACTACGGCGTGCGCCCATTCTGGCCGTTTTCCGAGAAGTGGTATTCGTGGGACATTGTTTTCATTTTCGAGCCGGTGATGTTCGCTCTGCTGCTGTTGGGTTTGGTCGTGCCGGCATTGTTCTCTCTGATCGACAAGGAAATCGGCGCGCGCCCGCGTGGTCCCCGCGGCCGCGTCGCCGCGACCCTCGCTCTGCTCGGGGTGGTCCTGATGTGGGGCTTGCGTGACTACGAACACCGCCGTGCGATCAACGCCCTTGCTGCCCGTACCTACGAAAATGCCGACCCCCTTCGCGCTTCGGCTTATCCCACGATGATCGATCCCTTCCACTGGTATGGCGTCGTGGAAACTCCGGCTTTCTTTGTTCTGGCTCCCGTGAACTCGCTCGCGCCGGAGGTTGATCCCGATGGCGACCTCCAGATCCGTTACAAGCCCGAGGAAACGTCCATCACGCTAGCTGCGAAAAAGTCGTACTTGGGCCGCACATTTCTCGATTGGGCGCAGTATCCCATCACCGAGACCGAAGAGCTTCCTCCGCCGGAAGGCGGATACATTGTGGAGTTTCAGGATCTGCGCTTCGTGCAGTTGCCTGGCCAGCTCAGCCGCTTGCTCGGCCGCCGTGGCCAGCCTGCCAAAGGCTTGAGCGCCGCCGTCCAGCTCGACAGGAATCTCCACGTCGTCGCTGATGTCTTCGGTTCGGGCCAGAGCCGCGTGGCCGAACCCGGCGCCGGCGCAAAGTAGCAGAGATCACAATTTGCTTTCATCTCCTCGCTTGACGCACACGCCTTCCCGCGCCCAGAATAGAGTCTTGCGCTGAGGTGCTTCATGCTGGCTTATCTATTCGTTTTACTTGCCATTGCCGTGCGTTTCCTTCCGTTCGCGGGCCCGCTGAATTTCCTTCCGCACGCCTGGCACTTCACTCCGGTAGGGGCATCGCTCTTGTTTTTTGGGGCACGCGGTTCGCGCCGGCAGATGTGGATTCCCTTCGTCCTGTTCGGGGCCGCTGACGTGGTGCTCACCAAGTTCGTCTACGCCTACGCCTTGTCTTGGGATCAGTTGATCACCTGGGCCTGGTACGCCGCCATGTTGTGGCTCGGTTCCGCAATGTTGCGCAAGAACGCCGGACCGGTTCGCGTGGTCGGAGCCGCGCTGGCTAGCTCGGTTTCATTCTTCCTGCTCAGCAACTTCGCCGTTTGGGCCGCCTGGCCGGATATGTATCCCCGCACCCTCACCGGCCTGATGATGTCTTACACGGCCGGAATCCCGTTTTTCAGCGGAACCGTCGAGAGCGACCTGTTCTTCTCCATCGCCTTCTTCGGCACGCCCGTATTCCTGCACGCGCTTTCAGGCTGGATGCGAAAGTCTGCTGGTAACGACATCGCCGCTGCCTAAGTGAGTGAGCTGCGAGTCATCCGTTCTCTTCGATTGGGCAGTGCCCGGAATTCGTCAACCACGGGGGACACAGAGCCGGGAATCACCGGACTTTCTTGGTGCCCCCGAGTGTAATTAGTGGTTATTTAGGACACCCGTCCGCGCTTTGCTCCTCCGCCGCAGCGCCCAAACCAGGACTGCACCCGCCATCACGCCCAGCACCCAGTAAAAATGCTGGCGGAAGAGATGTCCCGCCAGTTCCACAACCTGCGGGCCGAACCACAGCGTCAGCAAAGCCAGCGTCGCAAAGCGCACGAACCTTCCCGCAAAAATGGCTGCCAGGAAATCGCTGAAGCGCATTTCAAACACGGCTGCGCCCAGCACGAACAGTTTGAAGGGAAGCGGCGGCGGCAGCATCGCGGGAAACATCAGCGCCCAGAACTCATGCCGCTCAAACGAGCGATGAATTTTCAAAAAGCGTTCTTCCGAAATGCGCTTGCGCAGCACTTTCTCGCCGCCAAGATATCCGATGATATAAAGCGGAAGGCTGCCCAGGGCCGAGCCCGCGCAAGCCAGGATCACATAGAGCAAGAAATGCCTGCGGTCGTTGTATACGTAGGCCGCCACCACCGCGTCGACCGGCATGCCCAGCAGGGCCGAGTCCGCAAAGGCGATAACGAACACGCCCCAGATCCCGAGTGGCGCAAGCAACCCCCAGATCCACGCCGTGTAGCGTGCCAGAATGTGTCCAATGGCCTTCATGGGCGAAGAGGCCTGATGTGATGGCGCAGCCAGTCGAGGATTGGGGCAAAGCGGAATTCGTGCCGGTCCATTGAGCCGTAGATGAACTCGTATCCGGCCGCGCTTTCGACTTCAATGTAGAAGCCGTTGCGCCGTAGAAAGACGTCGGTGGCGGTGAAAGCTACGCGTTTGTTGCCGTCGAGGAAGCCGCGGTTGTTGCCGAGTGACTCCATCAGGGCGGCAGCCTCTTCTTCAATCGAATTGTAATAACCCGTTTGCGGACGAAAAACAGCGGCCTCAACCGCGCCCTTGTCGCGGACGCCTTGCAGGCCGCCGAACCTTTCGATCAGCAGAAAGTGCATCCGGTACACTTCTGCCACGGTCAGATATTCCGCCATTTACTTGGCGAGGCGCTCCAACAGATCGCGATTCTGCGCCGCCGATTGCTCGAAGGCGTCCATCACCTCCGGGCGGACCAGGTGCTGCGACGGAACCACGTTGTGCAGGTAGTGCGACAGCGCCTGTTCGAGCACATACCGCTGCGATTGGCCGTTCGCCTTGGCAACCTTAACGAATTCGTCGTACAGCGCGGCATCGATCTCCGGAGTGAACTTCTTAGTGGTGGCCGGCATCGTTATATTCTAAGCTCGCATCTTGTAAAATCAAGGAAAATCTTGGTAGTGGCTCAATTTGAAAATCTTCAACGTTGCGCCCCCTCCGGCGTCATCCCGAAGTCCCGCGTTTTCACCAGCGGGACGAGGGATCTCCCGTGCGCACACAGAGCCGCCCCTTTTCAAACTGAGCCACCACCAAAATCTTGGATCACGCATACTATTGTAAAAAAGTCACTTAACTGTGCTCGGTCTCGCCTCGCAACAACTTCAGCGCATGAGGAATCAGTTCCACCACCCCTTCCAGCGATTCCACCGCGCCCGCCGGACTTCCCGGCAAATTCAGGATCAGCGCCTTCCCCCGCACTCCGCACACTCCGCGGCTCAATGCGGCCAGCGTCGTTTTCCTCACGCCTTCGCTTCTCATCCGTTCGGCCACGCCTTCGAGCAACCTCTCGCACACCGCGCGTGTAGCTTCTGGCGTAACGTCGCGCGGCGCGATCCCTGTGCCACCGGTAGTCACAACCAACGCGGCGACTTCCGCCAAACCCACGAGCATATTCTGAATTTTGATTTGATCGTCGGAAACAACTTCGCAGGCGACAATCTGGAAGCCGCGTTTCTTCAGGAACTCGGCGACCGCCGGCCCGGAAAGATCTTTGCGTTCTTCCCGCGCGCACGAATCGCTGACAGTCACCACCGCAGCCGTCAACCCCTTCGACTCCAACGCCTTAGGCTCAGCTATCGAGGAGGACATCTTCCTCTTCTTCCCTTCGGCCGCTTCCGCTTGCCGCACCCGTAGCGCCACCTGCGCCGGCAGCGGCGGCGACATTACTCGATTCGGAGCTCTCGCCGCCCTCACGCTGCGATTCGTCCAGCAGGCGCAGGCCTTCCATCAGCAAGCCCTGTGTGTTCAGTTGCGTGGTTTCCTTATCGGTCTTGCCTTCGAAGTCGAGTTGAAAGTTGCCTCCGGTCCAGCGCAGAACCTTGAACACAGCTTCGTCGCCCACCAGCGATCCATAGGTCGCGTGCTTCACTTGCCCCTCGGCAAAGAACACGTCACATTTCTCGCCGGCGTTGGTCAGCGTAAGCCGGCAGCTTTTGCGGCCCATCTCCAGCGACTGCATCAGGTCAATCACGTTCATCTGAGAAAGATTTCCCCGCACCACGCCGTCGGAAGGCGCGGTCTTCGCCATCTTCTCGAGCGCAATGCGGTCGATGGTCCGCTTGATGCGGCGCGTGGCGTCCTTCAGAAAGAACGGCTTCTGCAGATAGTCGTCGGCGGCGTCCTGCGGAGAAAGCCGCTCGTCAATGTCGGACTTGCTCGCCATCAAGACCGCGGAAAAGTTGGCCGTGGCCGGCCGGGTCTTTAGCTTCTCTATCAATTGCCGCCCGTCCATTCCGGGCATGCGATAGTCGGCCACCAACAGGTCGGGGGGATCATCCACCGCCTTGAGCAGCGCATCGGCCGCGTCAGTGGCCGCGACCACTTCGGCCAGCGAGGCCAGCGCCTGCTGCAGCATCCCCAGAACCATTGGGTTGTCGTCTACCAGCAGCAACTTGACGTTGTTGGCCATGGCATCAGTCGTGCATCAGAATCATTTCGTGCGCGCTCTGTGGTTCAGGCTTTTCTTCGGACACTCAATCAGAGTTTCCCTAAGTTTCGTCACCGCTACTTCTTCGCGCGCCGGTACTCGCCGCTCTTCCCGCCGCTTTTCCGTTCCAGTACAACCTTCTGAATCTCAATCCCTTTATCCAGACCCTTCAGCATGTCGTAGGTGGTAAGTGCGGAGACCGTGGCGGCGACCAGAGCCTCCATCTCCACGCCGGTTTCGGCGGTGGTGGCAACTTTGGAGGTAATAGCGACGCCATTCTCGCACAGCCGCAACTCCACATCAACGAGACTCAGCGGCAGCGGGTGGCACATGGGGATGAGTTCCGCCGTGCGCTTCGCCGCCATAATTCCCGCGACGCGCGCTACCTCCAGCGGATCGCCCTTGGGATTCTTCGGCAGCGCCCTGAGAACGGCTGGCTTGATTCTCACGAAGGCGCTGGCTTCGGCCTCACGCCGGGAAGCAACTTTGCCGGAAACATCCACCATCCGGGCGCGCCCCGCTTGATCGTAATGGGAGAGCTTGCGAACCATGCTGCACTTCCATCTTACATGCAGACGACGCGAAACATTTCTTCGCCGGGACCGCCGAAGAGTGAGAGATGCGCTCCGATTATCGCTCTTCGGCTATCGCCGCTCCGCGCGGTCACGGGTCGCGATTGCTAGACACGCATTCCCGGCGCCAGCAGGGCAACCCACTCGCCGGTTGCAATGTGCTCGCGGTCTGGTGGAACGACAATGTAGCAGTTCGCGCGGGCGGTTGCAGCAATATCGCCGGAGCCCTGCCAAGCGACCAGTTCAACTTCAGCGTTTTCGAATTCCCCGGAAAGAATCGCAGGCAGAAAGCGCTTGAGCCCAGTCCTGACCCGAACGTCAGACTTCAGACGCGCATGAAGAAACGCGAGTTTTCTCGGAGACATTCCAGCTAGAGCTTCGAGCATGGGGCGTGCAAACAGTTCAAAAGTAACCATGGTTGAGACCGGATTGCCGGGCAGGCCAAAGAAGTATTTATACCCTGCGTCGCCTGCCGGTACGCGGCCAAACACAACTGGCCGGCCGGGCTGGATCTTCGCGCCGGTAAAAAAGAATTCGGCATGGATCTCGGCTAGAGCTTGCTCAACAAAATCATAGCGTCCCATGGAGACGCCGCCGGTCAGAAGCAACAGATCAAACTGCAGCGCTTGCTCAATCAGTTGCCGCAGCTTCCCTGGCTCGTCCGGCGCGATGGGCAGGAGTACAGGCTCGCCGCCAGCCTCCTGAATCTGCGCGGCCAGCGAAAAACTGTTGGAGTTGCGAATCTGCGTCGGACCGGGTTCGGCGGCGAGGTCAACGATTTCGTCGCCCGTCGTCAAGACGGCCACGCGCGGACGGACGAAGACCTCCAACCTCGATTTTCCCACCGACGCCGCCAGAGCAATCGCCGCCTGATTCAGCCGCAAACCAGGAACGAGCAGGGTGCTGTCTTTCTTGCCTTCCGCGCCCTGCGCAACCACGTTCTCTCCAGGAGCGACGCTGCGCGTGACTTCGACGCGCTTGTTCTTGATGAGCTTGTTCTCGACGAGCTTGCTCTCGACGAGATTGTTCTGCGGCGCGGCTCGTGCGGCAGAGTGCTCGGCGGTGTACTCAACCATCGCCACTGCGTCCGCGCCGGCAGGCACAGGTGCTCCGGTCATGATGGAAACAGCCTGGCCATGATTCACGGCGGAGGGAATTCTGTCGGGTTTCTCTCCCGCTTTGATTTCGCCGATGACGTCCAGCGTTGCCGGAAGCATGGCCAAGTCCGCGGAGCGCACGGCATATCCGTCGCGAGTGGAGCGCGGAAACGGCGGAATGTCGCGGTCGGCCACAATCTGCTCAGCAAGCACGCGCCCCACAGCCGAGAGCAGATCGACGGTTTCCGTGCCGTTCTTACGCACGCATGCAGATTGCTGTTCGACAACCCGACGCGCGTCCTCAAAGCTGAGAATCGTAGCCGAATCGTGGCCTACGGGCATGGACAGATCATACGACAGGAAGGAATCCCCGATTTTCAACGTCGGATTGCTGACGCCGCTTACTTCACGTCGGCCAGATCGTCCTGCAACTGCTGCAGGTTAAAGCCGCTGGGAGCGGTGAGCTGGCCGTTTTTCTTTTCCAGAAAATCTGGACTGAGAAGGGCATAAGCTTCGTCGCAATATGCGGCCCAGAAACCCCAGGTCAGGGTTTGGGGTGCACCCCAGGTGATAATCGTTAGCCCGCGGGCGTCGTAGCCGACAACCGGAACAGCGTGTCCGCCCCAGGAGTTGGGCGCGCCATCGCCGGTAGCTCCTTGCGGGGACACCGACCAGGGCTGGTGGTTTTGGGTCTGAGTCTTTGCGCTGTTAGGCAGGAGCAGGCCGATGTAGCAGCCGCCGAAGATCCAGACGGCATCCATGACGTGCGTGTGATTGGCCGGTTCGAGCGCGACGAAGGCTTCAATTTTGTGTCCAGCGATACCGTGCTGGCGCCAGTAGTTGAGCACATCCAGTTCGACGGCGCCATTGTCGTTGGCTCCAGTTTGCGGGTTGTAGCCGGTGACGGCCGAGTAAGCGGCGACGATCTGCTTATCGGAGGGAGTGAAGATTTTGCCTTTGGCGTTGGCGGTCCACTCCATCATCAGGTGGCCGGCGGCAGCGCACGTGCAGTCGCCCAGTTGAGCGTTCTCCATCATGCCCCAAGGGACGTCGACTTTCTTGGTGAGGTCGAGAGCGGGCGGCGGCGCGGGCAGTGCCGCCGTGGTATAGGCGGCGAGCATCAGCGTGCGCGGGTCGTGGCGCGCCCCTTGCTTGCCGAGTTTGAGTTTGAGTGGATCGACGCGTGCGAGATCGGGCTTCTGCATCACGCTCTTGCGCGCATCGGCGATATCTGCGTCGAGTTTTTTTACGGCCATGGCTGCGGTCTCCGTTTGAGCCAGGCTGCGGCGGCCGGCGGTACCGCGCTTCAGTCAGGAACTTCAGGCAGCGATCACCGCCCAGCACACGATGGCACTGTTCACCGTCGTCCAGTAACCATAGTGCTCGTAGATTTGCGCTGCCTGCTGATTCTGCTCCTTGGGCGTAAGTTTGCCATTGATCTCAGGATCGCTGGCGTTGCGAATGGCAAGCCATGCGGGGGCCTTGTTCCCCAGTGTTTTGGCGACCAGTCCGAGAACCGCGTCTCCCATTTCCACGGTCGCGCCTTTGCCCTGCAGGCCGTAGGTGTTGGTGGTGTTGCCGAAGGCAAAGAAATCGGTGGTGACCACTCCGTCTATGGACGGAGACTTGGGTGGCTGGTAGAAAATTGCCGCCGTCCGCGCGGGACCGGGAAGCTGGCTGGCGTTGACCGGAAGCAGCTTGGAACGCGCGACGGAGAAATTCTTTGAGGGCACGGCGTTGGGCGCGTTGTAGCGCTGGCCGTTGAACGAAGCATTCTTGAAAGTCTTGTTGCAGTCGAACACCACGGTCCGTCCGACAACCACGTCGCCCAGTCTGGCGGCGGCATCGACGGCGCCGGCCGTACCTGTCGTAATGACCAGCGTGGCGCCGGTTTCGGCGATCATCTGATTCCACAACTTCTGGATGGGCATCTTGGGGCCGTCCTGGCTGAGGTGAAGATTGGACTTGGCACAAATGACATTCTTACCGCCGATTTTCACCGGGAAAAATTTCGCCAGATACTTTTCATCGGAAGCAGGAGCGCCTTTGCGAATTAGGCTGACATAGTCCGAATAGAGATGGCTGTAGGTGTACCAATCCTGGTCGCTGCGATAACCGGGAGTGAGCACGTCAGAGAGTGCCTGGCCTTCCGCGACGGTCCAGGTGACAACTAGCACATCGGTCTTGGGCAAAGGATCGTCGGCTCCGAACTTTCCCTTGAGCGGTTGCGGTTTGGGCGCAAGGCTCGCGGGCCACGGTACGGGCTTGAGATCCGACCGCCTCGCCATCATGGACTGGGGGAGGGTCCAGACGGCGTGGGTTTTAGGATCGTCGGGATTGTAGTCGATGATGTGCCGCGCGAGCTCTAAGTCAGTCTTGGGTCGAAGCATAGACGGTCCTCCGGTGCAGATATTCAGTTGAGGTATTCATGCGCTTTCCGCACTGCGATTGGGGCCCGAGCTCAGGCGCACGAACGCGCCCTTACCGCTAGAGGGAAGACAGCCGCGAATGGTAGAACAGAGAGGCTTGCGCGTCAACGAGGAAGATGCGTCTGTTACGAAACACGAACAACCGGAAGAAACGTAGATCGGAACCTTCGGCCCAGGGAGCGACGGCGCCGGTTTCCATCTCGAACGCCTCACCTGCGACAGCGAATATCTCGGCCTAAGTCGCGAGCGGTAAGAGTCACTGCGAGTCGTGCAAGATCTTTTCCAGGATCTGCGCGGCAGCGCCGAGTTTGGCGAGTTCGCCGCGGGTGAGGGCATTGAGATGGACGGCGAGATATTCGATACGGCGCTGGCGCCCTCGCTTTATAAGGCGCACGCCTCTGGCCGTGGCGTAGATGCGCATAAGGCGGGCATCGCGGACATCGCGCTCGATTTCAACCAAACGGCTGCGCCTGAGTCCGGCGACGATGCGGCTCATGGTGGGCGGCTTGACCTGTTCGGCGGCGGCGAGCTCTTTGAGTGTCCTGGGGCCGGCAAAGACCAGCACCGATAGCGCGGAAAGGCGTGCCGGACCTTCGCCGGTGAGTGCGTCCTGTCTGCGCACGCGACGCAGCATATGGATGGCTGCGGAATGGAGGCGGTCGGCGATCTCGAACGTCTTCGGCGCGAGCGCGATATATTTGGACTTGACTTCGGCCATTCAATATAGTTAGCTATGCTAACTAATTTGGTTCTTTGAGGTCAAGGACGATGGATGCAATTGCGATGAGCGTCGGAATCGCAAGGCTGGGGCAGGTTGCCGTAAACGTGAAAGACATAGAACGGGCCACAGCCTTCTACCAGGACGCGATGGGCCTGAAGCTGTTGTTTAAGGCTCCGCCGGGAATGGCGTTTTTCGACTGCGGCGGGGTGCGTTTGATGCTGTCGCGCCCGGAGAAGCCGGAGTTCGATCATCCCAGTTCGGTTCTCTATTTTGCCGTGCCCGACATTCACGGAGCGCACAGCAAGATGAAAGCGACCGGAGTGCACTTCGAGGATGAGCCCCACTTGCTTGCGAAGATGCCAACCCACGATTTGTGGATGACGTTTTTCCGCGACTCGGAGGAGAATCTGCTGGCGCTGATGAGCGAAGTGGCGACCAGTAAGGTGGCGCCGTAGGCCGAGGCGGCCCACTACCCGGAAACGAGATGCCGGACACTGCGCTGCCTGCCCTGCTATCATCGAAGGTCGGCGCGATCGCTGGCGAAGCTTGTCCTTGTTGGTTGGACGGTGCGTATGCAGCACGAAGACGACGACGTACCCATTATTTCCGGATCAGGAGAAGGACTTATGGAAGAAGGTCCAGCTTTGCATGCGGGCGCGCGCCGCAATGAAGATATCGCGCTCGATCTGATGAAGTTTGTGGCCATGACCACCGGCTACGGCAGGACCTCCGGTGGCGGCGGAGTTGGATTCCAGGGCAGCGGCCCGGCCGCAAAACCGGAAGACTATGCCGCGCATCTGCTCGAGTTGTACGGAAAGTGCCTGAGCGCGGTGGGAGGAAAGAAGTAGCGAGTACCGAGGGCACACGCCGGACGGCGAGATTAAACCTTTTCTGCCGGTTTTTTTTCTGGCGATCGAGGCGCACTTGGATATCGTCCCGGTCGCGCTGGTCGGCGCCTGCGAACTGCTGCCGATGATACTTACCACATAAATGCCGCCCGCTGGAGATCCGCGTGGGTGAGCCAATCTCAACGGCGGGCTGAAGGTGAAAGATTGAGGTGCTGTCGGCGAGGGTCCAGAAGGGAGCGGAAGATCTGTCTATGCGGAAACCCTCGCGTCAGCATAATCCCCGTTTTCTGACGTAACTTTTTCCCTTCCCGGCCGTTACCCTATATGTAAGGCGAACCCGCGGAGAACTCGTTGAAGGCTCTGAGGAAAGAAGCGGACGAGCGGCTTCTGATCGAAGCGGCGCAGAAGAATCCTGCGCGCTTTGCCGAGCTTTACGAGAATCACTTCGAGCGGGTTTACGCGTATATCGTGCGGCGCGTGGGAAACCGCGCCGACACTGAGGATTTGACCGCCGAGGTTTTTCATCAGGCGCTGGCTAACCTGAAACGGTTTGAATGGCGGGGGATTCCGTTTGCCGCATGGCTGTTCCGCATTGCCGCGAATCTCATTTCGGACCGCTGGAAGCGGTCCGGCCGGGAGCAGGTCACGGACGACACGAAACTGATCGAATCCGCACAGGCAAGTGCGGCGGAACTCGAAACACTGGTCCTGGCAGAAACGGAACTCGAGAAAGCGGAGCGGCGAGCCACTTTGTTTCGCCTCGTCGATACGTTGCCCGCCGAGCAGAGGCGCGTAGTGGTTCTGCGATTTGTAGAAGAGAAAAGCATCAAGGAAGTGGCGCGGGAGATTCGCAAGACCGAGGGCGCGGTGAAGCAGTTGCAGTTCCGTGCCCTCACCAGTCTGCGGGCGCGCATGGAGGGCGCCGATGCCTAAGCGCTCTCTGAATCCGCGAAACAACGACGCAAAGAAGATCGAGCAGTTGAACCGCGCCGTGGACGCTTTGCTGGCGCGGGCGGACGGCAAGCCTGCGAAGGTTGATGCGAGCCTCGAGCCGCTGGTACGCGTAGCCGCGGACTTGCGCGATCTGCCGCGTGAAGAGTTCAAGGTACGGCTTAAATCCGAATTGGTTGAAGGGAGGAAAACTATGAGCACCGTTGCTGAACCTGTTGCGTCCGTTCACACCACCGCAAGCCCAAGATTGACGTTCAAAGATGCGGCCAAGGCGATCGAGTTCTACAAGCAAGCCTTTGGCGCGAAGGAAACCATGCGCTTCGAAGTCGGAGGATCAATCGCGCATGCCGAGATCACGATCGGCGACTCGTCGATCAAGCTTTCCGAAGAGTGGCCGGAGGGCGGAAGATTCAGCGCGGAAACGCTGGGCTCTTCGCCGGTGCAGTTGGGCCTGCAGGTTGCCGACGTGGACTCTTTCGCGGCGCGGGCCGTGGCTGCCGGGTTGAAAACGATTTTGCCAATCAAAGATCAGTTCTACGGCCGCCGTGAGGGAAGCTTTGTCGATCCCTTCGGCTACACGTGGAACATCTCCACGGTGGTGGAAGAAATGTCGGTCGAAGAGATGCACCGACGCATGAAGGGGCTGACAACCGGACCCGAGGGCGGGCAGATTCCCGCGCAGGACGAGCGGCAGAAGGGTGTGAATCCGGTTCGCGAAGGCTTCCGCACCGTTACGCCGTACCTGGTCGCGCCTGACGCCGAGAGCGTGATCGAGTTCGTGAAGAAAACATTTGGCGCGGAAGAGACTTTCCGCGATGTGGGCTCGGCCGGCGGTTATCACTGCGAGGTCCGCATCGAAGATTCCATGTTGATGATCGGCGGGGGCGGCGCGGGGCTGGCCTGGAAGGGAGACGCGGTGCTCGGGGCGTTTCACGTCTACGTTCGCGATTGCGACGCAGCCTACCAGCGCGCGCTGCAGGCCGGCGGCACGTCGCTCCAGGAACCCGTAGATCAGTTTTACGGAGAGCGCTCGGCCAGTGTGATCGATGCGGCCGGCAATCACTGGTACATCGCGACGCGCAAGACGGGGGACTACAAGTGGGAGGGCGCGCCCACGATACAGGCGTATCTCCATCCGCTGCGGGCGGAGCCGGTGATCAACTTCCTGAACCGCGCGTTCGCAGCCGAGGAACTGGGTCGCCACGCCACGCCAGATGGAGTGATTCATCACACCATGCTAAAAGTCGGCACGTCGTACATCGAGATGGGCGAAGCCCAGGGAAAATATCAGCCCATGAAGTCGATGTTCTATCTCTACATGCCCGACGCGGATGCGGCTTACCGGAGGGCGATTGCGGCGGGGGCAACGTCAGTGCACGAACCTGCGGATCAGCCTTATGGCGACAGAAGCGCGGCTGTGAAGGATGCGTTTGGGAATATCTGGTATGTGGCGTCGCATGTGAAGGACGTGGCGATGTAGGACCGGTCGGATGCTCAGTCATCGCTCCTGCTCAAGACAGGGCCGCCCTGACTTATCTTGATCCTTGGACTCTGATAGACGATCGAGTCCTTGAACCTCTTTGCAGGATTCTTTACTCCGAAAGTATGGGTACGGCCGCCGCGTCCCTCGGCGGCCTTGCTGCCTTCGTACTTCCAGTCTTCTTCGCCGAGAAACGGGATATCGACTCTCCAAATCGCGACCATCTTACCCTTCTTCAAACGCCGCGTTTGGTCGACGGCGTAGCGCCAAACGATGTACCAGCCGGCGTGGTTGTAGTGGGACTGCAGTGGCCAAGGGCGAGTCGACCCTTTGGACTCTAAAGCCTGTTCTGGCGGCGGACTCAGTCTCCCACGCAACGAAAGATCGGGGAACCGTTGTTGGGCGACATCAGGATGTTTGTGTTTCTTATAGGGGCTCAGGGAATGTAAAGCCTGGACGCCGATAATGCCGACAATTCCACTAAAGACATTTGCTTGCTCGAAGTAGATGTCAATAAGTTCGGATGCGCGCTCTTCAACGTGCTCGACAGCTTCGCGAATGTGGCTGATTCTCAGTTCGGGCGGCAGAGCGACCGCGCGGTCGAATCCCTCTGAATCGAAAGCCATTGCGCCAAAACGTTCTCACGATTCACCGAGCAACGCAAGTCTTTGTTGGTGGTTGTCAGCTGGGGAAGCACCTGCGTTGGCCCTGCCCTTTCCGTTGCCATTCAGGGCGGCGAGCTTCGGAATTCCCGCTGCGGCTCTCTCGAAAAACGTAGGGTCATGTTCAAGCCCAATGCTTTCGTACCCCACTGAGACAGCGGCGGCGATAGTCGAGCCCCCGCCCATGAAGGGATCGAGCACGATTCCTTTGCCGAGCGGCAATGAGGCTCGAACGATTTGACGCATGAAGGACTGCGGCTTTAAGGAGGGGTGAGGGGATAAGGCACGCTCCTCGGGCCGAGTGGGAGATGAGACGATAACGTCGGAAAATGGAGCATCGGTGGAAATGCGGCGAAGGCCGCCAGTTTTCCACTTGCGCAGATTGTCCTGAACTCTCCCTTCGCACGGCTTCCGAAACAGCCCCCAAGGCTCCCAGGCCGAACGGGGCATTACTGCGACTTCAGGGAACTCCTTATGCGCGTTCTTTGGCCGGTCGCCGCCCCGAAGTGTTTGGACAAGACGAATGACCTCGCCGCGCTTCTCTAGACCCGCCTCGATTAGCGGCGAATACACGAGGTGCGAAAGGAGCGGGTTTGCGGCGATGAACAAGTGCCCACCCGGAACTAGGATACGGAGGGCTCGTTGGGCAAACTGCGAAAAGAACCGCTTTAGATTTGCGCGTTCTTCCTCGGAGAGGATGGTGAATCGTGGCAGAGGGCTTCGCGTGCATCCGTCGAATGAGGGTGGAATGCGCCACACTCCACCTCGTCCCTTGCGGAGCTTCTCCTTCTCCGCATGCGAATACTCCTTCAGGCTGTACGGCGGATCAGTGACGATGGCTTGGACGAAGCTAGTAGGGCGGGAGTCCATCCACTCTATGCAATCGGTCAAGTACAGACAGTAACGCACGCCCCCAATGCGAGAGTTGATGTGTGGTCGGTCGACGGTGGCCGAAGCAGCCATCATTGATAAGTACCACGACTCGGGACTGTATGGGTAATGTTAATCAGCCTGTAGTGTTCCGAGCCTGCCTGATCCGGCGGTTTCCCAATTTCGGTCGGCTAGGCCATAGAGGGCGCGGTTTGACCCTCCCCCACCGCTCCAATAAACTGAAACATTCAGTGCATCCGCAGGTCTCGACTTATGGCAGACAGCATTCATGTGAAGCTCCCGGATGGGAGCGTGAAAGAAGTTCCTAAGGGCACGACCGCTCTCGAGATCGCCAAATCCATCAGCCCGCGGCTGGCGGATGCGGCGCTGGCAGCCAAGGCGCGGCCGTTTGTGCCGTCCGAAGCAAGCCCGAACGGTGACCTGATCGACCTCACCAAACCGCTCGATAAAGATGCCGACCTTCGCCTTTTGACCGACAAAGATCCTGAGGCGCTGGAAGTTTACCGGCATTCGTCGGCGCATCTGCTGGCGGCGGCGGTGCTGGAGCTTTTTCCCGAGACCAAACTCGGTCACGGTCCGCCCACCGAGAGCGGGTTCTTCTACGATTTTTATCGCCCGACGGCGTTCACTCCCGACGATCTCGAAAAAATCGAGAAGAAGATGCAGGAACTGGTGCAGCAGAANNACCAAGCCCGATGAAAAGATTTCCATCTACCGCACCGGCAAGTTCACGGACTTCTGCCGCGGGCCGCATATCCCCTCGACGGGCAAGATCAAGGCTTTCAAGCTGCTCAACATTGCCGGCGCGTACTGGCTGGGCGACGAAAAAAATCCGCAACTGCAACGCATCTACGGGACTTCGTTTTTTTCGAAAAAAGATCTCGACAACTATCTCAATCAGGTCGAGGAGGCCAAGAAGCGCGACCATCGCGTGCTGGGCAAGCAGCTCGATCTGTTTTCCATTCAGGAGCTGGCCGGGCCGGGGCTGATTTTCTGGCATCCCAAGGGCGGCATCATCCGCAAAGAGATGGAAGATTGGATGCGCTCCGAGTACCTGAAGCGCGGCTACTCGCTCGTCTACACGCCGCATGTGGCGCGGCGGCAATTGTTTTTTACCTCGGGACACGAAGGTTACTACTCCCAGAACATGTTCGACGCCATGGAGCTCGACGACGCCGAATACCGCTTGAAGCCGATGAATTGTCCCGGCCACATTCTGGTCTACAAAGACTCGCTGAAGTCGTATCGCGACTTGCCGGTGCGGTTGGGTGAGTTGGGAACGGTATACCGCTACGAGCGTTCGGGTGTGATGCACGGCCTGCTGCGCGTGCGGGGCTTCACGCAGGATGATGCGCATATTTTCTGCACGCCGGAACAGATCGAAGGCGAAATCGCCAGTTGCCTGGAATTTGCCTTGGATGTGCTGAAAGATTTCGGCTTCGACAAATTTCAGACCGAGCTTTCGACGTGGAATCCGAACGACCGCAAGAATTTCGTGGGCAGCGAAGAACAGTGGATTCACGCCACGCAATCGCTCGAAAAGGTGCTGAAACAGCGCAACATCGAATACAAGACGATTCCCGGCGAAGCGGCATTCTACGGGCCGAAGATCGACATCAAGCTGGTGGATGCGATCGGACGGTTGTGGCAGCTTTCGACCGTGCAGTTCGATTTCAACCTGCCGCAGCGCTTCGGCCTCGAATACGTGGCGGAAGACGGCACGCGCAAGCAGCCGGTGATGGTACACCGCGCGCTGTACGGCTCGGTGGAGCGCTTCTTCGGCGTGCTGATCGAGCACTACGCGGGCGCGTTTCCGGTGTGGCTGTCTCCGGTGCAGGCGGTGATGATCCCGATCAGCGAGCGCCACGCGGATTATGCGAACAAAGTTGCGGCGCAACTGAGGGCGATCGGCGTGCGCGTGGAAGTGGACGCGCGCAACGAAAAAATGAATGCCAAGATCCGCGAGCACGCCATGCAGAAAGTTCCGTTCCTGCTGGTGGTGGGAGACAAAGAGGCCGAAGCCGGCAAGGTAAACGTGCGCACCCGCGGGAACGAGAAAACCGAAGACATGCCAGCGGCGGAGTTCGTGGAGAAGATCAAGAAACTGATCGCGGAGAAGAGTTCCGCGCTGTAAGAGATATTCCTCACCACGGAGTCACGGAGACAGGGAGAAAAACCTTGTTTATCGATTCCTGCCCTCTTGTTGATTCGTAATCTTCTCAACGGCGGAGATTACAAGTTCCCATTACCGGCCTTAACTTGGTTTTCTCTGTGCCCCCCGTGTCTCCGTGGTGAAGGGTTTTGTCGATGCGTTTGGCCGGGTTCCGGCGCTATGACTTCTGGAGATAGTTGATTCTAAAGGAGCCATATTCTCGTCCGATTGATTCTATTGGAGTTATGCCGCCCAGGGTTTCGGACCCGGTCTCGCGGGGCCTTTGCGGGCACACAGAACGCTCACCAGAATGGCCTCCAGGACGCCTAGAACGCACCAGGAACGACTTTCTTTTGTTCCGGAGTGCTGAGGGTCATCCAACGGCAAAATGCGCGCAAGTAGCGCAAGAATTTCCCAGCGTCGATATATATCTCATTGCTATTGTTAGGCTTCTTCGCGATTTCGCAAACCACTGATTCTGGGGGAGCTAGCGGTTTTCTTTTCTTTCGCCGGGCAGCCAGCCGATTCTTCGCCGCAGCTGCAAATCATTTAGCAAAGGTTCGCGCCCTTTCCGGCATTCCTGTTTATGCCAAGACCGTGGCTTGCGTGCGTGATCGTTATTCTTGCGGGCTCAGCGCCGGCGGACTCGTCTCCGCACGCGACAATACTGCCGTTTTCGAGCGGGCCACGCCGCACGTTGTACCATGTTTCCGTGCATGAATTGGCGGCGCGCGTGTTGGGCTACATCCGGCGGCAGGAAGTGATGCGGGCCGGAGATCGGGTCGGCGTTGCGGTTTCGGGCGGGATCGATTCCGTAGCGCTACTGCGCCTTCTGCTGGAGTTGCGGGAAGAAATCGGGATTGTTGTCTCCGCCGTTCACTTCAATCACAAGCTGCGCGGAGCGGAGTCGGACGCGGATCAGGAGTTTGTCGCGAAGCTGGCGCAGGAACACGGGCTGGAATTTCATTGCGAAAGCGGCGACGTGGCACGGCACGCCGCCGAGGAACGCTCCGGTGTCGAAGCGGCTGCGCGCGAGTTGCGGTATGGATTCTTTCGGAGACTGCTAGGTTCTGGTGAAGATGCTGAAAGTACCTCAAGGGCTCAAGCCCAGATCGATGCCGCGGCTTTTCGCAGCGCTGAAAGCGCTGCGCCACCCCAAGGCACGGCTCGCCCAGCAATTCTTCTGACCAAGGTCGCCACCGGGCACACACTCGACGATCAGGCTGAAACGGTTCTCATGCGGTTGATTCGCGGCACGGGACTGCGAGGCTTGGCTGGGATTTATCCGCGTCTCGAGGTCGAAGATGAAGACGGAGAAAGCTGCGGCGAAATCATTCGTCCCCTGCTGGGCATCCGCCACTTCGAACTGCGGCAGTATCTGAATGACTTGAAGCAGAAGTGGCGCGAAGATTCGACCAATGCCGACGTCAAGTTCACGCGCAACCGCGTGCGCCAGCTTGTTCTGCCGTTGCTGGAGCGCGACTTCAATCCGGCGATCGCTGAAAGTCTTTCTGAGTTGGCGGAAATCGCTCGCGGAGAAGAAGACTATTGGGAAAACGAAATCTCCGGCTGGCTGGGCACGGTTGTGCAGTGGTCACGGCCGGAGTGGGATCAGCCGGGCCGCAACTCTGACGGATCGCAATCTCTTGTGCAGATTCAGACTTCGTCGTTCCAAATCCCTTCACTTCAAAGGTCCCCGCTTCAAGGATCCCCGCAGAATCATCCGTCCAACCCTGAATTGTTGGAGCAGAAATTTCTGGATCCGAGCGGCCCGCCTGCCGTGAACGCCTCCATCAGCCGGGCGTGGCTTTTGTCCCAACCGGCAGCGGTGCAGAGAAGAGCGCTGAAGGCGGTCGCGGATTATGCAGGCATTTCCCTCGAATTCAAGCACGTCGAAGAAATCCTGCGCTTCGCGGCAGAACCGGGGCCTGCGGGAAAAGAGTTGTCGCTCCCGCTGGGCTGGAGAATCGTCCGCGAGCTCGACACTCTGGTACTTGTCGCGCCTGACCCGCGCCGACGAGAACGATCGGAGGACTACGAATACTCGCTGGCATTGCCGGGACGTGCTATCGTGCCGGAACTGGACGTAGTGATCGAAGCGCTGGTCGTCACTTCGGAGACCGCTTCGGAGATAGCGTCGGCGATCACAACGGCAATCACTCCGGAATCGCAGGGGGCGGAGTATAATCCGCAGCAACTTCTTCGCGCAGAGTTGCTGCCAAAATGGTTGATCGTGCGGAACTGGCGTGCGGGGGACCGGTTTTGGCCGGCGCATACGAAAGCGCCGAAGAAGATCAAGGAACTGCTACAGGAGCGCCACATAGCGCAGCCGGAGCGCAGGCTTTGGCCTGTGGCCGCAAGCGGAAATGAGATTGTGTGGATGCGCGGCTTTGCGGTTCCCGCCAGTCTCCGCGCCAAGCCGGGGCAGAAAGCGGTACTGATCCGCGAAATGCCGTGGGTCGAGGAATGCGCAATTTAGAGCTTCGATCTATTCGATCCATCGAATCGGGAGATACGTCACTCATGAACGGTCTTAATCATGAATAGCCCCAGAGCCGAGCCACTTCGCCAGGTGATCAGAGCGGAACAGATCCAGAAGAGGGTGAAAGAACTGGGGCGGCAAATCTCGGACGACTACAAAGGGCAAACCATCCAAGCACTGGCCGTGCTGGAGAACGGGTTCATGTTCATGGCCGACCTGGCTCGGGCGCTGGAAGTGCCGGTGGTATGCCAGTTCATCAAGCCCCGTTACAGCAAGCAGGGCAGCGACGCCAGCGAAGTGATTGAGATTTTTTTCAGCCACGAGCCGGATATTCGCGGGCATCACATCCTGTTGGTGGAGGGGTTGGTGCACTCGGGCGTGACCAGCGACTTCCTCATGGACGACTTGCGCGCGCGAGGAGCGGCGTCGGTGAAGCTGGTGACGCTGCTCGACCGCCAAGCGGCGCGGCGAGTGGCCTTGCAGCCGGATTATTTCGGCTTTCTGGTGGATGAGACTTTCCTGGTGGGATATGGCTTAGGCGCCGTTGAACAAACCAATCGCAACCTGCCGTATCTGGCCGCAACTCCCGTCAATTCCATGACTTAAGTTACGCGAACAAACTCACACTTTTTTTTGAAAGAACGGGTAAAATAAAAAGTGTTCACGGAATTCTCCCATCCAAACGGGTTGAACGGCATCTAAGAGGGTTGCAAGGCCGTCGGGGTGGGTGGGTGGATCTGCACATCTCGTGCCCCAGTTTTCGAGAGTAGCGTTTTCAGGAGTATCTTGGTGAATTCGACAGTTAAGACCGTGGTGTTCTGGTTGGTGATCGGACTTTCTGCCCTCCTGTTGTGGGAAGTTATTCAGCAGGGCCGCAGCGGGCAGAAGGAAAAAGAAGTCAACTTCACGCAGTTCCTCGGCGACGTGGATCAGGGCAACGTCAAGGAAGTCACTGTGCTCGGCCAGGAAGTGCATGGCAAGTCCAAGGACGGCTCCGGGTTCCACACCACCGTCCCTGCGAACTATTCCGAGATGTACAAGACCCTGAACGACAAGCATGTTGACGTCACGGTCAAAGACATCAACAGCGGGAGCTGGCCGCTGCAGTTGCTGGGCACGTGGGCTCCGCTGATTCTGCTGGGAGCGCTGTGGTTTTTCATGATCCGCCAGATGCAGACGGGCGGAAACAAGGCGCTGTCGTTCGGCAAGAGCCGGGCGCGGCTGCTTTCAATGCAGCAGAAGAAAGTGACGTTCAAAGACGTCGCCGGCGTGGACGAAGCCAAGGAAGAGCTGCGCGAGATCATCGAATTTCTGCGCGAGGCGCAGAAGTTTCAGAAGCTGGGCGGACGCATTCCCAAGGGAGTGCTCTTGGTTGGCCCTCCGGGAACGGGCAAGACTTTGCTGGCGCGGGCGGTTGCAGGCGAAGCCAACGTTCCGTTCTTCTCGATTTCCGGGTCGGATTTTGTGGAGATGTTCGTTGGAGTCGGCGCCAGCCGGGTGCGCGATCTGTTTGAGCAGGGCAAGAAGAACGCTCCGTGCATTATTTTCATCGACGAAATCGACGCTGTGGGACGCCATCGCGGAGCCGGCCTGGGCGGCGGGCACGACGAGCGCGAACAGACGCTGAATCAGCTGCTGGTGGAGATGGACGGCTTCGAATCGAACGAAGGCGTCATCCTGATGGCCGCGACCAACCGGCCCGATGTGCTGGACCCGGCGCTACTGCGGCCGGGGCGCTTCGATCGCCGCGTGGTGGTGAGCCGGCCGGATGTGCGCGGCCGCGAAGAGATTTTGCGTGTGCATACCCGCAAGATTCCTCTTGCCGAAGATGTCGATCTTTCGGTGCTGGCGCGGGGAACTCCGGGATTCTCCGGCGCCGATTTGGCGAACATGGTGAACGAGGCTGCCCTGGCGGCAGCCCGGCAGAACCGCAAAGCCGTGCTCATGTTCGACTTCGAAGTCGCCAAAGACAAAGTGCTGATGGGCGTGGAACGCAAGTCGATGATTCTTTCCGATGCGGAAAAGAAAGTCACGGCGTACCACGAAGCAGGGCACGCGCTGGTGGCGGCAATGTTGCCGGGTTCCGATCCGGTGCATAAAGTCACCATCATTCCTCGGGGCATGGCGCTGGGCGTAACCATGCAGTTGCCCGTCGACGATCGCCACAACTACACCAAGGAATATCTGGAGACCGACGTCGCGATTCTGATGGGTGGGCGTCTGGCCGAGGAACTGTTTCTGGGACAGATGAGCACGGGCGCGGGCAACGACATTGAGCGAGCCACCGAGCTGGCACGCAAGATGGTCTGCGAATGGGGCATGAGCGAACTGGGTCCGCTCACCTTCGGCAAGAAGGAAGAGCAAATCTTTCTGGGCCGCGAAATCGCCCAGCACCGCGACTACAGCGAGGACACCGCGATCAAGATCGACGGAGAAGTCCGCCGGCTGGTGAGCCATGGCTACGAGACGGCAAAGCAGATTCTGGAAGGAAGGCGCGAAACTCTGCAAAAGATCGCCGCGGCCCTGCTGGAGCGCGAAGTGCTCGATGCTTCCGAAATCAAGCTGCTGGTGGATGGCAAAGAGTTGCCTCCGGTGAAGTTGCCGGCCAAGCCCGACGACGGCGTGCAGCAGGTACTGAAGCCGGAGCCGGGACGGCCGGGAATCGCAAAGGGTGGAGAGAGTCCGGCGCGGGCCTAAGAGCAGTTCCCAGTTTCCAGCTTTAAGGGCGGCCTGAAGGCCGCCCTTAATTTTTGTTACAGGAAAATAGCGGGCGATACGTTGAAGCGCTTGCTCAGGCGGCGAATATGGCCGGTTGTCAAGGCTCGCTTGCCCATCAGAACCTCTGAGGCGACGCTGGCGGTCTCGAACACACCGATCAGATCCTTCTGCTTAAGATCATTCGCCGCCATAAGCTCTTTGATCGCTTTTATTGGAGTTGCCGCGCGAATCTTGTAGGTCTTCTTTTCGAAATCTTCGACGAGTACTTCGAGCGTGTCGTGTAGATCCCGCTCCGCCTGGGTTAGCTCGGTCCAGCGGCCGTTAAGTTGTTCCAGTTTCTTCAGGTAGTATCGATTTTCTTCCTCGGTATGGATGATCTTCGGGGGGACCTCGGCGATAAGCTGCCTGTATTCCATGACTGGATTCATTGATTCCACTCCCCCTTGCTGTACTCGGCGAGCGTGACGAGCATTTTTAGGACGATGGTCTGACTCTCGTAGTTAACAGTCGCGATCAGGCGATAGCTGTTTCCCTTGATGTTGAAAATGGTTTTCCCTTTCACGCAGTCGGTATTGCGCCACGTCTGACGCACTTCGTTCAGGTGCTTCCATCTGGCTTCTCTGGCAATCGCGAGCCACGTAGCGACTGAGGATGTCAAATCGCCGTGTGCTCTCTTCGCCTTGTCCAGAACTTCCATTCCCAGTACTTTCAAAGCCGGAACTCAGCGCGGGCCGCGAGCTTCGCAGATCGCGAACTGCATTCATTATTCGCGATTTGCGAACCCGGGTCAAGAATTGATTTGGGAGCAGACCTGGTCGCTCCGGCAGCGGTCCGCGAACTGCGAAAGGCTGGCGGGCTATGAACTTTGCGACGACTGGCGTCTGTGGCGCCCACCTCCGCGGAAGCTCGAAGGTGGGCACCATCACTTCTGTTGGGACGCCAAGGGCGGACGGCCCGCTCTTGGAGGTTGGTAGTGAAGCGCTATTTGGCGGGCAGGTAGCTCAAGTCGGGACGGAATTTGATGATCTCGCTGGTCTCTTTCTCCACCGAGTGGTCGATGCGATCAACGATGGAATCGGCCTCCGACTGTCCAAAAGCTTCCTTGAGCATGTCGCGGAAGGGCTTTACGTCAGGTTTATCCTCGAAATCGGCCCAGGTGTTGTGGGGAATGGAGAGCACATATTCGCCCGTCAGCCCGCCGTTGACCAACGCGTACCATTCGAAATTGACCGGCCACTTTGTCTTTTGCGAGGCGTCGTATACCCGGCTGATGGCTGACCGGAAGTCCGAGTCCTTCCCGTAGCGCACGTGAAAGATGATGATCTCCGAGAACTTGACAGGCCCCGTGGCGCCGCTGGGAGGGTTGCTGATCTTGGGCAGGAAGTTGTAGTAGCGAAGGGTGACGGACTCCACGTACGCGCCCATCACCTTTTCGAACTCGGCCTGGTCGGCTTCGTCAGTAACGGCCGGCTTGTCGTAATCCGCCCAGTGCTGGGCGAAGCGGCCGACTATGAAGTCGCCGGTATTGTCGCCGCTGATCGTCTCCCACACAAGCAAGGGGAGAGGATCGTTCTGTTGCTTATGCCATGCCGCCTTCTGCTTTCTTCCCGCCTCGTACTGCGGAACCGTTCCATTCTTGATCTTCTGGAACTCTATGCTGGCCAGGGTTCCGGGTTTTTCCTGCGCCGCCAGCGAACCTGCGATTAACAGGAGCATCCCAAAAACAGACAGCAAACGATTTAGTTTCATTGTGCCCTCTTTTCGAAAGTTAGGTTTTTCGGTTTCCGGCGCTGCAAACCGCACGCACTCAAGTGGCTTGCTCGCGAGATCAAGCTCAAGTTGGCGCCGGGTACTGGAAAAGAATGCGATCACCATACATGGTTTCGCGCGTTATGGCAAAGCTGGCAGCGGCGAGCTTTCTAATCTTCGTTCTAGTCTTGTGCGCCGAGGCTTAGGTTATTCGAGCTTCAGTTCAGGTGATCTTCGACGAATCACCGCAACGTCACAAACTGTGCCGCAATCGCTTCATCCTTTTGAAAACATTGCTGTTGGATTCGGGTGCCTGCGCCAGTTCCGGATCGTACCGTTCGGATTTCGTAACAGAATAATTATTTCATTCGCCATCTCGAAAGAATCTGTTAACGTCCCGCGCAAATCTTTCCCGCGCTTTGGACCGAGACCGTTACGGTAAAGATATGCGGGCTGCTTACTATTTCACGGAGAGGCTCAACCCGCAGCCGGATGGTTTGACAGTCTCGACTGCAAGGCAATGCGGGTGTTCGACACAAACGTGAGACGCGTGAATCGGACGAATGTTTGATTCCGCGTTCGATGCTTCCTCTTCACTGTTCTGACCTCAGGGGGAAGCGAACCTCCGCAAATATCGTCTGACAATTCTGTGACAGGTTCTGCCGCTGGCGGGTTCGCTGGCCATTGCAGCAGGGCAAGGCAGTGCATTCCCCGGGATATCGGTCCCCAGGGCGCTTAACCAGGGGTCCCGAGTGGGGGCCAAGGAAAAACCAGGAGAAGACACTTACAAGGAGGAGTCGTGATCAAGACAGCTAGACTCGCATCAGTTTTAATTTTGGCACTGCTATTCCTCGCCGGAACGGCATTGGCTCAAACCGATCCTGGAGTTCAGAGTGGCAACCGCGGCACAGGAGCGGCACTCTCTTCGGTGTTGTCGAACAGTCCCTCTGGGATTCTGGGTTTTTTCACTGACGGTCAAACTCGCTTCCAGGAAGTGGAGACGGTTTCCAACTCCGCGAACGTTGGCCTGGGACCGCGGTTTAACTCCAATCAGTGCAGTTCATGCCACGCGCAACCTGCGATCGGCGGGACGGGCGCTGCCACCAACCCTCAATTCGAGTTCACCAGCAACGGAGTCGCGCCGGGCAACACAATGCCGTCTTTCATTACGGCCACTGGGCCAACCCTTGAAGCGCGGTTCCCGTTCTTCTTTAACACCAACGGCTCGGTCAACACCAACTCTCCTAATGGAGGGGTGGAAACCTTGTTCACTGTGACTGGCCGCTCCGACGCCGGCACCTGCAACAGCAGCACCGCGTTGCCGCAGCCCAGCTTCGCCACTGCTGTGGCGGAGAACGATATTATCTTCCGGATTCCCACTCCGGTCTTTGGCGCAGGCCTGATCGAGAACCTGGACGACTCGACCCTGTTGAACAACCAGGTGAAGAATCTCAACAATAACTTGGGTATTTCCGGCACTTTCAATCACAACGGCAACGACGGAACCATCAGCCGCTTTGGCTGGAAGGCACAGAACAAGTCGCTGCACATTTTTGC
>PMHV01000030.1:11260-231572 GCA_003156805.1 Acidobacteriaceae bacterium | reverse complement strand
TGCGGTTCCTGGCTCCGCCGCCAACCGGTGGGGTTGTGCTGAACGGATCGAGTGTGAGTTCAGCGACCATCGCCGCTGGCAGTGCCTTGTTTAGCTCTATCGGCTGCGCAACTTGCCACAATCCTTCGCCAGGCACGACGCAACCGTCGGGCTTCACTTCATCGTTGAGCAAAGCTCCCGTGAATGCGTTCNNTCCGCACCGCTCCCTTGTGGGGTCTGGGACAGCGGATTTTCCTGCTGCATGATGGCCGCACTACGAATCTGGTCACGGCAATCCGCGACCACGCGAGCAATGGCAGCGAGGCCAGTACCGTGGAGGAAGATTTCTTCGAAGACCTTTCAACCACCCAGCAGCAGGAAGTGTTGGATTTCCTGCGCTCGCTGTAATCGCTTTACGGCGTCCGTCTGGCGNNCTCGCCAGCATCTTTCCAATTGAGAAATGATCCGCGCGACGGATTCGCCGGGGTCGCCGGACAAAGGTCGCTTGGATTCGTGGGGGAATATGAACTATCGAGTTTCGTTGCTGGTTCTAGCGCTCTCAGTCTCGTTGCCTGCCGTGGGGCAGGCCACCAAACCGCAAAACCCGCCAAAGAACGGCGGCGATTTTTCCGACAATATTCAGCCCGGGTCGAAGGTGCCGACCGGAGTGATCCTGGTAAAGGGTGCATGGTCGAGCGCGAGTGATTCCGTAACTCCCGTGCCGGAAGGTGGCAGCGTGACCAACAATGTTTTCAGCGACCAGTATTTTCAAATGAGTTACGCACTACCTCGGGATTGGGAAGAAAAATACAAGGGGCCGCCTCCGTCGGACAGCGGCCGCTACGTGCTGGCGCAGTTCAGGCCTGCGGATACATTCAAGGGACCTGTCCGGGGAACTATCCTGGTTACCGCTCAAGACATGTTCTTCACGCCGTTTCCCGCGGCCAACGCGCTGGATCTCGTGAATTATTCGAAGGACCACTTACAAGCCGACTACAAAGTGGAACTGCCACCTATGCGGACCAAGATCGCCGGCAGCGATTTCAGCTTCTTTGCGTATTGGTCTCCTATAGCGGAGCTGCACTGGTATGTTTTGGCTACCGAGATTCGCTGTCACGCGCTGCAAATCGTGCTGACCAGCCGTGACACCAAACTGCTGGAAAGCCTGGTCCTGGATCTGAACCAGATGAAGTTGCCCGCGGAAGCCGGTCCCACGGCAGGGACAGGCGGGGGCGCTGTCCCGGTCTGCATCAAGGATTACGCCACGGACGAGAACGTGATTACGCGGGTTGACCCCGTCTTAACCGAACATAGGTTCAACCCCGTTCCGGTTCGAATCATCATCGGTAAAGAAGGCAAAGTAAAGCACATTCACTTTCTCAGCGCCTTTCCCGAACAAGCAAAAGCTATCACCGACGCGCTCCAGCAGTGGAAGTTCAAGCCTTATTTGCTGGGCGGGAAGCCGATTGAGGTGGAAACTGGCATTATGTTCGGCCGCTCGACGTATCCGACGAAAACCGCGGCAAGCGAGCGGGCGATCGAGTGATCCATAAGGCATGCAGGATACTTTGATTTGTGAAAGTAATATTTGCAGTTCGGAACGCGTTCTGACGGGCCGAAACCCTACAGTCGCCAAGAACCAAGGAGGCCGGTGATCCGTATCTGTGGCAGGAAATCTTTGGGACGGCAGAACGTCTTGAGGACGATCATCTTGGGCGTCGGCCTCATTGCCGGTTGTTCTGCAGCCGCGCTGGCAGCAGACACCATCACGGGCGTAGTCCGCAACCAGACTCGCGGCCGGCTCGCGGGGGGTGACGAAGTAATTCTTCTTCGTCTGGACCAGAGTATGCAGGAGGAAGCACGCACCCGGACCGATTCGCAGGGATCATTTACCCTCACGGTGCGGTATCCGGCAAAATTGCATCTAGTGCGCGTGGTCCACCAGGGCGTCAATTACGATCAGCGCATTTCGGCGGGTGATGCTGTCTCCATCGACGTTTTTGACGCGGCCGCCAAGGTGCAGGGTATAACCGGCAGCATCGAAATCATCCGCACCGGGACCAACGGAAAACTGCTTCACGTCTCCGACATGATCGAGATCAAGAACGATTCCAACCCGCCGCTGACACAGGCCGGTGAGCGCACATTTGAAGTTTACTTGCCCACCCATGCCCGGATTGATTCTGTTCTGGCCGCCGGCTCGGAAAAGATGGGCGTGCTGATTTCCGCTTCGGCCGTACCGGGCGAGCCTGGATACTACACGGTGAACTTCCCTTTGCGGCCGGGATCCACCAAGTTCGCTTTCAACTACGATCTGCCTTACGAGGGCCACGCCAGATTTCGTAGCAACAGGGTATATCCGCTGCAGCAGTTGGCGGTCATGATTCCGCCGACGATGAAATTTGCATCGTCGTCTCCCGCTTTCCAGGTCCTGGCCACAGGCAACGACAGCTATCAAGTGGAGGTAGCCAATCAGGTGGAAGCGGGAGCGGGCCCAGAGTTTGAAGTCTCCGGAGCCGGAGCGCTTCCGCCGATCAAAGCTGGCGCCCAATCCAAAGCGCAATCACAAGCCGGTCTGCTGTCCCGTCCCGCGGTTTCTGCTCCGGTGAGTCCGCAAGTGCCGGCTTCCGCGCGGAGAGATCCGACGCCTGCGTCTTCGTCATCTTCATTGCGGTGGTGGGTCTTCGGAGTCGGCGGAGTCATATTGCTGGGAGGGTGCGGATTCCTGATGCGGCGCACGCGGGGTTTCACCTGGCCGCGGATGAAGGGCAAGGCGGCCTCGCAAACTCGCCAGTCTGCCCCGTTACCAAGTTCATTCTTAGAGGTGTTGAAGGAAGAGTTCCTTGAGCTTGAGATTGCCCGACGGGACGGCTCCATCTCGGGAGCGGAATACGATGCCGCCAAGCTGGCGCTCGAAGGAACGGTCAAGCGAGCATTGACGCGAAAAGTGAGCACATCTGTGTGACGTGCGAGGGGACGAGGGTTGCGGTAGTCACTGCTATCGCGGATCGATCTGGGCGAGTTCGGCTGCGTCAGGATGTATATCGGTTACGGCGGAGGGTTTCTCTGGAGGCGATCCTGGCGCGAGCGGCGGACCTTTGATGTAGCGGCTCGCGAACGTCAGAAACGTCGGCCAATTCGGGCCCGTGGTGTGGCCGCCACGATGCTGCCGGAAGGCTATATCGCCATCGATCAGCGCGGTCTCCATGGGCGGTAATTCGCTGGTTCCCAAATCCTTCTTTCCGAGCAGCTTGTACACGGGCCCGGCGCCGACAGCTCCCAGGAACATACCTTTCGCGTCGACCCAACCTCCTTCGACCTGTTGCGATCCGCTGCTGATGAACACCGGCCGCGGAGCGCAGAGGGCGATCAGTTCATGTGCGTCCACGGGCAAATCGTTCGCCGTGAGGGGACCGGCATACTTGAGGAAGTTGCCCGCCATCCAATGATATTCGCCGGCCGACGCGAGGTTTTCCACCTGTTCGCCAAAAGCGCGGCGTAAGATCTTGGCGCCGCCCGCACCCGAGGATCCGACAAAGGCAATCGCGAAACGCGGATCGTATGCCATGGTGACCAGCGCTGCCTTGCCGTAGCGCGAGAGGCCTTCAATGCCCACCTGCCTAGCGTCGACGGACTTGTCAGTCGCAAAATAATCCAGGGCCCGGCTTGCGCCCCAAGCCCAGGCACGCAACGCGCCCCAGTCGTCCACCTTGCGCGGCTGTCCTTGGTTGACGAGGCCGATAATGCCTTGCGTTAAGCCTTCGCCATTATCGGCCTGAACACTCGTGGGGATGATGACCGCGTATCCCCAGCCCTTGACCGAAACTTGCTGCTGCCACGAAGGCCCGGGCCCGGCCTTGAATGCATCGGGAAAGCGCTTTGCCAGCGTGGCCAGCACTTCCGGGCTCAAACCGAATTCCATGATTACCGGTACCGCTCCCATAGCATTGGCGGGAGTAGTCAACGTCAATTGAATATCGCCCGTGATCAGAGGATATGAAGAGTTGTCCACGTGACCGACAATTTTCTTCGTGATGACTGGCACTTCGCCATTCATTTCTCTAGTAGCGCTGGTTACTTCCCAATTTACTTTGGGTATGTTCGGCGGTACGCGGCCGTAAATCTCCCTGTCGAAATCCTCCACAATCTCCGGCCTGCGCTGCTTCCACCACGTCTTTGCGCTCTTCGCCTTCTTTCCATTCTTCAATACCAGCGGGTCCGGCAAGTTTGTATAGGTGGTGGCTTTCGACTCATCGAAATTGGCTGCGTGGGGCGACTTGGGATCACCGTCTGGACCGCGGCGAAGCGAAGTGATATGCAACAGATTCAAAGTCCGCTGATGGTCTTGCTCGGAAGTCAATTCCACTGGCGGAGGCGGATCGCTTGCGGTTGCCTGAACCAGAAAATTGGTCCCTCCCGCGAACGGATATGCAATCAACACTAGTATCCAGCAACTAAATTGCAACGTTCGCATAAGTTCCTGTTTCGATTGCTCTCCACCCGTAGCTTACACTTCGACTTCGCTGAACGATACCAACTGGGAAGCACCTATCCGGTCAGGTCAGCCGGTATGTTATAAACAGGGACTTGATGGGATACCCAGCGCTCGACCTCAATTCCAAGACTGCCGTTGTTATTGGCGGAACATCCGGCATCGGCCTGACCCTCGCCAAGGGCCTGGCAGCAGCTGGCGCCAACGTCGTTCCCTCGGGACGACGCCGCGAACTGGTCGAATCCGTCGCCAGCGATATCAGAAAAGCAGGCCGGGGCTCGCTCGCGATCCCCTGTGATGTAGCCGATCGATCGAGTCTGCAAGCGCTTTTGGAAGCAGCCTGCGCCGAGTTCGGCAAGGTTGATATCCTCGTGAACTGCGCCGGAATCACTCAGCGTACGCCCATTCTCGACATGAGCGAGAGCGATTGGAATGCGATCCTTGAAACGAACCTGAACGGCACCTTGCGCGCCTGTCAGGTGTTTGGACGCCACATGATCGAGCGCCAGTACGGAAGGATCATCAACGTTGCTTCCCTTTCGTCTTTCCTGGGCATGTACGAAGTGGCCGCCTATGCCGCAAGCAAAGCTGGCGTTGCTTCCCTTACGAAGTCGCTTGCGGTCGAGTGGGCGCGCTACCGCGTGTGCGTGAATGCGGTGCTGCCGGGCGTTTTCCGCACCAGCTTGAATGCGGCTCTGTTGGATGGGACGCCGCGCGGACGAGAGTTTCTGGTGCGTACACCGGCGGCGCGGTTTGGCGAACTCGAAGAGTTGGTCGGTGCTGCCGTGTTCCTAGCCTCCGATGCCGCGAGTTTTGTGACCGGCCATCTGCTTGCAGTGGATGGTGGATTCCTGGCCAGCGGTGTGAATCAGTGATTGTGTTCTGCCCGTCGCCAGTGTTTCGGCCCCGGTGATCCGAGCGCGCCCCAGGTTTTCTTTATGAATCTCCCGTCCATCTCGAGACCCGGACCCGAATCCCAGTCCAAACTGAAGACGAGTGACGGAGCACAGCTCGCTCAACATGTCGGACGCTTCCGATGGGTCATTTGCACGGTTCTCCTACTTGGCCTCACGAAGAACTATATGGATCGCCAGGTCATCGGCGTGCTGAAAACCACTTTGCAGCATGATCTGGGTTGGAGCGAAATCGACTACGGCAATCTCGTATTTGCTTTCCAGGCTGCCTACGCGCTGGGAATGATGCTGGTCGGACGATTCATCGATCGCGTGGGGACACGGCTCGGCTATGCGCTGGCCATGGCCTTCTGGAGCCTGGCTTCGATTGCGCACGGGATGGCGAGTTCGTTCACGAGCTTTCTCGCGGCTCGCTTTGTCCTGGGTTTTGGCGAGTCAGCAGTGTTTCCAGCCAGCCTGAAGGCTGTTGCGGAGTGGTTCCCCAAGAAGGAGCGCGCGCTGGCGACTGGTATTTTTAATGCTGGGAGTAATCTCGGCGCCATCGCTACGCCCCTGATCGTCCCCTGGATCGCTGTGCACTGGGGATGGCGCGCGGCCTTCTTCCTGCTGGGTAGCGTTGGATTCGTTTGGCTGGCGCTGTGGCTGTGGGTGTATCGCCGCCCGCAGCAGCATTCGTCCTGCTCGCCAGCCGAGTTGGAGTACATTTGCAGCGATCCCGTCGCACCCCAGACCAAAATAGGTTGGTTTAAACTGCTGGCTCATCGCCAAACCTGGGCTTTCGTCCTGGCAAAGTTCATTACGGATCCGGTCTGGTGGTTCTATCTGTTTTGGATTCCCGATTTTCTTCAGCGCGAGCATGGGCTGGCTCTTTTGCAAATCGGCATGCCGATCGTTGTGATTTATTTGATGGCAGACGCGGGCAGCGTGGCGGGAGGATGGCTTTCCTCGTCCCTCATACGCCACGGCAGGACTGTGAACGCAAGCCGCAAATTTGCGATGCTGATTTGCGCTATCAGCGTGGTGCCGGTGGTCTTCGCGCCTAAATTAGCATCGCTGTGGGGAGCGGTCCTGGTGATCGGACTCGCTGCCGCGGCGCACCAGGGTTTCTCTTGCAACCTGCTCACCTTGTCTTCGGATATGTTTCCGGGGACAGTGGTTGCCTCTGTGGTCGGGATTGGCGGCATGGCGGGCGCTATCGGGGGAATGCTCATCGCGAAAATCGTATCTTTCTTTCTGCAGCGGACCCACAGCTATGCGGTTCCGTTCTTTCTCGCCGGTTCGGCGTATCTGATCGCATTGGCGATCATCCACGGTCTGGTTCCGAAGTTGAAACCGGTAGAGTTTAGGGTGGCAGAAATATAAATTCAGTCAGGGAAAGTTCTGTCACGGAAAGGCGCAAATGGATAGAGAACAATCTTCAGCGAGTCTTACTTCGGCCGGTCTTACGATCAAACCCTCGGAGCAGTGCCGCTGGGACCTGGTCAGTCTGGGCGAGGTGATGCTTCGTTTCGATCCTGGAGACCGTCGGGTGTGGACCACGCGGCAGTTCGAAGTCTCCGAAGGCGGAGGCGAATATAACGTCGCGCGCGGCCTGAAGAGGTGCTTCGGTTTGAATAGCGCAATCGTCACTGCCATCGTCGATAATCCTGTGGGCAGATTGCTGCAAGACCTTATCTATCAGGGTGGCGTGGACCAGTCCCTGATTCGCTGGGTCGAATTCGATGGGGTGGGCCGCACTGCGCGGAATGGATTGAATTTCACAGAGCGAGGATTTGGCGTCCGCCCGGCCTTGGGTTGTTCCGACCGCGGGCACACGGCGGTTTCGCAATTGAAACCCGGCGACATAGACTGGGAGGATATCTTCGGCAAGCATGTCTCGCGATGGTTTCATACGGGTGGCATTTTTTGCGCGCTGTCTGAGAGCACGCCCGAGGTCGCCATGGAAGCCATGAAAGCGGCGAGGAAGAACGGAACAGTTGTCTCCTACGATTTGAATTACCGGGAGTCTCTGTGGAAGGCGATCGGCGGAAAAAAGCGCGCACAGGAGGTGAACCGGCGCCTTGCTCCGCTGGTTGACGTTATGCTCGGCAACGAGGAAGACTTCTCATCTGCGCTGGGTTTCCAGGTCGAGGGACTGGACGAGCATGTCTCGAAGATCGAAAGCGAAGCGTTCAAAAAGATGATTGAGATGGTGGTCAAAGAGTTTCCTTTTGCCGTGGTTGCGACTACGCTGCGCAAGGCAAGAACTGCGACCTTGAACGACTGGGGCGCCATCTGCTATGCGAATGGCGATTTCCATGGGGCGAACTTCCATGAGGCGAAGTGCCGGGAAAATCTGGAGATCTTCGATCGCGTGGGCGGCGGAGATTCGTTTGCCTCGGGATTGATCTATGGCTTTCTCACCGGCCAGGGGCCACAGTGGGCGGTCGAGTGCGGCGCTGCCCACGGTGCGCTGGCGATGACGACGCCCGGAGACACCACGATGGCGACCCTCCAGGAAGTGCGGCGGGCGATGCAGGGAAAGGGCGCACGAATCGCCCGGTAGAGGCCGGGGCGTTATACGTTATGACCAGAGAGGAAGTTGCGAATCGGATCACGGAGATCGGCATTGTGCCGGTTGTTCGGGCATCGACCGCGAAACAAGCGATGCAAGCCGCTGAGGCGGTCTGCGCGGGCGGAATCCCGATTGTGGAGGTCACAATGACGGTTCCGGGCGCGATCGAAGTAATTGCCCAACTGGCGAAGAGTATCGGTTCCGAAGTGTTGATAGGAGCCGGAACGGTGCTCGATGCCGACACGGCAAATCGATGCATCGATGCGGGCGCGGAATTCATTGTGAGTCCCGGGTTCGATGCGGAGACGGTGAAATTTGCGAATCGCGCCGGCAAAGTAATGATGTCCGGCGCGCTCACGCCAACCGAGGTGATCGCTGCCTGGAAAACGGGCAGCGATTTCGTCAAGATCTTTCCTTGCGGAACAGTGGGCGGCGCGAAATACATCAAGGCTCTGAAAGCGCCTTTGCCGCAAATTCCGATGATTCCGACCGGCGGCGTGAACCTGACCACGGCTGCTGGTTTCATCCTTGCTGGAGCCGCCGCGCTCGGCATCGGAGGCGAGTTGGTGTCGGCATCGGCGCTCGAGTCGGGCAATACATCTCCGATTGTTGAAGCGGCTCAAAACTTCGTCGCTATCGTCCGCAACGCCCGCAGTGCAGCCTGATCCACAGAACGGAGACACGGAGACCTCGTTGAACTTCATCACTGATAACTTCCTGCTGCATTCAAAGACCGCTCGCCGGCTGTATGAAAGCTATGCCGCATCCCAGCCCATCCTGGATTATCACTCGCACTTATCACCCAGTGACGTCGCCCAAGATCGCCGGTTCCGCAACCTGTTCGAGATCGCGCTCGAAGGGGATCACTACAAATGGCGAGCCATGCGAGCGAATGGCGTTCCCGAGCGTTACTGCACTGGTGAAGTTTCGCCGAAAGAAAAATTCCTGGCCTGGGCGCGTACCGTCCCCTACACCATCCGAAATCCGCTTTATCACTGGACCCATCTGGAATTGAAGCGTTACTTCGAGATGGACGAACTGCTCGACGAGCAAACTGCTGAAGCAATTTGGGAACGGACGAATTCAATTCTCTCAAGCGGCGATCTCACGGCGCGAGGCATTCTCCGGAAGTTCAGGGTGCGGGTCCTCTGTACCACCGACGATCCCTGTGACAGTCTCCAGCATCACCTGACGGTGAACGGCAGCGATTGCGGATTTCGAATGTATCCGACCTTTCGCCCGGATCGGTCGCTTCAGGTCTCGGCGCCCGATGCCTTTAACTCGTGGGTTGAGCGCCTCCAGGCGGTCAGCAATACCGGCATCTCTGACTTCGTAGCCTTCTTGCGGGCTTTAGAGCTTCGTCACAAGTTTTTCCACGACAACGGCTGCCGGCTTTCCGATCACGGTCTGCCGCACTGCTATGCCAAACCTTGCAGTGAAACGCGTGCGGCTTCCATTTTTGCCAAGGTGTGGTCGGGTGTTGCGGCCAGTCCTGAGGAGCACGACGAATTCGCCTCGTTCATGATGCTGTTCTTCGGACATCTGGACTCGGCGAAGAATTGGACGAAGCAGCTGCACCTGGGTGCACTGCGCAATGTGAACATGCGGCGTCAGCACGAACTCGGTTCCGATACGGGATTCGATTCGATCGGTGACTGGCCGCAGGCGAAAGCGCTGAACGAATATCTCAATTTGCTGGAGAGCGAGAACGCATTGCCGCGGACAATCATCTACAATAACAATCCCGCCGACAATTACACGTTCGCAACTGCGATCGGCAGTTTTCAGGGTTCGTCGCACGATGCGTCAATTGCGGGCAAGATCCAATTTGGCAGCGCCTGGTGGTTTCTCGATCAGAAGCACGGGATCGAATGGCAATTGAATTCTCTTTCCGCAACCGGCTTGCTTTCCCGCTTTATCGGCATGGTGACGGATTCCCGCTCGTTCATGTCATTCCCCCGGCACGAATATTTCCGCCGCGTCCTGTGCAATCTTCTCGGCGGTGAGATGGAGCGGGGCGATCTGCCGAGCGATGAACCGCTGATCGGCTCCGTGATCCAAAACATCTGCTTCAATAACGCGCGCGACTATCTGGGGCTGGAACCGGGGCCCAAGTCGCAGGCAGGAACGGCAAGAGTGTGAAAACGCCGAGCGAGTGCCGAGACTGTTTGCCGACCGATTTGCTACCAGTTGTGCATGGTTCCGTCCAGCTTGCGGTTTACCGGTAAGTACGCCACAGCGTATGGATACTTTGCCGCCAGCTCTTCTTCGATATCCACTCCCAATCCCGGTGCATCTCCCGGGTGCATCAGTCCGTTCTCAAACTTGTACGCGTGCGGGAATACACGGTCGGTCTCGTCTGTGTGCTTCATGTACTCCTGAATACCGAAGTTATGTACGCTGAGATCGAAGTGCAGCGCCGCGCCCATACAGACGGGACTTAGGTCGGTGGCCCCATGTGAGCCTGTGCGAACCTGGTACATCTCGGCAAGGTTCGCAATCCGGCGCAGGTGCGTGATTCCCCCCGCGTGCACCACCGTTGTACGGATGTAATCGATCAACTGCTCCTGAATGAGTTGCTGGCAATCGTAGATGGTGTTGAACACTTCGCCCACGGCTAGCGGTGTGGTGGTGTGCTGGCGAATCAGGCGAAAACCTTCTTGCAGTTCCGCGGGCGTGGGATCTTCCAGCCAGAACAAATGATGAGGCTCAAGTTCTTTCCCCAACCGGGCCGCCTCCATCGGAGTGAGACGATGATGGACATCGTGCAAGAGGTGCAGTTCGTTGCCGAACTCTTTGCGCAGTCGCGCAAACAATGATGGAACGAAATTCATGTACGCTTCCGACGACCAACTATTCTCGGGCGGAGCATCCTTCTCGGCCGGTTCGTAGTACATAACTCCGCGCCCCACTCCATAGGTGCTCGGCAATCCTGGAATGCCGGATTGCGCGCGAATCGCTTTATACCCACCCTTGATGTAATGAGCTGCGGCTTGGACGGTCTCCTCAATCCCGCTGCCGCTTGCATGTCCGTATACCAGCACCGCATCGCGAGATGCGCCGCCGAGCAACTGGTAAAGCGGCGCATTCATGACTTTTCCCTTGATGTCCCACAAAGCTGTATCCACCGCCGCGATCGCCGACATCGTTACCGGTCCGCGGCGCCAGTATGCTCCTTTATAAAAGTACTGCCACGTGTCTTCGATCCGGCGCGCATCGCGCCCGATCAACAGAGGAATGACGTAATCCTTCAGATAGCTGGCCACGGCCAGCTCGCGCCCATTCAGGGTCGCATCTCCTAGTCCATAAACTCCATCTTCCGTCGTGAGCTTCAGCGTGACGAAGTTCCTGCCCGGACAGCAGACGATCACTTTGGCATCGACAATTTTCATTGTGTTATTTCCTCTTGAGCTTGTACTTCGTCGGCAACGCCTGCAGCTTTCTAGTCGGGCAAGGTAGCCCGCTGATAATTGTGCACTCTGCCACGGTCCCATTCCGCCTCGTCAACGCGGGCGTGATATGGCCACAAGGCTCCCCCCCATCTCGGGTATGATTCTACTTCAGCAACCATGCAGACTTTGGAACGCAAACGATAGAAAAATAGCGCGCTCCCAATCGTAAGCCCGGTCAAGGAGTACAGTCGTTTGCAACGGTTCAGACGCAGGCAGATCAATTGGAATTGAATAAGCTCAAAGAGATTCCCCATCGCCGCTACAACCCATTGATGCAGGAATGGGTGCTGGTCTCGCCGCAGCGCACGCAACGGCCCTGGCAAGGGCAGTTGGAGAAACCGGAGACGGAAGCCGTGCCGCGTTACGATCCCAAATGCTATCTGTGCCCCGGAAACGCGCGAGCCGGCGATGCGCGCAATCCCACCTATGAGAGTACGTTTGTCTTCGATAACGACTTCGCCGCGCTCCGGTTGGATGTGCCCCGCGTGACCGTGACTGGAAGCGATTCGGAGCTTCTCGTTGCCCAGACTGAAATGGGGATCTGCCGAGTGGTTTGCTTTTCGCCACGCCATGATCTGACCCTGGCGCGCATGAAGAAGAACGACATCCTTCCGGTAGTCGAGGTTTGGAGTGAGCAGTATGAAGATCTGGCTGGGCGGCAGGAAATCCGTTATGTGCAGATCTTTGAAAACCGCGGGGCGATGATGGGCGCCAGCAACCCGCATCCGCACGGGCAAATCTGGGCGAATCAAACGACTCCAAATGTGCCGCGGCAGGAGCAGTCTGCTCTGTTGGAGTACCGCCAGCGGCATCACAGTTGTCTTTTGTGTGAGTATGCCCGGCTGGAAGATGCAGAACAAGAGCGCGTCGTCTGCCAGAATGATTTCTTTTTGGCAATTGTTCCCTTCTGGGCCGAGTGGCCTTTCGAAAGTCTTGTGCTTAGCCGGCGACACATTGGGGATATCGCGGCTTTGGATGCCCATGAACGCCTGGCCCTGGCCGATATCCTGCAGCGGCTGACGACGCGGTACGACAACCTTTTTGAGAGCTCGTTTCCTTACTCCATGGGATTTCATCAGCGGCCCACCGACGGCGAGGAACATGCGGAGTGGCATTTTCACTCTCATTTCTTCCCGCCTTTGTTGCGCTCGGCGACGGTGCGTAAATTCGTAGTTGGCTATGAGTTGCTGGCGTCTTCCCAGCGCGATATGACGGCGGAAGACGCGGCGGCCCGGCTGCGCGCCTTGCCGGAAGAACATTATCTCCGATAGCGGAAAAACCGCTCTTGCGGAAAAGGTGGAACGATTCCCTCAGAGGTTGCAAGCTGATTTGGTTCTTGCATCGCGTTTCCTGGTGATTGCCGGCCTCTCTTGAACCAATTACCCCTTTGGGCCTACCGTCCCTGGATGTTATTGACAGCCCTTGCGTGCTGGGATAGCGTGGCCTTAGTTTACGCAGACCACTTTTCACCGGCACCCGGGAGGCGGAACAATGTTGTGCAGACTATTCTGCGCAGGGCTGTTTTTGTGTCTGGCTGCGCACCTCGCGCTAGCTCAGGATCCCATCAAGGTTGAATCAAGACACTACAAACTGGATTTTGAAAATGACCGAGTGCAGGTTCTATCGGTTCATTACGGACCGCATGAGAAGTCGGCTCTGCACGATCATCCCGGGGGCGTGGTGGTGAGTATCACCGAAGGTCATCTTCGCCTTACAGACGAGAACGGAAAAACACGCGAAGTGTTTGCCAAGGCGGGCGAGGCGCGATGGTATCCTCCTCTCAAGCATAGGGTCGAGAACCTTGGCGACGAGCCCTATAACGCAGTCTATATCGGGATCAAAGGCAAGCTCGCCACGGCTTCGACCGGATCGAAAGAGCCGGTTGCAGCGATGGACGAGGAGACAGTGAAGAGAATCCTCGCAGAGCATTTTCTAGCTTCAGCAAGGTAGTGATCTCACCTCTCGAGTGCGCGGCAGTGGCCCGCGCCGCAGAGGTCTCTACCTAGAGCGCAAATCGGGCCTGGCAGTCTCTTTTCCCGACGATCCGCGGTTCTTTGTCGACCTTCGCGAGGTCAATCTTCTACGGCCGGCGTGGGTACGTCTGCGTGTAAGATAGTGCTGACGTATCCCTGATTCCCTGTGTGGATGTTCGCCCTTAATTCATTCTTGAGGAAGGTTTATGGCGCATACCGTTTTCTGCGTGAAATTGAAGAGAGAGTTGACCGGGTTGGACGAGCCCCCTTTTGACAACGATCTCGGCCGCAAGGTTTACGACAACGTTTCTCAGGAGGCCTGGAAGATGTGGATGGAACATTGCAAGATGCTGCTCAACGAGTATCGCCTGAATCCTGCGCGCCGCGAGGATCAGGAAGTCATTGTCAAGCATCTGGATCAATACTTTTTCGGCGAAGGCTCGGCCGTTCCCAAAGAGTACGTGCCGCCAGCGCAAAAGTGACGCCTCTTCGCTGAGGCGTTTCGTTCGCGAGTCCGGCGGTATTCCCATTCCTGCAACACTTCGGCCCGTCTGGAGCAAGACTCTTCCCTAACCTGCTGTTACCGCAGCGGCTACTGCTGCACCAATTTTGATGCATATTTCATCATCCCGTAACATTCGCCTGTTACAAAACAATCATGGATTCGGCGGTCTACAACACGCTGATCCTCTCCGACCTGCACCTCGGTGCAGAGACGAGTCATGCGCGTGAGGCGACGCGCGTGCTCAAGGAGAATCGTTTTCAGCGGCTGATTCTGCTGGGAGATATTTTTGCCGACCTCAATTTCGCCCGCCTGACGAAAGATCACTGGAAGTTTCTCGGTTCTATTCGCAAGCTTTCGAATCCCAAGCGGCAGGTGGAAGTGGTATGGGTGGAAGGCAACCATGACCACGGGCTCATCAACATCATGTCGCATCTGGTCGGAGTGCGGGTTTACCGGCAATACACCTGGCAGTACGAAGGACTCCGGCATGCGGCGATTCACGGTCATCAGTTCGATGGGTTTCAGGTGAACAATTTGCGCTTCAGCCGGCTGGGCACGTCGCTTTATTTGCAGTTGCAGAAGTTAGATTTCAAGAGCAAGCCCATTGCGCGGCTGATTGACCGGCTTAATACGCGCTGGTTGCGCATGTCGACAAAAGTCGCTGCGGGAGCAATCGCATGGGGGCGGCAACACAGCGTTGACCGCATTTTCTGCGGGCACACGCACGAGGCCAGCCATGTAGCGCAGGATGGCATTGATTACTACAACTCGGGCGGATGGGTCGATTCCCGCCTGACATATCTCACCATTGATGAACAGGGAGTGCGCATCCATGAATACCGCGAACGAGCTGACGATCGTGATTCCGGCCAAGAACGAGGCGAGGCTGATTCCTCGCTTGCTGACTTCGCTGACGAAGCAGGACTACTCGAAGATGTCGAATACGAAAGTGTTGGTGGCTGACGCCAACTCCGCCGACGGCACGCCCAAGATCGTCCTCAGCTTCCGCGGTCGTCTGAACGTGAGCGTGATCTCTGGCGGAATGCCTTCGGTCGGCCGCAATCAGGGCGCGGCCCAGGCGGAAACTCCGTACGTTCTTTTTCTGGATGCCGACATTGAGATGGCACATCCGTCCGTCGTACGGCGGGCAGTCGAGCTCGCCCAGCACAAGCAGCTTCATTGCGTGACCACGAACATTCTTTGCCGCGGCGGCAATTGGGTGGATAAGCTTCTGTACGCCGGCAACGATGCCTTTCAATACCTTTCGTGCCTGCACAAGCCCTTTGCCACCGGAATGTTCATGCTGTTCGACACCAACAAATTCCGCGACCTGGGCGGATTCAACGAGCGGGTTCACTTCGCCGAAGATTACATGCTCACACAGCAAGTGGCGTCCAACCGCTTCGGCATTGTCCGTGGCGGCGTCTACACTACCAACCGCCGTTTCCAGAAAATGGGGCATTTGCGCGTGGGTTGGCTGTTCCTGAAGACCGCGATGAACTACTGGAACGAGAACCATTTTTTACGCGACCATAAATACTGGCAAGCGTAAACAAACCGATTTCACGCTGTCGCTCCTTGGCTGTGCGTAGTGACCGCAAATGCAGGACCCGGCCAACCAGCCGGAATCCGGTTCTTTGGCCCTGGTGCTTTGCCCAAGACCATGTGGCGCTAAAAACGCAGCACAATACCCGTCGACAAGCGCACGTTATTCTGAGTTGCACCGAAGAAACGCGTCTGCAAGTAGTCTCCCTGGAAACGCCAGGCAATCGGACGGATGATTTTGTAGTCGATGTCGCCGCCCAGCGCGGTCGCAAACGAGGTATCGGAGCCGGCGCCGTTGGCATCGACACGGGCGCCTCCGAACAATGCTTCCGCGAAGGGACGGAACCTGCCAACCGGGAATGAAACTCGCGGACCAAACAGAAAGTTGCGCTCGGTAACGCTGGTGTTGAAACTGGAACAGATAATGCCTCCGGGGGTGGGCTCACAAAAAGGAAAAGTTTGCGAGCCATAGTGGCTGTCAAAATCGGCCACGAACCCGACCCAGGGAACAATCTTGCCCTCGAGCGAGGCCTCCCACCCATTCGTATTGGCCCGATCAATCGAAGAGAGATTTGTGCTGTAGTACGAATAGCCGAAAAAAGCGTTGCCAGACGGCACCTGGGCGATTGCCAGACCGCTTAACAACGCGAATGTTACGACAAGTAAGCCTGCTTTCCGCATGACGCTGTTACCCTCCTTCTCACTTTCTTCAACACTGCGCGACGCGCAAAGTCGTTAGAAATATCGGGAATTAGATGCTTAGGGACGAAAAACGTCCATGCGAGTTGAGGCGAGAGCTGCGCGCTGTAATAGCGGATACAACATCGCTACGCGGGTGGGGGTCAACCAGCCGTCCAAGTTCCAATGAAAAGCGATTTAGCGGGCAAGATGGTTTTCAGAAGCGCCAGACCAGACCGGTCGAGGCGCGTATGTCATTCTGGTGCGCACTGAGAAAGTGGGTGTGCATATAGTCGACCTGTAGCCGCCAGGAAAACTTCTTAAAAAAAAGCCGGTAGTCCACCCCGCCACCCACATCTTCGGCTAGCGGATGATACTTAATGCCGTTCACCGGAACCTGTTGCACGCCAGCCATGGCTTGCATAAATGGCCGCCATTTTCCATAGTGCGTGGAGATGCGAGGACCGAGGAAGAGATTGTACTGGGTGTCGCCCGGGCGGTAAAGGCCAGTGCCATCCAGCACCAGCCCCAAATAAGAAAACCGGGGGAACGGCATATCTTCCACGGAACCATTCCAGCCCCGGAAATCGTGGCGGAGGGTGACGTCTTCGGACGAGGCGTAAACAGCGCCCACATACACATTGCCGCGCGGCAGAATTTGTGCCCCCGATGTGGCCGTGAACAGCAGGAAGCTTGCGAACGCCAGAACTACGGCTGCGGTTTTCGACACGAAAATGATTCCTCCCCTGGCAATTTGAGCCGGCAGCAGATTCTACCTGATTGGTTGCGAAATCCTTTAGATGCAGTGTACCGGAGACCTAGGATGTCCCGCCCGGCAATTTTGCCTGCGAAGAAAATTGGCGACAAGAAATTTACACTTTTTCATGATTCCGAAACGGCTGTGGCTGCGTCTATGTAATAGCATGCAATCCATAAATACAACTTGGCAACCGTCTCGGCGCCTCTGCAATCCGGCTGCCCTGGAAACACAAGAAGGAGTCGCAGTTGAAGCTTAGTCTGGAAACCCGGAATCTTGGTGATGTGATGGTCGTGCACTGTCAAGGACGCATTGTGTATCGCGACGAAGCTGCGGAGCTTTCGCATCTGGTCAGCGACGTTCTGCAGAATACCTGCAAGGTGGTTCTTGATCTGGCTGGCGTCAGTTCCATCGATAGCGCTGGAATCGGCGAGTTGGCTCTTCTGCATACTTGGGCACAGGCGAACAATGCGGATTTGAAATGCGCCGGACCGAACCCATTGGTGCGCAGTCTGCTGAGTCTTACCAACCTGGACTCCGTCCTTGAGATTCACCCTACTGTTTGCGAAGCCCTCGATGCCTTCCACCCGGGGAAAGTCTGCGCCGACGGTTGATGCGGGTTGACAATCGCTAGGTCTCGCGCTGGAAACGGTGCCGCCCCTTGCGGCCCAGTGCGACTGCTTCGGCCACTTTGAGGAAGGCCCGCGCGGCGTGTGACAGCCCTGCTTCCTTGCGGTAGATCAGCCTCAACTTGCGTTCCAAATGCAACTCCCGCACCGGGACCCGTACCAGTTCATTGCGCGCTAGCTCCGCTTCTACGCTTATCTCGGGCATGAAGGCTACGCCGTTTCCACCCGCCACAAACTGCTTGATGGCTTGCAGCGTGGGAAGTTCGAGACCCATGTGAAGCGGTGTCTTGTGCCGCTGGAAAGCCTGCAAAACCTTCTCTCGATAGGGCGAGGGCACGATGTGGGCGACAAAGGATTCCGCTCCCAGTTGCCGGATGCTGACCTCTCGCGCCGAAGCCAGAGGATGCCTCGGAGGAACTACAAACACCAGTTCGTCGAGATAGACCACAACGGAATGCAGGTGCGGTTCCTGCGGCTCATAGGAAAGCACGCCCAACTCGGCGCTGTGCTGCAAAACATCGTCGGGGATGTGGCTGCCCAATGCGCGCTGCACCGTGATCTTGATCATAGGATGCAACCGCCGGAATTCGGACAGAACCGGCAACAAGTAGAGCGACGTGAACTCGTTGGCGGCAATCACTAGCTTGCCCTTCTGCAGTTCGCGCAGTTCCACCAGTGATTCGTGCGCGTCATTGCGCAGGTTCAGCAGTTTCTCCGCGTACTCGCACAGCACCTGCCCAGCGTCCGTGAGGATACCTTCGCGGGAGGAGCGGTCGAATAGGGATTCGCCCAACTCATCCTCCAGCTTGCGAATCGTCTGACTTACGGCGGACTGGGTGCGATGGAGTTTTTCCGCGGCGCGTGAAAACCGGCGCTCTCGAACCACGGCGAGAAAAACCTCCAATTGAGAGAGCTCCATGAACCGCCTTTAGAAGCTTAAGAATACATTAGCGCTTCTTATAATATAAGACATGGTAATGATGACACAAAAATTATAAGTCTTTCTTCTATCTAGTTTACGCGTACCATGGAACGTTGGGTTTCACTCGAGGGAAGGCACTATGGCCACGGAACAGGCTCGCATCACCATATTCGATACCACTTTGCGCGACGGCGAACAATCGCCGGGTTGCAGCATGAACCACCAGGAAAAGTTGCGCCTGGCGCAGCAGCTCGACCGCCTGGGTGTGGATGTGATCGAAGCCGGCTTTCCTATCGCCTCCGAAGGTGATTTCGCGGCGGTAAAGGCGGTCTCGGCCGTGATTCGCCGTCCGATTGTCGCTGGCCTGGCTCGAGCCTGTCGGCCAGACATTGAACGCGCGTGGGAAGCCTTGAAAGACGCCGCCCATCCCCGCATTCACGTCTTCCTGGCTACTTCCGACATTCACTTGAAAGACAAGCTACGCCTCACGCGCGCGCAGTGTCTGGAGAACGCTCGCGAAGCGATGCGCCTGGCAAAGTCGCTTTGTGATGACGTTGAGTTTTCTCCGGAAGACGCAACCCGTACCGATCCCGAATTTCTCTATCAAGTGCTGGATGCCGCGGTGCAGGCCGGTGCAACCACGTTGAACATTCCCGACACCGTGGGTTACTCGGTTCCCGCCGAGTTCGGCGATTTGATTGCCGCGATTCGCCGACGGGTCAAGGGAATCGAGAACGTGACCATCTCAGCGCACTGCCACAATGATCTCGGTTTGGCGGTGGCGAACACCATGGCGGCGGTCGCCGCCGGAGCGCGCCAGGTGGAGTGCACAATTAACGGAATTGGCGAACGCGCGGGCAACGCTTCTCTGGAAGAGATTGTCATGGCGATGCGCGTGCGCCCCGATCGCTATCCGTATGAGACCGGCGTTGTCGGTGAGCAGATTTTCCCGGCCAGCCAGTTGCTGAGCGAAATTACCGGCGTTCCCGTGCAGCCGAACAAAGCCGTCACCGGACGCAATGCGTTCGCGCACGAAGCCGGAATCCATCAGGATGGCATGATCAAGAACCCGCTCACCTACGAAATCATGACGCCGAAGTCGGTGGGCGTGCCGGATTCGAAGCTGGTGCTGGGCAAACATTCTGGGCGTCATGCGCTGGCTATGCGCTGCGAGCAACTCGGCTATCAATTTGACCGCCGCGCTCTCGACGACATTTATCGCCGTTTTGTCCGGCTCGCGGACAAGATCAAGAACGTGGGCGATCATCACCTGCTGGAGTTGATTCGCGATACCCATAAGCCCGCTGCGTCGGCGACTCCGCTGATCGAGCGACTGCCAACGGCGGTGTCTGCGGCTGTCAACTCCGGTTCCAACGACGCGCAGTCCAAGCCGTTCTCGGCCGCGCCCCAGGCGAACGCCTTCGGCTTGCCCGTACCCGTGCCCGCAGATCACCACGAGCAAGAAGACTACCTCTGGGGTGTGTAGGGACTGGCGTGGCGTGTCTGGGACATTCAGCGGCGAGTGCCCTTTTCCGCGATAGACTAGTCTCCGCATGAATCTCGACCTCACCATTCTCCCCGGCGACGGAATCGGCCCGGAAGTCACCGGACAGGCCGTGCGGGTATTGCAGACTGTGGCGGATGCCTTCGGTCACAGCTTTCAACTGCAGCGCAAAAACATCGGCGGAGCGGCGCTGGCTGCGTCGGAAGATCCTTTGCCGCCCGACTCGCTGCAGGCATGTATCTCGTCCTCTGCCGTGCTACTGGGCGCGGTCGGAAACCCGGCCTTCGACCATTATCCGAATCATCTTCGGCCCGAGGCTGGGTTGTTGCGTCTGCGGCGGGAGTTGGGGGCGTACGCCAATCTGCGTCCAGCGATTTGTTTTCCCGCTCTGGTGGAATGTTCGCCGTTGCGCCCGGAACTGATTCGCGGCGTCGACATTATGTTCGTGCGCGAACTGCTGGGCGGACTCTACTTCGGCGAACCGCGTTCCATCGAAGGCGAGCCCGGCTGGCGGGTTGCGATCAACACCATGCGCTATCACGAGCCCGCGATTGAGCGCATCGCCTGCGTCGCGTTTGCTTTGGCGGAGAAGCGCCGCCGGAAAGTTTTGTCGGTAGACAAAGCGAACGTGCTGGAATGTTCCCGCCTGTGGCGCGAGGTGGTGACGCGAACCGCAAAGGATTATCCCAGCGTGAAGCTCTCACACATGTATGTGGATTCGGCGTCGATGGCGCTGGTGCAGCGGCCCCGCGACTTCGACGTGGTACTCACGGAGAACATGTTCGGCGATATTCTATCGGACCAGGCTGGCGGCGTGGTGGGTTCGCTGGGGCTGCTGGCCTCGGCCAGCATCGGAGGACCAGTTGGCTTGTACGAGCCGGTGCATGGCTCGGCTCCGGATATTGCGGGCCAAGGGATCGCGAATCCACTGGGCGCGATTCTTTCCGCGGCCATGCTGCTGCGGCATTCTTTTCAGCTTGAGCGCGAAGCCGCCTGCATCGAGAATTCCGTTGGCGCTGTGCTGGCTCAGGGCTATCGCACTGCGGATCTTGCCAGTGCGGGACAGAAGAAGCTGACCACCTCGGAGATGGGAAGCATCGTTGTCGAAGCAGTAAAGAAATCGGCGGAGGCAGTGTCAACCGCCAAGGAAAGATCCGCGTGAATTCGCGAACACACCCACGATCGCTACGCGCGCGACTGAGGTCCTCTGCGCACGTTCGCAGTGGGCTGCGCGGCCACACCGGCATGGCCGTCATATTTTCCTGACAAGTCATACCAGCGGATGCGCAGAATCTCGAGAAACATCCGGGAACCGTCCAAGACGGGATGCATGCGCGTTCCCCCGCTGTGTCCCCACGATACCGGTACTTCCTGAACTTTGAATCCAAACTTGCGAGCGAGGAAAAGAATCTCAGGATCGAACCCCCAGCGTTCAATCTGCTGCAACGGAAGAATCGTCTGTGCGGATCTGCGGGTAAACGCCTTGAAGCCGCACTGTGTATCCTTGAACCGCAGCCCCAAAATAATTCGCAGCAGCACATTGAAAATTCTGCCGAATAACTGGCGATGGACCGATTGCCGTTGGGTTTGCAATTCGGCGCGCAACCAGCGGGAGCCGATGGCAATGTCCGCGCCTGCCTCGAGCGCCTGAAGCAGCTTGGGCATTTCTTCGATGGGCGACGATAAATCGGCATCGCTGAACAACACCACTCTGCCTCGCGCGTTCAAAATGCCATGGCGAACACTGTAGCCCTTGCCGCGGTTGCCGGGGTTTTCCACCAGACGCAAAGTAGCGTCCGTCTGTGCAATTTCGCGCACGATGTCGGCGGTGTTGTCTCGGGAACCATCGTTAACGACAATCACTTCCGTACCCCATCCCTGCCGCCGAATATAGGCAAGCACCTTCTCCAAGGTCGCGCGCAGGCGGGCACCCTCGTTGTAGGCCGGAATCACGATGCTATAAGTAATGTCTGACAAGCTATTCTCGTGTGCCCAAGCGCCACGCCGTTTCTGGTCGATAGTGTCGGAAAAGTTAGATGTCGCTAACATCAAAGCCGTTGCCGCAGAAAACGCTCCGTTATTGTAAGGCTGAAAGGGTGGGAAAACCAAGAAATAGGAACGGGTTACGCCGCGCTGCGCTTTTCGACGAGCATAGCTAAGAACTCAGCGACCAGCTCTGCGTCCCATAGGCCCCGATCAGCCTCTTCGCGCATGGTTTGTGCTGCTTGTTCGTGGGGAAGCGCCGGCTTGTACGGCCGCGCGGTGCGCAGCGCATCGTACACATCCACCACCTGCAAAATGCGCGGCAGCAGCAATCTCACCCGCATGTAAGCCATCGGGATAGCCTGACCCATCCGAATGCTCATGATGGTGCCGGACAATGGGCAACACCAGCCGCAACGACTTCAATGGTCTGCAGATTGTCTCGCCAGTAATGGGATGCTGCTTCATGATCGCCCATTCGTGCGGCGCTAGGTTGCTGCCCTTCTTGAGGATTTCGTCAGGCACGGCAATCTTGCCCAGGTCATGCAAATAACCACCGCGACGCAGACCGACAATCGAGTCTTCGTCCAGTCCCAGATGCCGGCCCATATCCTCAGCATGCGAGGCCAGCCGCTCACAGTGCCCTTCAGTGTACGGGTCGCGGCCCTCGACGATCAGGCCCAGCGTACACAAAACCGAATCGGCGGTTTCCAACTCGTCGGTAAATTCTTTCAACCGTAACAACGATTTCACACGCGCAGTGAGTTCTTCGCTCAGAACCGGTTTGTTCAGAAAATCGTCCGCGCCCGCTTCGATTCCGCGGAGTTTGTCCTGGCTGTCGACTAAACCGGTGATGAGTACGAACGGAATCAGACGGGTGGCCGGATTGTTCTTGAGCTCACGGCAAAGCTCGTAACCTGACTTGCCTGGCATGAGCACGTCAGACAAAATCAAATCCGGGGCTTGTCGCTGGATCTCGGCCTCAGCCTGCTCGGCGTTGGCTGCCGTCACCACGTCATATCCTCGCATGATAAGCAACTGGCTCATCATGCCGGCAACGCTGATCTGGTCGTCAACCACTAGAATTCGGGGAACACGACGATCCATCCAAAGCCCGTCCATGCCCTGATCGGAAGCCTCTTCCCGCTCGCGGGTTGCCAGCACCCTCCCGCGCGAACCGCTGCGGAAATTGAGAGGAACGTCCATAGAAACAGGTCACACGCTTCATCTCTAATTCTACTGCAATGCGGTGATGCAGCGCGGGCACGGTGAGGCTGTAAAGCTCGCCCCATTCGTGCGAAAGAAAACGAGTTGTTGCCACTTAGTTCCACTTCGGAACAGATTATTCTTGCCACGTGAGATCTAACCTTGCCCGCGAGCAGGATTCATGCTTAGCTTCGGCGAATGATCTTCTTTTATCGATTCCCAGTCGTGGTATGGTTGGCGCCTACGATCATCCTGGCGAGCGCCAGCTTTGCCGCGACGAAGTCCCACGTGATTGCGTTCGGCAATTGGACTACCGTGCAATGGATTCCAGGACCGGTCAACGACAAGCCGTTGCCCATGAAAGTTCGACCTCTGCTGGTCGATGGACGCATCAAGGAACACACTTTCGGTCTGCCGCACGAAGTTACCGAGCGATTGTTTGTGATTCGCCGGGCGTTCCGAGTCAATGACAGTCTTCCCGAAGAGTCCTCCGCTCCGCGCTGGCAGTGGCAAAGGGGAGGATGGTTGCTGGTGGATCGCGTCACGGCGCGCATCTCTCCCATTGCGCTTCCTGACTTCGATGCATTCTACTCAGCGGCAAGTTGGTACCGCGACTATGTTGCATATTGCGGCGTCTCCGACGACGGGAAGAAAGTTTACGCGGTCGTAGCCCAGATCAGCCGCCGCAAGCCGGTGCTGAAGAAAACGCTGGCTGGCGAGAGCATCCCCGACGATGCTCCTGCGGATTCCGCCTGTGCTGCGCCCACGTGGCAACGGATCCCCGCGCGCGTTACGTTCGAACCGGCTGCCGGCACCAAGCAAGCCTTCGCCATCCGCGGACACATGGTGGACTTTGTTGCCGACGACGAGGAAGACGAGGAGGCTTCGAAGTGATCGACATCGGGCCGATTCTCGTTCGCCGGAAATCAGCGTTGGCGGAGAATCAATTTACCAGAACTGGTTCAGGGTCCTGCATACAGCCTTTGCAGGTAGCGGGGCGCCAACAGCATGCGAATGGCGGTTCCGACGATGGCATAGTTTCTACAGGTCCGGTGGACCTCGGGCGCGTCTCTGAGATGGCCGGAAAAGAACGTCCCCAGTGCTAATCCACCGAGCAAGCCGCCAATGTATGCCGCGTTCTCGCAGGCTGCTGAACGGGCGAAGAGCTAAGCCACGGATCCTTCGCCGAGGAACCTTCAGGCATCGCGGTCCCGGGGACCGTGAGCTTGCGGCACTCGGCGCACAGATTCGCGGTGTGACCGAATGAGCACGCCTGTAACTCCCGTCCGCATCGTATGCAATTCGCCATTTGATTTCTGGGAAATCTCCTTGTTTCCGTCAGTCTCCCGCCGCTTCCACTGCTGGCAGTTCCTCTGCTGTCTTGTCTTTCACCCTGGCGCTGGTCACCAGGATCACCGCGAGCACAACGATCGCGCTGCCCGCTAGAATGAATCGGTCCACGCGCTCGTGCAGAATCAGCCAGCCCAGGAACACTGCCACCACCGGGTTGACGTAAGCATAGGTGGAAACCTTCGAGGTTGGTACATGCTTCAGCAGCCAGATGTAGGCCGTGTAGCCGATCCACGATCCGCACACCACGAGATACAGAACTGCGCCCATGCCGCGCGGCGTCCATACCACCCGCGAGAAATCTCCAGCCAGCAGGGCAAAAACGAAGTTCGCCGCTCCCGCCGCCGTAACCTGCCAGGCCGTCGAGCTAAACACGTCCATGCCCGACTGCCAACGTCTCGACAAAACCGACCCCAGCGCCCAACTGAACGATCCCCCGATCAGGCTGAGCGATGCCCACAATTCGCCGCGGCCCAGCGCGGTCTTTGAAACCAACTCGGGATAGAACAGGACAAGCAACCCCAGCATTCCCAGCGCCAGCCCGGCTTTGCCGCGCGCGGAAATGTGGTGATCGCCCAGCAGGAGCGAATCGAGCACCAGGAACCAGAGCGGCGTGATGGCCACGATCAACGCCGCCAACCCCGAGGAAACGGATTGCTCCGCATACGAGAGCGTCAAGTTGCCGCCCATCAGCAGCAATACTCCCACCACCGAAGCAAGAGCAATCTGACGGGGAGAATATAAGATTCTGCGTCCGGTCAACGCGCAAACCGCCAACATTACGACACCGGCGATTGAGAATCGCGTAGCGCACATCAGCGCTGGCGGAATGCTCTGCACCGCAATGTCGATGCCAAGATAGGTCGAGCCCCAAAACAGATACACGAGTACGAAAGCAAGGATTACCATCCACCGGCTTGGGCGCTGTACGCAATGCATGGAGAGCGAAGAAAACAGGAAAACTACAAAATATCAGACGAGTCTTGCGGTTCGTTGGATTCTAAACTTCGCGACATCGAATGGCAGGCTCCGGCGCACAAGCACGCGCTACTTGAGCTTCTCGTACTCCGCCCTCGCCGTCGTCAAGACTGGAACATCCGGGTCCGCGTCTTTCCACGCCGCGAAGGAATCCTGGTAGGCCATCTTCGCTTTTCCCGCATTGCCCTGAAGCGCATACGCGCGGCCTAACCCCAAATGAGCCAAGGAATAAAGCACACTAGTCGGATCAAGGCCGCGATGGTCGAGAATTTTTTGATACTCCGCCGCAGCCTTGGCGCCATCGCGTAAATGAAGAAAAGCTTCGCCGCGAATGTAGATGGGCGCGTAGCTCGCGCCTTGCGGTCCAGCGCCCAGTTCGTAGGGCGTGGCGGATTCGAGCGACGCAACCGCTTCGGCTGGCTGGTTACGCTGCAGGCTGATAATTGCTCGCACCGTCGCAAGGTTCATTTGGTTGAGTAAAGTATTGAAGGGCGACTCCTTAGCCAACTCATCGACCAGCTTTTGCGCACGGGCCAGGTCTCCTACTAGCGCGAAAACATAAGCTGCGGCGGCACGCGAATTCGGGTCCTCGGAAGTGGCGAGGGCCGCACTGATGGTCTGGCGCGCCTCCGGGAAGAAGCCCGCCTCGGCATCGCAGCTAGCCTCTCCCGCAAGAACAGTCGCGCCGAACTCCTTGTAAGCGTGAGCTTGTGCGGAGCTTGCTGCACGCGCATAGCCTTCCCTGGCCTGCTTCATCTTTCCCAAAGCGCACTCACCCTGTGCCTGCAAAAGAAGTATGATTGGTTCCTGCACCTTCCCTGCCGCGTGTTCCACTTCTTGCCGCATGACAGCGTTGTCGCCTCGCAGGTAGGCGATGTCGTAGAGCGTGATGTGGATCGACCACGGTTCCACTTTTTGCGCGATGGCCTGATCTGCGATCGCCTTTGCTTCATCGTAGCGATTCAGAAACTGGTAGGCCGCCGACACGTTCTGATAGGCGTAGGGATCCTTGGGATCAATCCTCATCGCTTCAATGGCGTTTTCCAGCGACTTCTCTTGCTGCCCGATGCCTTGTTCCAGCAGCGCCAGATTGTCCCGGGGAACGGAGTCGCGGAGATAAGCCTGCTTCCATTGCTCGTAGATCTCGATGCTCTTGTCTACCTGCTTCCTTGCCGTGCCGTAGTAGTGAGAAGAAATGTAGAACTTCTCTCTCTCGCTTGCCCTGTCTTCGGCGTCAAATGCTCTCTGCAGATATTCAACAGCCTGCTTGGTGTCGGTCTGGTTGTTGTAGGCCACGCCGAGGGTGGCCAGGGCCATGGCAAAATTCGGATCGAGCTCGGTGGCGCGCTTCAAATGCGGAATCGCGGCCTCATCGTTGAACTTTCCGTGTTCCGCTTCTCCCAGGCTGAACTCTTTCAAAGCATCCAATGACGACGTGGTCGCCGCTTCCAGAGGAGTCGCGAACTTCTGCACGGAACCTATGGACTCACCCAGCTTCTCTCGCAAACTGGAGGCAGCGTGGTCGAGCGACTTCAGCACTTGTTCCTTGCTTTCCGCCTCCACCTGCTCGCGAGCCAGCGAATCGCCATTTTGTGCGTTCACCTCCAGAGTGACCACATAATGGCTGCCGAGACTGGAAATGGACCCGAGCATCATGGCCTTCACGCCTTCGCGTTGGCAAATTTCCCGCGCCACATCGCTGGTGACGCGTTCGTCGGCAGGGCGGCCCATATAGCGCAAAGCTTCATGAATCCGGGATTCGGGAAGAATGTTCAGATACGGCGATTGCTCCAGTTGCACTGCCAACGCCTGCTTCAGCGTTCCGTCAAAAACCGCGTCGCCGGTGGTGTTGACGAAGTCGGCGAGTAACACGCTGTCTTTCTCGGTCAATTTCGCGGAGCTCCGCGAACGCAGGTAGAGGCTGCCGGCAAGCAGCGCAGCCAGCACGACCAGGACAGCGGGCACGAGTATCTTCGAAGATTTATTTTGCGAAATGCCGCTGGTCTGTTCCGCTCCCGTCGTGTCCGAGGCTATAGCCACGGCGCTCCCCGAAACAGAAGCAGGCGGATGAGACCCCGCTGCTGCCTCAGGGCTCGAAGACTGTTGCACGACCGGGTAGGAATCCGACTGCGCCGCGGCCGCGCGTCCGCTTTCCGTGTCCCGCTTCAGCCGTTGCAGGTCGGCGCGAATATCGGCGGCGTGCTGGTAGCGCAGGTTGCGGTCTTTCTCGATCGCCTTGTTGATCACGTCTTCCAGCTTCGCCGGAAGATCAGGATTCAAGCGAAGCGGCGAAACCGGCGCGCGATCCAGAATCGCCTGAAAGATGAGCGCTGGGGTTTCTCCCCGGAATGGAAGCATGCCCGTGGCCATTTCGTACAAAACGACTCCAAAGGAGAAGATATCTGTGCGCGAATCCAGTTCTTTTCCCTTGGCCTGCTCCGGAGACATATAGGCCACCGTGCCCAGCGTCGAACCCGGGCTGGTCAGATGCTCCTCAACCGCCACATCGGCTGCCGCCGTCACGTCAGGTATAGCCGTTGGCGCCGCCGAATTCGTCTTCACCTTGGCAAGCCCGAAATCGAGAATTTTGGCGTGTCCGCGCTTCGTCACAAAAATGTTCGCGGGCTTAACGTCGCGATGCACAATGCCTTCGGCGTGCGCCGCATCGAGCGCATCCGCCACCTCGATACCGAGCGAAAGGATTGCTTCCACTTCCATCGGACGGTTGTCGATCAGATGCTTGAGCGTGGCGCCGTCGAGAAACTCCATGACGAGGAACGCGCGTCCGTCTTCTTCTCCGATGTCGTAAATCGTGCAAATGTTCGGATGATTGAGCGCCGACGCCGCCTTCGCTTCGCGGCGAAAGCGTTCCAGCGCCTGCCGGTCCTGGGCCAGTTCTTCGGGAAGGAATTTCAGCGCCACAAAGCGGCTAAGCCGCGTGTCTTCGGCCTTGTACACCACACCCATGCCACCGCCACCGAGCTTCTCGATGATGCGGTAATGCGAAACGGTCTTATCGATCAAGTTAGCGAGGTCTCCGCGCGAGAATTCACGTAATGCTAGGCCGAGTCTGCGTGGAAGTCAAAGCCCAAGCGGGTTACCGCTTTTCACCGTGGTTCGGTCAGAAAAATGGGGTTACGCCGCAAGCCGCATCACGCTATAATCATAACGAAGACGATGTTTAACGATGCTGCGCAACCGTCCCAATTCGCATTTGCCCGAGTGCTGGCTGCACTGCTTGGTGTGTCCAAGGCGTTATCGGGCCAATCTGCCTACGCGTCTGCGCCCCAGCCTCTTCGGTAGCGATTAACTCATCCTCCGCCTGATTGTCTCGGTTCTGCATGTGGTTGAACCAGAGCCACGCGTTCCGAAGTGCCATTTATCGACAACTGGCCACAAACCACTGGCCAACTGCCTTTCGGAGGAATCCCATGACTACGAAGACGATGACCACCCATACTGCGATGACGGCCGCCGCTCCTGAAATAAAGGCCGGTCCGAAGATCAAGACTGCGCTTCCCGGCCCCAACGCCAGGCGCGTGCTCGAAGCCGACGCGAAATTGATTTCGCCGTCTTACACGCGCTCCTATCCGCTGGTGGCCAAGAGCGGGCGCGGCATCGTCGTCACCGATGTGGACGGCAATGAATTCTATGATTTCTCGGCTGGCATCGCCGTGACTTCCACCGGCCATTGTCATCCTGCCGTGGTCGCCGCCATTCAGAAACAGGCCGGCGAGCTGATCCACATGTCGGGCACGGATTTTTACTACGAAAACATGGTGGAACTGGCAGCGCGGCTTTCAAAGATCGCACCCATGCCTGGTCCGCACAAGGTTTACTACGGCAACTCCGGCGCCGAGGCGATTGAGTGCGCGCTGAAGCTGGCGCGCTATCACACCAAGCGGCCGAACATCATTGCTTTCTACGGAGCGTTTCACGGACGCACCATGGGAGCGCTTTCGCTCACTGCCTCGAAGCCGCAGCAGCGCCGCCGCTTTGCGCCGCTCATGCCCGGTGTCACCCACGTGCGGTATCCCGATGTCTATCGCGGCTGCTCCGGAGGTCCGCAGGAGGCTGACAGCTTCGCGCTCGGCTGCGCCCGCTTCATCGAAGAAAAGCTTTTCAAGACCACGCTGCCCCCAGAGGAGGTTGCCGCCATTTTCGTCGAGCCAGTGCAGGGCGAAGGCGGATATGTGGTCGCTCCCACCATCTTCATGCAGGAATTGCGCCGCATCTGTGACCGCCACGGCATCCTGCTGGTGCTCGACGAAGTGCAGAGCGGAGTCGCGCGTACCGGCAAATGGTGGGCCGCCGAGCACACAGGCGTTGAACCCGACATGATTTGTATCGCCAAAGGCATTGCTTCGGGCATGCCTCTGGGTATCACGCTTACCCGCGCTGAAATTATGGATTGGATTCCCGGCTCGCACGCTTCAACTTTTGGCGGCAACCCGGTCTGCGTCGCAGCGGCCCTGGCAACTCTCGACGTCATAGAGAAAGAAGATCTGCGAGAGAACGCCACAAGCGTCGGCAATCACATGTTGAAGCGTATGGCCGACTGGCTCTCGAAACTCAAACTGGTCGGTGACGTTCGCGGGCGCGGGTTGATGATCGGCATCGATATCGTCAAAGACAAAGTCACAAAGGAATATGGCAACGCGGAGCGCGACCGTATCGTCGAGATGGCTTTCGAACGCGGAGTCCTGTTCCTGGGCTGCGGTCCGAGTTCGATCCGGCTCTGTCCGCCGCTCGTGGTGACCAAAGATCAGGCCGACGTTGCCGTGAAAGTTCTCGAAGAGTGCATCAAACTGGTAGGCCAACGCGCCTAGAATCGAGGCAATATCGCCGGCGCGGGATGTGAGCACGACTGTTGTAAACTAACGCAAGTGTAAACTAGCGCAACACCGCTTCACCCCAAACTGCGGAGGGATGCGTGAGTGGTTGAAACGGGTGGTCTTGAAAACCACTGTGCGGGAAACCGTACCGGGGGTTCGAATCCCTCTCCCTCCGCCACGCAGTCTGGACTGCAGAGACACTCTGCCCTTGTTGCCGTGAAATATGCGAAAAGTGCCCGTATTCCGCGATAATTCCTAGAGAAACCGGACCGCGGGAACGCAGTGGTGAGCCAGCCGATCCGCTTCATCTCACCTTTTCTCTCGAACCTTGATGAGCAGTCCGATTTTCAAGAATTGATCAGGCGAATGCCGGGAGATCACAAACCGAATGGTTTGCGAATCCGGAGTTGACTTTCAGTCGCCTTCGTAGGATTACGTTCGGCAATCACTTCCGATGAGTCGCGACCATCCGGAAGTTGCAAGTTCCGTTTGCACACCGCTGTTAGGCTAGGCAATGAGGGCGGTTTAGTTCATTCGTGATTTCAGAGGGCATGGTTAACGGGCAGTCAGACTGCTAACTCTTTTGAGAGTAGACGGGCCGTAAATGGAGCGGCTTCGTCGTCGAAAATCGCCAAGGCTTCGCCCTTCGACCGACCACACAAACCGGACTGCAAGCTCCGATCTGTAGACACAAGTGTCTTTCTCCGGGTGAACGCAGCCTTGGTTGAAGAAATTCAGCCACGGCCCGCAGGCGAGTATGTACTCCGCGTGAAGGGAGGAAGGGAGTACACGGTCACCCGCACTTACAAGAAGAATCTGCGACTCCTCGCGCAGTCGTGGATCGGCACGGACGGTTTTGTTGCCGAGTAGCAGCTATCTGCATCTGCATTACTGATACTTATACGAGACCGTGCACTTGTAACCATTCACTCTTGCCCGGGCAGCAGAGAGCTTACTCGACGAAGTCCGATAGCCTCTCGCGACGAACGCGTTTGGATTCGGAACGACTCTTTCGCCAACCTACGGCTTCCCAGAATCTCCGGAAATCTGGACTTTGGGAAACCCCCTCTCCCGTTTGATGTACTCCGACCAATTGCTAGGCCAGTCTTAACTGCAAGCAATCTGAGGCGCAGGACATACGCTGTGAGCACTGTCCAACTGGCCTCCGACATTTCATAACTGCAGATCCGGTGTTCGATGTAACCGATTGAAAACTCGACGACCGCGTTCTGGCTTGCCAATTGCTATCATTAGGGTGTCAAGGGACAGGTCGAAAATCAGTGTCTCGCGGAGAGAAAGCCGATGATTTCGAGAAGAACAATTTCACTAAGTGGAGATAAAACGATGCGATTTAATGCATCGACTAGGTTACTCATACTGATAGCGGTGGTGTCCCTGTTGCTGCCTGGCGTGCTGCTGGCGCAGAGCACGACCAACGGCGCTATCAGCGGAACTGTGACCGATCCCAGCGGCGCGGTTCTGCCAGGTCTCACGGTAAACGTGAAGAATGTCGAGAAAAGCTTCACCAATACGACGAACACGAACGCGCAGGGCTTCTCTGGGCCCGCGTCGACGCCGTCCTGCAGCAGTCCAAGCAGTACCACGTCAGGGCCTTGCCTTTCGTCCTCACTCTTTCCCGATGTCGTGGCTGGCCAGATTATCGACCCGAGTACAGGCTTGCCTTTCGGGACCGGCCAGGCACAGCTGAACACCGGAACCCAGACTCAACGCCGGAATCAGTTTTCCGGGCCCCACTACTTTGACACCGACGTGACGATCATGAAGTACACCCAGGTGCCGCACTGGGAGACGGCGAAAGTTGGAATTGGCGCGCAATTCTTCAACCTGTTGAATCACCCTGACTTCGAGGGCCCGGTGAACGACATCAACAGCGGGAACTTCGGTCATATCCTGGATACGGTGAACACGCCGACCAGCATCTTGGGATCGTTCCTAGGCGGAGATGCTTCGCCGCGGTTGATCCAGTTGACCGTGAAGATGACCTTCTAGCCATGCGGTCTTAACCCGGGCCAGCGGACACTGGCAGGGCGGTCTCAAGTTTCGAGACCGCCTTCTTGTTTGCGCAACGGCAGTGACACCTCTCCGTACTGCTTCGTTTGAACCATCTCCATTCTCTTGGAACGGCGAGGGAGGTCGTCAATTAACACCCGCTCCTTTTCACTTGCCGGTTTCAAGCGCCGGAACATCGACCCAACTCCGTGTCCGATGGCTCTGCAGCGCGGCGTTGAGGATGGTGAGTTGCCGCAGTCCATCGACGAACTGGGGATACTCGGGTGTTCCGCCGGGCGTGCCACTTGAGGCATAGAATCGCCGGAAGACTTGCTTGAATGTGTCGTCGTAGCCTTCACTGTGGCCGCCTGGAAGGTCCGCGTAGCTCCGCGCCGCAGGCTTCAGCAGAGATGGATCCTTAACGAATATCTGATTGCCGGCATCGCGGTGGCCTGCCCAGAGTTCGTCGGGCCGCTCTTGATCCCAGGCCACGGAAGATCGTGTGCCGTAGATCTCAATGCTGAGCCGGTTCTTGCGTCCGGCGGAGACCTGGCTGGCAGTGACGCTGCCGCGCGTGCGCCCGCCCATACGAAAGATCACGGCGCCGAAGTCTTCCGTATCCACGGCTGTTTCAATATAGTCGTCCGGGCCGAGCAACTTATTGGCAAAGGTTTCAACCGAGCGCTTCGGCTTCTTCCGCGTTGGGTGGAACGTCTGCAGATCGGCACAGAGCGAGGTCACGCGCAGCCCGGTCACGTGCTCCGCCATATCAAACCAGTGCGAGCCGATATCGGCCATGCAACGCGAAGGGCCGCCGGCCTCGGCATCGACGCGCCAGTTCCAGTCCGTGTCGTACAGAAGCCAATCCTGGGAATATGTACCCTGGACGACGAGAATTTCACCCAGGTCCCCGGCCTCGCACATGCGGCGCATTTGCTGGACCATGGGGTAATAGCGCAAGTTGTGACAGACGCAGTTGCGCACTCCTTGCCGAGCGGCTAAAGCGACGAGTTCTTCACCCTCCTCAACGCTGGTAGCCAGCGGCTTTTCGCAGAGCACATGCTTGCCCGCTTGGAGCGCATCCTTGGCCATGGGGAAGTGCTGTGCATTGGGCGTGCAAATGTGGACGGCGTCGATCGCCGGATCGCCTAGGATCGTGCGGTAGTCGGCCGTAATCGCGGGGATGGAGAAGCCCGCGCCCAGGCGCCGCGTCGCCTCGAGGTTTCTGCCCGCGATTGCCGCCGCTTCCACGGATTCCACCCGCCGCACCGCTTCCAGATGCACACGACCCATGAAGCCGGTGCCGAAGATTGCCGTTTTGATCGGTTTCATCTTGTTTCTCTGCTGGTTTCTTGCCGCTTTTTCTCAAGCCCTGCGCGTTAGGTCCACCAAGCGGCGGTAGGTTGCTCACGAATGACGATGCTGTTGAGGAAGTTGGCAGCCTTGGTGAGGCCTTCTTCCGGCGAGAGCAGACTGTCTTCGTGCTCGATGGAGAGCACGGAATCGTAGCCAAACATGCGCAGCGTCGAGACAAACTCGCTCCACCACTCAGCGCCGTGGCCGTAGCCGCAGGTGCGGAAGATCCAACTACGGTTGCGCTCATCGGTGTATGGCTTGGTGTCAAGAACGCCGGTGCGCGGCAGATTAATGGAGTAAAGCTGCGTGTCTTTGGCATGGACATGGAAGATTGCGCCTTCCAGTACGCGGACAGCAGCGATGGGATCGATGCTCTGCCAGAAAAGATGGCTGGGATCAAAGTTGCAACCGACGCTCGGTCCGGCGACGGAGCGCAGCCTGAGCATCGTCTCCGGGCTATAGACTACGAACCCGGGATGCATTTCGATGGCGATCTTCACGCCGTGGTCGGCGGCGAATTTTGCATGCTCGATCCAGTAGGGCGTGACCACTTCGCTCCACTGCCAGTCGAGCACCTTGAGGTAGTCGGGAGGCCAGGGACAGGTGACCCAATTTGGGGCGGTGGCGTGGGGCGAATCGCCGGGGCATCCCGAGAAGTCGACCACCACCGAGATCCCGAGCTTTTCGGCAAGCAGGATGGTCTTGCGGCTCACCTCGCGATCCTGCTTCGCGCGGGCTTTATCGGGATGCAGCGCGTTCCCATGACAACTCAACGCGCTGATCGTCACGCCGTGGTCCAGAACCTTCTGAAACTCGGCGAGGGCGGCGGCATCTTCGAGCATCGAGAGTTTGCAGTGCGCATCGCCCGGATAGTTTCCCGTAGCGAGCTCGACGGTATTGATTTGCAGCGCCGCTAGTTTCTTAAGAACCGCAGCCAGCGGAAGTTGCGACAGCAGGGGAGTAAAGACTCCAACGCGCATAAACGCTTTCTATCTCCTCGGAATATTATCCTTGTACGAAACGGGTCATTCTATCGCAGTTGCCTTATGTTACCTTATATGCTTTTGAGGGAGATCGCTTGCGCCACACTCGAATTGCTCTATTTCTTTTTCTGTCTTTGCCGATCTTAGCAGGCTCCTCGCTTGCCCAGAATCAGGCGGCCGTGGATTCTTCGGTCCCACCCCCGCCGCACGCCAAGCAAATCCATCTCAAGCACATTCTGGTTGTTGGTCAGACCAAGGGATGGGAGCATGAGTCGATTTCGGACGGCATGGTCGCGATTTACGAAATGGGGCGCGAAAGTGGACTATGGGACGCGATGCTGCGCACCGATGTCGGGCCGATCACGAAGAAGAAAATGGACAAAAACGCGAAGAACCTCGACTACTTCGATGCCATTGTGTTCGTGAGCACGACCGGCGAGCTTGATCTCGACGACAGCCAGAAAAAAGATATGTTGTCTTTCATCAAGGACGATGGAAAGGGCTTTGTGGGCGTTCACGCTGCCCTCGACACCAATTACAAATGGCCGGAATACGGCGAGATGATCGGCGGCTGGTTCGACCAGCATCCCTGGTCCACGTTCAACGCGCCGATTGTCAATGAAGACCCGAGTTTCCCGGCGGTCCGTCACTTTCCCAGAGCGTTCGTTAAGTATGACGAGATCTATCAGCCCAAGGAGTGGTCGCGCGATAAGGTCAACGTCCTGCTCAGTCTCGACCCTACGAAACTCAACTATGAAAACAACCCGCGCGTCCACAGGACGGATCATGATTTCGCGGTAGCGTGGGACAAGATGTACGGCAAAGGGCGCGTTTTTTATTCGACCCTCGGCCACACGGAGGAATCCTGGAAGGACCCCGACATCCGCAAGATGTATTTTGAAGCCATCAAGTGGGTGCTGGGCATGACGGAAGGCAGTACGGCTTCTCATCCGCAGCCGCAACCGTCCCGCGATGAACGCTGAAGATGAACGCTGAAGTGGAGGCATATCTTACGGAATGAATTTTCTTCGTTCGGCCTTGCGCTGGAGTCTATTGTTTGCGGCTCCGCTGCTCATAAGCCCAGCCGTTTCCGCGGCACAAACGTCCACTCACAGCTCGCCAGCCCCCAGCAGAGTCAAACAAAGCGGTGCGGCTGTGCCTGAAGCATACCCACCCGCTCTGGTCCAGAGCGGGGGCTCCCTCTTCCGGCAAAATTGCTCCTTTTGTCATGGCCGCGACGCTGCCGGCGGAGAGAGCGGGCCTGATCTCACGAGATCCAAGCTGGTGACCCAGGATGTGGGCGGAGACAAGATCGGCCCCGTTGTGCGCAATGGACGCCCTGCGAAGGGCATGCGCAGCTTTGATTTTTCAGAGCAGCAGATTGCCGGACTGGTGGCCTTTATCCACACCCAACAGAATACTGCTCTCAGGAGAAAAGGTGGACGTAAGGGAGTCGATGCCTCCGATCTCCAAACCGGGAACGTCGAGGCTGGCAAGCAGTACTTCGACGGTGCGGGGGGATGCGCAACCTGCCATTCGCCAACCGTCGACCTTGCGGGGATCGCATCGCGTTACCAGGGTCTCGAACTCGAGGAGCAGATGCTGTATCCCAAACACGCGAAATCCAAGGTCACGGTAACGCTTGCTTCCGGTCAAACCATCACTGGTACCCTGGAATATCTTGATGAGTTTACGGTTGGGCTCATTGATTCTACGGGTGCATATCGATCTTGGCGGACCGGCGATGTGCAGTACAAGATCGACGCTCCAGTGAATGCCCACGTTGAGCTGTTGAGTAAATACACCGATGCCGACATCCACAACCTGATGGCGTATTTGCAAACTTTGCGCTAGGCGCTCCTTAAGTTTGAGAGGTCTCCAATCGATATGAATTTTCTGAAGGCTGCACTTCTTCTTGCCGTGAGCGCATTGGTGATGATCGCGATCGCAACTCCCGGCATGATGCTGGCGCAAGGGGCGGATGAGCAAATGCTTCTACATCCTCCGGCCGACAGTTGGCCAGGGTATCACGGCGACTATTCCGGCAGACGTCACAGTTCGCTCACCCAGATCGCGCCGCAGAACGTGAAGAATCTGGCACTTGCCTGGGCCTTCCAGACAGACCAGATTGCGCAGATCAAGTCCTCGCCCCTGCTGGTCGATGGCATTTTGTACTTTACCGTTCCGGAAAACATTTGGGCGGTCGATGCACGGTCCGGCCACCAGATCTGGCATTACATCTACCCGCGTAGTCAAGGGGAACACATCGGGCATCGCGGAGTGGCTATGTACAAGGGATATCTTTTCTTTGTGACTCCCGATGCACACCTTGTATCCCTCAATGCGAAAGATGGAACCGTGCGCTGGAACCTACAGGTTGCAGATGCCACGAAGGGTTATTGGACCAGCATGGCGCCCCTCATCGTCGGGAACCGCGTGCTCATTGGTGTTTCCGGGGATTTTGACAACCTGACCGGGTATATCCGGTCGATCGATCCGGAGACGGGTGCGACGCAATGGCAATGGAATTCCACTCCTCCGGCTGGAACCCCTAACCAAACGACTGGAGGAATGACGTGGATGACCGGAACTTATGATCCCGATCTCAATCTCGTCTACTGGGGAACCGGGAACCCGACTCCCGTCCTGAAAGGCTCGACGCGGCCGGGCGATAATCTCTACACGTGCAGCATCGTCGCCATAAATCCTGATACCGGTAAGATGGTGTGGTCCTTCCAGGTCTCGCCGCACGATACGCACGACTGGGATGCCGTCGAGACTCCAGTGCTGGTGGACGCAGACTTCCACGGTGAGCCGAAGAAGATGCTGATGCAGACCTCGCGCAACGGCTACTTCTTTGTTCTCGACCGCACCAACGGGAAGAGCCTTTTGACCGCTCCTTTCGGGCCTGTTAACTGGTCGCTTGGAGTCGATGAGCAGGGCCGTCCGATTCCAAATCCCGCCAAGGAACCGGCGCCCGATGGACGCCTAATTGCGCCCGACGAGGGCGGTATGACCAACTACCGTTCCCCCAGCTTCGACACCAGGAACGGATTGTTCATCGTAGACGCCCATCCCAGCTACGGCATCTACTTTGCCAAGCCGGCCGACGGCGTCTACGGTTGGGCGGGTGCGGATTACGGCGTTTGGGGCAAGGGTGTGATTGAGGCGATCGATTACCAAACCGGCAAGATCCGTTGGAGCCATGAAGTTGGTCCCGAAGGATCGGGCGCGGGCGTGTTGACGACGGACTCGGGGATCACCTTCACCGGCGACGCGCAGGGCAACTTCCTGGCGCTGGATTCGAGCGACGGCAAAACGCTTTGGCACGCGGGCTCAGGCTCGCATATCGTGAGTTCTCCGATCACCTATGAGCTCGACGGCCGCCAATACCTGGTGACCAGCAGCGGCGGCGTAGTGTTCGCATGGGCGATTCCCCAAGCGTAATGAATCCATTCAAGAACGCAGTGTATTTTGCCTTGTGGGCGGGGGTTCCATTCGAATGGAAAGCGTGAGCACCCATGCAAGAAAATTCGCTCGAATCCCTGCTTCGTAGAGCGTCTTAGTGAGAGATTCTCGTGTACCCCGGACTGCCGGGTTAGCAGGCAGTCAGATTGCTAATGATTTCGAGAGTCGAAGCGGCTCGACCACAGCGCCTTGGTTGCCCGATGATCGCCAGGCCGCCCTTCGACTGGTCTCAGAGACCGGCTGCCGACATGGTCTTAGCTATTCTCTTCCGTTGATTACAGTCACCTCAGTCCTATGTCTCAATGGTGGGCGCGAGGCACACGAACATCAATGGTACGAGCGGTCTATGTAGCGTCTTTGTTTGGAAACGTTACCCAAGTCCCGAGAAACGGGCAATGCGGAAGTAATTTCCAGGAGATGGTGCGGGCCATTACTTGCGGCTTGCCGACTACTCGACCGGAATCGGTCGGATCCTCCTCTGCGCCCCTGCGTGATGTGCCTTGGCAACTTCCCAGAAGACGGTCTAGAAGAGCAAGCGGCACCCAATCCGAGATTCCAACTCCTCATCAGAGCGACACGAGTGGTACCATGAGCGTGTTACCAGGTTTTGTCTGCCCTCACAACGAGCGAACCGATGTTCTATCTGGAAGAACCTCCAACTCCCCACCTTGGTTCATGGATTCGATCCCTGTGGTACTGCCGAGCGCCCCGGTTTGTCCATCGCCGCGAACGCGTTTTGCCCAATGGCTGCATGCAGATCATCCTCAATTTGTCCCGCAGCTATCTCACCGACTGCGGAGAGGATGGAAAGGCAAACAGGCGCCTTCCACGAGCCATCGTCGTAGGTACGCGAGCAGGATATGGGGTAGTGGATACGGCGGACATGGAAGAGCTTGTCGGGATTTTGATCCAGCCTGGAGGTTTTGCCGGGCTGTTCGGCGAGCGCGCCGACCTGTTTTTTGAGCGCTCGATCGGTTTGGAAGAGGTCTGGGCTGGCACGTCTCTCACGGACAGGCTGTGCGAGGTTCCGACACCGGTCGAGAAGTTGAAGACCCTGGAAGTTTTCCTGACCGGACGTCTGCATCTTCATCCGGGCACACGGCGTTCTGAACTGGTCGATCAGGCGTTGCAACTCTTCCAGAAAGAAGGTTTCTACGTTGCCGAATGCGCCCGATCCGTAGGAGTAAGCGAGCGGCGACTCTCACAGGTGTTTCGAGAACAGGTCGGTATGAGCCCCAAAATGTGGTGCCGCATACGCCGCTTTCAGACTGCCGTGCGAGCTCTGCACCATGGGGTGGACGTGCCTTGGGCGGAGTTGGCACTCCGCTGTGGANNCGTGCGTTTTCCGGTATCAACCCCACCACTTATTCCGCACGCCGCGGACCCTGGCAAAATCACGTACCCATTCCTTAGTTCCGAATTTTCCAAGCATAACGGCGCCTTCGGTGACAGAATGACGGACATGACCACCTTAGCGAAGAACTGCAAATCAACCGTAATCCCAGGGCTCCGCTATCGAAACGCCATGGGCATGATCGAATGGCTGTGCCGGGCGTTCGGGTTTGAGAAGCAGGCGGTCTATGCTGGTCCTGACGGCGTAGTGATGCATTCCCAGCTGACTTTTGGCAACGGCATGATCATGGTCGGCTCGGTTATTAGTGGGACGCCGCTGTCGAAGCTGCTGAAGCAACCGGATGAGATCGGTGGAGCAGAGACACAAACTCCCTATCTTGTCGTATCCGACATAGATGCGATCTATGCCAGTGCCAAGATTGCCGGCGCCAAGATGGTGATCGATCTTGAAGAGAAAGACTATGGCGGTAAAGCATTCTCCTGCAGCGATCCCGAGGGACACGTTTGGAATGTTGGAACCTTCGATCCTTGGGAAGCACAACCGGCGTGAACCCGATGATTGTCCTTCGGAAGGCATGAACTCGTCGGGCATCGACTCAATACTTTGCGGTGATAAACTAAGGAGACTTCCATTGACACTCAACTGCTGCAAATTCAAAGGCTGGAAATCTAAAGGATGGACTGTTTGCGCTATCGCCTTGGTTTCCTTTGCCGCTGGATCGCTCATTACTGCCCGCCTGGCGCACATAAACCAGGTGAGGGCCGATAGCAATCGCGTCTTCGAGCTGCGCGTTTATCATGCGGTGCCGGGCAAACTGCCGGCGCTGGAGTCGCGGTTTCGCGACACGACTTCCAAGCTACTCGCCAAACACGGTCTGAAAGTTGTGGGTTACTGGATACCCGAGCGTGCTCCCGCTTGGGACAATACGTTCGTCGATATCCTGGCATATTCCAGCCGGGAGGAAGCGAACAAGAACTGGGCCGCGTTTGTGGCGGACCCGGAGTTTCAAGAGGTGATCAAATCCGAACAGGCGAACAAGCTGGTGGAGAAAGAGGACTCGACGTACATGCATCCGACGGATTTTTCGCCGATGAAGTAGTGCCGAATTTGGCAAGATTCGATCGTCACGACAGTCGAGTTCGACGCCGACGGAACCCTGATTCCCGGGTGGTTTTATCGGCCGGATGGTGCGCTCGAAAGACGGCAAGACCAGGTCCCGATCGTTGGCCATGGCCGGCAGGACAGGAAATCCCCCTTCTTGTTGTCATCCACCATCACATCCCAATCCGCCTGGCGCTCGGCAGGGTTGGCGATTGTCGTCGAGAAGATCGGCGGTTTGCGGCCGGAACGATAGCTCTGAATAGCAGCGCGGTCCGTGGCTGTAACGGAACGCCTCGTACCGTATGACTGGTCCGGCGATGCACCTGCGAGGGCCCGCCTGATCTCGTCGCCAGCTACGATTCCAACCGTGCGTCCGGGGGCGTCGGCGTAGGTGCCAACGTAATCAGAACATAGGAGGGGCGTCGTTTGCCCTTTAATACTCATCGTTTGCGTTACCAGCAATAGTACAAGGCCACAAAACAAACAACGGCTCCGTAACCAAACGAATCGTTTTCAAGATCATGATTTAACGGTACGCGAAGGGAAGCGGAATACTCTTGTTTTCTCCATCGAGCTTCAGAGCATTCCATCTGACCGATGACGGCCCTACGCGGTAGCACTTCTGAATACTTCCCGAGTCACGGGCTAACCGGAAATTATTCTGGGCCCGAAGTCGGCTTGGGGAAGCGGGGTGCCGTAGAGTGCCAACCCATCCCAGAGTTCTGCGAAGCCCGTTTATGGATAGCTCCCGGGTGGCCGGCCGTTCACCCGGAATCGTTGGAATCCTCTGCAACGTGCTGCGCAGGCTATAATTGCGCGCACGCATGGCGCTAACCTCTGGCACGAAACTCGGGCCGTATGAGATCCAATCTCCGCTGGGCGCGGGCGGCATGGGTGAGGTGTATCGCGCCCGCGATACGCGGCTGGACCGCAGTGTCGCCATCAAGGTACTGCCGTCCCGTCTCTCGGACCAGGCGGAGGCGCGCGAGCGTTTCGATCGCGAAGCGCGGGCGGTCTCGTCCCTGAATCATCCGCACATTTGCCATCTCTACGATGTCGGTTCGCAGGATGGCGTCAGCTATTTGGTGATGGAGCTTCTGGAGGGGGAATCCCTGGCCGAGCGGCTGCGGCGCGGGCCGCTGCCTCTGGAGCAGGTGTTGCGTTGCGGCGCCGAGATCGCGGAGGGGTTGCAGGCAGCGCACCGCTGTGGCGTGGCGCATCGCGACCTGAAGCCGGGCAACGTGATGCTGACCAAGGCGGGCGCCAAGCTGATGGACTTCGGGCTGGCGAAGGGGATGACCCCGCGAAATCCGCAAACGTCAGAGTTGACGGCGACCCTGACCAGCCACAATGCAACTCCGCTGACGGCGCAGGGAACGATTGTCGGGACGTTCCAGTACATGTCGCCGGAGCAGGTGGAAGGCAAAGAAACGGACGCGCGCAGCGACATTTTCAGTCTGGGCGCGGTGCTCTATGAGATGGCGACGGGGAAGCGGGCGTTTGAAGGCAAGACCATGGTGTCGGTCGCGGCCGCGATCTTGGAAAAAGAACCGGAGCCGATCACGACCATTCAGCCCATGACGCCTTCGGGTCTGCAGCACGTGGTGCAGGGGTGCCTGGCGAAGGATCCCGATTCCAGGTGGCAGAGCGCCGCTGACATTGTTCGCGAGTTGCGCTGGATCGCCGGTTCGGGATCGCAGACAGGAGCGCCGGCGCTGCGCCCCCCATCGCGAAGATGGCGGGAGCGGGCGGTGTGGGGTGCGGCGGTGATGGTGCTTCTGGCGGCGTGCCTGTGGGCTTTGCTGTCGCGGCCGCAGAGACACGTGCTGCGCGCATCTCTGCTGCCTCCGGCGAACGCCACGTACGATCTGATAGGCGATTTCTCAGGTCCGCCGGCGCTGTCTCCCGACGGTACGCGACTGGTCTTCGCCGCGCATTCCGCGAAAGAGCAAAACGTGCTCTGGGTCCGGAACCTTGAGGGGGTCGTCCAGAAGCTTGCGGGGACGGAGGGAGGGTACTGCCCATTCTGGTCGCCGGATAGCCGGTTTATAGGCTTCTTCAGTGCGGGCAAACTCAGCAAGATTCCGGCAGGCGGCGGCCCGGTGATCGCGCTGGCGGATGCGGCGAATGCTCGCGGAGGCGCCTGGGGCAAGGACAACGTGATCGTTTACGCCCCGGACTATCGCGGCTCACTGATGAGAGTAAATGCTACAGGCGCTAACGTCCCAGCGCAGGCCACGAAGATCGACCCCACCAGGCACTCGACGCATCGCTGGCCGATGTTCCTTCCGGATGGCCGGCACTTCATGTTTCTGGCGACCAACCATGCCGGTGTAAGTTCGGAGCAAAACGGCATCTACCTCGCGTCTCTCGATGACGACCGCAGCAAGCTTGTGCTGGCCAACGATTCGCAGGCTCAGTATGCGGCGGGATATTTGCTGTTTCATCAACAGCATGCGGTGATGGCACAGAAGTTCGATCCGGCAAGCGGCACGCTATCGGGCGAGCAGCAGATTGTGGCCGACGATGTGCAATATGACAGCGGAACCTGGCATACGACGTTCACGGCGACCGACGATGGCCTGTTCGTCTACGAACCGGGATCTTCCGGCATCGCGGCCGACTATGGTCTGATCTGGACGGATCGTAGCGGGAAGTCGCTGGGCACTGTCGGCGAACATACGGCCTATAAGGGGATGAGGCTGTCTCCTGATGGCAAGCGACTGGTGGTGGCGATCGGAGATCCGCTGATTGATATTTGGGTTTTCGATTTGGAGCGGGGAACAAAAACGCGGCTGACTTTCGATCCGGTGACTCACCTCGAACCCGCGTGGTCGCCGGACGGACAGAAGGTCGTGTTCATGGTGCAGAATGGATCGAGAATCCAGTCGGGTTCGACCCTGCATGCCCGGCTGGCGAGTGGCGGCGGCCAGGACGAGCTGCTCTTGGGGGATGACCCTGGCAGTCCCATGACCCTAATGTGGCCCCAGATATCCGCAGATGGGCAGTATCTGGTCTACCAGAAGCAGAACGGACCGGACGGAACATCGGTGTGGGCGATGCCGCTGACGGGCGACCGCAAGCCCTTTGTGGTGGTCAAGCCGGAGTCGGCGGAAGGAACGGTGACCTACTCGCGCCTGTCTCCCGATGGACGTTGGCTGGCGTACAGCCTGCGGGATTCGGGGCGGGAAGAAACCTATGTCACGAGCTTTCCCGGCGGACGCGGGCGCTGGCAGGTGTCGACTGAGGGCGGAACTTTCCCGGTGTGGCGTGGAGACGGGAAAGAGATTTTTTATATCGGATTTGACGGGCAGTTGCACGCGGTGGAAACCATTCCGGGCAAAGAGAATTTTGCCGCGGGCCGCTCACAGACTCTGTTTGGAGTGCGTTACGTCGCTCCTTATTTCGCTCCGTATGACGTCAGCCCAGACGGTCGGCGCATTCTGGTCGCTTTTCCTCTGACCAGCGAGTCCGAGCCACTGGTGCTGGTTTCAGACTGGACCGCGGAATTGGAAAGATAAACGCGGGAGGCGGTCCGGTTTCAAAGACTCTATCGGGCGAGCGCAATGCGATAACAAACCGATGATTCGCGAAGTGGGTTGATTTGTCTTCGCTGAGCAAGCCCGTTTACGGATGGCTTCCGGGCCGACCACTCGTCCAGATGGATTGGAGCAAATGCTGGCGGCTTGCTGTCTTTTCATTCAAGCTTAACGGTCGTTCGATTCGTAGAGCTTGCATGCGTGCGTTGTTGAGTCCTCGTCAAACAACCGCTTGCCGAAAGATAGAACCCTAAGTATATTGCGAAAGATTACTTTCGCTTTCTTGAGGTTGTCGGGAAAAATTGCAGAAGATTTAAGGAGATCAGGCGCAATGTTCATCAGACCGAGTTGGTCAGGTTGCGCATTTCTGGCCATCTTGACGTGGCCCGCCGCACAGAACGCGCCGCCACAGAGGGACCAGTCACCGGGGCAGATCAGCTACAAATCCGCCTCCGATGCCGACGAAAAGAAAACACTCCTGTTGAAGGACTTCCACCCGGTTTCGATGCTGCACGCATCAGCGCACAACGTGGACAGAGCCAAGTACTACGTGATCGATGTTCACAATCACGTGAACGACGCTATGCGAATCGACGATCACATGCCGCCCGAGCGCGTGGTGGAGATCATGGACAAGACCAACGTCAGGACGGTGGTAATCCTGACCGGCATGTGGGGCGACGAATTGCAATCGGTGATTGACGAGATGGTCAAGCCGTATCCGGGACGCTTTATGGTCTTCAGCCAGATCGACTGGAGCAAAATTGACGACCCAAACTTCAGTCAGGAGATGGTGGCGCAGCTCGATGATGCCGTGGCGCGCGGCGCGCGCGGCCTGAAGCAGTTAAAGGATCTGGGTCTAGGCGTGCGCGACAAGTCCGGGAAGCTGATCGCGGTCGACGACCCGCGCCTCGATCCCATCTGGGAGGAGTGCGGACGACTGGGCATTCCTGTCTCCATTCACACCACCGATCCCGAATCGTTCTTTCATCCAGTGGACAACACCAATGAGCGGTATGAAGAACTGACGGAACACCCGGACTGGAGCTTCTACGGGCCACAGTTTCCGACCAAGGAATCGATTCTCGCAGCGCGCGACCGGATGTTTGCAAAGCATCCGCACACAACGTTTGTTGCGCTGCACATGGCGAACTGGCCGGAGAATCTCGACTATGTTTCTCATCTGCTGGACTCACTTCCAAATGTTATGGTCGAGTTCGGGGCTCGCGAAGCCGAGCTGGGCCGTCAGCCGCGTCGCGCCCGCGAGTTCTTTATCAAGTATCAGGACCGGATCATGTTTGGCACCGATAACGGCATGGACGAAGCCATGTACCGCAACCACTTTCGGTGGCTGGAAACCGGAGACGAATCCTTTGACTACTGGGGCTACCCAGGGCAAGGCCGTTGGAAAATTTATGGCATGGAACTTCCCGATTCAGTTCTGGAAAAGATCTACCACAAGAATGCGGAGAGGATGTTCCGGCAATTTCGCCCGGCAGCGCTTGCAAGCACAAAGTAGATTGCACGGGTGAAATTAGACAAGGATTACTAGACAAGGGTTATCTGAATCCCAGCTTTTTTCAGCGCGGCCAGGTCTGCCTTGGGAACGCCCCGGTCGGTGATCAGATGGTGCACACCCGAGGGTGGCGCTATCGAAGACAAGGTGCGGCGGCCGAACTTGCTGGAGTCGCACACCGCCACTACAACCCTGGCCACGTCCATCATTGCCCGATTGACTTTGGCCTCCAGCAGATTCGGCGTAGTCAATCCATGTTGCACGTCGAAACCATCCACCCCGAGAAAAAGAATGTCTGCGTTCAGGCGGCGCAGTGTTTCTTCCGCAATCGGTCCGACCAGCGAGAATGAATTCTTCCTTAAGGTTCCGCCGGTCAGAATGACCTCAAGAGAGGAACCGGAAAGTTCGGCGGCAATATTTACCGCGTTGGTAATGATTGTGAGGTTCTGAAATTTGCGCAACACCCTCGCAATCGCGGTTGTTGTAGTCCCGGAATCAAGGACCACCACCTGGCCTTCTCGCACCATGCGGGCTGCCGCGGTCGCAATCTGCAATTTCTCATTACGATGCAGCTTCTCTTTTTCGCGTAGAGTCGGGTCTTCCAGCGCGCTCTCTCGGGCTGGCAGAGCGCCGCCGTGGCTACGGTAAATGCGGCCGTGAGCCTGAAGAACATCCAAGTCCTTCCGGATGGTGACCTGAGATGTGCGGAACTCCTTGGCCAGGTCCACGACCAAGACGCGGCCCTCGCGGTTCAGGATTTCCAGGATTTTCCGGCGTCGCTCTTCGTTCAGCACAGATTACTCGGCAAGACTAGCTTTCAGATGGATGTGCATCGTCGTATGTCTTTGCATTTCTCTTTTACCGTGATCGGCTCCGTTTGTCCATGCCAGCGAAATTTTACACTTGACAGCTCAGTTGTGGCGAAAGTAAAAGTTATTAAACGAAATGATACGAAAGCACGCTTCCGCGATGATTGCCCTGCTGTTGCTGGTTCCGCCTCTGCAGGGCGGCCCCGATTCGGCGGAACAGAATTGGACCCATTACGTGCGCATTGGGGCATATGGACTGCGGAGCGACAATGCAGAGCGGATTGTTCGAAGTGCGCAGGAAGACGGCGTATTCGGCATCGAAGTCGACAACGACATTCCTGGGCGTTATGAAAGCTTTGTCGATCCTGAAGAAAAGTTGGAGGCCATCCGCGAAGTTGCCGGGAAGGCGCACGCGGCGGGAAACCGGGCATTTGTATACATCGCCGGGACTGAGTGCATCACGGCCAACGCCGACAAGACTCCGCACACGCTGGCTAAGGAACATCCTGATTGGCTTCAGAGGAAAATTACGGGCGAACCGGCGGTTTTTGGAGGCGGCTCCGCTTTCTGGATCAAGAAAGGCGACGAGGATGTGTGGGTCAGTCCTTACGCGCCGGCCTGGCGCAAGACGTACATGGAGCGGGTGAGGCAGATTGCGGGCACGGGGATCGATGGAATTTACGTGGATATTCCTTATTGGATGACGCACTTTGACGGATGGGAAGACACCTGGGCCAGCTTCGATGACTACACCGTGGCAGCTTTTCAAAAAGAAACCGGCCTGGATGCGAAGAAAGACCTCAAGCTGGGAGACTTCTCGGATGGCAGTTTTCGAAAGTGGATCGATTTCAGAATTCAGACGATCACCGATTTCATGCAAGAAATCGACCAGAACGCAAAGGCCATAAATCCCGCAATCAAGACGATTCCTGAGATTTACCCGGGCATTGAGGAAGAGGCCGTTCGGGTTGGAGCTGATGTCTACAGTTTGTACTCAGTTGTGGATGCCGTTGCCCATGAATACGAGTTCGGCAATGGCGACCACATGGCATCGTCGAGAACCGCGCTGGATTGGTTCAATTACCAGGTGGGAATGCACTCGTTTCGCGCCTTCGCGCGAGGCAGGGCGACCTGGATATTGAATTACTCGTGGGATGGCGATCAGAAAGTTGATCGGCGGGAAGCGATGATGAATCTGGCAGTTTCAGAAATCATGGCGGGCTCAAATTTCTGGGATGCGCCCGGACATTCAATGGCGGGGTCGAACGACTCCGCGACGCGGAGGAAAATATTCTCCTGGATCAAGGCCCATGAAGACACCTTCTATCGGCCGCGGACGTCGATCTCTCCCATAGGCGTTTATTTTTCTCCTAAGACACGAAATTATTTCGCGGACGAATTCATCTCTTCCTACCGCGGAATTCTCATCCTTCTCATGCAAAAGCACCTGGAGTTTCAGGTCGTCACCCCGCGCACCCTTTCCGAGTTCCAGGGACGCACGTTGATTCTCCCAAATGTGCGAGTAATAAGCGAAAACGAAAGAGCGTGGCTTCGTAAGTACGTGAATGGCAACAAGACGCTGGTGATTACAGGGGAAGACGCCACTCAGCTTGGCGCTGCCGCAAACGTAGTCCGGTTCCCTGAGTGCCCAGGACGAGATTACTACGCGGCGCTGCAAAAGAGCGTAGCTGAATCGACTCCGGATCAAGAGCACGAATTTCTGCAGAACCTGAAATCCGAAGCGATGCTTCGTGTGACTGCTTCCCCTATGATTGCCACATCGATCGCCCAGGTAGACGGAAAGCCTCACGTATTTTTTGCGAACTTCGCTGGGTTACAAGGGGGAGTGAATCCGATTCAGACGCCGCAGACCGGCGTTCAAGTCACAGTCTCCGGTGAAACCAATACGCGTGGATTCTTTCTTCCGTTTCTTGGAGATGTGCAGCCCCTGACTGGAACTGTTAGTGGCACGAGTGTCAGTTACAAGCTTCCAGCGATTGAAAAAGGCGGAGTGTTTTGGTATGAGCCGTGACGGCGATGCAGGGCCCAAGCAATGCAGTACCGGGTGTATCGAATCGAGGAGGGATGTGCAGGTGAATGCTCTTGCCGAACTGTTGACTCTGCCGGAAGGCGAGAAAGCCACTCGCGGGCTGACTGATACGCCTGCGGAAATCGCCCAGCAGCCCGATTCCTGGCTCTCCACGTTCGATCTCTTCCAGAGCAAACGGACCCAGATAGTGGAATTCCTGTCGCTCGCTGGTCTCGATGCTCCAGGTTCCAGGCCAATTGTTTTCCTCATCGGCGCCGGGACCTCTGACTATGTTGGGCACTCTCTTACCTATCTGCTTCGCAAGCGCTGGCACTGCGAAGTGCTTGCCGTTGCGAGCACGGATCTGCTGACGCACATGGACGACTTGATAATTCCCGAGAGGAGATACCTCTGGATTTACTTTTCGCGCTCGGGGGACACTCCCGAAGGAGTTGCGGTATTGGAGGCTGCTCGCAAGAACCCAGACATTCATCACCTCGTGATCTCGTGCAATGCGAACGGTCAAATGATCCGCGTCGCGGACGGCCCGCGAATGTTCGGTATTTGCTTAGATGAAGACGTGAATGATCGCGGATTGGCCATGACCAGCTCCTTCTCTAACATGGTGATCTTCGGTCAGTGTCTGGCGCACGCTGAGAATCTGGTTCCATACGAGGAAGTGCTGTTGCAACTGGTCCGGGCAGGTAAGAATTTTCTGCCCCACGCTGCGGATTGCGCGGCGGCGTTAGCAAAAGAAGCGTACACCAAGGCTTGCTTTGTCGGTTCGGGACCTCTGAGGGCGGTGGCGAGGGAATCTGCTCTCAAGCTGCTGGAGCTGACTGCAGGGAAAACCTTGACTATGTCCGAGTCGGTTTTAGGACTGCGGCATGGTCCCGTGGCGGCGCTGGATCAAGGCACGCTGTTCGTTTGTTTTCTTTCGGGCAATCGGCGAACCCAGCAGTACGAGCGGGATTTGCTCGAGGAGATCGGAAAAAAGCGGCTGGTCCGGTCCAGGATTGTTGTTATGGGGGGCGAGATCTCAGGCAAAGACTCTTTCGCCGAGCAATACTTGACGGACAGTGCAAGCGCTATAGGCGATGACTACCGCCCGGCGGTGGACGTGATGTTCGGGCAGCTGCTGGGTCTGTTCTTTTCGCTGAGGTGGAACTTGCGACCCGATCATCCAAGTCCAAATGGCGCCATCAGCCGAGTAGTACAGCATGTCAACATTCACCACTGATCGAATGCGCTCTCGCACTCTGGAACGCGAAAGGAGTACTCAGTGATCGAGGTATGCGTCGTCGGGGAGCTCAACCTGGATCTGATTCTATACGGGTTGCCCAAAGACCTGCCGGCCGGCAGAGAACTGTTGGCCAGCGGTCTGGCGTTCACGTTGGGAAGTTCCTCGGCGATCTTTGCCCATAACCTCCGCGTGCTGGGTACGCAAGTTGGTTTCATATCGAAGATCGGCGGCGACCCCCTGGGAAAAATGGCGGTGGAGCGGCTTTCCACCGTGGGTGTTGACATCAGCCAGGTACGGCAAGGAACCAGCAAGACCTCCACAGGGCTCACTGTCGTGCTCCCTCACGACCAGGATCGATATATGTTGACGTATCCGGGCACCATGTTTGAAATGCAGTATTCAGACATCGACATGGACTACGTGCGCGGGGCGCGTCATCTGCATCTTTCCTCCTTCTTTCTGAACCGTGCTTTGCGGCCGCGAATTCCAGATTTGTTCCGGCAGGCGAAGGAGGCGGGTCTCACAACGTCCCTTGACACCAACGATGATCCGGAAGATCGATGGGGACAGGACCTGCACGAAGTCCTGAAATATGTGGATGTGTTCTTTCCCAACGAGCGTGAGGCGAAAAAAATCGCGCGGACGACGGATCTTTCGCAAGCGATGGATCTGTTAGCCGGGCTCTCCAAGATAGTCGTCGTCAAACGCGGCTCGGGATCTGCCATTTGCCGCATGGGCGATGAACAGTGGAGCCTGGCCCCGCCGGACGTGAACTTAGTGGACGACGTCGGCGCTGGCGATACCTTCAATGCAGGTTTCATTTACCTGTACTTGCGCCGGGCCAAACTGGAAGACTGCCTGGCTTTCGCCAACATTGCGGCTGCGTACTCGGTGACGAAAGAAGGGGGGACCGAAGCCTTTCGAGACCGCAGTGGATTGTTCAGCTTTATGCGCCAGCAGTGGAACACGACGGGCAGAGGGGCCTTGCCTTTGAAAGACTAAAGTCCCTGCTCCGGGGAGTACTTTCGCGGGCAGGATGGATAACTGGACATTCTGATGGTTCAAGAACTGCTAGCTCTGATGTTTTCCATTTTGACGTTTTTTGCGAACCACCCACGAACTGGCGGTTCGGCGGAGCGGACACTAGCTACGTAGCGAAGAAACGGAGGATCCTCATGGAACCGACTGGGCGAGTTCTCTCTTGCATTCTGGCGGCGTACCTGTTCGGAAGCTTTGCGCCTTTCGTAGTGGCGCAGGGTAATTACCGGGCACAGCTTCGAGGTGTGGTCTCCGATGCCACGGGAGCGGTTGTTCCCAATGTGACCGTAACCATCACGAACATAGGAACGAACATTTCCAATGCCGCTCACACCGACGACAAGGGCGCATATTACTTCACCGGGCTGCGGCCATCCACCTATTCAGTAAAGGCTCAGCTATCGGGATTTCGGACGGCGGAACGGACCGGGGTGGTGCTTGCCGTCGATCAGGAAGCTTCGCTCAATTTCACTCTGACTCCAGCCGGTGTGAGCGAGAAGGTCGAAGTCACGACGGCCGCGCCGCTGTTGGACACGGAGAATGCGACGCTGGGCACGGACATCACCGGCGAATACGTGAAGGAACTCCCTCTGCTCAACCGCGACTTCTTCGGTCTGACCTTTCTGGCCGGAGGTGTGACCGAGGCAGCCGGTTCGGGGACGCAGGACAACTATCCGACTGGAACCAACTTCGTTTCCAACGGACAACGCAACGCGACTGCGGAGATACGGCTGGACGGCGCACTGATCAGCGCGCCCGAACAAGGTGAGGGAGGAAATTCCAACGTCTACTACGAGCCGTTAGTAGAGGGCGTGCAGGAATTCAAAGTTCAGAACAACAGCTTCTCGGCGGAGTTCGGCAACAACGGCGGCACCGTCGTAAATATGGTGCTGAAGAGCGGGACCAACGCCTTCCATGGCAGTGGCTGGTATTTCCTGCAGCGCCCGCAGATGGACGCTCGCGACTTTTTTAACCCCGAACCCAGTCCCAAACCAGATAGCCGGCGTGACCAGGGAGGATTTTCTATCGGCGGACCGATACGGAAGAACCGCACGTTTTTCTTTGCCGATTTTGAAAAAGTTCGCAGCTCCGTGGGGTTTAACAATGTCGCGACCGTGCCAACCATGGCGGAGCGAGAGCAAAACCCGGATTTCTCGGCCACGGCGACAAACATTTACGACCCGATGACCTGCGGGAATCCGTGCGCGTCGAGGTTGCAGGTTGGCGTTGCGAACAACGGGCCGCTGAACGTCATACCTGCGAGCGAGGTCGACCCCATCGGGCGGGCTATTCTCAATCTCTATCCGCAACCCAACCAGCCGGGAGAATTTAATAACTACCTGTTTACCGGCGTCGCCAAGGCGCCCGATTACCAGTTTGACATCAAAGTGGATCACCAGATCAACGACAAGCAGCACATCAACGGCCGCTACAGCCGGGGCGTCTCCAACTATTACACTCCAGAGATTCTGGGCGACGCCTTTGACAATAACGGAACCGGAGACGGAATCGCAGGCAGTCCCACCACGGCACAAAACGGCTCGCTCGAATATACCTGGACCGTTAATCCGAGAATTATCTGGACAAGCCACGTGGCGGTGGACCGCGTGCACGAAGCGGAGACGTCCAATATTCCAACGATTTCCAGTTTCAATGCCGCACAACAGGCAAACGGCCTTCCGCAATTGCCCGCTTTGTTCGAGCAGGCCAACGGAGTGGACCGAATGCCATCGTTCTACATGTCGGGGGCGGCCCTCGAGTCGGATGCGTCGACTACGGCCGATCTCTTCGATCAGTGCTGCGTGAACACCACCTTTGCGCATACCCTGTACAGTTATTCTTCTCAGGTGGTGGTTTCCAAAGGCTCACACTTGATCAAGTTTGGCGGGGAGCAGAGACTTTTCTACAACAACTTCTTCCAGCCGCCGGGTCCCACCGGAGTTTTCAACTTTACGGATTACACCACTTCGCCGACTCCGAATAGTGAGACCGACGTAAATGGCAATCTCACAGGCAACCCATTTGCCAGCCTTCTTTTTGGTTACGCCGACAACATCAACCCGTTCCCTTCGGAACCGACTGCGCTCATCGTCTATCCGTCGGTGGCCAACAAATCAAAAGAGACGGGGTTTTATGTTCAGGACGACTGGAAAGTCAACTCGAAGCTCACCGTGAACCTCGGCCTGCGCTATGAGTGGAGCACGCCCTACAACGAGCGCGACAATCACATCGAATTCAGCGATTTCACCGGGGACACTGGCATCAATCTCAATCTGAGCAGCGCGCAAGCGGCTATGCAGTCGGTCGGCCTGAATTTCCCGTCCTCGGAGGAGTTGCCCGGCACTACGCTGTTCCCCACTTCCAGCATGAGGAGCGTTCCGGTGTACCGCAAGGACATTGGACCGAGGCTGGGCTTTGCCTACGGGTTCAATTCGAAGACGGTCATGCGCGGCGGAGCCGGCGTGTATTTCGGAATGAGCCCGGCCACAAACTTCCAATATCCCGGAACCGCTTTCACCAAGACCGCCACGATGTTTTTTACAAACAACAATTTTGGGAGCCAATCCGCGACCCTGGAAAATCCGTTTCCCACCGGCTTTACCGGTCCGCAGGGCACGGAGTATGGCGCGTTGGCTAATTGGGGGTATGCCAACAATAACGACCTGGGCACGACCGCGGCGCGAGACGCCGACATTTACCAGTGGAATCTGGGAATCCAGCGGGAGTTGCCTAGCCAGATCGTCCTCGGCGTGGACTACGTTGCCAATAGGAGCACCCATCTGCCCTGGTCTGGCACAAACAACCGGGATTTCATTTCGTCGGCTTTGCTGGCGAATATTTCAGCCGCTGTGACTCCCACCGATCCCACGTGCCAGAACGATAGTTGCGTGAGCAACTTTCTTCAGACGGGGGTGAACAATCCGTTCTTATCCATGTTCAGCCCCCCTTGTCCCCCCGGCCCATGCTTCAATGAACCCGATTCGCTCTACAGCAATAGCACTGGGCAGATCCCATTGGGGTATCTGCTCAATCCCTATCCTCAATTCACCGGAGACTTCGAAGGCCTGATGATAGAGGAAGCCAGTTCCTGGTACAACGCGATGCAGATCCGCTTTCAGAAGCGCACGACGCATCACTTGAGCTTCGAGGGAAGCTACACGGTTTCGAAGAACACGGACGATTCCTCGGCGGGCAGGAACAATTTCGTTGGCTCGCTGAGCGCCGGCGTGCCGCAGCAACTGGATCGCCTGAATTTGGAGCACAGCATCAGCGCCAACGACGCGCCGCAGCGGCTTGCGGCTGCCGTGGTCTTGGATCTGCCCGTCGGCCGCAAGGAAATGATTGGCGGCGATATGAACCGCGCACTCGACGCTGTTGTCGGAGGTTGGTCGATCGCCACCTTGATCACGGAGCAGGCGGGCCAGCCCATCGCGATCTCTGATTCCTTCGGGCGGCTCGCGAATGGCACCCAGCGTCCCAATGTCGTCTGCCCCCAGCTCAAGTCCGGCTCTAGCATGAAAGACGTAGCTTTGAGCTGGGAATCTGCGACGCCGCTCTCCTACTTCAATAGCAACTGCTTTGCGGATCCGGGCGACCAAACCCCGGGCAATGCTCCACGCTACTTTCCCGGATTGCGTGTCGCCGGCATCCACAACGTGGACCTTAATCTCTACAAGTCATTCGATCCCAAAGAGGGCATGAAGCTGGAAGTGCGAGCGGAGATCTTCAACCTTGCCAATCATCCGCGCTTCGCAGCGCCGAACGCGGCTTTTGAAGAAACCGGTTTCGGGACGATTACCTCCGACGCGGCGGGGTATCTGCCCCGATACTTCCAGTTCGGGTTGCGGTTCGAGTTCTGAACTGCGGGCTCACGGCTCCCGAACCCGGCGCCCTTGCCGTGCGCGAGATGAGGCGAAAGCCCGAATCGCCGGTAGGTTCTTGGAGTGAACAAGGAGATTCCGACCGACGAAGCTGCAACACCAGGACCGTTTTGGCGTGAAAGAGATCAAGAATGGAAACCAATCGGAAGCCATGTTGGTTGCTACTGTTCCTTACGATGCCCGGATTGACTTTCGGGCGGTCAGCTTCAACCACGCCTTCGTTCGAAAGCTGCCAGGGAAAAACTATCGGGATTTCGGTGAATGCCGCCGATGGCAGTTACACCATCTTCGATTCGGTTTCCAACAGGCCGATTTTGCATTCTCGTGTGTCTGCTGAAATCAATCATCTTTGGCTGAGGTCGAGCGATTATCCGCAACATTCATTGTCCCGCGAGAGTGTTGTGGATGAGCTTGGGCCCGGAACCAAGTTGACGATGTCGAACTCGGGACGTCGGGACCAGCCTGACCTGATCTACTCCTTGCAACTCCATGCCGATCCCGACTTCGTAACCATCGCTGTCAGCGTTCGCAACCGGGGATCGAGTCCTTTCACGATTCAGGCATTCCGCAGCCTCGAGGCCCTTGGCCCGGCCATCGCGGATCTTGGCGGATCTGACGCCTCCGACCGCGTCCTCTCAGACAGTTTTAGCGAAGACCGGCCTGCGATCGCAATTCACGATCTGCCAGATGCTTCGAACGGCATGCATCGTGCCGTCGGCAGCCAGTTGATCTACAATCTCGCCACCAAGCGAAGTGTTTTTCTGGGCACGCTCACGTCCGACAAATTTCTTACCATCCTTCGCCTGCATGTTGACAATGGCCATATCAGCGCATACGAGGTTGATTCCGCCGGAACCACCGAGCTGGAGAAGGAAAATTCCCTTCAAGAATCGCCGGGCGAAGATCGGATCGAGTTGAGCTTACCGGTTCCGCCCGGTGCGGACCTCGGCTCCGAACGGCTGCTGATCAGCACTGGTACGGACTACCACCAGCAGCTCGAGACCTATGGAAGCCTTATCCGGCGGTTGCATCACGCCCGTGTAGCCGCTCCCAGTATTGCTGGCTGGTGGAGCTGGACGGCTTATTACTTCGGCCTCAACCAGGGTACCGCGTTGACGAACGCGACGTGGCTCTCGGAGCACTTGAGAGATTTCGGATACAACTTTTTCCACATTGATGAGGGCTATCAGTATGCGCGGGGCGAGTACGCGACTCCAGATGCCGCATTGTTCCCCGACGGCATGAATGCTCTCGAAAGCAGAATACGCGCGCTGGGCTTGACCCCAGGAATCTGGACCGCTCCCTTTGAGGTTTCCCAGCGCTCCTGGATATACGAAAACCACCAGGATTGGCTCGTGCACAATGCTGCTGGCCGGCCGATTCGCGCTGGCTGGGTCATCGCCGAGGAGCCGCGGCTAGACCCGCTTTATGTTCTCGACTGCACCGATCCCGGCGCGCAAGACTATCTGCGCCAGACCTACGTCACCCTTACCAAGGACTGGGGCATCCGTTACATCAAGCTGGACTTCATGGATGACAGCGCAATCGAAGGCTTTTACTACAAGCCCAATACGACCGCTCTGGAGGCGCAGCGCATCGGCCTGCAAGTTATTCGCGACGCCGTCGGAAGCGATGTTCTGCTCGATAAAGATGGCAGCGCCATGCTGAATCCCGTCGGCCTTGTAGATACGGGCCGCATATCGGTCGATACCGGCCATACCTTCGAATCCAGCAAAGAAGCGGCTCCCGGAATTGCAGCCCGTTATTACATGAACCGCAATTTTTATGTCGATGATCCAGACGCTTTCACCGTCTCCCGGCAAACCGTGGATGAACAGGAGTGGCACGGAGGCAAGAGTCCTCTTACTTTGGATGAAGCGAGGGTCTCCATTGCCTTAGCCGCCATTGCTGGAGGAATGTATGAAATCGGGGACGATCTCCCCACGCTCGGTGCCGATCCCGACCGCGTGGCTCTCGTTAGAAACGAGGACCTGCTGAACATGGTTCGATTAGGGCGCGCGTCGCGACCTCTTGACCTGATGAACTACACCGCAGAAGACGGCATGCCCAGCATCTTTCTCTTGCAAGAGAGCAAGCGCCAGGCCATCTTGACCATCTTCAACTGGACGGAAAAGCCGACCGCGCACAAATTCGACCTGGTCCGTGACCTAGGATTACGGTTGCAAGGGCACGATCATATCCTCGACATCTTTAGCTCGTCTACTCCGGTCGAAAACAATTTAGACACAATCGCAGTCCAATTGCCCCCGCACTCAGTGAGAGTACTCAAAGTCATTGACACTTCGATTCCAACTGCGGCACCCATGGTCAGCGTGCATGTCCCGGAGAATGCGGAAGCGGGCAAGACTGTTCAGTTCTCTGCGGAAACAGATCCTGCAGGCGTCCCCGCGCTTGTATACCGATGGAACTTTGGCGACGGTACGAGCGCCGAGGGAACCACCGTAAGTCATTCTTATACGCATTCAGGAGACTTCACGGTGCGATTGCTCGCCAACGGTCTCGATGGCGAGCCGTTCGAGAAATCAACGCTCATTAAAGTAAAGGGCAAAATCGATAGCCACTTCGCCCCGTCCAGCAAGAGGCGATTTACGAAGGCGCAGTAATCGCGGGCGGGTCGTTCAGGTCAGCGGGGACAAGAAGGTGCGAAACTTGCGTTCGAGGCTTGTCCACGCAAATAATCCCGACAGGAGGAACATCAACGACATAAACACACATCATTTGAATCCGACAAACAATGCGAACCCTCCCGATCGTCTTCTATGCAGCGCTCCTTTTGCGTTTTGGATTGTGGGGGAACACAGTTCTGCGGTTCCAGCATTACGAAACGCCGTTCTCCGGGCCAGCACAAGAGCCCACATCCGCTGCTTTCGACTCCGAGCATAGTTTCCTGCAAACAGCGGTGTCTCTGAACGGCCCGCCTCGCCTATACCTCTCCGGCCGGAAGCGTAGGTGGATTCGCCGAACCGATCGCCGCGGCTGATTTCGTTCCGACGTTCTCCCCAGCAGTGCGAACAGATTCCACATGGGCGAAGAACGTGGCCATGTCGCAACCAACCGACGCTGGCGGTCCGTTCTCGGGAACGTTCTCGAAGTAAGAGGAGATCATCCAAGATCCTAAGTGGCGATAGCTTTCAAATTGTGCTTCGTTGAAGAATTGGTTCGAGGTGGCTTCATGAGGGAAGGTCTGATGGGAAGCGGCATAAGCGCGGATGTCCGGTGGCTCGCTGCCGTTCAGGATCGGTTTGATGAACAAGAGTTTGCCCTTGGGCGCATGGTCGTCGACGCAGTCGTATTGGATCTCTCCGCGAACGCAGTAGACGTTCAGAAGTTCAACTCCGCTTTTCATCGGCAGCCCATGCGGAAAGTCGGGAAACGTGATCGGGATACCCAGGTCAATCTCGATTTTGCGGATCGCGTTGCCCAGATCTTCAAAGTGAAATTCGCCGTCCGCATCGGCGTCCACAACGACGATGTGCCGGCAACGACGCAAAACCATCTCGTAAAGTCCCAGATTTTCGAAATGGCCGCCGTCGGACAGCTCGATCCACTTGTAGGAGTCGTCGGTGTTGCCCAGGGCCTCGCTCAGCAGGGGCATCAAAGCCCACTTCGGGCCATTTCTTCGTAGGAAGCGAGTTGTCTTGCTGCCGCGGTCGGGCCACTTCCGCAGAAGCGGCCACATGGGATTGGGGAGCCACCATCCCAGGCGAGCGTTAAAGAAGGTCATCAATAGCGTGACCAGTGGCGAAGAGTGGTAGCCCATGTTGGGATTGAAGGCTGCCCCGCTGATCGCCATTGCTGTACCCAGGGTTACGCCCTTGCTGCCGCCGTAATCCTCCGTGGGTAAGTACCCGAGACGCCAGCTTCCGACACTGACCGGACTGAAGGTAAAGGGTTCAGCCTTGCGCTGCTGCCATGCCATGTTGCGTGTCGCCACCAGGTTTAGCGCAGTATTGATGATGTGGAGCGGCGCGGCTGAGCGCGGCATGTCGGCTTCATGCATGTTGTCAGTGCTGTCGAAGTTGGTGAAGGAGTCGGGGTGACGGGCGAAGTTCGATGCGCCCAGGTAGGAGCGCACCAGACGCATGCGGTACATGCCATGCAGCGAAAAGGTGTTGATGTTGATGAACATGTTGGCGAAAAACGCCAAGAAGCAAACCGCCGCGAACACCACGCAGGCGGCGAGCGAATCGAGCTTGAGCCGGTCGAGGGTGTCAACCCAGCGGACCGACCTTGCGACGTGTACCGCCATCCCGAAAACAGGAACCCAGTGATCCTGCCACATACTATGGACTGTCACCCCGAGATAATGGAACAGGTAATGTTGCAAGACGCTGGGGTCCAGCGACTTGGCGGTATCGATCAGCCGGTTGTACAGCTTCACGCGCAGCCAACTGGTAAGGGTTGCCAACGCCAAGGCGAGACAGACCAGCGCGACGCCGGACGCCACTGGAGCGATCAATCCATGGTTGGCCAGGAAGGTTTCGAACTTGGTAAGTTGTTCGGCCTTGACGCGCTTGAGGCCGGAGGTGGTGGCCGCGGACAATCCCGCGGCGCTGCCGACATAACCTGCGCCAAGGCCCACTGCCGCGAGGATGGAGGCGTGCATGAATTGCAGCGAGTTAGTGGCGAAGAAAGCGACGCAGTTCAATGCCAGCCAACACAACAGGGAGGAAAACAGCATCCCCCCCGCGCGCGCCCACCACTCGCGTTCCTCTTCCTGTTCGATGTTGGTCAACAACCCCGTCAGCAGGGTCGATGCCAGCATCATCACGCAGAGCACGATGGGGATCACCAGAACCACAAACTTGCGGCCGATGACAAGATGCCAAGGACTGACTTCCATCAATCGTGGGCCGAGCTGCAGTGCGCACTCCGCCAACAACCAGGCGGCCAGCGCCGCCACTACCAATGGCGCGATGAACGACCAGATCAACCTGAGCCAAGCCACCCGCCCGGTTCCATCATGTTTGCGAAAAGCGTTGGGCCACTGCTTGCCATCGCTTTGCCAGAGCAGGCGCACGCGGACCAGCGACATGGCCAACGGCGGAATGGCAGTGTAGAGCATCAGCCATTCGGCCAGACGCGGGACGGACCACTGGCCTGGATTCAGCGAGCCGCTGACGTAGGCCCAGGCAGAAGCTTCGCCTAACAGCCAGGCGCTGATCAGAATCGGCACCGTGAAGAACCAAAGCTCGACAAAAATGCTCCCTTCTTTCTGGGGATCGACCTGTGGATCGGCCGATCTTCCTTCATATGGCGGCCGCGCCATACGCCATACGGCAGTCACGGAAGCGAACATGACAAATAAGATGGCCGAGCCGATCACCTCCTGAAACCAAGCTTCCCCAGATTTCGCATGAGCGAAGGCCCAACCGTAGAAAAAGTTGTAGAAGAATTGGGGCAGACAGAACAACGCCATGACTAGCGGCACAAGAATCAGCCAATTCAGGATCATGTTGCGCATCACGATCGTCAACAGTGTCAGCGTGTCGAGCGTGAAGCCGTAGCGCGGCGAGAGGTAACTGGTGTACTCGCGCAGGTGGCGGATGGGCTGAGGCTCGGGGTCGCCCGAGGTCGGGGCGGGCGCGGCCAAATGTTCGATGACCTGGTGGTAGTCGCTTCTCTGCGCCCAGGCCATGAGCCAACTGCCAATGTAGCCGCCGCCCGAAACGGTAGACAGGTAGTCCAGCGTATCGAGGAGGGGCTTCTGCTTCTCACTGCAGGCCGCGGGGCGGCTGAATCGCGCCAGTCCTTCGAGAATGCCCAGCGAAAAACTGGCGCTGCGAATGCCGCCGCCGGAGAGGCACACAGCGGTCCCCTGCATGGCGTAGAGAATGGATTTCAACGGCCGATCGTAGATCTGGCAAACGCGTTCCGCGAGCAGTACCCGCTCGTAAGCGTCGACGAGCTCCTTCTTGAACGTCTTGAGTAGTTCTCCAGGCTTCCGCCGCTGGGCTTGCAAAACTTCTTTCGCTGTAGCCAGTTCCCGGTACGCCTGCTCAGACTTCGTGATGTCAGCATCGAGTCTGGTCCATATCCCATCAAACTCTTGCGGCGTCAGATCCAGCTTCAGAATGTGCTTCGCCACGGCTGTGGCAAGGTCTCCTCCAGGCGGATGCTCGAATCTCAGAATACGCTTCGCCGTTATTTGGGCAAGCTCTTCCGAACTGTGCACCGAGCTCAGGATCTCCGCCAACTTCGGGTTCGCGAGGTCTTGCTGAGCAGCCTGCGGTTTCAGAATGTCCTTCAGTACAGTGACGGCGAGATCCAGCGGACGCCGCACACGGTATTCGCCCAAGATGGTGCGGAAAGGCAGCGCGTGCGGAAGCGCTGGATAGGTCGTCCAAATGTCCGAACTCAAGGCCGCTCACCTCTCAAAATGCGCTTCCGTCGCCAGTTGCCACTGTCCGCTCCTCGCGCCTATATGGCTTCACGGGTTGCAGGACTCCGCCGTCTATTTCCAGGGTGCGAAGGCATTCCTAGTCCGCATCAGCACCGGCGTCAGTTCCGGGAAGTGACGCAACAGAACGCTGGTCATGTTGTTGTTATCGATCCAGTCCATTCCGGGCTGCGTGTAGACCGCAGGCGTGTAGTCGGTTGTGAAATAGCGGTCGCTCTTGATACGGCGCGATGCCATAAGAATGAATACGCGGAAGGCCGTGTCGCTAAAACCGAACCCCTCAGGCGGCTTCTCGGCGTACATCCCAACCATCAGGTCCACCTTATCGGGGTGACCGTAGATCTCGCGCAGCTCGCGAGCAAGAGCAGGATCATCCGTCATCTGTTCGAATGAGCTGACACGCGGCATGTGAAAGAGCTCGCGGAAACGGTTGTACCGGGGCACGCCGCGCTCGCGGTCGCGCAGAATGTCGATGGATGCGAGATCGATCAGTTCTTCCACCTTCTGGCCGTTTCGGCGATGCATCCGGCGCATCCAGTTCGGAAAATTGCGCAGCGTGACCGCGCCGGGGCTTTGCACGCCGAAGCTATAAACCACGTCAAGAAACGTGGTACCGTCGCCGCCGAGCGCGTTCCTCATTGCGTCTGGGCCGACGATGACGCTGGGGTCGTTGGGATCGGTTGATTCAAAGTTCAGCACCCGGCCCTTCCTGCCGTCCGCCGCAAAGAAAAGCTGGATGTTGTTGGGCAGAAGCGGGTGCAGGCGATAGACGGCGACGAACTCTTCCGTCAAACAGTAATCCGCGCCGGTCTGGTTGGTTACAGAGCCGGGGATACCGCTGATCGCTTCGCTCTCGCTGATGCGTCCGAAAGTTTTCTTGACCGCTGCTCCTGCCAGCCCGGACCAGTTCGCGTTCATTCCCACTTGCAATGCCGGGTGAGTGAGGATGGCCGTCGTCCAGTCGATGGTGTGGATCTTGGCCATCAAGGCACTGTTGACGAGACGAGACGCGCGGAAAACTTCGTCATCACAGTTCGGGTGCTGCCTCCACTCCGGGAATGCCTGCAAGAGGTGGTCGCAGATGGCGTTGTGCTCGAGCGTAAAGAGGTTGTGCAGCACGCTAAGTCCCAACCACCAGTTCGAGGTCAGGCCGGTGGCTTCCAGTCCGGTTGGATCCAGGGGAATCAGCTTGGTCTTGGGATCAATCTTAAGCTTCCCCTCTTCGCCGCAGCGATACTTCATTCCCGCCTGGGGAGTATCCGCATAGATCTGCGAACTATCCCACCAGTGCGTCTCGGCATTTGCGTAGGTGACCGGGCCTGAGCCGTCGTTAAACCTGCGGGTGGGGTCGGGGCGGGTGCGACGGATCAGCATCTTTGCGGTGGGCCATGTATCACCGGGAGGCAGCGGCACATCGAAGGGATCGTCCTCCATGGGCCGAGGCGAACCGTGGTTGAACCAGTCGTGGGTTTGAAACTGAATCCAGGCTGCCGCAAGCAGGTTGAGGATGGTGGCGGGCTTAAAGTCATCCGTGCCATCGCTTTTTGCCTGCCGCGCCAGCAGTCGGTTGCTGACCAGACGCGGACTCGGCTCTAGCAAGCCGGCGTTGCGGGTCGGATTCACTTCGCTCAGCGGAATGTTTCGTCCAAAGCGCGCGCCGGGATTGCTCAGCGTGAAATCCGAGTTGTTAAACGGATCCACCGTGTTTACGCTGGCATTGCCCATTGTCGGTTTCGACAGGTCGTTGTATTGCCCGTCTTCCTCACGCTGGGTGAGGAATGCAGACTGGAATGGCACAGTCGAGCGGAGGCCGCTCGGATTCGTGACCGCGATGCCGGAGGTGTTGTGCAGGTTTTTCGCACGCAGCACTTCGCGGAGCGCGCTAAGGTTGACCACGGCCAGGAAAGTCGGCAGCTTGTGCCAGACGACAAACAGGTTCAGGAGTTCAAACGCCTTGATATTCAGGACCGACATCAGCGATTTAGGATCGCTCTCGTAAATGATCAGTGACAGCACGAAGCAGCCGAGCACGGCCAGTAGCATGACAATGCCGAGAATATGGGCCACGATGCTGGCTTTTGCCGCCAGCGTGAACGCGGCGAAGAACATGATGAACGCGAGCAGGTGCACCGCACCTCGCTGTACTCGTACCCATTTATGGTCCGCCACCAGCCACGCCAGCAAGACATCCAGTCCCCACCAAGCCGCTAGAAAGAGGTCCGGTCCGGGATGCTGGACGACTCTTTCGGGATCGAGCGCAACGCCCGCCTGGCTATGGAAGATCTCGGCCCAATCCAGATGGAACGTGGCAAAGAGCGTCCAGTAGAGGTGGGTGAGGAACGCCAGATAGGCGAAGGTCCAGAATGCGCGCCAATAGCTATTGGCAGCGTCGGCGCGCGAGAAGACATGGAAGCAGAGGGCCGGGGTCAACAGCAGGATGGCCACCCAGATGGTAAAGATCACGCGATAGTAGAGGAGGGTATGGACGGGGAGGCCCGTTGCGGCATCAGCGTTGAGCCGCGCCTGCAACTCGGCCCCGCCATGGGCCACTGCCATCAGGAATACGAAAAGCGCGAAAACAAACCAGAACCTCGCGCGAGACTCGCCGAGAGATCCCTTCGTAGTATCCATATCAACTTGCTCCTCGCCTGTTCATGTGTTCATGGAGCCGCCGCACACTAGCCGTGCCACCGTTGCTGGTGCTCACGCTGGGTCTCGGTGTAGCCGCCTTTGAACAGAGTGTCGTAGTACTGCAAATCTAGGTGGTGCGCCTGCAGCCACACACCGGGCGCGTAAATTGCATCGCAGTGAGCGGGAAAGCGCTGGTGCCGCTTATAGATATAGGTGCAAATGTCTTTGACGCAGGCGATCACTTCGTCCTTGTAATGGGGCACTTCCTTGAGATAGCGCGCTCCACGATCGTCGCGGAAGATGCCGCGGAAGTAGGCTTCATCGCCGTACGTTCCGCCCGCGTTGTACTTCTGATCGACCACCGCCTGGACGGCGTCGGCCATCGAGTTGTAATACGGCGGGCACATGCACTTGATGTGCGGTGGAAGCCCGATGGGCTGCGACCGCGGCGATGTGACAAATGTTCCCCAGCGAAAGAAATCGAGCGGGCGGTAATGCGGCGTCACGTACTGAAATCCGAGGGCGGGCAGCAAACTGGCAGTCGAAACCGCGGAGTGAATCCATCCGCCGAGGCCCATTGCCTGTAGCGTCAACATGAGGTTCTGCAAAAGCAATTCTGCCTCGATCTGCGTCCGCATGGTGAAAAGATAGCCGAGGGAAAGTTTGAGCTTCTTGTTTAGAAAACCGTTGCGGATCCACTTCCCTACACCGGCGGGCAAGTAGAAGTTGCGATCGTCGAGAAGGGCGGGGCGGTGGCCGTCAGGCTCGGTCAGCAGATACATGAGAGCGTTGATGTACTGGTGCGTCATATCCACAACGGGGAATAGGATCGTGGAGCCGGGAAGGTTGGAGAGAAACCGGTTGGAATCGAGATAGTAAGGAAATTCGCGCGGAAACTCGGGACGCTTATCCAGAATCTTGACTTTGGATGCCTCGGCCCGGCGGATCAGCAACTCCGGTGTGACCGGCTCCGTAGGATCCGCCGGTTCGACACGCTTGAGGAAATATGCGCCGGTGTCGTTGAACAGGAAAAAGTGGGTTGCCTGTGCGTTGTCGGTGCTGCCGGCGGCACGACCTGGAAAGTTGACATTGGGCGTGCCCAGGATCTTTTCCCCCGTGGTGGTGGCAAAGGGCCGATCGGGCAAAGTGAGCCCCGTCATTCCGACCGCGGAAATCAAGACCGCTTCTTCGAGAGCGCTCAGCGGTTGCGGCATGGAGTTTGACGTAAAGCTGTTGCTTCCCGCCGGCACAGACTGGAGCCCCAGGCTGATACGCCGTGATCTTCGTTTGAAAAGGGCCTCGAAAAGCGGATACTTGCTCATCTCATCGAAGCCGGCATGAACCCCAGGCATATTTGCTACCTCGTATCTTGGTATCTTGCGCGGGCGCCCGACCACAACTAAGCCAACGCCAAAAAAAAGCCGATGAACTTTACACACTCTTCAGAATTTTTGCCAAATCCTCTTCAATTGCCACTAACAGACCGGCCGGATTGGAGCTGTAGTGAGGAACGGCAAGTCGCGTGATATGAGCATCGATCAGCGTCGGCTTACCCGACGCCAACGCTTCGCGAAACGCCGACTCGAACTGTTCGAGAGTTTCAACTCGGAAGGCTTGAGCGCCGCACGCGTTCGCATAGCCGACATAGTCCGGATTGGTGAACTCAACCAGCCCCGATTCTCCGAAGGTGGTGACCTGGTACATCTTGATTAGCTTGAACTCACTATCGTCAAAGATGATCCAGATGACCGGGATGTTGTGCTGAACCGCAGTGAGCAGTTCGAAGCCGGAGAGCAGGTACCCGCCGTCTCCGCATCCCACCACCACCGTCCGGTCAGGATGGGCACTTTTGGTTCCCAGCGCGCCGTTCACGGCCCACGCCATGGGGCCAAAACTCCCCGGCTTGTGGTAGTGTTGCCCCTCCGAAAGCTCGAGGTAGTAGCTGAGCCACGCTAAGTGAGCGCCCGCGTCGGCCAGAACGATGCTGTTCTGGGGCAACAGCTTCGAGAGCGATCGCGCCATCTGGCCGGGATGAATGCGATCCGGCTGGAGGTTGATGATGGGCGCAGTCAGGTGCCGATCCTTCTCGACCTGCACTGGGGCGACCGCGCCCACTGAACTGGCGAGCTCGCTAGCTAGGCTCACGATCGCCGGCTTGGCGTCGGAGACCACGCCGCAATCCGCTGGGTAGACCTTATTGATCTCCGCCGCATCGATGTTGATGTGGATCAGGACTTTGTCTTTGAACAGGTCGGGGCGGAAGTCGAAGGTCGCATGCTGGGCGAAGGAATTGCCTACCGCCAGAACTAAATCGGCGCGGAGGAACGCTTTCGCGGCACTGCCGTGACCGCTGTCGGCGAAGACTCCGAGGCCCAGGGGGTGATCTTCCGCGATGGTGCCCTTGCCGTCGAGCGTGGTGACAAAAGGAATCTGGAAGCGCTCGACGAATGCGCGCAGCTCCGGCCCGGCATTGCTGCGGACCGCGCCATAACCAAAGAGGCCGAGTACTTGCTTCTTTTGCCGGATCGCGCCGGCGATGAGCTCGGCTGCGCGCGCAATCTGGCCGCCGTCAGGTAGCACCGGCCGAACCTTGACCTGGATGTCGCGGTAGTTGTCGACCGACACTCCGTGATATGTCAGATTCTCCGGAACATGGATGTGAACCGGGCCTGGGCGCCCCTCGAATGCTATGTTGATCGCCTCCTCCACAACATCGCAGGTTTTAGCAGGATCTTCGAGCAAATAAGATCGCTTGGTGGTCGCAGCGAACATCTTCCGCGAGTCGGGCGTACGGCTCAGCCCGGAGCTCTCGTTCAATGCTCCTTTGCCCATCCACTCGAGCGATGCAAATCCGGAGAGCGCCAGGACCGGATAAGAGTCGGACATGGCGACCGCGAGCCCGGAGAACAAATTGAAAGCGCCAGGGCCTGCGGTCGCGAAGCAGAATCCCAGCCGGTCCGAGTAGATGGCATAGCCGCAGGCCATGAACGAGGCTGCTTGCTCGTGACGCACGATGATAGGCTTGATCTTGGTGGAGTGCTTCAGTGCCAGCATCAGCGATGCGGCATTCTCGCCTGCCCCGCCAAAGGCGACATCAACCCCCACTCCTTCCAGCGCTTTGACGATCGCCTCGTAGACTCGCATCGGTCAACGCCTTTCAGTCGAGGTACCATCCATGGAATCATCAGTGTCCGGCGCGCGATCCTCCGGGCTCGATCTCAACCCGGCGCAGAACAAACACCCATCCACCAATAGCTCGAGGTCACACTTGGTTAGCTAGCTCCACTCTTACAGGCTGCAAACGAGCTAGCAACTTCGGCATTCGCGCGCGCTTAGAGGTGCGACACCTTCGCTGGTAAATACCGCTCCTAGTTGTCGGGGAAGTCGGCGAGCAGAAACCCCCCTCAGGTGTGGAGTCTATTAAGCCCCAGTCTCCCGTTCGCCGAAATTGGCATTCAACATATGCCTCAAATCCGGGAATGTCAATACCAACATGAAGCCTGACGAACGGTCCTTAATAAAATTGAGTAGAGTGCCACGCTCATTCTTGCTTGACTTAGGGAGAGGGCTGGAAGAAATTCACTTCCTCCCCTAAGTCGTGTTATGGAAATAACTCAATCACGCGTCGCCAGGCGGCTCCTCCCGTCATGTACGATAGTGCTCCGGCCAGTCCAAACGTTTCAACAAGTGGCCCCTCCCGGTTAACCGTATTTCGACATTTCGACCAAGCTCGAAATGTGTTGTCAGGCCGTGGCGTCGAGAAGGAAAACGTGGGGAGTGCCGTCCACGCAAGATGCATTACGTTGGCGAATGCCAGTTCTCAGACTGTCTTTTAGCCCTCATTTGGTCCAGGCTAGGATCAATGAAAAGCCCCGATGAAACTTCCGCGGCTCTTGTGGCGAGGGAATGCATGCTTCGTACCTTCAGGTGAACGACATGATCTGACTCTGAACAATGCCCGCCGTGATGATCCGATCAATGCCGGTTAGGCCACTCTAGAATCTCCTCAACGCTAATATCCGTCTTTCAACTCCGGCTCCCTAGAAGAGCGCACCATCTGGAGAGAACTTTGGATACAGCGGAAATTGCCAGGGCTTTAATGAGTCGATGGAACCGTTTCACTACTCACACCTTGGTCGCTATGATCACACGGGCTGCTCGAATTGCCGGCGAAATGGCCCTGACCTGAATCTGACCCGCTTTGCCATTCGATTTCACAATCGCGAGGCACAGTCCGTTGAAGGCTTTTCGACGGTTAGATTTGTAATCCTCGTGACTCGCTGGGTCTCCATTGTCTGTTCCAAGGAGCGATCCTGCGCCCTCTATCTCGAAGGTAACCTCATTGTCCGCGGTTGGCACTACTCGCCCCTTGTCGTCCAAGATATGGACGGTGACGTGAGCCACCTCGCACTGAGCTGTCCCAACGGATTCCCGATCAGACGACAAGGCGATCGAAGCCGGCTGCCCCGTCGTGAAAATCTCGGACGTTGCGACGATCTTCCCGTCTTTAGTTCCATTCGCTTTCAGGGCGCCCGGTTCATAGGGCACGTCCCACGACAAGTGCAGGTCCCCTGTGGTTCTCAGAACTTTCGCCCGGTCCGGTAGGTTGCCCCACCTGCCCTCCATGCCCAAGCGAGGGAATGCGTACCCTTTCACTCCAAGCGACCGGCCGTTGAGGAACAACTCAACTGTGTCGCAATTTGTGAAACAAGTCACCGGGATGATCTGACCCTCTTTTCCCTTCCAGTTCCAATGGGGAAATACGTGCAGTACCGGCTTGTCTGTCCACTGGCTTTGATAGAAGTAAAAACCATCCTTCCTGAAGCCACAGGTGTCGATGACGCCTGTGGACGAGCCCTTCATGGGCCATCGCGCCTCGCCCAAGTGGTCGATGCCAGTCCACATGAAGTCCCCGGCGACGTAGTTATAGGTGCTGACAAACTTCCACAACTGCTCTACGTCGACGTTTCTTCCGCGCAAGAATTGGAAAAAGCCCACGGCCCCCGGGGCTTTCGCGGGGAACAACTCTGGATACTCGCCGCGGATGCCGCCCATGCCTTCGCTCTCAGTTCCAATGAAGCGCCTTTGCGGAGATGCGTGGCGGTCAATGCTGTAATACTTTTCTCTTCGGTCGCGCCAGCGGTCCACATAGTTGTAGCCAACGACATCAAGAAGAGCGAGAAACTCAGGGCTCGCGGCCTCGGAAGCAGGCTCGGAGTGAATGTGATCGCAGCCGGCAGTCACCATCCGGGTGGGGTCCTCCGAGTGAAAAACCTTGAGCAACTTTCTCAATGTCTCCGGGCCCTGCGGGCTACCCTGGTCTCCGATTTCGTTACCAGCGCTCCAGAGCACTACGGAGGGATGATTGCGATCGCGCCGAACAAAGTTTTGTACGTCGCGCTCGTACCATTCGTCGAAGTAGTTAGCATAGCCGTTGGGGCCGATCTGGCCTTTCGGCACCTTCCACTCGTCGAAAGCCTCATTCATGACAAGGAACCCCATGCGGTCGCATAAGTCCAGAAAGTCCGCGGCGCAGGGGTTGTGGCTCGTACGGATGGCATTGCAGCCCATTTCCTTTAGAATTTCCAGCCGCCGCTCCCAGATCCTCTCCGGAACCGCGGCCCCCACACTGCCGCCGTCATGATGAAGGCAGACTCCATTGAGCTTCAGGCGTTCGCCGTTCAACAAAAATCCTCGATCCGCATCGAAGACGGCTTCGCGAATTCCAATCGCAGTATCGTATTCGTCCACCACCCGGCTTTGAGTCCGCACTGTACAGCGGGCTTTGTACAAGTACGGATCAGCTACCGACCAGACGCGCGGGCTTTTCACCATTAGCTGCTGTAGGAATTCGTATTCCTGGCCGGCGGCGACGTCCTGGCTCGTCTCAGCGCTCTGGACTGCATTCCCGTCACGATCAATAACGACGGTGGCCAGAGTGCACCGGGCCGCATTTCCGCTTTCGTTGCTAATCCTTGTACTGATACGAAGTGTCGCCGCGTCCTTCGATACCTGCGGCGAGCTAACGAACGTACCCCAGTGGGCGACATGGATTTTGTTCGTAGACAGCAGCCAGGTGTGTCTATAAATGCCCGACCCTGAATACCAGCGGCAGTTGGTTTGGTGTGAGTTGTCGACTCTGACCGCGATCACGTTCTCGCGCCCGAATTTCAGGTGCGGCGTGAGGTCGTAGAAAAACGGAACATATCCGTAAGGACGTTTGCCGAGAAATTGACCGTTGATCCACACCTCGCTGAGCTGGTAAACGCCATCGAACTCGATGGTAAGCTTTTTATCTTTGTACGAATCCTGCAGACGGAATCTCTTTCGATACCAGCCCATGCCAGTGGGAAGATATGCGCCGCAAAAACTGGACGGCTCTTTCTCGTCGAAAGCGCCTTCAATACTCCAATCGTGCGGCAGATCCAGAGTTCTCCAGTCTGATTCGGAAAACTCTGGCATCTCAGCGCCTGGAAAATCGCCCCTGTGGAACTTCCAGCCAAAGTCGAAACTCTCTCGCGTTCTTTGCCCCGGGCTTTCTGTACGTGACTCGGCGAAGGCAGAACCTATGGTCGGAAACACTGAGACCAACGCCGCCGTCCCAACCACACCTTTCAGCAGTTCCCGCCGGTTCAGAGATCCGCTCGGCGCGCTGGCTTTCTTCATCGTCTTCTCCTTACAGCGCTGAGCGGCCCCAGTATTTCCGAGAGCTTCAGCACGGCCGAATGACCTTAGTACACCGGGACAATCTGCCATTGTTGCGTCTGGGCGCTAGCAGTCTGCGGTTCCTGCACTACGAATCCGGCCAGCGCACCAGATCCTCCGTTCGTGTCCAATGCCAGACTACTCAAACGATTGACGAGGCTGAAGTACCCGTTCCCCACCGAAACAATAGTCCACTCCTGCTCTGTCGCGCCGTTGGCCAGCGATTGGACGATGGCTGTCCCGCTCGTCGTGGAAGCACCGGAGTCATCGAGCGCATTGGTGGCATTTCCGGTGCCAAGGTTGAGATTAGCGACCTGAAAGTAACCATCCAGGTTGCTCGTAATGCGCCACTGCTGGCTGACGCTTGGACTTCCGCTATCAGCCTCCGCGTCCAACAAAGCGCCGGGGGCGTTAGAGCCTTGGTAGACGGAGAAAATTTCACCGCTACTGCGATTGACAAACTTGTAGCTCAATGTGGCATCAAGCTTGCCACCGAGTGCGTCGATACCTGGAAGCAATTCTGAGTAACTGGGGTCATTTACGTTGGTTGTCCCCGAGCTATCGGCATTATTAAACAGCTCCAGGCCATTCCAGATGAAGATCGCGTTGGCCTGATTGTCGCCGTTGATAAATCCACCGCTCAAGCCCGGTATATTCACGCCAGCGGGATCCCAGTACTCGATGCCCATTCCCAGGTTGTTGGGCAAACTCTCCTGTACACCTTGTAGATCAAGCAGAAACTGTTGCTGTTCCGTAACGCTTGGCGGCGCGTACCAGGGATCGTTCGACTGAAAACCGTTCTCGTAATGTTCCCCCGTCTCGATGATGAAGATTGGCTTCCCTATATTGTTGGACGCGGCGACGAGTACGTCCTGCTCGACCGGCTCGTTCCCCGGATTGCTGCTTGCCGCCTGTGCATCGGTCAAAGGCCCATGAAAAATAGGATAGTAACTCTGGCATATCGCGTCATACGGAATGCCGTTCTGATTCGCGAGCGTGAAGAATTGAGTTAGATCCCACGCTGGCGTGATATGGATGCAGGTCAGCGGTGGTGGAACCGCCGGGCCAATCGAAGTGTCCGCTGCCGCATCGTCCACTGCTTGCAAGGCTTGTATCTGCAAGGACGCGAAGCCTCCAAAGTCGGCTCCCGTCGGACTGCCGATAGAACCCAGGAATCCGGTGTCGACCTCGTTGCCGATTGCCACCAAGTCGGGGATGACGCCAGCCTGGCGATACATCGTGATTTCGGCTTTGACATAAGCGTAGAGATCCGTCTGCAGTTGAGCGAGTGTGTCATTCGCCCATGCCGGTGGCAAGCTGGCGGAGCTTCCGCCGTCGAAGAGCAGTGTAAGTTCCAAACTCAGGCCGAGATTCCTGGAACGCTTGGCAAGGTCCAGATCCTGCGCGTCGGTTTCCGCGTAACAGGCGTTGCTACTGCAGCCAGTCTGCGAGGGATTGGAATACGGGGGCGCCGAACTCGGTCTTAGGCGGATCAGGTTGACGCCATGGTTCTTCAGCATGGCAAGCACGTCCAATGGCTGGCCAGCATCCTTCCACCAGGTCAAACCTGTCGAAGCGCGCGCCGCCTCCTGTTTCTCCATGAGGGCATTGTCGATGCCCCGGAAGAAGGCAGGGCGCAGCAGCCACAGCTGACTCTGGGCAGGGGCGCCGGCCAACGTGGTTTGGTCCAGTAGCGCGCCGGGAGATGTCGCACCCCGATATAAGTCGACCAACAAACTGGTGCTATTGTTCGTAATCGTGTAGTAACCGGCGCCTATAGGAGTAAGCGTCCACTGCTGCGTGGAATAGCCAGCGCACGGATTCTGCACCACGTACACCACGCCCGAGATGGTCGCGCTATCCAAACAAAGGCCGTTGAGAATATTGCCGATCTGCCATGATCCGCCCGTAAGTTTTGTGAACGCCCATCTTTGGCTCGTGTTGGTGAAAGTCCGCGGCTGCTGGACGATGTGGTCGCCAGATGTCTTCGAATTGTTATTGAGGTCGGCCTGCAAGCCGCTCAACTGATTCACGACGTAATAGACCTCACCATCGATGGGACTAATGTCGGTGGGCTCCGTCGGTTGCTGGTTCGGCCCGACAATGGCGATCTGCGCCGATGCCGTTCCGCCATTTCCCGCTTCCGTCGAGGTCACTGCACTCGTGACATTGTTTTGCGCGCCAATGGTCGCGCCCACAACATTGACCGCAAAGCTACAAGAAGCGCCGGCTGCCAGGCTGCCTCCTGCCAGGCTGATGCTGTTCGAACCAGCAGCCGCCGTAATCGCACCGCCTCCGCAGCTACCCGTTAACCCGTTGGGTATCGATACCGTAAGCCCAGACGGCAGAGTGTCGGCGAAGCCGATACCGCTCAGAGAGATCGCGGTGTTGGGATTCGACAGGTTGAAGGTTAGCGATGTCGTGCCGTTCAAGGGCACGCTGGCTGCTCCAAAACCCTTTGCGATCGCTGGCGGCAGCTTGGCCGGAGGAGGGGGATTGCTGGATCCGGACGAGCCTCCGCCGCAAGCTGCATTCCAGAGCGAGCTCAAGGCCATGGCGAGATACAGCGATACCGAACGCACTTTCATCCAGAATGTCGGAGCTGTCTTCCGATCCTCTTTATTCTTGTTGGTCGCCGTCCGGCATTTCATTGCCTTGCGCCTTGGGCTGAATATTCATCTGGTGATACAGCTCTTTGACTTGGTCCTTGGTTTTCTTGATCTCCTGAAACAATTGCATTTCCTTCTGCGCCTGCTCCTCCATTTGAAGACGCCTATACGCCGAAGCGAGCCGGTAATGCGCCTCGCTATTCAGCGGATCAGATTGGATTGCGGCACGCAGATAATTGATAGCCTCTTGCGGCTTCTGCTGCATCATCAGGAGTCTTGCCAAACCTAACTGAGCTTCTACTTCGTTCGGATTGAGTTTGTAGGCTCGTTGGTAGTGGATAAATGCATGGTCCACGTCGGACTGCGACAATGCGATCCCGCCAAGCCCACACTCCGCTTTGGCGGCATCGCCGTCAATCTCGTCAGCGGTTTCGAAATCCTTTTCTGCTTCCGCCTGCGTTGCTGGATCGTGAGCTGATTGAAGGACAGCTTCACCCAACTCAAAACGAATGCCTGGCAGGTGTGGGTCGATCTGCAATGCCTTTTTGTAGTGCTCGATTGCGTGTTGGAGATCTCCCCCGTTGACCAAATGCTCGGCGATCGCTTGTTGCATGCGGGCTGAGCCGGGTGCAAGCACGGCCAGCTTATTCAGCGTGTCGTCGGCCAACTCGGCGTAGACGCGTTGTGCCATGAACAGAACATCCACGTTGTCGGGATCGAGATCCACAAGCGATTGCATCACGGACGCCGTGGCGGCAGGGTCTCCTTGTTGATCGTAGATAGCTGCTAACTCCATGCCGACCTGCAGGCGCAATGGCTTGTCTTTCAGCTTTGGAAAGGACTTTTCCAACAATGCGCGAGCCGACGGATCGCCCAACCTTCTTTGGCAAATTCCCAGGAGAGCTTGCGTTTTCGCTAAAGACGGGTCAATCGCCAGAGCCTTGCCCAAATATTGTGAAGCGTTTCGATAATCGCGCTGAAAGAACGCAATTACGCCTAAGTTTGCGTACGCCTCGGCGTTTTTAGGATCGAGCGCCAGGACAGCATCGAACTCCTTAACCGCAGAGTTTGGATCGTTTGCCTTCAGGTATTCCGCTGCCTTCCGAAGGTGATCGTGAATCCCCGCAGCGCGGGAAGTTCCGGTTTGTCCGGCCATTGTCGCAAGTGCGCTCGCAAGAAGCGTGAGAACCAAGACTAGCGGCCTGCCGCACAAGCGTCTCACACGGTTCGCAGCCATGGCCGGAGAGGTACCAGAGGTGAACGCGGATTGGTGCAGCTTACTGGGGCGAGATTCTTTCATGGAGGAACGATACCGCGAAATCCGCTGCTTCGGCGAGTCGCTAAAAACTGCGGGGTGCCGGAAGCGAAGCTGCTTCCGCACCCGCGAGAATGGGCTGGTTAAACTCTGACTGCGCGGTCAGAATCTGATGTGAGCGCCGAGCTGGATTATGCGCGTGCCCCCTTCGGTGCTGGTAATAGTGCCAGCGGTGGAATTGGACAATTGGGGGCTGCCCTGGCCGACTCCACACGGCGGCGGCGAATTCGGCGCGAGTGAACAACCGATGCCAACGTCATTATTCGGATTGGCCCAGTTAATATGATTGAACACATCGAACATGTCGGCCCGGACTTCGAGCTTCAGCGACTCGTGAAGAGAAAACTCCTTTGCGAGACTGAAGTCCACGTTCGCGAAACCAGGTCCAATCAGGGTGTTGCGTCCGGCATCGCCAAAGGTCCCAGGCGCCGGGTTGGTGAAGGCCGCAGGGTTGAACCACATTGCGTTCGTAGGATTCGAGACTTTTGCGGCACCCACTACATCGGGAAACAGCGTGGAGCCATTGCTGAGGGATTGGCTTAGCCCCGGATCAAGCGCAGCTCCAAGGGAGCTCTGGATTACCGGGGTGAACGGAGTCCCCGAGTGCCACTGGAACAGCGTGGAGACGCGCCAGCCACCCACGACCGGCTCAACATACCGGGGAACTCCATATCGGCGCCCACGGCCGACCGGTACCTCATAGAGGACCTGACCGACCAGGGTATTCGTGGCGTTGAAGTTAGACAAGCCGTAATTGGCGGCGGGGTCATACGCATTCTGATAGACATCAATGCCTGATCCGTGACCACCCCCGGTGCCGGTATCGAGGGATTTCGACCACATGTAATTGACCTGGAAGTTCAAGCCATACGACATCCTCTTCTGAAGGCGCAGTTGCAGTGCGTTGTAATTCGAATATCCATCGTAGATTTGAGCCTGGATATCGTTGAATATGGGGTTGGGGTTCCCGCAGTTATAGCCTGTGCATCCGAATGCGCTTAGAGGAGCCTGGTCGATGTTAGTTTGAAAGTTCAGGTTCCTGCCGCGGGTGTAGACATAGCTTGTGTCCAACAACATGTTTCCCACGAACTCGTGCTGAACACTTAGGAGGAAATTCTGAATGTAGGTGGTAGGCATGTTCCGCGGGTAGTACTCTACGCCGCTAAAGTTGGAGACGGTCGACGAAAGAGTTTGAAGCGTTGGAAACACGACCATCGTACCGGCAGGCGGTCCCGCTGCCAGTTGGAACGCAGAGCTGCCGTTGACGTACCCATTGGGGCCGACCTGGTGGGGATCGAAGCCGAGGCCGAGTGCGCCATCGGTGTAATTCTCGGAATCGCGTGGAGCGTCAAAAACGCCATAGCTCGCGCGGATGGCCCACTTGTCGCGGGGTGACCAGGCGATGCCGATTCGGGGCGCGAATTCCTTATAATCGGCGTTTTGGATGGTCGTCATGTTGCTCGTCGGCCCGCCAAAGAGCGTGTCGCCCTGCCCGCCAAAGAGGATGGCCCCGCGGTAGACCCCGCCATCCGCGGAGTTGGGCAGATATGGGTCGTAATTGCCGAACAGATTGCCCTTGACCCCCCAGCCGGACTGGACCTGCCAGCGGAGGCCCAAGTTTACCGTCACGTGCGATGAGACCTTGACGTCGTCGCTGGCGAACAATGTCGAAGCCCAACTGTGAGCGCTGGTCGGGTCGGACTCGGAAACGTACCATCCATAAACGTCGCCAGCAAGGAAGTCGGCGTACGGGACTCCAGTCACGCCTCCGTTGAACTCGAAATTACCCGAGCTGATATCTCCCCAGTTGGTATAGTTCTGGTAAAATCTGTCGTACTCGCCCCCAACTTTGAGGGTGTGCCGGCCGTGAATGAGCGTGAGGACATCGGAGACAAGGTAACTTCCCTCGCCCAGAACGGCCGAGATGTTGCCATTTTCGCCGCATCCAGCGCCCTCAGCGATGCATCCAGATCCATTTCCTCCCCCCGGCGCATCAATCTGGATTTTGGGAAACACATTGGCAGGAGCATTGGTGCCGTAGGCCGGCTCAAGCCCAATCGTCGTTGGATCGCCTTTATTAAGGGAAGGCGGCGAGTACTTATCGAGCTCGCGGCTGGCACCTATACGAAACTCGTTCAGCAGGGTCGGGGTAATCGTATAGACTTCCGAGAGTTGCGAAGTCAGATCGTCGGTAAACCCTTGTTGAGTCGACGTTGCGTCGCTGGGGAATAGAGGATCCGCGGGGACATAAGTTGACACGGTGGGAAAATAGTTGAAACTAAACGAGAGTCTTTGTTTGGAGTTGATATTGTAGTCGGCCTTGCCCGTATACCACGTGTCCGTGTCCGGACTGCTGCCGTTGAACACAAAATTGTTTGCAAGGGTGTTGCAGGTTTGGGGAACGCTCGCTGATACATTCACTGGCCCGGGGCATCCCGCAACCCATCCCCGCGCGCTTGCCGCGGGAAAGAACTTCTGAAGATTCAACGCCACGGGATCATAAGTTCCCTGCAGTATGCCGGAGGCGTTAAAGGCCGAGCCTGTGGCGCCTGGGACCTCGAAAAAATCCCCCGCTTCCTCAGCAGCGGTGGGGTAAGTATAATTTCCGGAATTTGGAGCAACCGAAGGGTTGCGCTGGTACAGGAAAAAGAAAAACAGCTTATTCTTTAGGACCGGTCCGCCCACGCTGCCGCCGTATGTATTCCAGTGCTCCACGGCCTTTGTCCCCGTACGATTAAAATAACCTCTGGAGTTGAATGCAGTGTTCTGAATGTATTCGAACCCGCTGCCGTGCCATTGGTTCGTCCCGCTCTTGGTGATCACATTAATGGAAGTGAGACCACCGCCATACTGCACGTTCGCGTTAGCTGAATTGATGCTTACCTCGCCAATGGCGTCAACCGGCATATAGTAGTTGCTGCCGTTGAAATCTCTCGGAGCGGTGGCGGGCCCCCCGTCAGACAGAAAGTTTATGTTGTATGACTGCGTGCCGTTGACTCCGACCCCCTGGCCGTTGATTTCGCCTGCTCCTCCGCCGGTATTCACGCCGGGAATAAGCTGAACCAGCTCGGCGCGCCAGTCGGTGCCAACGATGGGAGCCGTGCTAACCACCTCGGTACTGAGGTTAACGTGCTGGTCGGAGGTCTCGGCTTCCACCAAGGGGGCCTCTCCTGTTACTACGACCTGTTCACTAACGGAGCCTACTTGCAGCCTTCCGTCCACCTCGATGGTCTCGATTTCGAGAGTAATACCCTCACGCACAAAACTGCGGAAAGCAGTTTTCGAGAAGGTGACTTTATACAGGCCCACGGGAACCGCAGACACGTCGTAAATGCCTTCTCCGTTGGTCGTCACTATGGTACTCACTCCAGTCTGCACGTTGAGAATGGTGACGGTTACACCGGAGACAATTGCGCCCGTGGAGTCCATGGCGGTTCCCTTGATTTCTCCAGTGTTCGCGTTCTGTCCAAAAGCAAACGTGGCTGTCAAACCTCCGACCAACAACACGAAAATGCGCCCAAAGTGGCGAACCATCCCCAGCCTCATCGCGGAGCCTCCTAAAGTTAACTCCTGTTCGTCAGTGCGCCCGAAATCGTCTTGGATCTTCCGGCGCACAACAACCGTCGATCGGAGTCTCAAACCACACCTGCACCACCGACGAGGAATCCTATGCCGACGCGGTCATCCGCGAATCCCCCAAAAGTTGGATAGTAGAAAATAAGTATTTGTCTTGACAACAGGGGGGTGGGTATCACTCCAGGTGTACCAGACCGCGCTGCAGGGCTGTGACCACGGCCTCGGTGCGGTCGCTGACGTTCAGCCGCAGAAGAATCGCACTGACGTGGCACTTCACGGTGGCCTCTGTGATGTGCAAGTTGGAGGCGATGTCTTTATTGCTTTTTCCGCTCGCGAGCAGAGAGAGCACTTCTTGTTCTCTCGCGCTTAGTTCCGAGTCGGGCATGCGCGATGCCAGGGCGCGGGCAATCGGAGGCGGTAAAAAACGCCCTCCCTTGTGCACGCGCTGCAGCGCCTCCACCAGCGTCTGATAAGGCATCCCTTTGATGACGTAGCCCTGCGCTCCTGCCTCCAAAGCCCGGTGGATATCGGCATCTCCTTCGTAGGTTGTCAGGACAACAAATCGGGCGCGTGGTTGCGTTTCGCGAATCGAGCGAATTGCATCCACTCCGCTTATCCCCGGGAGCCGCAGATCCATGAGGGTGACGTCTGGTTTGTGCTTCAAAAAAAGCGTGACAGCTTCTTCTCCCGAGCCGGCCTGCGCCACCACAGTCATGTCGGAGCGTGCATTCACAATCGAAGCAACGCCTACACGCATGAGAGGATGGTCATCCACAACCATTACCTTGATTTTGTCGGCATAGACCATATTCATATCCGCGGGACCCCACTCTCTGTGGCCGATGCCTTGCGGGGAACGGACAACGTCAACTCCGTTCCGGCGCCCGGCCAGCTATTCAAAATGAGTACCCCACCAATCCGCTTGGCACGCTCTTGGATGCCTACAAGGCCGTAGTGGCCGTTGGGTTGCGACGATGCCATTGCCGTGTCGAAGCCGCGTCCGTCGTCCCGCACCTGCACCCTGAATTCCTTGTTCTCGAAACCAATGTCGACGTAGATCTTGGCAGGCTGGCCGTGACGAATAGCATTGTGCAGGGCCTCCCTCACCACCATGAGCAATTCGTGTGCCGTAGATTGGTCCAGATCAAACGGTTTTCCCGAGACTCGATATTCCACCGGCACTCCAAACTCATGGCTGACTTGCTGGGTCATATTTCCAAGTATCGGACCGATGGCAGTGGCGGAGCCATCGGCGTGGCGGAGGTCCCATACCGCTTCTCTGGCCTCGTTGATGGTGGTGCGCAACTGTGTGCGCACACAGCTCAATAAATCGTCCTTGGCAACGGGCTCACTGTCATCGAGACTGGAATGGGCCTCCAGCAGAGCGGAAACTCCTGCGCAACCTTGAATGAGCGTGTCGTGCATTTCCCTCGCCAGCCGGTTCCTTTCGTTCAATACCGCCTGAAAACGGGAGTGTACCTGACGCATTCGGAATTGGTAGCCTCCCCACACACTGGCGGCCAGTAATAACAGAGAACAGCTAAAGAACCAGGCGGTCCGATAGAAGTGGGGTCTCTGAACAATTTCGACGGCTGTCTCGGCGATCTGCTGCGGGTCGCTCATCTCGAACGCTGCTACGCGGAATTGATAGCGCCCTGGGGGGAGGTTCGTGTAGTAGGCCACGCGGCGCGACGAAGCATCCGTCCAATTCTTGTCAAAGCCATCCAACATGTATCGAAATCTCACCCTCTCCTGGGAGCGCAACTGGATAACGCTATAGTGCACTTCGATTTTGGCATTGTCCGGGGTGAGAGAGATTCTCCGCAGATCCGGCACCTGAAGACCGTCGGCCAGCACGAAGTCAATCACCACAGGCGCTGGACCCGTTGCCGGAGCCGGATTCAAAGAGACGCGGACCGGTCCTTTGTTGGTCGCAAACCAGACCTCGCCTTGCGAGGTCACAACTCCTCCGGGCTTCTCCGCCCCGTACATCTGGGTTGTTTCCAAACCGTCGGAAATACCATACAGAGTCAAAGAAAGTGGATGCGACGGGTCTTCCGCGATGATGTCTAACTCTCGCCGGCTGATCACGGAGATGCCATTGGGACCACTGACCCAGAAATTCCCCATCCGGTCTTCGAGGAGCTCATAGATGCTGTTGCTGGCGAGGCCCTGCGCGGTTGTAAAGTGGGTCAGTTTTCCAAAGCGCCAGCGGTAAAGCCCGCCGGTACGGGTCCCGAACCACAATCCGCCATCGGAGTCCTCGCGAATCGCCCAGATCTTCTCGTGCCGAAGAGCCTCGGTGACTGCGTCTTTGGCAAAGTTAGCACCCCGCAAATGGCTTACTCCGCGGTCGGTCCCCACCCAGATGTCTCCATTGCGGTCTTCCGCCAACGTACGAGTGCTGAAATAACAAAGCCCGTCGCGCTCTTGGTAGTTGGTGAAGTGGCCGTCATGCCAACGGCTCACTCCCTCATCGGTTGCAACCCATATGCTCCCCTCACTGCCTTGCAGAAAGGCACGAACAAAATTGTTTACCAGACCATCCTTGACCATATAGTGGGCCAACTTGGTACCGCTCTGCCGGAACACGCCCCTGCCTTCGGTTCCGATCCAGAGGGCACCTTCATTGTCACGGAAGACATTCCGGACACGCACACCGGTAATTCCAGGAAAGCGTACTCGTGTCGCCTTACCATTGTGGAATCGAAAAAGATTGGCTGCCGCGATCCAAAGATCGTCATTGTGGTCTTCGTAGACGGTTTCGGCGTCGTAGTCGCCAGCGTCCGGCAAAGAAACGGTTTGGATTGGGGTCTTGCTTAGCCTCAGCATTCCCGCCTGGGTTCCAACCCAGATGTTGTTCTCGATATCTTCGAACAAGTTCAAGGCGGTGTTGCTGGGCAGACTTCCCGGCGCGGTCATCTGGAAAAACTCGTGTTTCCGGTATTTGTAGATTCCGTGACCAATGGTGCCAATCCAGAGAGTGCCGTCGGAAGTTTCCTGGAGAAAACGGACGGTGCCGCTGGTTTCCTTTACTCTGCGGAAAGAATCCGACCCCGAGGCCATGCTATACAGGCCCCCGATGGTGCCCACCCACATAGTCCCGTCGCGGGTCTGTGTTATGGACTTAACACGATTCTGACTTCCCTCTCCCGCCAGGCGATATTCCTGGTAGGTACTGCCGTTGAGACAGAGCAATTTAGAGCCACCGGCCCAAAGGCGTCCCTGATTGTCTTCGTGGATGGCGTGCACGGCAATCGACGGCACGCCATTGCTATTGTCCACTCGTTCAATACGGTCTCCCAAGAATCGAAACAGTCCGTTGTCGGTTCCAATCCATATTTGTCCCTTACTGTCCTGGTAAACCGCCCGCACAAAGTCATTGAGCAGGCCATCCTTTCCAGAAAAGGAGCGGAACACGCCGTCTTTATAGCGGATCAGCCCACCCCCTTCGGTCGCAATCCATAGGGCGTCATCATTTGTGACGGTGAGACCAAAAATATTGTTTTCGGTAAAAGCAGGAGTGTTATCACGGTCGAATAAAATCAGTCGCCCACCATCAAAACGGAGCAACCCACCCGTCGTTCCGATCCAGAGATATCTGTTTTTGGTCTGCGCAAATGCCTGAACGGTCTGCTCGGGAAGGCCATCCTGCATTTGCCAAGTACGCGAGGTATAGTTGATTGGCGGTTCGTTAAAGGCGCGGGCGCTTGCGGACATCACGAAGAAGCTTAACGTCAAACCCGCGATCCGAACGCAAAACATGGCTTCCTTGCCCTTCGGGATGTGCATTATATCGCGGGATCATACTGCAAGCACGATATAAGCGTGGCAACGGCTTGCAGCGCAACGCGAATTCCTCGTATTTTACCTTGCACACCTGGGGCGCCGGTGAGCAAGATGAGCTGAGAATACCGAAACCATGAAGGCACTCTTACTTTCAAAGTATCGTTATCTTGAAATCGCGGATCTGCCGACGCCGATAGCGGGTCCGGATGAAGTCCTGGTGCGTGTCGCGGCTTGCGGGATTTGCGGCAGTGATGTGCACGGCTATGATGGATCATCGGGACGCCGCATACCGCCGCTGGTGATGGGACACGAAGCTGCAGGGACAGCCGCCGTCATAGGCACAGCGGTGACAGGATTGTCCGAGGGCGACCGGATAACTTTCGATTCCACTGTCTCCTGCGGCACGTGCCCATACTGCTTGCGCGGGGAAATCAACCTTTGCGACAAGCGCAGGGTGCTGGGCGTTTCCTGCGGCGACTACCGCTGCGCGGGCGCCTTTGCGGAGTATGTAGCCGTTCCTCGGCATATCGTTCACCGTCTGCCGGAAAGTCTTTCGTTCTCCGAGGCCGCGATGCTGGAAGCCGTCTCGGTTGCACTGCACGCGGTTTCGCTCTCAAGCGTCGTTTCGGGAGAGACCGCACTGGTGCTCGGCGCCGGAATGATCGGATTATTGACCTTGCAAGCGCTTCGCGTTGCCGGCTGTTCCAGAGTGTTTGTCGCAGATGTGGATGCTTTCCGGTTGAAGCTTGCCACCGGCTTGGGGGCCAATGCTTTGCTGGCGACCGGAGCGGACTTGGTGTCGCAGATTTCTGCCATTACCGATGGGAGAGGGGTCGATTTAGCCGTCGAAGCGGTCGGAATCGATGAAACAGTTCGCGCCGCTATAGACTGCGCGGGCAAGGGAGGCAGAGTCACACTCGTCGGCAACGTCTCACCAGAAGTCACATTGCCCTTGCAAAAAGTGGTCACGCGCCAGATACGGCTGCAGGGGTCTTGCGCTTCCGCGGGAGAATATCCGCAAGCCATCGAGTTGGTAGCTAGTGGGAAAATCCAGGTCAAACCACTTATCAGCGCTGTCGCACCACTCGAAGACGGGCCGCGATGGTTTGCACGCTTGCATTCCCGTGAACCGAACCTAATGAAGGTGATCCTCACTCCCGGCGAGGCTGAATCCATATGAGCAGCGAACTCTTCGACCTCAGCGGGCAAGTTGCGATCGTCACCGGCGCGAGCCGCGGCCTGGGACAACATATGGCCCGCGCTCTGGCGAAGGCTGGAGCGGACTTGGTGATTACCAGCCGCGAGCTCAGCCATCTGGCCGGTTTCGAAGCTGAGATCAAAGCGACCGGCCAGCGCGCTCTTTCGCTGGCACTCGATGTGCGCAACCTGGAAAGCATCAAGAATATGGTGAGGGCTGCGGATGCCTTTTACGGACGGCTCGACATCCTGGTGAACAATGCGGGCTGCAACGTCCGTAAACCGGCGCTGGATGTGACCTGGGAAGATTGGAACCTCATACTGGATACTAACCTGCGCGGTAGTTTCTTCGTTGCTCAGGAGGTTGCGCGTCGCATGGTTCCACGGGGTTATGGGCGCATCATCAATATAGGGTCAGTTACCAGCGTCGCGGGGTATGCCGGCCTCGGTCCTTATGGCGCCAGCCGTGGAGGCATCCGCCAGTTGACCATGAGCCTGGCGGACGATTGGGGTAGGCACGGCATCACCGTGAATTGTCTGGCTCCTGGATGGTTCTGTACAGAGCAGAACAAGGTGCTATACGAGAATAAGGAATGGGTGGAATATCTCTGCGAAAGAATCCCGGTGAAACGTCCGGGAGAGCTTCGTGATCTCGATGCGGCAGTAGTTTTCCTGGCAGCAGAGTCCAGCCGATACGTAACCGGACAAACGCTGCTGTTGGATGGCGGCATCTCCACCGGCGCGACCAAGGCGCTGGTGGAACGAAGGTGACTGCGAGCCTACTGCGCCGCTGTTAGCGCGTGACTGTCACCTCGTACCAAGTTGTAACGGTCGTCCCTAATGGAAGATCCCATCCTTCCGCTTTCTTCTGGGCACGGATTGGTTCCCCCATCGGCTGGCCTGAGCCGTCGAGGGGTTGAGCGGAAACAGTCTTGGCGCGATCCAAACTTCGCAAGGTGATCCGGCCGTCAACCGGCTCAATCAGCGTAGGCGGCCCACCCCATTCGGACAGGTTGCTACGCCGGTCGTTCCACCGCATGCCTGAGTTTTCTACACGGGACCCAAGTGTCAACAGCAATCTAGAGGCGCGAGAAATCGGCTCCGATTCAAGAGACGTAATCGCGATCGTGCAGAATCGGTTCCGCACCTCTGCCGATAGATTGGTGACGGACTTTCCGTTCGCCTTCACAAATCCAATCAGCGCTTGAGACCGCGGAGTGTCCACGGTCACCAGTCCGGTCATTGCCGACGAGTTGTACCATGCCAATTGGTTGGTATCGGAGACAATGGGATTTGTGACCTTGGGTGCCGCAAGAGGCGGAACCGATGCGCCATCCAATGAGAGGATGCGCGAGCCATGCTGCAGGGGCACAGCGAGCGGGAATCCAGGTGTGAAGTAAGGACGATCCGTCGCCGGCAGTAGCAACGCGCTGTCGAAAACCTGGTCGCGTGTGTAGGAACGCAGAACGGTGGAGTTGGCGGGGCTCACATCTGCCCGCAGGAACATCAGCGCTCCAGCGGCAAGTTGCGGCATCTTGACCGGGTCCAGCGAAATGTCAAACGCGTCTCCCACGTATGGCTTCCAGTCAGCCGACGCCTTTGGCTCAATGGTGTACCAAATGATGGCATCCCAATCCTGGAAATTGCCATAGGCGGCGAGAATGGGAATGCCTTCGCTCGCCCAATCGTTGGGAAAAGGGTTATTCACCTCGCTGACGGTGTAGGGTTTTCCGGCAACTGCCGTGCGGGACAACTCGACCACGGTCGAATTAAATGGGTCGTTCACCATGGGAGCCTTTATTTTATTTTCCCAGTCGTGTTGCCAGTAGGTATGGCCATCGTTGGTGTCGAACGACGAAGTGGCCAGCAGCAAGGGATATCCGCTGCTGGTGTGGCCGTGATCGGCAGTGGTCATAATCAGCGACTTCACGCCGAGCGTTTTCGTCAGAAAGTCGCGCATGTCTTCCCAGTAGCGGCGCTGGGTATCGAGGAAGAACCGGGACTCCGCATAGAATCTTTCCTTCGGGGCTGTCTCGAACTGGGTCCTGCTCGGTAGCAGAGGGACTGGGTCATCCCCAGAGACTCCGGCGATTTCTCTCAGCTTCTTCAGATCTTCGGCGCTCAGGTTCTTTTTGAGCCAGACATTGTAGAGATCGGCAAGTTCGTGGTCGTAGTACGGCGTGGGGCCGTGAGAGCCGACCCAAAGCGCGTTTTCGTTGTTGATTTCGACCATGGCAACCGCCGGGTCATTGCGGTATTCGGATTTGGTGTAGGGGTTGTAATGAGCCAGCAATTGCCTGGCGTACTCCTTCTGAAGTTCGATGATGCGGGGGTCGTAAAGACTGATGCCTTTGGCGCCCTCGCGAATTTTTTGATAGTCCTGGACGCCGTCGCCCGCCTTGAATGGGCGGCCCACCAGAAGATTGAAATCAACGTAGATTCCCCGCTTTTCCAGTTCGGCGATGAAGAAGTCTTCGCGGTCAAACGCTTCAGGATCAAGAGCGCGGGTGTCATCGCGTTTTCCGTCGATCAGTCCCCTGGGCGTAGGCAGATCGAGAAATTGAAACCGCACGCAATTCACCCCAAACCGGGCCAGCGTGGCCGCCCAGAGCGGGGAGTCCTCCTTGGAAGGAACCATCACCGAACCTTTGCTCCAGTCGGTGACGTTCACTCCCCAAAAACGGATGCGCTTTCCGTCGCCGGTTACAAGATGTGCACCCTGGGCCCGAACGAATCCATGTTTCCCCGCCGGCGCGTCGAGAAGGAACGAGACATCCACCGGCGAGTGCACGCGCAATGCCTTGCGATGGTCTATCGTGAAGGGCTGCAGCGCGCCGGCTGTCTGAGCGGGCACTCGGTATGGAGAAAGCAACAGCCACGCGACGAACAAATAGATGCAGTGACGATTCGTCATGGACAACCTCCTCTTTCTGCGATCTTGTGCGGCTGAACAGAATCAGGAACTGGACTCATTGCCATCCCATTGAAACCGAAAATGGCGGAATCAGAATCAGTCTTGAGTAGGATTCTCGAGGATTCAAGCAAGCCTACACGGCTTCCGGGGCCGCGGCCGCAATCTCGAAGTCAAGCTGCCGCTTGCCCAGAACTGGATGTGACGCCGTCAGCCGCACTCTTCCCGCTTGTTCTTTCGCTCGCAGCCACACGGCTCCGGTCCCACCTACCAACGCAAAAGGATTGTCACCGATAATCTCAGCTGGGCCCTCGACGTCCAATTGGATGGCATCATTGGCAAATGAGCGTATGGCTCCGAACTCGTCGGCGACGCGCAAGACGACACGGGTCGTGTCGGCACCGTCGGCAACAAGATCGGTATCATCCGGCAGAACGGAGAATTGCTGGTCAATCCCTTTGCCCGAGTATCGCTTCACGATCAGCTGCTTGCCCTGAATGTAGCCCTCGATCCGTAGGTCTCCCCAGGCATTGCGGAATGGCTGCAAGTGGAGAACGAAGGGCGGATGGCGAAGATTGCCAAACTCACTCCGGTCTGGATCAAGCTCGGCTATCAGCTTGTTATCGACGTAAAACTTGAGATGGTCGCAGTTGGAACACACAACTCCCTTGGTGAATCCAATCGACTCGTCCCCACGCGCCCAGCGGAAGGCGGGTTCCAAGACAATTTCCTCGTCCGGGTCGCACTGTGATTTATAGAAGCCTGCGGCGGGCTTGGGCTCGCGAAAAATATCGGCTACCCCGTGGTAGCAAATCCGGTCGCCGGAGCCGAAGTCGAAATGTGTGTTGTAGTCGAAGGCGCACCAGCCGAGGCCTCCGGCGTACTGCGGATTCGACGCCAGTTGGTTGTGGATCCGGGCATGACGCATTGTGTGCTCAGTGAGCCGTTCGGTGTTGTCTATGGTTTTGGTTGGATAGGTGTGCCCCACGAATTCCGTGTTTAGGTACAGAGGATGGTTGGGCGCTCTGAGCGGGAAGCCAAAATCGTTGATCGTAAACACATCTTCGAGAAGTTCTGATTGCTCGAAGTTTCGGATGCCTCCGGTTTGCCGCGTCGGATCGAGCTGATGGGCCAGCGCATTGGTACGAGTATAGAAGTCGTGATCGTCCCGGGATTCGTTGATGCGAACTCCCCAGAGAATGATCGAAGGATGATTCCAGTCGCGGCGAATCATGCGACGAACGTTGTCCACGGAAAGATCTTTCCACGCTGCGTCGCCGATATGCTGCCAGCCTGGAATTTCCTCGAGAACCAGAAGGCCAAGCTCGTCGCAGGCATCCAGAAAATGCCGCGACTGAGGATAGTGCGAAGTACGCACGATGTTGCACTTGAAGTTGTTGCGCAGGATTTGTGCGTCGCGCCGTTGCACCCGTCCCGGCATGGCTTGACCCGCAAAGGGGAACGTTTGATGACGGTCGAGCCCGCGCAACTTGACCACTTTGCCGTTCAGCTCGAAGCCGTTTTCGGTAAACCGCGCCTCGCGAAAACCGATGGTGCAGGAATCCTCATCGACCAGGCGCGATCCATTCAGCAGCCGGACATAGACAGAATAGAGCTTTGGCCGCGCCAGATCCCAGAGCACAACCGGCCCCAGTTTTTCCAACCGCACGGTGTGCGGCGCTGGATCACTTGCGGACGCAGCTGGTGGAACTCGTTGCGAACCCGTGGCAAGCACGCGGTCTCCGTCGCGCAGCGTGACTTCAAGCGACAGCGTTTCGCGTGAAGGTTCCAGATGCTCTAAGAAGCAATCGATCTCAAGCCTTGGATACAAGGTGAGCACATCTTTCGGCTTGGCGAAGATGTTGTCGATAAAAGTTGGGGGAACGATGCGCAGCGCAACTTCGCGGTAGATACCACCGAAGGTGAGGTAGTCAATCTGATGCCCAAAAGGCGGGATGTCCGCCCGTTCGGTGGAGTCAACCTCAACAGCGAGCACGTTGTCGGAATCAAAGTCGAGATACGGCGTCAGTTCAAAAGAGAAAGGCGTATATCCACCCTTGTATTCGCCGAGGCGAATTCCATTCAGCCAAACCGTGGAAGCTGTCATCACTCCTTCGAAATCGACGAAGACACGTCGGCCGCGCGTTCCCAGGGGAAGTTTGAAGTGACGGCGATAGACCGAGACAAATTCGTAGTCCTTATCGTCAAAACTGTGCCAGGGCAGGCGAGTGTTGGTGTGAGGAATCACCACGCGCTCGAACCTTGAGTCGTCGAAGTCTTTCGTGCGCGCCTCAGGGACTGCAAGGCGGCTAAATCGCCAATTCCGGTTCATAGAAAAGACGAGCCGTCCACCCACCTCAGGCACCGGCGACGATCCGGAAGTTCCCGCGAACGCGCCCTCCGCCAGCATTCCGGCCAGCAGAGTGCCGGTTCTTTTCATGAAATCTCGTCTTTGCATGATTGCTCTGTCTCGGCCCCAGGCTATTTGACAATTCGTGCAGATGCGCGAATCGTGGTTCCGTTGCTATGCGGCTTGCTACTGCATTTCTCCCCTTCAATGTTTGGCAAAGAGCTGGAAGCGCAAAAGTGTGTGAGCTTCTTTTCGACCGCTTCACAGCTTGCGCGAATTTTCGAAAAGCACGGACTAGACGGTCAAAACCACTAAGTCTAAATCAAGGCCGATCGCACTCGCATCCACCATTAGTAGGAGCGATCCAGGTTCTACGAATCGGTCCCCGCTCGAATGCGCGTTGTGATAACTTCACGCAGTCACATTGAGCACGAGATCGCATCCCGACGTTTTTTTGGTTAAGGCTTTTTCATAAGTTTGGTGTTGCGTAGTGAATGCCTTTCGTGGCCGAGAGGCCGTTTGCCGAGAGGCCGTTTATTGAGCAATCTCCGGGTTTTCGATCAAGTGGAACGATGAATCGGCGAACTTTTGTTCGAGCCGTTGCGAAAACGGTAGTGGGGGCTTATGGGCTGAGCCAGAGTTCCGACTTGCTCGGCGAGGAGTCCACAGCGGCGACAAACAAAGGCGAGGGAATCGGAGTGCCCTTCAGGCTGTCGGTCATGCTGTGGACGGTTTTCACCGATCTGCTTTTCGAGCGGCGTTTGGAAAAAGTCGCGGCAGCTGGATATAACAATGTGGAATTGGTTGGTGAATACGACAACTGGACGGACGACGATTTCAGGCGAGCCAATGCCAAACGGAAAGAGCTCGGCATCAGCTTCGACTGCACCGCCGGGCTGAAGCACGGCGTCAGCGTTCCAGACCACCGGCAGCCGCTGCTCAACGAACTGCGGCATGCGCTGCCGATCATGGAGAAAATCGATTGCCCGAACATGATCCTGCTGTCCGGCAACCGGGTCCGGGGAATGCCTCGCGAGGCCCAGCATCGGTGTTGTATTGACACGCTGAAGGCAGCCGCGGATCTAGTGCAAGGTAAGTCAATCAATGGCGAACCAGTGCGGTTGCTGCTAGAAACCATCGATCCCGAGGAAAAACCGCAATATTTTTTGACTGAAATCGCCGAAGCCCTTGAGATCGTCCAAGCGACCGGTCACCCACAAGTGCGCTTGCTCTACGACCTGTATCATGAGCAGATTGCCGCCGGCAATCTCATCGAAAAGCTTGAGAAAAGCATCCCGCATCTCGGACTCGTCCACATCGCAGACGTTCCGGGCCGTCATGAACCGGGGACAGGCGAAATCAACTACCAAAACATCTTTCGCAAATTAACCGAGTTGAATTTCACAGGGGTGGTCGCCATGGAGTTTCATCCCAGCGGCGATCCGGTCTCGCAGTTGCGCGCCGCGCGCGACATGGCCCTGCGCGCCGGGCGTGAGGCGTCAAGCAAGACAACAATTCCTACTTAACAGACCACGCGGGAATCACTGTCGGAACCGGAGAGAATGTGAAAGTCCGAACAACAAATCTTTTTGGGCGTAGAACTTGTCGCGCCATCCTTGTGATGCTGTTTTTTGTCGGTTCGGCGGTCGCCCAAAACCTGGCGGTCTTGCTATGGCCGAACGGAGCTCCCGGTTCAGAAGGCAAAACAGCGGACGAAAGCGTGCGAGTCAATGAGAACGGCGAACACATCGTCTCTAGCATTCATTATCCTTCCATTACGCCGTATCTCCCTTCAAAAGACAAGGCCACTGGAGCGGCGGTCATCATCGCTCCAGGCGGCGGGCACCGCGAACTGTGGATGGACCACGAAGGCTACAAGGTTGCCATGTGGCTGAGCGAACATGGAGTGGCCGCCTTCGTTTTGAAATATCGCCTCGCACGCGAGAAAGGCTCGACCTACACAGTCGAAGGGACGGCTTTCGCCGACATCCAGCGCGCGGTTCGTCTTGTGCGGAGCCGGGCGTCGGAATGGGGTGTCGATCCGGAGCGCATCGGCGTGATGGGTTTTTCGGCTGGCGGCGAGCTCGCCGCAATGGCGAGTACTCGTTATGATGCGGGCATTACAGGTGCTGCGGACCCAATTGAGCGCGAGAGCTCGAAGCCAGCTTTTCAAGCGCTCCTCTATCCGGCCATTCCCCACGATATGAGCCTATCTAAACAGACTCCGCCAGCTTTTCTTGTCTGTGGCGAAGAGGATCGGCCGGATATAGCGCAGGGGCTTCCGCAACTATATCTTTCCCTCAAACAGGCTGGCGTATCGACAGAGCTGCATGTTCTTGCCCGTACTGGACACGGCTTCGGGGTGCGGCCAAGCAACCGTCCTCCTGTTTCCGACTGGCCTCAGCTTTTCCTTGAGTGGCTGGATGTCCAGGGAATGTTAAAGCACAGATGACCGATTCCCTGCTTCCCCGCTTTGGGCTTAGTTTTCTCTTCGTTTTCTCTTCAATCATTTCTTGAAGAGAGCATCGATTGCAGCTTGCGCGATCGCTTCGTCGATCTCGGATTTGGCGCCGCTAGCCGCGATCCCGCCAATGGTTTGTCCGTCAACTTTAATAGGGAGCCCGCCCTGGGCGGGGAAAAAACCCGGGTAGGCAAGGGCGCTGGCACTGCCATTTTTCATTGACTCGGCACCCTCTCTCGAGGGACTGCCGTAGAGTGCCGAGTGTCGGGCTTTCTCGCGGGCGAATTCGACGGTGTTGACGGATACGCCATCTCCTTTTTGCAAGAAAAGCAGATTGCCGCTTTCATCCACAATGCAAATGGTTACATCGACATTCTGCTTCTTGGCTTCCGCTTCGGCACCGGCAACCATGATCTTGATCGCGGCCAAATTCAAGTACTTCTTCGTTGGCAGGTCAGCGGCGAACGTCACTGCCAAGAGAATGAACGTTATAAGAGGTAGTTTGAACATGGGGCAGGATGATACCAACTAGCTTTCAAGTTTTCTAGTAGGGAAAGGCGGCCTTTTCTTAATACTGACTTGTAACTTACGATTGCCAGCCAATCCTTACACGAAGTCCTTCTAGTCTCAAGCTCTCTCCGAGGGCTTCTTGCCGGATTCCTCCAGAGCAATGAACGGACGATTTGAGGTCGCGTTCTAGTTTCAGTCGTGCCTTCCGAAACCCGTTGGTCAATGCGAGGAGTCACTCAATGGCAGATTCTGGAGCGGAGCAATCCAAAACAGATAGGAGTCCAGAGACCAGAGAGGAGAGTCTCCGACGCGCGAATTAGTGTTGGATGGAATTCTCAAGGCGCTCCCAACCATTTGCGTGCATCTTCAATTTGGTTGGTTTGCAAGTCCGGTGAAAGCGGGTTGACTCTTTTGCAGCAGTATTGAGCGGAACAGGCGGCCGACGTTAACGACGCGATGCTGGATAGCACGGTCAAGGTATAAGGGAACCAGATTCTTATGGACTATTGGGTCTTTAGCATGTGTTCAGCGTAGGATGTGCGACAGTGAGCGCCAGGCTTTGACTTGAGGAGCAACTGATTGCCGGCCAGACTAGAAGGTTGGGCGAGTTTAGCAAGCATGGCCTAGGGGATGAAGAAAAACAGGGATGAAGAAAAACAGACGCGGAATCCACCTGATCGCGGAACTGGCTGACGTTTCAATCGGGACGGTCGATCGTGCCTTGCATGGACGCGCCGGTATTAATGAATCTACCCGTCAGCGGATTTTGCAAATTGCGCAGCAAATAGCTTACACACCGAACCTGGCAGCGCGCGCTTTATCCGCTTCCAAGACCGGCGCCCGAATTGGCGTGTGCATGCCTCGTGAAATCCGTTTTTTCTATGATCAGCTTTGGAGCGGGGTGCTCGACGAAGCTCGGCTTGTTGCACAGCTAGGCGTCCAAATGGTGTACCGCCCAGTTCAGACCCTTGGGGTAGAGGATGCTGAAGCCTTCAAGGAACTCGCCCAGAGCGGCGTCAACGGAATCATTCTAACGGCCGGAAACCCGCAGGGTCTCAAGCCTCTCATCGACGACGCGGAAGAAAAGGGCATTCGCGTGGTTTGTGTGTCCACCGATGCTCCCGAGAGCCGGAGGTCGAGTATCGTTTGTGTAGAACCGTCGTTAAACGGCCGCCTTGCCGGGGAGTTGATGGGCAAGTTTGTGCCGTCCGGCTCCCAGGTGGCTGTAGTCGCGGGTATGCTGAGGGCCGAGGATCATCGCCAGAAAACCGCCGGTTTTTCGGAAGCATTTCCTCGGCACTGCCCAGGTGGCAAGATCGCTGGTGTTATCGAAGGGCACGAGGACGAAGACGAGAGTTTCCAAAAGACATTTGATCTTCTCGGTCGTGTTCCAACTCTTGCCGGCCTCTATGTGAACACCGTCAACTGTCTTCCCGTGTGCCGCGCCCTGGGCGCACGAGGCCTCGCCGGAAAAATTAAGTTGATCACGACGGACCTCTTCGCGGAGATGTCTCCCTACTTTGAAGCAGGGACAATCACGGCCTCCATCTACCAGCAGCCGCATCGCCAGGGCCAAATGGCGGTGCGGCTCATGGCAGACAACCTCACCGGCAGGTTACCTTTTCCTCCCATCGTCCATCTCAGTCCCGGGCTAGTGATGTCTTCGAATCTGCACCTCTTCCGCGAAATCAGGCATGCAGACCTCAAGTTCGACGATTCTGTTCTGAGCGCTGGAGTTTCGTCAAAGCCATGAAGAGTCCTAAGACTGACAATTGGCTCGACACCTGGGCGAAACCCCTGAATTCGCTGACTTCTGTACATCGGCCCACCGTCGGCTGTTCGCAGACTTTCCAAAGGACGGCGCTAGTATAAGAAAATTCAAAAATCAGATACTCCCTATTCACGAATCTTCTTGACAAGCTTCGATCAATAGGACTAGAACCCTCTATCGGGTTCCAGGTTAGTGGTAAACGTGTACGTGCACGTCCGCAGAAAAAAGGTTTTTGTAGGAGACGCAGAACCCTAACAAAACGCCGGAGGCTAGGAAATGAGTCATTCCTCATCGAGTGTGTGGGCTGGGAGTGTCGCCCAGGTTGTGAAGCACTGTCGCATACGCCATCTCATGGTTCTTTGTGTGCTGCTTGCTGGTTTGTCGTTCCACGCATTCGGCCAAGAAGCAACTATTGTCGGAACCGTTACCGATCCGAGTGGAGCCGCAGTTCCCAACGTAACCATCACAATTACGCACGAGGAGACCGGTCAGAGCCGAAGTATTAACACCAATGATGTCGGACAGTACGTGGTGCCCGATCTGGCCATTGGCCACTACAACGTCAGCGCCAAAGCTTCGGGGTTCAGTGGTGAAGAGAAGACTGGCATCGCCCTGAATGTCAACGACCGCACTCGCGTTGATTTTGTGCTCAAGGTGGGCGCGATAGCGGAGCATGTCACGGTCGAGGCCAACGCCGTCGCGGTGCAAACGGATTCGGGCGAGGTCAGCTCCGTCATCACGGGGCAACAAGTTACTGAGCTTGCCACCAACGGACGAAGCCTATACGCGCTGTTCGCCCTGACGCCCGGTGCGTCCAGCATTCAAGGGGACTTCATCACTCCCACGCCGGTCAGCGGGGACAGCAACGTGAGCATCAATGGCCAACGCGCGGGCCACAACCTTCAACTCATCGATGGCGGTGAAAACCTCGACCGCGGCGGTAGCAGTGGCAGCGTCATGCCTTCCCTGGACGCTATCGCGGAGTTCACCAACATGACTTCGAATTACAGCGCCGAGTATGGCCTCGCCGGAGCCGCGACGATTACCACGGTGGTCAAGTCCGGAACCAAGCAGTTCCATGCTTCCGCGTGGGAATTTCTGCGCAACGATGCCCTTGATGCACGCAACTACTTCAACCCCGCCCCGCAGAAGGTTGCCGAGCTGAGATTCAACACTTATGGCTTCAATGCCGGCGGCCAGGTTCCTTTGTTTAAGAACCACCCAACGTTCTTCTTTTACAACATGGAATGGCGCAGCTTGGATCAGGGCGGCGTCTACGTCCAGCCCGTTCCACTTACCAGTACCTACGGCGGCAATTTCGCTGCGACGTCACTGACCGCGGCTCAGTTGCATGTGCCGTGCGCCAATCAACTCTCGGCTGCGCAAATCGCTAATTTCGGAGCGGCTGGTATCACGACTTTCAGCACGCCTGCTCCTGATGGGGCTTGCGCGAACGACACCTCAGGCAACGCTACGTTTCAAGCATTTGCTGGCAACGCGATCCCGACTGCGCTGCTCAATGCAAACGCCCAGTCGCTGCTGGGTGCGGGTATTTTCCCCGCCCCCACGGTTGGGGCGGACTTCGAAGGCGGCAACGTGTCGCCTACCACCGTGCGTGAGGAAATTGCCCGCGTCGATCACCAGTTCACCGATAAGTTCTCGGTTTTCGGGCACTGGGTTTCCGAGCAGGTCTCGCAGACTTATGGGGAGACGCAGTGGAGCGGCGATAACGTGCCCACCATCAGCGATGTTTTCGGAAATCCCTCCTATAGCGCGGTGATTCATACCACTTATGTGGTAAGCCCGACGCTGCTTAACGAAGCGGCTTTCAACTACAACGGCAACCGTATCCATATCATTCCTCAAGGCGTGTTTGCGGCACCCTCTGGGTTTACATTCAACCGGCTGTTTACGGGGCCCAACGCCGACAACCGCATCCCGTCGATCGACTTGGGCGGCAGCACGGGGACGGACTTTACCGCCAATTGGACCCCGTGGAATAACGCGGCCAACGATTACCAGTTGCGCGACGACATTTCCTGGACGAAGGGCGCACACCAACTCAAGTTTGGGTTCAGTTGGGCGCTTTACAAGAAGGTACAAGACTACTTCGCTAACACCGAAGGCAATTTCACCTTCAACGGCCTCTATACGGGCAATGATTTTGCCGATTTCCTGCTCGGCTATGCCAACAATTATGAAGAGGACGCTGTTAAATCCAGCGGCCATTGGAATAACGTTTCCTATGCCACGTATGTTCAGGACAACTGGCGTGTCAATCACCGGTTGACCCTAAATCTGGGCTTGCGCTGGGACGTTGCTCCGCATACCTACGAGGCGAACCAACAGTCCGCCAACTTCTATCCCAACCTGTATAACCCGGCCAATGCCGCTACGTTCGACTCGAGCGGTAACATCTGCAGCGCCGTCTCCGTGCCTGCGTGCCCGGGCGGCCCCAGCCCCGGTCTCGGCACCAGTCCCAATCCGATATTGGCAGGTTTGCAGTTCTATGAGAACGGCATCGGCGTCGGCGGCGTGAATGGAATTCCCAAGGGTCTGACGAACAACTACTGGCCGGCCTTCGGCCCACGCATCGGTTTTGCCTATGACCTTACGGGCCAAGGCAAGACTGTTCTACGCGGCGGCTTTGGCATCATGTACGATCGCATCCAGGGCAATGACATGTACAACGGGGCTACGAATACACCCTTCGATGCCAGCCCCACGGTCCATGACGTTCTCCTCTCAAATCCAGGGACCGGCGTCGGCACCGGCACCACGATCAGCTCTGCAGATTTGCCTGTTCTTCCCGTCGGCATCACCGGTATCGCCCTTAATTACAAACCTCCGACGAGCTACCAGTATAGTGTTGGCGTTCAGCAGGCACTGGGAGCCAAGGCCGTATTGGCGTTGTCTTATGTCGGAAGCCAGGGCCGGCACGAGAACGACTATCGGGAAATCAACCTCCCGCCTGAAGCCAATCTGCCCACTCTGGTCGGGTCTGGCGGTGCTGGCATTAACCAAGAGTATGGGTATCTAGGTTATGGCGCTATCCGGTTGTCTGAAGACGAGGCCAACGCGCACTACAATTCGCTGCAGGTTGATCTGCACGGGAACGTGGCGCGCGATCTCCAACTCCAGTTTGGCTTAACGCTTTCGCGCGCGATTGATTCCACCACCAGCAACGGCAGTGGTGGCGACCTCAACAACATCACCAATCCCTACGTGGGACCGAAATATGACGTTGGCCCGTCTCTGTTCGACCGCACTGGCGTCGCCTTCGTCAACTTCGTCTACCAGATCCCGCTCTTGAAGAACAGCGATAACCACCTTCTGAGAGCGACCGCGGGTGGATGGGCCCTATCGGGGATCGTCACCATGGAATCGGGGGCACCAATCAATCTTGGAGTGAGCGGAAACAACGTCGCTAGCGTGGTTCCCAATTCCGGGAACCGGCCAGACGTGACCGGGAGCATCTCCTATCCTAAGACTGCGGCCGAATGGTTCAATCCGGCGGCCTTTTCGGCCCCGTCGCCCGGAACCTACGGGAATCTGGGATTCGACGGGTTGCGCGGTCCCGGCCGAGACGACTGGAACTTGGCTCTGTTCAAGAACTTCGTTATCAGCCAAGAGCGCGGCAGCCGCATCGAGTTCCGCGCGGAGAGCTTCAACCCCTGGAACCACACGCAGTTCAAGGGTGATGCCAACAACGGCGGCATCAGCCTCAACGAAGGGGCCAGCAACTTCGGCGCCGTCACTGGCGCGTTTGACCCGAGGGAATTCCAACTCGGACTGAAGCTGATCTTCTAACCCGTCTGTAAGAAGCTCACCCGCATGCTACGCCCACACTGGACACCGTGTGGGCGTAGCATGATCTCGGTGTTAGCCCCAGCCCCCACATGCAAGCGCGGGCTGCAACCGCCAGCAGTGCAGAGCTACGGTAGCGGGATTGTGGACAGGTTGCTCCGTCAGGTGGAGATGGCTATCGTGGTCTGCCTATGGAAAAATCTCCTGACACTGCGTTTCAGGTATGAAGAACTGGAAGTTGCTATGGGCCGCTGTCGCGCTGTTGTTGCAAGGCTGTTTTTTGCCGACCTTTTTCTTGCAGATCTGTGCTAGCGCGCAAGCGTCCAGTCCCTCCGATGCCATTGCCCTCGAACAGCAGGGAAAGTTGGCCGAGGCTGCGCAGGTTTGGCGGGCGATGATCGAGAAGGATCCCAACGACCCAGGAGCTTTTGCCAGCTTGGGTGTGATCCTCTCGAAAGAACAAAAATATCGGGAAGCGGCTGCAGCCTATGAAAAGGCTATCACCCTGAATCCGAAGTTGCCGGGAGTGCAACTGAACTTGGGACTGGCGGAGTTTAAGCAGGGATACTTCGAGTCAGCCATAGCTCCGCTCCAGGCCGCCTCGGCTGCTGACCCACATAACCTGCAGGCAGTCACTCTGCTGGGTCTTAGCTGCTACGGCGCAAAACGTTTTGCGGAAGCGACCACGTATCTGGAGGCCGCGGCAAGGTCCGATCCCAGCAACGCCGAGCTGCACGAGGTATTAGCGCAAAGTTGTCTCTGGGCGAAAAAATACTCCTGCGCCTTGGAAGAGTTCCATCAGATTCTGCAGCAGAATCCCGGTTCTGCGGCTGCCCACATGCTGAGCGGGGAAGCCCTGGACGGGCTGGGGAGAACTTCGGAAGCCATCGCCGAGTTCGAGGCGGCGGCGAAGGTCTCGCCACGAGAACCGAACGTACATTTTGGCCTCGGTTACCTGTACTGGAAGTCACACCAATACGACGAAGCCAAGCGCGAGTTCGAGAGTGAGTTGTCTGTCGATTCCGGCCATCCTCTAGCCTTGGCTTATTTGGGCGATATCGAGATGAAGAGGTCTAATCCGGACCAGGCTGTTTCCTTGCTTAGGAAGGCGGTACGAGCGAAAAACGACATTCGTATCGCCTACATTGATTTGGGCGCTATCTTCACCCAGCAGAAGCAATACATCGACGCCATAACCGCGCTTCGGCATGCCGTGGAGTTGGATCCTGCGCAGCCCGACGCGCATTACCGATTGGGGCGTGTGTACCAGGCCATGGGGGACGCAGCGCAATCCCAGAAGGAGTTCGCCAAAGTTCGCGAACTGCATCGGAAGGCAGATGAGCCCCTCGCGTCCAAGATGTCGTCTGCACCGCCTCCGCTGCCGCAATAAGAGCCTGCAGGGCCTTGTAGGCTGGCCCTGCCAGATTCGTCAACTTGAGAAACACTGAACTTGCCGACAGGCTGGTGGAAGACCCCTACCTGACACCCAGCAGCATATCAACCGTCAGCTGATCGAGACGCTCGTACGGCAAACGCTTCTTCAATATCTCGTCTTTGTCAAAAACATGCGTCAGCAGCTGGGCTGCGCCCTCTTTCGAATAGCGGTCCACCCTGGCAGTGCCCCTTCCACTGCTTGAGATCTCATTGAGGATACCCAGTATTTCTCTGTCGGCGTTCCACCGGTGAGCCTTCTCTTTGAGGATCAGGTAGGTTCGCATGCAGCCGCGGGCGAAGTCCTTTACACCTTCATAGTCCTCGGTCCGGTAGGCATGCGCGTCGAAGTGACGCGGTCCTTCGTAGTCCACGTCCTCGAGGAACTTCACCAGCCAAAATGCGGCCTTCAGGTTGGACGATCCAAAGCGAAGGTCCTGGTCAAATCGGCTTGGCATTTGATCATTCAGATCGATGTGAAAGAGTTTGCCCGCCTCCCAGGCCTGAGCCACCGCATGCATGAAGTTGAGTCCCGCCATATTTTCGTGCGCGACTTCGGGATTCACTCCGACCATTTCAGGATGATCGAGCGTGGGGATGAAGCCCAAGTACTGGCCTGTAGTGGCCATATAGATGTCGGCCCTCGGTTCATTCGGTTTGGCTTCCAAAGCGAACTTCATACCATATCCGCGCTCGATGTTGTATTCGCAAAGATAGTTGACGGCTTCGCGCAAGCGCTTGATCGCGTCATCCGCTCTGCGGCAAGCGTCGGTCTCGACGCCCTCACGGCCACCCCATAACACAAAAATCTTCGCGCCCAGTTCTGCTCCAATGTCCATGGCTCGCATGGTTTTCTGGAGAGCGTAGGCACGCACCTCAGGATCGTTGGCGGTGAAAGCTCCGTCACGAAATACCGGGTGGAAGAAGAGCGAGACTGTGGCCATGGGAACGACAATCCCACTGTCCGCGCAGGCCTTCTTGAACGAGCGAACGATGCAGTCGCGTTCAGCGCCGGTGGCATCGATTGGCACGAGATCGTTGTCGTGCAGGTTGACGCCCCAGGCACCCATTTCCGCCAGCATAGAGACAATCTCGATCGGCGAAAGGTACGCTCGCACAAAATCGCCAAACGCATCGCGTCCGCGGTTGCCAACCGTCCAAAGCCCGAAGGAGAACTTGTGTTCCGCGCGGGGCTGATAATCGTCAGTAATTGTCATAAGGTATTCTCCGCAGAACTGTATCAATTCAGGATGGGCTTCATCGCGGGATATCGCGGACATGAAGTGTGCGCCAACGGTATGGTATGTTACTACGCGTGCGCTCGATTACAAGTGCAGGCGCGAGCTCCGGACTGCCTGGAAACAAAGCGTTTCCAACCGCGCCAGCCTTCCATCGACTGAGTTGAAGCCGGGAGCAAAGTTTCATAGTGTGACGGTATTCCGGTTCGGCGGACGGTTCGCGACAGTGAGCGCCATACATTTCGTAGTCAATTCATCGGCAGAAGGTTGCCCGCTGCGAAGACGTAGGTAGTAAACCTATCGAGCTTGACATTCAGGTGCGTGGAAGTGAGAGCAACGGCTCCGTCACTATTGCGCGTAGACTCTACATTTTTCATCAAAACGCGGTGGTTCGAAATACTTGACGCCGGCGAGGGCGGCGCCAGGCTCGCGTCCTTGTCCGTGTCACGGCCTGGAAATTTCTGCTGTGAAACCGGGTTGTTCGGGTCGGGGTAAGTGCCGGCCCCGTTCCAATTTTTCGGGCTTTTTGCGGCGTCCGGCGGCTCATAGGAGAGATCCTGAGGTGCCATCGCCGCCACGGGGTAAAACCAGGCGGTCAAGTAAACCTTGATAGGTGCAGATCCATTCTTCCACTGAGCGGAATCCATGCGAATGGCAAGTCGGGATGGGTCGGATACAGATTTCGCCACGGACTCGGTAACCTCTCCGGACAAGATGGCGTCTCTCGGAACCACGGCGCCATTTACCAGGGTCGCCACTACAAGTTTGGCCTGGACCTTCGTTCCCACGAGGGTTTTGCCGGCAGCCACGTTTTGCCGCATGATCACAGGAAATTCCCTCCCCGCAGAGGAACTGGGCGCCCCAGGCGCCTGTTGACTGACCAGCGCGGCTGAGCCGAGAACGACAGTTAACGCCGTGTGTCCGACTGTGATCATTTTGTTAAACATCTTCGTCCCCTTTGCGGGTTGACTAACCGCGACAGCGCTTCAGAGCACGGAAAAGCATACCCGGGTAGCTAACAGAACTCATGCCATTGTACCCGTCAAGTAGATGAGTGATATATCTCATTTCTTTCTTGGAGCAGGCGAGTGGCCCTGCTTTCGCATCTATCGTCGCTGGTAGCCGGGATCGTGCCGTGCACGCCCACGGCCCAGCCGTGACCCGCATCGGCAAAATACTGAGAAACCAAGGATCTCGGACGTGCATGAGGTCTGAGGCTGATGCTCGGCGCCTAGATGTTCCGACCAGATCGAATCCGGTGAACCGTTCCGCCTAGTTCGTCCCGCACCGCGTGCTCGCCCTCAAACCGGATCGGAGACGGTGTTGCGCTCAACTCACGAAAGCAAGCTCTTGAGCGTTTTTCTCTGGTGCCGTCCGCCTTCAACGGTCCATCAGGCGAGTGCCAGGCGATCACGACCGATGATATCGCGAAAGCGATTTGACTTCGTCAGCACTTGGGAACCTCATTCGGAGCTTCCCAGAATCCCGCTTCGGAGACTCGTAATTGAGGTGCTGGCACGGGTCGTGCCCCGATTGGATTCCCGAAGTCGCCGTCGGCGGCTCACGTCGGTACGATCTCCGCGAACATTTCAGCGAAAGCATGGTCTACTTCTGGGATGAAAGCAACGGGCAGATTTATCCAGGCTACGTTCCTTAGTCCGCTGCCATAGCCTCTGCCTCCCGTTCGCATTGCAGTGGCTGGGGTTGGGTAGCTTCAGCTGCCATTTGCCCTCGCAGTTCCGCTTCCAGTGCGGCCAACTGCGCTTCTATTTCTTCAGATGCCTTGCGCTTGCGGATAACTTCTTCGCGATAGCGCCGCAAGAAATAATCGATAGTCTCGACACGAATCCTGATCGAACCGGAGGGCTTGTTCTCATCCAGGTCCTTAAAGCAGAAGTACGGAGTGCCAGATTCCTCGATAATGCCCTCGACCACGCCGTAAATGGGCGCATCGTGGCCGCATTTGAAACTTGAGATCTCCAGCGCCACCAGGTTGGGATGCCGCGCCGTGAACTTCGCCGCCCACACCTTGTGATTGGTACTGCAGGAGTACGAATTTTTCCAGGCGTCGGTGATATCAAGCGGATGACCGATAACGCCGGCACGAACCTCTTCGCCGAACAGACGCTCCAGCATATCTTCATCCAGTGGCAGCGTGTTCTGCGAGAAGATGGGATAGCCCAGCTTCTGGAACTCCTCCATGATTTCGTGATTCAGACCGGGATCGTGGTGGTACGGCCGGCCGAGCATGACGATGCCGATGCGATCTTCGCGTTCCAATTGGTCGAGAACCTGGCGGGCACGCTTGCGGATGCTGGCCTCATAGTCCTCTAGCGCTTTGTAGCCGACTTCGACTGCACGGTCGTTCTCTTCTTGTGACAAACCGAGAATTGGCTGCCACGCCTGCAGCATCTGGTGTGCAAACAGCTTGCGGTCGGCAAAGTTTAGAACTGGATCCACGTATTTGACGTTGTGCTCGGCAAATACGTCGTTCTCTTTCGTGAATGCGGCCTTCACCGTTTCCGGCGTCGCCGTAACAGTTGGACACGCGTTGGTGCCAACGATTTTCACCAGCGGCGAACTCAACACGTCGTACATGGGGAAAAAGATCACATTCAGCGCCTTCTTGCGGTGCTTTTCCTGGATGAGGTTGTAGACGTGGGAAATGCCGATCTTCGCCGGGAAGCAGGGGTCGATGGCCCCGCGGCTCGCACCCGCGCGGTACAGATCGGAACTGGTGTAGTCGGAATAGACGATGTTTTCCGGCTGCACACCCAGGCTCTCCAGATATCCGTTAAAGAGCGGCGCGTAGGTGTAGATGTTCAGGACGCGAGGAATGCCGACGCGAAGTTTCTTGCGGGTTTCCATGAGCGGAATGCGCCCTTTCGCCGCCTTGTTCCAGAATTTTGCAGCAGGGATGGGGTCGGCCACGCTTTCGGCGTTAACCGGACGAAAAACTTCGTGCGCCGCCATGTCCACAAAATTCGGATACTTGTCTTTGATCTGGTCGATTCCCGCTTTGATGTCCTTCATGTCGTTGACATCTTCAACCAGGCCTTTTTCGCAGGTGGCGATGATGAGGCGTTGCTCGCCGTGCATCAGCGGAACCTTGGTGACTTTCTGGATCGGCACAAAGCTCAGATCGTCCTTGGGGACGGTACGAATGTCAATAAAGGTGCGCAGGCAATTGTTCTTGCAGAAATTGCACCGTGTGCTTTCGTTGCGCGTGGTGCGGTATTCGATCTTGCGTACCGCCTCTAATCCAACGAATGTCGTCTGCTGGCCGTTGCGCCACAGGCGGACAGACTCAACCGCAGCGCCGATGGCTCCGGATTCGCCGCAGAATTCGTGGACGATGATTTCCGGTTTTCTGCCCGCAGCGCGGAAGCTGTTGTGAATGAAATCCACTTCGGCTTTCACGACCGCCATGTTGTTTTGAGTCCCGCCCTGCAGAACGAAACGTGTGCCCAGCGCCGCGAGATTGGGAATGCTAGCCACGTACAGAAATACATTCTTGGGCAGCACGGCCGCGAGACCTGCGAGAATTTCCTCCGCTCGCCAGCCTTGCCGCTGGAAATTCACGATGTCCGACTGCATGAAGACGGCACAGCCGTAACCGAAAATCGGCATCGATCTTGCCGAGAATGCCAGATCGGCGTATTGTTCAACGCCCAATCCAAAGCCTTCCGCGGTAGACTGCAGAAAATATCCGTTGCCAGCCGAGCATTGGGTATTGAGCTTGAAATCCTTGACGCGGCCCTTGTGCAGGATGATGATCTTGATATCCTGCCCGCCAACGTCGACGATCACGTGCGGATCTTCGTAAAACTTGAGAGCCGACTCCGTGTGAGCTACTGTCTCCACCAGCGCCACGTCTGCGTGCAACACGTCTTTCAGAATGTCTTTCGCGTAGCCAGTTGTTGCGACTCCCAGAACTTCCAACTTCGCTTTCTGCGCTTCCACCTGGCCGCGCAGGTTTTCGAACATTTCAACCGTGTCCTGGATCGGATTTCCGTTCGAGAGCTGATACGCCTTGCAAAGGATGTCGCCGTTTTCGTCAAGCAACACGGCCTTAGTCGAAGTCGAGCCGCCGTCGATGCCGATGAACCCACCAACCGTCTGGTTGGTATGAAACGTTGCGGGAGTGAACTTCTTACGTCGGTAAGAGGCCTTGAAGTCGTCGAGTTCTGTGTCGCTGTTGGTCAATCCTTTGGCGCCGGACTTGGCCTTTTCTTCCTGGCGCCCGTGCTCGATGTAGTGCATCAGCTTTTCGTGTCCCTGGTAGCAACCTACGCAGTCTTCTTCGCTCTTGCCGAATTCAATGGCGCCCATGGCGGCAAAATATTGAGCATTTTGCGGGACTTTGATCAGATCTTCGGGCTTTGCGCCATCAGGAATCGTAACCTTGCGCTCCTGCCACATGCGCGGAATATTCGCCTGCCACGCCTCACGCATGCCTTTGATGAAGCTGTTCGGGCCGCCGAGCAACAAAACGTGAGGCCGCAGCGTGTGGCCGCGAGTCAGCACACTCAAGTTCTGCAAAACAATGGCCTCGAACAGCGACGCCATGAGTTCGTCTGACGGTGTGCCTACCTTTTGCAAGCCGTTGATATCGGTCTCAGCGAAGACCCCGCATTTCCCGGCAACTCTGTGGAGTTTGATTCCGTGATACCTCTGCTCACACAGTTCAGCGACAGGGATCTTCAGTTTCGCGTTAATCTTATCGATAACCGCGCCAGTACCGCCTGCGCACTTATCGTTCATCGAGGGAATTTTCTTTTTGCGGCCGGTCTCTTCGTCGTCCTTGAAGACGATGATCTTCGCATCTTGGCCGCCGAGCTCAATGACGGAATACACCTCGGGATGCAGCTTCTCGACCGCCAGTGACACCGCGGTAACTTCCTGCACGAACTTCGCGCCAATCTGTTCTGCGATGCCACCGCCACCAGAGCCGGTCATGAACATGCGGGTGTTGTGCCGGTTGATGCCGACCTCCGCTTCGATGCGGCGCAAGAATTCCAGCGTCTTCTCCGGTTGCTTAGTTTCGTGGCGCTGGTAGTCCTGCCAAAGCACCTTGTCGGTCGCCGCATCCACCACCGTCGCTTTCACCGTGGTCGAGCCCACATCGAGTCCCACCATGAATTCCGTGTGATGATTGCGCGGTTTTTGTGCGGGTGCGGGGGCTATATGAAATAGCTCTGGCTTTTTTTGCTGTCCCAGATGGTCGTGCATCGTCTCTCCGATAAGTCGTAAAAAGCGGTTCTCAATCGTAGTGACCGCCATCTCGCCGGCAAATGAATGACAAACAAGACGGCGGTGCCACCACTCTTACGCGGCGCTTGGCACGGCGATCCCGGGAACCCGCGAGCGCTTCCACAACCGCGTGCTCTTATCCATGCGATCGCTCACGTGCAAAATAAATTGAGCGGCAGTTCCCGCCACGCCCTCGCGGTGAGGCAAGTGGTAGAAAGGCCGGCGCAGCTCAGGATGTTCGGCAATGTAATCCCGGATCTCGTCCAGACTCTTTCCCGTCGACTTCAGGCACTGCTCGAACTCGGTCTTGGCTTTGACTTTGGCTTCGCCCAGTGCCATTTGTACGCGGCTATGAGCGTTTACTTCGCCTTCACCAGAAGTCTCAATCGGCAGGAAGATCATGTCTTTGAACTTGTTCACCACCGCCGACTGCACTCCATCGGACTGCGAAGAAGGCATGCAGCCGAATGGCTTCAGCGCCAGCACCATGTGGCACAACTTATGGACGGTATAGTAAACGTTCTTGCCCACTTCCAGGTGCCCTTCACCGCCTCGCGCGAACTGGTTGTAGAAGGGGTGCGCCAGTTCGGCCAAGTCCGTCTGCGGCACCAGGTGGTGCGTAATTCCCCCCATGTTCTTGATGGTGCGATGGTAGAAGTACTGCCAGGCTTTCTCACCGAAACCAAGGCCCCAGAGCTTCTTGTGCAAGCCGAAATAATTGGCCATATTCTTCTTGAGTTCATACCACGCTGGATTGCGGTGCGGGCGGTTCACCGGCCATTTCGCAATCGCGTGCGCCTTCGCCTGATACAACAGGTAAGCCACCCACGTAGCGATCGGTTCCACCACCACCTGAGCCCCTTCGCGCTCGAGAAAATCGAACATGTGGAAATTGCCATCGCCCTCCGTGATCTGCGCCCAGAACTCGCCCGTGATTTTCACCACCGGCTTCACTTTGGTCCGGTCCACTTCGATGCGGTCCATCCGGTCGCGGGCGGTATGCAGAGCGTTTAGATAGTCCTTGCCCCACAAATGCTCATGCATCTTGCCCAGAACATTGGCGGTATTTCTCAGCACTTTGTTGCTCTCGAATTTCGCCTTGAGCCGTGCGGGCGCGCGCTGCTCAATCTCGAAAGAGTCGCGATCCCTGAGATCATCGCAAAGGCCATCCACCATTTCCCGGAACACGCGGTCAGTTTCGCCTTTATTCACTTCGAAGGGCCGGATCTGGTAGATCAGGTCGTTGATCACATCGCCGAGATGCATGGCGTTGAGCATTCCGAATCCGAAGTCGATAGTAAACTTCAGGCCTGGCTCGCCGGACGCCGCTTTGATTCCGTCGCTGTCTTTGAACAACAGCACGCGAAACCCGTCGAATCCGGCGTTTTTCAGCGCGAAACGATACTCCGCCTCGTACATGCCGAACCGGCACGGGCCGCACGAACCCGCGGTGAAGAAGACGAAGTTGTTAAGGATCTTGTCTCGCGATAGGCCCTCCTTCTCCAGGAACTGCAGGTACTGCACGAGATTGCCCACGGTGAAGTAGGTCGGATTGCATTGCCCGTTGTTGCCGAACTCCTTGCCGGTCTGGAAGGCCGCCACATTGGGGACGGGCAGCTTCTCGCACCGGTAGCCACAGCCCTGAAAGACCGCACGGATCAGGTCTTCATGCTTCCAGGTGAAACCGCCGAACAGAATCGTGACGCGATCACGCTCCTCGGCTTTGAACGCCCGTTCTACCGGGCGATGAAAGTGTGTGGGCTGGTCCAAACCAGCGATCTTGCGCAGCCTGGCGCGTTCGCCTTCCAAGCGCTCCTTGATTTCCTCATCATTGTCGATTTGCACGAGATTGGTCGCCATTATCTTCCTCCGGCGTATGCGGTGTGTTGAACTTCAGGTGTGAAACCGCGGATAACAGAGTCGCCATCCGCGTGGCAAGAATTGGTGCAGAAACAAAAGGAATGGAAGGGAACGAAACTTTGAGTAGCAGCACAGGCGCACAGGTCTCCGCCGGAACATAGCAGAGAACCTTTGAACCTGCGATCTAAAGCCACCGGAAACTCCTACAAAGTGTTACAGGAGGTTCGATGTTTTACGCCGGCGAGAGCCGTTCAGCAACGAATCCCGAGGCGCCGGACAAGCGACAAATACATTGGCCCCTTCCGGTCTATGCCGGCGGGACATGCCCCGATTTGCCAGACCCGATGAGGTCGTTGCGTCTATGCGAAGCTGCCACTCTCTTCGAGGAAACCATGCCTAGGAAACTATGGACAGCCCGCCTGAGCAATTCACCCAAACGACCTTCACATCCTTGTAGCAGAAACCCGGGTTGCGATTCAAGTCGGAAAATCTCTAGGTGGTGTCTTAATGTTAAGAAACCACCAAGTCTCTACCTCTAGCCCGGCGCCCTTCCCAGAACAATCAGTTTGGCCTTAGAACGCTCTCTAGCTTGTTTCGAGTTGGCGACGACCTGTCCGCAATCGGGTAGGCCTCCAACGAGGATGACGGTGTTAGGACCAAGGGCAGATACCAGTTCATGCCCACAACCCGGCTCTCCCAAAGTTTCTGGAAGGCTTCTGCCGTCTAAGTCAACGGCGCGCCGGTAACGGCCGGGCCGGTGCCTGTGGTAACCGCCAGCGAGACGTTTTCGCCGTTGACCCCGGCCCCACCGCTGGGTACGATTTTTTGGTAGACTTCAGCGGATTCTTCCGCGGGGAGTAGTGCGCATCTTAATAGAAGAATATGCGAGTTGCAAAACTTCAGGTCCGGATCGTCGCTATTGCCTGCGTCGCTCTTGCCGCCTCTGGTTGCCAGACGGCGCAGAAGCCAGTTTCGCTTCTGCCGGCTGCAACCGCTCCGTCGCTCGTTTCTGCCGCACCCGCTCCCGCGCGAGGTCAGGCCAAAGACGACCCGGCTAAAGGTCCGTCGAATTCCAGCTCAACGAATTCACAGTCAACGACATCGGTCCCAGCCGCAGATGCCCAGAAACCGGCGCAAGGACAGGATCAGCCTCAGAGCGCAGCCCAAGTCAATTTACAGTCCGCCGCATCCGATACCGTGGCTGACTTGATTGCGCGAGTCGAAAAGGAATACCAGGCGGGGTTGGAAAACTATCAGGCCGGCAACGCCGACGCCGCCAAACAGAACTTCGACAATGCCTTTAATGCCTTGCTGGGCAGCAACCTCGACGTCCGTTCCGACGACCGGCTGGGGAAGGAATTCAACCGCATCGTCGAAGGCATTAACCACTTGGACATTGGCGCTCGCAGTGACTCCGAAGCAGCGCAACAATCCGAGCCTGCGCCCATCGACGAAACCAACGGCATTACCCCGGCTGCCGATCCTAACGTGAAGGCCAAGGCGCAGGCTGAAATCAAATCCACGCACTCCGACCTGCCGCTCATGATGACCGACCAGGTCGCCGGCTACATCAGCTATTTCTCCAATCGCGGACGCGGCCCGTTCGAGCGCGCCCTGGCCCGTTCCGGACGCTACCGCGAAATGATGCTTCCCATCCTGAAAGAAGAAGGCGTTCCTCAGGATTTGATTTATCTGGCGCAGGCGGAATCCGGCTTTCATGCCCTGGCGGTCTCGCGCGCGGGCGCGCGCGGCATCTGGCAATTTATGGGCAGCCGCGCCCGCGGCTACGGCCTTTCGCACAGCATGTGGGTCGACGATCGTCAGGATCCGGAAAAATCCACCCGCGCCGCCGCCCGGCACCTGAAAGATCTGTACAATGAGTTTGGCGACTGGTATCTGGCCATGGCCGCATATAACTCGGGCCCCGGCACGGTGCAGGCCGCGGTGCGGCGCACCGGATACGCCGATTTCTGGGAGCTATACCGCCGCAATGTTCTTCCCAAAGAGACGCGCAACTACGTGCCCATCATTCTGGCCGTGACCATCATGGCGAAGAATCCTTCGCAATACGGCCTTGAAGGCGTAGCCATGGACCGCCCTGCCGCATATGATACCGTCACCATAAATTATCCTATAGATATTCGATTGGTAGCTGAATGTGTAGATGCGGCTCCGTCCGAAATTCAGGACTTGAACCCGAGTCTTCTCCGCCTGGCCACTCCGAAAGAAGGCAGGTTCGAGATTCATTTGCCCGCCGGAACCAAAGATCGATACGAAACGGCCGTTGCCAATATTCCGCCCGGCATGCGTCTGTGGTGGCGCTATCGCACTGTGCATCCCGGCGACACTCTGGCGTCTCTCGCCCGCACCTATCGCACCACGGCGAAGTCGATCGCAGAGGCGAACCATCTCGACGAGAGAGGGCTTGAGGCCGACGGCAAGCTGATCATTCCAGTTGTGCCCGGCAAGCGTCCGCTGAGTGACACCGCGACTTATGCCCGCCGCATCACGCGCTATAAGGTTCGCAAGGGAGACACAGTCGAAACCGTTGCCGACAATCTCGGCGTGCCTGCGCAGATGATCCGCCGCTGGAATGGCCTGCGCGGCGACAGCCTGCGCGGACGCAAAGTACTCGCCGTCCACCTGCCCGTCACGCCCAGCTCCGGCGATATAGAAACGGCTTCGACTCAGCCGCCCCGCTCTGCGAAGCCAACCACCGGCAAGAAGGCAACGCATACGGCCAGCAACAAATCTTCCTCTGCAAAATCTTCCGCTGCAAGATCCGCCGCAAGCGCGTCTGAAAACGCGGAAGGGCCTGAACCAGCCGCGGTGGTCCATCACAAAGTCAAAAGCGGGGAAACGTTCTACTCGATTGCTGCCAACTACAAGACCACCGTGGCCGCGCTCAAGCGCAGCAACCAAAACGTCGCCGTTCTCCGTCCCGGCATGATTCTGGTCGTGCAGCAAAGCCGGTAAAGCTCCACGCCATCCCCGATCTGAGTTCCTGATCGCCGAATGTTCCTATGGGAACATTCGGTACTGCCATTGATGTATGTCTGCGTACATATGTACAATCGGCCGTGAGTTAGGAGGTGCGAGAAGCAGTGTGCCTGGGCGCACCAGGAATGCGGAAAGAGGGTATCCCCGGCCGCTCAGCGTGCCCCTCTCATCGCCCTGTCGAGAATCGACGAATGCCTAAAGCATCCTGGTGCTATCTGAATCCGTTTCTCTCACGGCAGCGCTTTTTCTAAGACACTCCCAGCAAGAGCACCTCAGTGCCCGAGAATCTGATATAAGATCCTTAAATACTTACACTGCGGTTGATCAAGACGATTTAGATAAGATCATGGCCCAAAACAAGAAATTAGGGCAGAGACCGCAGGTCATTACTCTCAAGGCAGTTGCCCAGCATCTGGGATTGACTCCAGGCACAGTCTCCACAGTTCTCAACGATGCACCCTCGGCCCGCTCGATTCCGCAACAAACCAAGAACCGCATCCGGGCCGCCGCTAAAGAGCTGAACTACCGTCCCAATTTCTTCGCCCGGACTCTGCGCAACAAGCGCACTTACACCATCGGAGTGATATTAGAGGAGATTGGCGACAGCTACGGCTCGGCGATCATCAGCGGCATCGAAGATTACTTGAGACAAAAGGATTATTTCTTCCTCACAGTAGCCCATCGGCACAATCCCGAGTTGTTGAATCGATATTCGCAACTGTTGTCGGAACGGGGCGTAGAGGGTTTTATTACCGTGGACACAACGGTTCACGAGACACCGTCCCTGCCAACGGTCGCCGTGGCGGGACACAAGAAGGTGGCGGGAGTCACAAACATTGTGCTCGATCATCACCGGGCGGCGTTCCTGGCTCTCAACCATCTGAAGGACTTGTCCCACGAGCGCATCGCCGTTCTAAAAGGAAATCCTCTTAGCTCCGATTCTGAGGACCGATTTAATGCAATCTGTGAGGTGGCTGAACAGCTGGGGATAAACATCGATTCCGAATTGACGGTGCAGATTGACATTGACGATCCAACGCCGCAACTGGGCTATCCCTTCGCCAAGCAACTGCTGGCGCGCAAGAGGCCGTTCACTGCGCTCTTTGCCTATAACGATATTTCGGCCATTGGCGCCATCCGGGCTTTTCAGGAGCAGGGATTACGTGTGCCGCAAGATATCTCAGTCATGGGTTTCGACGATATTCCGGGCGCGGCATTTCACTTCCCAAGTATTACCACGGTTAGACAGCCTCTGAGTCGAATGGGACAAGTTGCTGCGCAGAGCTTGCTGGAAAGAATTGAGGGAAAGGAAAAATATCCTGCGGAAATCGCTATTGAACCCGAGCTCGTGGTGCGGGAATCTACCGCGACAGCTCCAAAGCCCTAGGCTTAAGCGTACCAAGGGCTGGCATGATTCCGTTGGGAAGCTGGCGCGCGTCTAGCATCCCATGCCTCTTTATCGAGGACCACGGGCTCAAACACCGCGGGCGCCGAATTACGATTGCGATCTAACTGTCGCAGCACACGTTGCGTTTGTGCCCGTGGGGATAGTTATCGTCCTTCCGGTCCCTTCGCCTGCTGCTCGGCCGTGAGCTTCTCTACGATTTTCCTCTCTTGGGTGCCGTCAGCAGGACGATGTAACCGGTAATACAGGGCCGCCAGCTCCTCGTGCGGCTCCAGCCAGCTAGGATCGTCTTTGACCAGTTTCTCCAGATCCTGAGCGGCGGCTTCATATTGTCCCGAAGTGCTCTCGAACATGGCGGCTTCGTAGCGCGCCATGGAGGACTTAGGGTTGAGCCGCAGTGCCCGGTCGAGGTAGGGTTTCGCCTCGTCCAAATCCCGTCGCTTGTAGAGAATTGCGCCTAAGTAGAGGTTGGCCTCGAAATCGTCCGGCTTGAGCTTGAGGGCTTCGCGGAACGCGGTTTCCGCTTCTTTTACATCTCCGGTTTTGTCTCTAGCTGTTCCCGCAAGAGTGTAGACGCCCGGCAGTTTGGGGTCGAGACGAAGGGCAGTGTCAAGATCGCGGCGAGCTGCCTCGAACTCATTGAGGTCGAGGAGTGTCGACCCGGCCAGCAGGTAGGCATCGGCGCTGTTGCCTAGCTTTGCGACCTTCTCGATTCGCGCAACCCCGTCGCGCCGCTTGCCGGCCTTGATCAGCGCAGACCCATAGGCGTACTCAAGATCCAGATTCTGAGCGTTTCCGCTCTCCAGCGGCTCAAGCAGAGTCACGGCGCTGGCCGGTTTTCCCAGCCGGACGTCGGTGTCTCCTAAAAGGATCGCAATTCGTACATCGTTCGGCCGTGCCTTATGAAGAGTTTCGAACTGCTCGTCTGCGTTTTGGAAATCACCCTTCTTGTAATAAGCGAGAGCAAGGTTCAGAAGAACGGCGTTCTTCTGGGAGACCGACGGCAGAGCCGATTTGTACATCGCGATCGCACCGTCGAAATCGCCCACATGCACCAAAGCGGCTCCAAGGTTGACCTTTGCTTCGACCGTGTTGGGGCGCAGCTCAAGTAGCTTGCGATAGTCGCGGATCGCTGTCTGATAGTCTCCGTGTTGCTGGGCGTCGATGGCGCTGTTGAGAAGCTGGTCAGGATTTGGCTCCTGGGCGGGGACCGCGCTTACAAAAAGGGCAAAGATGATCAGAACTGACACGGTCGCGCGCATCGTCTGTAGCATAACGCATGACCGGGGAGTACGTTGTAGCCCTCCGGATTCTGTTGGTGAACTCTCTGATCGTAACTCACGCCGTGCGCGTTGATGATGCAGCGTCCGCGATAAACAGAAAATGTGATGTCCATTGTCGGGAACTATTGGTTGCGAAGCACCGTATTGTTGGATAATAAAGATGTGGGATAGCCACGTGTCGTGAGGTGGTCTATGAAAAAATTATCCTTGTTTGCTTGTTTTCTCACCCTCGTCGGTTCCAATATTTTCCCCGTGGCACAAACCAAAACTTCCACCGCTGCTCCTCCGTCGTCGGTCACACGCCCCGACTCCATCCAGGATAGCGGTGTTTACGGATACTGGACCAACATGAGCGGCCAGGGGCGGGCGGGTGGCGCTCTTTTTGGCAACGTGAGCGTCGAGGGCGAACCGCTTCTTTGGAATCCCATCCTGGTCTCCGTGATTTGCAGCGGGACCACCGTATCGACCACGCGCACGGACCCCAGTGGCAAGTTCCTGATTCCGATCATGCCCGTGCCGGGATCTCTCAGCTTGCAGGGAGATCAGAAGCGGCAAATGGAAACCCACTATGAAGGTTGCTCCGTCCAAGCCTCCTTTACGGGTTTTCATTCCGGCACCATCACCATTAGCCCGCGCAACTTGCGCGACGAACCCGATCTGGGAACGCTTACGCTCTCCCGTGCGGGAGGACGAGCGGCGGCTACAGCGGTAAGCAACACCATCGAGTCAGCGCCGGCGGCCGCCGTAAAGGCTTTCGACAAGGCGCGCACCGAATTAATGGAACAGAAGACCGACCGCGCCGAGCACGATCTCGAGAAGGCGGTGCAGGTCTATCCTCCGTTCGCCGAGGCCTGGTATCAGCTGGGGAGGCTGCAGCAAGCGTCAAACTCGGGGGACGCGAAAAACTCTTTCTCAAAAGCCGCGGCGGCAGATCCGCAGTTTATTCTGCCTTACGAACAGCTCGCGACCCTGGCCGCCCAAGCGGAGAAATGGCAGGATGTGGTGGACAACACCAGCCACGCTTTGCAACTCGATCCCGCCGGCACGTCGCAGACCTGGTATTTGAACGCGTTGGCAAACTTCCAATTGGGCAAGACAGACGTTGCCGAGACCAGCGCTCTGAAGGCCTTAGCCATGGATCCTTTGCACACCATCCCAAATACCGAACAGCTTCTTGCGGTGATCCTGGCCCGGAAGGCGGACTATAATGGGGCGCTGGCGCATTTGCGCAATTGCCTCACGTACTCGCCGAATGGCCCAACCGCAGATCTTCTTAAGCAGCAGATTGCGCAGCTCGAAAAAAAGGTGGGAGCGTCAAAGTAAGAAATAATAAGGGGCCCGAATCGCAACTTGACCCTCAGAGCGGGGTTGAATTCCCGGAGCCGTTCTGAAGATTACGTTGAAAATCGAGGTGATTCGATGATGATGGCCACCGCACTCCGCGCGGCGCTGGGGGCAGCGCTCTTGGCCTTGCCGGCGCATCTTCTCTTCGCGCAACAAACTACGCAGTCCGCACCCACCACGCAGCGGCCAGAATCCCCCGATCTGGTTTTCAAGAGCGTGGTCAACCGCGTCATTCTTGATGTGGTGGTGACAGACTCTCTCGGCAAACCGGTCCACGGGCTCACCCAACAGGATTTTTCCGTGGCCGAAGACGGACAATCCCAACAGATTCTGTCATTCGATGTGTACGATCTGGAGTCGGCTGCGGAATTTCCCAAATTGCCGCCGCTGCCGGCGAACACTTTCGTGAATGTGCCCAGTGAGCCGGAGCGCGGCCCACTCTACGTGCTTCTGCTGGACCTGGTGAACACGGCAGTCAGTGACCAGATGAATGCGCGACAACAACTACTGAAATTTATCAGCGACAAGCCCGACGGCACGCGCTTCGCCGTCTTCGTACTCGCGGAAGGACTCCACCTGGTGCAAGGATTCACGGACGACAAGCAGCAGTTGTTTGCCGCACTGAATCCGGGAAAGCCCAAGGCGCACATTCCTCGGGTCTTTATCTACGGCCGTAATTATGGCTGTAACGATGGCGAAATGATGGTTTCGGTCTTAGCCTTCATCAGCCGGTATCTTGATGGTCTCCCCGGCCGCAAGAACCTGATCTGGTTTTCGGGCGCGTTTCCTCTGGATCTTTTCCCACGCGATGACAACACCTCTGTGAGCTTCCGTGACGAGGTTAAAGTAACGCTCGCTATCATGGCGCAAGGTCAGGTCGCGATTTATCCCGTAGATGCCGGCGGCGTCGAGGTAGGCAATCCTGACGATCCTTGCGGAAAAGGCAGCGCTGAGGTCGTGAGCTCCAGCTCTCACGGCGCAGGCAATTCGTCCGGCACCGGCGCTCAGACCACAGGAGCTTCCTCCGGTAGCGCCGGCCAGGCGCCAGTAGGCGAAGCCTTTTCCTCGATCGCCAGCAGCCACACGGTCCAGGACGATATTGCCAAAACCACAGGAGGCCGCGCATTTTACAGTGATAACGGACTCAAAGATGTCCTCGACGAAGCGGTCGAGAATGGCGCCAACTATTACACCCTCACCTACTCACCTTCCAATCAGAACTACAATGGCGCACTTCGCAACATCCGCGTTGAGCTTGACAAGAAGGGCTATCAGTTGTCGTACCGCCGGTCCTACTTCGCCTACGATCCTGATTCTTCGCTGGTCGATAAAGCAAGTTTCAAGCGTATATCGGAAGGATCTCAGACGCCCCCGCCGCGGAAGGTGGGAGATTCGCTCTATGCCAACATGCAGCATGGAGCGCCGCTGGCGCACCAATTGTTCTTTCGGGCGCACATTCATACTCTCGGCAGTCCCTCCATGGCGACCGCGGCACAGATGGCGAATCTCGAGGATCAGCCCGCCTACTTCCGTGTGCGTCGCAAGAATCGCCCGCTCAAGCCTCTGCCTCCGGTCAAGCTTCAACCATATGTCATCGACTACACCTTCATGGCTGGCGCACCTAAGGGAGTGACGGGTCATGCCATACGGCCGCCCATGTTGGAAGTTGCGGTCGCGGCCTTCGATGACGATGGCCGAATGCTCAACGGTTTAGTCGAGGTTTCAGGCAAAACCGACCCGGTGAGCGGGGGGCAAAACTCACAGAGCATCTATCGTGTGCAACAGCAACTCGATGTCCCCCTCAACGCAATCTCGATCCGCGTCGCCGTGCGTGATATTTCCACAGATCGCCTCGGCGCCCTGGAAGTGAGCCTGCCGCTGGCGCCCGAACCGCAGGCGCAGGCCGCCGCTCCGGCGCAAAGTCCATCTACCGCACCGGCTCCGGCCAAACCAAATTGAGGTTGCACGCCTATACAAAAGTGCTACGCGACTGAGGCGCGCCAAAGGTAGAATAGTTGCATTCGGGCCCCTGCGCTCACGGATTTGGCAGATTGGAGGTCCTTGTTGCATGGCCGCAACCTTCACGGTCGGGATGCGCTCTCTGCTAGCAGCCGTGCTGATTCCCTGCGCACTGCATCCGCTACCCGCTCAGCGGGACTCTCCGCCACAGCAGACGCCACAGAATCCCGAATCGAGCGACCTGGTATTCCACAGCAGCGTCCGCCGCGTCATCCTCGATGTCGTCGTGACCGACTTTAACGGGAAACCGGTGCGTGGACTCTCGCGCGAAAAGTTCTCCATCAGAGAGGACGGCAAGCTGCAGCAGGTGCTTTCCTTCGACGCGCACGAATTCGATGAGATTCCCGATCCTCTCCCGAAGTTGCCTTCTCTGCCCTCCAACACCTGGGTAAATGTACCTGCCGTGCCGGAGAAGGGGCCGCTCTATGTGATCCTCTACGACATGGTGAACATGGAGACGGACGACCAGGCGACGGCTCGAAAACAATTGCTGAAGTTCATTTCCGACAAGCCGCCCGGTGCGCGCTTCGCGATCTTCGTCTTCAGTGACGGGCTTCGATTGGTCCAGGGATTCACCGCCGATCAGAGCCAGTTGCTTGCCGCCATGGACCCGAAGTCGCCGCGACCTCACGTTCCTAAAATCTTCCTCTACGGAGATAACTATGGGCGAGGCCAGGTGGGTCCAATCGTCTCGGTCTTCACAAGAATCGCTCACTTCCTCGATGGATTTCCGGAGCGCAAGAATGTGATCTGGGTGACGGGATCCATTCCCACGACAATTCTTCCCACTGAGAACCTGAACCCGAATACCGAGGCCGTAAGTTACAACGACGAGATCAAAGAGGCGATCAATGCCATGGCCCGAAGTCAAATCGCCGTCTATCCTGTGGATGTTCGCGGCGTAGTGATCACCCATATTCAATCCCGTCCCCAGACCGGCGCCGGCGGCTCCGCGATGACAATCACTACAGACAGTACCGCGCTGAATGCCAGCTATTCCACCGAGGGCGACATTGCAACGGCGACCGGAGGCCGTGCCATCTACAGCAGCAACGACCTGAGAGGTGCGTTGGCGGAAGCGACCGAAGCGGGCGCCAACTACTACACTCTCAGCTACGCTCCCAGCAACCACGACTATGACGGCCAACTGCGGAACATTCACGTGGAACTTTCCCAACACGGCTATCGCCTGGCCTATCGCCGTTCTTACTATGCCGACGACGCTAATTCTGCGGTGGAAAACGACAACGTCCCGGTAACCGGTCCCGCGCTGCGATCCCCCTCCGACAAGTCCGTCGATTCGCTGACGGCCCACATGCGCCACGGAGCGCCAGTGGCACACCAATTGTTCTTCGGAGCTCACGTGCACGTCGTGGGTGTGCCGGCTCGGGCCAGTGCCGAACAGATGTCAACCCTGGCGAAGCAGCAGGCTCTTTCTCATGGGGGGCGCAAGAAGCGGCCGGCGAAATCGTCGCCGCCAGTTCCACTGCAAGCCTATGCCATCGATTACACGCTGTCGGCGCAGCAAATCAAACCCGGGTCACGGGCCAATAGCACACAGCCGTTCCTCCTGGAGTTAGCGGCGGCGGTCTTCGATGCCGACGGCCAAATGCTCATCAGCAAGGTCCAACATGCCCGCGAGGCGCCTTCTCCGAATCCATCGAATGCCACCGAAAACACTGGCGCTTCTTTCCTTACGGGTGAACCAAGCAAATCGGTCTTCTATCGCTTCCAGCAACAGATCGACGCGCCACTGAACGCGACTTCGATCCGCATCGCGGTGCGGGATATTTCTACTGACCGCGTCGGCGCCATGGAAGTGGCTCTGCCTCTGGCGCCCGAGCCGGAAGCCCAGGCCGATGTTCCCGAGCAGCCTCGGTCCGAGGGGCCGGCTTCGACGAAGCCGAACTGAGCATCTTTCACTGCTCCGGGCTAAGGGTCGCGATCTTCCCTTAGAGTACGAAGAGCCCGCCGTGTGCGGCATCAACACCCGTGTCCTGCGCATTCGCAGGAGTGGTAGGATGACGATTTGGAACCGGAACTGAATGCGGGAGCAGGCTCTTCAAACGTGGGCGTACTTATAGTGAGTCTGGCGGCGAATACACAGATTATCGTCAGGAGCTGCAAGCTAGGAGAGTACGGCCGTAAGACTTGTCCGCTCACATGGCTGGTTGCTGTGTCCTGCGTTTTGTTCCCCGTATTCGCCCGCGCCCAGGCGAATCCCGCTAGCTTTGACGACATAGTCTTAAGGGCCGCCGCTGCCCGTGAGCAAGACGACGTGCCGCAAGCCATCGAACTCTACCGCCAAGCCGTCGAACTCAAACCAGACTGGCCTGACGGCTGGTGGTTTCTCGGGTCACTGCAATATCAAGCCGACGCATATGCTGCCGCTCGCGATGCTCTCACCCACTATCTTGAAATTACTCCCGATGCCGGCCCGGCTTCAGCACTGCGAGGCCTGTGCGAGTTCGAAACCGGCGAATACGCGCAATCGCTGAAAGATATTCAGCGCGGGTTGTCGCTGGGAGCGGGGAGCCAGCCGCGCAACGAAAAGATTCTTCGCTACCACGAGGCGCTCCTGCTCACTCGTGCGGGAAATTTCGAAGCTGCACTGCAAAAGTATGAGTTGTTTGCCGGGGAGAAAGTACCAAACCCCGAATTGCTGGTCGGCATCGGCCTGGCCGGCTTGCGCACGCCGCTGCTGCCGAAGGAATTGAAAGCGGATACGCAGGAGCTGTTCACGGCGGCCGGCAATGCCGCGTTGCGCTTCATGTCTGGAGACCGAGACGGAGCCCAGCAGGCGTTTCAGGATCTGTTTCAGCGCTTTCCCGCCGCCTCCAACGCGCACTATTTGTACGGCTATCTGCTTTTCCCCACGGACCCTGACCAGGCGATCACTGAATTCAGAAAGGAATTGGAAGTATCGCCTGGCAATGCCGCCGCGCAACTCATGGTGGCTTGGGATGCCCTCATGCGAAACGATCCTTCCGAGGCTCTCACCTACGCTCAAAAAGCCATAGCCGAAGAACCGGCGCTACTCATCGCTCAGCTTGTACTCGGCCGGGCGCTTTTGGATACGGGCGATGTAAAGGGTGGCATCGAACTCCTGGAAAAGGAACTGCAGCGCGATCCCGGCAATCTTGAGACGCACATCGCACTGGCCAAAGCTTATTCCAAGTCCGGCCGCAAAGAAGATGCCCAGCGCGAGCGTATGCGATGCCTCGAGCTTGAGGAGAGTGAGGGTACGGTTGTACATCCTTAGCGGTTTATTGTCCGTGATTCTGTTCGCGGCCATGCCGGTTTCAAGCACGGGCTTGCCTGCCCCAGCGCAGGTGCGCTCAAGCGGTCCCGCATCCGCCTGCTTGAGCTGCCACCGTGCCCAAGCCGTGGCCCAGCCTCAGACGCCGATGGCGCAGGCATTAATGCTTCCCGGCACCAACCCCACAGTCAAGGCAAATCCGAAGCTAACGGTCCGCAAGGGTGACTATAGCTACACCGTCGAAACCCACGGCGACAGCACTACCTATAGCGTCACTGACGGCGTACGCACGCTTTCCTTGCCCGTTCGCTGGAGCTTCGGAGTGGGAGGGCAGACATGGATTCTGGAGCGTGACGGTCAACTCTACGAGAGCCTGGTGAGCTACTACCCGAACGTAGCCGGCCTCGATACCACGATCGGCGATGAGAGGATCACGCCGCACACTGTTGACGAAGCGATGGGGCGGAAGCTTACGCAGGGTGAGACCAAGGCCTGCTTCGGTTGCCACGCCAGCAACGCGGTGCATGACCGCAAGCTGACTCTCGAATCCATGGAGCCAGGAGTGACCTGCGAGCATTGCCACGCGGGCGCAACCGCTCATGTGCTGGACTCTCTACAGGGAGATTTCTCTTCCGCTCCGCCGAAACTCGGCAAACTGTCGTCCGAGGATATATCGAGTTTCTGTGGCCAATGTCACCGCACCTGGGAGTCGGTGGTGAGAGGTCACTTTCATGGCGAGATCAACGTCCGCTTCCAGCCTTACCGCCTGGCCAACAGCAAGTGTTTCGACGGAACCGATCCCCGCATCAGTTGTCTGGCTTGCCACGACCCTCATCAAAACGTTGTCCGTGAAGATTCTACTTACGATACAAAATGTCTGGCCTGCCACGGGTCTTCCGCTCAACTTGCGTCAACGCGAACTGGATCTGCCCCAGCTCCCGCGGGAGCAAAATCCTGTCCGGTGTCGAAATCGGATTGCGTTAGTTGCCACATGCCGAAAGTGACGCTTCCCGGCGGGCACATGAAATTTACCGATCACCAGATCCGCGTGGTAAAGCCCGGCGACGGTTATCCCAACTAAACGCATTTCCGAAATCCGCGCGAGTCATGGCGCCTGGGCGTCCGGATAAATCGCGATGCGGTGATTGCGCACCAGGGGCTTAAATTTCTTGCCATTGGAATTGGAAAAGATCGCCTGGGTTTCTTGCAGTGGCATGTGGCAATCGATGCAGTTACGGGCGATCTGGTCTCCGAGCTTCGGATACCGGCCACAATCCTTCGCCTGGTGGCAGGTCAGACAGTGCGGCGAAAATGCAGCTGCATCGCGCTGCGGCATGTGAACATCATGGCAGGTCATACAGGTCAGGGTGGTACTGGATTGAAAACATCGGCTTCTCCTTAGGAGCTGCACCTGGCTGGCATGAACGTCAACCGGGGTATCCGCACTCGCGTAGTGTAAGTTGATGATGTAGTCGTCGAGCACACCTCCAGGCAGAAATGACAAGGCAGGCTGGATGGGTGTGGCCGCGCCGGAGTGGCACAAGGCGCACACGTCCATTTGCCGGTCCCGGGAAAGCAAAGCTGGGTTGACGATCGCTTCCGATTCCCCACCGGGGCGTGGAGGCGACTTGGAGCGGTTGCGAGTTACATGTTCCCGGCCCGGCCCGTGGCACTTTTCACACCAGATGCCCAGCACCAGGCTGGTCTTGTTATAGCGATTGACCGGCGGAGGGAGCCACTCGAAATAGCTGCCGTGACACTCCAGACATCGCGGAACGATGGCCCGGTCGAAACGCGGCGAGCCATCGGGATAGCCCGGACTGTTGCCCCAACTATCGCGTTCTGTCCAATAAGTGACGGGGAGTTGAAACAGTTGATCGCCTTTCCAAAACAAATAGCTCTGTCCCTTGCGCGCGGCGCCAGCTATTACCGCGATACGTTCGGTTCGCGAAATGGTCTTGGACGGTGCCAGTTCCTCCACCGCAGTTTGGAAATAGCCCTCTGGAGTGGCGCTCATCTCGAAATGCAGATACGGATTAGCGGTGCGGAAGATATTGGAGCCCGCAATGAAGTTTCCCGAGATCGGATGCTCGCCCGGCCAGTAGGACGCGAGATGGTGAGCTGTTCCGAGATAGGTTTTTACTTTTTCCTGGTGGCAGGAACGGCACGCCTCGTCTCCGACATAGGCATGCCGAGAAGGAGGCTTCTTCTCCGGCGCGGAGGAAGCCGAGGGAAGCGGAGTTGGAGGCGATACCGATTCCGGCAACTGGGCTTGGCCAGGGTGTGGCGATAAAAAAAGAAGTAAGACCAGGGAAAAAAAAGCCATGCTGTCGGTTCGAAACGGCGCGCGCCCACGCCGCCGCTCTCCTTAACCTGCCGCCCGTTGGGCCGTCAGATTCGCTTGCAGGTGCGTCGGTTGCTCAATTATGCTTTTTACCATATGGGAAGCCGATGTGTGCTGATTTACGAGCACCCGACTACATGACCACGCATTCGATGCTCGCCAAAACTGGGCTGCTGCTGGTGGTTTGTTTTGGCGCAAGCCTCGTCGCTCGGGCGGCCTGCACGGGTCCGCAACCACTGGAAGCCAGGCTCCACGCCCATCCTGAGGTGCAGACCTACATCGAGCTTGGTACCTGGTTTGGCGACCATCGCAACTACGACTGCGCCGCGCAGACTTTTCGCGCCGCTCTCAAACTCGAACCCGGCTCGGCTCAACTCTACTATCTCGTGGGCCTCAGTCTCTATTCTTCCGGTCGTGCGGAGGAAGCCCTTGAGCCGCTCGAACGATCCATCTTCCTCCTGCCCGAGGTCCTCAAACCCCACCTTATCCTCGGCGCAGCTTACGATCAGCTCCAGCGCCGCGACGAAGCTAAAGCCCAGTGGGAAGCCGCGCTGCAAATCGATCCCCACTCGACGGAAGCACTCGATGCGGTCAGCAAATCCTTGATCGCGGACGGGGATTACGGCTCGGTGATTCAGCTTTTGCACTCCGCCCCATACAACGAGGATCTGACGCTCGACCTGGCTCTGGCGTATGGCAAGTCCAAAATGTTCGACGAAGCGGCCACGGTTCTTACTCAGGCTCTGCGCGCGCATCCGGCCTCACTGCGTTTGAGCAGCGCGCTCACCACCATTTTTATCAACCAGGTCCGTTACCAGGATGCCGTCCGCGTGGCCCGGGAGTCCGCCCGGCTGCACCCTCACGACCTGGAAGCGCAGCGGTTTTACCTGCGAGTTCTTGTTCTCAACGGCGACGCGGCGGTGGCGCGTCCGCTGGCCCGCAAGTTGCTGGCGGCGTCCCCGCACGATTTCTACTTTCTATATCTGAGCGGCATCCTCGAAAGTCAGGCAGGACAATATACCGCCGCGCGAGACCATCTAACCCAGGCTGTGGCATTAGATCCCAAGCACTATAATGCTCACTACAATCTCGGTGTAGCGTTGCTTGAACTCAAGGATTTCCAGGGAGCAAAGGAGCAGTTGGAAAAGGCGATTGACCTCGGCGGTACCGAGCCCGAGATCCGCTTCAAGTTCGCGACCGCTCTGCGCAGCCTGGGGGAAACCGAGGCGGCGCAAGAGCAGATCAAGCTTTACCAGCAACAATTGCAGTTAGCTGCCCAGCGTGCGCTGGCTGTCAACAAAACCGCGCAGGCAGACAAAGAGTTCGCTAGCGGCGATGCTCAGAAGGCTGCGGCCCTATACCGCGAGGCGTTCGAAGCGGCCCCGCAGGATGCCCAGATCGCCTTCAAGCTAGCGCTCGCTCTGGACAAAACGGCAGATACCGCCTCCGAACGTGCTGTCCTGGAGCAGGCCATCAAGATCGACCCTAATCTGGCTGCCGCCCAAAACCAACTGGGCTACCTGGATTCTCGAGGCGGCGACTCTGCCTCTGCCGAACAACACTTCCGTCTGGCTGTGCGTGCGGCCCCGGGTTATACCCAGGCCTGGGTCAGCCTGGCCGCCACCCTGGCCATGGAGTCCAGGTTCGCGGAAGCAGAAGAGGCCGTGGCCAGCGCTTTGCGGCTTGAGCCCGGCAATAACGAAGCGCTGCAACTCCGCAAGGATCTTACCGCCGCGCAGGCACAGCGCTGATGCCGACAAATCTGACTCGTCAGAGAGGACGCTGCGGGCAATGAAAGCGTCCAACCCCAACCCTTGGACTAGGCGCCGCCTGCTGCGAACACTGCCGGCAGCACTCGCATCTCCATTTGTGCCCGGGATGCTACGCGCCGCAACCCCCGCCGCTGAGGCCGCGCCTCCTTTTTCCCGCTTTGTCGATGTTGCTTCGAGTGCGGGGCTGGTTCAGGCCATGATCTATGGCGACCCCGCCCACAACACGTACATCATTGAAGTCAACGGTGCGGGCTGCGCTTTCTTTGACTACGACAACGACGGTTGGATGGACATTTTCGTCCTCGGCGGGCGCCGGCTGGAAGAGGTTCCGCCCGGCGCGAGCAATCGTCTTTACCACAACAATCGCGACGGCAGCTTCACCGACGTCACCGCGAAAGCCGGACTGGTCGACGCGGGCTGGGCCAACGGCGTCTGCGTTGGTGACTACAACAATGACGGCTTTGAGGATCTCTACCTCACCTACTACGGCCGGAATCGCCTGTACCGCAACAACGGCGACGGTACTTTCACCGACGTGACCGCCAAAGCCGGCTTGCTCGAAACCGGCACTCGTTTTGGTTCGGGTTGTGCCTTTGTGGACTACAATCGCGACGGCCTGCTCGATCTGTTCGTTTCCAATTATGTTGAGATCGACCTGGCCACCGCGGCCAAGCCTTCGCTCAAGATACCCAACTGCAACTTCGAGGGCGTGCCCACAAACTGCGGCCCCGGTGGTCTGGGTTTTCCTCCGCACTCGCTTTACCGCAACAATGGAGACGGAACATTCTCCGATGTTTCCAAAGAATCCGGCGTGGCCGCGCTGCGGGGATCGTACGGGTTCACGGTCGTCGCTTTCGACGCCGACGAAGACGGCTGGCAGGACATCTTCGTGGCCTGCGATGCCACGCCGAGCCTGCTGCTGATGAACAACCATGATGGCACCTTCCGCGAGGAGGCGCTGCTTCGCGGCGTCGCTCTCGGCAGTGGAGGCGAGCCCTTGGGCGGCATGGGTGTGGGTGTCGGCGACTACGATCTGGATGGACACCTCGACTTGGTCAAAACCCACTTCGTCAATCAAGCCACTGGCCTTTACCACAACAATGGCAAGGCCGAGTTCGAGGACGTCACTGCGCGAGTTGGTCTTGGGGGGGAGCGCCGTTTCAGCAGTTGGGGCACGGGGCTGGTCGATCTTGATAACGACGGCTATCCAGACATCTTGATCGTTACCGGTACCGTCGCGCCTGAGCTCGAGCGTGCCTACCCGAACAAGTATCCGGCGCGCGGCCCCCGCCTCATCTTCCGCAATCGGGGCAATGGAACTTTTGTCGCACTCGGGGAGGAGGCTGGTTCTGGCATCTCGGCCCGTCACGTGAGCCGCGGTTGCGCTTTTGGCGACTTCGACAACGACGGCGATCTCGACGTGTTCATCATGAACCGCAATGAGCCGCCGTCGCTTTTGCGCAATGACGCGCCCCCGGGAAACCACTGGATAAAAATCCGGCTGGAAGGCGTGCAAAGCAATCGCAGCGCAATCGGTTCGCGGGTTCTGGTTCGTTATGGCGGCAAGGTGCAGGCCCAATGTGTAACCAGCCAAGCCAGCTTTCTCTCGTCCAACGATCCACGCCTGCACTTTGGCTTGGGAACGGCATCCACCGCCGACGTCGAGGTCCACTGGCCAACGGGGAAAATGGAATCCTACTCGCATCTGGCTGCCGATCAGCTGGTCACCATTCGCGAGAGTCAGGGAATTGTCAAAGGCCGCCCGTTCCGCTAGAACGCTTTAGTTCGCCATTTCTCACCCGGGACGCGCCTTGTTCGGCAGCGCCAACGGGGGTATGATGGGGCGCGGACGCGGTCTGCAATATCGATTATTGTGGGCTGAATGTCGCTTCCAACCCATGTTGCTTCCAACTTAAGAGAGTCCAGCGCGAACCGGAATTGTATCGAGTGGGGAGCGTTCCTTATGGTCAAGTGTGGCGTCAGTACGATCCAACCGGGGCAACTAGTGAAAACGATCAGAACGCTCCTTGCTTTGCTGGCTATCGCTCTCTTTGTTCCCGGCACACATGGTCAAACCATAGCCGGCCAAAACGCTGCCCAAACCACCGCGCCAGCCGCTGTGGCGCCCACGATTGTTACCACGGTGGATGAAGTCACACTCGACCTGGTGGTGCGCGACAAGAAACACAAACCTGTTCTCGATCTCAAGCCGGATGACATCGCGGTCACCGATAACAGTTCGACGGTGAAGCTTTCCGATCTTCGCCTGGTGACCGGAGCCACGAGCTCACGGCACCTGATCACTCTAGTCTTCGATCGGCTGGAACCGTCAGCGGCGAAAAACGCACACGACATCGCGGCGAAGATCCTCAAGCTGGTCCCCGCGGATGGATTTTCATTCTCAGTGCTCAACGTTGAAGGACGGCTCCGGCTGTTTCAAGGATTCACTTCCGACCGCGTCGCGCTGGGCAAGGCCATCAACTCTGCCACTGCCGTTGAGATTGCTACTGGAAAGGGTGCCGCACCCCAGCCGGATGATGCCGCAGTGCCCGAGAAGAACCTCATAGCGGTGGCGCAGACCGGAAAGGATCCTTCCGGAACCATGGTGAGCGCAGAGGAGCGCGACGCTGCCCGCGTGATGTTGGCAGCGCTGCAAGAATCGCAGCGGATTGTGCAAGACCAGCACTCCTTGCCTTCGCTTGCGGGTTTGCTGGCCCTGGCGCGAACCGAACGCGAGATCACTGGCCGGAAAGTCGTGATCTTTTTCGAACAGGGGCCGGAGCTCGATTCAAACGCCAGAGATATGCTGCGATCCATCATCGGAGCGGCGAATCGCTCCGGAGTGAGCATTTATGCCGTGGACGCGAACGCGCTTGATGCCAAGGCCAGGGAGGGGCTCATCTCAACCGTCGCTATCGGCAACACGATGAGTTCCAACAACCTAAATCCTGCGCCGACCGGGCCCGCTGCTCCTCACGGGGCCTACGGGCCGGGCATGATCACGGAAATCGGCGAACAATACAGCCGATTTGAGAACCAGGGCTTGAACGGGTCTAACGAGCCGCTAACAGAACTGGCAGAAAGCACTGGAGGCGCGTATATTCTGTCATCCGACAATCTGAAGAAGCCTCTGGAACGACTTCTTGAAGACCTGACCACGTACTACGAGGCTTCCTATGTGCCTCCGATCCAGGAATACGATGGAACGTTTCGCTCGGTGGCCATCCAGCCGATACGTAAGGGTCTCCTGGTGCGGTCAAGGGCGGGTTATTTTGCCCTGCCTTCGGGCACCAGCTCCGGGATGATGCGGCCCTTTGAAGCACCCCTGATGAAAATTCTGGGCGAAACCCAATTGCCTGCAGATCTGAAGTTCAACTCCGGCGTTCTCCGGCTCGGCGACCTCCCGGACGGGAACGCCAACAGCTTGGTAGTCGAAGTACCACTCGCTGAACTGGAAATCCGGCAGGACCCCAACGCCGATTTGTTTTACCTACATTTATCGGTCGTGGCCCAGATCAAGAACAAAGCCGGCACAGTCATCGAGCATTTTGGAGAAGACATCCCACGGCATGGAGCTCTGGAATCCCTGGAGAAGGCGCGCGCGGAAGTGGTCACGTTGCAGCGCCATTTTGTCGCGGCTCCGGGCGAGTACGTTGTGGAGGTTGTGGTGCAGGACCGCAACAGCGGAAAAACCGGCGCTCAGCGTACGGACTTCGAAATCGCGAACCCGCCCGCCGGTCCATCCCTCAGCGACTTGGTTCTGGTCCGGCGAACCGATCCGCTTAACGTCGAGGCCGACCCGTTGGAACCCATGCGCTACGAAACCGGCAGAGTTGTGCCCAACCTTTCCGGCCATCTGTCGCCAGACGCAAAAGCTGCGTCTCTGTTCTTTGTGGTACATCCGGACGCTTCAGTTTCGGAGCCGCCGACCCTTGAACTGGAAGTGCTGCGAAACGGCGAGCCGGTCGGGCGCGCTCCATTGCCGCTGCACAAAGGCAGCGGCCAGGGAATCGTCCCCTATCTGGCGTCTATCCCCGCGAGTGCTCTCCCCGCCGGCAGCTATGAAGTCACGGCGACCCTGACCCAAGGTGGAAGAAGCTCGGAACACGGCCTCTCGTTCCGCGTGGATGGTCCCGAACTCGCCAGCGCGGCCGCCGGAACGAAAAATGCCGGCGCCCACGCCACTGAAGGCGAACCTGTCTCGGATGCCAATATCGATACGCCGGGTATCGCATCCCGCCAAGGCCATCCCCTCATCGTCACCTCCCTGCCGCCGGATGCTGTTTCCGCCCCCTCACAGGACGAGCTTCAGGCCATCATCGCCGATGCCCGGAAACGCGCCATCAAGTATTCGGATACTTTGCCGAATTTCATGTGCGTCGAAATGACCGATCGGTCCATCGATCCCTCGGGAAATGGACGATGGAGACATAAGGATTCGATCGCCGAGCTCCTGCGTTTCGTCGACAACTCCGAGACCAGGCAAACTTTGGCAGTGAATGGCAAGCCCAGCGCCACCAAACATGAAGACTTCGGAGGTAAGAACGGGGCGCTTTCGTGGGGAGAATTCGGCGGCGTGCTGAGCGCGGTATTTCAACTATCGTCGAAGGCAGACTTCCAATGGAAGGAAACCGACGCCATCGGCAGCGAGACGGTACAGGTACTGGCCTATCGCGTAGCCCGCGAGAACTCCAGTTGGGGCCTTGCCGGCGATGACAACTGGAAACTGTATCCCGGATTCCACGGTCTTCTCTACATCGACAGCGCGACACGCAACGTTCGCCGCATAACCCTGGAGGCCGACGAACTGCCGCATGATTTCTCCATCCACTCCGCGGGGATCACCGTCGACTACGACTACATCGCCATCGGCACGCACGACTACTTGATGCCGGTCCGCGGCACCGTCAGTCTCAGGCAAGGCAAGCGGGAAGCGGTCTTGAACGAGATCGAGTTCAGGAACTACAAACGCTACGGATCAAAAGTGAAGATTCTGTATGGCGGCCAGCCTCTGCAATGAGTCCAGGCGCTTTACTCGACCTTTACGGAGAGGCTCGATTGCGCCACTAAAGCGCCCTGCTGGGCGGTGATCACAACATCACATTGTCCAGGATCCGGAGAAAGGCGCACCAGCATTGGTATGGACCCGTCCGCATCCGGCTTCGACATGTTCAGAGGCTTGCGCGCCACTTCCTTGCCCTCCCGGAACATCTGTAAAGTGGCTTTCAGATCTTCGCCAGTTCCAGCCTGGGCTGGATACACGACAAAATAAAGATCCACCGGTTTGCTCGAACTGATAGAACTTTCCAGCGTCGGGATGATGCGCTCATTCTCGACTTCAAGTGGATCCATGGGATTGCGCGGTCCCGCCAGCGGCTGGAGCTGTCGCACCACTTGCAGCGAACTCATGCCCAGATTCTTCCCCGGATCGACGAAAACCGCGACGCGCTTCACCGTCGTCTTTCCCGCTTGCTCATCGGTGACCGCTGTATCCACCACGTAATGGCCCTTCGGCAATTCCACCGGCTCGGCGTAGAGAATGCGGTCATTGCCAGATTGCCCCACATCCGCACTGGATAGCTCGCGGGACAGGTCACGGCTTACTTTGCCCACAATCTCTCCGCTGGCGTCGTGAATGAGCGCGACGAGCGAGGTCTGAACCCGGATTTTCCCCGTCTTCGGATTTGCCACTGCCTTAAGTCCTGTCACCGGAACTTCAAACGCGACCTCATATTCAACCGCTTCCCGTGCGGGCCGGAACTTCATAAGCGCGAATCGGAAAGGAAATTCCACCGGAACCGGACGAGCATTGATCGCGTTCAGCGCGACCAATTCATACGGTTGCAAAGGCTCTCCGTTGAGTTCGGGCAAGGCGAAATAACCCTTGCGGGTCTGGACCGTGACCTTGGGCCGGCTGACCCTGACCTCGATCTTGCGGAAATGTCCGTCGTAGTTGGTCGAGGTCGGCGTATAAGCCAGTTCGTAGTGTGTGCGGATATCCTCCATCATGCGTTGCATGGGTGCGGCGATCTCATTGGTGCTGGTGACCGCAAAGCCTCCCGTCGATTCCGCCAGTTCCCGCATGTTTTCCGTAGTACTCGATACTGCCGTGAGCGCGACGTCGTCATCCTGGAGGTGTCCTGATGCCGGGTCCGCGGCCTGAGCTGAACTCTCGGCGCCGGCGCGCTCCAACATCGAGAGGGATTTCAGCATCGGGTCTTCCGCGGTCAGACCGCGCGTGTCGATCGTGTAAAAGGACACACCCACACGGTTGGCATGGCTGATCACGTTATCCACGGCATCCCGACGGTTCACCGGGAATGCCAGTCCATCGGCCAAATAGAGGATCACCTTTCGGCCCGGCAGGTTCTCCTGGCTGCGAACTAACTCGCGCAGGGAGTCCATCGCGTCCATTCCGTTCGAAAGACTTTCTGCGAATCGCAGCCCGGTCGCCAGGTGGATTTGGGTCATAAGCGCATTCCCTAGAGTCAGCGAAGCGTCCTGCGCCGCGGCGTTCTTTGACCAAAGAGGATCCGTAACTATGCCGGGCAATGGATTCAGAGCGATGTTTTGAGCGGCTGCAGTCGTGGCCGGGCCGGTATTCGGCGAGGCCAGGATATTCGCCACCGTCGCTTGTATCGCGGCGTTTGCGCCGCCGCCAACCGCCGCCGTCAGGCCCAGGCCGTCGTTGCTATAAAGTCCTTTGGCGGCTGCATTCACCGCCCTCACCAGCGAGTCTTTATCGCTGGTGTAAGCCTGAACGATCTGCAGACTCCGATTCAGCTTGTAGACGGTTACATAAGTGTTCGGCAGATTGTCGTTCTTTAGGAATTCGAGTACGGACTCGCGTGCGAACTCCATGTTCAACGGGGCGATTTCGCCGAACACCACCGAGACAAAATTTATCTCCCGCAGCGAGTTCAGGGTCTGCGCCTTGCCCGCACTGCTCATGGTCGGCGAAGCTTCCTTTTGCGCCATGCTGCGCTCGGTTTGCAATTGTTCGGCGCCTTGCACGTTGCGAAACTCCAGGACGTTTTGCCGAACCCCATCCTCGTATACCTCCACTTCTTCCGCTCGCAGATCGGGGATCGCGTGATGATGCTTATCGCGGACTACCAGATCGAGGAGCACTTCTCTTGAGGTGGCGTGGATGAGGGGGCGCTCATTTGCATCCGGCGTCTGACCTGTCAGCATCCGGCAAATAAACAGAGTGCTTAGAAATCCGACCAAGCGAAGGCGTGCAAACATTTGCTTCACCTCACGTCATCGAGACGTCATCGAGGATTTTGAACCCAGTGTTCGCGGACCGCGTTCGTGTACGCTAGGCCACCTGCAATGAATTGAAACACACCGGCGGCTTCAGAAAACTGCAGGCATTGTACAGCCATTTGGGCCCGGCAGGCAGGTGCTAATGCAATTTCTCAGCCTTAGTACCACGGCAATCCTGAATTCTCTTTCTGTCCGCTTTTGAAACCTGTCCTCCTGAGGACTAGGCCTGAGGACTAGGCAGGAATTGTGAATAAGTTTGCATACCGGGCTCGGCGATCGGCAAACAGAACCAATGTGGGCAACCTCTCTGGCGGTCTCCAGCGGAGGGTAAACGATGCATTCTCCCAAAAAAACGATTTTTTGCTTGACAGTCGCCGTTGAGCAAAGGTAAAAGAACCCCGGACATGAAATAGTGCTTTTCAGTTAGGGTCTCATCGACTCGTCGTTTGCATTGCTCAGAGTTTTTTGTGTTTCGGTCACGCGACCGCAGGGTGTGGGTTGTTTGCCGCGGCTGGCTTGAGAACCCGCGGTTACGTTTAACGTCTGGAGGCGGACCAAATGACTTCGAAATTCAACTTGGTGGTTTTGGCCATTTTCATTCTGCTGGCTTCGTTTTGCTTGGGCCAGCAGTTGACCGGAACTCTAACTGGCTCGACTTTCGATGCGTCGGGGGCCGCTGTTCCCAATGCCAAGGTGACCATGAAGAACGAGGCGTCGGGCGACACGCGCTCGACCGTGTCCAGCGATTCGGGATACTTCTCGATTACCGCCGTTCAGCCCGGCAGCTACACGGTCATTGTTACCGCGCCCGGATTCAAGGTTTGGGAGGAAGGCCACATTGCCTTCTCCGAAGGCGACAACCGCACCATGCCCAATATCAAACTCCAGGTGGGGCAGGTGAATGAGACGGTAGAGATCACGGCGGGAGCCGATGCTGTGGTTCCGGTCGACACCGCCGAAGTTAGCACCACGCTGAACACGGGATTGGTGGAAGACATCCCGATCGTGGGCCGCGACGCGGGCGAATTGCTCAAGCTTATGCCCGGCATGGCCCTCAACAACTCAGGCACTCAGGGATCGAGCTTTAACCCCACCACGGTCGGCTCTAACAACGGTCCCGTCGGCGCCTACTCGGCCAATGGTACGCAGCCCAATGGTGCTATGGCCTACATGCTCGACGGCGCCAACCTGGTGGATCCTGGCAATGCTGGAACCCAGATCGCCAACATCAACCAAGACATGGTTTCCGAAGTCAAAGTGCTGATGTCGTCCTACAGCGCGGAATACGCCAAAGGCCCCGTGATCTTCGAGGCGTTCAGTAAGAGTGGCGGCAGTCAGTTCCACGGAGAGGCCTACTTCTACGCCCGCAACAGCGTATTCAACTCATGGGACGCCTACACCAAGACCCAGTACTTGAGCGACATCGCCAGTTTCCCCACGCTGGCCAACCAATTCGCCAATTCGCTCGAACCCCCCGCGCACTTTTACTATCCGGGCGGCAACATCGGCGGCCCCATCCTTTTGCCTTTTACAAATTTCAACAAGAACCGCAAGAAGCTCTTCTTCTGGGCCGGCTATGAGTACATGAGCCAGAGTCCCGCGATCACTCCCATCGACTACAACGTGCCGACGGTGGAACAAAAAGCGGGTGACTTCAGCGAAACTACGATCAACGGCCAGCCGGGTGTCGTGGGCGGGGTGAATACGCCGCTTCTGAGCACGTTGCAAGCGAACCCGAACTATGGATATGCCTACATGATTCCCTATGCTCTGCCGGCATGTTCAACATGTGCCAATTCGAAATCGATCCTCCCTGCTCAGTTCGACCCGAATATCACCGGCGGCACTCCCGACGGCAAGCATGGCATCCTGCAGTATTATCCCAACTCCAACATTTTGCCCAGCGCCTCCAACGGCTACAACAATTTCCAATACACTCCCACCGAGCCGCAAAACCGTTGGGAAGCTACGGGCAAAGTCGATTATGCGATCAGCGACAATTCCAAGCTGTCCGTCTCCTACACCCGCCAGATCGAGACCGACGTGCACCCCATTGGCGTGTGGTGGACTCCGCCGTGGACTCTGCCTTATCCCTCGAACGTAACCGCGCCCACGACTTCGCAAGACTTCATGTCGAACTTCACCCACGTCTTCAGTCCTACCACTACCAATGAAGTCGTTTTCACCTATGCCCGCTACATTAATCCCAGCAACCTTGCTAGTGCCTCGGCGGCCAGTCGAAGCACACTCGGGTTCAACACTACCGGCTTCTACAACACTACGACCAGCCAAATTCCTAATATTGAGGGGCCTTGGGGTGGAGCGGTCCCCAACATCGACGAGTTCTCTTTCGATGGAGCGTTCAACGGCGGCAATGGATTTGGCGCCATCAAGAAGGACCCGTCGCTCTACGACAACTTCACCAAGGTCGTCGGATCGCACACTCTGAAGGCCGGTTTCTATTGGGACACCAGCCAGAACGTCCAATCCAGCGCAGGTTTACAGCTTGGAAACCAGGGCAATTACAATGTGGGCTGGGGAGCCAATGACACAGGCAACGTGGTTGCTGACTTTCTCCTCGGGGTCAACGGCAACTACCAGCAGCAAAACATAATCCCAACCTTCGACATAGAATTCCACCAGTGGTCGCTCTACGCGCAGGACTCGTTCAAGGCGAATCGCCAGCTTACTCTGAACTACGGTTTGCGCTTCGATCACGTCGGCCAGTGGTATGGACCTTCCAATGGAATGGCAGTCTGGGATCCTGCCTCCTACAACAACACGGCTTCGGCACCCGCCAACACGGGCGTGCTCTATCACTCAATCGATAGCAACATCCCTCTCTCCGGCCTCAAGTCGCCCTTGTTCTACTATGAACCTCGAGTGGGCTTGGCCTACGACATTTTCGGGACTGGCAAAACTGTGCTGCGCGGCGGCGTAGCTTGGTTCCGCTACCAGCTTGCGGTCAACGACGTGGGTGGCCCGACGGGCGCAGCAGCCGGCCAGTTCACTGCGCAAACCCCAGCCACGGACCCCTACAACTCCACTACGGGATTGGGGGGATATGGGCAAATCGATCAAGCTGGCTTTTACACTCCTCCCTCGAGTCAATCCTTGAGTTCGTATGTCACCCCGACGGGCAATGGAGCTACTATCTCGGTATTTCAGGAAGGAGACAATCGCACTCCGTCCGTGATGGATTGGAACATCACCGTCTCTCAGGCTCTTCCCTGGCGTTCCGTGTTCGAGATTTCCTACGTAGGCAACAAGAGCATGAACGAGTTGCTCAACGGGGGCAACGGTGGTGTCGATGACCTCAATAACTGGACTCCGGGTTCTTTCTTCCTCCCTGATCCCGTATTAGGTTACGCCGTTTCTACAGCTCCTCCTGGCTGTACTAACAGCAACGCGAACAACAACTCCACTCTGTGCGCTGCGACTCCAGCGTATGCTCTCGAAGAGCAGGCGGCAAACGGCAACGGCTTTGCCGAGAACCACTTCCGCCCGCTCAAAAACTATACCAACGTCAACTTGATCACCCACGGCAGCTACGCCAACTACAACGCGCTGCAGGTATCGTGGCAAAAACAATCCGGCCACATTACCTTCCTCACCAATTACACCTTCAGTAAGGTGATGGGCATCCGCGATGGCCAAACCGACAACGGAACGGGCAACGGCACAATGGTCGACCCCTTCAATCTCAAGAACAACTACGGTCCGCTGCAATACGACCACACGCAGATCCTGAACCTTGCGGCAGTATGGCAGTTGCCTAAGCTGGTGCACGGCAATCACATCCTTGAGGCAGGAGCGAACGGCTGGCAATTGTCTACCTACACGACGTATCAGAGCGGCGCGCCCCTCCAGGAGAGCACGGGTGGAAACATGAACGCCGGATATCCCGGGCTCACGGTCCCAAGCCTGGGCGCGCCGGATCTTCCCAACAACAGCATACTTTTGCCCAACGGCCTAAGGTCTATTACTGTGAACGAATCCAGCTGGCTGGGCACAAACTCCTATGGTGGATCGGGTGGTGGCCTGCTCTTGCCGCAGCTGATATGCGACCCGCGCCAACATGGGTCCGGCCAGTATTTCAATCCGAACTGCTTCGGGATGCCGTCTTACGGCCAGCAAGGAACCCTGGTATGGCCCTACCTTCACAACCCAGCCTATTTTGACAGCGATCTGGCGCTGTTCAAGAACTTCCAGATTACTGAGCGGCAGAAGCTTCAGTTCCGGGTTTCGGCTACCAACTGGCTGAACCATCCGCTGGGCCAGTTCGGGCTGGCGGGCACCGGGGATGAAGCGGTCAGCTTTACACACGACTACACAGTGCCGATCAGTGGTACGGCGGTCGGGAGCTCCGGTAACGAGTGCGCGTTCCTGAACGTAGCCGTCGGGAGTGATGGGAACTGCCATCCGACAGTCACCGGCATTTCTCAGACGAACACGAACACCAGCCTGACGGGCAAGCCGGCCTTCAAAACCGGCAGCCGGCAGGTGCTGTTCGCCGTTAAGTATTACTTCTAGGCGAGATCGCGAGTTACAATCAACCACAGGGTGGCTTCGGCCACCCTGTCTTTTTGTGGATGAATATGTTCTTGCTGAAACTCGCCCGGACGGCTACGTGCAGTGTCCTGTTCAGTTTCGCAGCATTTCTCCTGCTGCACGCCGCGCAAGCGCCCAGCCCAATCCGTTTTGAGCTCAAGAAAATCTCATTTCGGCTGGAGAATGACGAAACGCCCGCGAAGAACGCGCCCGAGACCATGCCCGGCGGGGTTGCCATCTTCGACTACAACGGTGACGGCCGTCCTGACATCTTCTTCACTAACGGCGCCAACATTGCCACCCTGCAGAAGGACTCACCCAAGTACCGCAACCGCCTTTTTCGCAACGATGGCAACGGTGTTTTCACCGACGTGACCGATGCCGCCGGTTTAGCCGGCTCCGGCTACGATATGGGCGTTGCCGTGGCCGACTATGACAATGACGGCCGGCCCGATCTATTTGTCGCCGGCCTGCACCACAGCACGCTCTATCACAACAACGGGGATGGCACGTTCACCGATGTCACCGTCAAGGCCGGTCTGGACGCCGCCTTGAATCGTCCAGACCCGGAGTACGGGCCGCTGTGGGCGGTCACGGCCGTCTGGGTCGACGTGAACAATGACGGTCTGCTGGACCTTTTCGTGGTTAACTATATGCAATGGGCATATAGCGCAGATCCCTTGTGTGGGTTTCAGGGTGTGGCCGACTACTGCAGTCCCAAATTCTATAAGGGGCAGCCCAACCAACTTTTTCTGAACAAGGGCGACGGCACCTTCCAGGATGTTTCCAAAGAGTGGGGCATCCGCGACCACGTCGGCAAGGGCATGGGCGTTGGCATGGCCGACTATGATCTGGACGGCCGGCCTGACCTGTTCGTTACCAACGATGCTTCCTACAATTCGCTCTTCCACAACAAGGGGAATAAGTTCGAGGAGGTCGCCTTCGAGGCCGGCGTCGCCCTTGTGGAAGATGGAAGCTTTATCTCCGGGATGGGATTGGACTTTCGCGATTTCAACAACGACGGTTATCCCGACATCGTCTTCGTCGCACTGAACAACCAGACGTTCCCTCTTTTTCAGAACACGGGCAAAGGCGAGTTCCGCGAGGTCACCACCCAGAGCGGCATGCGCGAGCCCAGCCGTCAGATGTCCGGGTTCGGCGCGGGTTTATATGACTTCGATAACGATGGATGGAAGGATTTGTTCGTGACGCGAGGCCACGTTGAATCGATTTCGATGCCCAGCCAGCCTGTGGACCAGTACAACACGGTATTCCGCAATCTTGGCCCCAGCGGGAAATGGGCGCCCCTGACGGAAGAGGCGGGATTGAGCGCCTCTCCGGCTGCGCGCCACCGTGGCTGCGCTTTCGGCGAGCTGGATGGAGACGGCCGCATCGACGTGGTGGCGACAGCGCTTGGGCGCGATGCCGAAATCTGGATGAACCGGAGCGAGAACTCCAACCACTGGCTTGACATTGCGTTGCGGGGAACCAAAAGCAACCGCGACGGCATCGGCGCGCGCGTCAAGTTGGTGACGAAGAGCGGCGCACAATACAATCACATGACAACCAGCGTCGGATACGCCTCTTCGAGTGACGGTCCAGTACACTTCGGCCTCGGCGCGGACAGCCGCGCGGAGCTGATCGAAATACACTGGCCGTCGGGAATAGTGCAAACGCTGCAGGACGTCGTCGCGGATCGTATTCTGAAAGTCACCGAACCTGCACACTAATTTCCCGCGCGTGGCGCAGCGGTGCCCCGCAGATCGGAAGGCTCTTGCGCTTGTTCGCTTAGAGCTATTACTTCCCAACGTATATTAAGGCGTAACGCTGATCATCTTTTGCAGCCGGATGTCCGCAGAAGAGCTCCCGACCCGGAGATTCACTTGATCCGGTTCTACCTCGAAGCTTCCCTTGGAAGCATCCCAATAGGCAAGCGCGCTCGCGCGGAGAGTCAGATGAACGGTCTGGGTCTCGCCTGGCCCTAGAGTGATTCGTCTGAATCCCTTGAGTTCTTCGATCGGTCTCTCGACTTTCGAATCCATGTGCTTCACATAGAGTTGAACTACTTCATCGCCGGCGCGCGTCCCAGAGTTGTGAACATCGACGCTCACATCGATCTCTGCCTTTGCCCTAACCTGTTCGGCGCTCGTCTTCAGATTCGAGTATTCAAACGACGTGTAGCTTAAACCATAGCCGAACGGATACAGCGGCTTGCCTTTGAAATACATGTAGGTTCTGCCGTGCCGAATGTCGTAGTCCATCATCGGGGGCAACTGATCCAGCGACTGCGGCCAGGTGACCACGAGCCTTCCGCCCGGGTTGTAGTCTCCAAACAAGGCGTCGGCCAACGCATTTCCGGCTTCCTGGCTGTTGTGAGTCATGTGCAGAATGGCGGGAATATTTTCGTTCGTCCACTGAATCGCGAACGGAAAACTCGCGATCAACACCACCACCGTGCGGGGATTCACGGTGTAAACCTGTTTCACTAACTCTTCCTGCTCCAGCGTTATCGACTGGCGATCGATCGCTTCTTTACCGTCGCTGGGCAACGGGCACTGCCCCCAACCCGCATGGCAGGTGGGATGGTTACCCACCACGACGATGGCAACATCGGCAGACCGCGCAATCTGCACCGCCTCATTATTTGTATTATCGTGAGCGAAGCTCACTTGCACCTGTTTGCCCAGTTTGTTCCTGATTCCATCTAACACACTGATCGCATAAGGGGGCGTGCCGCTGTACCAATCGAGCGCTACCTGATCCGCATAGGGTCCAATCACCGCGATGGATTTCAGCGAATCTTTGTTCAGCGGAAGAAATTGATTCGAATTCTTGAGAAGAACAATCGATTCCTGCGTCACTTTGCGGGCGAGAGCTTTGTGTTCTTCATTGTCCCAGGCCGGACCGGGTCCTTTAATATTGCTATAAGCTACCATCGATGGAGGATCGAGCAGCCCAAGCCGGATCATGACGCGGTAAATCCCGCGCAGATTCTCGTCGATTTCGGAAAGATTGACGAGTTTCTTGTCCAGCGCCGCCGTGACTCCGCCTCGGTAATTATCGAGAAACTGGTTGATCCCCGCATGAATGGCGCCTGCGGAGGCCTCGTCAATGTCGGGAAAGTACTTGTGTTTGGTCACCATGTTGGTGAGCGCGCCGGCGTCGGTGCAGATGATCCCGTCGAATCCCCACTCATGCATGGTGATGTCGCGGAGGATCGGCTGAACCGTCATGGGGATGCCATTGTACGCATTGTAGGAAGCCATGAACGCCCGCGAGCCGCCATCGATCACGCCCATGCGGAACGGCACCGAATAGTACTCGCGCAGAAGCCGTTCATCGAAGTTCGAAGACGAGCCGTCCCGGCCGTCTTCATTGCTGTTGGCCAGAAAATGTTTCATGAGCGAAGCCGTCAGCCAGTACTTCGGATTGTCGCCTTGCAATCCTTTGGCAAAGGCTGCCGCCATGGTTCCGGTAAGAAACGGATCTTCGCCGTACGATTCTTCACTTCTGCCCCAACGCGGATCGCGCGCCAGATCGGTATTTGGGGCACGGATCACAATTGCCGCCCGCCGGTGTTTATTGCCTCGCCGGTCAATTGAATATTCAAAATCGGTGTTGAATATGTAGCGAGCCTCATAGCCTTCCACCGCGGCCGCTTTCTGAAGCAAGTCAGGATCCCAGGTTTCACCCAAGCCCACTGACTGAGGAAACTGGGTGGTGGGGACGGGCTTGAGTCCGCGGCCCTCCCACCCGCCCGGGCCGCCGAGAGCGGCGCCGTGCAGTCCTTCGATGTGGGACGATCCGTTGATGCCAAGCCGGGGCACGCTGGGGTCGGTGCTGAGAGCGTTGATCTTTTCCTCCACCGTCATCAGCGAGAGGATGTTGTTGATGCGCGTCTCCACCGGCAGGTTGGGATCTTGAAATGGGTATTGGTACTGCTGCGCCCATCCCGCGCAGACGGTCTGCAGGACGAGAGAGAGAATCGCACAGCGGAGCTTGAGATTCATGCTAGAACCGGGATCGTATCATTGCCGAGCGGGAGGGTGCGAGACTTTCCTGTGAGTAAATGAGCCTGGTTCAGCCTGTGGAAATCTGCCTAGAAAATATTGGTAGCGGGCGGCTCTGCGTAGAGGGGAGCGCAGAATCTCTTGGATCTGAGAGCTGGTTGAGTGACATCCCCCCTCCCCCTAATTCGCGAATCGCCAGTAAACATGCGGGTGAGCGCGATCACGAATGCGCGGTGAGCGGGTTTGGTCTTTATTTCCAATAACTTGCGGGCAAAATCTAGGCAACAAAGCACTTAGCTCCGTGGCCGAGGGAGGTGACGGTGCGGACCGTACTGCCTCCGCCTTGTCCATGTTCTGCCGATTGCGTTTCGGCCGCAAGGTCAGATGTCACACCTCAATTTCTCTTGCCCGGCGAACCTTTACTTTGCCGGCCCCCCCCGACACTCGTTCGGTTGCTCCCCTTTTAGTTGCTCCCCGTTCCTGAAATCACAGCGATATGCGTGCCGATTTCAGTGTTGGCGACGACCTTCAGGTCGGCGGAGAGTGGACCCGTAGTGGTGGGCTTGAACGTGACCGAAATGATGCAACTGTCGGTCGGCGCCAGCGAACTGGGGCAGGCATTGGTTTGCGAGAAGTCGCCGTTGTCCGCGCCAGTGATGTCAATGCTGGTGATGTCCAACGCCGTGGTTCCCGTGTTGGTAAGGGTTATGTCTTTAGGAGCACTGCTTTGGCCGACTTGGACCGTGCCAAAATGCAGGCTGGTGGGGTTGAGGTTGGCATGAGGATTGATCACCGTGGCCGACAGGGGGACCTGTTGCGGGCTTCCGGAAGCATTGTCGGCGAGGTTGAGCGTGGCGGAAAGCGCACCCACTTCGTTGGCGACTATGCCTGCCTGAATGACGCAACTATGCCCGGCCGCTAAGCTCGACGGACACATGTTGTGGAGTCTGAAAATGCCCGGGTTGGTCCCGGCACCCGGCGTCACTGACACGCTGCTGATGGTGAGCGTGGCGTTGCCAGTGTTCTTCAACGTCACGTCCCTTACCGTCTGGTTGTTGAGGTAAAGGGTTCCGAAGTTGATGCTGGTCGGGTTCAGGCTGACCTGCGGAGCGGAAGCGGTGAAGTTTCCGGTCACGGTCGCCGGAGCGCTGGGCATGGTGAAATTCGTGCTAGCGGAGGTGGACGAGGCAAACGATCCGCCGGTGGAGGTCCAGTTAGTGAACTGGAAGCCGGCGTTGGCTGTCGCGGTCACGGGTATAACCGCGCCCCCGGCATAATAACCGCCTGAGGCCGGAGTGACCGTGCCGCCCGCTGGCGGCGAAGCCTGCGTGGTCAGCTGGTATTGCGTGCTGAAGCTAGCGGTGTAGGTGGCAGCGGTGGAAGGCACCGTGATGCTGTGCGAGATCGCGCCACTGTCGGACCAACTGCTAAAGACATACTGCACGCCGGCGCCAGTTTGTGGCGAGGTGGTCGCGATGGTATGCGTCGAGCCGGGGATCCAATTCTCGACCAGCGGGGCTGCCGTTGCAGTGCCGCCATCCACCGAAACCAGGAGGCCTGCGGGGCTGGTGGTGATCGTAGTCCGCACCGCGGGGGGAGAGATGTTTACGCACCAGCCGCCGCCGATCGTTGCCGCGCCGCTGCCCGAATGATCCATGGCGTACAACGCCCATGTCCCGTTGGGAGCGGTGTTTTGGAACGTTGAAGTCAGCGTGGCCGCTCCGTCCGTAGCCGCGTAGTTGCTCTTATTCACTAACGGTGCTGGAGCCGGGAAGACCAGGCTGGTGCTACCCGTTATCGACGTGGGCTGATAGGAACCGTCAGTGAGCGGAGAGCCTCCCGGGATCAGGCCGGACGCACTGTCGTCGAGCGTGATGTCTACGCCGCTAATGGTTGAGCTGTCTCCCACGCTGGCGAAGGGAATGATTTGCGCGCCGGTGGGGCCGACCAGCAACAAGTCTGTTTGTGCAATGTCGCTCGAGCTGATGTTGTTGAGGTTGACGGTGACAGCTCCGACGTTGCCGCTCAGACCCGTTACGAAGATATTCGAGGGATACGGCGTGGCTGCGCCCGCCGTGCTGGGCACCGTGATCGGGCCCTGGTTGCAGAATTGGTTTCCGGTCACCACGGTGTGGTTGTTCACGGTCTGCGTGATGAACCCGTTACTAGTCTGGAAATTGACCGTGCCGCTGTAGGTTGCGGTGATGTTTTCGCTAACCTCCGTGCTAAACGAGGTGGTGCAGGTGGCTTGGCCGTTGCTTACGGCAACAGTATTACCGCCGCTGCACGTGAAGTCGTTGGCTGTGTCACTAAATGTGATCGTGCCTTCGTTCACTGTGGTGTTGGAAGTTACCGTGGCCGTGAAGGTGACCGAGTTGCCGGGTGCGGTGGTGAAGGATGGATTGTTATTCGACGACACTGACGTCGTAGTGGGAGCAGCCACGACGATGAGCGAGAAGTTGGCGGTTACGCTCTGCGGCGCCGTCATGGTGATGCTGGTGGAGGCGCTGGAGGAGCTCGCGACGTTACCGGTCCAGTTGACGAAGCTGTAACCGGCGTTGGCGGTGGCCGTTAGAGCTACCACCGTTCCGGAGGTGTAGAAGTTGCCAGAAGTGGGCGAGACGGTTCCCCCGATACTGGGATTCGCCGCGGTCGTCAACTGATATTGCGTGCTGAAGCTGGCGGTGTAAGTTGTGGCCGTGCCTGGCACCGTGATGCTGTGCGAAATGGCCATGCCGTCGTTCCAGCTACTCCACGCATACTGCACGCCGGTCCCGCCTGATTGCGGCGTCTCGGTCGCGATGGTATGCGACGAGCCCTGATTCCAGGTTTCGACCAGCGGGGCTGCCGTGAACGGGCCTCCGTCCACCGAAACCTGGAGATTGGCGGGGCTGGTTGTGATCGTAATCTGCGTCGTGGCGGCAACAAAGTTCCCGGTCACAGTCGCTGCGGCGGCAGGCATGTGGAAGTTGGTACTGGCGGAGGTGGTCGAGTCAAATGTTCCGCCGGTCGAGGTCCAGTTGCTGAACTGGAAGCCGCCGCCAGCCGTTGCGGTAACGGGTATGACCGCGCCCGAGGCATAGTAGCTGCCTGAGGCCGGCGTGACCGAACCATCGGCAGACGGCGAAGCCACGGTGGTCAATTGATACTGCGTGTCGAAGCTGGCGGTGTAGGTTGTGGTTGCCGCCGGCGCGGTGACCGAATGCGAGATCGTGCCGCTATCCGACCAGCTGTCGAACACATATTGCGAACCTGTGGGGCCGGCCTGCGGCGAAGTTGTTGCGATGATATGCGACGATCCCACCACCCAGTTAAAGGTCTGCGGTGCAGTCGAAGTGACGCCGTCTACTGTGATCGACAAGTTAGCGGGGCTGGTGGTGACGGTGACGGAGTCGAGAATGTTGATCGTCGCGCTGACTTCTTGATTGTCGACCGTGGCTGTGCCCGTGCCGTTGCCCGCGGTTGATCCGGCTGTGTAGGTAGAGGTCGCCTGGCCGCTGGTGAGCGTGGTGTTCGTCGGGTTGATACTGCTGTCCAGGGTGCCGCCGAAGGTGACAGCTGTCCCATTGGGAACGCTGAATCCGCCGATGCCGTTCGAATTGTGCGTGAGGTCGGCGGTCAGCGTCGAGGTCGCGTTGGGAAGGATCTGACTTGGATTAGCGCTGACGCTCAACACCAGCCAGGGATTGAAGGTCACGGTCGAGCCGTCGGCCGAGTCGTTATAAACAGTGTCGCAGCCGGACGCGCCCGGACCGCCGTTGCAGCCCCACCAGTTGTTGACGGCGGTAATGCTGTAATCGACGCCTTGCACCGCAACTCCACCACCTCCGTTGCTGGCTGAGTCGCCAGCGAAGCGGGAGCCGGAAAATGTCGCGGATCCACCTGAGCCTTCCAGATCAGCGTAAACTGCACCGCCAAAGCCGTAGGGCGAGGTTCCAGTGACCGAGTTTCCGGTGAAGGTGGATCCGGAGATGCTGGCGGTTTGGGGCGCCTCCACTGAATAATCTACGCCGCCACCCTGGCCCGCAACATTGCTGGAGAACGTGGAACCGGTGATCGTGATGCTGCCAGTTCCTAAGCCGCCCACTCCTATGAAGTCAATCGCGCCACCCGATCCGCCGTTGGCAGCGGTGTTGTTCGAGAAAGTGGAATTGGTGATAATTATGTTCCCCGGCGCCTCCATTCCGACTGCACCGCCGAGATTGTTGGCCCCATCCCCGATTACCGCGCCGCCGGTGCTGTTGTGGCTCATCACCACGTTGGTGAGAGTTAACGTGTCACCGGGCTGGCCGCCGGCGATGATCGCGCCGCCGCCGTCTTCGCAGTCGCCGGGGGGGTTGGCGTTAGTGCAATCAGCACCCGTCATGGTCACGTTCTGGATGATGACCGGGTTGTTGCCATTGAGACCGTAGTCTTCCTCGAGGATGCGGTCCTTGCCGTCGGTCTGCTGGATGATGGTGTCCGCGGCCGTTCCCGTGCCATTAATCGTGAGGTTATAGGCGGAGCCGCCGGTGCCCTGCTGGAGTTCGCCGGTTTCCAGGCTGGTGAGGTCGTAGGTGCCGTTAGGAATGTCGATGGTGGTGGCGCTGTCGGCGATGTTGTTGGCAAGGCAGACCGCCTCGCGCAAACTGAGCGTGGATGGGATTGACGTGGTGCTGGTAGTGCATGCGTTGATGGTGTCGATGTCCGCCGTCGTGCTTACGGTAAGCGTGAGAGTGGCGTTGGAAGTCACCAGCAACGGAGCGGACTGCGATGAAGTGAGCACGACGATGTCGCGCCCCGAGTCGATCTTCTGCGGCAATGCCAGAGCCGCGACCGGCGTGCCGGAGAAAGAAACGTCGGCGCTGGGGCTGGCGGTTTTGCCGGAGGTATCGAGAATATGAAGCTGGCTGGCTGCCGCATCGAGCACCATCAAATCGGGCGTGGAAGAATTGGCCACGCGCGGCGAGTTAAAAGCCGAAGCCGAGACCGGTCCCGAAGGCGCCGAGCCGGTGTAAGGCAGTTGTTTGGCGATGGTCCACGCGCCCAGGGCGGTCGGATTCGGCGGAGTCGCCGCTGGCTTGTGATGTCCCCGGATCGCGGCGCGGCGGGCGGGAAGCTCCGCAGCCGTCATGGGCGTTGTATTCAGGGTCCCATGCTGCAGGATGTGGATCGATCCATCGTCGGCAAGAACGGAAATCTCGGTGCGGCCGTCGCGGTCCCAAATGAAATCGCCTAAGGCAAGTCCCTGCACCTGGAAAGGAACGGTGACGGTCTCGGTCTGCGGGTTTGTAGCCAGCGCGCTATAGAACATTACGACATTGGCGCCTGCGCCTACAGCCAGGTCGGCTCCGCCGCCCAGGTTTCCCCATTCCATAGCACCGCCGCGACTGGGCAAGGTATAAGTTGCGCCGGCGATGGGACCCTCGGCGCCGGGAGCGAGCATGGCCAACTGCGGGCCGTTCGGACCGTCCGTGCTCACCGCGACATGGCCGTCGGGGGTGGCGGCCAACGCTGTCACCTGACCGGGTAGTGGTACAGCCTGCGGAGCGAGCAGATTTCCGTGTCCATCGCCGGCAAGTAAGTAAAGACTGCCGCCACGGGCAGCGACTAATACGTCTTTGTTCCCATCGCGGTTGAAATCACCGGTCACCAGCAAGTCGGGAGACTCGGGAACGGCAAACGCACCGGCCTTGGACAGGAAAGTGGGTGGAACGTTGCCTTTCGCCGCCTTGCCATAGAGAGTAAGATCCTTCGGCGCAAAAGCGTCCGGGTTGCCGTGGAACAAGGCGAGCACGCCGCCATTCCCGGTGGAGTAACCAGCCACAACGTCCATGGCGCCATCGGCGTCAAAGTCCGCCGCGGCCAATGCCCTGGGAGTTGCGGTCCCGCCCTGCAATGCCGCCACTGCGTCCGCAGAGCCGGTGTAAGTGACCTTCAGCGTTTGCGGGCTCTTCAGGTTGACCAGAGGCTTGGCGGCGCTGGGCAGGATTGTGGCACCGGCATTCGCCGCGCGAATGCTACTCAGCGGGAAGTAAGACAGGGCCACAAGGCCAGAAATGGCAAGCAGGGTCAGATAGAACGAACGGTTCAGACGAGGGCGCTGCATCATGAAGGTCTCCGCGCCAGACCTTGCGTCGTGTACAGGCCGCAAGGGAGAGCGGCAGACGCGGACACGTTGGCTGGCGTCAATTTGGTTTAATTTCCTGGGGTTTCGGCCCTAGCACGCGGGGCCTAAAGCCCTGGGGGCGCGTTAGGCATGGTCCTCCGATTACCGCGGCAAGTCAAGATGAAACATCTTGCAACTGACGACCTTTCCCTTTTCAGGTGGATCAGTCCGATAATTTTACGAATTTTTGCTTGACAAAGGTCATCCATGTTGCCATAAATACCACTCTTGTCGCTTTCGGGCCTCGGCCCAGCACTTCCATTTACTTTTTACCTTAGGTGATCGGCTCGCCATGTTCGAGGGAAGGTCTTCCGCACCAAGCCTTAGTGGACTTAACGCGCTTATTGCTGACGGAGATGAAGGCACGCTTACCTTTGGGATAAGTGTCCCGCCCCTCAGCCTTTATCCCGTTCGTCCCTCGGACGAACCCTTCTTATACTTGACCTTTGCCAGCACGCGAACGGCGGAGATGGCACTTACAGGATGGAATGCGGATCAGCAGGAAGCCTTCCTGCGCATGCAGTACGAAGCGCAGCGCCGCTCGTACTTGCTGCAACTTCCCGATGCCGAGTATTGGGTGATCCGTCGCCATGAGACAGCGGTGGGGAGGCTGATTCTCGATCGGAAGCCGGAGGAGATTCACATCGTGGATATTGCCATCCTTGCGGAGTTTCGCGGGCAGGGGATCGGGTCCACTTTGATGCAGGCGATCATGAAGGATGCATCGGAAGGCGCGAAGGCGGTGCGTCTGCACGTGGAGCGCTTCAACCCGGCATTGGGCTGGTATGAGCGCCTGGGATTCAGCGTGGTCAACAGCGGGCCCGTCTATCTGGAGATGGTTTGGCAGCCATGCTCCGAGGCATCGGGCAGCCGCGAAGCGCGGGGTTCGGCGGCTGAGTCAGAGGTTGGGAGCGGCGTATGTCGATCTATCTGACTAAGAGCATGTTTGAAGAGAGTCTCAACTCAAGGTTCTGGCTGCTGGACGAGAGCTCGGAACCACATGCGATGGATTTGATCGAACTTACCAACGGGCATTCCACGCCGCGGCAGGAGCAGTTTGCGTTGCGCTTTCGGGGTGATCGCGATAGAGTCTTTCCGCAGCGAATCTATCCGATGAAACATGAGTCCATCGGCGACTTCGATTTGTTTCTGGTTCCGATTGGCCGGGATGAAAGCGGAACTTTTTACGAAGCGGTATTCAATCGCCTTATAGAAGTTCCGAGTCAGGTTCGAGATCAGGTTCAGCAGTAGGAGGAGGGAGAAAGATGGCACAACCGTATATCGGCGAAATCAGAATGTTCGGCGGCACCTTCGCAATTCAAGGATGGTCTTTCTGCAACGGATCATTGCTCAGCATCTCGCAAAACCAAGCACTGTATCAGTTGCTAGGGACAACTTACGGCGGAGATGGTACGAGTACCTTTGCCCTGCCTGACCTGCAGGGCCGCATACCCGTCCACCAGGGACAGGGTGCGGGGCTCCAGAACTACATCCTTGGCCAAAAGGGCGGAGTGCAGACGGTGACGCTGACCGTCGGCCAACTGCCGGCACACACGCACACGGCAATGGCTGGCTCAGGCGCTGCTCAATCGAGTCCGGCGAACGCTTCGTGGGGAAGCGTCGCTAATAACACGTATGGGCCCGGCACTCCGGCGAACAACTCGATGAACGCGGGATCCATCGCAATGACCGGCGGCAGCCAACCGCACGACAATATGCTGCCGTTTGTGGTGCTCTCTTTCATCATTTCACTCTTTGGGGTTTATCCGTCGCAGTAGGAGAATCAGCGCTAGATCACATTAGCGCCAGCTCGCATTGGAGAGAAGATTATGGGTACACCGTATCTTGGCGAGATTCGCATGGTGGCATTCGGGTTCGCGCCCAAGGGCTGGGCCGCGTGCAACGGACAAACGATGCAAATTAACCAGAACCAGGCGCTTTTTGCGATTCTGGGAACCACCTTTGGCGGCAATGGGCAAACTACCTTTCTGCTCCCCGATTTCCGCGGGCGCGCGCCCATCGAGGCGGGCTTGCAGACCGGCACCCCCACATACACCTGGGGCCAAAACGGCGGAGAGGAGCTGCACGTCCTGGCGCAGATAGAGATGGCCGCGCATACTCACACGGCTACAGCCAGCAGCGCTACCAACACTCTCGGCCCTCCGACCGGCAACTTCTGGGCATCGCAAATTGCACAATATGCCGCTGCTCCCTTTAACACGGCGATGGCGGCCAATGCGATTGCAAACAACGGGAGCAATCAAGGCCACGAGAACCGTTCGCCATACCTGGTAGTCAATTTCATCATCGCGTTAACGGGGATTTTCCCCACGCGAAGCTAGGCCGAGAATCCAGAGGAGGGTTTGCTATGTCCGATCAGTATCTTGGAGAAATCCGGATGGTAGGTTTCAATTTTGCGCCGCAGGGCTGGGCGCTTTGCAATGGGCAACTGATGTCTATTTCGCAAGCTACCGCCTTGTTTTCGCTTCTCGGTACCAACTACGGCGGCGACGGCAAAAGCAACTTTGCCCTGCCTAATCTGCAGGCCTCGGCGCCCATGGGATCTGGGAACGGCAGTGGGTTGAGCCCGCGCGTTTTGGGCGAGACTGGCGGGGAATTTGCCGTGACTTTGGTGCCAACCCAATTGCCTTCGCACAGCCACGGAGTGGCCTGCATCGGTGGCGCAGGATCGTCGGGTTCGCCGGCGAACAACGTTTGGGCCGCCGCCGCAGGAGGAAGAGAACCGCCTCCGGTGTACGCCGCCGCAGCCACCAACGTCTCCATGACTGCCGCGGCCGTGCAAAACACGGGAGGAAACGTGGCGCATAACAACCTGCCGCCGTACTTGACGATTTATTTCGTCATCGCCTTGCAGGGAATCTATCCGTCACGGAACTAGGAGCGCGAACAGACAACTGCTGATGACCCCGCGTCGATTCGGGTGCTTCTGCTAGGTTACGAACTTGTCGTCCAGAGCCGTGAAGTCCTGCTGTTGCAGTCCGGCTACGGGCTTTCCAGACTTATCGGTCACGACCACGTTCAGCGGAATGCGACGATCGGTTCCAGCGGTGACCATGATGCTGGGACGCCAGGCTGCTGTGCCAACGCCGGGGATACGAGCAAACAAAATACCAGAACGGCTTTCATGGGGATAACTCCAACCTGCCGTGCTCCGGAATCGATGTAGCCGGAACTTATCTTATACGTGGCGCGTTACTGGTGTGACTGCGATGTTTCGCCTTCTATCCGCGCGGGGAACTTCAACGGATGTGAACCGGCGATTATTGCGACTACGGGAACGGCTAGAGGCTATCTCTCGACGATGCCGCACGTTCCGACTTCAATTCGCGCAGCAGCAGGCGCACCAGCATTCCATCGAAGCGGGTGCCACTCATCTTGGCGAGTTCGTCGAGCGCCTGCTCCGGAGTCCGGGCGGCGGAGATGGAGTGTTCGGTCAGCATGTTGGCGTAGGCATCGGCCAGGCCGACAATGCGGGCCCACAGAGGAATCTGTTCGCCTTTCAAACTATCGGGATATCCTGAGCCGTCAACACGCTGGTGATGGTGCTCGATGGCCTGGCGCAGCTTGCTGCTGTTGGGAACGATGCCGGCGATCTCGGCGCCTACGCGAGCGTGCATCCTCACCAGGAAGAATTCGTCATCGGTAAGCGGGCCCGGCTTGGTCAAAATTCGCTCCGGCACAAAGATCTTGCCGACATCGTGCACTCGCGCGGCATAGACCAGTTCGGCCGTTTCGTCCGGCGGCAACTGAAGCGCCCGCCCCAGGATTTCCGTGTAGCGAGCCACCAGGTCGCCGTGGCCGGCAGTGTGCGGCTCGCGGGATTCGGCGGCGCGGCTGAGCACCTCAATCGATTCTTTCAGCAGCGCGACGTTGCAATCATCGCCTCCGCCGCATAATTTGACCAGCGTCGAGGAGAGTTCCTGCAACTGCTCGGGGCCGGTGTGTTCGCGCTGCAAAAATCCTTCGATGTAGGCGGAAATCTGCTGGCGCTGCCGGCCGAACTCTTCGCCCTCGGTGAATTCCTCGGCGGTCGATACGCGGTTCCCGCCGGAGCGCTTGGAGACGTACATGCCTGCATCGGCCACGCGAATTACATCCTCGATGGAAAAGCCATGCATGGGGAAACTGGCCACGCCGAAGCTGCCGGTGATGTGGTGCTCGCTCAGCATGGCGTCGGTGACAATCCACTGCCGCAGGCGTTCGGCCAGCACCTGCGCCTGGTCGGGACCGGTCTCCGGCATCAGGATAATGAACTCGTCGCCGCCGTAGCGCGCCACAATGTTCGATTGCCGGGATTTTTGTTCGAGCAGCCGTCCCACGCGGGCGAGAACCAGATCGCCTTCGAAGTGGCCCATGGTGTCGTTGACTTCCTTAAACTTGTCGAGGTCGATGAGCACCACCGAGAACGGGCGTCCGGAGCGCGAAGCGCGCTTCCACTCCGCCGAGAGCGCCTCCCAGAAAAAGCGCCGCGTCTTGATTCCAGTTAAGCCATCGGTGATGGACTGCTGTTGCAGCTTCTGGAATACGAATGCGTTGTGCAGGGCCGTGGCGAGAAGATCGGCCAGCGTGTTGAGGATGAGAACGTCTTGCGGCTCGAATGCGTTCTCGTTGCGGCTCTCGATGTTCAGCGCCCCCAGCAGCGTCTCCCCGTAATTGATGGGAATGCAAAGCACGGAGCGCGACTCCGGCAGAATGCCACCCAGTTGGCCTTCTGCCGCGTTCTGCACCAGCGCCCGCTCCCCGGTTCGCGCCACCCGGCCCAAAATGCCGGCGCCGAGCAGAACCCGCTTTCCCGTGGCGTGAGCGGTTGTGCCCGCTTCCACTTTGATCTCAAGCTCTTTGGTGCCGTAGTCGAGCAGCCCGATGCCGATGTGATCGAAGCTGAAGTTCTTCTGGATCTCGCCCGCGATTTGTCCCAGCATTTGCATGGGATTATCGCTCGAAATGGCGGTGCGCGAAATGTTGTTGAGGAACGCCAGTTGCCGCGAGCGGCGCTGTTCTTCGGCGAACAGGCGCGCATTCTCCACCGCCACCGAGACCTGCCCCGCCGCCGTCACCAGCACATCGAGGTCGCGCTGCTCAAACACAAACTCCCGTTCCGTGTTCATCGCCACCATCACTCCCGCCGGCCGGTTGGCCAGCAGGATCGGCACTGCGCACAGGCATTTGGCGGGGTGTTCGGGACGGTAGGTGATGCCGAGACGTTCCCGCGTCTTCTCCAGATCGGACCGGATCAGCAACGGCTGGCCGGCGCGAATCACATATTCCGTGAAAGCATTCTCCAGCTTTCGCGACCGCTTCGGCAGAGTCCGGTTTTCTTCCACCTCCAGCTCGAAGCGAACCACATCGCCTTCCTGGAACGCAACGTAGAAGTTGCTGGTATCGAAAATCTGCCCCAGCTCCGTGTGGATGGTGCGCAGCACTTCATCCTGATCCAGCCGCGAGCTGATGGCCTGCCCAATCTCGGTCAGCAGTTCGTACTCCTGCCGGCCGCGATGCGCCTCATGAACCGTCACGTAATTCTCGATGGTGAGCCCCAGCTGCAGCGCCAGTCCCACCATCAGCCGCGGACCCGAAGAACCGAAGGCCTTGCGCTGGGCATGAGGAAAAAGAATCACACCGTAGGTGTGCTCGCGGGTTTGCAGACTTACCGCAGTTAAATTGCGAATGTCGGCCTGCGTCAGCACCTCTTTCAGCCCGGCGAAGTTTCCCGCAGAAGCCACGGGCCGCGGTTCGCTCATATGCTCCAGATCCTGCACGGTAAACAATCCGCCCTGGCGGTAAGCGGTTTCGCTGATATATTCTCCCGACCCGCTTTTCTCCAGCGCCGTCAGAAATTCCGGCTCGAAGCCGCGCTGCACCGAGGGCAACAGGCTCCTCCAGCGTTCGCAAATGTAAATCACCGCCCGGCGCGTGGATAAAGCTCCCATCAGCCGGTCCAGCGCCGACTGCATGCTGGGCAGCAGGTCATTGGCGGAAAGCAATTGCCGCGGGTCCACGCCCAGCGTCGAAAGCGCCAGCGTGCTCTCCTGTACCGCGTTGCGTTCGTTTTCAAACAGCACCATCACCATGGCAATGCCCAGCAACATCTGCGGCACGGGACCGAACAGCCGGCTGGCGCTGCCAAATATTTCCACCCACGGGCTGCGAAGCTGGCCCACGCCGATCAGCACCGCCCACAGCGCCAGCGCCACCGCCAGCACCTGGAAGGCCAGCGATCCCCGCTTGTGGCCTCTCAGGTAAAACACGGCGGAGCAATACAGCAGCATCGCCGCCAGTCCCACGCCCAGCCGCAGAAATGGCTGCGCATCCGCCTGAAACTCGCCGCCAACCATGTGGCCTTGCAAATTGACGCCGGCCAGCGCCACTCCCGCCGCCGCCAGCGCCGCGTCATACCAGCGGAAGCGGAACGGTCTTCCCATCAACCGCGTAGAAACGAAGATGCACATCGCCATCGCCACCAGAAAAAGCGAACTCGCGAAGAACACCAGCGGCGACGGTCCACGATAAAACGAAAACGCATCCAGCACGTAGTGCAGCGAATACGCCGCCCACGCCAGTTGCCACGCGCGGAAGTACGCCTGCCTGCTCTGTTCGTGAAGATAAGTGAAAACTAAGAACAGCAGCACCGAGACCACGCCCGGTATCACCACCATGCCGATGAGGACACTATTCATGAACTCTGCAAGTCCGGCGGAGGCCTTTTTCGCGCAGGCCCACGCGGTGTAATTCGGGAGAGCTGATATCTAATGTTTTCACATCGTCAGGCTTAAACACAACAGGATTTAAGTACACTGGCCGCTCTCCAGCCATCCGTAGAATCATGTAGTTACAGTTACCGCTACTGACCACTCGCTTGACGATGCTTTTCCACCGCCCGTAACATCGCATGAGTTACGAATGATTTAGGTTGCGAACAAACTAGGATTGCGAACGAATCAAGATTCATCATGAGCCAGCCATCATCCACGTCAGCCGTTTCTGCCCGCCCCCGCGTGCGTTTCGCGCCTTCTCCCACCGGTTTTCTGCACGTGGGCAGCGCGCGCACGTTTATTTTCAACTGGCTCTACGCCCGCCACAACCGCGGCACCATGATTCTCCGCCTCGACGACACCGACGTCGAACGCAATACCGACGCTTCCGTCGATTCGATTTTCGAAGGCCTGAAGTGGCTCAACCTCAGTTGGGACGAGAACTATAAGCAATCCGAGCGCCTCGATCTGCATCGCAAAATCGCCTGGACGATCTTCGAGAAAGGCCTCGCCTATCGCGACTTCACACCCGCCCACACCGGCGACGCCGAAAGATCCGGCGAGCAAAGATCCGGCGAGCAAAGATCCGGCGAGACAAGATCTGGCCAGCAAGGCACATGGCTGTTCAACGCCGGGATGCCCGAACTTCCGCGCGCCGAAAGCGACCGCCGCGCCGCCGCCGGCGAGCCTTTCGCTCTGCGCTTCCGCGTGCCCCGCGAAACCGGCGAACTTATTCGCTTCACCGACGCCGTATACGGCGAGCAATCGAAAGCCGCAGCCGATATCGAAGACTTCGCGCTGCTCCGCTCCGACGGCATGCCCACTTATCACCTCGCCTCCTGCGCCGACGACGCCGATCTCCGTATCAGCCACATCATCCGCGGCCAGGACCATCTCACCAACACCTTCAAACACGTTTTGATCTTTGCCGCGATCGCGGAGACGACTGGAGCTGCGACGTCGAAGGCCGCAGGTGTTGCACCGCCGCAGTTCGCGCATCTGCCCTTGCTGGTCGCACCCGACGGAACCAAGCTTTCCAAGCGCCGCCACGGCCCCGTCGTCAGCGTCACCACCTACCGCGACGCCGGATTTCTTCCCGAAGCTTTTATCAACTTCCTCTGCCTGCTCGGCTGGTCGCCGAAAAACGACCGCGAGCACATGACCCTGCAAGAACTCACCGACGCGTTCTCTCTCGAAGGCATCAACCGTTCGAACGTGGTGGTGAACTTCAAGGAAGCGGCCGCTTCCACTAACGTTGTCATTCCGGCCCTGAGCGACGCGCAGGGGAGCAACCTGCTTTCCTACCCCGAAGAGACCTTCGACCCCAAAGCCGTCTGGCTCAACGCCGAGCACATTCGCGCTCTGCCAATCGAAGACCTCAGCGCCCGCCTGCTCCTCATCGTGCGCGCCGCCGGATTCAGCGTCACACCCGAAAAAATGCTGCACGTCACGCCACTCATCCGCGAGCGCATCAAGCTGCTGCGCGATGTGCTCACCGCCGCCGACTTCTTCTTCGTCAACCAGCTCCCACCCTACGATCCCGCCGAGCTCATCCCGCAAAAGGGAGACATGGCCATGGCTCTGAAAGTCCTCACGCGAGCCCGCGAAGTGCTCGCCAACGTCGAATTCAAACACGACCCGCTGGACCAATCTCTCCGCGCCGCCGCCCAGGAACTCGGCGTCAAAGCCGGACAGATGTTCCAACCCATCCGCGTAGCCGTCTGCGGCCGAAAGAACGCCCCACCGCTGTTTGAAACGCTGGAGGTGCTGGGCAGGGAGGCAACGCTGGCGCGAGTCGAGCAGGCCATCCGGAAAATTCAATAAGGGGCTGAGGGTTCCTTCGCCGCTTCGGTAGTGTTCCCATGGGAACATTGCGCAAAGTGTTCCCATGGGAACACTCTGTACCGGTGCTGGTGTACGTACAGTGACCTGTGGAAATCGCTGTAGGTGGAAGCAGCAGCGGGACTTAAGGCTGGCTCGCCCAGCCTTGAGCGCAGGACGCTCAAGCTTCGGCGCCTAGGTTGCCCAGCCTTTCGTCTCGGAGTAAGGTGGCCACCTGCCCGAAACAGAAAGTGAGTAGTCGGCGTCAGTGGTTCCCACTCGCCAAAAGCGGCGAGTGGGGCAGCTTCAACTGGACATAGTGCCGGCATGAAGCGAAAACAGAAAGTGAGCCAGCCCCAGAGAGAAGGACTTCGGCTCAAACGTCCTCTGCTGCTGCAGCGTACCCGCCCGTTCGTTCCCGAGTGACCTTGGGTTAAGATCAAAGAACGATGAATTCATCTTCTCCAAGCGAGGCCGGACAAAAGGCTGTGGACGCCTCGCCATCGCCTGCGCCGTCGAACTTCGTTCGCGACATTATTCTTGACGACCTGAAGAGTAACAAGTACGAGGGGCGGGTGCAGACGCGTTTTCCTCCCGAGCCCAACGGATATCTGCACATCGGCCATGCCAAGGCGATCTGCCTGGACTTTGGACTGGCCGACGAATTCGGCGGACACACGAACCTGCGCTTTGACGACACGAATCCGGAGAAGGAAGAAACCGAATACGTGGAGTCGATCAAGGCGGACGTCAAGTGGCTTGGCTTTCATTGGGACGGTTTGTTCTATGCGTCGGATTATTTCGATCAGCTTTACGAATGGGCGATGAAGCTGATCAAAGACGGCAAAGCTTATGTGGACGATTTGTCGGCGGAGGAGATTCGCAAACATCGCGGCACGCTGACCGAGCCGGGAAAAGACAGTCCGTATCGCAATCGTGCGGCGGCAGAGAACCTGAATCTGTTTGAGCGGATGCGAGCCGGCGAATTCGCCGATGGGTCGCGGGTGCTGCGGGCGAAGATCGACATGGCCTCGCCCAACCTTAATATGCGCGATCCGGTGATGTACCGCATTGTGCACGCGGAGCATCACCGCACTGGCGCGAAGTGGTGCATTTATCCGATGTACGATTACGCGCACGGCGAGTCGGATTCGATCGAGCGGGTTACGCACTCGATCTGCACGCTCGAGTTCGAGGACCATCGCCCGCTTTACAACTGGTTTATCCAGCAACTGGGGATTTTTCCGTCGCGGCAGATCGAGTTCGACCGGCTCAACCTCACTTACACGTTGTTGAGCAAGCGCAAGCTCTTGCAGTTGGTGCAGGAAGGACGCGTGCGGGGCTGGGACGATCCGCGGATGCCGACGCTCTCAGGCATTCGCCGCCGCGGGTACACGCCCGAAGCGATTCGCAATTTCGTTGCGTCGATCGGAGTGTCTAAGACCACTGGCGTAATCGAGTTGGCGATGCTGGAACACTTCGTCCGCGAAGACTTGAACAAGCGGGTTCCGCGAGTGATGGCGGTGCTGCGCCCGCTGAAAGTGGTGATCGACAACTACCCGGAGAATCAGGTCGAAGAGATGGACGCGGTGAACAATCCGGAGGACGCGGGCGCGGGGACGCGCAAAGTACCGTTCTCGCGCGTGCTCTACATTGAGCAGGATGATTTTCGCGAAGTGCCTCCGCCAAAGTATTTCCGGCTCTCGCCGGGACGCGAGGTTCGGTTGCGCTACGGGTACTTCATCACTTGCACGACCGTGGTGAAGAACGCGAGTGGTGAAGTGGTGGAAGTGCACTGCACCTACGATCCCGCGACGCGCGGGGGAAATGCGCCCGACGGACGGAAAGTGAAGTCGACCATTCACTGGGTTTCAGCGGCGCACGCCATCGACGCCGAGGTGAGGATTTACGAGAACCTGTTCACGAAGGAAGATCCGAATCAGGTGGAAGACGGGCAGGACTTCACGGCGAACCTGAACCCGAACTCGCTGGAAATCGTGACCGGGGCGAAGCTGGAACCTTCGCTGGCGAGTGCGGCTGTGGGCGGACGGTATCAGTTCGAGCGGTTGGGATATTTTTGTGTCGATCTCGACTCAAAGCCTGGTGCGCTGGTTTTCAACCGGACTGTCGCGTTGAAAGATGCGTGGGCGAGGGTGGAGAAGAAACAGGGAGCGAAGAGCTAGGATCTCACGGATGCCACAGGCTGACTTCCTCAGCGGCTTAAGTCCGGATAGATTCTGCGGACTTGCGGCGCGATTGAGCTCGTGCCCTTCCATGGGCTCGTGGCCTTCCGGAAACTCTTCATGCAGGCTCCGCTTACCGCGGTTAGATTTCAAGGTCTTCGGCGTCGGGCTGGAAGATGGTTTCGACGGGCTGACCAAAGAGCCGCGCGATGCGGAATGCCAGAGGCAGGCTGGGATCGTATTTGCCGGTTTCAATGGCGTTGACCGTTTGCCGAGAAACGCGGAGCCTGCCGGCCAGGTCTGCCTGGGACCAGCGTTGCTCCGCTCGCAGCACTCGAAGACGGTTCTTCATCACGCCGCGTTCGGCGCGAAGCTGGCCAACGCGGGTAGTTGAGAGCGTTCGATCAACTCAACTAGCTGTTCGGTGGTGGCATGACCGACCAGCCGATTCTGGCCTACCTCGACGACGGGAACGGACTTGATTCCTTTCTGCAAAAGGATCTGCGGCTTGAGTGTGACATCGATGCGGTGCAGGGTGAATCCCATTTCTTTTTGCAAGACTGTGAGGCGCTTCTCCATGATCGGACAAAAAGGGCAGCCCACAAAGCTGTAGTAGTTCACCTCAACCGGAGCCTTGCCCACGTGCGAGGGCAGCTTGTCGTCCATGTGGTTGTATCCCCGCAGATGCGCGATGCGGGGAAAGAAATGGATGTATGCCCACCTCAGGCAAGGAGTCACCACCAGCCAGAGTACCGTTCCGACGACGCTCCGGGTGTAAAGAAAGAAAGCCAGACCGAACAGGTAGGCGAAGAAAGGGAGGTAGAGGCTCCGCATAGTGCAGGAGCCTTTGGCGGGGCTTTCGGTACTGGTGCCGCGCGGGCTTTGATTCGGGATGGTCATCGGTATCTCCACGAAGAGAAAATGTAGGCACAGGCCCAGAAGAACAACATAGAAGTGCCTACGTCATCCCAGGTGGCGCGGTAGACGCCAGCGCGATCGAGGCCTGCGAAAACGAAAGTGAGAGTCAAGGTAAGCAGGAATGCGATGAAAGCTGATTCAAGGCAGATGCGCTTTTGCATTTCGTCCATTTTCTGAACGGTGCGAGCCAGGGACGCGATGAAAAATGCCATTGGCAACAGGGGAAGAAGAGTAACAAGAAGCGGTAGCGGCCGGCCCATGCGAAAGCACCACTGAATGGCGAGTTCACTAATCAAGCCCGCTGCGGCCGCGAGGAAAACCGGCCGAGTGAAACGGGAGCGACGCGCGTGAAGGACTTCTTGCATACAGGCGAGTGTAAAGCATACGCGTCATAATGTCAAGTACACTTGACTTTACTTTGGAAGCAATCAACTGACCGCTAATTGTGCACGTGGGGGCTCTGGGCGGGGTTGGCTTGGTGGGCCACCGGTTCTTTCACCACCTTCACTTCAAAGCTTACGGGAAGATTTTTCGGGGGATAGCAGGCGGCGTTGTCGCAGGCCTGGTAGCGGAGAGCTCCGTGCATGATGTATTTTCCTGCCACAACGGAGTGCAGCGGATGCACCGCCAAGGTGATGGCGAAATCTCCGGTGTAGACGTTTAGTTTTTCGTCCGGAGAAAAAGGAAAAGTAAGATCTTCGCCGGCGGGATACTGGATTTTGCCGAGAATGATATCAGTGGGCAGATCCATGCGCAGAGTGGTTGGAATCAGAAACTCCGACTTGGGCGCGTTGGAATTGATGTGATAGCCGGGAGGAACGCGGAAATTCACGTTGACCATCGTATCTTTGGTGCGCTCGGCGGTGACGAGAGGAACGGCGGCCACGCTCAAGGTCGGGGCTTGGCCCGGCGTTTGCGCCATCGCTGGAACGGCGGTCATCGAGAGCGCGAGCACGAATACGACGACGAGAATCCAGCAGACGCGGATTTGCTTGAGTTGCGAATTGGTCGAGAGTGCCGTCATTTGTCGAGAATAGTAGAACGGCGAAGGCGTGGGTTCTGTTGTCATTTGTGAGGTTGTGCCAACTGGGGCCGCATGGCGTAGGCCTGGCTCGTGGCCGGCGACGTGTTCAGCGCCTTCTTGATGGCTTCTTCGATGTCGCCTTTGCCTCTGAGGCCGATGATTTTGTCGACGAATTTGCCGTCGCGGCCGATCAGGAAGGTTTCGGGCAGAGCGGGAACGCCGCCGTAGTCGTCGCCGACTGAATCTTTTCCGATCAGGATGGGATAATTCACGCCCATATTCCTGGTGAACCTGGCGATTTCGTCTTTGCTGGCATCGTCCATGGCGACGCCGACAATCTGCAATCCTTGTCCGGCGAATTGATTCTGCAACTCAATCAACCAGGGCATTTCGACTTTGCAGGGACCGCACCAGGTGGCCCAGAAGTTCAGCAGCACGGCTTTGCCGCGAAGATCGGAGAGACGCATGGTTTTGCCATCGAGCGAGGGCAGCGAGAAATCGGGAGCGAGCGTGGCCTGAGTGAGCCGCGGCGCACCTGTCGTGCCGGGACGGCGGGCCGAGTGATAGCCGAAGTACAACATCAGCGCGACCACAAAACCGGCGACCAGGAGCGCGAGCGGATTACGTTTCATGAAGAAGACTCCAGCTATGAGTATGCGATCACAACGCAAAACGATTCAGGAACGATAACCAGTTCGAAATCAGGGTGAAACGGCCCATCACCAGCAAGACACCGAGAGCGATCAGCAGGCCGCCGGAAGCGACTTCCAGGGCATGCATGTGGGAGCGGAAACGGCTGTAAAACTTGAGAAAACGCTCCATGAGCAGCGAGGTCAGCAGAAACGGGACGGCGAGTCCAAGCGAATATATTGCGAGCAGCAGGATGCCTTTCACCAGAGTATCTTGCTCGCCGGCGAGGGTGAGAATGGCGGTGAGAATCGGGCCTAGGCAGGGTGTCCAGCCGAAGGCGAAGGCGAAGCCAATCACGAAGGCTCCGACGGGAGTGCTGCTGCCTTTCACGCTGTGCAGGCGGGCATCCATATAAAGCGCCTTGATTTTGAAGATGCCGGTCAAATGAAGACCGAAGATGATGATGACGACTCCGGCCATGATCGACAGCGTGTGCTTGTAACGGGCCGCGACTTGGCCGATTTCGGTAGAGATGGCTCCCAGCGTGATAAAGACCACGCTGAAGCCGAGGATGAAGCCGATCGAGTTCACCATCACCCGCCGCATGAGATGGCTTTGCGGCGCTTTGAGTTCTTCCACGCCCACGCCGGAAATGAGAGAAACGTATCCCGGCACGAGCGGAAGCACGCAAGGCGAGAGGAATGAAATCAGCCCGGCGAGAAAAGCGGCGATAGGAAGCGGAAGGCTCGACATCCGTATTTATTGTACCTGTCCAGAGGCAAGTCTCACGAGGGATCAGATGTTTGCAGCGGCCATTGGTTACAGGGTCATCATTAAAAAGCCAAGAGTTATTGCGACTTCGAGGGTGAATGTGCGGGAGATTGGGCCGGAGGTGGAGCGGGCGAAGCAGACGGCGGAGTCAGCTCGGGTGAAGACCCAGTCAGCATCTTGCAAACAAAGCCGGGCGGCACCTGGGCCGAGAGCATGGCGCGGTCTTCCTGCTGTTTGACTTCCACGCTATTGAAAAAGGCCTTCACATCGGGATCGGTGTCGTGGGGCCCGACGGAGTTCTCGGCCGTGTGCGAAAGGGCAAGAAAAACATTGACGCGGTCGGCGATGTTGCGGGCATCGTCGGAATTGGCGGCGAAGGCCGCGGCGCTCAGATGCAAATGCTCGGGCCGGAGGTGGAGCGGGTTGAGATAACTTCCGGAGACGACCATGATGGCCGGCTTGGTGAGAAGCGCGCCGGAGAAGCCTCCGGGCAAAGGCTCAATGCGGGCGACAGCCCATGCCATGCTGGCCAACTGAACGTGCTTGTAGTACTGGCGCAACAGCGCGGGCCCGCCAAAGGGCGATGCCAGACGCCGCGACCGGTCGACGATTCCGTGAATCACCGATGGATCGTCGTGATTGGATGCGGCCACGAAGTCGGCGCTGAGAACCGCAACGCGGAATGAGCGGCCTTGGAGAAGAATCGTATAAATATCGACCGAGTTGTAATTCTCGACCGATTGCGCCCAGCGCCGCAGGTAGGCGACGAGGCGCTCGTCGAATTTTCCTTTCAGCACTTCGGAGAATCGCGGCTCCGGCGCGGCGCCGCCGGTGCCTCCGTTGGGCCAACTCGCCGGGTAGTGGATGGCGAAGGCGGCTTCGTTCAGATCGCGCTCGAATTCGAAACCAGTTTGCTCGATGAAGCGCTGATACTCGGGGTCATGGGTCACAGGCGGCAATTTGCAGGTGGCGTCGAATGCGCGCACCGAGTCGAGATTGAGGAAAATGAAGGCGTCCGCACCGGGTAACAGGCGGGCAGGTTCGGGCGGAGCGTGCTTGCGCAGTTGAACGGCAAGGGTCAAAGCTGCGGCCACAACCAGCACCGCCGCCACGATGGGCAAGCTGCGTTTGATGCGCATGAAATGCGGTAGGTGAGCATGATACCACCCCGCGGTTGCTTAGCGGCACCGGTTTAGCGGGGCTGATTTAGCGGTGCTGGTCGCGGCGGCGGAGCCAGTCGATGAACATTTGTTCGACGGGTTTGTCGTAGGCCATGAGGACGTGGCGGACAGTGTGGCCGCTGACGAAGTGGCAAACCTCCTCGGCGAGGTTTTTCGCGTGGTCGCCGGCGCGCTCGAGAGATTGGGTCATGAAGATGACTTGGAGGCTGGCTTGGCGATGGACGTTCTCCGGATTCTCGATGTGGCGCAGGAAGATAAGGTTGCGCAGGCGGTCCATCTCAGAATCGGCGCGAAGAACATCGACGGCTTTGCCGACGTCGCGGGTGGAAAAAGCGGCGCCTACGTCGGTGAGCATTTTTTCGAGGATGGTGGCCATCTGGGTGAGATCGCGGGTGTCTTCGGAATCGACGCGTCCGGCGGCGGCTTGCGCGCTGTTGGCAAAGCTGAGAAGAAGATCGCCGATGCGCTCGAGGCCAATCATGAACTTCATACAGGCAAGCAGTTCGCGGGCCTCGGCCGGGGTGACCTCGGTGATGGCCGCGGTGACACCGCTATCGATTTCCATGTCGAGCGCGTCGAGCTCGCGCTCACGCTGGTGCAGCGAGTTCAATAAGGGCGAAGAGCCGGTGGCAATGCCCTCGGCAGCGGCGCCGGCAGCTTCCTTGGCCAGACGACAGGCTTCAACGGTGCGGCGAACCAGGTAGTGGTGCACCGGCTCAGGATCGGGAGCTTTGAGGCTGGCGGTACTCATGGGGACATTCCTTGAGCGCGCAGGGGAGCGGCGTTCGGACGATTCCTGGCGCCCACTGCTTCGATTATACCGAGGGATGGTCAACGGCCCAGCATAAGTTGCAATTTGGAGAAGATGGTTAAAGCTGGGTAAATTTTGTGTCATTTTTTGAAAGCGAGCGCCACTGCCATCGCGACGGTCACCGGAAGGCAGGAGTTTATAGCCTCTAGGCTGTCGGAAGCGTAAACAGAAAAGTCGAACCATGGGCGAGTTCGCTTTCGGCGCGGATGGAGCCGCCGTGGGCGAGCACGATGTGTTTGGCGATGGCGAGGCCGAGGCCGGTGCCTCCGGATTCGCGGGAGCGGGCTTTGTCGACGCGGTAAAAACGCTCGAACAGGCGCGGAAGGTGCTCGGAGGGAATGCCGGCGCCGAAATCCTGCACAAAGAATTCAACGCCGCGCGCAGCGGGGCGCACTCCCAGGACGATGCGGCCGCCGGAGGAGCCGTATTTCATGGCATTGCCGATCAAATTCGAAAAGACCTGATGAATGGCTTCGCGATCGGCGAGAACCGGCGGCAATGATTCTGCAAGTCCGTTGCCGCGCTGCTGCAGGCCTTGAATCTGCGGGTCGTCGTTCGCCAAAGAATTGTTCCGCAAATCTTTGTTGTTGAGAAGCTCTTTGTTTTGCAGATCTTTATTTTGCGAATCCTTGTTCTGCGGATCTTGGATCTTCGAGTCTTGGATCTGCAAGTCCTGGATCTGCAAGTCCTGGATCTGCAAGTCAACGCCCTGGGCGCGGGCGATTTCGCGGAAGCTCTCTTCCGCGTCGTGAAGCAACTCGACCGGCGGAACGCGCTCGATCTCGAAACGAGTTTCGCCGGATTCGACGCGGGCGAGAGTCAGCAGATCTTCGGTAAGGCGCGACATGCGAGCGGCGTTCTTGCGAATGATCTCGAGAAACTCGCGGTTGGGCGCGCCGCCGTCGGGAGCGCCATCGAGCAGAGTTTCGGCGTAGCCCTGAATGGAAGTGAGAGGCGTGCGGAGTTCATGAGAGACGTTGGCGATGAAATCGCGGCGGGTTTTTTCGACGCGTTCGGTTTCGGTGAGATCGCGGAGCACGGCGACTGCGCCGCCGCCGGGCAATGGCGCGGCGGTGACATCGAAGACGCGGCCGGGCACGATGGACGTGGCGCGCGAGGTTTTGACTTCGCGGGTGGCAATGGCTTGATTGACAGCGGCCAGGAAATCCGGGTCGCGGATGGTTTCCACCACCGGCTGGTGCAGGCGGGTGTGCTGAGGGACAAGCCGGTTCATGGGCTCACTAGCCCATTGCACAACTCCATCGGCGCTGACGGCAATGACGGCGTCTTCCATGCTGTTGAGCAGAGTTTCCAGTTGGTGCTGGCTGGAACGCACAGCGGCGAAGCTTTCTTCCACGCGCAACGCGGTTTTGTCGATGGCGCCGGCCGCGCGGCCGATTTCGTCGGGAGAAGTTTCCTGGATGCGGGCCTGGAGATCGCCCTGGGCGATACGCGCGGCCCCATCGACAATGCGGTCAAAGCGGCGGGCGCTCCACGATGCAGCCGTAACGGCGACGAGAATCGCGAAAACAAGAGCCAGGGCTGAGGCCAGCGCGAGTCTGCGATGCACCTGCGCCGAAACCGCTTCGACATCGGAGAGCGGATAGGCGAGGCGCACCGCGCCTCCGGAGACGGGCACAGCCACGTAGAGAAATGGGATTCCGACTGTAGCGCTGCGGCGCTCGTCGACGCCAATGTTGCCGGAAAGAGCTGCGACGAATTCCTTGCGCTGAGCTTCGTTCTGCAGGCTGGCAGGATTGGCTTCGGAATCTGCGAGCACGTTGCCCGTGGGATCGATGATGGTGGCGCGAGCGCCGGCGGCCTGGCCTTCCTGGGCGGCAATATCGGCAAGGGAGTGGCCGCTGCGGTCGGTTTCGACGCGGTGAGCGAGGAGTTGTGTCTTCTGGGTGAGATTGCGCTGCACCTCGCTACGCAACGAAGATTCCCAGGAACCGGCCAGCATGAAGTCAAAGGTGACGGCTGCGGCGGCAATGACAAAAACAAAAGCCGCCAGCAGCTTGAAGAAAATCCGGCTTCTCACTTCGGAGCCTCGAAACGATACCCTGCGCCGCGTACGGTTTTGAGGTAGCGCGGATTTTCCGGGTCAGGCTCGATTTTTTCGCGGATGCGGCGGACATAGACATCGACCGAGCGCGGGGTGACGTAGGAAGTGTCACGCCAGACGGAATCGAGAAGATGATCTCGCGAAAAAACCCGGCCGAGATGGCGGGCAAAGTAATCGAGCAGGCGGAACTCGGTGGCGGTGGTGGAAACGGTTTGTCCGCGAACGGTGAGAGTCATGGCCGAGGGGTCGATTTCGATGTCGCCGACTTTGAGCGGGCTGGGCGGAAGCGGGCGCTCAAAGCGGCGCAGCACGGCCTTGACTCGGGCCACAAGTTCGCGCGGGCTGAAAGGCTTGGCGATATAGTCGTCGGCGCCGATCTCGAGACCGAGCACGCGGTCGGCTTCGCTGCTCTTGGCGGTCAGGAAAATCACAGGCACGGACGCCAGACCGGGATTCTGCCGGACCGTGCGGCAGAGTTCGAGACCGTCTTTGCCGGGCACCATGATGTCGAGCACGAACAATGCCGGGCGCTGGCGCTCGGCGTCGCTGAGTACGGTGGCGCCGTTGGGATAAACGCGTACGGCGAAGCCGTCGTTTTCCAGGTGGTGGCGAACGAGGCGGGAAATATCGGGATCGTCTTCGACAACAAAGATGCTGGGTTTCACGAGTTTATTGTAGCGAAGCGAGTTGCGAGTACCTAGTGCCGAGTGGCGAGTACACGGCGCGCGGCGTGAATTTTACCGGATTGTAACAATCAGGTTGGCGGCGCGGTCGAGATGGAAGCGTTTGCCGGGAGGAATGGCCGTGGTGGCGCTGTATTCGGTGATCATAGCGGGGCCGGAATGGTTTCTGCCGGGTTCGAGAGAATCCCGAGAATGCATTACGGTGGAGAGTTTCTTGCCGTCGAAGAAGACTTGGGCTTTGAGCGTGGAGGGCGAGCCGAGCTTTGCTCGGCCTGGACCCATCGGCTTCGCTCGGGGCCGGCTCACGAAGGAGGTCGTCCCCACCTGGGCCGCGCCCGCATGATCCATCTTTCCCGCGCGAGTGGTGTCGATTTCCAGCGGCTGCGATTTGACTGTGGCGCGGAGGCGGAGGGTGACTAACTCTACTTCGCGCCGAGGATGAGCGTAGCCGTAGCGGCGCTGGTGTTCGCGCTGAAAATCGGCGAGCAGATTCTTCGTGAACGGGACGTTCAATTCGTATCCCTGGCCCCGATAGCGAACATCCACGCTGAAATCGTAGTCGACTCTTCCCTGCCAGCCCTCGTTGCGAAAATCTTTCGCCGCTTGCTTTTTCAGAGCGGAAAACTCGCGGGCGAGGCGGGCATGGGGAATCTCGCCGGCGATGCGCCACAGCACGGTGCGCGAACCATCTTTCACGACGTCGCTGACGAGAATGCCGAGCGCAGACAGCGCGCCGGGCAGGGCGGGTACGATCACATGCGGAATGCTGAGGGCTTCGGCGAGGGCGCAGGCATGCAGACCTCCGGCGCCGCCGAACGCAACCAGGGCAAAGTCACGGGGATCGCGGCCGCGCTCGATGGAGACGACGCGGATGGCTTTCTCCATCGTGGCGTTCACCACGCGAATTACACCCGCGGCAAAGCGTTCGAGACTGAGCGAACTTTTCAGCCGCTTCAGCCATTCTTTTTTCAGCCACTCGGCGGTGACGCGGCGGGTGCGCTCCAAATCGAGAGTGAAATCGCCGCCCAGAAAGCACTTGGGTTGCAGGCGGCCGAGCAAGAGGTTGGCGTCGGTCACGGTAGGCTGCGTGCCGCGGCCGTAACAGATAGGGCCGGGATCGGCCCCTGCAGATTCGGGGCCGACGCGCAAAACGCCGGCGGCATCGAAGCGGGCGAGCGATCCCCCGCCGGCGCCGACCGTGTGAATATCAAGCATGGGCACGCCGATCGGCAGGCCGGCAACCTGCGCGTCGCTGGCGGTGGTGATCGCGCCTTCAACGAGGGAAACATCGGTGGAGGTGCCTCCCATGTCGAAAGCGATGATGCGGGTGAAGCCGCTGCGGCGGGCGGTTTCGGCGGCGCCGACCACGCCTCCAGCGGGGCCGGAGAGAACGGTGCGCACCGGTTCGCGAGCCGCAGAGGACAGCGGGGTGATCCCGCCGCTGGATTGCATAACGAAAATGCGGGGTTTCGCGGCGGAGATGGTGCGAGCAATGTCTCGATGAGAACGGGTTTCGAGATTTTCCAGATACTTCTGCATGATCGGTTGCAGATAAGCGTTGATGACCACCGTCGAGGTGCGCTCGTATTCGCGAAATTCTGGAAGAATCTGGTGCGAGATCGAGAGCGGAATTCCTAGCGGCTTGAGCGCTTCGGCTACGGCTAATTCATTCTTCGCATTCGCGAACGAAAACAGCAGCGCAACAGCGATCGATTCCGGATTCTTGTCGGCGATTCGTGCGCAGAGAGATTTCAGTTCGTCGGCAGTGGGCGAGATCAGGATCTCGCCGTCGCAGGCAGTGCGCTCTTCCACACCGAAGCGCAGGTCGGATGCGACCAGCGGTTCAACGCGGTCGAAGAAAAAATCATAAAGCTTGGGACGAGCCTGGCGGCCAATCTCAATCGCGTTTTCAAAACCGGCAGTGGTGACCAGAGCGGCGCGCGCGCCTTTGCGTTCGAGCAAGGTGTTGGTGCCGACGGTGGTGCCGTGCAGCAGGACGAGTTCGCCTGCGTAGCCGATTTTGCCGAGTGCTTCGACAATCGCTTGCGAGGGATTGGCGGGAGTGGAGAATACTTTCAACATGCGCAGCCGGCCGCTTCCGTCGATCCAGACACAGTCGGTGAAGGTGCCGCCGGTGTCGATGGCGACGCGAAGAGGTTGGGGGCGAAGGGGCATGGAGTTTGAGCGCGGGGAATTAGGGTAACACTTGCGGCGAGTCTACACCGCAGCGCTTGCACAACCGAAGCTGCGCGAGCGGGTCGCCCGCGCCCACACATTCCTCGCTTGGCCCGGCTACCCCTTCGCGGTGAAGGCCAACGTTAGCAGAGTCTTCTGCTCGACCTCATGGGCTTTGGCGCTGCCCGTTGCCGGGCTGGCGCTGGCGGAGCGCTTTACAGAAAGCACGGAACGCTCGCCGGCGATGCGGCGCAGGCGCGGAAGCATGTTGAACAGCGCGCCCATGTTAGCGGGCTCTTCCTGCACCCAGACGATCTCACCCGCGGAGCCGTGGCGGTCGAGTTCGCCGACGAGCTCTTTCTCCGGGAAGGGATACATCTGTTCGAGAAACACGATTGCGGTGGAAGTATCTTTTCTTTTCTTGCGCTCGGCGCGAAGTTCGTGACCGATCTTGCCGCTGCAGATCAGGATGCGCCCGGCTTCGCCGACTTCCGCGTCGGGGATCACGTTTTGAAAATTCGGTTGCGTGAAATCCGCGATGGGCGACGACGCGTCGGCGTGGCGCAACATGCTCTTGGGCGTGAACACGATCAGCGGCTTGCGCCAGTGGCGCAGAGCTTGGCGGCGCAGAAGATGAAAATACTGCGCAGCGTTCGAGGGCTGGCAGATCTGGATATTGTCTTTCGCTGCGAGCTGAAGAAAACGCTCGATGCGCGCACTGGAGTGCTCCGGTCCCTGGCCTTCGTAGCCGTGCGGCAGCAGCATGACCACGCCTGAGAGCAGATTCCATTTGGCTTCGCCGGCGCTGATGAACTGGTCGATGATGGCTTGCGCGACGTTGACGAAGTCGCCGAACTGAGCTTCCCACAGCACGAGCGATTCGGGATAATCGCGGCTGTATCCATATTCGAAGCCGAGCACGCCTGGTTCGGAAAGCGTGGAGTTGTAAATGTCGCAACGCGCCTGGCCCGGGGCGATGTTTTCGAGCGGCACGTATTCGTCTTCATTTTCAATGTCGATAAGCGCGGAGTGTCGTTGATTGAAGGTGCCGCGTCGGGTATCCTGCCCGGACAAGCGAACCGGAATACCATTCTTCACAAGGCTGGCGAAGGCTAGCGCTTCGGCCATGCCGTAATCGACGGGACGCTTGCCGGTGCCCATTTCCGCGCGCTGTTCGAGCAACTTCTTCACTTTGGGATGGATGTGAAAACCTTCGGGATACGCGGTCAAACGGCTGGTAAGCTCGGCTAACTCTTCGAGAGCCAAGCCGGTCTCCACTTCAAACTCCGGCTTGTGACGGCCGCCGTAATATTGATCCCAATAAGAAGGCAGATCGCGCAAAGTGGGCTTTTTTGTAACGCTGCCGGCTTTTTTCTGCGCTGTTTCGAACTCCGCTTTGATGGCGTCCGCCTGTGCTTGCGCATCGGCTGCGCCGATGTCGTCGGCGTAGATCTCCCACAGCGGCGGATGGTCTTTGATCTTCTTATAAAGAATCGGTTGCGTGATGGTGGGGTCGTCGACTTCGCTGTGCCCGTGGCGGCGGTAGCCGATGAGGTCGATGACCACGTCCGTGCCGAACTCGTAGCGGTATTCGGTGGCGAGGCGCGCCACGCGCGCCACGGCATCCACATCTTCGCCGTTCACGTGAAAGATGGGTATCGACTGCCTGCGCGCGATGCACGCGGCGAAGCGCGTCGAGTGCTCTTCAAGATAGCTGGTGGTGAAACCCAGCAAATTGTTAACGATCACATGAATCGTGCCGCCCACGGTGTAGCCTGGGAGGTCGGCATAGTTCATGGTCTCGGCGAGAATGCCTTGTCCGGCGAAAGCGGCGTCGCCGTGCACCAGCAGCGGCAAAAACTTTTCCCGGCTGCCTTCGCCGTGGCGATCCTGCTTGGCGCGGGTGCGGCCCACGGTGACAGGATCGACGGCCTCAAGGTGGCTGGGATTCGACACCAGATGAATGTGAACTTTGCCGCCGCTCCGCGTAATGTATTCGCCCGTGGCGCCCATGTGATACTTCACGTCGCCTGAACCCAGCACGCTGCGCGGGTCAACATCTTCGAATCCGGCGAAGATTTCCTCCAGCGGACGTCGGGCCACATGTGCAATCACGTTGAGGCGGCCACGATGGCTCATTCCCATCACCAATTCGATGGCGCCGCGCTGAGCGCCGGTATCGAGGATTTCATCAAGCAGCGGGATCAGCGCGCTGACACCTTCGAGCGAAAAGCGTTTGTTCCCAAGATAGCGCTGCTGCAAGACTTGCTCGAACAGATCGGCGCGGATCAGCAAGTCGAGAATGCGAGCCTGGTCTTCTTCTTCTTCAGTCCCGGATTCCATGCTCTGGTAAATCCAGTTGCGGCGTTCGGGATCGGAAATGTGATTGATCTCAACGCCGATGGTGCTCGAATAAATGGCGCGGGCTTCGCGAGCGTATTCGTTATCGATCTGCAGATCGGGGTGCGGACGCGGGCGCAGAAAGCCCAGAGGATCGAGATCGCCTTCGAGGTATCCCCATTGGCGAAAGGCGTCAAACGTGCGCTCGCGCTCGAGATTGGCGCCATTGTTGGCGGAAGATTCTACGAGGGCGGTACGGGCGCCGCCGTTGGAAGACTTGGATTTTGAGCTAGCCATAAGGAATGCAGTTACTAGAATAAAGGATGCGCGGGGGGCTGGGCGAGATTCGAGGTTGAAAGCGCGTCTTTTACCATTCTTCGTTTACTGTTCTTCAGCCGACGATCTTATAAGGCCGCATCATTTCATTATCTTCATGCTCGAGAACGTGGCAATGCCACACGTAGCGGAACTCGTCGCCGGGCCTGGCCACCGTTCCCGCGGGCAGATCGAAGCGCGCAATGACGCGCGTGACGTATCCCGAGTAGGTCTTGATCGTGTCTTTCCATGCGGGACGCTCATTCGATTCTGGCGGCATCGGAATGTTGGTGAAAACTAATTTTCCGGTTTGCAGGTAAGCCTTCGTGTCGAAAGGCTGGCGGTTGAGCACCTGGAACTGAACCAGATGAAGATGGATGGGATGCACGTCGCCGGTAGTGTTGGCGAACGACCAGATTTCCGTGGACCCGGCCTTCGGATCTTCCGTAATCGGGTCATCCCAGTGCTTTTGATCGAGCAGGCCGATCATGGTGTACCCGTCGGAAGGACGATCCATTTCCGTGAGAGCCAGCGTTCTTTCGCGAACCGCAAGAGTGGGGTCAAGCGGCGAAAAAGGCACAAGCGTTTCTGGAATTGAACTCGTATCGGTTCCAGAGAGCGGTTTCGTCACTTTGAAGAGCATCACGTCCGAAGGCACGATTTCGCCGCCGCGCGCGTAGGGAGCCGGAGCGTCGTTGATCAACGCGAGATTCGCGCCCTTGTGCTGGGAGAAATCAATGAGGATGTCGAAACGCTCACCCGGAGAAAATATCAGGTAGTGCATCTTCAACGGCGCAGGTAAAAGGCCGCCGTCGCTGCCGATCTGAATGAAAGGCGGAGCATCTGCGGGCTTGCCGTTGGGTTTGCCGGAGGCGTCCGCAGGCACGAGCGTGAAGTGATAGAAACGCGAGTTTGAGCCGTTGACCATGCGGAAGCGATATTTGCGCGGTTCGACTTCAAGAAACGGCGTAGCTTTTCCGTTCACGCAAATGGCGTTGCCGAAAAATTCCTGCATCCAAACGGGATGCGTGCCGTTCGGCGCTGGCGGATACAACAGCGCACCGTCCGCACTGAAACTGCGATCCTGGATCATCAGCGGAATCTCATACGCGCCGCCGGGAAGGTTCAGGCTATCTTCTTCCGCATCGCGAATCAGGTAAAAACCGGCAAGGCCCGCGTACATGTTCAGCCGAGTGACACCGATGGCGTGGTCGTGATACCAGAGCGTCGTGGCCGGCTGATCGTTGGGGTAATGACAGGGATCGGCGGCGCGCACCGATCCCGTTTGGCCATCGGAGGTAACCCAGGCATCGGGATAACCATCGCTCTCCGGCATGACCTGAGCGCCGTGCACATGCGTCACCGTGCGCACTTGCGGCACATCCTCTTCCTCGCCGTGAATCGTGTAGTCGAGCGGAAGAAAATGTTTATTGGGAAGCTGGTTCACCCACTTCACTGAGATCGGCTGGCCCTTGCGTACTTCAAAGGTTGGCCCCGGCCACATGCCGTTGTATCCCCACATCGTAGTGGCAGCCAGATCGCGATGCGCTTTATGGCGAAACGGGCGCATGTGAATCTGGACCGGCGCGGCTCCAGCCGGTGGGTGAATAACAGGTGGAATCGATAACGGGGTCACGTAACTGGCGAGCGTGATAGGCGGCGTCCGATGGCTCGCGGTGCCCGGAGGAGCTTGTGGTTTGGCGCCCGCCATGTTCATGCCGGCCTGCGCAGTCGCCGCTTGCGCAAGCAGTTCTCGTGGCGCGACCAAGAGGCCGGCACCCGCGCAAAAGCCCATTCGCAACAAGTCGCGCCGATTGATCATGAAATATTGAGCACGAAATACAAGGAGTAGCTGTCAATTCCTGGCCGGAGGGTTCGGGTTGGAGTTAGCTTCGCCTGACTGGGCTGGCTGACTAACGATCGGCTGGTTAACGACCGGATGCTCGGCAACGCGCTTCGCCGTCCAGGGATGCTCTGGCTGCACAACTTCTCCCGCATGTCCCAGATAAGCTCCCGCCCCGCCAACGCCGACAGCTTGAGACGTGCCCTCGATCTTGCCGCCGTCCGCGATTTTGTCGGTGGTCCCGGTAAATTGGATGGTGAAGGGACGCGGGCCCTGAAACTGTACATCGAAAGAAATTCGTTTCTCTTCGACCGTTCCCGTCAGCGGCGAAAGACCGTGCACATCCTGAAATGTTCCAGTCAGCTTTGTGCCGTCCTGTTGCAATTGCAGCGTACACTGCTCCGTGCCCAGGCGGCCCTGCCATGAAACCTGCCACTTGCCGGAAACGTCCGCGGGCTTGGCAGCGCTGGAAGTTAACAAATTCTCGTGCGTCTGCCCGGCGGCGGACATCGGGAGGAAAATCACGGCGCAGGCGAGAAGTAGAGCTACGAAAAGACGAGAGGCCACCGTTCAACTCCTAATTTCCAGATGTGTACCGCGGAGAAACGAAAAGTGCCGCTCAACAGAAGATACAGACGCACTGTTAAACGGATGTTAATTCTGCGCCACGGCGCTCCATCTAAAGAACGCTTCACTTGAAAGTCAGCCGGACCAAAGAGCTGCACTTCGGTCCGGCTGAGAGGTTGAAGAAACCGGCTAATTCTCTACCGTGACGACGCCACCTTTACATCGCCGAAATTGAACGCGTCGAACAAATCGTCCAGCGCAGGACTATTGGTCGGCACATACGCATTGCCCGAGCTCGTAACCGGATTGGGGAAGTTGTCGCGCGTGTGAGCGCCAATCGTTCCCAGTCCCCAGTTGCGTTCGATGAATTTGATGACGGAAACATGGTCCGCATAGCTGTGGTTGACGATGCCTCCGGTGGAGTAGGGCGAGACGATCAGCAGCGGGATGCGCGTGCCATCGCCGAAGAAGTCGACCGGCTGAATGTAGCCGGAATCATAGTAACCGCCGCCTTCATCCTCAGTAATGAAGATGGCCGTGCTCGACCACAGCGACGAGGCCTGCACTTGGTTGACGATCCGGTTCACAAAGCCCTCGAACAGATCGAGCTTCGACGAAGCCGGGTGACCATCCGTAAACCCGCTGGGCTTCACGACGGAAACCGCAGGCAGAGTCCCGAGATCAATGTCCTCATATAGAGACGTCGTGTCCTGAATGTGGGCGGCGATCTGGGTTGGGTTGGTCATGATGTCGCTGGCATACTGGAACGGGTTGCAGATGTTGCAATAAGCGTCGTACGGGTTGGTTCCAGCGGGGTCGGTGACGTAAAGGTTCCAGCCTTCACCGAAGTAGGTCCATGAGACGCCGGCGCTGGAAAGCACATCGCCGATGTGCGGCTGCGCCGTCGGCGGAATCGTGAATGCCGAGTAGGTAAAGGCCGAGCTTCCGTTGCCGAGATAACCTGGGTTGTAGTTGTTCAGCAGGTAATACGCGCCCGCCGTGCAGCGCGGGCTGATGGGAGTACTCAACGATTCCAGGTAGTTCTCCACCGCGGTCACGCCGGGCTGGGTCGCGTCGGAGCAATTGCTGTACGTGCCACCCGAATAACCGTCCTGGTCGTACCAGTTGTTGGTGCCGGCCTGCGGATTGGGGTTTTCAATCTGCTCGGTCGGCGGAGTCGCTATGTGGCCATTGCCGTCGCTATACCAGATACCATCGGCGTAACCAAACATAACGTGGTTGGCGCCGGTGCCGCCCATCACCGATTGATGCATGTTGTCGCTCAACGTGTAGTTGTCGGCGAGATACTTCATGTATGGAGCGTCGCCCTTCTGTACGTTGTAAAAACCCAGCGCGTCCGATCCTTCGCCGGTGGTCATCTCGGTGAACGGAACCGGCCGTGCTTCGCCGTTGCCGCCGGTGCCATTCATTACCTCCACCCAGGAAAAAAGGTCGCTCAAGCAACCGCTGGGGTTGGAAGAATTTGCATGGGCCGTGGCGCAGTCGGTCTGCTGCCACATCTGGTAAAACCGATGCACCGGGCTGCCCGTATAGGAGTCGTAGACCGCCCCAGGCGTGATCTGGAATGGTCCCGGTCCCAGGCCGTACACATGGTTGATTCGAGTATCGACCACGCCGAAGGGAAGACCGGTAGCGCCGGTAATCAAATAGTTGTTGTATTTGCCAAACAGATCAGGTTCAGCGAGTTCCGCCACGGCCAGAGTCTGAAACGGCGCGGGAGAGGAATCGCTGGCTTCGGTCGGCGCGCCCTGCGTTCCCGGCGGCGGAATGTTCAGGTACTGCTTCTTCGGCGTCGGGGCGATGGCAAAGGTGGTCTTGTCCAGCGCGGCGGATTGCGCGGCCAGTGCCCAGTTGGGCCCGGCTTGACCATTCGCGTTGATGATTCCCTTGGACAGCAGGTTCGACACCGTCTGTCCCTTTGCCGGCTTGTAGGTGGCGTACACGTGGTCGAAACTGCGGTTCTCACCGATGATCACGATCACGTGCTGGATGGGCGTTGCGGTCGCGGGATGTTCCTGAGCCGCGGCCGGCGCCGGAGCTCCCAAGTTGGCCATGAGCGCGAACATGCTCACACCTACTCCTAAGTGCTGCCCGGCTTGCGCCAGGAGACTGGACGAAGACATATTTTGCTCCTCAGAGGGATTTGAGACGACTACGTCCTCAAGATAGGCGGCGCACAGTTACACCAGCATCAACGCCATATGAATTCCTCGCGAAAAAAAATCCACAGCCAGGCTCGGTAGTGGGTCAGGAGTCGCCGGGTGCCCCATTCTAAATTTCGCGTTCTTTGCGAAATTTAGAGTGGGGATTTTCGTCGTGGCTTCGGCTTGTTCTTGCCCTTGAGATTGAGCGCCACCGCAGCGCAGATGAGATACTTCAAGGCCGCCCGCCACAGCCGTTAGGCCCGCGGCCACGGCCGAAAAAAGCACAGCCCGACCGACTACGAGCCCGTGCCCGAAACCGCCGCCTGCTGCGGGCTTCCGCCGCCGCTGTCGCTGACGCTTACTGAAGCGCTGGCCGCTCCTTTTGTCTTCGGCTTGAAGCTCACAGTGATCGCGCAGCTTGCGCCAGCGCCCACTTGACCCACGCACGTGTTCGTCTCGTTGAAGTACCCCGGATTGTCGCCCACCAGCGTGACGCCGCTCACGGTCACCGCGACCTTGCCTTGGTTGGTCAGCGTCAGCTTCTGCGGCGGACTCTTTGTTCCGACCTTCTGCGGGCCAAATGTCAGGCTCGTCGGCGAAAACGTGACCACGGTCGCCGAACCAGTAAGCTCAATGACCTGCGGCCTATTCGAGGCGCTGTCGTCAATCGAAATCGCGCCCACCTTCGAGCCAATCGACGTGGGAGAAAATGTAGCGCTGACGGCGCAGTTCGCCCCGGGCGCCACGCTCTTTCTGCACGTCGAGGTCATGGCGAACTGGCCCTGCACCGTCATCGAGGAGATCGTCAGGGGCTTGGTACCAGTGTTGGTGAGCGTAACGGTCTGCGGGCCGCTGGTCGTACCCACGAACTGCTCCGGAAAATTGAGCGGAGTGATCGGCGAAAAACTTACGACGCCCGTATTCAGCAGGACCGACACGTTTCCATACAAATACGAGGGTACCGCCAGGTCCGGCTTGTGGTCGCCGTTGAAATCCCCCACCGCAACGAAACGGTTTTCCGCCCCAACCGGATAGTACACGGCAGGCTGGAAGGTTCCGTCTCCGTTGCCAAGGAATACTCCGGAGGGAAGGGAGAAGTTCGCAGCCACAATGTCGGGGATGCCATCGCCGTTGAAATCAGCAACGGCAACCCACAGCGGGAAGTCTGTGGCATAGCCCACCGCCTCCCCGAAGGTGCCGTCCCCATTTCCTAGAAGCACGCTCACGCCGACTCCCTCGGTCGAAGCTACGACCAGGTCGAGGTCGCCGTCGTCGTTCAGATCCGCCACAGCTACGGCCTCAGGGTCCGTGACCGGGTAACTGCCAGAATAGGTGAAGGCACCATCTCCATTGCCTAGCAATATTTGGACCGAGCTCTGCGAACCGAACTCCTCAGTCGCGGCCACATCCAGATTCCCATCGTTATTGAAGTCGCCAATCCCCATCGCGCTAATTTGGGCAATTATATACTAGGCGCACCGATCATTTTCTGCGACAATGCTTGGTATGCCTGACTTTATCGTCCGATTCTTCCATCGCGTTAGGGGAAACATCGAAGCCACCATCGTCCTTTCTTTGCTTGGGGTGGCGATGACTGCATTCACGATAGTGACGCATGGACTGGCTTGGTGGCAGCAGGCATTGTTGATTGCAATATTCATGTGCGTACTCGTGTGGGCGATTTACGCTACGGTCTCAAGGCGAGTGGTTCCAACCGAAAGCTATGCCAAGCCGCTACCAGTGGAGATTTCTTTCCCAGATAAAATCCGGCTGTTTAGCAAGGAACTCTCTGCCTACCTATCAAACCGGATGGCGCGCCCAGATCAGGAAGAGCTTTATCAGAAGTATAGCCATCCCGATGCCAATTTATTTGTACAGAAGTACAACGAGACGGTTCAATTGTGGGATGATCGTCTCGCCGCCGGGTACTGGTTATGTTTTGCAGAGAGAGCGACTGCGTTGCGCCATGAATTGGTGCTTCGGACCGGTGCGGACGCCGAACTCGATAAACTTCTTGGCGATCTCCAAAACAAACGCCCAGAAGGGCAGCACCAGTTTTGGATACAGGGGCTAGTTGAACGGTTTCGATTGCTTGCGTCACGGCTGGATTAAATGAAAATACCTGAATACACCGAAGGCCCAGAAGCACTGGAGAAGTTCAAGCGGGGCATGGTAGCACTGTTTAAGGTACCCAAGAGTGCTGTTTTGAGAACGAAAAAGCAGCCCAAGAAGGCTGCTAGTTCGAGGAAATCGAAACGCTCCGACAAGGACTAGAACGGGATTGGCGTTTCCCGCGTCCCTGTCGTTTCGTGGCGCGGCGATCCGTCTTTACCTGTGAGTTGCGAGTAAGTAAGGCGCTTGCCGATTACGTTGCTCATAGCGAGTTTGAAACGGTCGGAATCGCCCATGTCTTTGCGGTTGTTGAATCGGAAAGTTTGCTCGTCAAGGTAGCGGAAAAGATGAAACGGCTCTACCGAAACATACGTGCCAGAGATGCCACGCTTGAGAAGCGACCAGAAGTTCTCAAGGCCGTTTGTGTGTACGCGGCCATCCACGTATTGCACGGCATGATCGACAACCTTGTGCGCGTAGTCGGTAGCGAGTCCTTCATAGGAAAGCAGCGCATCGGAGTAGAGAGCCGCGCCAGCTTCGACGTGCTTGCGGACTTCGCCCTGCAATGCAGCCTTCTTGCGATTCGGTACGACTGTGGTGCGAATCTTTCCGCCACGCTCCAAGATACCCATGACGGCAGTTTTATCTTTGGTGCCAGTTCCGGTAATGCGGTGCTTGCGCTCGCTCAGGTGCATGTTTCGCGCCTTGCCGCCGATGAACGATTCATCTACTTCAACTTCCCCGCCGAGCTTGGAACCAAAGAAATCGTCCTGCATTGCGAGTCTCAGGCGTTGGAGCATGAACCATGCGGACTTCTGAGTGATGCCCAAAGCGCGGTGAATCTCCATGCTGGAAACGCCGTTCTTGCAGTTGCACAGCATCCAAAATGCCGTCATCCATTTATCAAGAGGCAGCGGCGAATCCTCGAAGATCGTCCCAACCTTGACGGAGAATTGCTTCTTGCATCCCTTGCAAAACCAGATGCGGCGAGTGCGGACAAAGCGGTGTTCGGCAGAGCCGCATCGCGGACACTTAACCTTGCCATCGGGCCAGCAGAGAGTCACGGCGAAATCGAAGGCGCGGTTAGGGTCAGAGAAGTAAACAATCGCTTCTTGAAGTGTCTTTGGCTCTTTCATGTAAGGAATTGTAGATGAAAATGCGCGGTGTGTCAAGTATATATTTGCCCTAATTTGCGCAGGGGGCACCGTAGTGATCGCAGGCTCCTGAAAGGTGCCATCGCCGTTGCCCAGCAGCACGCTGATGCCGTTCGGCTCGAAAGCGATCAGGTCCGGGATGTGGTCGTTATTGAAATCTCCCACTTCGACGCAGCACGGAAACTGCGGCATCGGATAGTTCACCGCCTGCTGAAAGGCTCCGTCCCCATTGCCCAGCAAGACGCTGACGCTGCCGGGCCCCGTCCTGTTGGTCAACGCAACCGCTAGGTCAAGATTACCGTCCCGATTGAAGTCGCCCACAGCAGGCGCGTCCGGGCAATCGGACAAGGCGTAACTCACCGGGGCCCGAAACGTCCCGTCCCCATTGCCCAGCAGGATGGTCACCTGGTTGGCCAAGATGCAAGTGGTGACCGCCAAATCCAGGTTCCCGTCGTGGTTGAAATCTCCCACCGCGGCCCCCCACGGCCCCGCCACAGCGGGAGAGATCGACCGCGTTTCAAACTGAGCCGCGGCTGGCGCGCCGAAAACTCCGGCGCAGGCCAAAGCCAGCGCCGCCGAGGCCACCGCCCTTCGAATTTGAACCGTAGGAGTCCGAAACTCATCGATTCGAGCGATGCTGATTCCAACCATGGAGATTTCCTCCAACCGAGAGACAAACTCGCGCAACCCGGCGAAGACCCGCTCACGGAATAAGCGGCAGGCAGGGAACCCGTTCGCGTGGGGCAACAACCTCTCACACTCTAGCACCGTTTCTCATCTGCCCCAGCCCGTTCAGCCAGCAGCCTGTTCGGCCTTCGAAACGTTAGGCACATGCAGGTGGCCCATAGGACCCTAGGCCCACCGGCCCAATCTACTCCGAGGCAAATGGCCCGGCGCCCATCCTTGAGCGTTCTGTGCTCAAGGTTCGCCGAACCAGCCTTAACTCCCGCCGCTACTTCCACCTACAGCGATTTCCATAGGCCATTGTACGTACACCCACGCCAACAAAATGTTCCCATGGGAACATTACGACGAATGTTCCCATGGGAACACTCGACGCGTGGCAGTCCAGAGCCTGGCCTTCTACAATGGTCCGGAGCCACAGCGTGCCCCGCATTTGATACCCGACGGCTTGATCAAGAATATTGCGCGTACGGGCGCGCTGTTGGCGAAGGCTGTGGAATAATGCTGGCGTCACGCGGAGGCTCTGTCGCTGAGAATCCCAATCGCGCGAGCGACCATCTCGCCAATGAGCGCACCTTCCTGGCGTGGGTGCGTACCGGCGTAGCCGTGGTCGTCTTCGGATTCGCCATTGGCCGCTTCGCCATCGCCATGCGCCAGTTGACGGAGTTTCAGGGCCACGCTTCCAAGGCAACCACGGGGCTTTCGGTGTGGTTGGGCATGAGCGCGATGCTGGGCGGCGTGATGATGGTGCTCGCAGGGCTGGTGCGTTATCGCAAGACGCGAGCCCAACTTGAAGCGGGAGCTTTTGAGCCTGCCGGCTTTGTCGTGGATCTGGTGGCGATTTTGACGGTCTTGTTCGGGTTGGCGCTGGCCGGATACCTGATTTACACCCAGCAGAATCTGGGTTGAACTTAACGGTCGGATTTTGACGGGTATGTTTGATTCGTAAGATGGCAGATTCATAGGATGCCCAATGATCCCTAGCAATTTCTGTAGAAGTTCACTGCGGCGGCGCGCTCTCGATGCAACGATTCTTTCTGGGATCGCCTTGGCTTTGGGTTGCGGCGGAGGAAGTATGAGTTCGTCTGGAGGAGGAGGTGGTGGTGGCGGCAGCAGCAGCCCGCCTTCCGATACTGTGACCATCAGCAAGAACGTGACGGGACCGTTTGGGGTTGCGATGTCGACGTCGTTCCAGCCGGCGGAGTGGGATTACACGCTTTTCCAGCAATTTCCTGCCCTGACCACTACGTTGCAAAATTTGCAGCCGCAGCACATCCGGTTGCAGGGAGTTTCAGAGGGCGTCCCCCAGGGAGCGGCCGACAGCAGTTCTACGGCGTGGAGCTTTACCATTCTCGATGCCGTTACCCAGCCGGTGCTGAGCGTAGGCGATCACAGTCCCGAGTTTCAGATTGCGAAAGCGCCGCCTTTCATGTACTCCGGCGATGACAGCGGCAATGATTTTCTGGATCTCAGTTTTCAGCAATTTGCCGGCTACGCGCAGAATCTTGTGAGCTATTACAACAAAGGTGGATTCACCGCGAACGGCCAGAGCTACGTCTCGCCGTCTTACCCGACCGACACGATTACCTGGTGGGGCATCTACAACGAGCCCAACATTAACAACAACCTGACGCCGCAGCAGTACGTAACCATGTACAACACTCTGGTGCCAGCCATGCAGTCGATCGATCCATCGATCAAGATCGCAGCGGTGGAACTGGCGGATTTCCAGGGGCAAGTGCAGGCCTGGATTCCGACATTCGTGAGCGGCGTGACGGCCCCGGTGAACGCGGTGGCCACGCATTTCTACTCCACCTGCGACCAGACGACTGATGACGCTACGATCTTCGCCTCGGTGGCGACGAATACGAACGGGAACTTCAACTTTGTCTCCGACGTGCAGCTTCTCTATTCGACGATGGCAACGAATCCGGCGTTGGCGTCGGTGCCGGTGTGGGTTACCGAAAACAACGTGAATGCGGATTACGACGCCGGCAACGGCATGAGCGCGTGCAATCCCGGCCAGACTTTTGTTACCGACCTGCGTGGGTCGAGCGCTTTTTTCGCCGCCTGGCGGCCGTATGTTTTTTCTCAGCTCGGCAAGGCGGGCATTCAAGCGCTTTACCACTGGGATTTTGGAGCCGATGCGCAATTTGGAGAAGTCAACGCCTCGACCGGGCAAACCCAGCTCAGCTATTGGGTGGACTACTGGCTGCAGCGCATGTTTCCTTCGCCATCGGGAGCGAGCCTGCTGCAGTACACAGACACCGACAGCGCAGAAATGGAAACTTTGCCGGTGCAAGACATCGACGGCAGCGTGGTGGTGATGGTCGCCAATCATGCCATCAATTCCCCGGACGACAACAATGGTCCGGGTGCGCCGCGCAGTGCGCTGATCGACGTATCCGCCTTGGGAACATTTTCCAGCGGCAGCCTGCTCACGATTGACGCAAGCACGAGCGCGGCGACCGGACCTTCGGCAAGTTCGGTGACACCTGCCGCGCAAATCACAATCAACCTCAATGGCTATGGAGTGGCTTTCCTTACGCTCAAACCTTAACCTTGAAGAACCAATTTCAACGTCGTGCCAAAACGCGAATGGCCAACGCTCTCCATAAAAACGATCGACATAAGAACGATCGACACAAGAACGATCAGCATAAGAACGATCAAGAGAAAGAAGCGGCGGCCAGCGCCAGCCTGAAATTTATTAAAGATGGACAGGTCGTGGGCCTGGGCACGGGCTCGACGGCAGCGTTCTTCGTCCGCTTGCTGGGTGAAAAGGTAAAGGACGGTCTGAAGATTCGCGGTATTCCCACTTCCGAGGGTTCGCGTCGGCAGGCCGCCGGCCTGGGCATTCCTCTCATCACGCTCGATGACTGCCAGGCCATCGACGTCACCGTAGACGGCGCCGATGAAGTCGATCCACAACTGCGGCTCATCAAAGGAGGCGGCGGCGCATTGTTGCGGGAAAAGATTATCGCTTCGGCAACCCGGCAACTCGTGATTATCGTCGACGCCACCAAGCGCGTGCCCGTGCTGGGGAAATTTCCCTTACCCGTGGAAGTGATCAAGTTCGCCCAGCCGCTGGTGGCGAAAAAAATTTCCGCCCTCGGCGCAGACGTTCGCCTGCGCCTGCAACCCGATGGCAAACCCTTCCTGTCCGACGAGAACAATCACATTCTCGATTGCCACTTCGGCCAGATTCGTGATGCCGATGCGCTGGCCCGGCAACTCAGCGACATGCCCGGCGTGGTCGAGCACGGATTGTTCATCGGAATGGCAAACATCGTGCTAGTAGCAAACGGAACTGAGATTGTGGAGTTGCGTCATAAAGCCTAGGTCATTTTCACCACGGAGGCACGGAGACACGGAGGAAATCTTCCAGGGTTATTCTCTGTGACTTTTTGGTGAACTTGCTTTTGTTCTTCTCCGTGTCTCCGTGACTCCGTGGTGGGTTAGCATTCAAGAGAGCCATCGAGATGCCTCCAGCCCCGCCAGCACCGCAGCGCAATCCCTCGCGGCGATGCGTCCCTCGCTATCGCGCGCGTGCCCCGCTGGATGTCACCGTGCTACGCTCCGGCCTTCCCGAAACCCTGCCCGGACGCTCCATCAATCTCTGTGAGCGTGGCGTCGCCGCCGTGCTCTCTGGAGAACTCGTTCCCGGAGAAGCCGTAGGCGTGGAAATCCGGCTGCCCGAGCCCGCCAGTCCTTTGCGGTTGCGCGCCCTGGTGCGCCATCACGACAAGCTGCGTTGCGGCATGGAATTTGTTTCGCTGTCGGCTGAGCAGTTGGCCTTCCTCCGGCAATGGGCGCGGCAAGCCCCGGCCGAGCGCCCACCCGCCGCGAGCGCCCCTGGTCCAACCCTGGGCGGAAAAGGCTCCGAGACAACCACTCCCACAGGCAACGCGCCTCAGCCTCGCCGGCCGCGCTTGCCTGGCTGGATACGCCTCCTCATTTTCGCCGCGCTTCTTCTCCTCGGCATCTTCGGCATCTTCCTATGGCGGTGGAATCGCGGCTGGCGCGAACTGGAGTCCAACCTGCCCGCCAACTCCTCGGCCGCCGAGCAGCCCGAAGCTCGCGTCCCCGCCGAAACCATGGAGAAGCTAATCACTCACCGTGTCGATCCCGACTATCCCGAAGCCGCGCGTCCGGGCAACCTGCAAGGCATCATCGTTCTCGACGTCATCATCGGACGCGACGGCTCGGTCGTCGAAATGCATCCTCTGAATGGCCCTGAAATGCTGGCTCACGCCGCTATGGATGCGCTGCGCTGGTGGCGATTCGAACCCTACCGCATCGACGGCAAGCCGCTGATCGTCGAAACCACCGTAGCCGTGGAATTCAAACCGCCGCTCGAATTCAAACCGTAGGGATTTGCTTCAGGAGTTTCGCTTCAAGAGTGCTTCAAGACTTTCGCTTCCAGATGCTTCAAGCGTCTCGCTTCAAGGGTGGAGTCCCAAGCTTTCACTTCGCGATCTTTGCGGCATTTCTTACCGGCCTTCGCGGTTAAAGTCTTTCTCTCCGACGCCACAAGAAGCTGCCCCGCGCTCAATCCCCGGTTCACGCCCGCCGCTTGCGCAGCCCACTCAACACAATCACGCTGCTCACCGCAAAGCAGATCACCGCCAGCAGCGCCGTCACCAGCATCGCCGCCTGGTTCAGATGAAAGATGTCGGCCAACACCGCCGCCACCGCCGAAACCACCCCCAGCACGGTAAGCCACAGCGGCGCTTGCACCGGCGCTGCCGCATCCTGACGCAGGCGCAGTTGCAGCAGCAGCGCCGCCAGCCCAATCGCCGCCACCACCACCAGCGCCACCGGACTCATAAACGCTCCCCGCGTCGTATATGTCACCACCACGCCCAGCGCAATCAGCAGCAACCCGGCAGCCACAATCGTGAAGCGCCGCGGCCTGCGCTTCTCTTCCCGATCGGAGGGGGGAGGATTGGAATCGGATTCATTCACAAAGTTCGGTTCAGTCACAAAGTTAGGGTGGGGAACAAACGCTCCACGAAATTCCCGTCCCGAACTTTATACCGCGCCGCCGCCCGCTTTTCAAACTGGCGCAGTAGCCGCTGATTCGTCACGGCAATTTGCGGACTTGCGACGGCCGGCTTGGGCTGTGGATTTCTCACCGAAATAAACTTTGGCCGAGGCTCCCGGAATGGGACGGTTTGCCTGTTAGCGAGCTTCAAACCGGGGGGTACCCCCCCCTCCCCCTGCCTCTGAAAGCCTTGCCCAGCGCGGGTTTCGCAAAAGCAAATGTGTCAAAATCTAGATGGCAAAGAACTTAGGGGCAAAATCTTAAGAACAAATGAGTTCGGGCGAGGCGGTTCGGGTAGTCCGTACCGTCTCGGCCTCGACCATGATCGCGCAATCGGAATCGCGGAGACAAGGTTGGATGTCACATGAGGCTGTGGATTTCTTGTTGGATGGTTCGCGATCGTGCCGATGGACGGACCTGTGCAACTTCTCGCGGGGAGCACGGATGGGAAAGGGCACGGCTTCAGTCGTGCCGCTAAAAGGCCGCAAGAGCAACCCGGCTTCAGCGCCGAGGTACCTCGTCCCGAACCGCCTGTACGGGCGAACTTAGTGGTTGATGTCAGGCTGAGTGAGAAAAATCGGGGAAACCCCACGGGATCGAGAGTCGTGGAGTCCCACCCTTCCGCAAAAAACCGCGGAAGGATGGGTCATCCGCGGTGGTAAGCTCGTTCGGGGACTTCCTATACGGGGGATGGATATTGATCGGGCCTCACGGAACGCGGAGCCCACTAGTCGTTTTCGTAATCTGCGCCATGTGCCTTGGCCACTCGGCCTCTGCTCAATTCGAGACGCGGGCCAGCACCGCGACGTTCGGCGGAGATTTTGCCGGCCTCGCCGTGGGGGATTTTAACCGCGACGGCAAGCTTGACTTTGCGGTCGCGGACAACGAACTGCAGGTATTCCTGGGCAACGGTGACGGCACGTTTGGCGTGCCGACAAGCTATTTCGAGGGCATAGGGACTTCCTCGGTCGCCGCCGTGGACCTTAATGGCGATCACAAACTTGATTGGTTGTGACGGACACCGGTGTAAGCATTCTTCTCGGTAACGGCGATGGCACGTTCCAGGAGCCGACAACCTATCCGACCGCGTGCGGTCCCAAATTCGTCAGCACCGGAGACTTTAACGGCGACCAGAAGCTGGACCTCGCCGTGACCTACAGCTCGGGCAGTTGCCCCTACGTGAGCATCTTTCTGGGAAACGGCGACGGCACCTTTCAGTCCACGCCGATCAACACCACACCGCTATACTCTCCGGCTGCGATAGGAATCGGCGACTTCAACCGCGATGGAAAGCTGGACCTGGCCGTCGCTGAGCAGTTCGGCACAATCAGCCAGGTCGAGATTCTGCTGGGCAACGGCGATGGCACCTTCTCGGCCGGCAGGGTTTACAAGGTGGGCGCGGAACCGATGTCTATCGCAGTCGCGGACTTCCGCGGGAACGGCAAGCTGGACCTCGCCGTTGCGACCCTGGCCGATGGGACCGACATATTATTAGGCAATGGCGACGGCACATTTCATTTATCGGGCGGCAGCGACACACCCGATGCAGTGGATGTGATCGCGGCCGACCTCAACGGCGACGGCAAGGTCGATCTCGCCGTGGTGACACAGGCTAGCCCAGCGGCGGGGGTAAGCGTGATTCTGGGGAACGGCGATGGCACCTTTCAGACGCCGACTTTCTACCCCGCCGGAAACAGCGACGTATCGGTTGCGGCAGGAGACCTCAACGGGGATGGAAAAACCGACCTTCTGGTTGCCGACAGCTATCCCGCCAACGTGTACACACTGCTCAACACCGGCGTGGCCAGCTTTAACCCCACCAGCGGAATCAATTATCCATTTCAATTGGTGGGCGCGGCGAGCGCGCCGCAAACCGTCACCCTGACCAACACGGGCACAACGGCTTTAACGGTTTCGTCCATGAAAACGAGCGGGCCGTTCCGCGAAACCAACAACTGCGGAGCCAGCGTCGCGCCCGGAGCCGAGTGCGCGATCCACGTGACTTTCAAGCCGACTGCCGTCGGCAGCGTCGGCGGACTCGTGACTATCCCCGATAGCGCCTCGTCGAAGCCGCAGGTCGTCGAGTTGACCGGCGCAGGCACCGTTGCGAGCATCTCGCCGCTGCAACTGGTTTTCGGCGATCAGCAGTCGGGCACGAAAAGCGCGCCGCAGCCGATTACGGTGAAAAACACGGGCACGACGCCGTTAACCATCAGCAATATAGTCATCCACGCCGGCAACGGCTCGCGCGACTTCACCGAAACCAACAACTGTACCGCGCAGGCGCTGGCCGCAGGCGCGTCGTGCACCATCAATGTCAACCTTCGCGCCCGTCACGACCGGCGTGCTCAAGACTACGCTCTCCATCACCGACACCGGCGGCGCCAGCCCGCAAGACATTCCCCTCAAAGGCACCGGCGATTAGCGGCATCGAGCGCCCGCGCACATCCGGGTCAGCCATCGGAGCCGGTTCGTTCCAGGGTTGCCAGCCACTTGGCGCGCAGCGGGTCGCCGTGGCTGACGGCGTAGAGGACCAGCTCCACGCGCGTGGAGATGCCCAGCTTGTCGAACATGCGAAACAGATATTTCTTGATGGTGTGCTCGCTGAGCTTGAGTTCGCGCGCGATCTCGCGGTTGCTCAAGCCTTCGGCCACCAGCACGACCACCTGCTCCTCGCGCGCCGTGAGCATGGCGTTGCCGCGCGCACTGATCACGCGCACCCAGGGCACTTCGGCCACAAGATCCATCAGGTAATTCATCTGCTCGGTGTTGGCCCACACCTGTCCTCCAGCCACGCGCTGAATGCACTTGCACAGTTCGCGAAAGTGCAGATCGGAAATGCAGAAGATGCCGCGCACGCCGGCGCGAAACGCGCTCACCACCAGCTCACGGTCGTAGGACGCGACCAGAAGAATCTTGGCCACGCCCGGTTGCGAAAGATGAAAGCGGCGCAGCGCATCGAGCTGCTCGGCAACGCTTTCGGAATGGTTCATCGATAACAGAGCGACCAGAGCGGGGCTGGCGGCGACGGCATGGAGCATTGCATCCGTATCCATGGCGCAGGTAAGGATGCGGAACTCCGGACGGCGGCGCAGCGCGCCGATGAGAAGCTGCGCCTGCATCCGGTTCGAGTCTGCGACGAGGACGCTGATTGCACCCGCTGTAGCGGCTAAGGACGAACTCATGAACCCGTGGTCTCCGAAAATGGATTGTGGCGATGCAATGCCGCCGATTGTGGCAGGAAGCAAGATCAACACTCAAGGACATGCGTCACAAAATTCGCGCAGCATTCTCAGATCGGGAAAGAAGTATGCCGAGCTGTGGAAAAGGCCGTGCAGCGCCCGGTGGGCGGTGGAATAACGGGAATGAATTGCAGAGGAACGCGCCGAAACCGCGCGTACGTAAATTTGGATTCGCCGCCGTTCTGTGACGGACGAACATGCACGTCTACTTTGGTAGACAACTCCTCGAGGATGACTTCGGCATACATATAGAGAGCTTTTAAGATTGCGCGAAATCCGCTCCCAGCAATGGTTTGGGGGGAATCGGAGCGAGGCGCGACCCGGTCTTTAGTCTTGTCCACGTTGGTAGACCACACTTTCTATGTCTTGCCTGAAAGTGCGAGCGGACGTACCTTGCGAAACAGAGAGCCGCAGCCAATGAGTGACTCTTGGAATCCACGAAACAGGGCCGCCACAGCAATGAAGCACGTTTTCGGATGGGCGAGATTTGCGGTGGCGGCACTGTTGCTCTCGCAGTGTAGTTTCGCGGCCTTCGCCCAGGAGCGAGCAAGGGAGCAGAACCTGGGAGCGGGTAAAGAGTCTTCCCAATCTGGTCTAACCGGGGCCGGGGTGGGAAGCGTTGATGGAAAGGCCGCAAGGCCCGGAGGAGCGGATGGCCTGGGAAACCCTCGGCTTGGAGGGGTGCGCCATCCGCTCTACCGGCTGACGCGGAGCGACGTAGTGGCGGTCAGCTTTACGCTGTCGCCGGAGTTCGACCAAACGCTGGTGGTGCAGCCCGATGGCTACGTCATGCTGAAAGACGCGGGCATGGTGCTGGCCCAGGGATTGACGGTGGAAGAGTTCGCAGACGCGGTGAGGAAGGCGTACCGGGGATATCTGCACGATCCGCAGGTGGCGGTAGCGCTGAAAGATTTCGAACATCCTTACTTTATTGCCGGCGGGGAAGTGAGCAAGCCGGGTAAGTACGAATTGCGCTCGGAGACGTCGGTCGCGGAGGCGGTGCAGATCGCCGGCGGGTTCACGCAGCAGGCCAAGCACTCACAAGTGGTTCTGTTCCGGCGGGTGAACGACGACCTGGTGGAGGCGCGTCTCCTCGATATGAAGAAGATGCTGAAGGAAAGAAGTCTGAACGAAGATCCCGAGCTGCGGCCGGGGGACTTCATCTTTGTGCCGCAGAATGCACTTTCCAAGATCGCGCAATTTTTGAGTAAGCCGTCCATGAGCATGTACGTGAGTTCCACCCAGTTTTAGTTTCGCCGGTTTTGGATCGCCGTTTAGATTGATCCAGAATCATCGCGCAGGTGCATCGCATGAAAGACGAAGAGCGAATCCGCAGAGCAATCGAACCAGCCTCGCCTACGATGCGGGAGTTGGCGATGATCCTGTTCCGGCAGCGGAGAATCTTCGTCAGCGTCGCAGTCTTGATTCTTGCCGCGGCGCTGTTCTATGCGTTCACCGGAGCGCGATATCAGGCTCACATGCAAGTGCTGGTGCGGCGGGGACGAACCGACCCGCCCATGAATGCGCAAGAGAACGCACCCCTGGAGTTCTCGCGGTGGGAAGTGACGGAAGAGGAATTGAATTCGGAAGTGGAATTGGTGAAAGACGACGACGTGCTGCGCCGCGTGGTGGAGAAGAACGGACTGGAAGCACACGACTGGCTGCGCTGGTTAAGGCCGGGCGAAAGTCACGCAGCGAAAGTGGAACGGGCGGCAAGGCGGCTGGCCCAGCGGCTGAAAGTGGAAACGATGAAAAAAACAAACCTGATCGCGGTGGAGTATGACGCAGCCGATCCGCAACAGGCAGGCAAGGTGCTGCAAACGCTGGCCAGCGTCTATCTGGAAAAACACATGGAGGTACACCGTCCGGGCGGCGAGTTTGGATTTTTCGATCAGCAGACTGAGGAATCGCGGCGGCAATTGGAGGGCACCATGCGGCGGCTGCAGGAGTTCACGCGGGGCCATGACGTAGTGGCGGCGGCGCAGCAACGCGATCTGGTGCTGCAACGGTCGAACGAGGTGGAAGCGAGCTACAAGCAAACGCGAGTGGAAATGGCGGAGACACAGCACCGCGTGCAGGAACTGGCGGCGCAGATGGCAAAACTGCCGGAGCGAACCACCACTCTGATGCGAACGGCGGATAACCCAGAGCTATTGCGCGCGCTGAAGGCGAGCCTGCTGGACCTGGAACTAAAGAAGACCCAATTGCTGACCAAGTTTGAGGCGGGCCATCGCCTGGTGCAGGAAGTGGAGCAGCAGATTGCGCAGACCAAGGCTGCCATCGCCAGCGAGGCTTTGAGCCCGCTGCGGGACGAGACGACGGAAAAAGATTCGAATTACGAATGGGCGCGGGCGGAGCTGCAGAAAGCGCAGGTGGAGCTGAAAGGATTGGAAGCGAGAGCGGCAACGACGAGCGCGCAATTGGCGGGGTATCACGCACTGGCCCGCCAACTGGGAGACGACGCGATCACTCAGGACGATCTGACGATCAGCGAGAAGGCGGCGGAAGACAATTATCTTCTTTATGTAAAGAAGCGGGAAGAAGCACGCGTGGGCGACGCGCTGGACGAGCGTGGCATTGTGAACGTGGCGATCGCGGAGCAGCCCGTGGTCCCGGCCCTGCCCGTGTGGCCAGCCTGGCTGGTGGTGCTTGGGGGCCTGGCGGCCGCGGGCGGGGCTGGAGCGGGAGCTGCGTTTGCCCGGGACTACCTCGACCCCGCATTGCGCACCCCGGAAGAGGTGATCGCGTGCTTGGAGATTCCGGTATTGGCCTCGCTGCCCAAAGGCCAGAGAGAGCGACTGCCGGCGTGAAGGATACGAGATGAGCGCGAACCCGGACGTGCTGCGGCCTGCCCCGCCGGTGGAGACTCCGGGGCCGGAGGTGGTGCCGCGGCGCGCCGCGGCTTTCAAGGAAGCTGCCGGATGGAGCCCGCAGGATTTTGCCCGCGAACAGATTCGCGGACTGGTGCGGCAGGTATTTTCATCGCAGCAAGAGCATCGGGTGAGGCAGGTTGTGTTCAGCGCGGTGGACCTGGAAACCGATGTCGCGAGCGTGTGCCTGCAGGTGGGCAAAGCGCTGGCGCTGGAAACGCGAGAGAGCATTGCCATTGTGGGCGCGGACGCGCACATGGCGCGGGTGGCGAACATTCGACTGGACCACACTCGCCTGGATCACAAATGTGTGACGAGATCGAAGTGCGTTGCAGTGGCAGGCAATCTGTGGCAGGTGCCGGGAATCGGCAGTCTGGAAAACAGCGAGCGATTTCCTTCGGTGCGGAATTGGCACGCGCGCCTGGAGGAACTGCGGAATGGATTTGAATACGCGGTGATTCATGGGCCACCGGCGGGGATTTCGAGCGAAGCCGCGCTGCTGGGACAACTGGCCGATGGAATCATTCTTGTGGTAGGGGCGCACAGCACGCGGAGGGCGACGGCGCTCAAGATCAAGGAAACGATGGGAGCGGCGCAGGCGCGGATTCTGGGGACGGTGCTGAGCGAGAGGACGTTTCCGATTCCCGAGAGGATTTACCGCCGGCTATAACAGGCCGGCAAGAATTGCTTTCGGTTCTGCCCGACCGGTGTTTTGGGGAGCTGCGGTGATCGGTTTTGCGCTGAGTTTTTTTGGGCTGATGGGCTTTGCGCTGATGAGCTTAGCACTGACGATCCACGAGTTAGTAGTGCTGGCCGTGGCTGGCGTGTGGGTGGCGATGGTGGAAATTGGCGGGTCGCTGGCCTGGAGATGGCGGAAGCGAAAGGGGCAGGACACGGAGCCAGGTGCGCGGAATGTACTGATTGTCGGAGCGGGTGAACCGGGCCGGAGAATCGCGAGGTATCTGGAGAAGCATCCGGAGACGGGGCGCACGGTTTGCGGATTCCTGGACGACTGGAAGCCTATGGGAAACGGCGTGATCGGACGGGTAAGCGAGTTAACCAAGCTGGCACGCACTGGATTTGTGGATGAAGTGATTCTGGCTGGTCCGCACGACCGGAAGGCGGCATTGCGGGTGCTAGGCGAGGCGCGGCGGCTGCGGCTCGACGTGAAGATGGCGCCGGATCTGTTTGGCTGCGAGCCGGTGCGGAGGTTGGAGCGGCTGGGGGGAATTCCGTTGATCGCGCTGCACGAGGAGCGCGTACCCCGGCAGGGACTGTTCCTGAAGCGCGGGATCGATGTGATGGGGTCGGCGGGCGCTCTGGCCGCGCTTGCGCCGGTGCTGGCGTTGGTGGGGTTGCTGATCAAGCTGGACTCGCCGGGACCGGTTCTCTACGCTGCGCCGCGCGTGGGGCGCAAAGGGCGTCCCTTTCGCTGCTACAAGTTTCGCACCATGGTGGAGGCTGCGGACGAGATGAAGGCGAAGCTGCGAGAGCGGAATCAGCGGCTGGGGCCGTTTTTCAAGATTGCCAGCGATCCGCGCATCACGCGGGTGGGGCGATGGCTGCGGCGCTACAGCCTGGATGAACTTCCGCAGCTTTGGAATGTGCTGCAAGGGGAGATGAGCCTGGTGGGGCCGCGGCCGCATCCGGTGGACGATTTCTTGACCTACGGAATCGAGCACTTTCAGCGCTTGGACGTGACGCCGGGAATCACCGGGCTGTGGCAGGTGACGGCCCGGCGGGACCCGTCGTTTGAAACGGGGATGGAGTTGGACCTGGAGTACATCCAGCGCTGGAGTCTGGGGATGGACTTGCGAATTCTGCTGAAAACCGCGGCCGCGGTGGTGCGGGGAAGCGGAGATTGATGCAGGCTGCCTGGACGCGAGCGAACCCAGCAGAGTGGGCCGGGGAAGCGGCTGGGTGCGGAGTGAAGGGTGGGTTGCGGGCGCTGCAGTTGCTGGTAATGGCTCCGGCGGCGCTGTTTCTGGCGGCGATGGCGGCGATGCTGTTGCGGCCTCCGGACGTAAGGTTCTATGCGATTGACCGGGTCCTGTTCGGGTTGCTGGTGTTGGGAGTTGCGGCGCGCACGCTGGCTCTGCGGCAGAGATTGGTGGTGGTGGAGCGGGCGACGTGGCCGATGATCGGGCTGACGCTGCTGGCGGTGACGAGCGTGGTGGGGCAACCCTACGACAGCGCAACCTGGAGCCTGTTGGCAGCAAAGTTTATTGTGCCGTTCGTGCTGTTTCATTTGGCCGGGCTGGTGTTTCGCGAGGAAGCGCAGTTACGGCAGTTTGAGACATTTGCGCTCATTGTGCTGGCCTATCTTTGCTTTACGGCGATTGCGTTTTTGATCGGGGCGAAGGGACTGATTTTTCCGCACTTCATTCTGGATGAAAGCATCGGGTACCACGCGGACCGGGCGCGCGGTCCTTTCTTGCAGGCGGTGGCCAACGGAGTTTCGCTGAGTCTGTTGGGATTGCTGGCGCTGCACGCACTGATGCGGGGAAGAATGCGGGGAGTAAGAGCGGGGGTGCTGCTGGCCGCGTTGCCGGTGGCGATTCTGGCCACGATGACGCGGGCGGTATGGGGAGCGTTTGCGGCCACGGTTGCAGTCCTGATTTTTCGCGCGCGGAACCGGCGGCTGCGGCAAATCTGCGCCGGGGTGGCCGTGGTGGGAGCCTTGGGAGCTTTTGGAGTTTGGAGTTTTGACGATCAGCGCCACGCGTTCGCTGAGCGGATGGAGGATTCGGCGCCGGTGGAATTCCGGCAGGCGGTTTATGCCGGCGGATGGCAGATGTTTCTGGAAAAACCGATGACGGGGTGGGGCGTGAACCGGATGCCGCAGGAGCTGGCCCTGCACGTCAGCAACTATAAGGAGAAGGAGTTGTATCCGCACAACACCTACCTGGAGTTGCTGGTGGAACATGGCGTGGCCGGACTGGGGTTGTATGCATGGCTGATGTGGGAGTTGCTCCGGTTGGGATGGGGCCGGGTTCCACTGGCGGAGCGCGACGGTTTTCTCAATCAGCAGTTTCATGAACTGTGGCCGATTGTGCTCGGGGTTTATTGGGTGAACGCGGCTGCCGTGGTGATGAATTATCAGTTTGTGAACGGGTTGCTGTTCACCATGGCGGGAATGCTGGCGGCACAGCGCCGGCGGGCGGCGCGCGATTCGTCATGGTCGACGTAGATTTTTCGCTACTGCGACCGATCGCTCGGCGGCAATCCTGGCGCAAGCAATCTCGATCAACGAGGAACATCATGCGGACAGTCGCCTATCTCGCGAATCAATTCCCTGTTGCCGTCGAGCCTTACGTGGGCGAGGAGATCGAGGAACTGCGGCGGCGCGGAGCGAGAGTAATTGCCGGCAGTGTGCGAAGAACAAAGACACAAACTCAGATGGATGGCGGTGGGAGTTGTGAAGAAGACGTCATCTGCCTGCAGCCAATCCGCTGGTGGCTGTTGCCGCGGGCAGCGTGGCTGGGCGTGCGCGGGTGGCGGCGGATCGCCGGCTTGCTGCGGCGGGTGATGTTCGAGGGCAGAGAATCTCCGTTGCGGCGGCTGAAGGCTGTGGCGCACACGGGGCTCGGTGCCTACTACGCCGTCTTATTGAAAGAGCATGAAGTGGATCACATCCACGCGCATCACGGGTACTTCGGCTCGTGGGTCGCGATGGTCGCGGCGCGGCTGCTGGGCGTGGGCTTCAGTATGACGCTGCACGGTTCGGATCTATTGCTGCACGGAACCTATCTCGACATAAAACTTGAGGCTTGCCGGTTCTGCGTGACAATTTCGGAATTCAACCGCCGATACATAGCCCGGCGATTCCCTGCAATCGATCCCCAGAAAATAATCGTGGCGCGGCTTGGGGTTGAAGTGCCCGGACGGAGCGTGCTCTCGGGCAAAACCGACCGCGATCCACGCCGAAAGTTCAGCCTGCTGTCGGTGGGCCGGTTGCATGCCGTAAAGAACCATGAATTTCTGATACGCGCCTGCGCCCGGTTACGTGAGGATGGGCTCGATTTTGAGTGTGTAATCGCCGGAGACGGGCCGGAGCGGCGACGTCTGAAATCCCTGATCCGCAGGAAAGGTCTGCAGGAATTCGTCATGCTGATCGGCCACGTGCCTCGCCAGCAGATGGACTCTCTTTACGAGCGCGCCGACGTGGTCGTCCTGACCAGCCGAAGCGAAGGGCTTCCGCTGGTGCTTGTGGAGGCGATGGCGCGGGGCAGGATCGTGCTGGCGCCGGCCATCACGGGAATCCCGGAGCTCGTCACCTCTGGCAAGACGGGATTTCTTTGCGAACCGGGCTCGCTGGAGGAATTGGCAGCGGCCATCCGGTTTATCCACTCGATGTGGTGCGAGGAAGAGCGAACGTTTCCCAGCGGGCTCGACTGGATCCGGCACGCGGCGCACGTGCAAGTATTGCGCAACTTCAATCGCCAACAAAACCTGGACAATTTTGCCAGCCAGTTCCTGGAGCTGACGGCAGGCCATAGGAGCTTCCCCCATGCGGATTCTGTTTTGCAACAAGTACAACTACCCATTCAGCGGCACCGAGGTGTACCTGTTTGAAGCGATGGAACTGATGCGGTCACAGGGCCACGAGGTGGCTCTGTTTTCCATGGCGGATGAGCGCGGAAAACCGACGCCCTACGACCGCCATTTTGTGCCAAATATCGTATTCAAGAATCAGAGGACATGGATTCGCAAAGTCCGGCTGGCGGCGCATGCGGTCTATTCGCCGGAGGCGCGGCGGCGTATGCGCGCGATGATCGCAGACTTCCGGCCGGACGTGGCCCACGTGCGCAACATCTATCACCATCTTTCGCCGTCGATTCTGTGGGAACTGAAGGCGCATCGGGTTCCGGTGGTGTATCACCTGAACGATTTCAAATTGCTGTGCCCGAGCTACAACCTGGTGTGGCAAGGGGAAACCTGCGAGGCCTGCAAGGGAGGAAAGTTCTGGCATGTGGTGGGAACGAACTGCTATCCGGGAGCGGGGGCGAGGATGACGCTCGCGGCCGAGGCTTATTTCCACAAGTGGCTGGGCACTTACAGGAACTGCGTGGATTGCTTTCTGGCGCCGAGCCGGTTCGTGCGCGACAAGTTTGTGGAGCACGGCTGGGACAGCGCGAAATTCGAAGTGCTGCCCCACTTTCAGCGGGTAAGGCCGGTTGCGCCCGCGGGCGAAAGCGCGGCATTGCTTTACTTCGGCAGGCTTTCGGCAGAAAAGGGCGTCGGGGATTTATTGCGGGCCATGCAGCGCCTGCCTCGCCTGCGGTTGATGATCGCAGGCGAGGGGCCAGAGCGCGAGAATCTGCAACTCATGACGCGAGAATTGGAACTCAGGAACGTGGACTTCCTGGGCTATATGCGGGGCGCCGAGCTGGAGCGAGTGATTGCCAGCGCCCGATTTACAGTTCTGCCGTCGCACGCCTACGAAACGCTGGGCAAGACGATCCTCGAGTCGTATGCGGAAGCGCGAGCTGTGGTGGCATCCGATTGGGGATCGCGGCGGGAACTGGTGCGTGCCGGTGAGACTGGGCTGCTCTATCGGATGGGAGATGTCGGGCAACTGGCATCGGCGATCGAATACCTTGCCGCGCGGCCGTCGTTGGCAGAACAAATGGGCCGGGCGGGACAGGAATTTGCGCGGCAGCGATTTACGCCAGAAGCGCATTACGAGGCGCTCGTGGGATTGTATGAACGTCTGGTGGCGGAGAAGAAAGCTGCCCGCGCCCCACGACGCACAATGGCCGGTCCGATGCCGGCGGCGACGGCCAATTTTGGCGGCAGAGACGTAGCCAGCGACGTCTCTGCGAAAGTGCAAGGCAGCGTTTGGAGCGGCACTGCAGCGGCAGTCACGTTGCTGCCTCGGGTGGCTTCGCATGGGGCTTCAACCGGCGGCGACACGATTCCGCTGGCTCTGCCAACGCCCAAGCTGCGAATCGCATTCATCGGCGGTCGCGGCGTGATCGCCAAATACAGCGGCGTCGAAACCTACTACGAGCAGGTCGGAAAGCGGCTGGTAGAGATGGGACATGAAGTTACCGCATATTGCCGGACCTACTTCACGCCCGCGGAAGCGCGGCACAACGGAATGCGGCTGGTACGACTGCCGACCATCCGGTCGAAGCATCTGGAAACCGCGGTGCATACGCTGCTGAGCACGATTCACGTTTTCACGCAGAGCTGCGATATCGTGCACTATCACACGCTGGGTCCAGCGCTGTTCTCCTGCATTCCGCGCTTGTTCGGAAAGAAGACAGTGGTCACGGTGCAGGGCCTCGACTGGCAAAGAAAGAAATGGGGACGCGTCGCTTCCCTGGTGTTGCGAGTGGGAGAACGAGCGGCGGTGGGTTTGCCGAGCGGAACCATGGTGGTGTCGCAGGTGCTGCAGCAATATTACCGGGAACACTACGGAGCGGAAACCCGGTATGTGCCGAATGGCGGCGTGCTGCGCAGACGGCAGGCGCCGCACAGAATTTTCGGGTGGGGATTGGAAGCGGGAAATTACCTTCTGTTTCTAGGGCGGTTTTCTCCCGAGAAAGGCTGCCATTTGCTGGTGGAAGCGTATGAGCAACTGGATACCGATGCGAAGCTGGTGATGGCGGGAGCCTCCAGCTATTGCACCGAATACTCGCGGAGCTTGCGGGCACATGCGGGCGGGCGCATCAACATGCTGGACCCGGTTTCGGGGGAAACCCTTGACGAATTGCTGACCAATGCCATGGTGTTCGTGCTGCCTTCAGATTTGGAGGGATTGTCGCTGGCGCTGCTGGATGCCATGGGTGCGGGACTCTGCGTGCTGGCCAGCGACGTTCCCGAAAACCGGGAACTGGTGGAAGGCGCAGGCTTCACTTTCCGGCGCGGCGACGCGGCGGACCTGGCGGGCCGGTTGCGATTCTTGATCGCGAACCCGGCGGTGCGGGAAGCTGCGGGAGAGGCGGCGAAGCGCCGGATTCGCGAGCGGTATTTGTGGCCGGACATCGCCGTGCAGATCGAGAGAGCTTACTTGGCGGTCATGGGCTGGGATGGGGGCGAGGCTGCGATCAAGAAGCCCAGTGGACGGGCTGGCGCCTCGGCTCAGTCGCAGATAAGGGCGGGGTAGGTTCGCCGCTCAAGCCCGGGCGACTGCGATGCTCGGCAGACTGTGCGATAAATGACTACTACCTTAATGGATGTACTGTGTATAATGAGCCGCAGCGGCTTCGCATAGATGCGGAGGAAGAAAACTGGCAATAAGGGCCGACATCCGCGCTGGTGCGCTATCCTGATCCACAACTAAAATAAGCGAGTAGCGCTCCGTGGCTGACGAGTTTTGCGGGAGCCGAAATCCGAATTGAACTGAAGGAGCTTCAAAGTGTCTTTACGAATCAATGACACCGCGCCCGATTTCATTGCCGAAACCACGCAAGGCACAGTCAATTTTCACGAATGGATCGGCGATGGCTGGGCCGTTCTGTTCTCGCATCCGAAGGACTTTACCCCTGTCTGCACCACGGAACTGGGATACATGGCCGGTCTGCAACCGGAATTCGAAAAGAGGAACTGCAAGATTCTCGGATTGAGCGTGGATCCGGTCACCAGTCATAGCAAGTGGGCTGTGGATATCGAGGAGACGCAGGGTCATAAGGTCACATATCCCATGATCGGCGATCCCGAGCTCAAAATTGCCAAGCTGTATGACATGCTGCCAGCGACGAGCGGCACTACCTCCGAAGGCAGGACTGCGGCTGACAATGCTCCGGTCCGGACGGTGTTCGTGGTCGGTCCCGACAAGAAGATCAAGCTGACGCTGAGCTATCCGATGAGCACGGGCCGTAACTTCGATGAGGTGCTGCGGGTTCTCGATTCGATCCAACTCACGGCCAAGCATAAAGTGGCAACCCCGGTGAACTGGAAACAGGGAGACGACGTGATCATTGTGCCGGCGGTGTCGAACGAGGAAGCGCAAAAGAAGTATCCTGGCGGCTGGAAGTCGCCGCGGCCTTATCTGCGGATCGTTCCCCAGCCGCAATAACCGATTCGACGGCGGCTGGCGGCGAATCCCGAACCCGCCGGGGCCCATGTCGTGCCCAGCTGCTGCGGCTCCGCAGGTTTTCCGAACAGGTTTACGAAACTGGTGTAAGCACTCAGCGCTTCTGATACACTTCTGCGACCCGCGCCAGGCGCGCCAGGCAAGAGATGAGTGCGTCCTGGAGCGGCAAAATGTTTTGGAGAGCCGCGTGCGGTGGGGAAGAATGGCCTAGTCTGGTATCGCAATAACTGCGTGCGGCTCGTAAGGGTGAGTTATGGAACCGCCCCTTGCAGAGTGTGATCCTTCATTGCCAAAGTCAGAGCCAGGGAAGACGGACCCGATCCGGCGGTCCCTGTGGGAAAACGAGGACTGGCATCGCGATCTGGTGGAGCATAGCCGGGATTTGCTGTGCGTCCACGATTTGCAAGGCCGCCTCCTTGCGGTCAATCCCGCGGTAGCGCGCCTCCTCACTTACAGCGTGGAAGAACTGCTGCAGATTCCAATGCCGGATCTTATAGCCCCCGACTTTCGCGGCCATTTTGACGATGACCTTCGCGAAATTCAGACGGCGGGCGAAGCCAGCGGCCTGCTGGCCGTGATGACGCGCTCGGGAGAACGCCGCATCTGGGAGTACCACAATACGTTGCGAACCGAGGGCGTGGCTTCGCCCGTAGTGCGGGGAATGGCTCACGACGTTACCGAACAGAAACGGGCGGAGCGGTTGCTGCGCAAGGCGGGCGAGAGGCTGCTGCGCAATGTGCGGGCGGGCCAGCGAACCATCCACGATCTAGAGTTATTCCGAACTTTGCTGGATCAGTGCAACGACGCCATCGAGGTGGTAGATCCGGAAACGCTGCGCTTCCTCGATGTAAATGAGAAGGCCTGCTCCGACCTTGGCTACAGCCGGGAAGAACTTCTGTTACTCGGAGTCTTCGATATCGATCCCACAGTGGACGAATCCTCGCGGGTCAGGATTAACGAGGAACTGCGCAGATCAGGATCCTTGCTACTCGACAGCATCCACCGGCGAAAGGATGGATCGACTTATCCGGTGGAAATCAATATGAAGCGGGTGCAGCTTGACCGGGACTATGTGGTGGCCATCTGCCGCGATCTCACAAAACAAAAGGAAGCGGATGCGCGGCTGGAAGACAGTGAAAGACGCTACCGCGGTGTCTATGAGCGGTCTCCCGTCGGTATTTGCTGGGTGGACACGAGGACCGGGCAGTTTCTGCGGGTCAATGCGAAGTTTTGCGAGATCGTCGGGCGCACGGAGCCGGATCTGCTAGGGCGCACCTTTCAGAGCATCACCCATCCCCACGATCTGGAGGGTAACCTCGCGAAGATGAGGCAAATGGTGGCGGGAGAGACGCGGCACTATGAGATGGAAAAGAGGTACCTGCGCGCCGATGGATCGATTCGCTGGGTCGAGGTCTCTGTGGTGGCCATGTGGGCCGTGCAAGACCAACCGGTCTGGCACATGGCTATTGTCCAGGACATCACCGAACGAAAGCGAGCCGAGGAGGCGTTGCGGGCGAGTGAGGCCCGCGAACGAACCAAGTCGAAGGAGCTGGAGGCGGTGCTGGACGCAGTGCCAGTGTCGGTGTTTATCGCGCATGATGTGGCGTGCGAAGACATAACTGCCAACCGGGCGGGATACGAGCAATTGCGTCTGCCAAAGGGCGCGAACGTCTCCCGGAATGCTCCTCCACCTGGACAGGTGGGATTCCGGCTGATGCGGAACGGGGCCGTAGTGCCGATTGGGGAGCTTCCGATGCAAAGGGCTGCGGCCACGGGGAATGCGGAGTACGGGGTCCCGTTATCGGTGGTTTTTGACGATGGCATTGAGCGCTACACCGAGTTCAACGCGGTCCCACTGCTGGGCGAGGATGGCAAGCCGCGGGGAGTGGTGGGCGCTTCCATCGACTTGACCGAGCGCAAACGGGCTGAGGAGGAACTGCGGCTGGCCAAGGAGCGGCTAGGGGAAGAAAAACTTTATCTGGAGCAGGCCATCGATTCCGAACTGGGGTTCGGGGAGATCATCGGACGCAGCAAAACTCTGACCGCAGTTATGGAGAGTGTGGCGAAAGTGGCGGGGAGCGATGCGACAGTTCTCCTGTTGGGAGAAACCGGCACGGGAAAAGAACTGGTGGCGCGCGCGATCCACCGGATGAGTAAGCGCAAGGGCAACACCTTCATCAAGATGAATGCGGCAGCCATCCCGGCGGCCCTGCTGGAAAGCGAATTGTTCGGCCACGAAAAAGGGGCTTTCACCGGCGCCTTCGCCAGGAAACTGGGACGGCTGGAACTGGCGGATAAAGGAACCCTATTTCTCGATGAGATCGGTGAGCTTCCCCTGCACTTGCAGCCGAAGCTGTTGCGCGTATTGCAGGATCACGAGTTTGAACGGCTGGGAGGCACGCATGCCCTGAGAGTCGATTTTCGGTTAGTGGCGGCGACCAATCGCGACTTGCTTCAGAGCATGAGCGAGAAACAGTTTCGCAGCGATCTGTATTACCGGCTGAATGTGTTTCCGATCCGGGTCCCTCCTTTGCGAGAACGGCGTGAGGACATCCGGTTGCTGGCCGAGCATTTTGTCCGCAAGTACGCGGGCCGAATGGGCAAGTCCATCACCAGCATTCCACAGAAGGCAATGGAGACGTTGATGCAGTGGAGTTGGCCGGGGAACGTGCGCGAACTGGAAAATTTCGTGGAACGTTCGGTGATTCTGACCAACGGTTCGGTGTTGCAATCGCCGCTCGGCGAACTGGAGGGCCGGAGCGCCGTGAGCAGCGTCCGTGTGAAAGAGACGGAACGCGAGCAGATTGTCCGCGCCCTGCGCGAGAGCGACGGCCGGCTGGCCGGACGGAATGGCGCAGCCGCACGGCTGGGCTTGAAAGACGCAGCATTGCAGGCGAAGCTTAAGCAGCTTGGCATCGATCCGCGGAGAATCCGGGGATGATCGTTGCTGCGAGGAGGACTTCTTCCGGATCTCTTGGGTGTTCTAAGATCCCGGCAAGCACGCTTCGGGCTAGGAACAGGATTACTTTGCGACTGGTAGGTTGTGAAGTGATGGGTTGGAGCCAATTCCGGTTAGCCCACAGAAGAGAATATTCTCCCCGAAGTTCTGAGGAAACGCGCAACCAAATTCCCGATTTCCTTTCTGAATGGCGGGTGCAGAATCCGTGATCCAACCGGCATCGAAAAGCCAGACTCTGGTTCCGGGTGTGATTCCGTAAGTTTCGGCCATCTGCGCCCACTGGCTCCTCAAGTCGTCGGCATAGAACTTCCACTCCTGGGGGCGGGATGTGATGACGGTGTAGCGGCCACAATCGAATTTCGCAAAGGGCTGCAGAGGTGGAAACGTCTGAACCACAGGGTGGCCGCAAGCATAGTACCCGAGCAGAAGACCACTCTGGTAATCGGCAAGAAGGATGGATCCCGGCGGAGCCGCCTGCCACAACGACTGCACGGCGTGGTTCATGAGGGTGCGAGAGTGGTTTCGGGACCGGATCGGCGGCGGCGGGGCCGGAAACAAATTGCAGAGCGCCAGCGCGGCGAAAACGGCAAGAAGCTTGGTCCCAGGTCGGGCCGGAATCCAGGTTGCGATGCCGATGCTGGCGGCGGCCATCGCGAATAGAGCGAGAAACGAATCGTGCCGCGTACCGCCGTAGGGATAAAGTCCGGCCAGCGCCGCAGCGCAGTTGACGATGAAAGGCACACTCAACAGCAGCGCGATTTCGCGTTGTGTTGGCCCCGCCTCATTCCGCATCGTCTTGCCCGTAACCAACGCAACCAGGCCGCCCACAAATGCCAGCAGCGCTAATGTCCCGACCAAGCCGTGGCTAAACAGATAAGTGAAGACGCGCAACGTTTGCAGCGAAATGAACCCTGCCACATTGTTTTCGCCGGCATGAAAGATGCTCTTGCGGAGCCAGGTTTCGGCAATTCCCTGAGGCATCCCGCTTGCCCGCAAACGCGCCACGTGAGTGACGAGGAAATAAGCGGTGAGCGCCAGAGCTCCGATTTGGCCACAAGCCCAGGTGGCGAAAAGTCCCATGCGCCTTGTATAAGGGTGAAGTCTCACCAGCATGTAAATCCCCACAGCGAACGCAAAAATAAGCGATGAATAGTGCGTGAGCAGCGCTCCGTAAAGAGACAGCGAAAACAAGGCCATGCAGAAGCGTGAGCCTTCCTGAATCGCGCGCTCAGACAGATACAGGCAACTCGCAGCAAAGAACAGCAGCAGCGCGTACTGCCGGATCTCAGCCGATAGTTCGATCAGTGTTGGGGAGAACGCCAACAGCGACAGGCCGATGCACGCTGTGAAGGGATTTGTGACGCGCTTCAGCCATTGATATCCCATCCAGCAGCACGCCGTGCCCGCGAGCACTGACGGCATACGCAGCAGCAACTCGGAATGCCCGAAGTAGCGCACATAATAGAGCAGCAGAATTAACAGCGGAGGATGTGCGTTGGTGAGCGCCGCGCTGTACGCAAGTTTCAAGGACGGCTGGCTGGCCAAAAGATTGTGCAGGGCTTCGTCAGGATTGAGGAAATACCGCCACGCCGGAATCAACCTCGCGATGAAGCCCGCGACCAGCACGAGCGCTGGCAACCAGCACTCAAGCCGGGAAGACAATTCGCGCCGGGTTTCCCGCGGATCGCTTAACGGCTGAGCGCCCGCAACGCTGGTCGACGGCCGCGGGTTGATTGCGTCGGAGAAGATCATGCAGAGATACTGCTTCGAGATAAAATCCTCGGACTCGCAAATCATACTATTCTAAAGTTGAATGCCTTCTCATTGCGGATGGTCTGGACATTGCGGTGCGTCGGCGACAGCTCGCCGAACCGCGGGAGGTCTCTTTGTTCTCGCGGCCTGAAGCTACAGCTGTCTCCCAGCCGCGATCGTCGCGCGTTCCTGCGTTCCTGTACATTGCCCTGCTCTTGTGTACGGTTTTGTTGTTCGGGCTGATTCGCTACCGGTTGCGCGCGATGCCGCTGGAACGGGACGAAGGCGAGTACGCCTACGCGGGGCAGCTTTTGTTGCAGAGGATTCCTCCTTACCAGCTTGCCTACAACATGAAACTGCCCGGCATCTATGCGGCCTACGCCATCGTGCTCGCAGCTTTCGGCGAAACGCCGGCGGGAATTCACGTTGGTCTCTTGTTCATAAACGCAGCGGCCACGCTTTTGCTTTTCTGCCTGACGCTGAATGTATTCGGGCGAGCAGCAGCTTTGGCGGCAGCAGCCGGCTATGCGTTGCTCTCCACGAGCTTTTCCGTGATGGGCTTTGAAGCCCACGCCACCCACTTCGTTGTGGTTCCGGCAATTCTCGCCATTCTGCTCTTGCGGAAGGCGCTCGAATCGCAAAGTGGGTGGCGGTTTTTCTCAAGTGGCCTGCTGTGCGGAATCGCACTCTTGATGAAACAGCACGGGATATTCTTTGTTTTCTTTTGTCTCTTCTATCTGGTCGCGAGTGAGCGCAAGCAGAAGAGCAAACGCTCAACGCTGGCGCGCCACGCTGCGGTGCTCATCTCGGGGGCCGTTCTGCCCTATGCGTTCTCGTGCTGGCTTCTCTACCGCGCGGGCGTGTTCCATGAGTTTTGGTTCTGGACTGTGTCTTATGCCGGCGAATACTCCAAAATCGGTCTGCACCGGGCAGTGCACACTTTTCTGGAAAACTTTCGCACGGCCGCCGAGCCCGCGGCGCCGATTTGGCTTCTCGCTGCGGTTGGGCTGAGCGCTCTGCTGTGGAACGCACGCGCCCGCGCAGAGTCCGCATTTCTCGGGGGCCTGTTCTGTTTTTCGTTTCTCGCGCTGTGCCCAGGCGGATACTTCCGGCCGCACTATTTCATTCTGTTCCTTCCCGTGACCGCAATGCTCGCAGGGGTGGCGGTGAGTTTGGCAACGGAGAAACTGGCTGCACGGCAAAAATCGAGAAATCTCGCTATCGTTCCGGCGCTCATTATCGTTGTCGCCTTCGGATATTCCGTTTGGCAGCAGCGGGAGTTTTATTTCTTTCTGGATCCGGATTCTGCGTTTCGCGCCACTTACGGCGATGGGCCGTTCTTACCCGCCGTGAAAGTGGCTGGCTACATAAAAGAGCATTCCCCAGAAGACGCGCGCATCGCGGTGCTGGGATCGGAGCCGGAGATTTACTTTTATGCCAAGCGGCATTCAGCGACGGGCTATATCTACATGTACAGCCTGATCGGGCGGCAGAAGTACACCGCTCCCATGCGGGAACAGATGATTGGAGAACTGAAGAGCAATTGCCCGGAGTATTTGATTTATGTGGACGTCTGGGATTCCTGGGGCGACCGAAATGGAGACGCGGAACTCGCCGCGTTCCTGGCCCGGCTGCAGTTGTTCATGAACGAGCAGTACGAGAAAGTAGGAGTCGCCGACATCGGAGACTCCACTCGCTATATCTGGGGAGACGCGGCGCAAACTTATTTGCCGCAATCCTCCAAAGTGCTGTACGTACTCAAGCGAAAGAATTGAAAACGGCCGGAAGACGTCTCACCTCCACCTCTCAGCAACCGCGCGTTTGATGCCTCTTACTTCACAAACTGCAGCCCGTGCGGCACGGCCCAGCGGAAAACATAGGCGTAGAGCATCACAATGATTCCGACAATGGCTCCGAGTGCCACCGAGTGCCAGGCCACAAAGCGGAAAATAATTCCTTCGTTGCCCACTTGCTCCGTCGCAGCGGTGGCAATGGTAATGGACTGCGCATCGACCATTTTCCCCATCACTCCGCCGGCGCTGTTGGCCGCGCACATGAGAATCGGGTCGATGCCAAGCTGTTGAGCCGTAATTCTCTGCAAACTTCCAAACAGCGCGTTGGAAGATGTGTCGCTGCCGGTGAGCGCGACGCCGAGCCAGCCCAGGAAGGTTCCACAGAAGGGATAAAACCAACCGCTGCGCGTAAATGCCAGGCCCAGCACGGCATCCAGGCCCGAGTAGCGCGTCACATACCCAAGGCCCAGCATGAAGGAAATGGCAACCATGGCCAGCCGCATCCGCACCAGGGTCCGCCAGAAGATTTTCATCAACTTCACAGGGCCCAAGCCAAGCAGGAAGCCCGAAACGATCGCGGCGAAAAAGCAGCCGGTTCCAGTTGCGGAGAGCCAGTTAAAGTCATAGCGCGCCGCCTCTGGAGTCGGTTTGGTGACCACCGGCGCTGCGCGATAAACGGCGTTGTGCAAGTAAGGCACATCCCAACCCGCCGGACCCGGCCGCTTTTTGCCATCTGCCTGTATCACCTGAAAAGCCGGCGTGGTGGCGCGGTTCATGGCAAGCTTTACTGATGGCAATCCCCACAGCAGAACAAATACCGACAAGATGGCGAAGGGCAACCAGGCTTTCAATACTTGCGACGTAGTGTAAGCACGGGCCTTGGAGTATCCGTCGAATGTGTCGGCAGGCCACTCGCCGCCGAACTGGTCGCTGATCTCGGCACTGGGCGGAGGCAAAACATTCGCCCTCTCGTCGTAGTCGAACCGCCATATCTTTTTCGGCTTCCAGAAACGCAGAAAAGTCACCAGCGCGACGATGGAGATCACGCCTCCCATGATATCCACAAGATTACTATCTACGTAGTTCGACCAGAAGAACTGGGTGAGCGCGAATGAGAAGCCGACCACGGCAATGGCGGGAAGCACTTCAAAGGTTTCTTTCCAACCCACCATGGTTCGTACCAGCCAGAAAGGAACGATGACGGCGGTGAACGGAAGGATGCGCCCGATCATGGCGTTGAGATCGGATTCGGGCAGCGCCGTTACTGCCGCAAGAGTGTGAATCGGAGTTCCGATCGCGCCCCAAGCCACCGGCGCAGTGTTGGCAATAAGGTTCAGCGCGGCTGCGTGGAAGGGCTTGAATCCGAGCCCAATCATGAAAGCGCCGGCAATCGCCACTGGAGCACCGAAGCCGGCCGCGCCCTCAATAAAAGCTCCGAAGCAAAACGCGACCAGCAGGACTTGAAGCCGGCGGTCGGCGGTAATTCCGGCGACCGATTCCTTCATGATTTCAAATTGGCCCGTCTCCACGGAAATGTCGTAGAGGTAGACCGCCGCCAACACAATCCAGGCGATCTTGAGCACTCCGAAAGCGACGCCGTACCCGAAACTCATTGCGGCCAGTGGGAGCGGCATCCGAAAAAACACGATCGCCACCAACACAGCGGTCAGTGCGCCGGCAATGGCGCACCAGTGCGGCTTCACTTTGAAGCCGGCCAGCAGGCTGAAGAGCACGATGATGGGAAGAGCCGCGACTAGCGTGGAAAGCCACCAATGGCCAAACGGATCGTAAATCTGAGTCCACTGCATGACAGCCTCCTCAGGAGCGGAGTCTGGTGCGGACCGAAACTACTAAAAACGCGCGCGTAATGCAACTGCCTTGATTTGCAGAAGATCGATCGTTGATGAAATCAGTTCGCTAAGTCAGTTCGATTCCCAGCTCTTTGGCACATTCACGTAGGAACGATCGAGAGCGGCAACGGACGAACAGCCAAGCAGCCGGAGCGAACGCTCCAGGTCAGTTCGCAGAATCTCGATGGCGCGTGTGACTCCCGCTTCCCCGGCAGCCGCCAAACCATAGGCGTAGGCGCGTCCGCACAGCACCGCGCGCGCGCCCAGGCAGATCGCTTTTACGATATCCGTGCCGCGACGGATGCCGCCGTCCATCAGGATCTCCACCTGCCCGTTCACGGCGCTTACCACCTCCGGCAACGCACGCAAAGACGACGGAACACAATCGAGCTGGCGGCCACCATGATTCGAAACCGAAATCGCCGCTGCTCCTTCATCTACGGCTCGCCGTCCGTCGTCGCCGGTGAGCACGCCCTTAACCACGATCGGGCCTCGCCAAAGTTCTCGAATCCAACGCAGGTCGGCCCAGGTCACCGCCGATTCCGCCAGCGCGGCATTGATATCGACCAGCGGCATCGGACCTTTGCCCGGAATCACTACGTTGGGCAAGGAAGGCAACCCGCCATCGCGCAGGAATGCGGTGAGCCAGCCAGGCCTTGAAAGCACTTGTGGCAGAAACTGGATTTTTTGCAACGGACTACCGCTGATCAGTTCCTTCATACCGTTGCGGTAGTCGCGCTCGCGAATTCCCGATACCGGCGTGTCGATAGTGACGACCAGCGCGGAGAAACCTGCAACTCGTGCCCGTTCAATGACAGCTTCAGCGGCTCCGCGCCCACCCATGAGATAAAGCTGATAGAAAACGGGCCCCGAGGATCCCGACTTCACGTCTTCGAGTCTGTGCCCCGAAATTGTCGAGAGTATGTAGGCGGTGCCCGCAGCGCCCGCGGCTCGCGCGGCAGCCACCTCGCCTCCGGGATGCATGAGGCGGCTGTAGCCGACGGGAGCGAGCAGAAACGGCAGAGCAAGGTCAAAGCCAAGAACGCGCGTGCACAGTGCGCAAGCCGGAACCGCGACCGCATGCCGCGGCCGAAACGTGATGTCTTCGAAAACGCGGCAGTTTTCGCGCAGCGTTACCTCGCCCTCGGCGCCGCCATCCAGATAATCAAACACCGATTGTGGTATGCGCCGCTGCGCGATTGGCCGGAAATCCTCGATGCTGACCACTCGTGGGGATGCTACTGAGCGCGCTGCCTTGGTCATTTCCGGAACTCCCCAGTTCGTCGACGTTGCGATTCTGCCCTGCCAAGCTTTCGGCGCGCAAGAATATCACACAGGATTGGGTCCGCGCCCTGCTTTTGTTCGTCTTTCGTAACACAATTCACTTTTGCTGCGCACTTCGCCTAAATCGTTGAACAATCGATAGCAATGAGGGGGAGGAGTGAGTCCGAACGACTGCCCAGGTTGTGGCGGTACCGGATACATTGCTAAGCCCGTGGACATCAGTGGTAAGTCCGAAGGCGTTGCATTCCTCCGCTTGAAATGTCCCGATTGTGGGGGCATTGGGCGAAGGAAGCCAACCCCACCCGCCAATGGCTGACCGCACGGCCTGGCGGTGCTTGCGAAAAACGTACGAGCCCGGTCGCCGCACTTCCCGCCCTAAGCGGCATCCGGGCCCGACGTTCAGAAAAGCGTTCAGAAAAGCGTTTAGGAATCGTTCAGAACCCGTTCTGGAAATTGCCCAGGAAATCGCCTGCATATTTCCGCTCGCCCTGTTTTCCATCGTGATTGCGCCCGGTAAAGAGAAGTTGCTGAATGTTCCCGGCGTAGCTTGGCGCCTGCCTATGCAGTAACGGCGGCCTTGGCGCGCGGTTTGCGGCGATGCGATGCCGTTTCCACCCGATTGCGTCCCGCCGCCTTGGCGCGGTAGAGCGCCCGATCGGCCTGGTGAATCAACTGTTGAAGATCGGGCTTCTCCCGCGTGGAACTCGCTACGCCCATGCTGACCGTGACCGAGAGCTGCGGTAAGTCATCCATGCGGGCGAGCTGGCGTACAACACGGCCAGCTTGTGTGCGTCCGCGGATGCGCTGGTTGCGGCGGTCCGGACCACGGGGCGCCTGGCGGCGATCATAGCCGCGTTGGCGGAACGCGCTAGTCTCGATGGTAGCGCGCAGTTGTTCAAGATGCTCCACTACATCCTGGCTGGTCTTGCCCGGAAAAAGGATGGCGAATTCCTCGCCCCCGCAACGGTAAGCCCGGCCGCCGCCGCCAACACGGCTCAGGCGCGAAGCCACCAGGCGCAGGACCTCGTCCCCGGTATCGTGACCATAGGTGTCGTTGAAGCGCTTGAAGTGGTCGATATCCACGATTGCCACTGAACATGGCGATTCCAGGCGCAGGAGCGCATCGTTGAAAGCACGGCGCGAGGGCAAGGTGGTCAGTTCATCGTGATAGGCCAGCAGGTAGGAGGTCTCGACGATCGAGACTGCCAAGATGAAAACGGCGACGGCGAAGTAGGCGGACGGAATTCGGCCCACACCTCCAAACCGCAGGGCAAGAAAACAGCCGGCTAAGGCCCAGAGGAATGCACTCTCCACCGGCTTGTGGAACAGCAGAAAACGCGCCAGCAATATCATTGCGGCCGTAGCGAACGCCAGCACTACGCTGAAAGGCAAGGCCGGCAAGGGTAGCGAATGGTGCAGAGTACGCGGCGCGGCGGCCAATGGTTGCGCGCGGCAGAGAACTGCGACTGCAACCGACTGAACAAAAATCGCCAGTGCTGGAGGAGCAATGCTGGAGAAGACGAATCCGCGTTCCTTCGCCAGCGATAGAAGAACGAAATCAAGCGGCAATAGCACGCCGATCGCGACTAGCGCGATGTGTCCCGGGCCCAGCAACGGCACGCGCCCCGCGGAAAAGAATGCGAGGGCATGCTCGGCAAGAAAAAGCACGAGCAGCGCGAAGAACACGCGGTTTGAATGAAACCGCCAGGCCAGCAGAAGTCCGGCGACCAGCACGCAGTAATAGAAGAGAGTAACGGCAGTGAGCGTGGGCGTGAACAAGCCAGTGTGCAAGAGCACAGCCGCAGCGAGCAGCCAGATACCGGTCGTCCACAGGGACTTCATCGTTGTCTACACGAGATCGTTGTTTACACGAGCCTTCGGCGCGAGCTTGTTTGGCGCGAGCGTTGTTTCGCGCAAGCGTTATTTCGCGCGAGCATTCGCGTGGCCACTTTGCGGGCGCGAACCCTGGGGAGATTATCTCTGGAGACTGGGGCGGGAGTAATTGGCCGATTGGGTTCGCCAAAGGCTGTGGATTTCTCCCGAAATAATTCTGATTGCGGTTTGCCGGGAGGGCCCTTGAGGAGCACAATTTGCGTATGTTGAGGGGGTACCCCCCCTTCCCCCACCCTCTGAATGGCTTGCTGGGCGCGGGTTTCGCAAAAGGGGTGTGGCAAAATCTAGATGTCAAAGAACTTATGGGTAAAATCTAGACAACAAAGGAGTTAGGGTGGGCCGATCAGGCTCTCTGTACCCCGTGCGCCTCGGGTATGATCGCGCAAGTTTGAGGATGGGGGCAAGGTTAGATGTCACAACGGGATGTGGATATCGGTGGGCGTGAGGGCGGATTCTACAGTCGCGAAGTTATGCTTGATGATCTCGTATGGGTATTTCTCGCCTTGCAGCATGGGACGTGCTCCTCGTTAAACGGTAGCGCAGATACGAAGCGAGTGTCGGGCACATTGTCGCGTCTGGAAATGGTCGTCATCAGCCGATGGGGCACCCGCAAACGGCGCGGGGCGCATGCCGCTGCCCGGCGAGTACAGAGGTCCTTCGGCCCGCAAAGAGCGCGGGCCTTGATTTCATAACCACGACGGCTCCGCGTCATTACTGAGCACTACCAGCCCAAAAGCCTTGTCTATCGCGCCCTCTAGCAACCCTTTTCGCTGCCGGTGACGTCTAAACCACGCCACCTCACCGCCCTGAAGTGCCTATCTCAAGTCTCTAAGGGGGTCTGTATGCCGTATCGTATCGGTTTTTTGCTCGTTCTCTTGTCGTGTGCCTGCGTGCTTCCAGCCAGCGCTCAGTCATTAGTTACCACGATCCCAGTATCCGGCCTTCCGTATGGAGTTGCGGTGAATCCCAGCAACAATCGCATCTACGTCAGCCTCATCACTTCGACTGGTCCCGCAGTCGCCGTGATCGACGGCAACACAAACACTATCCTCGAGACGGTGCCGACCTCGCAGGGAGCCTCCGTTATCGCGGTGAATATCGTCACTGGCCGCGTGTATAGCGCAGGGTGTAACAACAGCCAAAGTCCCGCGTGCGGCGTCACGGTGATCGACGGGACACCGGAGGCGGTGATCGCGACGATTCCCATCGACGGCACCTTCAACGGCATTGGAGTGCAGGGCATTGCGGTCGATCCAGTCACGAATCGAATCTATGTGTCGGACGATCTCAATTACGAGGTCGAAGTGATCGACGGCAAAACCAATACTGCGGCTTACATCAACACCGGCAACACAGAGATGCTGGGATTGGCGGTTGATTTTTCGACCGATCAGATTCTTGGGGCGCCCAGCGGCGACGTGATGGACGTCATTAATGGTTCGAACAATGCGATCACGCACGTCAGGGTGGGAACGATCAACGCGAACGTGGCGGCGAACTCCTTCACCGGCCGCGCTTACGTGACCAATAACGCGACTAATACAGGTGAGGGAGACACGCTGGGCGTAGTCAATCTGGCGAATTTGAAGGTGGTAGCGAATGTCGTGGTCGGATCGGCTCCGTTTGGGGTTTGCGTGGATTACCTTTCCAATCTGATTTTTGTGACCAACATTGGGGATGGAACGGTCGCAGTGGTCGACGGGAGAACGAACACCAAGACGGGAAGCGTTACCGCCAACAGCAACTATATCGACGTAAATCCGGTCACTCGATTGGTTTACGCATCCGACACTTACGGCAGCGCGATTAACGTCATCTCGGAATAGAGCCACTTCGACTGCCTTTCTCGGCGCGTGGAGGACGCTCCGCAAGGGATGTCCTCCGCGGGTGCCTGGAATGCACTGCTACCCAGAAGAAATTCCCGCATATTTCCGGAGTTGGATGTACTGTCTACTGAACCAAAGCGTCAGCGTTTGGATGCTCCCGGTTAGGAGGTTGGTGCGCCGTATTTCGCGCGCCCTACAGCGAATTAGTGACGGCCAACAACACGTACAGGCTGAGCAGCGCCAGCGCCGGGCCACCCCAGATCATCAACGCGCATTTCCATCCCAGAGAGCGGGCTACATCCTGTTGGCTGCGCCACGAGATCAGAAACGTGGGGTTGTTTGTTCCCTTCATCAACACTGTGGGCGGATGTTGATCGAAGCCGTCAGGCCTGGTGTTTGCGTAGTTCTGCGCAGTTTGCGGTGAGGCTGACGCTCCGCCGGGCGAGGAATCCGAGCCGGACGAGTTCACGCCGGAGCCGGATAGAACCAGGGGATCTCCATTCACCTGCAAGCCTGGAGCTGCAACTCCAGCCGCCGCCCACGCCGCGGGATTCGTGATGCCGGCTTTGAGCAGCGCTGCCGCAACCTTTTCCTGCTGGGTCATGCTCGCAGCCGCAGCGCTGGAACTGGAGGACAGCCGCACGACTTGCGGCTGGTTCCCGGGAGTGGCAACCGCGTTCGCGGGTTGGGCCAGCAGGCGCCCCATCAGCCTCGAGTCCTCGGAATCGCGGTCTGTTCCCGACGAAAACGACAGCGAAGACGGAAGAGAGAAAGAAAGCAGATTCCCGGCGCCCAGTGTGGCCGCCTCGGCGTCGTGAATCGGCTGTGGCTTCACCTCCAGACCTGGATTATCACTCAGCGTGCCCAGAATGAAGAGCGCGTTCTTGGGCTTGATGCAGTACTCCTCGACCTTGATCTTGTTGCGGGTCTGGATTCCGTGGCGAGCGAGGAAGCCGCGTACATTGTCGGGAACCGGATCGTCGGTGGTGAAGAACGAATCGCTGAATTCCTGCTGAAAGTCGCGATGCAAGTCAAGATCCGCGCCGCGCGGATCGACCATCACTTTGCCGGTATTATCGTCGAGGAAGAAAGGCAAGTGCATGCACTCGCCCGCAACCTTCACCCATGACTTGTTCCGGCCGCGCTGTTTCCATTCCCAGACCAGCGTACGATAGTAGTAGCAAGGCCGCGACGAGATCGGCGCAATCATAGAGTAAGGCCCCACGGCAAGCCCACTGACTTCCACCATTCCCAGGGATGCGCTGCGAATCCGGGACGAAGGCGTGTCGAGAATCAGCCGCCGGCGTTGCAACAGGCGGAAGCCGTTAATGAAGAGATAAATGCCGGCGCACAGACCGACGACGCTCCAGAAGAGCGGCCTGACGTTATTGGACGAGCGCATGAATAGTGCGGCGCAGAGAATCACAGAGAGCATTCGACGCCGGCGTCAAGACAGGCAGGCGCTCCGTGTTGAGCCTAGCGGAGCGTTAAGCGATAGACACAATAGAAAAAGCGAATCGCGCTTACGTTGGTAATGCTGTGGGCAAGGCGATTTGTGACACAACCTCTTCCGCAGCCGAGGAACCTAATGGCTTTTGCGCGGACGCGGCGCGAGTTTTCCTCCGAGTGGAAACCGCCGGGCGCGGGTTAACCGTAGATGCGACCGTGGGTTACGGCTAAAGGGAAAGGATTTCATGCGCCAAAATGCCATGCTTCTGCTGTGGGGGCTTCTGCTTTGCACCGCCGGCCTGCTTGTGAGTCTTGAGGGGTGCGGAGGCGGCGGAACGGCAACGACAAGTACCACCACCACGACCACCACCACAACGACGCCAGTCACGGGCGCATCGACGGGGAAGTTTCAGCACGTGGTCATTATTTTCCAGGAGAACCGCAGTACCGACAATCTTTTCCACGATCCAGTGCTGATTAACAACGGGGCGGATATTGCCTCCAGCGGCCTCAACTCCAGCGGCGAGACCATCCCGCTGCAGCCGGAATCGCTGGTTACCACCTACGATCTCAGCCATGCTCACTCTGCGTTTACGTCCATGTACGACAATGGAAAAATGGATGGAGCAGATAAGATTCAGGTGAATTGCTCCCCGGGCGTAACCAACTGCGGCCCTGCCAATGCACAGTTCTATTACGTGAACGCATCCGATGTCGCGCCTTACTTCACGATGGCTGAGACTTACACCTTCGGCGACCGCATGTTCCAAACCAACCAGGGGCCAAGTTTCCCCGCGCATCAATTTATTCTTTCCGGAACCTCGGCGCCCACGGCAACCAGCAACCTGTTTGCGGCGGAGAATCCCGCGGGCCTCACCGATCCTGGCAGCGATACCGGATGTACCGCGCCTTCGGGGCAAACGGTTGCCCTGATCGACCCCTCGGGGAACGAATCCTCTTCGCAGTATCCCTGCTTCGACCACCCCACGCTGACCGACTTGCTGGACACGGCGGACGTGAGCTGGCATTATTACGCGGCTGCGGTAAGTTCTTCGCAAAGCGGCATCTGGGTTGCTCCCAACGCGATTCAGCACATCTGCGGACCGCAGACTCAAAGCGGACAGCTGACTTGTACCGGTACCGAATGGACTGACCACGTCTCGCTCGCTTACCAAAAAGTGCTCACCGATATTGCCAGTAATCAACTCGCTCAAGTCACGTGGGTAACGCCCGACGGCTCAGTTTCCGATCATGCCCTGTCGAACGATGGCGGGGGCCCCGCGTGGGTCGCTTCCGTGGTCAATGCTATCGGCAACAGCCCCTATTGGTCGAACACTGCCATCATCATCACGTGGGACGACTGGGGCGGCTGGTATGACCACGTTGCCCCCACGATTTACAACTCGTATGAATACGGTTTTCGCGTGCCGCTGATTGTGATTGCGCCTTATGCGAAGCCGGCTTACATTTCACATGTCACGCATGATTTCGGCAGCATCCTGAAATTCATCGAAGAAGTGTTCTCAACGCCCTCGCTGGGCTACGCCGATGCGCGCGCCGACGATCTCGCCGATTGCTTCGACTACACGCAAACGCCGCTGACCTTTCAAACCATCCCCGCGGCGGTGGGCGCAGAATATTTTATTAACCGCAAGGCTCCGCCTATCGATCCCGACGATGACTGATTGAGGGCGTGCAGAATCCTGCCGTCGGCCAGGTGCTTCGCGACGCGGAGGCTCCAAACCTCTCCGAACCTCTTCGGACTCCGGGCGGAGTGGTGACCTTCGTAATCACGCTTGCCCCCTGCCGCATTGCTGTGCCCCGAAGCCGCTCCTAGAATCGGGAGAGAAGTTACTCCGCCTATTACCTTACCCATGCCCGAGACCACCAGACGCGCAGACCGAGCCGAGATTGCCCGGCGCATCGAGCGCGCCGAAAAGCTTCTGCAGAAGGGCAAAACCGCCGACGCGCTGGAGGAGTATGGGCAAGTGCTGCGCGACGATGCGGAAAACGACGCGGTGCGCCAGCTCGCGGCGGACCTGTGTCTTTCCCTGAATCGCAATCGCGACGCCATAGTTATGCTGGGAGAGCTATTCGAACGGCAGGTGAAGGCCGGTGACGCCACGCGCGCCAGCCTAACCTACAAGAAACTCGCGCGGCACAGCAGCACGACCTGGGAGCAGAAATTTCGCTTCGGGCAACTATTAGAAGGGTCCAACAAGAAGCTGGCGGTGGGCACCTATGAATCAGCATTGAGGGACCTGGGCCAGCTGGACAACAAGAAGAAAGAGGCGATGCTGGTGCTGGAGCGGGTGGTGACCTTGGAGCCGACGCAGACGAATCTGGTGCGCTTGGGCGAAGCCTGCTCTGAAATCGGAGAGCGCAAGTCTGCGGCCGGCGCCTATAAGCGCGTGGCGCAGCTTGTCTCGGCGGGCGGGGCCGACGCTGCGGAGTGGTATGAGCGCGCATACCAGGAAGACTCGTCGGATCAGGAGATCGTGCTGGCCTATGGGCAGAGCTTGCTGACCCAGGGCCAGATCGGAGCGGCCATCTTTATTCTCGAGCCGCAAGTGAACGCCGGGCAGTGCAGTTTGGAGCTGTGCGAGACCTATGCCGAGGCCCTGTTGGCGGCGGGCCGCTATGCCGAAGCTGAGCCGCTGGTCTGGCAGCTGTTTGAACAGAATCCAAAGCGCGTGGAGCAGGTGACGCAGCTGATCGGCCAGTTGCTGGACGCCGAACAGGACGAAGCCGCGGTCGCGCTGGCCCGCAAGCTGGAGCAATTCCAGCGAGGGCGCGGCGAACGCAAGCAATTGGTGACTATGCTGCAGGATATTGCGAGCGCGCATCGCGCCTCGCCACCGATGCTTGAATTAATGAGTGAGCTGTTCAACGCCGCCAACCGCGAGAACGACTACGGCCGGACGCTGTTGAAGCTGTTCGACCTTTATTGCAGCACAGGCGATTTTGCCAAGGCGGGGGACTGCCTTGACCGGGCCGCAGAAGTGGATCCTTACGAGGCGGGACACATGAAGCGGCTGGAGACGATCAAGGGCAAGATCGATGAGAATCGTTTCAAAGTAATCGCTTCGCGATTTTCTCCAACCAGCAAGACAGTGGAGGAGCCGATCCATGCCAGCGAGTCGGCTTTGGGCGCGGCGACGCTGCAGGATCTGATGTTGCAGGCGGAAATCCTGGTGCAATACGGGATGCGCAACAAAGCGATGGAGCGGCTGCAGCGAATTCAGGAGCTGTTCCCGCACGAAGAAGAACGCAACGAGGATTTGCAGCGGCTCTATCTTGCGGCAGGAGTGACGCCGCAGTATGCGGGATCGGCGCCGCTGCCGGCGCACGCAACTCCGGTTCCGGCTGCCGGGCCCGTGGCAGCGGCTGCCGGGCCCACGGATCAAGCGGCCGAGATGCGCAGCGTGACCCGCGTGGCCGAGATCACGCGCAAGTTGTATCACCAGACCACAGCCGCGGCAGTGCTGACCACCGCGGTGAAGGAGATCGGCGATCGCTGGGAGGCATCGCGTTGCGTGGCTGCGATGCGCAAGCCCGGTCTGACGGCGACTGCGGTGCAGGAATTTTGCGGAGAAGGGACCAAGGCCGGCGATGCCGCAGCGCTGGCGGAGCTGGTTTCGGCGCTCCAGGATCTGGCAGCTGGGCATGAGCCGCTGGCGATTCAAGAGGCGCAGAAGGCGCCGGAATTGCAGGCCGTACGCGAGGCGGTTGCGAGTTTGGGGGTTATATCTCTTCTGGCACTGCCGCTGGGCGACGGTGAGCCGGTGGGCGTGCTGGTGCTGATGCAGAACTGGCCGCGGGTCTGGGACGAACCGGACACGGTTGTACTGAAGACGCTGGCCGAGCAGATGGTGATCGCGCTCAACAATGCCGGGCTGCGGCGGCTGGTGAAAAATCTTTCGGTAACCGACGAGAACTCCGGACTGCTGAAGCGCGCTTCTTATCTGGACTTGCTGCTTTCGGAAAGTAAGCGGGCTTTGCAGAATGACACGCCGCTTTCCGTGCTGCTGGTGCAATTCGGCAAAGGGGCGGCAATGGTGAAGGACCATGGCGAGGCGGCCGTGGAAGCGGCCATGGAAAAGATTGGACAACTATTCGCCGCCAACATCCGCACCAACGATTTGGCCTTCCGCTATGACACCACGACCATCGCCATCATCCTGAGCGAAACGGCGCAGAAGGAAGGAATGATGGCGATCGAAAAACTGCGCAAGATTGTCACTGAGGTGCGCCTGGCGGCGAAAGACGATTCTCCGGCGCAAGCGGTGCAGTTCTCCGCGGGACTGGCCGAGGCGGTGACCAAGCAGAACTTCGATCCCGCGGACATTGTGACCGAAGTGATCAACCGCGCGGAAGATGCGCTGGCTGTCGCGGTGGCGCAAGGGCCGAACAAGATTGCCGCTCTGGACGCGTCGCTGGCGGCGGGCGCGGTGGCGTGAAAATCCTAAGAATCTACCACGGAGACACGGAGTCACGGAGTAAAACCGGTTGGGGCTTCGGAAATCAGACCGTTCAGATTTTGTTTCTGCGGATTCGCGCCCTCTGACGTCGACATTCCGCCGATGATGTGCCAATCTTTCCTTCCCTGAGGTCGTGCCCTTCCCGAGCCTTGCTAGTCCGGAATTCGAATGCTTCCATCTTCTGCTATCGCGAAGGATGGATTCCAGGCGACCTCCCACAGAAACCCGTCCGGGTCAGAGAAGTAACCCGAATAGCCGCCCCAGAAGGCTTCCTGAGCTGGCTTGAGAACCGTTGCGCCTGCCGCTGCAGCATCTTTGAGCACTGAGTCGACGTCTTCACGATTGCGGGTGTTGTAGGCGAGCGAGACTCCGTTGAAACCGTGGCCTTCGGGAGCAATATTTGCATCCTTGGCGAGGTCGTGGCGCGGGTAAAGGGCTAGGGCCATCCCTCCTGCTTGGAAGAAGACGACACCTTCTGCCTCGGCCATGGACCGCCGCCATCCCAGGCGCTCGTAGAATTCGCGGCTCCGGTTTAGATCGGCCACTCCAAGGGTGATTAGGCTTACGCGCTGTTCCATCTTTCTATGGGCGTTCTATGGGCGTTCTATGGGACTCCTCGGTCGGCAACCGTATCACGATATCGACGGGACGCGTCTAAAGCAAGCGGTAGCGGGTCGGTCTGCTGATTCGCCGGCGCGCGCGGGTTTACCAGTTGGTAACGGGGTGGTACCCCCACCCCCCACCCTATTAGAATCATCGAGTTAGGCAAGAAATTGCCCGCAAAATACGGTTTTCAAAGAACTTAGATACTAAAATCCGTCAAACAAAGGACTTAGCGCCCGATTCCTGGTCGGGATCGCTGTTGGCGCCGGCTCGGCTGTTCTGCCTCTGCCTTGGCAATGATGGAGCAGAGTGGGAACCGGGCGCAAGGTTGGATGTCACAGCGGGCTGTGAATTTCTTTCGGGCGCGCCGACAAAATCTCTTGGCGTCGGGAGCATCGTTACTCAGCCTTCGAAGGCCGATATCCCGGACGAGAAGCTCTGCGAGATGCTGGACAACGTTCACTGTGAATTGATTCCGGAGGATTGCGAGGAAGAAGAGCAATCAAGCAACTGAGTTTTGGGCTTGAATGATACCAGATCAACACACGACGTGGACGCCGGACAACGCCCAAGCACAAGAACGCGAGTTAAGCCTATCGGCTTTTCAAACCCGGTTTGCGGGGCTTAGACAATTTGAGGCGATCAGGCAACGCACTTCCTTCATACGTCACACCCTGCTCAACCGCCGTGACTCCGTAGTGAGTATCGCAGTCCCCACAGAATAGATTCGCAGGGAATTGAATGCGTGCGACCGCGTTGTGCCACACGATCACGCGGGGAACCTCAAGGTTCGGATCGAAGCCGGGTATCTTCTCTCGCAGTTCAGTTTCCCAGTCTCGCGTGCGGTCCTCTTGCATTAGATCGACCAACTCCATCAGGAACGGTTGGATGATGTCCACTGTGATGATCGCAGACAGGGTCGTGTTCTGTGCCTGCGACCGATTGGGACGGATCATCTTCCCTCTGCCCAAGAATGCTTGCTTGATCTGATTGGCGTCCGCGATGCCTGTCGTAGTATTCAGCGGCAGAGTAAACCCGGCGTCACCGTACATGGCGCCGAGCATCGTGTCGGGGCTATCGAGAAAGACAAGTGGACGACCCGCATTGAACAGCACCAGACCGCAGCAGTATTCCTTGAACTGTTTGAATTTGTCCCGCCCTTGGTCGATCTTCTCGCGGATCGGCGGATACGGATCGAACTGCCCAAAACTCCCCAGCGGCTCATCAGGCGGATCGAAGTCTTTCACATCGAAAACAATTGGACGACCGTCCCATTCGATAGTGAAGTCAGGTCGCTTGCTCTTGCCCGGATGTTCCTTCTCGAATTCAAACGGAATGTGCTGGAGGTTCAGATACTTCTCAAAAACTATTTCGCCGGGCGTGCGCGGCGATTCAGGCATAGCCCATATTACTACCGCAACTGCTCGTTCCATTTGACATTCGAGCCGAACTGCAACCAGATCAGATTCTCGTCGCCCTGATTCGGAATGTTGTATAAGTGCGCTCTCGCAGCAGCGGGGGGAACGTCGTAGCTGCGCTTTAATTGAATTAGGTTCCCTAAGTTCGTGAATAGCTGTTCGGCGGCTGCATTCCCTCGATCAGCGTGAAAGACGAGTTTGTCAGGAACCATACCAGCTTCGGCACGCTTCTCAACGTCAGGATCAGCATTAGCATCCATCGGGCCGAAGGTAAAACAACCTGAGACAGAATTGGAAAATTGGGTGATCATGCTCGCCGTCGCGCTGCGGTTTTTGCTCTCTGCGGGAGCCGTAATCATGAGGACGCACTTCTTGCCGTTTAGAGCATGTCGATAAATGTTGAAGGCCTGTAGCAGGTAGATCGTGTTAACGAACAACGGATCGCCTGTCACAATGTTGTGCTTTCTCAATTCCAATTGTTGCTTCACTTCGACGTTGTTTTTGTCGCAAGCCGTTATGCGGTTCATGAGAGCCTGATGATCTTGGTATATCGTTCGCAAAAGGAAAAACGAGTATGAGACCACAGCTATCGCAAGAATACAGCCCACCGAAAACAGCCCGGTCATCAGCGAATCGCGGAAAACTTCTTTGAAAGAAGCAGCCGTCTTTCTTCGTAGCGTGATCCACGTGCCCAGCACTCCGGCAAACCACAACAGAATAGTGAAGAGAACTACCCACAAGACGAAGCCAAGTGTAGTGGTGCCGTATCCAGCGGTCGTGGCTCTCCAAGATCGAAGCAGCAAATTGAACAAGTGACTGATCCACATTTGGTCTGAAATTGTAGACTATGATGGCGCGACGGCGGGTGGCCCACTCCAGCCCGGTTTTGGCTTGAGTGGGGATGTTCACACGTCACAGACTTGGTCCGGCGAACCAAACTAGATTGTCCTCATGCCATGGGCTCCGACAGTGTCACGATAGCGGCGAATCGGGAAACAGTCGAGCTGCGCTCGACGGACAGCCGAGGGCGGGCTGTCCCCACATGAGCATTTCTGCAAACTGGGACACGAGTAGTCATCCTCTGCGGTGGTCAAATCTATTCATGCGCTGCTACACTAGCCAGTTTGATTATCGGTTTTGATCCGCTCTGAGCGCGGGTCCGTAGGAAAATCATGTTGAAACCTGGTGATATCGCGATTGTCAGCGGGGCGCGCACGCCCTTTGGCCGCTATTGCGGAAAGCTAAAGGATTTTTCGGCGCAGGAACTGGGCGCGATCGCCGGCAAGGGCGCAATCGAGCGGGCGGGAATCGATGCGAAAGAATTCGACCACGCCGTGTTTGGCAACGCGCAGCAGACTTCGGGCGACGCGTTGTATGGGGCGCGGCATGTGGGGTTGCGCGCGGGACTGCCGATTGAGACTCCGGCCCTGACGGTGAACCGGCTGTGCGGCTCGGGGATGCAGGCGATTGTGAATGCGGCACAGATGATTCAGTTGGAGGAAGCGAAGATGGTGCTGGCGGGCGGCATGGAGGCGATGTCGCAGGCTCCGTTTTCCATTCGCGGGCGCGACGGGTTCACGCTGGCTCCGGGAGGGAAGCTGGAAGATTCGCTGATGGTGGCGCTGCTCGACAGCTATTGCGGGTTGTACATGGCGAATACCGCGGAGCTATACGGAGAGCAGCAGGGCATCACGCGGCAGGCGCAGGATGAGTTTGCGTTGCGCTCGCAGCAGAAAGCGGATGCGGCTTATAAAGAAGGACGCATTCAGGAAGAGCTGGTTCCGGTTCCGCTGCGCAACGCGAAGGGCGAGGCTACCGGCGCGGTGCTGGCCGAGGATGACCACCGGCGTCCGCAGACCACGATGGAAGGCTTAGCCAAATTGAAGGCGGCGTTTGGCTCGGCCTCGGGCAAGCCGGGTACGGTGACGGCGGGGAATGCGAGTGGAATTGTGGATGGCGCAGCGGCGGTGGTTTTGATGTCGCTAGAGGATGTTTCCAAGCGCGGATTGAAGGCTTTGGGGCGCATTGTGAGTTGGGGGATTGCCGGAGTTGAGCCGAAGTTGATGGGGCGTGGTCCGGTGCCGGCGACGAAGATCGCGCTACAGAAGGCTGGGCTTTCTTTGGACTACATTGATTTGATTGAAGTGAATGAGGCGTTCGCGGCGCAATATCTGGCGGTGGAAAAAGAGTTGGGCCTGGATCGCGAGAAGGTGAATGTGAATGGCGGGGCGATCGCGTTGGGGCATCCGCTGGGCGCGACCGGGGCTCGGCTGGTGATTACTTTGTTGTATGAGTTGCGGCGGCGGAAGAAGAAGTATGGGCTGGCTACGGCTTGCATCGGCGGCGGGCAGGGGATCGCAATGATTGTGGAGAGTATGAATTAGGGTTCACCACGGAGGCACGGAGACACGGAGAAAAGTTTGGGCTTGGCGAGGTGATTGGCGGCAATCAGCGGTAAGTGATTCACGAGATCAGGAGTAGGGATTCGTATGGAGATTAAGAAGGTTGGCGTTCTCGGTTGTGGGCTAATGGGATCTGGCATTGCGCAGGTTTGCGCGACGGCTGGATTCGACGTCACCGTGCTCGAAGTGGAGCAGAGGTTTCTCGATAAGGGATTTGCCGGGATTGAGAAATCTTTGGCGAAGTTTGCCGAGCGGCCGGTCGAGAAGGGCGGGATCACGGCGCAGCAGAAGGATGCGATCCGGGCGCGGCTTACGGGCACGACCAACAAGGCCGACCTGGCCGATTGCGACATTATTATTGA
>PMHV01000030.1:0-11167 GCA_003156805.1 Acidobacteriaceae bacterium | reverse complement strand
CAGACGGCTTACGAGTTCGGGAAAAAGCTGGGGAAGGTTCCGGTACGCACCTCGGACAAGACGGGATTCATCGTAAACCGGCTGCTGGTGCCGTATCTGCTCGATGCGATTCGGGCTTATGAAGAGGGCGTCGGGTCGATTGAAGACATTGATAACGCGATGAAGCTGGGCTGCGGATATCCGATGGGGCCGTTTACGTTGCTCGATTTCGTTGGGCTTGAAACGACTTACTACATCACGCACGTGATGTTCGACGAGTTCAAGGAGCGGCGTTTTGCGTCGCCTGCGCTGCTGAAGCGGTTGGTGATGGCGGGATGGTACGGGCGGAAATCGGGCAAGGGGTTTTACGATTATTCGGACCCGAATAGTCCGAAGGCGAATAAGCTGTAGGGACTTAGTTCATTACGAGTCACGCTTCGGCGTCGCTTAGGGCGGGCTCCGACACGGAGTTACGGAGAGATCAAATAAAAATGCCAGGTGAAATCAGCACGCCGGATGTGCAACGGTATGGCCGAGCGTGGCATAACTATGTGGCGCGCCGAAATCTGGTGGTGGTGCTATTTGTGGGGCTGGTGCCGCTGGGGGCTCTGATTGCCAGATTAAAGTTAAGCGAAATTGTCAGCATGAGCGTGCTGGCGGGCTGGATCGCGGTATACCTGGCGGGGGCATGGTGGCTTACACAATGGAAGTGTCCGCGCTGCGGGAAAACGTTCGCCAACCGGCTGTGGACGCCGCGTTGCATCAGTTGCGGGTTGAGCAAAGATGAGGTGGTGGCGGTGGGGCGGGGGAAATAGCTCTTCAACGGGAATAGATCTCCCTGCGGTGACCGACGCGCAAAACGAGCACCACCAGCCGGGCATGCTCCAGGGAACAGATGAGGCGGTAGTCCCCGACTCGGTAGCGCCAGAACTCACTTAAATGTTCCCTTCAGACATTCGCCGATCTGCCGCGGGTCATCGAGTTTGGCAACTCGTTCGTAGAGAAACTTCGAAATGCGGCGGGCAATGGGCTTGTCTAGCCGGTCGAGTTCTTTCTGCGCGGCGGGATCGAACTCAATCGTCCACTTTGGATTTAAGGCCATAGCGGCGCATTACTTTTTCGAGTGGAATGGTACGAACGCGTCCGGCGCGGATTTCGGCGAGACGCTTCTCGGCGAGATAGATGTCTTCGAGGTCTTCGAGGTGTTGCAGGATCGCTTCGCGGGCGTAGTAAGTTTTGGTGCGGCCGGTGCGCTTGGCGAGGCGGTCGAGGCGTTTCTCGATTTTGTCGGGAAGGCGGATGGCTAGCAAGGGTGACCTCGTGCTATACAATTATAGCGCAACCGCCATCGAAACGGCCTGTTCAACGATTAGATCAGCTCTTCAGTACATTCTCGCCGGTCTCGGTGAGCGATATAAACGCCAATACCTTCGCGTCGTCCGAGTCCAGGGTCGTTATGTTGTCACATACAATCCAGCCCAGCCTTTGAAGGCGGGACAGGGCTTTTTGAGACACATGGCCTCCGTGTGCCACGGACGCAAGCATTTCCTTGTCGGTCATGACGATCCTCCTATATGTCCGAGCGGGCCTTCTCCTGCTGCGCCCGCGTTATCCGGGCGTCCACCTCCTTGTTGGGCTCATCGAGCGCGAACGTGATCGCCGGATGATCGTTCGACGCATCCGAGTAAACCAGTTCCGCACTCGAGACGCCATTTGTCCAACCCCACTTCTCCTGTTCGAATTTCGCGCCAAAGCCGTTCTGCAGCGGAGCGCTCTCCCTCGTTGCCGGATCCCCAAGCTTGGCCTGCAGCCCGGTCATAACATCCGGCAGGCCAAATCTATTTTCGAGGACGATTTCGAGCTTATATAGGCTGCCTTTGTAGAACCATGCTGTTTCTTCCAGCAGCGGCGCAGCCGCAAAAGTGAGATTGTCTGGAAGTCCAGCTCGCGGAATACAAAACATGACGTCAGGATCTGCCTCGGAACCCGCTCGGTTGTCCACGGTGTTGTTCTCACAATGATCGATTTGGGGGTTGTTCCCCTTCCAGTCCTTCAATGTTTCTCCGAGCACGTCGGACTTTACGGTGTAAGGCTTGGGCGGGGTTTGGGCGGGGCAACTAACGGATAAAGCGATTGCGAGCGCGGCAAGCCTCATTGGTGTTGTGTCTCCTCTTGGTGCAGTTTCTGAGACAATTATTATTGCTTCGATTTAATCTAAGGGACGTGATGAATAGAGAGAAAATTCTTCGAGATTCCCGGAGTGGGAAATCGCTGGGAGACTCGTTTATCATGAGCGAAGCTCTATGAACTTCGAAAACATTCTCCTGGAAAAGAAAAACTTGATCGCTTACGTGACCGTGAACCGGCCGAAGGTGCTCAACGCGCTCAACATGGCGACCATGGAAGAGTTGCGGGCGGCGTTTCATGACATCAAGAACGATGCCGGAGTGCGCGTCGTTATCTTCACCGGGGCGGGCGAGAAGGCGTTCATCGCGGGCGCGGACATTGGTGAGTTGGCCAAGCACGATGCGGTTTCGGGCAAGGAGTATACGCATCGCGGGCAGAGCGTTCTGAATTTGATCGAGAATCTGGGCAAGCCGGTAATTGCTTGCATCAATGGATTTGCCCTGGGCGGCGGATGCGAGATCGCGATGGCTTGCACGATGCGGCTGGCGAGCGAGAATGCCAAGCTGGGGCAGCCCGAGGTGAAGCTGGGGATTATTCCAGGCTATGGCGGGACGCAACGGCTGCCGCGGCTGGTGGGCAAAGGCATTGCCATGCAGCTTGTGCTGGCGGGCGAGATGATCACGGCGCAGGAAGCGCATCGCATCGGCTTGGTGAATGAAGTCACGGCTGCGGCCGAGTTGATTCCGCGGGCGGAAGCGATTGCGGCGAAGATCATCGCCAACGCTCCGCTGGCGGTGCAGTACGCAATGGAGGCTGTGAACAAAGGTATAGAGATGACTTTGAGCGAGGGATTGTATCTGGAGGCGGTGTTGTTCAGCGTGGCTTGTGCGACTGAAGATAAAAAAGAAGGAACCAAGGCGTTCCTGGAGAAACGCGCGGCGCAGTTCAAGGGAAAGTAAATTCCTTTGCCGAGAATGCACACGGATTTTCGCGGATCAATGGCGAACTCACTACGGAGGCACCCTTCGGCTGCGCTCAGGGCAGGCTCCGTCACGGAGAAAAAAGAGAAGAAGGATTTTGCTGTTGAGCATCCGCCCGACGCGGACGTCCATGCGCTCGAAGGCACGCTGAGCGCTCTAGGCAAGAGCTTCGCGATTGTGGTTTCGCGCTTCAATGCCTTCGTTACTGAGCGGCTTTTCCAGAGCGCTTACGATGGACTTCTGCGCACCGGCGCAAGGAAGACAGACATTGATCTGGTGCGTGTGCCGGGCGCGTTTGAGATTCCTCTGGCGGCTCGGAAGTTGGCGGAGACGAAGAAGTACGACGCGATTATCTGCATCGGCTGCCTGCTGCGCGGCGATACGGCGCATTATGACGTGATCGTGAACGAAGTCACGCGCGGGATTGGGCAGTCGGCGCAAGAGACGGGGGTGCCTCATGCCTTCGGCGTCCTCACCTGTGACACTTTGGAGCAGGCTATTGACCGCGCCGGGTTGAAAATGGGCAACAAGGGATTCGATGCGGCCCTGGCGGCGGTGGAGATGGCGTCGCTGAAGACGGCTCTCAGCTCTCAGCTCTCAGCGGTCAGCAAGAAGCAGATTCCTCCCCCTCGGCTTCGCTCGGGGCTCCGCCCTTCGGGCTCCGGCACTGCTGCCCGGAATGACAAAGTGAAAGATCGGAATGACAAATCTAAAGAAGCCAGCCAAAGCGTCGAAGGCAAAGCGTCGAAGACAAAGCGGCGCAAATAACCTTCCTACAGTAAACTGGCAACTGACCACCGGCAACTATCCCCATGGGCACGCGAAGAAAATCCCGCGAGATGGCTTTGCAGATGCTGTTTCAGTCTGACATGGGCAAACAGACCGCGGAGCACGTGCGCCACACTTTTTGGGCTGAGCATGGTTCTACCAGCGGCGAGGTGCGGGGGTTTGCCGACGATCTTTTTCGCGTGGCTACCGACCGCGTCCTGGAAATCGATCCTCTCATCGAGCGCCACGCTGAGCATTGGCGGATGGAGCGTATGGCGGTGGTGGACCGCAACCTGCTGCGCGCCGCTGTCGCAGAATTCCTGGGCTATCCGGAAACTCCGCGCGCGGTGGTGATCAACGAAACCCTGGAGATCGCGCGAAAATTTTCGAGCCTTGAGTCGGTGCAATTCGTCAATGGAGTGCTAGACAGTGTGAGGAAAGAACTGGAAGGCGGCTGAGCTCTCAGTTACCAGTTCTTCGGTTCTCAGTTGCAAATTCCTTGCCCAGGGTCGATCTGTTCTCACTTGGTTATAACGGTACCCGCCGCCACCTGTGCCCTAAGGCCTAACTATCGTCAAATCCAGGCCGCAAGGGACTGCCGAGGCTCCGTAGAAGCAAAAGCCGTTGGTGGAGTTGACGACGGGCGGAAACGGAATCTGCAGCAGATCGGCGAGTGAAAGAGTGCTCAGTTGGTGCAATTCGCCGTCGGTTGTGGCTACGTAGAGCAGCGTGCCGTCGACGGTCATACCGGCAGAGACCGGCGTTACGGCCTGACCGGTGACGCTGCTGGAGAGCGTAATGGTGCTAACCGAGCCGGTGTTAAAGCTATAGATGAGGACGCTGTTGCGGTTGGTGGCCACGATGTAGATCTGGGTGCCGTCGGGCGCGACAAAGAAGTCGATGAGGTTGAGTGCGCCCTGCTGAAGAGGGAGGTGGACGGGCTGAAAGACGGTGCTCGTATTTTCCACCGTTGCCAGGGTGACGCTCTGAGGGCAGACGGACGTGAACGGCCCCTGCGCAGCATTGGTGGCGATGACATCGATGCCGGTGGAATCGATGCCAACGAAAACATCGAGCCCGCTGGAGGTGAGGCTGGGCAGAATCGCGTTGCCCAGAGGGAAATCAGCGGCGGGCACCGTTCTCAGGAAAGTCGGCGGACCGGGCAGCGCCGCCACCGATAAGGGATTCGAAGAATTGTCGCAGGTGTTGACCGTGATTGCGTAGGGCGCCGAAGGGCTGCCTCCGGTGACCAGGGCAAACGCTCCGCTGGAAGAGAATGCAATCGCGCTTGCTGGAGCGGACAGAGGAATCGGCGTCAGAGCCTGCAGGGTGGAATACACGTAGAGAGTATTCCCCGAGGCGGTGGTGCAGAGAACCGGGCCGGTGATGCATCCGATGATGAGGGTCTTCAAACCGTCGGGCGAAAATGCAGCCGCAACCGCTCCGGAGATATAGAGAGGTGTCGTCACCGGGGAGGCAGACTGGGTTGTATTTACGACGTACACGCGGTTGGGCGTCGAGAGCGTGTCGGAGAAGACGGCGACGTTCCCGTTGGAAGAAACCGCCAGGATCTTGCCGGTCACCAAGCCCGTCGGTGTTGCCGGGGTGGGCAGCGCCGTGAATGGATTGCTGGTGGTCCCCAGGTTCGCCGGATTGATCACTGCGGCGCCGAACTGGCTGCCCATGTATACCTTGTCGCCCGCGGGATCGAACATCATCGAGTTGGGGGGGACTGGCAGGGTAGTTGCAGTGCCGGCAAGATTCTTGGCAGTGGAGATGTCATAAAGGCTGACGTTACAGAAGGCATTACTGGAGCAATCCAGTGATGTAGCAAGCACACTGGTCGAAACGGGTGCGCCGGTTACCAGTCCGGAGATGGCGGTCACGGGATAAACGGGAGTGGGAACGTAGAGCGCCGGATAGCCGGCTGGATTCAGCGGGAATCCGACATTGCAGGTGGGTGGCGTGCAGGCTGCGGTGACTGACGCTGCGCCAGGCTGAGACGCGGAAACGGAGCAAGCCGTCCCGGCGGCGCATCCAGTAGCCGGACCGGAGGAGATGGCTCCGGGTTGCGAAGAAGACCAGGTCAAAGGGGGCTTGGCCAGGACGCAGCCTTGGACGTCGACTGCGGTTGCGGTGATGACCTCCGCTGTACCTTTGCTGACTTCAAAACTGGTTTGGCCCGTCTGCTGCGAGCCGCTGGTACCGGCCGCCAGCGTGATGCACTGCACTGGGCAGGTTTCGAAGTTATAGGGCTGACTGGAAACTCCGCCGGCGGAAGCGAAAATTTCCGTCTGCCCCGGGATCGTGGGCGTGACTGTGACCTGGTTGGTGGCAATGTTGGTCGAAGAGGTGATGATGGGAGCGAGCCCCGCTACGCCCGCATTGGCTTCCAACCAGCCGAAAGGCCCTACCGCCGCCGTGTAATCGATGCCCTGACTGTAGGCCTTGGCCTGCAAAGTCTCGACTTGGTTTTGCGAGAGGCAATAGGGATTGGCGTTAAATGCAATATCGCAAGCCGCGGGCAGCGCCGTTTGCGCGGGGCACGCGGGCGGTGGAGAATTCAGCGGCGGAACCAGGCTGATCTGGATGTTGTCGATGGGCGGGTGCACGAAGACCAGCGTCGGCGGGCTGGTCGCTCCCAGTGCGGAGGCCGTGACCTCAGCCGTCCCATAGTTATTCGGCGAGCAAATGCTGTAAAGGGCGTTCCAACTGCCGGCGCACGCCACTCCGGAAGGCGACATGGTGAGAATACTGGTGTCGCTGGAAGCGTAGGTAAACGTCGTGGAGACTGGAGAATTCGAAGCGTTTTCCGCACTGGCGGTGAAGCCAAGCGTGCTTCCCAGTTGCAGCGAAGCGCTGGCCCCGGGCGCCAGGATGATCCTTGCCGGATAGGGCGATGCTCCGGGAGGCTTGTGACCGCCGCAGCCTGCAAGGAGTATTAACGAAAAACTGACTGCTACGAACCACCGTAGACGACCGGAACGCAAACTTCCCATGCATTCTCTCCCCGTTCCGGAACACAACTGCCGGACGAGCCACACCCTGCGATTCGAAAACAGAATGGAAAACTTGTAGTCTAGAGGTTGGAGCCGGATTCAGCAAGCCGCCCCTCAGCGATCCTGCAAAACGACAGGTGACTGAAACCGCCCGGCTGAGTCCTTCCCGTATCTTCAAGTGTGGGATGCAAAAACATGAGTTGACGATGTTTGCGGTCCCTTGGTATATTCGTAAGGTTCCGCGAGTTAAATCCAGGCTTGCTGTAAGGCCGTAAGTTTCGCGGCTGTGTGTGCGCAACTTGTGGTTGAGCTGCTGTGAAATACGTTTCCGGATGAAGTGCAGGTTCGGAGACTTTCCTCGCTGAAACGTTCCTGCGCTGCCTTTCGCCCTATCGGGAGGGCTGCTGAAACGCTGAAAGTTTGGGCGCGTCGGTGGTCTGCGAAAGGATATGCAGGACAAGGCTGACGAAACGGAATGCCCCCGGAGTTTTGGGCCGGGCGTCACCGTCGGCAGCGTAAATCTAGATTGGGGAACCCCAAGAATTTCTCTTCCGCATTCGTAAGCGGTGAGAAGAATGGTTGGCCCTCCGTGGCCTGCCAGCCCGGATGATGCGCGAAGTACGGTGTGCGAAGTACGACGCGCGCAGTTTCCGGGTAAACGCTGGCGGTACGCTGCGCGCTGTTTCGCCCGTGAGGGTTGTGAGTGCGCGGCAAGGAGCGGCAAAGAGTGCCTACGTTCAATCAGTTGGTGCGGGATGGCCGCAAGCGGCCACGGTATAAGACGGCGAGTCCGGCTCTGCAGGGCTGCCCGCAGAAGCGCGGGGTTTGTACCCGCGTGTACACGCAAACACCGAAGAAGCCGAACTCGGCTTTGCGCAAGGTGGCGCGCGTGCGGCTCACGAACGGGATCGAAGTGACGACGTACATTCCCGGCGTCGGCCACAACTTGCAGGAACACTCGATCGTGCTGATTCGTGGCGGCCGCGTGAAGGATCTGCCGGGCGTGCGCTANNTCGAAATACGGCGCCAAGCGGCCGAAAAAGGGTTAGAACGCGTCGTCGGCGGCGGGCGTCAGTGGCTGGACAGAAGGATTTTTGAACGGGCAGAAATATCTTGCCCGGCAAAGCTCAGGCTAGAAGCTTAAGAGCTTAGGAGCTAAGAAGCTGAATGCCTCGTAAAGGACATATCGCCAAGCGGACCGTCCCTTCCGATGCCGTCTACGGCTCGGATCTGGTGACGAAGTTCATCAATTCGATGATGTGGCAAGGAAAGCGCAGCACTGCCGAGGGCATCTTCTATGAAGCGCTGACGCGGGTGCAGGAAAAAGGCGGCGACGAAGCCCTGAAGCTGTTCAAGAAGGCGGTGGAGAACGCAAAGCCGCTGCTCGAAGTCAAGACCCGGCGCGTGGGCGGCGCCAACTATCAGGTGCCGGTGGAAGTAAATGCCGACCGGCGAACCTCGCTCGCCATTCGCTGGCTCATCACCTATGCTCGCGGCCGAGGCGAGAAGGGGATGGTCGACAAGCTGAGCAATGAGTTGCTGGACGCGGCCAACGGTAAAGGCGCGGCCATCAAAAAGAAAGAAGACGTTCACCGCATGGCGGAGGCCAACAAGGCTTTCGCGCATTACCGGTGGTAGGAAATTGAGTGATTGAGCGATCGGGTCATTGAGTGATTTGAAAGGCGTCTCGGCATTGAGATTTTCAATCGCCAAATCGCCCGATCACACCATCGCCAAATTTTATTAGCCGTTAGAGTCCTAGAAAGAGTTAATTGTCGTGCCCAGAACAGTCCCATTAGAACGGTGTAGAAACATCGGCATCATGGCCCANNCACATCGATGCCGGCAAGACCACTACGACCGAGCGCATCCTGTTCTACACGGGAAAGACGCACCGGCTCGGGGAGGTGCACGACGGCACCGCCACTATGGATTGGATGGAGCAGGAGCAGGAACGCGGCATCACCATTACCTCGGCGGCTACGACCTGCACCTGGCGCGACATTCGCATCAACATCATCGATACGCCCGGCCACGTCGATTTCACGGCCGAAGTGGAGCGTTCGCTGCGCGTGCTGGACGGAGCTGTCGCTGTCTTTGACGCGGTGCATGGGGTGCAGCCGCAGTCGGAAAAAGTATGGCGCCAGGCCGATAAATACGGTGTGCCGCGCATCTGTTTCATCAACAAAATCGACAAGATGGGCGCCGATTTCGAGCATGCCATCGATACCCTCCGCAAGCGCCTCAACGCCAAGCCGGTCGCGATTCAGATTCCCGTCGGCCAGGAAGACAAGTTCAAAGGCGTGATTGACCTGCTCGGCATGAAAGCGATCGTCTGGCAGGACGACACTCTGGGCGCGGAGTACGTCACGGAAGAGATTCCTGCCGAGCTGAAGAAAAAAGCTGAAGCCTTCCACACCCAGCTGGTGGAAACCGTCGCGGAAAACGACGACGAGATCCTGCACAAGTTTCTCGAGGGCGAAGAAATTACCGCCGATGAATTGCGCGCGTCGCTGCGCAGGTCGACCATCGCATTGAAGGTGTTCCCCGTGGTTGTCGGCACCGCTTTCAAGAACAAGGGCGTACAACCTCTGCTCGACGCAGTTGTTGACTACCTGCCTTCGCCGCTCGATGTAGGCGAAACCAAGGGGCTGAATCCCGATACCGGCGAGCCGATTACCCGCAGGCCCGAAGACAAAGATCCCTTCTCGGCGCTCGCGTTCAAAATCATGGCCGATCCGTATGTCGGCCAGCTAACTTTTATTCGTGTCTATTCCGGCCAGCTCAAGTCGGGTGAGTCCGTACTCAATGCCCGCACGCAGAAGACCGAGCGCATCGGCCGCCTGCTGAAGATGCACGCCAACAAGCGCGAGGATATTCAGGAAATCCTGGCGGGCGATATCTGTGCCGTAGTCGGACTGAAGAACGTGGGCACCGGCGACACCATCTGCAACGAAGACAAACCGATCCTGCTCGAATCCATCACCTTTGCGGTTCCCGTAATTTCGGTTGCGGTCGAGCCCAAAACCAAAGCCGACCAGGAAAAAATGGGAGTCGCGCTGAACCGCCTGGCCCAGGAAGATCCTACCTTCAAAGTTCATACCGATCCCGACAGCGGACAAACCATCATCAGCGGCATGGGCGAGCTGCATCTGGAAATCATCGTCGACCGCATGATGCGCGAGTACAAGGTCGAAGCCAACGTGGGCAAGCCGCAGGTGGCGTATCGCGAGACCATCCGCCGACATGCCGAAGCGGAAGGCAAGTACATTCGCCAGACCGGCGGACGCGGCCAGTATGGGCACGCCAAGATTTATTTGGACCCGCAACCGCCGGGCACGGGTTACGAATTCGTCAACGATATCGTGGGCGGCTCGGTGCCGAAAGAATTCATCAAGCCGATCGATCAGGGCATTCAGGAAGCGCTCGAAGGCGGAATTTTGGCCGGCTATCCCATGGTGGATGTGAAGGCCACACTGTATGACGGCAGCTATCACGATGTCGACTCCAATGAAATGGCGTTCAAGATCGCCGGTTCGATGGCGTTCAAAGAGGCCGCGCGCAAGGCTTCGCCGGTTCTGCTGGAGCCGGTGATGGCGGTGGAAGTGGTGACTCCGGAGGATTATGCCGGAGTGATCATGGGCGATTTGAGTTCGCGCCGCGGGCGCATCGAAGGCATGGAGCACCGCGCCGGCTCGCAGGTAATCAAGGCGATTGTGCCGCTGGCGGAAATGTTCGGCTACGCCACGCACATGCGGTCGAGCACGCAGGGACGAGCCGAATACTCGATGCACTTCGGGCGTTATGAGGAGGCTCCGCGCTCGGTGGCGGAGGAAATCATCGCCAAGGTGCAGGGCACGGCGAAATGACTGCCAGCGCCGCGGTTCGTTGTCGACCGCAGGTTCTGGGTTAGGGAAGGTAAGCGGGTTGAGTTTGGGGTTGTTTTTGGGCTGGATGGAATCTGGGCGCGGTTTCTGGGACGAGCCGAGGGCTACGTCGCTACGAAAGTGCAGTGCGAGTCGGTAAGTGATGGACAGTACCGGGTTCGGGATTTCTGGAGTGAGCATCGCGAGTTTGAGATTTTCCGTGAGCGCTTCTCGGAAGATTTCAGCCGGTTCGACCGGCGGGTCGCCGAGGAACTGGTGGAGAAGGAAGAATTTGTCGGCGCCTATTACGAAGCCGACGGAGATGATTTGGTTCTGTTGTAGTTGGGAGCCGAGGAGATAGAGCAATGGCGAAAGAGAAATTTGAGCGTAATAAGCCGCACGTAAACGTAGTGACGATCGGGCATATCGATCACGGGAAGACGACGTT
>PMHV01000016.1 GCA_003156805.1 Acidobacteriaceae bacterium | reverse complement strand
GACAATGAGTGGGGTTATTCGTGCCGGTGCAAGGATTTGATCAAGTTGCTGGCGTCGAAGTTTTAGCCTTGCGGTTCATTGTTGAGTTCCTGCCGAGGTGGGGCGCAGTTCGCTGAGGGGCACTGCGCCCTTACAAGAGGCCATCCGGAAATTTCATGAGCAAACTCACGATTCGCGATTTGGATTTGGCGGGGAAGCGCGTGTTCGTGCGCGTGGATTTTAATGTGCCGTTGAAGGACGGCGTGGTCACCGACGACACCCGCATTCGCGAGACGCTGCCCTCCATCGAGTACGCGCTGCGGCACGGCGCGCGGCTCATCCTCGCCTCGCATCTCGGCCGCCCAAAAGGCAAGCCCAATCCAATGATGAGCCTCAAGCCGGTAGCCGAACGCCTGCGCATGTTGCTCGACCGGGAACTCGCGCGCGGCGAAAACGTCGGCTTCTCGCCCGATTGCGTCGGCCCCGAGGCCGAAGAAGTTGCCACGCAACTGGAAAAAGGCCAGACCCTGCTGTTGGAAAATCTTCGCTTCCACGCCGAAGAAGAGGCCAACAACGAACATTTTTCCCGCCAGTTGGCCAATCTTGCCGACTTCTACGTCAACGATGCATTTGGCACCGCGCATCGTGCCCACGCATCGACCGTGGGCATTACGAAATTTCTGCCGAAATCGGCCGCGGGATTGCTCATGGAAAAAGAACTTCAGTATCTGGGCAAAGCGCTGGAGCATCCCGAACACCCGTTCGTTGCGATTCTCGGCGGCGCAAAAGTTAGCGACAAGATCGGCGTGATCCGGCACCTGATGAACAAAGTAGATTCGATCATCATCGGCGGTGGCATGGCCTACACGTTCCTGAAAGCGCAAGGGCATGAAATTGGCAAATCGCTGCTCGAGGCCGACAAGGTAGACCTCGCGCGCCAGTTGCTCGCCGAGGCCAAGAAGCGCAACTTGAAACTCCTGTTGCCTGTGGATCATGTGGCTGCGGTCAAACCTGCGATCAGCGCCGTGGTGCAGCAGATCGGCCAAGGCCAGCCCATTCCCGCCGACAAAATGGCGCTCGACATCGGCCCCAAGACGATCGAGCTTTTCTCGGACGAAATCTCGCGCGCCCGCACCATTGTGTGGAACGGCCCGATGGGAGTTTTCGAGGTTTCCCCGTTTGCCAAAGGGACTTTCGCGATTGCGCACGCCGTGGCAGAGAATGCGGGTGCAACTTCGATTGTCGGCGGAGGCGACTCGGTGGCTGCCGTTCACGCCGCAGGAGTCGCTGACAAGATCACGCATATTTCCACCGGCGGCGGCGCTTCGCTGGAATTTCTGGAAGGTAAGAAACTGCCGGGAGTGGAAGCGTTGACGGACAAGCGGTAGAAGAGAAGCGACCTCGGACGTCAGACCTCAGACCTTGGCCTTCAAACCTCGGGAGCTGAAGTCTGAGGTCCAAGGTCCGAAGTCCGAGGTCCGAATTTGGAAAGGATTCATGTCACGAACCAAGCTCATCGCTGCCAACTGGAAGATGTACAAAACGCCCGACCAAACCCGCGCCTTCTTCGCCGACTTTCTGCCGCTCGTCTCCGGGCATACGCGGGATGAAATCGTGGTCTGCCCGCCGTACGTTGATCTGGCTGCGGCGCTCGAAGCGGTCAAAGGCTCGAATGTCGGCGTCGGCGCGCAGAATCTTCATTGGAAAGACGAAGGCGCGTTCACCGGCGAGATCTCTGCCCAAATGCTGCTGGCTCTGGGCATTACCCACGTGATTGTCGGCCACTCCGAGCGCCGGCAATACTTCGGCGAAACCGACGACACCGTCAACCTGCGCCTGAAAGCCGCGCTGGAAGCCGGACTCACGGCCATCTGCTGCGTCGGCGAAGTGCTCGAAGAACGCGAAGCCGGACTCACCGAAGAAGTCCTGCGCCGCCAGTGCGTGCGCGCCTTTCACGCGATCTCCGCCAAGAAAGCCGCGAAACTGGTGGTTGCCTACGAGCCGGTGTGGGCGATCGGCACCGGCAAGACGGCTACGCCGGAGCTCGCCGCCGAAGCTCATGCCGTCATCCGCAGCGAGGCCACGGAAGTGTTTGGCGAGGAATTCGCTGCCGAACTTCGGATTCTCTATGGCGGTTCGGTGAAACCGGATAATGCATCGGCGCTGATGTCCCAGGAAGAAATCGACGGCGCGCTGGTCGGCGGAGCCTCGCTCGACCCGAAGTCGTTTGCCGCCATTGTGAAGTACTGACAGGGAGGCGCTGCTCCGTGACCTTGTCTAGTCGCGAGTATTCTTGCGATCTGCTAATCTTTTCTGCTTGCACTTCTCTGCTCACAATTCTCGACTCACAATTCCCTGGGAGTTCACTCTGCTCGACGACGACGATAGAGAGCGCGGATGACGAAAACTGTGCGTCCTGAGCCGAGCCGCTTGTACCGCTGGCTGGTGTTGATCTTTGTCAGCCTGGCGATGTTTGGCAGCTACTACGTATACGACGCGCTCAGTCCACTCGCCGATGTGCTCAAGCAACAGCTTGGGTTCTCGGATTTGGATATCGGCTTCTTGCAGGCCATTTACAGCTTCCCTAACATTTTCACGGTGGTGATCGGCGGATTCATCATTGACCGCATCGGGCTGCGCAAGTCGCTGATGATTTTCGGCGTGCTTTGTTTTATCGGTCCAGCGGTCACCGTGATTTCCGGCCACCTTCCGATGATGGCAACTGGACGCCTCGTTTTTGGGATGGGCGCCGAGTCGCTCAACGTTGCCGTCACCACCGCGCTGGCCCGCTGGTTCCGGGGCAAAGAACTGAGCTTTGCTTTTGGATTGAACCTGACGGCATCGCGCCTGGGCACGTTTGCCGCGCTCAACTCGCCGACGTGGGCGCGTTGGGCGTATGCGAGCTGGCGAACTCCTTTCCTGATCGCATTGGCGTTCTCGGCTTTGTGCGTGGTGGGAGCGGCCATCTACTGGGTAATGGAAGAATGGGCCGAGAAGAACTACAGCCTGGGAAAAGTTTCCACCGATAAGGTGGTCTTCGCCGACCTGTGGAAGTTCGGCGTGAGTTATTGGCTGATCGTGGCGCTGTGCATTGTTTTCTACTCAGCTGTCTTCCCTTTCCAGACGTTCGCTGTCAAGTTTTTCATGGAAGCGCACGGCACCTCGCGTGAATTTGGCGGATTTCTCTCGAGCATGCTGACGCTGTTTGCCATGATTGCGACACCGCTATTTGGTCTGTGGGTCGATCACGTGGGCAAACGCGCGCTGCTGATGATGTTCGGGTCTTTGCTGTTGATCCCGGTGTATCTGATGATGGCTTACACGCAGATCAGCTTGTACGTGCCGATGGCGATGATGGGGGTAGCGTTTTCACTGATTCCTGCGGTGATGTGGCCTTCGGTGGCTTATATCGTCGACCAGTCGAAGCTGGGGACGGCTTATGGGTTGATGACCATGATCCAAAACATCGGGCTGTTCGGCCTTAATTTGTTGGTGGGATGGGCCAACAACTACGGCCACGCCGATGCCAGCAACCCCGCCGGTTACCACTTGGGGATGTGGATCTTCTCAATCCTGGGCTTTCTGGGAGTGCTGTTTGCCTTCCTACTGCGGCAGCGGGAAATCGGTCCGCACGGACACGGGTTGGAGACGATTACCACGTGAGCTACTAGCTTCTAGCTCCTAGCTTCTAGCTTCGACGTCCGGCTTCCGGTGGAGCGCGGCGCGGAGACGGTCGAACTGTCGGGCCGATCAGCAAATAGATTGCCGGAGGCTGGCTGGGATTTGTGGGTTTACCAGTTTGCAACGGGGTGGTACCCCTACCCCCCCACCCTATTAGAATCATCGAGTTAGGTGGGAAATTCGGCGCAAAATATAGTTTTCAAAGAACTTAGAGGCAAAATATTTCAAACAAAGGAGTTAGGGGCCGATTTTCGGCCCGGGATTCTCCTTGCCGTGTTGGTTCGTTGTGCTGCCTGTGCTAGGGCAATGATGGAGCAAAATCGAGAGCGAGCGCAAGGTTGGATGTCACAGTGGGGCTGTGGATTTCTTTGATATTGCTGTCGCGTCGGCGCCGCCCACTTCTCGCAAAAAACGCGAGAAATGGGGCACCCGGCAGAAACCAAAGGCTGGGCCAGCCTCCCACCCAAGTCTGTAACGCGTGAACATCCCCACTCAAGCCAAAACCGGGCTTGAGTGGGCCACCCGTCGGGTCACTAACTCGAAGGACTTGCGGAACTCAGAACGATTCTTCCCGATCCGGTTGCACGGGCCCACTTTCTCAGCGATTCAGGTGACCTTGAGTCTGCTCAACTTCGAATTCGTCCGGTCGAGAAAAGCATGGTGATCAACCCCTTGGCGAGTTGGGGGCCCGCGGTTGAGGCGATGAAGAGTGTGTCTTGGACGAAGCTGCAGGAGCTAAAAGGAGATGAAACGGTGCTGAAAAAGCTCGATGAAGCCGAAAGCTTGTTGAGATCGCTTCGGAAGGCACTGACGCCCGAATAGATGCGCGGGCGGCCCATGCTTTGTGCCGGCGAAAACCCCAAGGTAACCCGCTCGGGTTACCAAATTCGGAAAATTGCAACTCCACGATCTGAATGGGGTTATTGGCCTAGATGGAACCTGCTTTCCAACTACACGAAGGCAAAGGCTTTTGCGTCGAAGTTGCATTTAGAATTGCGGTTTCGATGCGAAATCCCAAGGTTGGTAGGAATGCTCTGATATTGTGAAGGCCAGAGCCGCGAGCTGGGCCGGAGCAAGCCCCGCAAACCATACAACAAAAAGCTACTTAAGCCGCATCAGAGTAAGTGCGGCCGGAAAAGAAGACTTTGACCGACCGAAGACAGCGACGAGGCGACGAGCTTAGCGAAGCTGCCGCCATTGAGCGGGCCAAGCAAGGCGACGCGGAAGCGTTCCAGGTGCTTTACGATATGCACAAACGCCGCGTATATTCGCTGTGTTTGCGCATGACGGCGAATACGGCGGAAGCCGAAGACCTGGCACAGGAAGCGTTCTTGCAGCTCTACCGCAAGATTGCGACGTTTCGTGGCGAGTCGGCGTTCTCGACCTGGCTGCATCGGCTGTCGGTGAATGTTGTTCTGATGCACCTGAGGAAGAAAGGTCTTCCCGTCGTGTCGCTGGAAGAAACCACGCAGGGGGGCGACGACGATTCGCCCAAGAAGGATTTTGGGACCGAAGATGTGGCATTGGCCGGATCCATTGACCGGCTGCATTTGCAGAAGGCTGTGGAAAGTCTCCCTCCCGGTTATCGAAGTATCTTCGTCCTGCATGATGTGGAAGGCTACGAGCATAATGAAATCGCCAAGATCGTGGGATGCTCCATCGGAAACAGCAAGTCGCAATTGCACAAAGCGCGAATGAAGTTGCGGGACCTCCTCAAGCTGCAGAGAGCCGAAAAGGCCGGAAAGGCTTGAGGATTACGGCAGTACCCAGATAGAGGCGAAACAAGCAGCGGCAAGAGTGAAGAGCGCTGTAAGCTGGGAGAGAGCAGTATGAATTGCATTGAGCTCGAAGAAAGTCTGGTCGAGAGCGAAGACGGCAGCAGCCGGGAACAGCGCGCACACCTAAGCGCTTGCCCGGCGTGTTCGGGGCTGGTGGAAGAGTTGAGGTCGATCATTGCAACGGCGGTCGAACTGCGCGGGTCTGCCGAACCGAGCCCGCAGGTATGGAACTCCATTGAAATGGTCTTGCGGCAGGAAGGGCTGATTCGGCCGCAGCCGACGCCGCGGCCTGCTCTGTCCTCTTTTAGCGCTCGCTGGGGCTGGGCGCGCTGGTTGGCGCCTGCGGCAGCGGCGGTGCTGCTTTCGGCGGGAATACTCCTGTATCGGGCGTCGGTGGCCGATAAACTTGCCCAGCAAGTTTCCGTCGCGGCACCGGCTCTGGATGCGGGCATGGACGACAACGACTTTTTGCAGGAGATCGCAGCCCAATCGCCCCAGCTAAGGCCTGTATACGAGGACAACCTGCGGCGCGCGAACGAGTACATCCGCGATGCCCAAAGCGCGGTGAATGAAGATCCCAACGATGCAGAGGCGGCGCGCTCGCTGATGGATGCGTACCAGCAAAAAGCAATGCTATTTAACATCGCGATGGACCGTTCTCTGCCATAATGGGGGCGCTTCGCGATCTGCGACAGGAAACGATGGCGGCCCACGACAAGTCTTGGGGGAGTCGTATGGTGAGCAAGCGCACGGTGAAGGTCATTGCTATTGGCGTGATCGTTGCGGGCACGCTGGCGGCCGAGAGCAAGAAGGAATATCACTTCGCTGTAGGGAGCAAAGCGGGCGTCTCGGTGATGAATCCCTACGGATCCATCTGGGTGCGACCTTCTTTGAACAATACCGTGGTAGTGAGCGCTATTTTGCATTCCGACAAGGTTGAGGTGGACAACAACCAGAGCGGAAACCGCGTGGATATTCAATCCCACCTGCTGCCAGGAGCGGATTCAGAATCAGGCCGCGTGGACTACGAAGTTCTGGTTCCCGCCGATGCCAGCGTCACCCTGCATTCGAGCAGCGGCCCGCTTCATGCCGAAAAGCTTCATGGAGATGTAACTCTTGAGGGTTCTACGGCAACCATCGATGTCCGCGATGTTTCCAACGCGCATGTGCACGTGAAAACCCTGAATGGAGCTGTAACTTTGAACAACGTGCAAAACGGGCACGTGGAAGTGGATTCGCTAAGCGGAGAAGTTACGCTCACGGGCGTCAATGGTCCTCTGGTACAGGTGGTATCGACCAGCGGGAACATCAATTACATCGGCGACTTTGGCGATAGCGGCGAATACCGTTTGACCAGCCATAGCGGAGACATCGAAGCCACGATTCCCGAGTGGACCTCGGCCGACGTGAGCGCGCGCTCCGTCCGCGGTGAAGTGCACGATGACATTCCTCTTCAACCCAAATTCCATACGTGGTTTCCCATCCGGGCAGGCGTTGCCTTTGCAGGCACAATGGGCCGGGCCGCAGCTTCTTCTACCGTGGTCTTGCGGACCTTCAATGGTAAAATCCATCTCAGAAAACGCTCAGAAAAACAATAAAGAAAACGAAGCGCAAATCAGATGGCCGCACAGCTCGTCCTGAAAGCTCCGCCAGGATTCGCAGATCGGCTGATGTGATAGATACTGGTGCGATCAAGAAAGCTGCGCTCCGGGCGAATACTGTTGGACGTCGGGGCGTAACTCGGGGCGTAGCTCGGCTGCCTGCGGTGTTGCTGGTCGGCTTCATGGGCGCCGGCAAGACCTCGGTGGGTGCGGCCCTGGCACGGCGGCTGGGCTGGAGCTTTGAGGATCTCGACGACCGCATCGAGCGGCGCGAAGGACGGACGGTTCGGGAAATCTTCCGCGAGTCCGGCGAGGCCAGGTTCCGGCGGGCCGAGCATGAAGCGTTGCGCGATGTGCTGGAGGAACTCCGCGAGGGTGCGGAACGCGTGGTTGCCCTCGGCGGCGGTGCGTTTGTACAGGAGCGGAACGCGGGGCTGATCGCAGCGAGCGGGATTCCGACGGTGTTCCTCGATGCGCCGGTTGAAGAATTATGGCGGCGATGCAGCCGGCAAGCGCCGGAGCCGGGAATGGAGCGTCCGTTGCTCACGACTTTGGACGATTTTCGCGAGCTCTACGAGCAACGGCGCGTGAGCTATATCAAGGCCCCGCTTCGGCTGGAAACCGGCGGCAAGAGCGTCGAGCGAATTGCGGCTGAGGTGGGCAGAGCCTTGAGTCTCGCCCCGCGACGCTCACCAGGAAGACGCTCACCAAGAAAGCGAGGAGAACGGAATTGACTCTGCTCTCGACAATACGTTTCAGCATCGCGGTAGCATTGGCATGTGCGGCGGTGGCCTCGGCGGGGGATAAGGACAAACCGAAGCCTTCTGGCGCCCAGCTTGTGGACTCCGGCGCGTTTGGGGTCTTCGTCAGGGGCCAGCGGGTCGTGACCGAAAGCTTCAGCGTGCAGCAGCAAAATGGCGTGAGCACCGTCAAGTCGCAGCTAAAGGAAGCCGCCGGAGCCGGTCCGACGAACCAGAAGTCCGAGCTGCTGATGACTTCCGGCGCTGAGTTGATCCGCTACGAGTGGAGCGACAGCGGGGGAAGCTCCCTTGTGGTTATGCCCAACAACGAGTTCTTGTTGGAAAAGATCACGACCCCGGCGTCCAACAAACCGGCCGAGCAGCCGTTTATGATGCCGAACACGTCGGCCATTCTCGACAACAATTTTTTTGTCCACCGCGAGGTGCTCGCCTGGCGATATTTGGCAACTAATTGTCATACTGAGAAAGGCTCGCTGCAGTGCCAGCAGGGGCCGCTCGAATTTGGCGTGCTCGTACCGCAGGACCGTACATCGTTGCGCGTGCGCCTGGAACTGGTGGGCAGGGAAAAAGTGACGATCAACGGAACGGATCGTCAACTTTTGCGACTGAACTTGAGCGGTGAAAACTTCAACTGGGCCCTTTGGGTAGAGGAAAGCAGCCCTTTTAAGCTCATGCGAGTGCTGATCGCGGACGATCATATAGAAATAGTGAGAGACTGAGCGGAGGCAGCGGCAAACCGATTCGCGGTTCGCCGGACAAGACATTTGCTGCTGATCGATTCACGTACGGCGCGGGTCCTGATCACAGCGCTGCTGTTTGCGCTGGGGCTGGGCTTCCTCTACCTCGCCCGGCAAACGCTGATCGCTTTTCTGTTCGCCATCTTCTTCGCCTATCTGATGAGCCCGCTGGTTTCTTACCTGGAAAAAATTCTGCACGGTCGTGCCCGGGCGATCACGTTGATTTATGCCCTGCTGCTGGGGATCGTGGTGCTGTTTTTTGTATCCATGGGGCCGAAAATCGGCCGTGAAAGCGCGCGCTTAAGCCAAACCCTGCCCACGATGCTGGCGCAATTGAACTCCGGCCAGGTCGCCGACCAACTCCATTACCAGCACGGCTGGAACCGCACCAGCGCCGAACTGGTGCAGTCATTCCTGGTCAGCCACGGCGACCAGATCACCCAATTGGCGCAACGGATCGGACTTCATGTAGCGGACGTGGCCAAGCAGGCTTGGCTGCTGCTGGTTGTGCCCGTCCTTTCCATTTTCTTTCTCCAGGATGGCCGCGCGTTCAGCGACGTGTTGCTCTCCCTGGTGCAGTCGCGGCCGCAGCGTGAACTTCTGGAGGGCGTGCTCCACGATCTGAACCTGATGCTGGCCCACTTCATCCGCGCCCAGCTCATTCTGGCGGTCTTGACGCTGGTGACGTACTCGACCGCGTTGGCCATGATGCGCGTGCCTTATGCCCTGGTGCTGGGCACGGTGGGCGGTCTTCTCGAGTTCATTCCCGTGGTCGGTCCCTTGGTGGCTGCTGTGATCATCGTGAGTGTGGCGCTCTTGCTCGGCTACAAGCACTGGCTGGTGCTGATGATCTGTCTGGCGGCGTGGCGGCTTATTCAGGATTACATCTTCTCGCCGCGCATCATGGGCCGCAGTATGGAACTTCATCCCCTGGCCGCAATTTTCGGCGTGATGGCGGGCGGTGAAGTGGCGGGCATCCTCGGAATCTATCTCTCGATTCCAGTCATGGCCAGTCTCCGCATCGTCTTCCGGCGCTGGCGTCTGTACGCGGAGAAGCGTAAGTTCGGCCCGCTCAACGAGTACGTGCTGGAAAGTCCAACCCGGCCCCGGAAGTAGGCGGCGGAGAAATCTCTGGCCGCTCCCTGGCGATGACGACCCATTTCTCGGCGGAGAAATTCTGGCGCATTTCCGGCATAATCTGTGCCCAACCTCTGTGGCCCGCCCGCACCCATAGTGACTTTCGAGTGCTGGCCTAGGCGTCCGGCCGAAAGGGGTGTTGTAAAATCCCAATGAACCTCTAAATGAACAATAAGATTCCTATCGGTATATTGGGCGCCACCGGCGTCGTGGGGCAAAGGTTTATCCAGATGCTGGAGCACCATCCCTGGTTCGAAGTAGCCTGGCTTGCGGCTTCAGACCGATCCGAAGGCAAAGCCTACGGCGAAGCTGCGCGCTGGCGGCTGAAAACAGCCATTCCGGCGAACGTGGCCGGGATGAAAGTCTCTCCGGCAACGCCGGAGGGCGCGCCGAAAGTTATTTTTGCCGCGCTCGATGCTTCCGTTGCCGCCGAGATGGAGCCTCGCTTCGCGGAAGCTGGATGTGCCGTGGTCTCAAACTCGAGCGCGTTGCGCATGAAGGAAGATGTGCCTCTGGTAATTCCCGAGGTGAACCCCGGCCATATTAAGCTGATCGATGGCCAAGCCTGGCGGAAAAAGTCCGGCGGCTTTGTGGTCACCAATCCCAACTGCTCGGCAATTGGCCTGGTGTTGGCGCTGGCCCCGCTGCAAGCCCGTTTCGGCCTCGATACGGTGATGGCTGTGACCATGCAAGCCGTCAGCGGCGCCGGATATCCCGGCGTGGCTTCTCTCGACATTCTGGGCAATGTGATTCCCTACATCGCCAAAGAAGAAGAAAAGATGGAGGAAGAAACCCGCAAGCTGCTGGGCCAGTTGAACGGAACTAAAGTGAATCCTGCGGCTTTCGCCATGAGCGCGCAATGCAACCGGGTCGCGGTTGAAGACGGCCACACCGAATCGGTCTCCGTTCGGCTCAAGACCAAAGCCAAGTCCGAGGAGATCATCGAAACCTGGAACAGTTATCGCAGCGAGCCGCAGGCGTTGAAGCTGCCCAGCGCTCCCGAGCGGCCGGTCGTGTATCTGACTGCGAATGACCGTCCGCAGCCGCGTTTCGACATCGATCTGGGCGCGGGCATGACCACTACCGTCGGGCGTCTGCGCCCCTGCGGCGT
>PMHV01000049.1:32802-42557 GCA_003156805.1 Acidobacteriaceae bacterium | reverse complement strand
ATGACGTCGAGGTAGGGAAGTGCGGGCTTGACCATGACGATGTCGGCGCCCTCCTCGACGTCGAGCAAGGTCTCGCGCAGAGCCTCGTCGCCGTTGGCCGGGTCCAGCTGGTAAGAGCGTCGATCACCGAAGGCGGGCGCGGAGCCGGCCGCTTCACGGAACGGCCCGTAGAAGCCGGAGGCGAACTTGGCGGCGTAGGAAAGAATGGCCGTGTTGAGGAAGCTGGCTGCATCGAGTGCGCGGCGAATGGCGGCGACCCGGCCGTCCATCATGTCGGACGGGGCGATGATGTCGATGCCGGCGCGCGCCAGCGAGACGGAAGTGCGGGCCAGCAGTTCCAGCGTCGGGTCGTTGAGGATTTCATAGTCCACCTGGCTGGCGAGAGCGGCAAGCTTCGATGCCAGCGCATCGATGACTTGCGCCTTCTCATTGGGCTGGGTCACAACCGCGCGGGCCATCGTGTCTCTGGCAGCCGCCACGAGGGACGGCGGGCCCGGCGACGCTTTCACAACGCCGCAGTGGCCGTGCGACATGTATTCGCAAAGGCAAACGTCGCCCATCAGAATCAGTCCCGGCGTTTCGCGCTTGACCGCTCGGGCGGCTTGCTGCACGATGCCGTTCTCGTCCCAGGCGCCGGTGGCGGTTTCGTCTTTTGTTTCGGGAAGGCCAAACAGAATTACAGCCGGCACGCCCAGCGAATGGACTTGCTGCGCTTCCTTCACTGCCTCATCGACGGACAGGTTGAACACCCCGGGCATGGAGCGAACTTCCTTGCGCACACCTTCGCCGGGGCAGACAAACATGGGGTAGACCAAAGCGTCAGGAGTGAGGCGCGTTTCGCGCACCATGTCGCGAAGTTGAGAAGTACGGCGAAGGCGGCGAAGGCGAGTGACGGGAAACGCCATAGAGCACCGGAGTTTCTGAGTGTGGCGGCAATCGGGAATCGGAAGGCGCGGGAGACGCCCGCTCCACACCGAGAGCAATTTTAGCAGGAGTGCTGATTCGACTGGGTTTCTGGCACTGGGTCGCTGAGGGTGGCCAGGGTGTGGCCGGAAACTGGGTGACGGAGGTAACTCGTTGCTTCCCAGAATTGCTCTGAGAGTCCAAAACATCTCCATACAATGAAGATGGATGAATCTGCTCTCACGGAATCGCTGGTTTGGGCTGGCCGCAGCCATGACGCTCGCGTTTGCCGCGGTGTCGCTGGTAGCGCGGCCGGGCACAGGACTGACAGCGTTTGCCGACTTGTTCGGCCTGCTGATGATGTTGGCGGGGACGGGGGTTTTCCTGGAAAATGCGGCTTCGCGGCCGGGGCCAGAGCGCTGGTTCTGGGTACTGATGGCATTTGGGCTGTCCTTGTGGGCTTTCAACCAGGGGGCATGGTCGTTTCGTGAGATTGTGCTGCGACGAGAGGTCCCCGATCCCTATTTTGCCGACATTATTCTGTTTTTCCATCTGGTGCCGATGATTGCGGCGGCGGCGCGCCGTCCCGACCAACTCAAGGAGCAGCAGAGAACTGATTTAAGCACCCTGAACTTCCTGATGCTGCTGGTGTGGTGGATGTTCCTGTATGCCTTCATCGTGTTTCCGCACCAGTACGTGGTGCTGAATGTGGCAGCCTACAACCATCGCTACGATGTGCTCTACGAAGCGGAGGGCGTGGCGCTGGCGGGGTTGCTGGCGTACGGGGCATGGACCAGCGCGGGGGCGTGGCGGCGGTTGTATCTTAATTTGTGCGCGGCCAGCGCCATGTATGCGGTGACGGCGCCGTTTCTGGCCCGGGCGGTGGTGCGAGGAACTTACTACTCGGGCAGCTTCTACGACATTCCGTTGATGGGGACGATCGCCTGGGTAGCCGCGACCGGAATGACGGCGCGGCAGTGGCAGCTGCAGCCGGCGCCGCCGCGAATCGGCTACCGGCAGGGAGCGATTGCGCAGCGCGCGGCCATGCTGGCTATGCTTTCACTGCCGTTGCTGGGATTGTGGACGTTCCGATGGGACCACTCCCCGGCACTCTCGCGAACCTTCCGGTTGTTCGCAGTACTGATCGCCATGCTGGTTCTGGGCGGGTTTATTTATTTGCGCCAGCATCTTCAGAATCAGGCCTTGATCGGTCTGCTGGAGAAGTCGCGGAGAAGCTTCGAGAATGAGCAGCGCCTGCAGAGCCACCTGGTACAGAGAGAAAAGCTGGCTTCGCTGGGCCACCTTGTGGCCGGAGCCGCTCATGAAATCAATCATCCGCTGGCGGCAATCCTGACCGATTCGGAGAAGCTGTGGGCACGGGAGCGCTTGAGCAGCGAGCAGGACAGTTTCGTACGCAAGCTTGTGGGCCAGGCCCAGCGCACGCGGGATCTGGTATCGAGCCTGCTCAGTTTTGCGCAGCAGAGTTCGGCGGAGAAGACGATGGTGGATTTGTCGGTGCTGCTGCCGCGCAGCGTGCAGATGCTGGCCCTGCAGCGGCATAATAGCCGAATCCGGGTAGAAACGCTGGTTGAACCTAACCTTCCGCCAGTTTGGGGCAATGGCAACCAGCTCTTTCATGCGGCGGTGCAGATCGTGGCAAACGCTTTCGACGCGATGCAGGGAATGAGTGGAGGAAGCCTGCGGATCAGCGCGCAGCGGCAAGAGCGCGAAGTGGTGCTGCAGTTTGCCGACAGCGGCCCCGGCATCCGCGAGCCGCACCGTGTGTTCGATCCCTTCTATACCACCAAGCCAACTGGCAAAGGCACAGGCCTCGGGCTGAGCGCGGTGTACGGAGTGGTGCAGGACCACGAAGGACAGATCACCTGCCAGAACCGGCCCGAAGGCGGAGCTTTGTTTACCGTGCGATTGCCGGTCCCGGGGGAGAATGCCGCCCGCGCGGCCGGGGCAAAAGCGTAAGGCCATCTCCGGTTTGCAATCCTGGGTTCCAATTTTCGATTGAAGATTCCACCCCTCTCAGGCGCCGGCCCAAATCAGCCGGCCGCGGTTCTTCGAGGACGGGCACTGCAAAATTCGGTAATCCGGCTGCGTATTCGCCTTCCTGTACCATGGAATTCTGATGTCTCCCCAGCCCTTGCGTCATAGCTCCGCGCCCGTGCTCGAATTCGACGCGCTGCGCGAACTGCTGCGCGGATACGCGGCTTCGCCGCTGGGCCAGGCGCGGATTGCCGCGCTGGTGCCTTCGACCGACGTCTCCTGGATTAGCGGGCAGCACGAGTTGACGCAGGAAATCCGCGAGTTTCGGCGGGTGGGTGGGCGATTTGAGTTTTCCGGACTGATTGCCATCGGCGACTTAATCGACAAATCCCGCATCGCCGGCGCCGCCCTGGAAACCACGGAGATTCGCGATGTTGTGCTGGTGGTGGACCGCGCCGCCGAGTGGCGGGAGATCGCGTTGCATCCGCCGGCAAACATGGGTTCGGAATGGCGCGGGGTTCGGACGCTTTCGGAGTGTGTTGCGGACTTCACCGAATTCCTGCGATCGTTCCGCAACAAGATTCAACCCGACGGCACGCTGGAAGACCGCGCGTCGCCCGAACTCGCGCGGATTCGACGCGAGATTGAAAAGCAGCGGCGGTCGATTCAGGAATCGCTGCGAGGCTACCTGCGGCGGCTCGCCCAGGACGGCGCCGTGCAGGATGAACTGGTGACGATCCGCGGCGAGCGCTTCGTCATCCCCGTGAAGATTGAGCAGAAGCGGCGCGTGCAGGGCGTGGTCCACGGCGCGAGTTCCAGCGGGCAAACCGTATTCGTCGAGCCATTGGAGACGATTGAGCAGAACAACGAGCTGGTGCGGCTTTTCGACGAAGAGCAGTCGGAGATTCACCGCATTCTGCTCGAGATGACGCGGCGCATCGGCGAGTACGCGGATGCGATCTCCTCCGCGCTGCACGTGCTGGGCGAGTTGGAACTGCAGTTTGCCAAGGCCCGCTTCGCCGAGGATTACAACTGCGTTGCCGTGCAGTTGAGCGCACAAACGCCGAGGCGAATGCTTCTGCACAACGCCCGCCATCCGCTGTTGGAGCGGAACCTGAAAACGAAGAGTGCAACTATTGTCCCCGTGACGGTGGAGTTGGAAGGCACCCGCCGGCAACTCGTGATCACCGGCCCCAACACTGGCGGCAAGACCGTGACTTTGAAAACGGTCGGCCTGCTGGCGCTGATGGCGCAGTCGGGAATTCCGGTTCCCGCCGATCGAGCCGAAATGCCGGTGTTCGATGTGGTGCTCGCCGACATCGGCGACTATCAATCGATCGAACAAAACCTTTCTACTTTCTCCGCGCATGTCACCAACATCGATTTAATTTCGCGCACCGCGACCGCGCAATCTCTGGTGCTGCTCGATGAACTGGGCTCGGCAACCGATCCCGAGGAAGGCGCGGCGCTGGCGGTCGCGATCGCCGGGCACTTCGGCCGCATCGGCTGCATGACCGTGATTTCCACGCATCACACATCGTTGAAGGTTTACGGCGCGAACACCGCGGGCGTGATTAACGCGTCGGTAGGCTTCAACGAAGCAACGTTGCAGCCGACTTACGAGTTGAAGATGGGCATACCCGGAGCTTCGGCCGGAATCAACATCGCGCAGCGGCTGGGATTGAATCCCGCGATTATCGAAGCGGCGCGGGCCCGGCTGGGTACGCAGGCTCGCGATGTGGGCGAGTTTCTGGACAAACTTCATGCCGGGGTGCGCGAGGCGGAGACCGAGCGCCTGCGGCTGAAAAAGGGCCAGCAAGAACTCGATCACGAGAAAGAACGTCTAGCGGTTGAAGGGAAAAAAGAGCAACAGGCCAAGCTCCGCGAGATGGAGAAAAAACTGGAGAGCGTCCTCCGCGACTTCGAATACCACGCCCGCGAAGCGGTGAACGCCATCCAGGATCGCGCGGCGGCGCAGAAAGTTTCAAAAGATGCCGAGCGCCGCATCGCCAAGTTACGCCGCGAATTTCGCGAGCAGTTCGATTCCACCGTGGTCGCGCACGCCAGCGGAGCCGACCAGGGCGATCCTCACGCGCAGCCGCAGGTGGTCAAGCACGTCTCCGCGGGCGACACCGTCAAGTTGAAGTCGACCGGACGCGCGGCCAGAGTTTCGCGCAAGCTCGACGACAATCATTTTGAAGTGGAAGTCGGCGCCATGAAAATGAAGATCGCCCGCGACGATATCGCCGAAGTGATAAGCGGAGCAGTCAGCGCAGGCGGGGCTGTCGATTCTCCGCTCAAGGCAGCGCGGGCGCGAGGAATTTCGGTTTCCCTCGAAAACGAGGGCCAGAATGCGCCGTCGGAAATCAACGTCATCGGTTATAACGTGGACGAGGCCACGCGCGAAGTCGAAAAATTCGTCGACCGTGCATTCCTGGCCGGCCTGCCACGCGTGCGCGTGGTCCACGGCAGCGGCATGGGCATCCTTCGCAAAGCGCTGCGCCAGGCGTTGCAGCAGCATCCCCACGTAGAGTCAGTAGCCGAGCCTCCGCAAAACGAAGGCGGCGGCGGGGCCACGGTGGTGGAGTTGCGGGTTTAGGTTTGTCATGCTGAGCGGAGGAGGATCGTCCAAAGGACGATCCTCCGCAGTCGAAGCATCCCTACCCACCTTCCCGCTCTGTCCAGACTTGACCCCGCAATGTCGGCAGTTCCGATCTGGTACCTGTGCCTCTTGCTTGTGACCGGCGTCACAGCTTTTCCTGGCAGAATCTCTCACCTTTGTCATGCTGAGCGGAGGAGGATCGTCCAAAGGACGATCCTCCGCAGTCGAAGCATCCCTATACCCACTATGACTGCCAGAGAGCGTCGAATCTACTGCGTATACATCATGGGCAGCCTGTCGGGAACCCTCTACATCGGCTTCACTGGCAATCTGCACAAGAGAGTCTTCCAGCACAAGTTCCATCAAATGGAAGGTTTCACCAATAAGTACGATGTGGAACGCCTTCTGTACTGGGCGTCTTACGACGACGTCCACCTGGCCCTCGCGCGGGAGAAGCAGTTAAAGGGATGGTCCAGGGCGAAGAAGATTGCGCTGATCGAGCTGCGGAATCCGCACTGGCTGGACTTGGCCAAGGAATGGTATCCGTGGATGGAGAGCAGTAGCGCTGGTAGGGATGCTTCGACTCCGAAGGATCGTCCTTCGGACGATCCTTCTCCGCTCAGCATGACAGACGGGAAGGGTGGTGAGTAGCAGCAGGTCCTCTTCGTACGAATGGTACTGTCATGCTGAGCGCAGTATTGTCGTCCGAAGGACGATAATACGGAGTCGAAGCATCCCTACCCCCATCCACGCTGCTTGCCACCGAAGAAGCCATTTCCCCTGCCTTTTCCTACGCTGCCAACGAGACATCCGCGTATTCCACAGCTTCTCCACAGCAATCACCGTCCGGTATATTCCCATCAGGAGCACTAAGGCTCACAATTCCAAAGGGAGAAGTGTCGATCACTGAATCCCGCCAATCCATCCATGCCCGCAGACGATTTCAAAGAGACGGTGAAGCAGCAGGCCGATATCGTCCGCATCATCGGCGACTACATCAAGCTGAAGAAAGCCGGCGCGCAGAATTATTCCGGGCTTTGTCCGTTTCACGGCGAGAAGACGGCTTCGTTCTCGGTTCATGCTACGCGGCAGTTTTATCATTGCTTCGGCTGCGGCGTCTCCGGCGACGTCTTCAGCTTCGTGCAGAAGATCGAGAACATCACCTTTCCTGAAAGTGTCCGGCTGGTGGCCCAGAAGCTGGGCATCCCGCTGCCCAAGGCCGCGTACTCAAGCCCTACTGAGGCCAAAGAAGCCAAGCTGCGCGCGCAGTTGCTCGATGTTCAAGCGCGGGCCGCCGCGTTTTTTCAGGAATGTCTGCAGCGTCCCGAGGGCGCGCGAGCGCGCGAGTATCTGACTGGCCGCGGTTTGAACGCGGAGACGATTGCACTCTTCCAGATTGGCTACGCCCCGGATTCCGGCTTTCTGCTGCGCGACCGCCTGCAGGGCGAGTTCAGTGAAGAGGTATTGCGGGAGAGCGGTTTGTTTTCGTGGAAGCAGGAGGACAGCCGTCAGCCGTCGGCACTCAGCAGGCAGCCAACCCAGAGCACTGGCAACTCTGACAACGTCGAGGGTGCCCCGTCCTCGTCCGTCCGCTCTTTGGACGGACAGGCCAGCCCTGAGCAAAGCCGAAGGGGCGGGGATTTTGATTCCACCCCGGAGCCGGAAGCCGCTGGCCGCAAGCCGAGTTCCGCAATCTACTCCAAGTTCCGCAACCGCGTGATGTTTCCCATCGCCAACGATGCGGGAAAAATCATCGCCTTCACCGGACGAACCCTGGCCACCGACGACAAGGCTGGTCCGAAATATCTGAATTCGCCAGAGACCGGGATTTATTCCAAAGGCCGAGTGCTCTTCAACCTGGACCACGCCAAAGAAGCGATTCGCAAGCTCGATTACGCCATCTTGGTCGAAGGCCAAATGGATTGCATTTCCGTCTACGCGGCAGGATTTCACAATGTGATCGCCAGTTCCGGCACGGCGTTCACCGAGATGCAGGCGAAACTGCTCGCGCGTTTCAGCAAGAATGCCGTGGTCAACTTCGATCCCGACACGGCTGGGGCCAAGGCGACGGAGCGCACGCTGGGCCTTCTGGTGGAAGAAGAATTTAAAATCCAGGTGCTTACGCTCGAGCCGGGGTTCGATCCCGATCTCTATATTCGGCGCAAAGGAAAAGACGCCTACGCCGCGGCGCTGAAAAACTCGCAAAAATATTTTGACTACCTGATCGAGCGTGCGCGGGTGCAGTTTCCCGCGCGCAATGCCGACGCAAAAGTGAAGGCAGTGAACTATCTGCTGCCGCACATCCAACGCGTGCCCAGCCGGATTGTGCGTGACAGTCTGGCTGGCGAGATTGCCCAGAAGCTGGGCATCGATTCGGCGGTGTTGCGGCAGGAATTGCGGCATGTGGCCGGCTCTCGCTCCACGTCTGCGTTGAGAGCCCCGGCGGAAGCCCAGGTTACCGACGCCGAGCAGATTCTGATCCGGGCCCTGGCCTCGGCGCGGCAGATGCGGCCCGGAGCAGAACGCGTTTCCGCCCGCGACGGCGCCCGCGATTTTACAAAAGAGGAAGAGTTCGACCCCGCCCGCCAGGCCCAGTTCGCATTCCAGAGCGAGGGGTTGCATCGCGGGCTGGCCACCGAGTCCCTGGTCGAGGCGCTGCTCAATGCCGAACCCGAAGTTGCCGATGTAATGGAAGTGCCACAGCTTGAGTCAGATCGCCGCTTGCTGGCTTCGATCCTCTTGAAGGAAGAAGAAGATCTCACGCCCGAGCTGCTGGAGCGTGCCGTCCGCGCCCTGCGCAAGATTCATCTCAAGCGGGAAATGGCGCGCCTCCTGCGGGAACTGCAGTCCGACCAGGGCCGGGACCCAATCCAACGCAACCAGTTGCTGCGGGAGCTCGAACGCATCAAGCGGGCGCTGATGGATCCCGGCCTGGTGGCGGAAAGCGGCGATGCCGCTTAACCGGGTGGGGCTTAATCGAATGAAAAAACGGCTGAAAGGATGTTGAAACAAAAATGCCGTGAATGCCATCTAAGCATTTAGGGGAGTTAGAGATAGCGGCAGGAGCAGGGAACCACTGAGGCCAGGCGCTAGACCGGACAGCACTTATGTGCTAAGCTCTATAAGTTTGTGCTTAGGTGCACAACTCCGCGCTGCCCCAGATTCCCACCTGTAAAGACATTACCACACGCTCCGCGCGAGCGGATTGAAGAATTTGAGGACACCTCTTGGCTCTTGAAGACAAGTACGACGATATAAAAAAGCTGGTCGATGCCGGCAAGGAAAAGGGCTATCTCACTTACGACCAGGTCAACGACCTGATCCCGCAAGATGTGCACAGTCCCGAGGACCTCGACGAACTGCTGACCACCATTGGCGGTCAAGGCATCGACGTGCTCGAAGGCCCTAAACTGCCTTCCGCCACGCTCGATAAAAAGTTCGAAGACATCGAAGAGGGTGAGGACGTTGAACTCGACCTCACTCCCGGCGCACTCGAAAAAACCAACGATCCCGTCCGCATGTATTTGCGCGAGATGGGCACGGTTCCCCTGCTCACCCGCGAAGGCGAAGTGGAAATCGCCAAGCGCATCGAGCGCGGCCAGTTGCGCGTGCTCAAGGCGCTGTCGCGCTCGCCTATCGTGATCCGCGAGCTGCTGGCCATGGGCGAAGACCTCAAGAAGGGTGTGCGCTCCATCAAAGAGGTCGTCACCTTCGACGAAGAGGAAATCACCGACGAGATTCTGCAGAACCGGTTGAACGACTTTACCGGCAAGATCGACGCCATGGCTAAGCTCTATAAAAGGGCCAATGCGCTCGAAGAAAAATACATCGCGGTCTCGCAGAAAAAGCGTCCCAAAGATCACCGCCGCGCCCGCCGCAATTTGGCGCGGGCCATCGTGGCCGTTTCGCTGGCCATGCGCAAGCTCGGTTTCACCAACGCCGAGCGCAAGCGCCTCATCGACCGCGTCAATAAAACCGTCGACGGCATGCGCTCGCTCGACCGCCAATCGCAGAACCTCGAGCGCAAGGCCGACGCCACTCGCAGCGAAGACCAAAAAAAAGAATACCGCCGCCAGGCCCGCGCGGTAAGAGGCGAAGTTGAAAAGCTCGAACTTGAAACCGGAGTCTCGTTCCCGGAGCTCAAGCGCACCCAGCGCGAAATCATCCAGGGCGACATGGACGCCGAGCAGGCCAAGCGCGAGCTCATCGAAGCCAACCTGCGCCTCGTGGTCTCCATCGCCAAGAAGTACACCAA
>PMHV01000049.1:0-32784 GCA_003156805.1 Acidobacteriaceae bacterium | reverse complement strand
CGCATTCCGGTGCACATGATCGAAACCATCAACAAGCTCATCCGCACCTCGCGCCAACTGGTGCAGGAACTCGGACGCGAGCCTACCTCGGAAGAAATCGCCAAGCGCATGGATATTCCCGTAGCCAAAGTGCGCAAAGTGCTCAAGATCGCGCAAGAGCCGATCTCACTCGAAACCCCGATCGGCGAAGAAGAAGATTCGCATCTCGGCGACTTCATCGAAGACCGCGCCGTAGTCTCGCCCGCCGAAGCCGTGATCAACGTCAACCTCAAGGACCAGACCGGCCAAGTCCTGCGCACGCTCACCCCGCGCGAAGAAAAAGTCATCAAGATGCGCTTCGGCCTCGAAGACGGCAGCGAGCACACTCTCGAAGAAGTCGGCCAGTCGTTCGCCGTAACCCGCGAACGCATCCGCCAAATCGAAGCCAAAGCCCTGCGCAAACTCCGCCACCCCTCGCGCTCCCGCAAGCTGCGGGCCTTCATGGATGGCGTAAGGGATTAGGTTTGTCATCCTGAGCGGAGACTTGTCATCCTGAGCGCAGCAGAGCGATTCGCGAACGCGAATCGTTCTGCGGAGTCGAAGGATCCCTAGCAGCGCCTAGGACGTATGCGCGGGCGGGCTCTTGTATTTCCCGAATCGGCATCCGGGATCAAAATATTTCGTTTCTCGGCCGTGAGATGCATTCAGGCGCGAAATATAATCGATTACGCAACAGGGTCGTTTGGAGGATTGTGCAATAGCACTAGACGACGCCTGGTCATCGCGTTCGAGTGGCTTTCAGCAACTAAGGGTTCCTTCATCCTCTGATGTTACTCGAACCCCTCCATACACTGTCATTCCGAATCGGGCCGAAGGCCCAGTGAGGAACCTGCCTTTCGCGTCATAAGGCGAATGCCGTTGACCTGATCGTCTTGCCTGGCACGATTGGAGTTGACAGGCATCGTCCAGTACCACTGAGTGTTTGGCGAACGGTGTTCAGTGCGGAAGCCCCGAGTCAATCTCGGGGCTTTCGCTTTTGCGTTCGTAGTGTCCCAGTCGTCGCGGTACAAAGATGGACCAGCCCCCGTCCGCGGAATCCCGCTCTTGCAAAGAGCGTTTGGTATTGCTGCGAGACTCCTCCCACAAAGCAATAATCTTACTTCTGATATATTGACGGACTTTGTAGGCTATGTCATACTTAGACACATGAGTACGACTGAGAAGCTCGAAACCGTATGGTTCACGACGAAGGGGCAGGTCGTCATCCCGCTTCGCCTGCGCAAGCAATTCGACATCGAGGACGGGACCAAGGCCGTGGTTCAAGCGACACCGGAGGGAATCCTTCTCAAACCTATGACCGCGGCGCTCATCAAGCGCGGGCGCGGCATCCTCAAGCGCACGCCAGGAGGCAAGCCGCTGACGGCGGACTGGGCCGAGCACAGGAAGCAGGAACGGGCACTCGAGGGGCGACATGCCGGCTAAGGTGCTCGACAGCTTCGCTCTTATCGCCTACTTCCGCGACGAGCCGGGCGCGGAGACGATGGAAGATATGCTGGTCTCCGCCGGCAAGAAGGACAGCCCGCTCCTCATGACCGATGTGAACTACGCCGAGGTGAAGTACTCCATTGTGAAGAAAGACGGCGCGGAAGCGTGGGCGGAGGCGGCGAAGGTCCTTCAGGGCCTGCCGATTGATTTTCATTCCACGACCCGCGCGCTGGCCGATACCGCGGCCGACTTCAAGGCGCGTTTCAAATTGAGTTTGGCCGACGCCTTTGCCGCCGCGCTGGCGAAGGAAAAGAAGACTGAACTCGTCACCGGCGACCCGGAATTCAGGCCGCTCGAACGGGAAATCAAGGTTCACTGGCTGAAATAATCGCAGCCCCAGATGCGTGTATCTTCCCGAAGCTGGAGTTACAAGGGATAGAGACTTGTCGCCGCTATGAGGGCTGGAGAAGTTAGAAGGAAGATCTCCTAGCTATCGGCTGATGAGTGCGCACCTTTCGAAAACCCGCGAAAGCTGCGGCAGCCTCAGTTGTTGGCGGTACCAGCCTTAGAAATCAAAGATGGGCCAGCCCCCTAGGAACGGTGTATAAGAATTAGGTCTTATGGACCTAAGAACAATCATTACGTTCCCTGAAGTTTCGGACGCAGATGCGAATAAGCTGGCCGGCGCTCTTAGTCCAGCTTTACGCGAGATTGATAAATCGGTGTTTGTGGAGAGGCGCAGGACTCGTTCCGAATCGCAAGACGGAGGGGCCACGCTGGCGGTCATCTTAAGCTCGGCGGCCGTAACCGCAGTAGCCAAAGGCATTGCGGCCTGGCTAGCCCGGAACAGCGGCACTATCATCGAGGTTCACGCTCCTGATGGGACCTCGGTGAAGGTGAAGCACGCGAGTGGCAAGGATACCGCCCAGACTGTAGCTGCGGCTCTGAGCGCCAAACAGTAGATGCTTCGTGCAGTTCCCCCTACCCAATCCGAAGCGGAGTCTGGTCGTGATGCTCGGAGCGAGTTCGTTTGTGAAGGCTCCGAGCTTCGCTCAGGGCGCGGCATTCTACAACTCCATGGACCGCGTCCGCAGCTATCTCACGAGTGATAACGGCTTGGGGATTGATCGAGCGAACGTCCTTGAGCTCTTTGACGACAGTCGCCCTCCGGGAAGCCAGCTCGAAGACGTCGCCGACTTTCTTTCAGGAAAGCAGGGCCCGGGGGTGGCTCCTGATCCGCCCGAAAATTTATTTGTCTACTACGTGGGCCATGGTCTTTTCACGACAGATCGCAGATACTGCCTAGCGGTACGATGCACAAACGAGGACAGTGTCGGAATCTCCTCCATCCGCGGTCGTGACCTCGCCGATATCATTTCCGAAAACGCGATTCACCTGCGACGTTTCCTGATTTTGGACTGCTGCTTTGCTGCTTCAATGTATAGCGAGTTTCTCTCCGCTCCGGGCGAGATGGCTACGACACAACTGCTGGAGGAAATGCCGGAGAGAGGTACAACTCTGCTGTGCGCGTCGAGCCGCCAAGATGTAGCGCGTGCGCCCAAGAATCTGGAGTGTACGATGTTTTCAGGCGGCCTGCTCAAGGCGCTGAACCTCGGGAACCCTACATTGGGCAAGAAACTAGTTGACACACATGGTGGGATAAAAAGCTCGGACGGGGCTAGTCTCTCCAATCAATCGGAATGACAGCGGGGGCAACGCGTCGATATTTATGGTTTCTGGTTTCAAAAATCACGCCTGTGGTTCCGCTGGTAATTGGCCCGATGGCGGTCGTGCGTTGGCCCATATGGCTGAGGAACTCGTGGGGATAAAACACTAAATCGCACCGAACCTCAAATAGATTTCTCGCATCATCCTGATATGTTGCTTTGATCGAAACTGCGTACTCATACAGCTTTGGATTGTTCAGTTCCTGCCATGCAGTATAAAAGATGCTGAAAAGGTGCCACTTGCACTCTGTTCCGTCTGCGTTATTGATGTACGCAGGATAGATGCTATCGTGATTTCCAAATGCGCGGATCGGCGGAGGAAAATCCCGAAACGCTACCTGAAAATTCCCGACCTTGAAATCTTCGATGCAAGCGAGGGTCGCAGGGGCCTGTTTGCCGCGATTGATGAGATCGAAACAGGCTTGTTGCTTTGCTTCTTGCGACATTGTGCGCCCACGAAGATCGGCTACTTTTATTTCAATTTGCGGGTCGGAATCCTTAACGCTGGTATCGGGTTTCTGCGCTTTCAATTCTTCCAACTCTTTTCTCAGGCGGTCACGCTCCTCGCGAGCTAGTACAAACTGTTCCTGGTACTTATTCCTAGCATCGTTCTCTTGTACAAACAGCTCCTTGTAATCGGTGTCGTTTTCGTTGCCATTTTCTCCAATTACCTCATCTTCACGATGGCGCTTCGATGCGGCGACAGCATTCAAGACAGCCGCCGCCACAAGAGCTAACGCCAAAACGGAGGGCATAACCCATGCGGTCACAACAGCGCGCCTCGGATGAGATTCGGCCATTTGTTGCTGGGCGGGGGCGGGCTTAGGATCGTTGTCGTCCTTAGGGAGTAAGGGGATAACCATAAAGATGAGGATGATCCCCGTAAGCACAAACGTGCCGATGTTGGAAAAGTTAGACGCCTTGGTGCTGTCCATGCGGACCTCTCATATTTCATCGGGGCACGCTCCTGTGCTAGATTGGAGTCGTCGTCCCATCGCTTTACAATCAGGGAAGGTTCGATGTGATGATCGAATCTTCCCGCTACTTACATGAAGCCAGAACTCATCGAAGGCCCACAGGCGACCGCAAACTTTGAACGCTTTGCGACCCTCGTTCTACAGGCCAATCCGAACAAGAAAAAGAAGCAACCTAAAAAACGCTCCCCAAAGAAGCCAAAGAAATCCGACAAGGACTAGAAGGGAACCTGCTGTGCTTCCCCCGCCCTTGTCGTTTCGTGGCGCGGCGATTCGTTCTTTCCCGTCAACTGGCTATACGTCAGGCGCTTTCCAAAAACGCGAGACATCGCCAATTCAAAGCGTTGCCCGTCGTTCATGTCTTTGCGGTTGTTGTAACGAAAGGTCTGCTCATCAAGATAGCGATGCAGGTGAAACGGCTCTACCGATACATACGTGCCAGAGATGCCGCGCTTGAGCAGCGACCAGAAGTTCTCAAGGCCGTTGGTATGTACGCGACCGTCAACGTATTGAACGGCGTGATCGACAACCTTATGCGCGTAATCGGAAGCGAGTCCCTCGTAGGAAAGCAGGGCATCGGAGTAGAGAGCCGCGCCAGCTTCTACATGCTGGCGAACCTGAGACTGCAATTCATGTTTCTTGCGATTCGGTACAACAGTGGTGCGAATCTTCCCGCCGCGCTCCAAGATTCCCATGACGGCGGTTTTGTCTTTGGTGCCCGTGCCAGTGATCCGGCGCTTACGTTCACTCAGGTGCATATTGCGTGCTTTGCCGCCGATGAACGATTCATCGACTTCCACTTCCCCGCCTTCTCCCCCGCCGAGCTTCGAGCCGAAAAAATCGTCACGCATGACCATCCGAATGCGCTGCAACATAAACCACGCCGAGTTCTGATGGATGCCGAGGGCGCGGCCAAGTTCGTAGCTGCTGATACCGTTCTTGCAGTTTGCCAGCAACCAAAAAGCCGTCATCCACTTGTCGAGTCCAAGCGGGGAATCCTCGAAAATGGTTCCCACTTTCAGAGTGAATTGCTTTTTGCAGTCGTAGCAAAACCAGATGCGGCGAGTCTTGATGAACGAGTGCTTTGCGCCATTGCAGCGCGGGCAAACTACTTTGCCATCCGGCCATCGCAGCGTAATCGCGTAGGCGAAAGCGCGGTCTTTGTCGCCGAAGTAAACGATGGCTTCTTGCAGCGTCTTGGGCTTATCCATGCCCAAATACTACACTAAGCGCACATGTGTGTCAACTAGTTTCTTGCCCTACATTGGGTCCGCGCATGTCGCTTGCTGAACTGGGTGCGGTCGTCAAGAACATTCTTAAACGTGATTACCCGTCGACCTGGGTGAGACCGGAGATACATAGTCCCGATATGCGAGCGGGCGACATTTCCGCACTTCCTTTATTTCCTAATCCCGGCTGGTCCCCGGTTGATCAGGAGCTTTCGAAGGATTCGGACTTAGGCAGAAGCGAGGAATCGCTCGCAGCACAGAGGGTGGCTGCGGCGACCGAGGCCCGTCAGGAAGCGGCGGAACGCGAAAGGCTGGCCGCGAAACAGCAGAAGCGGGAGCAAGAGCAAAAAAAGGCGGCAGAGCGAGCTAGAGCGGGGCAGCAGGAGCGCTCAGCTGCGGCACAGAGGGAGGCTGCAGCGACCAAGGCCCGTCGAGAAGCAGCGGAGCGCGAAAGGCTGGCTGCGGAACAGCAGAAGCGGGAGCAGGAGCAAAAAAAGGCGGCAGAGCGATCTAGGGCGGAGCGGCAGGAGCGAGCAGTCGCAGCACAGAGGGAGGCTGCGGCGACCAAGGCCCGTAAGGAAACGGCAGAACGTGAAAGGCTGGCCGCCGCGGAGCGGGAGGGGCGGGAGCAAGAACAAAAGAAGGCGGCAGACCGGGCCCTCCGAGGGCGCTCTGCTGTACATCTGAACGCTGCGGCCGAAGCCGCCCAGAAAACAGCAGAATGGAACAGTCTGCCCCTGGCGGAGCGCCGCAGACGGAATGCGGAGAACATGTTCAAGTCACGTTCTCGAGTCGGCCGCAGCATGGAATGCGCGATACTTCTAGCTATTGGGATGGGGTTCGGGTTTGCTGGTTGGAAGTGGGATTTGGGCATGGGCTTCGTCGGCCACGGCTTCCTGGCCTTTATTGCCACCCTCTTTTGCTTTCATTTCGCAGTGATGGTCTGGGCACTTAGAAACATTTGGTAACCAGGATAGGTGATAAAGTCCTCTGATCTCTTCGGCCAGTCCATCCTTGCGGGACTGCGATGGGGGGCTGGCCCAGCTTTGCCGGCGCAGGTCTAACTCAGGATGCCCCACCTTTGCTTCTTTTGCAAAGGTGGGCCGCGATGCAGTAGGGCGCGAGTGTTTCTGATTTTCACGAAGTGCGCGTCCGGTCCGCAAATGGGATTGAGAGCGTCTTTCGCGCCACGATTTTCATCCGCCACGGCGTTGGGACTCACGCTTGTGCTGGAACTCGGCCTCAGGCACGCTGGTAGGGATGCTTCGACTGCGTGGGATTGTCCTTCGGACAATCCCACTTCGCTCAGCATGACAGCTCAGGGGACAGTCGTAGCGGATAGGCTGTCTTGCTCATGGTCCAACCTTTTGGGAGCAGTGTACCTTTGATCACGGGCAGAGAGTACGACCACTGGGGCTAAAGCCCGCTGGATTCTGTACAGCGTATGCGGTGCTGAAGCGCCGCTCTTCCACGGTATTGCCACACTTTTCCCATTTTGGGAATCATTCCCACTTTTGCACTTCCGTGCTCTTCCCCTAAACTTTCAATTCTTGTCCAATAAAAATATAAGGCGGCATTTGCGAGCTTTTCCTCAAATGCCGCCTTTTTCTTTCTGAGGTAGGTCAATGAAAAAGCGGCAACCGAAAATTACCGACAAGAAACTCCGCGGCGAGTGGGCCGAAATGATTTTTATGGCGCGCGCTACCGAGCTTGGCTTGCCGGTGAGCAAGCCGTGGGGAGAAGCGAGGAGTTATGACTTTGTGGTGGGACGGCCGGGGCGCTTTGTGGCGGTGCAGGTGAAGTCCACTACCTGCGCGTTGCAGCAGGGATGGATCTGCAAGCTGCGCACTGGGAGCAAGCCGTATCCGCCCGGATCGTTCGACTTTCTTGCGGCCTACATTGTGTTTGAGAATGCCTGGTACATCATTCCTGAAGAAGAGGTTCTAGGCATGGACAATATCACGCTGCACACCGGGAGCAGCTGGGCGAATTACGAGAAGTATCGCGAGGCATGGCGACTGCTCGGTCCCGATCGTGATCCCGGCAAAGGCCGCATCGACATTCAGGCCTGCGCCGAAGAATTCTCCTCGGATGCGCCAAGTATGGAGCCGGAAAATTTTAACGCCGTCAAAGTTGGACGGTTGTGCTTAGATTTCCTCAGCCTTCCACAAAGAAGTCTCGCCCTGCACAGTTTCTGCACAAGCGGAGAACGTTTTTCTATTGTCACGCGCCCGAGCTTGCCGCAGAGTGTGTACATCGAATGCGTGAACTCCCTGAAGCTTGCCGGATGATTGCGGTGAGGTCAGTGGCAGTCGGCAACTCTCGAGGGTGAGTTGCCGGGGGACATCGGAAAAGCGCGCGAGCGCATGCCGGTTGCCCGGGCGTTGCGGCCTCCTCAACGATCCCGCTCCCAGAGTAGGGTTGGGCCGCTGGCCAACCGCAGTGGCTGCGGGCACGATTCTCCGAATCGTGGCACGCAGCCAGTACTGGCAAATGCGACACTCCTCGTGAGCGTTGCGCAAGCCGGTATCATCGTCCCGCTGTCCTTAGCGGCGGGAAGCAGCGCGGGAGATCCACGAACGATGCGGCTCGGATGGCTGGTCCGGGCCGCATTTGTTTTTTGGCATGTCTTTTCACTTCTTCTCTGACCTCTGACCTCTGACCTTTTTGCCTCTGGCTTCTTGTTGACTTCTGATTCGCTTTTTGTTCACCTACCATTGTTGCAGTGGACTTGAGCGGCGTTCGTGGTGCAGTACGCCCGCCAACTTTTTTTGCGATTGGACTGGTTTTCCAAAGGATGCGCCTCGCATTCACAAGCGGAATCGAGTTAGTGTGCGGTTGCACCGCGAAAGTTTGGGGGGAACACAAATACCTTGGCCACCACCGACTATAGCATCAGCACTCTTCCCGCAAATGTAGAAGCGGAGCGCTCGATTCTGGGCGCGATCCTGCTCGACAACTTTGCCTATAACCAAGCGGCCGAGCACCTGAAGATCGAAGATTTTTCGCTCGACTCGCACCGGCGCATTTACGGACGCATGGTGGATCTGGCGGAATCCTCGCGGCCGATCGACATGATCACGCTGATCGAGGAGCTGGACCGGCACAAGGATTTGCAGGCCATCGGCGACGTGGGCTACGTGTCGAGCCTGGTGGATGGCGTCCCCGACCGGCCGAGCATTGAGCACTACGTCAAGATCGTGCGCGACAAGGCGCTGCTGCGCGGGCTGATTCACGCCGCGAATACGGCGATTGCGCGAGCGGCGGATCAATCCGACGCGGCCGAGGAGGTGCTCAGCGATGCCGAGGCTGCGATTTTTCAGCTCTCGGAGAAGCGCATTGGGCGCGGCTTTATGGGCGTGCAGGAGATCGTGCGCGAGTCGTTCGGCTCGGTCGATGCCCTGCTGCAACGCGGCCAGCGCATCACCGGGCTGGCCACGCATTACGAAAACCTCGACGAGATGACCAGCGGGCTGCAGCGCTCGGATCTGGTCATCATCGCGGCGCGGCCTTCGATGGGCAAGACCGCATTCGCCATGAACATCGCCGAGAACGCCGCGATCAAGGACCAGCAGGTGGTGGGCGTGTTCTCGCTGGAAATGTCGCGCGAAGCGCTGCTGTTGCGCCTGCTCTGCTCGACGGCGGAAGTGGACGCGCACAAGATGCGCACCGGCTCCTTATGGCAAGACGACACGCGCAAAGTGGTGCGCGCCATGGAACAGTTGGCGCACGCGCCTATTTTCATCGACGATACTCCCGGCATTGCGCTGAGCGAGATGCGGGCCAAGGCGCGGCGCTTGAAGCAATCGCAGGGCAAGCTTGACCTGATCATCGTGGATTATCTTCAGCTCATGTCGGGCGGAAGCAAGCGCTACGAAAACCGCACGCAGGAAGTGTCGGCAATTTCGCGCGGGCTGAAGGGACTGGCCAAGGAATTAAGCGTGCCCGTGGTTGCACTCTCGCAGTTAAGCCGCGCGCCTGAGAGCCGCGGCGGCGATCATCGCCCGCAACTTTCCGACTTGCGCGAATCGGGATCGATCGAGCAGGACGCCGACCTGGTGATGTTCATCTTTCGCGAAGAAGTTTACAGACAAGACGACCCTGACCTGCAGGGCAAGGCTGAAATCATCATTTCCAAGCAGCGCAATGGACCGACGGGCAAGCTCATGTTGGCCTTCCGAAAGAACTGCACCCGCTTTGAGACCATGGTGGAAGGCGGAATGGCGCCGGAGGAGTAAGGGGTTTCCTGATGTGTTTCTACCGTAAATCCTGTAGGCGCATGGCATTGTCCGGCAACCCAGATGAGGGCCTTTATGAGTCTTCCGCGCGCCAGAAAGGCATGAAATTCTGCGTCAGCCGCCGCTCTCGAAATCTGTGGAAAAGCTTGTGGAATTGGTTACCCTTTCCAGAATGTCTTGGGCAAAGACCGTACGGCCGGTCGAAACAGAGGCCGTGATTCGGTCTTAAGTACATGAGTAGTAACCAGTTATGTAATTCATCTGGTATTAACAGAGCCCACCCCTGGGTGAGCAAGAATTCAGGCAACCCAAGAGATTTGCACATTTGGGGAGTTGGGCCTTTCGGGTTTTCGCTCTAAATTCGTGCACCGGCGCGGCGCGAAAGCCCGCGACAGAGGCGAGAATCAGCTGTCCTCGCCGACCTTGAGGACGGCCAGGAAGGCTTCCTGAGGGATATCGACACGGCCGATCCGTTTCATTCGTTTTTTGCCTTCCTTCTGTTTTTCCAGCAGCTTGCGCTTGCGCGAAATGTCGCCGCCGTAGCATTTGGCAATAACGTTTTTGCGAATGGCGGAGACGGTTTCGCGGGCGATGATTTTCGCTCCAATGGAAGCCTGGATGGCCACTTCGAACATTTGCCGGGGAATGAGTTGCCGCATTTTTGAGACCAGCGCTTTGCCGCGGTCGTAGGCGAAATCGCGATGCACGATGATGGAGAGCGCATCGACCGGCTCCCCGGCCACGAGGATGTCGAGCTTGACCATAGGCGACTCCCAGTAATCGGCGAGGTGATAATCGAGCGAAGCGTAGCCGCGCGAAACCGACTTCAGCCGGTCGTAAAAGTCGAGCACGATTTCGTTCAACGGTAACTCGTAGTGCAACATCACGCGCGACGAACTGACGTACTCGAAGGTCTTCTGCTTGCCGCGTTTTTCTTCGACCAGCTTAAGAATTCCGCCGACGTATTCTTCGTTGGTGAGAATCATGGCCAAAATCACCGGCTCTTCGACTTTGGCAATTTCGCTGGGATCAAGCCAGCGCGAAGGATTATCGACCTCGATCAATTCGCCGTCGGTCTTGGTAATTTTGTAGCGCACGCCGGGCGCGGTGGTGATGAGTTCGAGATTGAACTCACGTTCGAGCCGCTCCTGAATGATCTCCATGTGCAACAGACCGAGGAAGCCACAGCGAAAACCGAAGCCCAGTGCGACGGAACTTTCCGGCTCGAAGAAAAACGACGAATCGTTGAGCCGAAGTTTTTCCAGCGCTTCGCGCAGCCGGGTGTGCTCGTGGGCATCGACGGTGTAGAGGCCGGCGAAGACCATGGGCTTGATCTCTTCAAAGCCGGGCAAGGCTTCGAAGGCGGGGTTGGCGTCATCGGTAATGGTGTCGCCGATTTTCGTGTCGGCAACATTTTTGATATTGGCGATGACGAAACCGACCTCGCCGGCTTTCAGTTCGTCGATCTCCACCGGCTTCGGCGTGAGCACGCCGAGCGTCTCGGCGTCGAAAGTGGTTCCGTTCCACCAGAGGCGAATTCTCTGGCCTTTGCGCAGCGTGCCCTGAAACACGCGGGTCAATACAATCACGCCGCGGTAGGGATCGAACCAGGAATCGAAAACCAGCGCCTGCAGACGGTTGTCAGGATTGCCTTTGGGCGGCGGAACGCGCTTGACGATGGCTTCGAGCACGGCGGGCACGCCCTGGCCGGTTTTCGCGCTGATCAGAATTGCGTCGGAAGCGTCGAGGCCGACCGCGCTTTCGATCATTTCTTTGGTGCGCGGAATATCAGCGCTCTGGAGATCGATCTTGTTGATGACGGGAATAATTTCGAGACCGTGATTGATGGCGAGATAGGAGTTGGCCAGGGTTTGGGCTTCGACTCCTTGAGAAGCGTCGACGATCAGCAGCGCGCCTTCGCACGAGGCGAGCGAGCGCGAAACTTCATAGGAAAAATCCACGTGGCCGGGCGTGTCGATCAGGTTGAGCTGGTAAGTCTGGCCATCTTTCGCGGTGTACATCATGCGCACGGCGTGGGCTTTGATGGTGATGCCGCGTTCGCGCTCCAGGTCCATGGAGTCGAGCACCTGCGCCTGCATCTCGCGCGCGGTGAGCGACCCGGTCAGCTCCAGCAGACGGTCGGCCAGCGTGGATTTGCCGTGGTCGATATGCGCGATGATGGCAAAGTTGCGGAGGAAAGCGGCGTCCATAGGTTGCGGGCTAGCTTTGATTGGCTAATCTTTGATTTTAGCAGGCGGGGAACAGTTCTCAGTTCTCAGTTCGCATGTCCGCGAGCCCAACTTGTCTTTCACCGCGTTGTTCGCAGGCCCTTGAGGTTCACTTGGTGCTCGCACTCGGTACTCGGTCAAGTTCGGCTAGAATTCAGATCGCATGATCGTGCTCGCCTCCGCCTCGCCGCGACGCCAGGAACTTCTGCGCAATGCAGGCATTCCGTTCACCGTGCAACCCGCCGGCATTGACGAAACGCCGCGCGCGAACGAGTCTCCACGAGACTGCGCCGAACGGCTGGCGCGGGAGAAAGCCCTGGCCGTTCATCAAACGCGACCACAAGATTATGTGCTGGGCGCAGACACCATCGTCGTAGTCGAAGACGCCATCCTGGGCAAGCCGCGCGATGCGGACGATGCGGCCCGCATGTTGCATATGTTGTCGGGTCGCACGCATGTGGTGATTACGGGAGTCTGCCTGGTGGGGCCAGTTGCCAGTAGTCAGTTGCCGGTTGCCAGTAAAACCGAAACGCAAACTGATACCGTGCCGGAAAGCTACCATCGAGAACTGACAACTGACAACCGGCAACTGGCAACTGCTTTCGAGACAACTTTCGTGACCATGTGCGAGTTATCCGACGGCGAGATCCGCGACTACATTGCCACGGGTGAGCCCATGGACAAGGCCGGGGCGTATGCGATTCAAGGCGGCGCATCGCGGTGGATTCCGCATATCGAAGGCGATTACAACAATGTGATGGGATTGCCGGTTGCGTTGGTGCGGGAGATGCTCAAGGATTGTGGAGCGCTGTGAGTGAATGACGAGGAACTTAGCCTAGGTCTTCTTCTCTTCTTCCGGTTCCGGAGCTTTCTTGGGTGGTTCTTCTTCCTTCATCGCCGCTTTGAAGTTGCGGATACCTTCGCCCAGGCCCTTGCCCAACGCCGAGAATTTGCTGGTGCCGAACAGTAGCAGCGCGATGGCCACGATCAGAAGAATATGCAGCGGTTGAAAAAGACCCTCACCCATACTACCTCCGTAGGTCGTTCGGAAGCGCTGAACACGCCGCTTTGCGAAGGGCCGAACTCCCTAAGAAAAGTCTAGGCTACGGCGCACCGGGAGTCAAAGAACGGATCGCATCCAGTTGGGACAACCGCATCAATAGCAGCGTTTGGCTAGTCTGGCGCGGCGCCCTCACGTCCTCTCAATCATCCCCGCCAGCAGCAAGGCCCGCCGCGGCAGCTCGGAGATGACGATGTATTCGTGGACGGCGTGGGCGCCTTCGCCTACGCCGCCCATGCCGTCGAGTGTCGGGATGCCAATGCCTGCGGTGAAGTTGCCGTCGGAGCCGCCGCCCACCGCAGCTTCTTCCAGGCGCCAGTCGATGCGCTCCGCAATCTTGCGGGCTTCCTGGTAAAGTGCGGCCACACCCGCAGTCCGCTCCATGGGCAGACGATTGATACTGCCCGAGATTTCAAGTTTGCAATGTTTGTCGAACGGTTTCAGCGAGCGCAGTTTGCGGTCGATTCCAGCGGCCTGTTTTGCGCTCTTGATGCGTACGTCGATTGCGACGGAAGCTTCCGACGCGACCACGTTGCTGCGCGTGCCGCCGCGAATGACGCCAGGGTTGACCGATACGCCTTGCCGCAGATGGTTCAGCTTGGCGATGGCCACAATCTGCCTCGCCAGCTCCAGGATGGCGCTGTGCCCCTTGCCGGGGTCGAGTCCCGCGTGGGCCGCCACGCCTTTCACTTTCAGCGTGTATTCGCCGACGCCTTTGCGCGCGGTCTTGACTGCGCCGCGAAGGCCGGCGGCAGGCTCCAGCACCAGCACTCCGGCGGATTCTTTCGCCAACGCTTCAGTGATTTTTCGCGACGAACGGCTGCCCACTTCTTCGTCGGAAACCAGAAAAACCGTGACCGGCCGCGGCAACTCGCCGTGCCATGCTTGCAGCCCTTCGATGGCATGCAGGATCAACGCAATTCCTGATTTCATGTCGAGAATGCCGGGCCCGTGCAGGCGGCCGGCATCTATTTTGCACGGCATGTTCGCGAGCGTGCCCAGCGGGTAAACCGTGTCATAGTGGCCGAGCAGCAGGACCGGCTTTTTCTTGTCTTTTCTCTTATCCGGACTCTGGTCGCGGCCGGCGAAATTAATTTGGAGGCTGTCACCAAACTCGCTGCTGGGGTGAAATCGCGTTGTTCCGCCCAGGGCCTCGAACTTCTGGGCCACGAACGCGGCGATGCCGTCGACCGCCCGCTTGCTGTCGCTGGGGGATTCAATCTCAACGAGCTCACGGATCGTCTCCACGATCTGATCCTGCCGCTGCTCGAAGTAGCGTAGACGATCGGGCCACGCGGCCCGAATCTCATCGTCGAAGGTCGTCTTTTTCCTGCTGGGCACGTTTCGCTCTCTAATTCACGGGTATGTCTCAGCGTGTTGACGCGACGCGGTACAGTATAATCTTCAGGCCGATTGAGAAGAATCCATGACTGAGAGTATTCACCCTGTGACGGAAGCGCCGCTTGGCGAAGCCAAGTCCTCGCTCGATATTCACGAGATTCTGAAGATTTTGCCGCATCGATATCCGTTCCTGCTCATCGACCGCGTGCTCGAGTTGAAACGCAAGGAGCGCATCGTCGCCATCAAGAACGTCACCATCAACGAGCCTTTTTTCAACGGGCACTTTCCCGGCTTGCCGATCATGCCGGGAGTTCTGATTGTGGAAGCGATCGCGCAGGCGGGCGGTGCGCTGCTGCTGACAGAGGTCGAAGATCGCGATAACAAGGTGATGGTTTTCACGGGCATTGACCGGGCGCGCTTCCGCCGTCCGGTGGGACCGGGCGATCAGGTGCGCCTGGAAGTAGAAGTGATGGGCTGGAAAGTGATGGAGCACATGATCGCCGCGAAGATGCAGGGCACCGCATCGGTGAATGGCAAGCGTGTCGCCGACGCTACGGTGTCGTGCCAGTTGATCGACAGCGCGCGCGGACGAAACAGTTCCGAGGATGCGGCGGACGCCGAGGTTCGGTGACTTTGTTTCTCCATGAACATTTGCGATGAATAAGTCTCGATGAACGTTTCTCGATGAAAATTCACGCCACGGCCATTGTCGATCCGCGAGCCAGAATTCCAGAATCATGCCAAGTCGGACCGTATTGCGTGATCGGACCGGACGTTGAGCTGGGCGAAAACTGCCGCCTGGTTTCTCACGTGGCCATCGAAGGTCCCACGCGGATCGGCAACGACAACATTTTTTTTCCTTTCTGCGCCATCGGCATGGACCCGCAAGATGTCACTTATAAAGGCGAGCCGACGCGGCTGGAGATCGGCGATCACAACGAGATTCGCGAATGTGTCACCATCAGCCGCGGCACGGTGAAAGGCGGCGGCGTCACGCGCGTCGGCAGCCACACGCTGATCATGGCTTACGCGCACGTTGGGCACGACAGCGTGATCGGCGACCATGTCATGCTGGTGAATGGAGCCACGCTGGGCGGCCACGTGACGGTGGAAGAATGGGCGGTTGTGGGCGCGCTGTGCCCGGTGCATCAGTTCGTGCGCATCGGCGCGCACGCTTATATTGGCGGCGGCACCACCATCACGCAGGATGTTCTGCCTTTTTCCATGACCTCGGCCGCGCGCGACACCCACGCTTACGGCATGAATAAAGTGGGCCTCGAGCGGCGCGGCTTCACCAAAGAACGCATTCGCGCGATTCACCACGCTTACAAGATTCTGCTGGCATCGAAGATGAACACTTCGCAGGCATTGGAGAAATTGAAGACAGAGCCGGGTCGCGGGGAAGATGTGAACACGCTGATCCGCTTCATTGAAGCTGCGGAACGAGGAGTCATTAAGTAAATGGTCGGTTGCCAGTGATCAGTGGCTAGTAAGAGCGGTACTGATCGCTGATCGCTGATCACTGGCCACTGATCGCTGGCCACTGACATGCAACGCCTTGGCCTCATCGCCGGCAACGGCAAGTTTCCTTTTCTCGTGCTCGATGCGGCGCGCGCGCAGGGCTACGAAGTAGTCGTGGCGGCGATCAAAGAAGAAGCTTTCCCTGAGATCGAATCGCGGGGCGCGGCCGCGGTTCACTGGCTTTCGCTGGGAGAACTTTCGAAGTTGATTGAAACTTTTCAGCGCGAGGGTGTGCATCGCGCCATCATGGCCGGGCAGGTGAAGCACAAGCAGATTTTTTCCAGCATCCGCCCGGACTGGCGCCTGGCCAAACTTTTGCTTTCGCTCGCCACGCGCAACACCGACGCACTTCTTGGAGCGGTCGCGAAAGTCCTGGGCGATGAGGGCATCACGCTGGAAAATTCCACGTGGTTGCTCGAGCCGCTGCTGGTCAAGCCCGGCGTTCTTACCAAACGCGCGCCCAGCGAGCAGGAACGCAAAAATATTGAGTACGGCCGCACCGTGGCCCGCCATCTGGCGCAGCATGACATTGGGCAAACGGTGGTGGTGGCAGAATCCGCCTGCGTCGCCATCGAGGCCATGGAGGGCACCGACGCCACCATCGAGCGCGCCGGCCAGATCATGCGCTCGCTGCACGGCGAGGCCTCCACGCTGAGCCGCGACCTCACCGTGGTGAAAATCGCCAAGCCCAATCAGGATATGCGCTTCGACGTTCCCGTCGTCGGAGTGAAAACCATCGAAGTCATGCAGGCCGCAGGCGCAACCTGCCTCGCGCTGGATGCGGGAAAGTGCCTGCTGTTGGATGGAGAAAAGGTTCTCGATGCGGCGAATGCGGCGGCGATCGCAGTTGTGGCCGACTCGGACTGTCGGACTGAATGAGAAAACGGGTTTTAGAGGCGCTGTGGCTAGCCGGCTCCCATGGAACGCCGAGTCCCCCGCGGGGTCGCCACCGGACGTCTGCGCATCTCATGAATAGCTACCGTCAGATCGTGGGCGGTCTGCAAATTCATCCAAAACTCGGCCGAGTTCTTGAAGTATCCGGCTAGAAGCAGGGCCGTTTCCGGCGTAATGCCTCGCTTCCCGCGCACCAACTCGTTCACCCGGTTCAAGGGGATGTTGAGCGCCCTCGCCAGTTCAGCCTGGGTCAAACCCAGCGGTTCGAGAAACTCCTGCAACAAGATTCGTCCAGGATGAGTAGCAATACGATGGCTCGGCAACATTGTCGGCTCCTCTACAGAATACGTTGTATTCATAAATCTGTTGACTAATACTTTCTCCATGGTCGAAGTTAGAAGATATGACTTCCCCAAACTCCGAGCCCGCCCGCATCGCCGACCAGCTTCGCCGCGCCTTTGACGGTGACGCCTGGCATGGCCCGGCTTTACTTGAGTTGCTGCAAGATGTCGACGCCGCCACGGCCGCGGCCAAGCCTCTGCGCAATGTTCACAGCATTTGGGAGCTGGTTCTGCACATCGCCGTCTGGGACGCTGCGGCTTGCCGCCGGCTGAGCGGCGAGAAATTTCAGCCCACAGGGCTGGCGAACTTCCCTCTCGTTTCAAAGCCCACCGAAGCCGCGTGGCGCAAGGCCGAGACTTACCTCAAACGCACGCACGAGGTGCTGGTGAAAACAGTCGCAGCCCTGCCGGATTCGCGTCTCCGCGACCGCGTTCCCGGCAAGCGTTATGACTTCTATCATCACCTGCACGGGGTCGCGCAGCATGAGCTTTACCACGCTGGGCAGATCGCCATCTTGAAGAAAGCGCAAGGCCGCGCCGCGAAGTAAGAAGGATTGGGCAATTATGAATCGGGTAATTGAGTAATTGGAACACCTACTTCGGCAGAAGGCCTTCAATGAACCGATTACCCAATTATCCATTTAACAAGTCCTTTCTCACGGTCGGTGGCCGATATTGCTGACGGCTAAATCGAATTCCCGTATTGGGAAATTAGGCACTCCTAAACGTTAAGCAGATGCTCTTTCTCGCAATTCCGTTTACAATCTGTTTCCGGCAACCTGCCTAGAGATTTTCTACTGCAAGCACAGGGTCCCATTCCAGTCGCGGTGGTGGGCGTGGGCGTCTTTGGACGCAACCACGCTCGCATCTACAAAGAGCTCGAACAGCAGGGCGACGCCGTGCGTTTGGTGGGTGTGGTCGATCCTGACCTCGACCGCGCCGATGCCGTGGCCAGTGAGTTCGGCTGTCGCGCTTTCGGCTCGGTTGAGCAGATGCTCACCACCCACAGCGAGGTTCGTGCAGCCTCGGTGGCCGCGCCCACCATCCATCATCTTGCCGTGGCGCAGGCTCTCATGGAAGCCGGAGTGGACGTGCTCATCGAGAAGCCGCTCGCCCCGTCGCTTGCCGAAGCCGACGAATTAGTGAATCTGGCTGCCGCTCACCAGCGCATCGCCCAAGCCGGGCACCTGGAGCGCTTCAACCCTGCGGTTCGCGCCACTCTTCCGCTTCTCACCCAACCCATGTTTTTCGAAGTGCATCGGCTTAGCGTTTTCACGCCGCGCTCGCTCGACGTGGATGTCGTGCTCGATCTGATGATTCACGATCTCGACATCGTGCTCTGCTTCGCGAATTCCCCGGTCAAGGAAGTGCGCGCCGTCGGCCTGCCCATTCTCTCGGGCAAGGTGGATATCGCCAATGTGCGGCTGGAGTTCGAGTCCGGCTGCGTGGCCAACCTCACCGCCAGCCGCGTTTCCACCGAGCGCGTGCGCAAACTTCGCTTCTTCCAGCCGCGCCAGTACATCTCCATCGACTACGGACGTCAGGAGGCCCTCGTCTTCACCGTCGGCCAGGACGGAGCAGCGGGCACTCCCTCGGTCAATCCGGAGATCAAAGTGGCCAAGCCGCCGGTTACCTCTGAAGAACCGCTTCATGCCGAGCTGAAATCGTTTCTCTACGCCGTCCGGCAGCGCTCCACTCCCGTTGTCCCCCTCGAAGACGGGCGCCGCGCCCTCGCCCTGGCGCTCGATATCGTGGCCGCGATTCGAGCGCATGGCCAGAAGGCCAATCTCGCGAGCATCGCGAAAAGCCAATCCTGACCCGCAATTAGCACAGCGCCCTCTTAACTGAGAACTGGCAACTGGCCAGTCAGAACTGTGGTTTTACAAATGTTTACATACCCTGGTCGTGGTCCCTTCATGGGTGAGCAGAATCTTGCGAAAGATGCGAGAATAAAAGTAACTTGGTCAAGCTGCGTACGTGTGTCGCCCGGTGGAGGGCTGATGCAACGCAGCGTGGCAGATTTGTGTCTAAAGGACCAAGCCTAGTCCATGCCGATTACGCAGATTCCATTCCAGGATCCCGTCGCTCCGCCGCCTAGGCCGCCGGAACAACTCGGTCTGTATGACGCCCAGGGATGGGAAACCGCCTACCGCGCCTTCGATGACGACGCTCGCGTGCCGCACCTGCTCATTCAGTTGCAGGATGATCTGGCCCGTTCACGCCGCCGCGAAGCCGCGTGGATCTCCATCATCGCCCATCTCGTCCTCATCATTTTGCTGGTCAAGATTGAATGGCTGGAAAAATATCTACCCTGGCATTCGACCGTGGTGGTCGCGAGAGACGCGACCAACGGTAAAGATGTTACGTTCCTGACGCTTCCTCCCGACCTGCAAAAGCTTTCGCACCGGCCCAATACCAACGTCTTGTCCGACAAGGATCGCATCGCCACCTCGAGGCATCCCGAGCTCGATCCCAAGGAGCTGCGCAAGATTCTGGCGACGCCGCCTCCTGGTGCGCCGGGCCTGAGTGGCCCGCGAACCGCGCAAGCAGCGCCGCCTCAGCCCTCGGCCACTCCGGCGCCGGCCGCGCCGCAGCCCGCGCAGCAACAGCAAATGCAACCACCTCCCAACCAACTGGCGCAGTTGCAGACGCAGCCCAAACCCAACGCGGCGAATGAGTTCAGCAAGTATGCGGCCCCATTGTCGGCTGGCTCGGCGATTCAGCAAGCCACGCAGGCGGCCGCGGCCGCCAAGAGTGCCGGTGGCGGAGGAGGTCAGGGCGGCGACTTCGGTCTGGGCACCGGAGCCCACGGCCGGCAGGAGGGCGCGCTCGACATTCTTAGCGACACTCAGGGCGTCGATTTCGGTCCCTATCTGCAGCGCATCGTGCAGGAAGTACGCCAGAACTGGTACAACGCGATTCCCGAATCCGCGCAGATGAAGAAAGGCAAGCTGGCCATTGAGTTCGCCATCACCAAAGACGGCCACGTCGCCGGCATGAAACTGGTCGCCACTTCCGGCGACATTCCGCTCGACCGCGCCGCCTGGGCCGGTATCACTGCTTCCAACCCGTTCCCGCCCTTGCCCACCGACTTCGGCGGCCAATATCTCGCGCTGCGTTTCCGCTTCTATTACAACCCCAGCAAAGAAGACCTCGAGTAGACGCTCCGTCAAGCCCAGACCGCTGATTCCCTGACGTTCCCGGCAGCGCCATTAGAAGCTAAAATAGCTTTTAATCCATCTTCGGAACAATGCGAAAGGATCGCCTCCGGCCTGTCCGATAAATGGAAAAATCGCGCCGGTCCAGAGTAAAAATGGTCTCGATTCGCTCGCGGCCCGCAAGATAAACCAACGCGGCGTCGGCAAGTTGCGGGCGGATGCTTTCATACTTCTTCATCACCGCTGCAATGGCCTTGGCCTCCGTCCCCGCCAGCGGCAGCAGTTGAAGGAAACCGCCGTCCATGTTGCTCAGCAACTGCTGCACCGCGCGCGAAGAGCGCCGCAACAGCCACGCCGCTTCGGTGATCACCGGCCAGCACGAAAACAGCGGCCCCGCCATCTCGCGGAGCGCTTCCACGCAGGTCTGGTGGTGTGCATCTTCGCGCGAAAGAATCGCAACCAGCGGCCCCGTATCCACCAGCATCCGGTCCGCCCGAATCTGCTTCATTCGCTCTCGCCGAAGCCTTCAAAATGCCGCCGGTTCGTGCTCAGGTCTTTCGGCGCGCGGCGCACGCAGCCAATCAGTCCCGCCGCCTCCGCCGCTTCGTAAGCCGAACCCGTGCCTTCCTCCTCCAAATAGTTTTCCAGCGCAACCCGTACTAGGTCCGATGGAGTTTGTCCCTTCACCCGCGAACGGTCGCGGAGCCGAGACCCAAGCGGCACAGGCACGCGGACGGTGATGCGCTGCGAAACCATGATGTCAGACATTATACAGCAATTGTCAGACAACCGCAGGTCTGAGGTTCAGGGTCCGAGGTCCGAGGTCCAAGGTCCAAGGTCCAAATTTCTACCCCTTCCGCAGCCGGATCGATCCATCTCCCGTATGAATCACCAGTAGGTTTCCGCCGCCGTTCAACTTGCCGCGAACCTCGTTTTCGCGAATCTTGCCCTCGGTTGTGATCGGCATCTCCAGATCGATATGCCCATCTCCGGTGTGCAGGTCCACATCCGCCGCCAGGTTTTCCGGAACCTCCAGCGACACGCTGCCGTCGCCGGCTTCCAGCCTCCAGCTCGCGCCCAGCGCCGATCCGCTCGTGGCTCGCGCTTCCACGCGGCCGTCTCCGCTCTTTAAGTGGAGTTCGTCAAATCGCCCGTCGGCGTGGATGTATCCATCGCCCGTCGTGGCGTCCAGTTTGCCGTCAACGCCGCTGACTTCCTGCGGGCCATCGCCGCTGCGCAATTCCATTTCTCCCTTGAAGTTGCCGATCACGATCTTGCCATCGCCCGTATGCAGGTCAACCCGCCCCTCGCGCGGCATGTGGATGTCAACGTCGACGCGATGACTGCCATGATTGCCCCACTCGATCGTCATACCATGGTGCGGATAGCGCACGTCGATTTCGACGCGGTCGCCAACTTGGTGCTCTTCCACGCGGATGTCGTCTGGGCCGATCTTGTAACCCGCAGTCGTCACCTTGGCTTCGATCGTGTTCTGCTCCCGGGTTTCCACGCGGATGTTCGCGTCCGAAGTTTCTACCCGCAAATCCGGCTTGCCGGTGAGAGTGTAGGTCTTCGACCATTCGTCAGCTCGCGCCGGCAACGCCGCGAGCGAGCACAGAAATCCGCCCAGCATCAGCACCGCAAACCACCAGCGTTCGTTCCCCAAGCGTTTCATAAACATTCCTCCGTCAGGCAAACAACTCCCAACCAGCCTCTTAGACGAGATTACACGCGATTCGTGAGTTCCGGTTCCGCGGAAAATCGAAACGCTGGAAACATCAGCTCAAAGGCTGGGAAAGCACACCGCTACAGCCGCCGCTTCCAGTACCCAGGCTTCCGGCTGGTGTGGGCAACGGCTACGATCTGAATGTTCGCTGAAGTGCGTTCCCGGTAAATCAGAATGAAAGGAAACTGTCTGAGCAAGAACCTGCGAGTAGTGAGAACCGGCTGCCCAGCGCTGCGGAGCCTTAACGATCTGCGCCACCCCGCGATCCACTTCGGCATCGAACCTGACAGCGGCATCCGGGCTGTGCTCCAGGTACCAGTCGAATGCGGCGTCATATTCGGCGCCCCCTTCCTCGTGAAATTCCGCAGAGCTACCGGGCATGGGGCAACTTCGTCAGGTTGCGTCTGCGCACTTCCGCCCAGGAAGTAGTCTTTGCCTTTCCGGAATCCAGATCTGCGATTCGCCTACCGATCTCCGCTTCCCAAGCCGCCTGCACACCCTCATCCACCTCGCCATCGAGGTTCGAGATCAGGGAATCCGCCAATGCCTCCTGTTCCTCAATGGACAACGACAAGGCTTGTTCCAGCAATTTTGAAACTTTCGGTGTCATCTGTGCCATGCCCACCTCACTCGGCCCATTCTACCGCGCCCATCCCCCAGCCCTCACGAATTCGGTAGTGGCTCAGTTTGATTGTCATCCTGAGCGCTCTTTGCGACCCAACAACCGCGCGTTTGGCTCGCCTCCTTATCGAACTGCACCACTAACGAATTTCCTTGACTTCACCCGCCCGCATCGCCGATCCTAATTCCTTCAAAGCATTTGCTCTTTGAAAATACAATAGCCGCGAGATAACCTAAATTCGGCCCGGATTTAGCCCAGAATCCCCTCGAATCAACCGAATCGGGCGTCTCTGGAGCGCGGCCCCCGTCAGGCACGCGCTGATTCTAAACGGCTTACGGCTCATGCCATCCCGCTAAGTCCTTTGCATGCAAGATTCTGCCCGTAAGTTGTTGATGCCAATAGATCAAATGGCATTTTATCGCTAACCTGATGATTCCAATATACCGAGGGGGATAGGGGTAGGGGCTATAAGAATCGACAAGGTAAACTCGTTCCGAAACGGAACAATTTTCCCCGCAGACTTCTCTCCCGCACTCGCCGCCCGAGATACGCCATGCGAATCTACGCCATGCAAATCAAGGTTCGCTCCGCAAACGGCACATAGAGCAACGCGTCCCGAGCTACAATATTCTCGTGCCTGCCATCGGTCGCCAAGACGATTCCGCCCGCAAGCATCCGCGGCACGCGGCCTACGCGACCGAAACTACGGGCTTGCTGCTCATCGCATTTCTGCTGCTGGTCCTCGCTCTGATTCGCTACTGGCACGCGATCCACTGGAGTTGGCGCTGAACCAGCCCGCGCGCGCGCCCGAAGCCAAGCCTCACGACCGAGATGCTGACCCGCTGCTTCTGGTTGTGCTTGGCCCCACAGCCAGCGGCAAGACGGCGCTGTCGCTCGCGCTGGCCGAGCGGTTTCGCGGCGAGATCGTCAATTGCGATTCGGTCGCCATGTACCGCGAGTTTGAAATCGGCACGGCCAAGCCCAGCGCGGACGAGCGCGCCCGCGCGCCGCATCATCTGCTCGATTTCGTCGAGCCTATTAGCTACATCACCGCGGGCGAATATGCGCGCCGCGCGCGGAAGGTGCTCGACGAAATCAAATCGCGCGGCCATCTGCCGATCGTAGTGGGCGGAACCGGACTCTATCTGCGGGCGTTGCTGGAAGGACTTTTTCCCGGTCCGCAGCGCTCGGACGAACTTCGCCTGCGCCTGCGCGAGCGCGCGGCCGAACGAGGATCGAGTTATCTGCATCGCATCCTGCACCGGCTCGATCGCGCGGCCGCGGAAAAAATTCACGCCAACGATGCACCCAAGCTGATCCGCGCCATCGAAGTTTGCCTGGCCTCGCGCCAGAAGATGACCGAACTCTGGCAGCGGCAACCGCGCGATCCGCTGCGCGGTTTCCGCATTCTGCGGCTCGGCCTCGACCCCGATCGCAGTGCGCTCTACGATCGCATCAACCAGCGCGCGCAAGGCATGTTCGATTCCGGCCTTATCGAAGAAACTCAGAGCCTGCGGCAACAATACGGCGACGCTGCCGGAGCGCTGTCTTCTCTCGGCTACAAACAGGCCGTGCAATTCCTTCGCGGAGAACTCACCCGCGAGCAGGCGCTTCAAGCCGCCCAGCAAGCTCACCGTAACTATGCCAAGCGGCAGATGACATGGTTTCGCCGCGAGCCGGACGTTCACTGGCTTCGCGACTTCGGAGACGACAAACAACTACAATCGGCCGCTGCAACGTTAGTGGAAACTGCGTTGGGCTTCGGGTCTTCTGGCGTCAAGCCTTAGAACCTACGTTCCCAGCGCTTGCTTCTGCTATCGTTCTGTTCATGCATCGCGCAATCGCTCTTTTTCTTGCGACCGTGCTTTTCACGCTCGCGCTCGCGGCGGCGGCTTCGGCCAAGGAAAAGTATCAGCATCCGGCTCCCACTCGTCTTACCCGCGATGGCGAGAAGTGGGCCGAGAAAACTTTGCGCAAGCTTACGCTGGAAGAAAAAGTCGGCCAGGTTTTCATGATCTGGTGCCGCGCCAGTTTTCTCAACGTGGAGAATCCCGAATACCTGCAACTGCGCGACGCCATGCAGAAGTATCACGTGGGTTCGTTCGCCATGACGGTTCACGTGGATGGTCCGTATCTTCTGCGCAGCGAACCTTACGAAGCGGCCGAATTGCTCAACCGGCTGCAAAGCGATTCCAAGCTGCCGCTGCTGTTTGCCGCCGATTTCGAGCGCGGAGTTTCCATGCGGTTGCTGGGAACGACGGTTTTTCCGCACGCCATGGCCTTCGGCGCGGTGGGCAAGGAAGAAGACGCGGAAACGTTCGGACGCATCAGCGGCGAAGAGTCGCGCGCCATCGGCATTCACTGGAATTTTTTTCCCGACGCCGATGTCAACTCCAACCCCGCGAATCCCATCATCAACACGCGCTCGTTCGGAGAAGATTCAAAACAGGTGGGCGATTTGATCGCGGCATACATTCGCGGCGCGCATGAAGCCGGAATGCTGGTTACGGCGAAACACTTTCCCGGCCATGGCGACACCGCAACCGATTCTCACCTTGGAGTCGCTGCCGTCAACGGCGACCGCGCTCACCTTGATTCCATCGAACTGCCGCCGTTTCGCCGCGCCATTGAAGCCGGAGTCGACTCGGTGATGGTTGCTCACGTGACTGTTCCCGCGCTCGATTCCGATCCCAACCATGTAGCCACGACCTCGCCCGCAATCGTGACTGGCCTGCTGCAACAACAGCTCGGGTTCCAAGGCATCGTGGTCACCGACGCTCTCGACATGGCAGGTCTGACGCATCTGTTCGCCAACGATATCGGACGCGCCGCCGTGGAAGCCTTCAAGGCGGGAAACGACTTGCTGCTGATTCCCGCCGATTTCGGCGCTTCCTACGATGCCATGCTCCAAGCCGTGCGCTCGGGAGAAATCTCTCCTGAGCGCCTGGACCGCTCGGTGCTCAAGCTACTGAAAGCGAAGGCCTCATTGGGCTTGAACAAGGCTCGGCTGGTGGATGTGAACGAGTTGGATACGCTGGTGGGCAAACCGGAAAATCTTGCGTTTGGGCAGCAGGTCGCCGACGACGCGGTCACGCTGGTGCGGGATAACGGCAAGGTTTTGCCGCTGATTTCGCCGCCGAAAACGAATGGAACCGCGAAGGCCGCACTTCCGTACACAACTGTAGAGGAGATTCATAACCGACTGTTGGCCGTGGTCTTCTCCGATGACGTGCGCACCGATTCCGGCCGAGCTTTTGCCCGTGAGTTGCGCGCTCGCGTGCCCGATGCGGATGTAATGTATGTCGATCCGCGCGTGGCCGCGGGCATGAGCGACCAGGTTTTGAAAGCGGTTGACCAGGCCCAGACGGTGATTGCCGCGGTCTACGTGGTCCCGTCGGCGGGCAAAGTGGGGAATTCGGTTTCCATGCCGGATGCGACTGCTACGTTGCTGGAACAGTTGCTCGACAGTGCCGGGCAGAAGACCGCGGTGATCGCCATGGGGAATCCGTATCTTGCAGCCAGCTTCCCCAAGGTGGAGAATTATATTTGTACGTTCTCGAATGCGTCGGTGTCGGAAGTGAGCGCGGTCAAGGCGCTGTTTGGTGAGATTGCCATTCGCGGGCATCTTCCGGTCAGCATTCCCGAAGTCGCCGCGCGTGGCGCGGGCATCGAGCGCCCCGCTCGAGTAGTCAGTGGAGGGTCTCAACATGCGCAGAACTGATTTGCGAAGAAACGGAGTCCACGTTTCTCTGAACGCAGCGGCAATCGTCTTTGCGGCAATTCTGGCCGCTCTTCTTGTTTTGCCCGCCTGCAGCGTGAACGTGAAAAAAGAGGGCAACGGCCAGGATAAGCAGGTGGACATCAAAACGCTGCTCGGCGGCATTCATGTATCGAACGACGTCGACGCTTCCGACACTGGGTTAGCGGTTTATCCGGGCTCTCACGTGAAGGCGAAAGATCCGAGCGGCGACCAGAAGAACGCCAACGTGAACATTTCCGGGTTCGGTTATGGAATCAAGGTGGTGGCACTCGAATATGAGTCCGACGATGCGCCCGCCAAGATCTTGTCGTTTTACAAAGACCAGATGAAGAAGTATGGCAACGTGCTCGAATGCCACACTTCCGGTCTGAATCTGAACATGAAGGTCGGCCACGTGAACGTGGAGACGAAGTTGGGAACGTACGAATCAGAAAACAATTCGAACGAGTTAACCTGCGAAGGCGAGCACGGCAACAACATCGAACTCAAGGTGGGCAGGAAAGACGATCAGCACATCGTGGCCGTCGAACCCCAAGGCAAGGGATCGAGCTTTTCCCTGGTCTACGTGCGCACCCACGGCAAGGACGCAGACATTTAGGAGGACACCATGCATCGATTTACGGCGCCAACCAAGACCAGCTTTTTCTCGCCGACTACTTACTCGCGGTGGATTCTTGTGGCCGTGGCCGCCACGGTTTTGACTTTGCCCGCCCTCGCAGCCGCGCAACAAGCCGACAGCGACGATAAGGACAAGCATTTGGACATACAAAGTTCGGTGGGAGATCTGCATGTGGGCAGCGATGCCGACGCGCGCAAAGCTGGACTGCCGCTGTATCCCGGAGCGCGCCTCAAGAAGGACCCGGACCACGGTGATGCCGTAAATTTCGGCCTTCTTACCCAGGCCTTCGGCATGAAGCTGGTGGTTGCGAAATACGATTCCGACGATACTCCCGGCAGCGTGATCGACTACTACCGCAACAAGCTGAAGAAATACGGGAAGGTGATCGAGTGCCATACGCGCGAACACGGCGCCAATGTCCACTCGGATGGCGACGACAACAAGGACGGGAAGAGCCAGCATTCCAAAGAGCTCAAGTGCGAAGGCGACAACAGCGGCCCGGTCACCGAATTGAAGGTAGGTACCGAAGACGACCAGCACGTGGTCGCGGTCGAACCCGGCGACTCCGGCAAGGGCTCGACCTTCGCCGTCGTTTATCTACACACGCGCGGCGAACACGGAGATATTTAGCAGGGTCGCCCAACTCAGCTCCTCATCTGACCGGTTTGCTTAGTTCGCGTGACATGCGTTACCTTCGGTGCAGACGTATTCGACCAACCGCGACACTCGACTACCGTGGAATTTCCCTGCCGCAAGTGCGGTAACGTCATCGAAGAAGGTGTCCCGTTCTGCGCACACTGCGGCGCGCCGCAGATTCGTGTAGCGCTGGCAGAACCTGCCGCGCCTGCTGCGTCTTCCGCAGACGAGGCGCCGTCCTCGAACCCGCTGTTAGCGCCGGATCCCGAGGCTGCTCCAGCCTTCCCCGTGGCCATCGGATGGTCGCACACGCTGCCGTCGTGCGCGTTTGCCGCGTTGATCGCCGCCGTAGTCATGTGTCTGGGATTGGTGGTTCCACTGCTGGCCATACTCGGAGCGGGATTTCTGGCCGTGGTCCTGCACCGGCGGCGCAGCCCGGGTGCGGCAATCAAACCCAGTACAGGAGCCAAGCTCGGAGCGGTCAGCGGTTTCTTTTGCTTCGGCTTTATGGCCATCATTGGCGCTTTTGCCGTTGCCGTCTTGCACCGCGGCGGCGAGCTTCACGCAAAACTGCTCGAGGTGGTACAACAGGCTGCATCGCGCACCAATGATCCGCAGGCCCAGCCCATGATCGACTTTCTCAAGTCTCCCGCTGGCCTGGCGATGACGCTGGTAGTGGGTCTGGTTTTTGCTTTCGTGCTCTTCATCGTTGTCGCCGGCGCAGGCGGGGCTCTCGGCGGCGTCCTTTTCAGCCGCCGTAATCGCTCATAACTGTATATTTATCAGTTGTTTGTGACAGGAACAGTCTGACACGACGAATCCCAGAACTGCAACCGGGCAGCAATTCGTCCTTCCGCTTCCACAGATATTCCGATCTGGACACTTCTCGACGTTTTCCACTGCAGAACTCCCGCCGTGAATCGCGACCGCCGATCTCGCAGACCGGTCTTGCCGGGCCTGCCATTCCCCGCGTATGATGCAGCGTTTGCACCCACAAGCGACCAACAAACCTGCGCGGGGTTCGCTGCTCGGCATCGAGCACATGGAGGCCAAGGACATCCTGGGCCTGCTCAAGCTGGCCCGCCGCATGAATCCGCTCAAGTCGCGGCCGCTGTTGCGCAACAAGCGGGTCGTGCTGTTGTTCTACGAGGCTTCCACTCGCACGCGTTCTTCTTTCGAGTTGGCGGCGAAGTCGCTGGGCGCGATCACCTGTCTGGTATTGTCTTCGGGATCGAGCGTGGAAAAAGGCGAATCTCTGCTCGATACTGGAGGCACGCTGCGCGCGGTGGGCGCGGACGTGATCGTCATCCGGCATCCGTCGGCGGGCGCGCCGCACCTTATCGCGCGGCATCTCGATATCCCGGTGATCAACGCCGGCGACGGCATGCACGAGCACCCGTCGCAGGCGCTGCTCGACGCACTCACCATTCTAAAGCACAAGAAATCTTTCAAGGGCTTGCACGCCACGATTGTCGGTGACGTCTACCACAGCCGCGTAGCGCGCAGCGCCTGCCATCTGCTGACCAAGGTTGGCGTGCCGGTCACGCTTTGCGGACCGCCCGAGTTCGTGCCTGAGGTTGCATCCACGCTCGCGCCTGGGCTGCGCATCACGCGCCATGTCGAGGAGGCTTTGCGCGGGACCGACGTCGTCCTGTTGCTGCGGGTGCAGAAAGAGCGCCTGGCCGGGCAGAAAATCCGAGTGCAGGATTATGTCGCCCGCTACCAGATGACCGCGGCGCGCCTCAAATTGGCCCGGCGCGACGCGATCGTAATGCATCCCGGACCGATCATCCGCGGGCTAGAGCTGACGTCTGAAGTTGCCGATGGGCCGCAGTCCGTCATCATGGACGAAGTCCGCAACGGCGTGCCAATGCGCATGGCGATTCTGGCACGGGCATTGGGGAAGGCAAGATGAGCCACGAATTGGCACGGATCGACACGGATCGAATGAGACGGAGTCGACTGCATGGCGAATGACAAATCCAGGCCGGGATCGCTGCTCATCAAAGGCGGGCACCTCATCGACCCGGCGGCGAAGATCAACGCGCCCATGGACGTTCTGCTGCGCGAGGGGCGCGTCGCCGAGGTCGCGCTGCCCAATAAGACTCGCGGCGGTGCCGATGAAAAATTCGACGCCCGCGGCCTGATCGTTGCCCCCGGGTTCATCGATCTCCACGTTCATCTGCGCGAACCCGGGCAAAGCTATAAAGAGACAATCGCCACCGGCACCGCCGCAGCAGCCGCCGGCGGCTTTACTTCTGTCTGTACCATGCCAAACACCGCGCCCGTGGTCGACACGCCTGAATGGGTGAGCTGGCTGCGGAATCCCGAGCGTGCCGCCGCGGTTAACGTCTTCCCCGTCGCCGCCGCAACGCGCGGGTCGGGCGGCGAATCGCTCACCGACTTTGGCGCCCTGCAGCGAGCCGGAGCCATCGCCGTCACCGACGACGGCAAACCGATTCTCGACGACCAGGTTATGCGCATGGCTCTGAGGCTGGGCGCGGAGTTGAACTTTCCCGTCGTACAACACGCCGAAGATACGCGGGTCACCCAGCATTGCTCGATGCACGAAGGCCCAACCAGTTTTCGTCTCGGACTGCGCGGCATGAGCGCGGCGGCCGAAGCTGCCATCGTGGACCGCGACGTAACTCTGGCGCAGCAGATTCCCGAGTCGCGGCTGCACGTGGCGCATCTTTCCACTTCCGATGCGCTCAAGGCCGTGCGCCGCGGCAAGCGCGCTGGTCATGGTCATGGCGCCCGCGTGATTTGCCGGGTCACCTGTGAAGTCACGCCGCACCATTTCACGCTGCTCGACGAAGATGTGGGCGAATACAACACGCACTGCAAGATGAATCCGCCGCTGCGCTCTGCGACCGACCGCGAAGCGATTCTGGTTGCGCTCGCCGATGGCACCGTCGACGCCATCTCCACCGACCACGCTCCTCACGCGGCGCACGAAAAGCAGGTCGAGTTCGAACGTGCCGCCTTCGGCATCACCGGACTCGAAACCGCGCTGGCCTTGGCGATCACCAAGCTGCATCGCGAGCACAAGATTCCGTTGACCCGCATCGTCGAACTTTTCTCTGCAGGACCAGCGCGCGTCTTCGATCTCCGCAGCCGCGGATCGCTGGCCCGCGGCAACTTCGCCGACGTAACCATCTTCGATCCCAAGAAGCGCTGGACGTTCGAAGCCGCCAAGTCGCGTTCGCTCTCGCGCAACACTCCGTTCGATGGCTGGCCGTTTACGGGGAAAGTGGTGGCGACGGTTGTGGGCGGGAAGATTGTTTACCGGACGGAATAGGGTCCAACTAAAGACGATTGCGATTTTCATAGCGGTAGGATGATGTCCGTGCGGCGTATACTCCTGACCAGATGAATGGGGCAGCGATGGTCCGACAAGCACGACTTGTTCTTCTGTTGATTCTGCTGTTCTCCGTTTTTGGAAATGGGCAGACAACCGCTCCGTCTGTTTCCGCTGTGCCTGCCCAAGACCGCGCCACGACCGCGCGAGCGTTCAACGTCGATGCAGCCGTCGACGCATATTTGGCCAAGATGCCCCCCGCGCAACGGGCCCGCTCCGATGCCTATTTCGAAGGCGGCTATTGGCTCGTTCTCTGGGACTTCCTCTTGACAGTATTCGTGATGTGGCTGCTGCTGCGCTTCCGATGGTCGGCCGGCATGCGCAACCTCGCCGAGCGCATCACCCGCTTCCGGCCCATTCAGACGGCGCTCTATTGGGTTCAATTTTCGCTTGTCACCGCCATCCTCACCTTTCCGCTCACGGTGTATGAAGGCTACTTCCGTGAGCACAAGTATGGCTTGCTGAATCAGACCTTCGGCCCCTGGATGCGCGAGCAGCTCATCGCGCTGGCAGTCGTCGTGGTACTGGGAACGATCCTTGTCGTGCCACTCGTCGGGCTGGTGCGCCTTCTAGGCAAGAGTTGGTGGGTGTGGGGCGCCGTTCTGATGATCGTATTCTTGGCATTTGTCAGTCTGATCGAACCGGTTTACCTTGCCCCATTATTCAATAAGTACACAAGACTTGAGGATCCCCGCATCCGGGATCCGATCCTCGCGATGGCCAACGCCAACGGAATTCCCGCCGCCGACGTCTGGCAGTTCGACGCATCCCGGCAGTCGAATCGGGTCAGCGCCTACGTCGGCGGCTTCGGAAACACCCAGCGAATTTCTCTGAACGACAATCTTTTGAAACGCTGCACCCTGGCCGAGATCGAGCCTGTCATGGGACATGAGATGGGCCACTACATTCTCAATCACGAGTACAAGGGACTGCTCATGAACGGCGTGGTGATCGTAATCGGCTTCGCCTTTCTCAACTGGGGCATCGCCTTTGCACTCGCGCGATGCGGGCAGCAATGGGACATTCGCGGGATTAGGGATGTCGCCGCGCTGCCACTGGCCGTGATTGTGTTCTCCCTCTACTTTTTTCTCATGACGCCAGTGTCGAACACCATTACTCGCACCATGGAGTATGAAGCCGACATGTTCGGCCTGAACGTATCCCGGCAACCGGATGGCGAGGCGAATGTCGACTTGATTGTGGGGGAGTATCGCAAGCTTGACCCTGGGCCGGTCGAGGAGTTCGTTTTCTTTGACCACCCTAGCGGCCGGACGCGCATCACTGCAGCCATGCGCTGGAAAGCGTGGCACCCGGAATGCGCTTCACCGGAAGAGATGGTACGGCCAGTCTTTCGGTCTCAGTGAGAGTCCGTCTTGCATTCCTAGGCCGGAATTGACTGGCTTCGACGCTACTTTCCAATTATCCCCATCTTCTTCCCCACTCTCCCCAGCACCTCCAGCGCCTGCGCCAACTCTTCTTTCGTGTGCGTTGCCGTCATGATGGTGCGGATGCGGGCTTTGCCTTCGGGCACCGTCGGGAAGGCGATGCCGGTGCCGAGGACGCCTTCTTTGAACAGCTCGCGGGAGAAGTCCATGGTGAGCTTGCCGTCGCCGATGATGATCGGAGTGATGGGAGTTTCGCTGGCCGGGGTGTTGCGTCCGCCGATATCGAAGCCGAGAGCCCCAAGTTCTTTTTTCCAGAAGCGCGTGTTCTCCCAGAGTTTTTCCATGCGCTCCGGTTCATTTTCCAGAACCTCGAAAGCCGCAATGCAGGTTGCCGCGACCGACGGCGGATGCGACGTGGAAAACAAAAACGGCCGCGCCCGGTGATAGAGAAAATCAATCAGGTCGCGCGATCCGCAGACGTATCCGCCGAGCGCGCCGAT
>PMHV01000042.1 GCA_003156805.1 Acidobacteriaceae bacterium | reverse complement strand
TTGGCGATGGTGGCGCGGTCGGCGAGCGGCAGATCGCGCAGGCCGAGACCGAAATACTCCACAAATTTTCCGACGACTCCATGCTTGCGCAGCATCTCGGTGATCGTAAGCACGAGATCGGTGGCGGTAGCGCCTTCGCGCAAACGTCCGGTAAGCTTCACACCCACCACCAGCGGAATCAGCATCGAGACTGGCTGCCCCAGCATCGCGGCTTCGGCCTCGATGCCGCCCACGCCCCATCCCAGCACCCCCAACCCGTTAATCATAGTTGTGTGACTGTCGGTGCCGACCAGGGTGTCGGGGTAGGCCAGGCGCTTGTGGTTTGATTTCTGCGGACCGTTACTCTTCTGCACGCGGCTTGTTTCCTGAACGTTACCGTCCTGGACGAAGACTACGCGGGCGAGATATTCGAGATTGACCTGATGCACGATGCCGGTGTCGGGAGGGACGATGGCGAGGTTGCGGAAGCCGGTCTGTCCCCAGCGGAGAAAGGAGTAACGCTCTTTGTTGCGCTGGAATTCCAGCAGCGCGTTCATGTCGAAAGCATTGGCGGTGCCGAATTCATCGACTTGAACGGAGTGGTCGATTACCAGTTCGACCGGCTGCAGAGGATTGATCAGCGACGGATCGCCGCCAAGTTGCTGCATGGCGTCGCGCATGGCGGCGAGATCGACCACGCAGGGCACGCCGGTGAAATCCTGGAGGAGGACGCGACTGGGAGTGAAGGCGATTTCTTTGTCGGGCTGCGAGTTTTTGTTCCACGCTGCGAGCGCGCGGATTTCGTCCTTGGTGACGTTGCGGCCGTCCTCGGTGCGCAGCAGGTTCTCGAGCAAGATGCGGAGGGAATAGGGGAGATGCTTGGTCGAGATGCCTTGCTTGTCGAGGGCGTCGAGGCGATAGATTTCGTATTCCTTGCTGCCGACTTTGAGAGTGGAGCGGCTGTTGAAACTGTTCAACGACATGATGGCCTTCCGTGATGAAAAGCAAATATCACAACGAATAAGTTTAGCCGTTCTCGCACGGATTGCGTAGAGCCAAGTCGAAGGAAAGACTTTATTCCACTCTGCTTTCCCAGCACTTACGTGCTGGGCTGATGAATGGCGTCGCTCCGCGACTGCAGTGCGGGCTCCCGGCGCGCGGTCATCACGCGAGGGAAAACAAATGCGCAGGGACTTTAGCAGGACTGCGGTTACTTTTGGGAGAGGAGGTAGAGGTCGTCGTGGCCGCCGGGGCGGGCGTAGATTAGGGAGGAGAGATCGCGGGAGACGACGAAGGCGTTGCCGTTGTAATCTTCCCGCAGGGCGAATGGGAGTTTCAGGGCGGGGACGGGGGAGCCGATGGGCGCGCCGTTGCGCCAGGGCTGGCGGAAGATGATGGTTTCGCCGTGAGCGGCGAGAGAATAATAGAAGGATTTGCCGTCATCGGCATACATGGCGAGGTAGGTGGCGATTCCCGGCTTCAAGAGCGTGCATTTCTTCTCGGCGATGGAGTATTGATAAAGGCCAGAACGTTCTGTCCAAAGTTCGGTATCAATGGCGAATTTCTGGTCGGGCGACAGGTCCACGGCCATGCCGCAGCCGTCAAACAGCGGGACGGCCGGCGTGCCGTTCAAAGAGATTCTCCAGTTTTTGGCGTCGCGATTATCTTTGTCGAGGCCGCCCAGAACGATGGATTGATCGCCGGGTTCCCAGGTAGCGAAGCCGACAAAATTGCCGGGCCAGGGCAACTGGTGCAAGTGGGTGCCATCGGCGTCGATCACAAACAGCTTCCAGTCGGGCCCGATTTTGTCGACATAAAGAAACTTGGTGGCGTCTCGCGACCAGGCCAGAGTTTCCAGATGGCTGCCGCCGGAGGCGAGTTTTAGACGATGGCCGCCGGTGAGATCGGAAATCCAAAGGTCTGATTTGTTTAACTCGGGAGTAGTGAGGTAGCTGAGGTGGAGGCCATCCATTGAAATTGTTGGCTGAGTCGCATCCTCGGTCACGATATCGGAAAATTGTTTGGAGGAGACGCGATAAAGGGTCAGCGCTCCGGCGCTTCTGCCGTTAACAAAGTAGACGCCCTTGCCATTGGGATCGGACATGGGAGTGCGGTCAGGACCAGGGCCAAAGGTGAGTTGCCGGAGCGAATGATCGGCGAGAGAGAATTCCCAAAGATTGGTGATGCCATTGACCTTGCGGCTGAGATAGAGGCTTTTTCCGGGGACGGCCCAGGAGTTCCGGATAGAGGTGTCGGGCAGCTCGCCCAGATTCTCGAGGCCATGAGTGGAGAGATCCAGCCGCTGGAAAGAGGTTACGCCGGAGTCGCCTAGTGAAGCGACGAGGAGGCTTTTTCCGTCAGGGTAACTTTTCACGTTGATGTTGAGCCCGAGTCCGAGGCTGCTGGCACGCGCCACGTCGGCGAGGGGCGGCGTATAGACGAGATCTTCCTCACCCGAACCGGATTTCGTAGTGCGGACGATGCGACCGTCGGGTTTGAGAAGGAATAAGGACTGGCCATCAGCCGATGGGGTGACGGTTCTGCCGGCCGCCAGACGTTGGGGTGTGCCGCCAAGGGTGGGGATGGTCCAGATCTCGGGATCGCCCAGAGTTTCTCCAAAATAGATCTGCGTACTATCGGAAGAGAAATTGAGGACCGTCTTGTTGCCCTCGTCTTTGGTGAGTTGAAGGGGTTCGCCGCCGGAAGCCAGCATGACGAAAACCTGGTCGTAACCCTCGGTGGGAGAAGTGAAAGCAATGGTGCGGCCGTCGGGCGAGAGGACGGCAAAGTCCAGAGACCTGTTCCAGTCGCTGATTTTCGCGATTTGAGCAGGGCCCTGGACGGCGCGATCGAAAAATAGATGGTAGGCGCCGTAGCCGGCGGCGAGAACGACGAGGAGAAGCAGAGCGGCGAACGACAGGACTTTGCCTTTGTTGCGAAAAGCGGCCGCGGCGATGATGGAACTGTTGGAAGGATGAGCGGCGGAACTGTCGGCAGCGCGAGGAGTTATTGCGGCTGGCGAGGATGCGGCGATCTCGGGCTCGGACGACGCTGAGTGCGTGGGTGAGGAGAATGGGATAGAGCCGGAGCCCGTGGAGACGCGGCCGGAATCGGTGTCGCGGCGCAAGCGCTTGAGGTCGGCGCGAAGCTCGGCGGCGTTCTGGTAGCGGAGGTCGCGATCTTTTTCGAGGGCTTTGCCAATGATGCGCTCGAGTTCGGGGGGAACGTCGGGATGAAAGCGTGAGGCTGGAAGAGGTGCGCGGTTGAGGATGGCTTCGAAGATGATGCCGGAGGTATCGCCGCGAAAAGGAAGCGATCCTGTAGCCATTTCATAGAGAACAGCGCCGAATGAGAACAGATCGGAGCGGGGATCGAGATCTTTGCCGCGAACCTGTTCGGGAGACATGTAAGCCATGGTGCCCAGAGCCGTGCCGGGGCTGGTGAGATGTTCGGGATCGACGCCAAGGGTGGCGAGAGTGTCAGCGGGTTCGGCTTGCGGGCGAGAGTGGGTGACCTTGGCAAGGCCGAAATCGAGGATTTTGGCGTGGCCGCGTTTGGTGACGAAGATGTTCGCGGGCTTGATGTCACGGTGAACGATGCCTTCGGCATGAGCGGCATCGAGCGCGTCGGAAATTTCGGTGGCAATCTGCAGGAGGCGGTCAAGCTCCATGGGACGGCCGGCAATCAGATATTTGAGGGTTTGGCCCTCGAGGCATTCCATTGCGATGAAGGCCTGGCTGTTTTCCTCACCGATATCATGGATGGTGCAGATGTTGGGATGGTTGAGGGCGGAGGCGGCTTTGGCTTCGCGGCGAAACCGGCTCAGGGACTGCGGATCTTTGGCGAGGTCGTCGGGCAGGAATTTCAGAGCTACGAAGCGGTCGAGGCGAATGTCCTGAGCCTTATAGACCACTCCCATGCCCCCACCACCGAGCATCTCGACCACGCGATAGTGGGAGATGGTCTGGCCAATGAGTGACGAAGAGTCTGGCAATTTCACCTGGGAGCGCGTACAAGCTGCGGCGCCTGATGCACGTCTTATTCGATACACGTCTTAATTACGAGGCACATCTTGTTACGTGCACATCTTAGGGTGCAGCCGGAGACAAGTCAACGAAGATAGACCTGACGTAGTTGGCCGCCAGCGCTAGTGCGCGGCGGTCCAGACCTGGTACGCGACTACCGCCATCATGAACAGGAGGTAGAGCCGGAGAGCCCAGAGGACGAGGAGTTCGGAGCTTTTGAGGCGGCGCCTGGGGATATGGTGCTTTTTGGCTCCGACGAGCTGATCGTGTTCGAGCGAGGATAGGACCCAGGTTTGATCGGAGGCTGGAAGATGTGGGTCTTCTTTTTTCATCATAGTTTTTCACCGTACGCTTCGTTTCCTAGTTCCCTCCAAGAGCGGCGAAAAGGTCGGGCGCGATGATGCTGATGCCGAAGAGTATGCCAGCGGCGGTCAGGATAAAAACCACGCCAGCGGACAGTATGTTAGCCCAGAGCGGATTGACTCGAGCGCCCATGATTTCTTTGTCATTGACCAGCATGAAGAGGAAGACCAACGCCGGCGGCATAGCCAGAACCGCGACCACGTTTACGACCAAGACCACATAGACCAGCGGCAGACCCGGGATGAGAACGATGGCGGCGGCGGCCACGGCGCACAGAGTCAGCACGGCGTAAAACGACTTGCCTTCTCCCATGGGAAGGTTCAGGCTGTGCGGCTTGTGGGTGACTTCTCCAAAGGCGTAGGCCGAAGAAGCTGAAATGGTGATGGCGGCTACGATGCCGGCTTCGACCATGCCGAGCGCGAAGAGCGATGCGCCGAAGCGGCCGATCAGGGGTTGGAGAGCTTGGGCGAATTGAGCTGCCTCAAAATTGTCGGCGGTCATCTGATGAGCGAACAAGGGCGCGGTCGCGAGGATTGTGGCGATCGCAGCGGCGGTGGCGAGGGCGGCTCCGAGCACGGTGTCGATGCGGCCGAAGCGGATATCTTTTGTGGTCATGCCTTTGTCGACGGTTGCGCTCTGCTGAAAGAAAAGCATCCAGGGAGTGACCGTGGCTCCGATGTCGGCGAGGACGATGAGGAGAGTGTCTTTGTTAAAACCGGGAAGCGGCTGCCAGGTGATGAAGGCGTGGCCTACCGAGCGCCAACTGGGGTGGGTCATGAGCGCGACTGGAATGAACACCAGATTGAATGCGGCGGCGGCGAGAGTGATGCGTTCCCAAGTCCAATAGCGGTGACTCATCAGAGCCGAGTACAAGATGACGAGCGCGCTGAGGATTGCCACCCAGGGGCGCACGCCGAAAAAACCCAGTCCCGCGCGGATGGCGATGAACTCGGTGATGAGAGTGAGAAAGTTTCCGATGCCCAAGTCGATCATGGAAAACCATCCCC
>PMHV01000069.1 GCA_003156805.1 Acidobacteriaceae bacterium | reverse complement strand
CTGAAGAAGATGATCGCGCTGGCGAGTGTGGAAACCGAGCAGTCGAAGCCCGGTACAACGTTGCAGATGGAGATCACGATCGAAGCGATCCGTCTGAAGACGAATGTGGAGGTGACCGCGCTGCCGTTCTTTAATCCTCCGCGGAAGACGGCTGTGCCGGTATAGGTCTGTCTCGACTGCCTGGCCTCCTGCCAGATCAATCCCGATTCTCTTGTCCAACTTAGAGTCGGCCCCAACTTAGAATCTGGCGCAACTTTGGAGTATTGTTTCATAGCATATGAGCCGTTCCCGACCGGATTCGCCGGCGCTGAACCCCTTGGTGATTCTGGCCGGGGTTGTTCTGATTCTATATTTCGCGCGCCCGGTCTTGATTCCTCTCGCGCTGGCCTTGACGCTCAACTTCCTGTTGACGCCGATGGTGATGTGGTTGCAAAAGCTCTCCATGCGCCGAGTGCCGGCGGTCGCGCTGGTCATGCTGATTTCAGTCGCGGCCGTCGGAGGCATGGGCTGGGTGGTTGCCAACCAATTGCTGGAAGTCGCGAACGACCTCCCCAAGTATCGTCTGAATATCCACAATAAAATCGAAGCCCTTCATTCCGCGCCAGACAGTGTTCTTGGCCGGGCGGCCGAGAGCGTGAATGAAATCGGCAAGGAGATTTCGGAGCCGGAGCCAACTCCGGCGACTCCGCCGGCCGCTGGTCCCTTGCCAGTTCAGGTGGTCGCGGCTCCGGCCAATGGCTTGCAATATGCTCGCGAGGTTCTGGGTCCGCTTCTCAAACCGCTGGCTACAACGGGCATGGTTCTGATCTTCACCGTTTTCATTCTGATCAAGCAGGAAGACCTTCGCAACCGCTTTCTGCGGCTGGTGGGCGTGGCGCAATTGAACGCCATGACGCTGGCTTTGGATGACGCGGCTCGCCGCATCAGCCGCTACCTGGTGATGCAGTTTCTGGTAAATGCCTGCTATGGTGTTTGTTTTGGCCTCGGCCTGTACTTGATTGGTATTCCGAACGCCATTCTTTGGGGAGTGATCGCCGGCCTTCTGCGGATCGTGCCGTACGCGGGCGTGTTGACGGCTACCGCTTTTCCCGTCCTGCTGGCTCTCGCCGTATTCAATGGCTGGGGCCCTCCGGTTTTGGTTGTTCTGCTCTTCGCGGTGCTCGAATTGATCGCAGGAAATATCGTAGAACCCTTGCTGTACGGCGCACACACCGGAATTTCTTCCCTCGCGTTGTTGGTGACCACTGTTTTCTGGACGATGCTTTGGGGATGGGCTGGACTGGTTCTGGCGGTTCCGCTTACGGTGTGCGTGATTGTGATGGGGCGCTATGTTCCGCGAATGTCGTTCCTCCATGTTCTGCTGGGCGATGAAACAGCATTGTCAGTTGAGGCTCAGTTTTATCAGCGCCTGCTTGCTCTGGACCAGGAAGATGCACGAACCATCGCGAATAGCTTTTTGAAAACTCACGCCTTGGTGAGCCTGTATGACGCGGTTCTGATTCCCGCTCTCACTTTGGCCGAGCAGGACCGTCACAAAGGAGCATTGGACGAAACGCGAGAATCGTTTCTGTTTCTGAGCGCGAGCGAAATCGTCTCGGAGTTGGCTGTTTACCGGCCGGAAGAGAACCCAACAAAGCCGAGAAGATTCAAGTCGCTCTGGTTGTCTTCGGAACGGCGCGAGTTACCTGAGAACACTGCGGAGCCACGGCCTTCTGCGATTCGCATTTTTTGTTTGGCGGCGAACGATCAGGCCGACGAGATCACGTCTTCCATGCTCGCCCAATTGCTGGAGCGTGCAGGCCACGGCGTTCTTTCGCTGCCTGTGGGCTCCCCGTTCGAAGAAATATTGACGCATCTCCCACCCGAGCCCCAGGACGTCGTCTGCATCTCCGCGCTTCCTCCTTTCGCGTTTGCGCAATCGCGCGCCTTATGCCAGCGGATTCGCATTCATCTGCCCGAAATTAAGATTCTTGCCGGCATTTGGGGATTTGCGGGCGACCTGGAGAAAGCTAAAGAACGTTTCGGAAGCGCCGGACCCGACCGGGTGGTGGCTTCTATGGCGCAGGCGCTCGAGCAGATCAGCGAATGGCGCAACGCTACTCTGAAGTCCGAATCGACTACCCGCGCTGCTCTGGATTCAGCGCAATCTCCGGCGAAATAGACATCCGGATTCAAGACTTGTGCGATGCCGCTGTTTTTCTTTTTGCGGCTGCATAGGTCCATGCGCCCATGAGCACTAGAACCGCAGTTCCGCCCACAATCTTTAGCAATGCTAACGGTTTGTTGGGTTCGTCTGGGTGGGGAATCAGCGACAGCGCGATGGTTAGCGTGGTGGTGAGGAATCCAACGGCAGCAACCAATTTGGCTACGGTTGTTCCTCCGGGAACGCGGATTACATCTGGTGCGGCGGGCTCGTGCTGCAGCTTGATCATGGCGGCGAAAAGATACAGGTAGGGAATGAAATAGGCGATCACGCCCAGGCTGACCAGCACGTCATACGCGCCTTTGACGCTGGTGCCGGCTTGTCCGAGGAATATGAAGACCGCGCCTAGAGCAAACTGGGTGAGCAGCGCAACCCATGGAGTTTTCCAGCGCGGATGAAGCTTGCCGAACGACGCGGGCAGAAAACGGTCGATGCCGGCCACGAAGGGAAGACGCGCGACCGCGGCTAAATAAGCTCCCGCGGCGCCAATGTTGCTGAGCGCGATCAAGAACGCTGCGACGGGAAGAACTCCCGGAAAACCCACGCGGGACGCGGTTTTCGCGACGGCCTGCACCAGACCCTGAAGACCCGAGACCTCGGAAGAAGGCAAGGCCAGCAGCACGCACACCGTACCCAGCACGTAGCAGATGGCCACGGTCACGCCGCCGAGCAGCAGAGCGAACGGGATTGTGCGCCGCGCGTTCTTGATTTCTTCTCCCATGAACGACGCAGTTTCGCATCCTCCGAAAGCGAAAGTCAGTACGGACCAGAAGATGAGATCGTTCAAGTGCGTGCTTGGGGTCATCGAATGCACGGTGAACGAGGTGGCCGAGCCGAAACGGTGCCACGCGATCAGCCCCATCACAATGACAATGCCCGCCGGAATCCACATGGCCAGCGCGCCAACGTTATGCAACCACTTGCCGACATCGAGTCCGACAATGTTCATCAGAGTGGCAGCGCTGAGGGTTAGCAGAGAAAAGACGATATAAAAAGTAGCGTTGTTCGAGAGATGCGCCCATGCGCTCTGGCGGATAAAGAGAATGTTGCCGGCGGCGAAGTAGAGCACGGCAGGGAAGTAGGGAAGGTTGCTGGTCCAATAGGTCCAGGCCGACATGAAGCCGGAGAAGTCGCCGAACGCCCGCTTGCTCCACACGTAGAGGCCGCCTTCGTTGGGGAAACGCGAGGAAAGCTCGAGCACCGATAGGGCCAGCGGCAGGTAAAAGCACAGCCACGCGCCGGCCCAGATGACGACAGAACTCGGGCCAGCAGCCGCGGCCGTTGCGATCCAGCGCAGGCTGATGCCGGTGACGACGTAAAACAGCAGCAAGTCGCGGAATCCGAGCACGCGCTTGGGCCTGGCATCTTCGGCCTCGGCGACGGACTGGCCGGAGGAGACAGGAGAGATTGTTTTCAGCGAGTCGGCGTGGTTGGGTTGCGGCAAACGAGTGTCCCGGAGCGCGCTTCGCGCAATCGTGAAAGAGAGTTAGAAATAACACCGACGGCACTTGTGGGCAAGATGAAAATTGCCGCCGTTGCGCGGACGAAAAGAGGCGAACGACAAGATGAAGAGCAGCCGTTCTATCGCGCCCATCGTTCCTTGGCGCCGCGGCGATTCGTGCGGGACCATTAACGGGGTATGTAGTTGTCGAGCAGAGGTGAGATCTGCGAAGCAAAAGGCAGAAGCCGTTGCTGCGCAGCCTCCGGTGTTTCTCCGGGAAACATAGGAGTGGTTATGCGCACCAGCGCACCGTCGCTGCGGTTCATGCGAATGGAATCCGCAATCAGATAGAACTTGGCGGAATACTCGCTGGCCAAGCCGCGATCATGAGCCCAATACCAATACAAAACCAACTGCCGACTCCCTGCCTTGGAGATGACATAACGGTTGGCGGGGAAGGGAGCGTGGCCGGGCAGAGAGAGCGTAACCCGGCTGTTTTCCACCGGCGTCCAACCCGCTCCGGGCAGGCAGTGTTTGGGAGAGTGAATGGTGTCTCCGGAGCGCTGGCTGGGGAAATAAGCGAGGAATAGATCCACGTAGGGAAGTTTGCCGGTTTCATCCTGGTAGACCCGTAGCAAGAAGTCTCCCGGGCCCAGCACGTCGAGAACTTCTTTGTCCAAGGGAATGTCGGTGCTGCTCCAGTCTCCGAGTCGCGTGGGAAAAGACGAGAGCGGCAGGCCATGAGGAATGATTTCGCCGCGCCCGCGCGCCTGCAGCAAAATCGCGGTAAGCGCGATGAACCCGGCAGCGAAAAGGAAGCGCAACTTCACGCCTTCTCCTTTTTCTCAGGCCAGAAAAGACAAATTGCCCGATGAAGAAGGTATAGCATGACCAGCGAAATCACGAAAATCAGCCATCCCCAAGAGGCGTGGAAATACCCTTCGGCCTTGTCGGGATCCCAATACTGCACCAGCAGGCCCGTCCCGATGATGCGCACGCTGTTGGCCACGACGGCAATGGGAACGGAGGCGACCGCCAGTGCCACGCGTATCAGAACTCTTCTCTCCATCAGGTAGGCGTAGATAATGGCGAGCGTGGTCAGAGACATCAGAGAACGAATGCCGCTGCACGCATCCGCTACTTCGAGGGCCATGGCCGGAAGCACGATAACATTGCCTTCTCGCAAGACCGGAACGCCCATCCAGGGCAGTGTCGTGCTGGCAACCTTTGAGGCCAGTAACTGCAGAGGGAATGTGATTTGATTGAAGACGATGGCTGGAATGGGAATCATCAGCAACAAGAACGCCCAGGGGAAAGCAAGAGCTCGCAGGAAGTTCCATCCCAGAAAAAGCACGGTCAAGCTAGCCAGCACCAGCAGCAACGAAACTCGCGAAAGAAAGAGCTCCGCTCCTAACTGACCGAGAACCAGCACGCACATGCCGAACCCTAGACCGGCCAGCCCCCACCACGATGGCTGCCAGCTCAAACGGCGAAGCATGGGCCATTCCCGCGAGATGACGAAAGCCGAAAAAAGAGGGACAAAAAAGCCGTGAGAGAAATTTGGGTCCTGCCACCATTGATGCACCAGTCGATTCACGGTTGGCGCATACAGCCAGAACAGAAGTCCCACCAACACAACCACTTGCCACGACGGCATTAGAGCCGTCCGTGAGGCGGACGCCTGCGGGCGGGTTGGCTCAGTTTGCACTGCCTGGCTCACCAGAACGTACTCTCGCGCAAGGGGATAGAAATCAAGCATAAGCGAAGTGGCAAAAGCTCCGCAATGAAAACCCGGAGGCCCGGAGGTAACTGGCGGAGATACACTGCCATGCACGTTGGTCTCTAGAGGATGGCGGCAGGCCACGGCGTGGGATCGGGTCGGTTCTCCGGATGCTCACAATCCGCCGTGTTTCTGAGGTTGTTGTTTGCCCGAAAAAAAGTTCTCAACTTATTGATAATGAGGGAGATGATAAACTAACGGTTTGGTTCGCTCGGCGCGCCTGGCAAGCGATTACTTCCGCTCGGGCAAACACTTTCTCTTTTGAGCTGGATGGTGTAGTTTCAAAGCAGATTCGTTCCTCTCCTGAGCGTCGCTTCTTGATTCTAAACTGTTGAAAATAGAGCGTAGAATTGACGTTGCAAGTTTCCCCACTGCGGGACAAAACTGACACTGACCGTGCCCTTTAGCCAGCGTCCACTGGCAACTGGACCCCGGAAAGGCAGAAAAATGGAGACACGTTTTGCCAGCAGATTATTCTCCGCGACTTTGGCGGAACAGATTTGGTGGCAGCGAATATGGAGCTTCCTGGCTCCGCAGGAGAAAGCATGAACAGAGCGACAAAGCTGTCTGGCCTCGTAATTGCAGGTTTGTTGGCGGCTGGTGCATGGGCGCAAGAGGACGCTGCTACGGCGGGCGGCAGTGGGGCAGCCAAGCCGACTCCGGGCGCCGTTGACTCGGAAGCCAAAGCTTTGGCCTCTGTGGCTGGGGCGGAGTATGTGATCGGGGCCGACGACATGCTGCACATTTCCGTCTGGAAGGAGCCGGATCTTACAGCGACCTTGCCCGTGCGGCCCGATGGCAAGATCTCGCTGCCCTTGCTCAACGACGTTCCTGCGGCTGGCCTGACCCCCATGCAATTGAAAGACTCAATCACCGAGAAGCTCAAGAAGTATCTCGCAGATCCGCGGGTTACAGTGGTGGTGACGGCCATGAACAGCCGGAGGATCTTTGTCACGGGGGAAGTGCTGCATACCGGAGCGCTAGCGCTGCTGCCCAACATGACCGTGCTGGAAGCGCTCTCAAGCGCGGGGTTCACGCAGTTCGCCAATCTGAAGGGAATCTATGTGGTACGCACGGAGAACGGCGTTCAACAGAAGTACCGGGTGAACTATAAAGAGGTGATCAAGGGCAAAAGGCCAGGCGAGAATATTGCCCTAAAGCCAGGCGATATGGTGGTGGTGCCCTAAGGAACGCACGATGAAGAATCGTTACAGGATGTGGATTGCGGCAGTGGTGGCTTTGACGGCCAGCGCCGCCTGGACCCAGGACGCCGGCAACCCTCAGACCCCGACAGCACCGCCCGATAGTCAACCGCAGAGCGGGAGCGCACCCGCGCCCGCATTTGGGCAGGACAACGGCCCTGCTCCGGTAAGCGAGAATCCGCCCATCACGGCTTTAGACCAACCTGGGCTGGAGCCGCATGCTGCGCCTCTCAGTTATCTGCAGCCCGCTTTGCACGTGAGCGAGGCGGTCGATTCCAACGTCGCCGACACTTTGGGCAATTCTTCGATTCGTTCGGTGTCAAGGATTCTGGGAAGCGTCATCCTGCAGCGCTTGTGGAGCAACTATGCGCTGGCCCTGGAATATGAAGGCGGAGCCGGCTACTACAACGCGCCAGGTATCGGCTGGCGCCAGGTTCAGCAGATGGATTTGGACCAGAAGATCAGTTGGAAGCGTGGGCAGCTGGGAATCAGGAACTCCTTCAGTTACATGCCCGAGGGAAATTACGGCGCCGCTTACGGCAGCACAGGCGGCATCGGCGAGATCCTGGGGGGCAGCGCTTTCGGCGGAGGAAATGGTTTTCAAGGGGGAGCCCAGCTTGGCGCTGTCGGGCAGGCGCCGCGCATTGTCGATCTCGCGCTGGTTGACGTGGTGGAGAACCTGACTCCGAAATCCTCCGTCACCTTGGCCGGCGGATACGGCTTCGCCCATTTCCTGGGCAACGACGTGGGGACCGCGGGTATCTCGTATCTGGGCAACACAGAGGCATCGGTGGAATTGGCTTATGACCGTATCCTGGGACCTCACGACCAAGCGGCGCTGGTTTACGGATACCAGGCCTTTAACTTCTCGGTGTCCCAGTTGGCCTTCCACTCGAATGTTGTGCAGCTGCTGTGGGGGCATCGCATTTCGGGGCGCATGGATTTTCTCATTGGCGCGGGCCCGCAATTCACCCATATTTTCGAAGTGGTACCGGAGTGCAGCGCCCCGTTTCTGCCGGTGGCGGATTGCGTAGCGGACGGGAGCACTTTAACCTACTTGGCGACGCCGACTAGCCGGATCACCGCTGCCGGGCGCGCGTCGCTGCGCTACAAGTTTCCTCGTACTTATGTCAGCCTGGGTTATTACCGCTATAACACCAGCGGATCGGGACTTTTTGCCGGCTCCCTGAGCGATGTGGCCAGCTTGAGCGCGACTCGCCCGCTGGGACGCGTGTGGAGTGCATTCGCCGACATGGGTTATGCCCACAACAGCCGCCTCCAGGATTCTACGTCCGGGGCACCCGCCAATACCTACGATTACGGTTTTGCCGGAGTGGGAGTGCACCGCATGCTGACGCGCACACTCCACGCCTTCGTCAGCTATCAATTCAATGAGATTTCTTTCGATCAGTCATTCTGCAGCAGCGTGGCCCCGGGCACTGCGTGCAGCCGGATCGGCCAGCGCCATGTGGGCGCGGTGGGAATTGACTGGACACCGCGGCCCATGCGGCTCGACTAGATTTCAGGGCAGCGGCAGAACCGCTGCCGGAATGGATGCAAAACCGATGATTCAGAATCGCGAGTTGAGCATGGACGACTATCTGGCGATGCTGCGCCGACGGGCGAAGGTGATCCTGATCCCAGCGCTGCTGGCGCCTCTGGCGGGGTGGCTTACTTCCTTCGCGTTCACGCCTAAGTACACCTCGCAATCGCTGGTGCTGGTGGAAGGGCAGAAGGTGCCGGAAAACATGGTTCAGCCCCTGGTGGACGAAGACTTGACCGGCCGCATCGCGACTCTGCAGCAGCAGGTACTCAGCCAAAGCAGCCTCCAACCAATGGTGGAGCGGGCGGGACTGGTCAAGCCCGGCCAGGACAGCGCTGAAGTCATCGATACCATCCGGTTGAATATGTCCGTCGAGCCCGTAGTCACCGATCTTTTGCCGGGAGGCAACACGCCCGGCAAGAAAAAGCCCGGGCAGGGCAGTCCGGTGCCGGGGTTTTATGTGCAATACACGGCTGCTACCGCGCGTGAGGCGCAGCAGATTTGCAATGAGCTCACTTCCCTGATGCTGAAGGAGAACTATCGCTTTATCGAAGGTACCAGCCAGGGTACGGCCGATTTCTTGAGCAAGCAACTGGACGACGCCAAGCATAGCTTGGACGACCTGGATGCCAAGCTGGCCGCCTTCAAGAAGCAATACGTGGGACAACTTCCCGGAGATGAAGAGAATAATCTGAAGATTCTGATGGGGCTGAACTCGCAACTGGATGCCAACACCCAGACGCTCAACCGGGTGCAGCAGGACAAAGCCTACACCGAATCGCTGCTGGCGCAGCAACTGGCGGCGTGGAAGTCCATGCAGTCGGCGACCGACCCGCAGACCTTGCAGAAGCAGCTGGCGGAATTGCAGTCTCAGCTCCTGTCGCTGCAGGCGCGCTACACCGACGATCACCCTGACGTGATCAAAGCCAAGGCGGATGTTGCAGAAGTAAAAAACCGATTGGCCGAAATCAACAAGGCATCCCCGCAGAGCGCCGATACCAGCGCGGATCAAGCTTCGGCGAGCGAGCCGCCGGAGATCCGCCAACTGCGGCTGCAGATTCACCAATACGGAGACATGATCGCTTCGGCGACGCGCGATCAGAAGCGGCTGCAGCAGGAAATTTCGGTGTATCAAGGACGAGTGGCGCTCAGTCCCGCGGTCGAAGAGCAGTACAAGCAGTTGGCCCGCGACTATGACAACGCGCAGAAGAATTATCAGGATATGCTCGCCGACAAGGGCAAGGCCGAGATCACGCACAAGATGGAACTGGAGGAAAAAGGCGAGCAGATGCGCATGTTGAATCCCGCCAACTTGCCAGATTTGCCCAGTTTCCCGGTTCGCTTGTTGTTTGCCGGCGGAGGTTTAGGCGCCGGTCTCGCTCTAGGTCTGGGCTTGGCATTTTGGCTGGAGTTTCGCGACACGTCGATCCGCACCGAGGCGGACGCTGAAGCCGCTCTGGAACTGCCATTGCTGGTGACCATTCCCTGGGTGTCGGGCAACGGAGTGCAAAAGGGCGGCGACAATGGCGGGTTCTGGGGCCGGAAAAAGAAAACAGACGAACACAGGGAAACTATCGGAGTTTAACGCGCAACCATGTACAAAGAGTTCTACGGACTGCGAGCCAATCCGTTCAACGTCAACCCGGACCCGCGTTACCTCTTCCTGACGCGGCACACCGAGGAGGCGCTGGCCTGCCTCACCTATGGCATCCAAAGCCGCAAAGGGTTCGTGTTGCTGACCGGCGAAGTGGGAACCGGCAAAACGACGCTCATCAACAAGCTGCTGGAGTGGTTGCGTCTGCAGCAGGTGGCCACTGCCTTTATCTTTAATCCGCGCATGAACGTGCCGCAGTTTCTGGACTACATGATGGCGGACTTCGGCATTCCCTGCGACTCCCGGGCCAAGAGCCAGGTCCTGCTCCGGCTCTACAACTGGCTGCTGGATCGTTATCGGGCGGGAGAGACGGCCGTGCTGATCGTGGACGAGGCGCAGAGTCTCTCCGACGAGGTGCTGGAAGAAATCCGCCTGCTCACCAACCTGGAGACGTTCACGGAGAAGCTGCTGCAGATTGTGCTGGTGGGCCAACCCGAGCTGGAGCAGAAACTCAAGCAACCGCAATTGCGGCAATTGCGGCAGCGGCTCACGCTGCGTGCCAAAACCCATCCCCTGACGCTCGATGAGACGGAAGCCTATGTGCGGCAGCGCTTGCGTATTGCCGGGTCGAATGGGCAGCAGATTTTCGAGCCCGAGGCGGTGGCGGCGATGCATCGCTATGCGCACGGTATTCCGCGCGTGATTAACCTGCTCTGCGAGCACTGCCTGGTGAGCGCCTTTGTCGACCAGCAGAGAGTGATCGGTCCGGTGGTGGTGGATGGCGTTGCCCGGGACTTCGATCTGGGCGACGGTACGGCGGCGAGTGCCACAAGTGCACCTGCGGCGAACCCAGAGCCGGCGAAGTTCGATCTGGCAGAAGCGTTGCGATCGCTGGCGACCTTGGCCGACCGATTGCGCGGAGAAGACGACCTCCCCAAGGAAAGGAAACCATGAGCCGAATTCACGAAGCGCTGAAAAAAGCGGAGCAAGAGCGCGCCACGTCGCAGGGAGGTCCGGCTACCCAGCCGAATTTGGCGACGGCTGCGGCGCCAGAATCACCACTTTTGCCCGACGAGTCGTCGCGCGCGGTCCCTCCGGCTGTTCCTGTGGGCATGCAATCGAACTCTGCGGTTCCTCCGTTCGCGAGCCCCTTCAATTTTGACGCACTGCTGGCGCGCTCGGCCCAACTGCAGTGGGAGCCCGATGCGAAGACGATGCTGTTCTTCGACAAAGGCGAAGCCGCACGCGGCGCCGAGCAATTCCGCACTCTGCGTTCCAGGCTTTACCACCTCCGGGAAAAGATGACCCTGAAAAAAATACTGGTGACCAGTGCGCTCCCCAAGGAAGGTAAATCTTTCACCGCGGCAAATCTGGCCCAGGTGCTGGTGCGGCAGCATGGTCGACGGGTGCTGCTCATCGATGGCGATCTGCGCGCTCCCAGCTTGCACCTGATGCTGGGTACGACTTTTTCTCCGGGTCTGGCCGACTATTTGCAAGGCGAGAGCGACGAATTTTCAATCATTCAGCGGGGACCAATGGAGAATTTGTTTTTCATTCCCAGCGGCCGTCAGATTGCAAATTCGGCCGAATTGGTTGCCAATGGAAGGCTAAAGCTGCTGCTGCAGCGAATTGAGCCGGTGTTCGACTGGATCATCCTGGATTCGCCGCCGGCTGTGCCGGTTTCCGATGCCAGCCTGCTGGCGAAGGCTTGTGACGGGGTGCTCATAGTAGTGCGTTCCAACGCCACACCTTTCGAGATGGCGCGCCGGGCAAAGCAAGAGTTTCCCGACCAGGCCCTTGTGGGTGTGGTGCTGAACGGAGCCGATGGGGAATTTGCCGCCTATGCTCGCTACTACTACGACCCGTATTTGAAAAAGGAGCCCAAGGCCTAGGGGGAACGTGATCCGGCTCTTCAAAGTGTATTACCCGCTGCGCACGCTGGTTCTGCTGGCGGGCGAGGCTCTGATCGTATGGTTTTCGTTTGTGCTGGGGACCATGCTGCAGAATCGGGATGACAGTTGGCTGCTGCTCAACGTGGAAGGCGGTTATTTAAAGATTCTCGCAGTGACCGGAGTCGTGCTGTTGTTTTCCCACTGGTTTGACCTGTACGATGCGTCCAGCCTCGGCGCCAAGTGGGAACGGGTTTTCCGTATGCTGCTGGTGCTGGGTTTTGTAGCCCTGGCATTGTCGTTTGTAGGTTTTGTCTTCCCCAGTTTTCTACCCGGAAACGGCTCCGCACTGGCCGGAATCATCATCCTGACCTTCATGCTGTTTACCTGGCGCGCCGCATATTCCTGGCTGCTCCGGCAGCCCTATTTGCGGGAACGGGTTTACGTGCTGGGCACGGGCGAGCGGGCTGAGCGGCTGGTCAATGGGTTGCGGGGGCTCTCGGATCTGGGCATTGAAGTGGTGGGATGGACGGGCAACCTCGAGGGCGAGTTGACGCGCGAGAGCGTGGCCTCACATCTGCTGGGGCTGGCGCAAGAAAAGGGCGTGCATCGCGTGATTGTGGCCATGCACGACCGCCGCGGAACCCTGCCAGTGGAAGAGTTGCTGGCGATTCGCCTGGGCGGCGTCAAAGTAGAGGAAGCCACTTCCTGGCTGGAGAGAATCTCCGGCAGAATCGAAGTCGAGCAGCTCAATCCGAGCTGGCTCATCTTCGCGGAGGGCTTCCGCTTCAGCGGCGGCTTCCACTTCTTTCGCCGGTCGGTTTCGACCATGGTTGCCGGGATTGGATTGTTGCTGGTGTTGCCACTGCTGCCCTTCATCATGCTGGCGATCAAGCTGGGTTCTCCCGGTCCTATTTTGTACCGCCAGAAGCGCGTGGGGCTGGGGGGGCATCGTTTCTCCTGTTACAAGTTCCGCACCATGCGCGAGGACGCCGAAGCCGACACCGGCGCCACCTGGGCGACCGACGACGACCCACGCGTCACGCGCGTGGGAAAACTGCTGCGCGCCTCGCGGCTCGACGAGATTCCTCAACTGTGGTGCGTGCTCAAAGGAGACATGGCTTTTGTGGGTCCGCGCCCGGAGCGGCCAGAGTTTGTCGAGTGGCTTAGCCGGGAGATCCCCTACTACGGTGTGCGGCACGTGGTGCGTCCCGGCATTACGGGCTGGGCGCAAGTGCGCTACAAATATGGGAATACACTTGGAGACGCGCGCGAAAAGCTCCAATACGACCTGTTCTACATCAAGAATGCGTCCTTCGGGCTCGACATTTTAATCATGTTCCAGACGATCAAGATCGTCCTGCTGGGCCGGGGCGCACAATGAAGTGGATATTCTGGGTTTCCGTCGCGCTTCTCGCATACACCTATGCGGGATATGCTGGCTGGTTGTGGCTGCGGCTTCGCTGGCGTCCCAGACCGGTTCGGCATGGTTGTCCACTACCCTCAGTCTCCATTGTGCTTGTGGCTCGCGACGAAGAGTCGGTCCTCAGGGAAAAACTCCAGAATCTGCTAACGCTCGACTACCCAGCCGATCGCTTGCAGGTGGTGGTGGTTTCTGATGGTTCCACAGATGGGACCGAATCGATTCTGCGTGAACATGCTCGTGATTCGCGCATCTGCGTTTTGTTGAATCAGCTGTCCAGTGGAAAGGCCTGCGGTCTGAACGACGGAGTCGGAGCGGCTGAAGGCGAAGTCATCGTATTCACCGATGCGCGCCAGAAGATTGAGCCTGACGCCGTACGTTTGCTGCTGGAGAATTTTGCGGATCCAGAGGTCGGATGCGCGAGTGGCGAGCTGATGCTGGGCAGCCTAGAAGCAGGAGAAGCTGCCAAGGGTATGGGATTGTACTGGCGTATCGAAAAGAAAATTCGCGAATGGGAGTCCGGTTCGGGTTCGGGCTCGGTGGTAGGAGCAACCGGCGCACTGTATGCGGTTCGCCGGCAGCTTGTTCCAACTGTGCCGGCCGGGACCATTCTGGATGACCTCTACATTCCGATGCATGTGGTACGACAGGGGAGCCGTGTGATTTTCATTCCTCGCGCGCGCGCGTGGGATTGCCCCGACCTGGGAGGAACGCGCGAGTTTGCCCGGAAAGTGCGAACGTTGAGCGGTAACTATCAGCTGCTACAGATAGCTCCGTGGCTGCTTACGAGGCAGAACCCGCTGCGCTTCGAGTTCATTAGCCACAAATTGCTGCGCCTGATGGCTCCTTTCGCTCTGGTGACCGCTTTCGTGTCTTCCTTCTTTCCGCACGCCTCAATCTATCGGGCCGCGTTCTTTCTGCAACTGGCCTTCTATGCACTGAGTTTGCTGGGAATGGCCGGGCTGAAGCGTGGGATTTTGGCACGGATGGCAGACGCGGCGTTCACGTTCGTGGTTCTCAATCTAGCTGCCGCTGTGGCGTTCGGCAACTTTGTGAGAGGTCGGCAGATTGCGTGGGGCCGGTGATCCTGCGACCCAGCGGAAGCTTCCACCCTGGAGAGAAACCGGTGGTGACTGCAGCGACAAGACCGGCATGGACGAAACCGGGACTCAAGCTGGGCGAACGCAAGAGCCTGAGTTACTCGACTCTAGTGTTGTTCACGTTCCTTTACTACTGGCGTCCGGAGGACATAATCCCCGGCCTAGCCTGGCTGCCAATGGCCAAGATCAGCGGAGGGATCGCGCTCTTCGCGCTGATTTTCGGATCGCGCCCGAAAGATCGTCAGAGGTTGCCGTTGGAGATCAAGCTTCTATTGGCGCTGTTGGGGTACATGATTCTCACGATTCCGTTTGCGTACTGGCGAGCTGGGGCGTTGGACACGGTAGTGAACAAGTTCTCGAAAGGCGTGATTGTGGCAGTGCTGATCTCCCTGATCGTCACGCAGGTCCGCCAGATGCGGAAACTCCTGTTCATCCAGGTTTCGGCGGTTGCTTTCATTACGCTGGCCTCGATAGTGGTCCATCACACCCGGGACGGGCGCTTGTACGGCATTCAGAAAGCGGTACTGGAAAACCCAAATGATCTTTCCATCAACATTGCCATGAATTTCCCTTTGTGCCTGGCGTTTCTACTCGCGGCCAAGGGGGGGCTCCGAAAACTTCTTTGGGGTGGAGGTCTGGCGGTGTTGTTGATGGCTGTAGTTCTAACCTACTCGCGCAGCGGAATGATCGCGACTGTCATTACGGTGCTAGCTTGTATCTGGGAGTATGGGATCAAGGGAAAGCGGCGTTCGGTGCTTGTCGGCGCCGTGGCCATAGGCATTGTCGGAGCCGGAGTCATCGCCGCTACGCCCCGGTACCTGACGCGACTAGGGAGTATTGTCCGCGGCAATGTAGAAGGGTCAGGCGATGAGGGATCGCTGCAAGCGCGCAAGCGCTTGCTCATGGCAAGCATTTCGACTGCGCTGCATCATCCTATTTTTGGAGTGGGTCCGGGTAATTTCGAGGTGACGAACGGGGAGTGGCGCGTGGCGCATAACAGCTACACAGAACTGGCGGCTGAAGCGGGGCTGCCCGCTCTGGCGCTTTTCCTGGCCATGCTGTTCTTGAGCTTCCGCAAGATCAACAGCGTGCGCAAACTGCCTGGCTATGAGGCCGATGAAAGCATTCGGTTGTGGACGAGCGCGCTGTGGGCGGGATTGGCTGCATACGTCTTTGGCGCAATGTTTGCCTCAACGGAATACAACCTTTTTCCCTATTTCATGGTCGGCTATGTATCTGCCTTGTACCAGATTGCCGTGGTCGTGGGTTCGAACGCGGGTCCGGCGACCCTGAAACCAAGTGGCAGCAATGAAAGTCGCAGATATGGGTCCAGTCGAAAACGTGAACCAGTCAGAAGTTACTGAGGAAGTACTCAGGCTTCTCCGATGCCCGGCGTGTGGGAGTCGAGTCGAAGGCGCGTCGGCGGGGTTAGTCTGTTTGGGCTGCCGCAAGTTTGCCGCAAAGATTCGTGGGGTCATCCGCTTCGTGGACCAGCAGCACTATACCGGCAGCTTCGGTTTCCAGTGGCTCAAGCACGATAAGACCCAGCTCGATACTGGCGCCGCCAATCGCTCGGAAATTGACTTTACCTGTAAAACAGGTCTGACACGCGAGGACCTGCAAGGAAAGTTGGTCCTGGATGTGGGATGCGGCATGGGCCGTTATGCCGAAGTTGTCAGCCGCTGGGGAGCTCGTGTGGTCGGCATCGATCTGAGTGCCGCCGTGGAAGCAGCAGCGCGGAATCTTGCGGGATATCCCGCAACCATCTTGCAGGCAGATGTTTTCTCGCTGCCCTTTGCGGAAGAGAGCTTCGATTACATCTACAGCCTGGGCGTATTGCACCACACTCCTGACTGCGAGAGTGCGTTTAAGAGGCTGCCGCGCCTGGCGAAACCCGGAGGAAGAATTGCGATCTGGCTGTACAGCGGCTACAACAAGTGGTATCGCTTGAGTGACATTTATCGCGCCGTGACGCGGCGTATGCCCCCCAAGCTTTTGCATTCGCTTTGTTATGGCACGATTCCGCTCTACGGGATACACAAAGTCCTGCGAACGATCCCGCTCATGGGCAAGCCCATCAGTGGGGTTCTACGACATCTGATTCCTATGTCCTTCGATCAGGATCCGCGCTGGCGCGTGCTGGATACCTTCGACTGGTACTCGCCGTGGTACCAATCGAAGCATACCTATGAGGAGGTCTTCCGCTGGTTTGAAGATTGCGGACTGGAGGACCTGCACGTGGCCGGCGTTCCAGTCTCGGTTCGAGGACGAAGACCGTCGGTGGGCACCAGTGGTGCGGCGGAGACAGATTCCATCGAGGTGCCCTCGTGTGCGGAATAGCCGGAATGCTCGGCAAGGAGGGTGAGCGCGTCGAGGCTTCCTTGATCCAGGATATGTGCCAGACCATTGTGCACCGCGGCCCCGATGATCAGGGTATTTATGCCAATGGTCATGTCGGCCTGGGCATGCGGCGGCTGAGCATTATCGACGTTTCCGGCGGAAGACAGCCAATTCACAATGAGGATAAGAGTGTTTGGGTAGTGTTTAACGGGGAGATTTATAACTTTCCCGAGTTGCGTCGCGAGCTCGAAGCACGCGGCCACCAGTTCTACACCCTGACCGATACGGAGGTGATCGTCCATCTCTACGAGGAGATCGGAGCGGACTGCGTTACCAAACTGCGAGGCATGTTCGCCATAGCGCTGTACGACGAGCGCCGCCAGTCTCTTCTGCTGGCGCGAGACCGCCTGGGAAAGAAACCACTTTACTATGCGCAGCAAGGGGGCCGTCTCTACTTTGGCTCCGAGATCAAAGCGATTTTGGCGGCGGCTCCAAGCCTCGCCGACGTGAATCCCGAGGGCATCCTGCAGTTCTTTTATTTTGGCTACATTCCCGATCCCTACTCGGCTTTCCGGCAGGTTTTGAAGCTGCCTCCCGGACATTTGGCGGAGTATAAAGACGGAGAAATAAAACTCCGCCAGTATTGGGATTTACCGGAGTACGGGACGCACGATCCGGGGTCGGACGATGCCTGCCTGCAAGAGATGGAAGAGAAGCTGGCCGAGGCTGTACGCATGCGCCTGATTTCGGATGTTCCTCTCGGCGCATTGTTAAGCGGCGGAGTGGATTCGTCGATTGTCGTGGCGCTGATGGCGCGCGCCAGTTCGTCTGCGGTCAAAACATTTTCGGTTGGGTTCCGCAAGCAGGACTTCAACGAGGCTGAATACGCGCGCATGGTGGCGGAGCGCTTCCACACCGACCACCACGAGCTAATCATCGAACCTGACATTGCCGGGACTCTGGACTGGCTCACGCACATGATGGAGGAACCATTCGGCGATTCGTCCATGATTCCGACTTTTCACGTCTCGCGCATGGCGCGGCAACATGTGACGGTCGCTCTCTCCGGAGATGGCGGCGATGAGTTGTTCGCCGGCTATGACCGTTATGTGGTAAATCTCAAGCGCGGGCGCTTCGAGGTTATACCGAGCTGGGCAGGCCGGTTGTATCGCAATCACGTATATCCGCGTCTGCCCTCGGAAGTGAAGGGCCGCAAGCTGGCCTGGAACATCACCCTTCCCTCGCGCGACCGCTATCTTGATGGCGTCTCGTTCCTGCCCGCCCTGAATCGCGAGCGCAGTCTCTTCAGCGATGAATTCGTGGAGCGTGCGCGCGGTTACGCGGATCCGTTTGTGCAGTTTCAGCGCTACTACGACGAGGCGCCGGCTCACGATCAGCTAAGCCGGCTTCTGTACCTCGATACCAAGACCTACCTGCCCGCCGACATCATGACCAAGGTCGATCGGATGAGTATGGCAACCTCGCTCGAGATGCGCGCTCCTCTTCTCGACCACGTCTTCGTGGAATGGGTGACCAGCCTTCCTGTGAAATACAAATTTCGTGACGGAACGCGGAAATTCATGCTGAAGAAACTGGCGGAACACCTGAGTATCCCTTCCGCCGTGCTGCATCGGCCGAAACAGGGGTTTGCGCTGCCGCTTGTACATTGGATGAGGGGCGAGCTTAGAAATGGACTTTTGCAGATACTGGAAGAGCCAAGAACCCTGGAGCGCGGCTATTTCCGTCCGAAAGCCGTGAGTTCCGTGATTGACGAACATTTTCGAGGAAGACGCGATCACTCCGGCGTGCTGTGGCTGCTGCTCGTCCTAGAGCTGTGGCATCGGAATTTCTTGGAAGCTCAGCCGAGACGGTGCGCCTCGGAAATTAAGCTACCCGCATCGGTGGTGAGCGATGGGCAGAGTCCGCAATCGTTCGCATCCGGCGAGAGGACCTCGTGATTTCCTCGGCGGAGCAGCCAGCGAGCCCGGCGACTGTTTCACCGCAGCGGGCAAGGGTCTTTCTCATGGTCAATTCGCTCGAAACCGGAGGTACCGAAAAGCAGTTCGTTACCATTTCGCGGGCAATCGACGCCGCGGAGTTTTCCGTGGAACTGGGATGTCTGAAACGTAAGGGAGCCTTCCTCGATCAGGTCAACGGGATTGCGGAGTTCTCGCCGGGTGGCAGTATGTTTTGGCTGAAGTCGCAGGGAGCACGGATCAAGTTGGCACGATATCTCCGCAGAAAGCAAATCGCGATCGCTCATTCTTTCGATTTCTACACGAATCTGATGCTGATACCGGCGGCCCGCCTCGCCGGGATTCCCGTGGTGATCGGGAGCCACCGGCAATTGGGTGATCTGCTCACGCCTTTGCAGTTCCGGGCACAGAACGCCATGCTGAGTTGGTGCGATAAGGTGGTTTGCAACTCACAAGCGGCTGCGGGCGCTTTGCGAAGAGCCGGACTCAACCAGCGAAAGCTGGAGATTATTCCGAATGGCTTGCCGGAGGAGTCGTTTACCGCCACCCAGCCTGCCATCGAGCGTGAGGCTGGCGTCCAGCGAATCGGTTTCGTTTCGCGCATGAATGATGCGGGCAAGAACCATGAATTGTTTTTGCGGGTAGCCGCGAAACTCGCACCTCGTTTCCCCTCGCTGCAGTTTGTTCTGGCGGGCGACGGCCCCCAGCGGCAGCACCTCGAGCAAGTCGCCCATTCTTTGGGTGTGGGTCGGAGCATCCTCTTCCTCGGAGATCGCCGGGATATTCCCGCGGTGCTGGCATCGTTTGACGTCAGCGTGCTGCCCTCGCGATCAGAGAGCCTGTCCAACGTAATCATCGAGTCCATGGCAGCGGGGCTTCCGGTGGTTGCTGCAGATGCCGGAGGAAACTGCGAACTGATTCGTGACGGGGAGACTGGGGTGCTAGTACCTTTGGGTGACGAAGAGGCTTTGGGGCACGCGATCGAAAGGCTTTTGAGTGACGTGGAACTGCGCAGGGAAATGGGGCATCGGGCCCGAGAGGCGGCATTAGCCAATTACAGCGTGGGGAAAATCCGCGACCGCTATCAGGATCTCTACCGTTCGCTTCTGGTCGAGAAGGGATGGAAGCCAGCGTAGCGCAGGGAACGATGGCAAACAGTAATCCAGGCAACGGTTCGAAGCGGATCTTGCAGATTGGCAACTGGCCTCCTCCGGTGTGTGGCTGGACTATGAGTTTGGTCGGGCTTCGTCGTGAGCTGGAAGCTCGCGGCTGGGACTGTCTGGTGATGAACCTCAATGAAAATCGCCGTGTCAAGAGTGAGGAGTACATCGACGTTCAAAGCGGCGCAGACTATTTCAAGAAAGTTCTGAAGCATGTCAGGCGGAGATTCGGTGTACACGTGCGAGTGAACGGCGAGACGAGGAAAGGCTATGTGCTGGCTCTCGTAGCTCTGGTTCTGGCGCGCTTTTTTGGATGTCCTGCCCTATTGACCTATTGCGGCGGGCATAAGCAGGCGTTTTTTCCCGCTCCGAAAGGTTCTTTTCGTTACTTTGCGTTTGCATTGTTGTTCCGGATTCCAACACGGATCTACTGCAACAGTGAAGCGGTGAAGCGCTCGGTGTTGACCAGCGGCGTCAATGGAGACACAGTCGTCCCAATCCCCCATTTTTCCGCGCAGTATGTGGAGTTTGAACAGGCGGCCCTGCCGGGCAGCGTGGAGACCTTCTGCCGGCAGCATCGGGGAACGTTCTTTATCTACGTTTGCTTCCGTGAGAGCTACAAGCTGCAGTCACTCGCCGAAGCCGTGAGACGTTTCCGCGCGCAGTTTCCAGAGATTGGCTTTCTGCTGGTTGGAGCGCCCGAGCGGGAACTTCCGCTTCTCAAGGAGTTTTTCAAGAATCAAGGATTGGAAGATGCGGTCTGCATTCAGGGATCTGTTCCTCACGCTCTGTTTCTTACCATGATGACTGGTTCGTTGGCGTATATCCGCATCCCCTTGACCGATGGTGTTTGTTCATCGGTGTTGGAGGCTTTGCGGCTGAAAGTTCCCGTCTTGGCCTCTGACAATTGCGCCCGGCCGGCCGGCGCCGAGTTGTGGAAGGCGGGAGATGTGGAGTCGTTGCTGAAGCTGATGAGCGAAGCTGTTACGAATCGTAAAGCCATGGTAGCGCGGATTCCTGAAATCGATATCGAAGATAACACGCGAAAACTAGCCGATGAGATTGAATCCATATGGAAACTGTTCGGCGATGATTCCGATCTAAGAACTCGAATTGCGCCCGCTGCGCCCGGTGCGGTGGGTGCAGGCCGGCAAGAAAAAAAGCTAAATTAGCCGGCTCACTGCGCTCCAGCGGTAGCCGTCTCAATCGCATCGATGTCTGCCCCCACCGGCTTGCCGTCGGTTGCCGCCCGCAAATAGGGCGACTGCTTCCTGCAACCGGAGGACTCACTTTTCTGCCGACAAAGCCTGAAGTTCCGCGAAGAGCCTGCGTTCACCTCAGGGATGCCGGCGTCGGATGCATTCCTGGGAGTGAAATTTCCAGCCGGCCAGTTTCCGTGGGCATTCAAAACTACGTTACGGGTAACCGCAGAATTGCTGAAGCAACTTTGGAATATACCGCTGGCCCCTTGTTTCTCTGGCTGGTAAGCACAGTTGGCGGGGCCGCCACCGGTGGAACTGATGTCCCGGTCTCCCGCACTGATGAGATTGTTCGTGAAGATGAAATTAGCAATTCTTGGATTGGGAGTTGTCACGCCAATGTCGAACAAGACGCGAGGCGGAAATCCCGTGACGTGGTCGATCTTTACGTCCTTCATCTGAGGCATCTGCGAAATGATCTGGAAGAGCACACCGAAACCCTTGTACTTGGCTCCGTCAATGTCATCGACCACAATGTCGTGGATGCTGTAACGCTCTCCCGCGGCGGAAATATCCTTCGTTCCCGAAGGTACGTTAGCGATCTGAAACCCACTGCCACAGTGGCTGATCTTGTTGTAGCGAATGGTGACGTCGAGCACGCTGCAGGTGGCACAGGTGTGCGGGTTCTTGGGAGTCAGCAGGATGGCGAATCCCGTCTGGGAAAATCCGCCCCAGCTGTTTTCCAATACGTTCCCTTCAAATAGCACTCGCTGAGCATTTTTCAATTCGAAGAGGTTCTTCACGATGAAAGGCCGGCCACTATTCGCGCTCATAAATCCGGGCTCGTCGGATTTCCAAAGAATTGGCTTGAACAGATGGTTATGGCGGATCACGACGTCTGCGGGGATCTGCGACGCTCCACCTCCACCCAGCAGGATGCATTCACCAGCGGCCTCAAGAAAATTGTTCTCGATCTTGTAGGGGCCCATGGGATTGTCTCCGGTGCCTCCTCCGATCGCCTGGGCGTCCGTGCAAGCGCCCGTCGCGGCGATGCACTTAAGGTCACTGAAATAGGAATCGACAACCGCGACGTACGTGCTGCCTCCCAGCTGTATACCGCGCGCTGTTTCGTCTTTTTCGTCCCCGTGAATCCAAACGCGGTCCACCACAATGTGGTCCCCTTTGGAGTTCCAATCCACATGGCCATCGGCTTGTCGCCCACCCGTACGGAGCGAGAGCAAACTGTTGACATTTGCTCCGGAGCTGTCGCGGGTAATCTCCAATTCCATGAAACGGTAGTGGTTGGCCCCGTGTTCGAGGACCAGCGGCCCAGAGCCGCCGTGTCCATTGAAAACAATCCTGGCCAGAACATTCTTAGCGGAAGGGCAAGGATAGCTGGGGCGGCCCGGCAAAGATGCTACTCCGCCGTAGCAAGGAGTGAGGCGCGTTCCCTCGGAAGGAAGGCTGGAATCCGGAGCATCGGTGCGAACGACGATCCAGTGCTGGTCATCGCAGGGTTTGGATGGGAAAGAGAAGCTCCCGGCAAAGGTGGCTCCCGCCTGTAACCGAAGTGTGTCTCCGCAGGACGCATTGTTGATCGCCTGCTGTAGATTGTCGCCTTCCTTAACGATCACGGTTTTGCCGCTCGCTGGGGTATCGCCGAGATCGCTCTTTACCGTCACCCGGGGCAGTTCCGCAGGACCGTCGAAACGGGCAGCATCGACGCAGCAGCCCGGCCGTGAAGCCGCAAGAAGGACGCTAAGGGCAGCCAAGTTCGCGAATAACTTGTTGGTCATCATCACCTTACTTATGAACTCGCCGCGCAGAAGAGGACAAAAATAGGAATTCGGACAGGCGAATTGCGCTAGCCGGGAGCGAAGTGTTGTCTCGTCGCGGACGAAAAGACACAGGAAGACAACGAGTCATGAAATCAATGAAAATATCCTGCAAGGGAACTTGATTCGATGATAGCACGGCAAGAGGAAGCTCCGGCGTGGTGGCTAACGCCTTACGCCTCTCGTGTCGCCGGTTTTCCTGATCAATACACTCCGGATGTTTCTTGTTGAATGAGACTAATGTTAGCGCCCGGAGCTTGGCCAGCGCCGCTGGCTTTGTAGGGGCTGGTGGACGACAAAGCGTAGTTTCCTCCGTTGCCGTTGTTGAAATTCACAAATCCGACCGCAGCGTCAGTCGGCGCAAACGAGTTCGCAAGGGGCCACATGGATGCAGTGTAGTGGGATGGCTGCGCCACGATGACGTTTCCTGAGAAAATGAGCGGCGAGAAGCAGGCGTTGAGCGAAGTTGAAGGCAGGTCGGGATACGCGCAATTCGCGCTTCCACCGCCGGTTGACCAGACCGGATACAGGCCCGCATTCACGATGCTGTTAGTAAATGTGAAGTTCGACATTTTTGGAGCAACCGGGCCTCCGGCATTGATCAGAGTGAGATTTGGAAAAGCGGTGACGTGATCAATGGTGACGTTATTGAGCAAGGGGATTCCCGTCCCGGTAATCTGAGTGTTGATCTGCACGAAGACGCCGTGCCCATTGTAGGTCGTGCTGCTGATGTCGTCTGCGGTTATGTCGTGAATGCTGTAGCGCTCACCGTCTTTCGCGGCATCCGAGGTTCCCGACAAGACATTCGCGATTTGAAACGCTCCCCCCACGTGACTGATCGTGTTGTAGCGGAAGGTCACATCCGTGACTTCGCAAACGTTGCAGCTACCGTCATTTTTCGGAGTCAAGACCACGGAAAATCCGGACTGAGCGCCATCCCAGTTGTTATCGAGGATGTTGCCTTCCACAAGGACGCGTTGTGCGTTTTTCAATTCAAAGTGGTTCTTGACCACGAACGTAACGCCGAGAAAGCCTGGCTGACCTGGCATCCACGTCATCGGTTTGAAGAAGTGATTACGGCGGACTTCGACGTCCGTTGGAGAGTAAGTGGCTCCGCTGCCCCCCAGGATGAAATTCTCACCGGAGGATTCGAGAAAGTTATCGACGACCTTGTACGGCCCCATCACAAACGAACCGCCTCCGCCGCTGACGGCCTGGGAATCGGTGCACTTGCCCAGAGGGATACAATGGAAATCGGAGAAGTACGAGTCGATAACCCCGACGTAGGCACTGCCGTCCAACTGAACACCGCGGGTTGTTTCATGCGTAGCATCGCCATGGAACCACACCCGGTCGAAGATGACATGATCGAAAGATCCCCCCGTTACCGCCGAGGCGAGGGCCTGCACAAATGTGCTCGCCGTCTGCTTCGTAACTTCGAGTCCAATGAAGCGGTAGTGATTGGCGCCGGGCTCAAAAAGGATGGGTCCGGAGTTTGTTCCCGTATACTCGATCTTTGCGAGCACGTTATTCGTGGAAGCGCAGTTCAAAGGTGGTCTGCCGGGCAGGGAACTGACTCCTGCGTAGCAAGGAGTCAGCCGGGTTCCTTCGGGTGGCAAAGTGGAGTCAGGAGCGCTCGTTCGAATCGTAATCCAGTTGTTGTCATCACAACTCTTTGCCGGGAACTCTAGCTGTCCGACCGTCCAGACTCCGCCTTCCTCGAGTGACAATGTGTCGCCACACTCTGCAGCATTAATAGCGCTCTGGAGATCTGAACCGGAACTCAAGGGAGTGACCGGGCCCGGAGAAGGTGTTCCGGAAAGGGCTGTGTACAGGCAATTGGTGGGAAGATATGCCGGACCATCCATGGTCGCGCCGAATTCGGCCACGTTTCCTGGGCCGCAGTACCGATTGTCAGGTCCACTTGGGTTAGTTGAGATCGCGGGATGGACGACGACAGAAGTTGCCGCGCTCTGAGTTGGATCGGCGACGCTAGTCGCGATGACGCTTGCATTGGTGTCCTCAGTCACGGTCGGAGCGGTAAACAGACCACTGGCAGAAACCGTGCCACCCGATGTAGACCAAGTGACCGACGTGTTGGCCGATCCGCTAACCGTAACCGAAAACTGCTGGGTACCGCCTGATCCGACTTCAAGGGATGACGACGGGCTGATTATCACAGCGATTGCGGACTGAGGCGAAGTGGCACCAGCGTTTGAGTTCTGCTGACCCGATATGTTGCAGGCCGAGGTCATGAAGCCTACGGCGATGATCATTGAAATTGAAAGCAGGTCAACGGCAAGAAAGGAAGGACGGCAATTGTTGTGCCGCGCATCCGGGGGGTTGGCTGACGTCCATGTGGCCCTAAACATGGCACACCTCTTCACGAAAGTGAGGGACTGAAGCGCTTCGAAGTCCTTAAGTCGACTCTAGTGAAATGGTGCCGAGGCACAAAGTAACGTGAGTCCATGCCCGGGTCCCAGAAGACCATTGGACCCAAGGGTGATCGCTAAAATATTGAAAATAATATGGGTTACAGGGGGCCGGCAGGAGTGGGTGACTAAAGACAACAGCATAAAGCCATCCCGTCACACTCAAGCGTCGCGGATCAGCAAACCACGAACGCGATCATAGACAGAATTCCCCAGAAGACCCTTGGCGGCATCTTGAACTCCGGCGCGAAATTTGCTTTTCCATAGACCCCGCCCTTCGCAGATAGCTTGAAACGCCGATGGAGTCGAATCTCGCAACACCGCGATTCGGCCCAGCCCGAACGGATCCGTGGAAGAGGAGTTCCGCTGAATCCGACTTGTGGACATGGATCGATACCCAGCATCTTTCACCACACGAGCTGTCCGGAGGTCATACCGCCCCCCGGGACAGGAAAAATGCGTCACGATCGTTCCCAATATCTGCTCCAGGCGCGATTTGGATTCGACAATCTCGCGGTGAAGACCCTTGTCGTCGAGGTCGCATAAATAAGCATGAGTGAGCGAGTGACAGCCGATCTCAAAATTCAGTGCAGCTAGTTCACGGAGCTGAGAAATGGACATGTAGCCAGATTTCCCAAGAAAGCCGGTCGTCACAAAGAACGTGGCGTGACTGCCGATTTGCTTCAGTAGCGGAGCGGCAACGAGAAGGTCCGTCTCACATCCATCGTCGAATGTAATGGCTAATCCGGGTCCTTTGGGAAAAGTGAGTGCTTCCCCGACGCTCATTCCTCTCCATCCGTTGCTCCGTAACCAAAGCATCTGATCGCGAAAATGGAACTCGGGCACGACGTAGCGCACATAACCGGCCGCGGCCTGGCACGTAGGTCGGCCTGGCCGTTCCAGTTCGTGATACATCAGAAAAACCAGCTCACGAGATCGCATCAGAAAATCTTTCTGAGTCGTGCTTTCAAGGAGTCTGGCACTTTAATACCGATGCGATCCAGCGCCTTCTTACCGCCTTTGAGGAAACGCCACATCCGGCGGGATCGTTCGTGGTCTTGTCCGAACTGACGAAGCAAGTCTTCCGCGACGACGCCACACGAGGACAAGCTGTAGGGATCTTTTTGTCCGCAAAAATCTCCGCGAGCGAGAGCTCGGAAGATGGCATTCGACTCAGCTTGAGCGCAGTTCGCCTCCACATAGAGACCGCGAAACTGCTTTTTCCAATGCAGATCCTGGCCGAAGAAAGCCAGCATCGCAGGCTGTCGTGTTTGCAGCCGCTGCAGCAGCGCAAACGTCTCCGGCCGCGGAGCATAGCGCCCATCGTACTTCGTATTCCACACTTCAATCCCCAGGGGCAATCGCGCGAAACCCTCAATCCAGGCGAAGAAATCGTTCTTGGGATGAGCGATCACGGAGAGCGCTCCCTGCGAATCAATATGGCGGATAATTTCTTGGGGATCGGTAGTCTGAGTCAATTTCGTGGCTCCATATCCGAGGATGTGCATGTCGCGATCACATCGGTACTCCAGGCCTGCAACCAAGCGAAGTCGATCATCGGAAAGCGATTCGCACTCGGAAACGTACTCCCGAATCGATTTGGGATCGAAGTATTCGGCATGGTCAGTCATGCACGCAAATCGGCAGCCTTGCGCCAGAAAAACGTCGCGCAACTCCGCCAGGGTGAATTCGCCATCGGAGTAGGTGCTGTGGAGATGCATCACGCCCCTAAGCATGCAAACTTCCTCCAGATGTCGCTTTGCCCAAGACTTGCTCTGCGAAGTTTAACCAATCTCCTACTTCGGGCAAGGGATCTTTCCACTGGAACAGGTCGTGATAGGTTCCTGCAACGGGAGCGAACTCCGCCAGGAGCGTGCTCCAGCGGCTCGGATAGGTTCCAGGATAGCCCTCTGGTGAGCCTTTCCAGACTTCCGCCAGGTGGCGGAAGTCGCCAAGGAGCCAGCGGCAGCGTGTGCCGTGTGTGTAGTCACGTGTGACTGGAATGTCGCCAGCTTCGGCCATCCGGGCCAACAGGGCCGGGAAGTCCATTCCTGCGTAACAGGCCAGTGGCAATGAGTGCCAAAATCTCCCATTGACTTCCATGAAAACCGGTATGGAAGCGGTATTTTTGCGAAACTCGACCATCGCCACTCCATGCCAACGCAACGCGGTTAGCATTGCCAGAGAGGCGTCGCGAACCTCGGAGTCGACCGCGACGCTGCTTCGTAACGCGCTCCCGGAGCCGGTAGGATACACATCGCGAATCCGATGGTGGGCAAACTCGGCTCGCAGTTCTCCATGACGCATCAGCACAAAATAGCCCGTACCCGTGCCGTCTATATATTCTTGCACCAAGATGGAAGAGCAACGATTACGCAAATCCTCACAGGCGGCGATGAACTGCGCCGGGGTTTTCGCATATCGGGGACGGCCACCGGTTCGCACTGTGCCACCGGGAGACATCTCCTCAGAGGCCCGGGGCTTCAGTACGACAGGATAGGAAATAGACCGCGACAAGGCGTCGGGTGGGTCTGTACTTGCGAGCGTGGTCGTATTTGGCACCGCGATCCCAAGGGAAGCGGCCAGCCGAGTGGTCTCCTGTTTGTCAAACGCTCGCAGCAGGTCTGCATGATCGGGAAGGATTAACCGCGCCCCGGCCGCGAACAATTTCTTGCGTTGGGCTGAGATGGGCAGAGTGGTTGCTTCCGTCATTGGGAGGACTAATGTGCCCGGTACAGATGCTGTTATTTCGGCGAGCTCCTGCACGAATTGATCCGCCTGAACCTGCGGGGGGGAGTATTGGAATCTCCGCGTGCAGAATCGGGACCACCCGGCCTTGGACCAGGCAGCAGATTCTCCGACCCACACCTCGTGGCCGGCGCGAGAAAGCGAACGCACACTGGCAACGGCTTGATTCTGATTCCCATCCAGCACCAGGATCCTCATAATTCAGGGCTGCGCTTTCTGCGCAGTGAGACTGCTCCGAAACGCTTGGACAGTATTGTGGAGGACAGCGGCAAATTGCAGCGCGATTCGCGACCAGTCGTGTTGAGCGGCGAGACTCACCGCGGCCTGCTCGTACCTTCTACGCAATCCATGGTTAAGCAGCAGCGAAACAGTAGCGTCAGCAAATGCAGCAGGGGTGTCCGCCAAAATAAGATCGCGTCCGTTTTGCACATCGAGGCCCTCGGCGCCAATTGTGGTCGAGACCATTGCTTTGCCCACGGCCATTGCCTCAAAGATCTTCAGCCGGGTGCCTCCCCCGATCCGCAGTGGCACGACCACCACTGTCGCATCTCGCAAGTACTCCGCCACGGAGGGAACGGTTCCGCTCACCAAGACAGAATCGGAAGCCAAGCGCTTTACTTTGGGGTGCGGTTGGCGGCCGACGATCTGAAAAACCGCCTCCGGGACGGCCGAACGCACAATGGGAAAGATCTGCTCGCAGAAGTACTGGACGGCGTCGATATTAGGCTCCCAATCCATGGATCCTGTAAATACAATTCTGGGTGGATCGCTCCGCGACGGCGGTGCTACTGAGTATTTCTCCGTGTCGACGCCGGTGGGGACCACGCTGATCCTGCCGCCAGGAAACATTTCCCGCATCTGGCGGCGGTCATGTTCCGACACGGCGATCACATGATGAAAGTGCCCGATAGCTTCGCGTTCTCGGCGATTCATCTTGGCAGCCTCGACCCGATAGCCCAGGCGCTTGATCGGATTTGATTCGGCGGCAGCCATCCGCCTCCACAATGTGGTTTCCACATTGTGCTGGAACAGCACCGTCGGCAACGTCAACAAGCGCGGGAAGTTCTGCGACGCCGATAAGAAATCGCATACCGCAACGTCCGCTTCGCCGCGATCGATCACCCTCCTAACCTCTCGCTGTACCTGCGGGTTGGTGAACTTTGCGACCGCAAAAGGGGCAGGCTGGAACAAACCGCGCGTATATTGGAAAAATTCTCCGAAGGAAGTACCATCGGGAGCCGCAGTGAACACGGTTCGCGCGCCGGGGAACACTTGTTGGATGTCGCTCTCATAGACGGGGTCGCGTTTTCCTCCGTAGTAGGAAAGCAGAGTGATTTCGTGCGAGCCCGTCAAATGCTTGAGGATGTTATACGAACGGATCTTGCCGCCGGTATCAGCCGGCAGCAGTTTGCCCGCCTTGACCCATAGGATTCGCACTATTCCTTTACCAGCAAATCCCTTCGTAGTTTTTGCCCGCACCCGGACGGCGCGATCTTTCGAGGTTTACCAGGTCCAACACGATGTGGTCCGGGCGCAGGTTTTTCCGCAATTCATCCTTTGGAATGCCCCGAGTACCGATGACGACAACTTCGGCTCCGGCCAGCGCCAGGCCCAATTCTTGACAGAGCAAAGAGCCGATATGGGGAATTGCCTGCTCAATGTAATGACGATTGGAGCCGATCAACCGTCCGAGCGAGACGTTATCGTCCCAGATCTTTACCTCGCGCCCCTCGCCGAGAAGGTATTTTACAAGTTGGACCTGCGGACTCTCGCGCAGGTCGTCGGTCGCGGCTTTGAAGCTCAGACCCAACAGGGCGATGTTTTTCTTTCCGGTATTTAGCACCAAATCAACGGCCCTTTTTAAGTGTTCGTCGTTGCTGGGAATGATCGATTCAAGCAAGGGGAGCCTTAGGTCCAGCTCTTTGGCGCGATAGTTCAATGCCCGAACGTCCTTGGGCAAACACGAGCCTCCAAACGCAAACCCAGGCTTGAGATAACTCGGGGAAATGTTCAACTTCGAATCGGCCGTGAATATCTCTGTCACCGATTCGGCATCCACTCCCAACTCCTTGGCCATGGTTCCGACTTCGTTCGCAAACGTAACTTTGACCGCGTGCCAGGCATTGCAGACGTACTTAACCATTTCGGCAGAACGGAAGGAAGTCTCGAACACATGGCCCGGTGCCCAGGCATAGAGTTCTCGCAATCGGGCGGCGTGTGTGGCGTCGGCCGCGCCAATGATTGTCATAGAGGGTTCCATGAAGTCGGCCACGGCCGTGCCTTCACGCATGAACTCGGGGTTCACGCATACGCCGAAATCATGTCCCATGTGCTTTCCGCTCACGCGCTCCAGAGTGGGAATGACAATCTGCTCCGCGGTTCCGGGAAGAACTGTGCTGCGCAAGACCACCAGATGAAAAGATCTCTTCTTCCGCAGCGTTTCTGCAATCTCCCGGCAGACGGGCTCAATGTGTCCCAAGTCGAGTTTGCCGCTCCGTAGACTGGGAGTTCCTACGCATAGGAACGATATGTCAGTCTGCAGGATGGCTGCAGACGAATCGGTCGTCGCCTGTAGTCGGGAGGATCGGCGTCCCTCTGATACTAGTTCGCTCATTCCGGGTTCGACAATTGGGCTGTGCCCGCTCTGCAGGAACTCCACTTTGGAGGCACTCAGGTCGACCCCAACGACAGCGTGTCCTTGCGACGCCAGGCACGCAGCCGTTACAGACCCTACATAGCCCAGGCCAAACACGCTCACTTTGCTTTTCATAAATGCTCGATACTTCTGAAATCCTATCCCACCGGACCGCCAATGAAAGGGCGCGGGGGTAACCGGCTCTTCCTTCTCGTACAAATATTGAAAATAAGAAACCAGCATCTACGTGCGATCCCGATGGGTCTCATATTAAATCAGCTCTGGGTCGTCCTTTCCAGCGAGAGCGAAATGGCGCTCTGCTCCGAGTGCGGGCATCAGTGCGCCCCAGGAAGTCCTTGTCAGAGCCGACACCTTCATAGACGACCCACTATCCAGATCCGAAGTTCGCTGCAAATCGATATTATCTATCATAGAGCCTGGATGAGGACTTACGCTTCACGATGAAAAAAGCGAGATCATAGGCAATTTGTGGCGGGCATAGCCGGTGATTCATGGCGCCGGCTTCAAGAACGCCAGCGACGGACGGATCGGCCGGTTGCGACAGTGTTCCCCGCTTGGTGCGGTAAGAAGCAATTATGTGTGGAATCTGCGGACTTTTCTTTACAAATCGTCAGCACTGCGTGGATGATCGGATCCTCTCCCGGATGAATAGCGAGATCGTTCACCGCGGACCGGACGATCAAGGAATATTTGTCGAAGAAAATGTTGGTCTCGCCATGCGGCGGCTCAGCATTATCGACGTCAACACCGGTCACCAGCCCCTCTCGAACGAGAGCGACGATGTCTGGATTGTTTTCAACGGAGAAATCTACAACCACCAGCAACTGCGCGCGGAACTCGAAGCAAAAGGGCACAGGTATCGTACTCGTTGCGATACCGAGACCATCGTTCACCTCTACGAAGAGTATGGCCGCGAATGCGTTAAGTATTTGCGCGGCATGTTTGCATTCGTCATCTGGGACCGGCGCTCGCGCTGCGTTTTTGCCGCTCGAGACCGCATTGGAATCAAGCCCTTGTACTACCGTTTGCAGGATGGCGTTTTTATCTTTGCATCCGAGATCAAGGCCATTCTGGCCTATCCCGCTGTCCAACCTGAATTCAATCGTTCGACCCTGGCGGAGTATCTTGCGTTTGGCTATATCACCGGCCCGCAAACCATGTTTGCCGGTATCCAGAAGCTGATGCCGGGCCACACTCTTGAGCTGGACGAGTCCGGAAATTGCAGAGTCGAACGGTATTGGGACCTGACGGTGCCGGTCGATACTGAGGCGCTACCACGGCGGCATTACGTGACAACCTACCGCGGACTTCTCGAAGCGGCCGTTTCGTCTCATCTCATGAGCGACGTGCCACTCGGTGTATTCCTCAGCGGTGGGTTGGATTCAAGTGCCGTGGCAGCCCTGACGGCGAAAGTCCGCGATAAGATCGAGACCTTTGCGGTTGGCTATGGAGAAGAGCAGTTCAGCGAACTGAGCTATGCCCGCGAGGTTGCCACGCACATCCATTCGCGGCACCACGAAGTTCGGTTGACGCGGGAAGAATTTTTCCAGAGCCTGCCCAAGTTGATTTGGCATGAAGACGAGCCCATCGTCTGGCCTTCCAGCGTATCGCTCTACTTCGTGGCACGGCTGGCCCGGGAGCGTGTCACTGTAGTGCTGACCGGCGAGGGAAGCGACGAAACCTTAGGCGGCTACACGCGGTATGCATGGACTCTGCTGAACTCCCGTATGGACAGAACGTACCGATCGTTGACGCCGGCGGTACTGCGGGATTTGTTCAGGACGGGACTCCGAGCCAGTCCGCTGCCGGCTTCCCTACATCGCAAGCTTGAACATACGTTCTTGATGCGCGATGGAGCTTCTTGGGCCTCTTTCTACTTTGATAATTTCTATTCCGCCTTTTCCGCCGCGCAGCAAGCCCAGTTGATGACACCTGAAGCTCGTGCCGAGTCCGCCGATGCGTACTCGTCTTGCATGGAGGTTTGGGAGCGGGCTTGCGGAGATCTGCTGCACCGCATGCTGTACACGGACATCAACAGCTATTTGGTCGAACTGCTCATGAAGCAAGATCAGATGAGCATGGCAGCCTCCGTCGAAAGCCGCGTACCGTTCCTTGACCATGAACTTGTGGAGTTCACGGCGCGGATTCCGGCCGAGTACGATATTCACGGTATGGCAGGGAAGCTTGTGTTGAAAGAGGCAGTGAGAGATCTGCTGCCTCACTCGATTATCTACCGCAAGAAAATGGGATTCCCTACTCCATGGGATTACTGGTTGCATGGGCCGGAACTCGATAAGCTGGAAAAACTACTATTGGAGCGATGTGGCGTCCGAGGTCTGTTCAAGCCTGAGGAAGTACAGCGTCTATGCCGGGAACACCGGAATGGCCGTCGCGACCACGGCAACCGTATCTGGCGGCTGCTCAACCTGGAACTCTGGCAGCGCGTGTTTCTTGATGGCGAGAGACCCCAGTGAAAATCAGCGCCCGGCTGTGCTCGATTTGTCTGGGGACGTCTCTCGAAAGCCGTCCTTCATGTCGTTTCTTCCCATAAACGTTTTCCGCAGTCCGGACCGAGAAACGCGATCAAGACTTCAGGTGATTTGTGGAGCTTCGGCTTTCAGAGCAAACCGTGGACGTATCCCTCGCCACAGCAATCGCTTTTCATCCGGGGTAAAGGCCAAACGCAACACGATCAGCACGTAACATGAGGCGGAGAAGATTGCGATTCCAAACAAAACTTTGTAGTTGGGGACCGCAAACTTGAGAGTCACCGCGAAAGGAACGATCAAGGCGAGCAGGACCACCCCGAGTGTCTTGCCCGCCAATGCCAGATATTCACTAAGCTTGAACCCTGCGGCATGGCAGACATAGACCGGCTGGACGAACAACTTGCTGATCGTAATTGGAATCAGAGTGCCCACTGCGACACCCAGCATGCCGATTCTGCGGGCCAGCCAGATGCTCAGTGCGAGGTTCGCCAATCCTTCAATTACGTTCATAACTGCGAAGAATTTGTGCTTTGAGATTCCGAAGAGCAAGTGAACGGAAGGAGCCTGCCAGAGGGCGAAAATGTAGCCCGTGACTAAAGCCACGAGTGGGGCATAGGAATCGGAGTAGGCTGGTCCCATCCAGCGCAGGATAAACGGCTTGCTCCAGAGGATGAGTCCGAAGCCCATAAAGCTTGCGCTGCACAGAGAAAGCTTGCTGGCAAAGAAGAATGTCTTTTTCATCCCCGCATGGTCGCGAGCGCCGTCTTTGCGGCTGAAGATGGTGGCGAACACACCGATGAAGGCTTGCATCGTGCCCATGTAAAACTGTGCCAGCCTGCCGGCAATGCTGTAGTGTGTGACCAATGCAAGCCCAAGAAAACTCGCCACCACCACCGAATCCATCTGAAAACGCAAGATGTCTGACATTTGCGACATCAGACTGAAAACGCTGTATGAAAAAAGCCTACGAGCGGTCTCGCGTGTGAAGTATTTCCAGTCGACGGCGAGAAAAGGAAGCGTCCGATGGGCGAAGGAAATGTATAGAAACGCCCAAAGAGTTGTGCTAAGGAGCGTGACTGCGGCAAGCGAGACGACTTTGTAGCCAGCCAAAAGTGCTGGAACAATTAGCGCCGTTCGGAATAAGACACTCAGCAGATCAAAGGCCCCGGCAGAATCAAACCGCAGGTGGGCCTCCAGTACTCCACGGTAGACACGGATCGGGAACCCGATGGAAACGCTGAGGCCAACCAGGAAAATGACCAGCCGGAAGAGATGGGCATCCTCTGGCCTTTTCGTAAAGAAGGGAGCAAGGAGTGCGGCGGAGATCGTCACCAGCAGGACAACCAGTCCTAACCCGCAATAAAGTAGCAGGGCGGTATTAAAGACTCGCCGGCTCTCTTCTTCGTTCTGGGCTCCAAGGGAGGCGCCAAGATATCTGCGGATCGCAGTGGCCAAGCCCAGTTCCAGCAAGCCGTAGTAACCCACAACTGCTGCCACCAGGGCCCAAATTCCGTACATGCGGTCGCCAAGATGATGCACGATGAATGGCATCATCAGAATGGAGACCAGAGCCGTGACCAGCAGGTTGGCCACGTTCATGGCCGAGCCAATAGCCAGGCGGCGCGGAGTGGCGGTCATAGATTCGATGGGCCCGCCGTATCTGTGTTCGAGCTTAACCCGGGTGCGGAGTGAACTTGGCCGTCATCCGGGCTTTGTGGCGAAGCGCCTTTGTCTGCGTAGGCCTTATACAGCCAGCGCGCGACTGGCGGAGCTATACTGAGGAGGACAATTACCGCACTGATCTTGGCGCTCCGGAAGAAGTTGTTGGCAGACCGCATCTTTGCTCGTGCTTCTCCGTATCTGGCCTGGCTTAGAAGCTGTTTCCCATCTTCAAGTTCGACTAGGGCCCCCCATCGGTCACGCATCCGAATTGCCACGGCTCGTTGTGCGTCGTTCAAGCCGAGTGTGGCCAGGGCTTTTTCGTAAACCCGTTTTCGTCCCTTTCTCATGGACTGCGGTGTCGCAGACAGGCTTCCTTCGCGCACATGATGGGTGGCCAGGATCTCTTCCTGGTAGGCCATCCGGGCGCCATTGAATGCGATGCGCAGCCACAGATCAAAGTCCTCACAGTGCCAGAAGCTTTCATCAAACAATCCTGCCTTCAAGATCGTTTGCCTGCGCGCAACTGTGCACGACGAGATTACGATGCACTTCAGTGCAAACAAGCTTTCGAACGTCACGGGGCCGCGGGAGGGGAAAGCCCGCATGAATGTTCGACCGGGCGGGATGTTGTCTCCCAGCAGGTTTGCATCCGAGTAGATGAAGTCATATCCCGGTTCCCCCCGTAAAGCCGACATCTGACGATCCAGGTAGTTGTCGAGCCACAAGTCGTCACTGTCAAGGAATGCGACGAACTCTCCACGGGCCCGTAGAATGCCGGCGTTGCGTGCTGCACTCGGTCCTCGGTTCTTCTGTTTGATGTAAATGATGCGATCGAGGTAGGGCCGAATCGCCGACTCGAATTCTGGCGTATCCGGAGAACCGTCATTCACCACGATAACTTCGTAGCTCGGATAGCTCTGCGCGAATACTGAATCGAGCGTTGGCCGGATATAAGGCGCCGCTTTGTAGGCAGGAATCACCACGCTCACGAGAGGTAAGGAATCGGAAGGCACGGGACGGCTAGGCTCCTGCCCGGGGGGAGCCAGCCGATCGGGCGTTTGCCATGGCGCAAATGATTCGCATGAGGTTCGAATTCCAGTCACTGGACGACGTGAAAGTGCATAGCCAGTCCCGAGGGCGAATCCCAGAACGCCCTAATGCCTTGCCACGGGAGGTTTTACCAGCCTGTAGAATACCCTGTGAGAGATCCGATTTATGGGAGCGTAATAGGCAATCTTCTCGAAGGGAATAAAAATCCGCGGAAAGCGACGGAAGAACCTCCAGACCACCGGAAAAACGGCCCCGTAAACGTGAGTCACGCGGCAGTCGGGGCCAATGACGTACCGGATCTCTTTCGGCATCGAGCCTCTTTCTTTTCCTGCCCATCGTTTGTAAGGTCCAACCACGACTCCGTGTAAGGCGTTGTCAAATTCCAGGACAAGAGCTCCATCCGGCTTTGCCACCCGCTTCATCTCAGTAATCATGTCGCGCTGAGCGTTCAGGCTGAACAGGTGAAGAAAATTGAGTGCCGTCACGACGTCGAAATATGCGCTAGGGAACGGGAGGTGCTGCGCATAGGAACGCACCACGCCCGAGGCAGGTTGTGATGCCATCTTTTGCGCAGCTCGGAGAAGCATCTCGTGAGACGCATCGGCACCGATCGCCAGATGCGCTCGTCCCGCAAAATCCGCGAGGCCCCGCCCCGTGCCGCAGCCTACGTCGAGAATTCGTTTTCCCTCTAACGGGCCAACGAGTTTGCGGTACGCGTTCTCCGTGACTTGCTTCTTGTAGATGTCCGCCGGCTTGCTGTATCGGACGTCGTCGTAATTTGCGACGTTCCGGTAGTCGGTTTGCGAATCATCATACCGCACCACTTCCAGATCGGTGTTCATAAACCTCGGCGAGCAGTCACGGTTCCGACTGAGGAGAGAGACAGCAGCAGCTGTTCGATCCTCCTCGACCTGCCGGCCGTCAGAACGCAGGAACGATCGTTGATGATCCGCAGGAGTGCACTCACCCCATAAATTTTCAGCAAATCAGCATTCAGCGTCCCGCCATACCCCGTCAGAAAGCCGCGCTCCAGAGATTCGAGCGCACTGCCCGAATACGTCAGTCTGTTTGCCAGAAGAGTGAGGTAAGCAGACAAATGAGCAAGATCTCGATAGACCGGAGCTTCAGCACAGTAACTTCCAAAATCCACCACTCCGGCGCCTGTCCCGCAGACCAGGATATTTTGTGGGAGAAAATCGCCATGTGCCGCCGCCGTCGGTACCTTCGTTCCATTCAGGATCCCGCTGGTTGCTTCCACACCGTCGCGAACCGTCTGCAAGGCGGAGGCGCTGAGTCCGAACTCCTGTGACCGACAGATGTTGGAGTCGAGTTCCCGCAAATAGTTGCAGTGGTCGTGCGGTTGGCTGCCCGCAACGGTTGCGACGTGAAATTGACGTAACCAGGTGCCGACGAGCACTCCAAGGTCGTGCATCCGCCGGCGGCGGAACCTGCCCCGCAGTACGTTCGCCTGGCGGCGCAAAGTGGCGTCCAGTGAGACCCCGCCGACTCCACTCATTACCAAAATTCCTTGCTCTTCAAGCAATGCCAGTGGATGAGGGACGGAAGCTCCCAGGGCGTCCCCAGCCCGATTCTTGACTTCTTCCAGCGCTGAATATTCGTTGCACAGCGCCTTCCGCATAGCTGGACCAAGAGTGCGCGCAACCTTCGCGACAACGAAATGCCTTCCATCGGCGCTCGGAAACCGGTAGACGCACACGTTCCGGCTGATGACCTTAGACCCGGGCGAAGAATCGGTGACAGCCTTCAAATAGACAGCAGCGCTTTCAAAACGCCCCAGCATAGAATCTTCGAGTTCAAATCGGCCGCGCATTCGCTGGCAATGGCTCCAACTATCTTCGCTGTAGCGTTCGCAGGTGGTCCTTCACGAATGTAGCATCATGCCTCAGCACTTTCAAAGTGACCCATTAGGCGTAGCAAACCCAATCGCAGGCGAGGTCCGATGGCCGGGCCGAGGCGAGGCGGGCGTGATGCCGAGCGCCGCTAGTATTAGCATTACGCTCGCTCCGGTCATGCTTATCCACTTCCAGAGGTCACACGGTCAACAGATGCAGACTTTTGCCGTCATTTATGATGATCCATCAGTAGAGATATCCGCGCGGTGCAGAGTGCGCGGTGCCGCGTGAGCGAATCTCTCCCAACGGAAATGGCGACGAAAAGCTGGCGGAAGATCTTCGAGAAATTGTGGGAAATGGATCGGCGCGAGTTCCTAGACCGTAGCCGCCAGGAACTGTCCAAACGCGCTGATGCCGTGCGGTCGCGTTTCGGATTCGATTTTGCGAAAGGAGAGCCGGCATCGGCTCATGCGCAGCCGGGAGCGTTCTTCTTCAGACCTGACCAGGTACAGAACTTGCTCCGGCTAATCCGCCTGCGGCTCCCGGAACAAGCCGAGGGTATAGTTGCTCGTGCCCAGAGAATTTGTGCTCACCGCTTCGATCTGTTGGGATACGAAGCCCTGGACTACGGCCCGTTGATCGATTGGCACCTCGACCTCGTCCATGGGAAGGCTGCGGCGCGCAAGCCATTTCACCGCATCAAGTACCTTGACTTCGCGGAAGTGGGCGACAGCAAAGTAACCTGGGAGTTGAACCGGCACCAGCATCTGGTCACCCTGGCTAAAGCGTACCGGTTGACCGGAGACCAGCGCTACGCGATCGAGATCCGTTCGCAGTGGCGGGATTGGCACTTTGCCAACCCGTACCCGCTGGGGATCAATTGGGCGAGCAGCTTAGAGGTGGCCTTTCGAAGTCTCTCTTGGATGTGGGTGTATTACCTGCTCGAAGGCACTCCCGCCCTGGAGCCGGGTTTCCGCCAGGAGTGGCTGCGGGCGCAGGCGCTCAGTGGACGACATCTTGAGCGTTATCTCTCCACATACTTTTCTCCTAATACCCATCTGCTCGGGGAAGCGGTGGGCCTGTTCTTCCTCGGCACTCTGTGCGGAGAGCTTTCTGGAGCGGAGCGCTGGAAAGCGCTGGGATGGCAGAGCGTTCTGCAAGAGGCGCGTCGGCAGGTGAATCCAGATGGACTGCATTTCGAGCAGTCTACGTACTACCATGTTTACGCGCTCGATTTGTTTCTCCATGCCGCGCTCCTTGTCACTGCGAATGAACAAAGCCTTCCGAAGGAACTGGAGCAGACTCTTGAACGGATGGTGGATGCCCTGTTCCATCTGAGCCTCACCGGGCTGCCGGCTGAATTTGGCGACGACGATGGCGGGCGGCTCTTCGACCCCAGCCGGAATCGCGCCGAGCACTTGCTCGATCCACTGTCTACGGGGGCCGTTCTCTTCCGCCGCGGAGATTTCAAACGACTCGCAGGCGGCTTGCGAGAGGAAACAATTTGGCTCTTGGGCGAGACCTGCGTCGAGGGATGGGATCGCATTGAGGTTGACGTGCAGCCGGCCGCAACGGCCTATGCCGCTTTTGAGTCCGCCGGTATATATGTGCTCACCGCCGCGGGCAGTCAGTTGACGATTCACGGCGGACCTTCTCTCCCCCAGAGCTACGGTCATAGTCATGCCGATGCCTTGAGCCTCTCTCTGCACAGCGGTGCGCGCCGACTGTTGATCGATTCCGGCACCGGCGAATATGTGGGCGAAGGCAACCTGCGAGATCTGTTTCGCAGCACGGCTATGCATAACACGCTGCGGGTGGATGGTAAAGATCAGGCAGAACCAGCCGGACCGTTCTCGTGGAACAATCATGTCCGTGCCCGCGCTGAGCAGTGGATCACGGGTGAGAGTTTCTGTCTATTTGTGGGCAGTCACGATGGCTACCAGCGACTGCCTTCTCCAGTAGCGCACCGACGGTGGATCCTGGCTTTGCGCTCTGGCATTTTTCTGGTGCGGGACTTGGCGGAAGGAAAGGGTGAGCATCGTCTGGATATCTCATGGCATCTGGCTCCAGATCTCCAACAGCAGAAGGTGCATCTCTTTCGCATTAAGAACTTGGCGCAAGGCCTGGCCGTTCTCCCGGTTCAAGACCACGGTTGGGCGGAAGAAGTTCACGAAGGTCCGTGGTCCCCTGTCTATGGCCAGCAACGGAAGACGACGGTCTTGAACTTCAGAGCGGACATCTCTTTGCCGGCGGAATTCGTGACCCTGCTGGTGCCAGTCCGGGAGGCTCATAGCCCTCCCGGCGCATTCACACGCTTCCAGCCCCCGGAAGCTACCTCGTCTGTTCGCGCCTACCAGTATCGGACCGACGGATGGGACTATCACTTCTTCTTTGGGCACAAGAAGCAGCCTTGGAAATCTGGCGCAGTTGCCAGCGACGCGGAATTCATATGTCTGTCGGCGCGTGTCGGCACAGCAGAGCCAGACATAATTCTATGCAACGGAAGTTATGTCGAAATCAGCGGAACTCGCAGCCTGAGTATGAAACGCGCGGTTGCGCGGGCCGAGCTGATTCAGGGCGCTGCCCGTTGCGTCTTTTGCTCTGACGTCGAGGCACTGGAGCATCCGAAAATGTAGTTTAGCTCACGGGCGAAGCCGATTACGGCGCTACTCGAAACAGGGCGCGCCGAACAGACCCCTGATAGGCATCCGTATCGCCCACTTTCTCGATCGATCGAAAACCTGCGGAGCTCAGAAACTCCGCGATCCAGGCATGCGGATCGTCGCCCATATCGGGCAGAAGCGATGCCCACGCGTGACCAGTCTCGTTCGACTGTGCCATGTCGAAGATCATAAACTTCCCCACTTTCGGCTTGAGCCGCCTCATATACTGACGAGCATAATCAATTCCTTGCTCATACATGATATGGTGCAAGACCGAAAGAAACAGCACCGCATCATACGGGGGAAGTGTATCGATAAATTCAGGCGTGAGTTCGGCGTATATAAAACCGGCTCCCTGAACTCGATTGAGCGTCGCTGACGCCTGAGCGAGCGATAATCTCAGAACATCCGCGTCTACGCCCACCGCGAGGCATCCGGACTTTGCCGCCTGCTGGACAAAATAGCCCTCGGCGCAGCCGAGGTCCAGCAGGGTCTTTGCTCCGGTCGCTCGAAGGTTACCCGCGATGATGGCCCAGCGGTCGATACAGGCACGTTCGCCCTCGCCGATGCGTTCGTCGCCAAGAAAGATCGGATGGTAGGGGCTATAGCTCTTCGCCAGTCTGCGCACAGCACGCTTGTACAGGAAACCTGGCAGACCGTTCAGTTCGCTGTTGATCTTGATCTTCATGCACCGCGGCAGACAGCGGGTTGGCATTGCATTCTGAGGAGGGCTTCGCACATCGGAGAACTCATCTGCGTATACCAGTCCGCCGCCCCGGAGCTGTGGTTAGATTGAACATCAGGGTGCAGCTCGTCATAAAAGGGAAAGTAGCTCAACCAGAGGAGAATCGCCAAATACCTCAGGTCGTTCGAACTCAAAGAGAATGCTTCTTCGATTAAAGCACAATACGACGAAAGCCACGGGAAATGCCAGTTGTCCGTACAGACGTCTGCAAGCAGTTCAGAAACCGGAATGCCAGACCACATAGCATAGCTCATGAAAGCTAAATGGAGTGCGTCGATGCCAGCGCAGCCGTTGGCGCGGGTGCGATCCCAGTCCACAATACCTGTAACATGCCCCTTCGAAAACAGGATATTGTTCAGCCAGTAGTCTCCGTGCACAGCTACTGTCTTTACGTGTGTTCTATCCCATTGTTTGAGCAGATCCAACGCCGGTTGCAGCTGGGCTTGATGAGAGCTTCGCATCACATAGGATTGCAGCTCGTCGATCAGTTCGTCGTCTGGATGTCCGGTCCAGTGTCCGGAGTCAAAGATATGCTTCAGTGGCTCTAAGGCCGCGAGGATGGCGGCCTGAAGCCTGTCCTCAGTCAGCTGCCACGGCGTAATTGGACGCCCGGACACTCTCGCAGTGATCAGATGTGCGCTGTTCCCATCGATAATGTCGGGGCCAAGCGCTCCCACTAGTTGTCTCCCGATTTTCGCACCTTCAAACTGCCGTGCTACCCACTTTCCGTCTCCGTTCATGGACGCGTGAACCACGACTTCCATTCCGTGCAAATGCCCGAAGCAGATTGCCAGTCCTGAGGAACTGCATCGCAGGGTCAAAACGCGGTCGTGATCGACGCCGAAATATCGGCAAACGGGAGCCAGTGTGCCGGGGAGGACGAAAGCGGGACGCCGATGGCGCACTGATGTGAAGAGCACATCGTTGAGGGTGGGGCATTCCGTGAAGACGGTTTCTCGCGCTCCTACATGAACCTTAGTTGGGAGAACGGCTACGTTTTGGCGCCTGAACACGATGGCGAGCGACCCTAGAATAATGTGCCACAGCAGCGCAAAACGGCCCGGCGGTTGTTCCGGCACCCCCGATTCGTCTATCAAGCTGGTGACTGCCTTGAGAACGATCCAACGGCTCATAGGCAAAGCATATATTTGTCTACGCGGGAATTACAAATTACGCAAAGTGGGTAATTACTTCGCTCATTGGAGGGGGGGATGTTGTGCCGCCCGGAAAAGTGGCGATGCCAGGCCCCAGGAGCTAGCGAGCCGGTTCGGCCATGCGGATGTGCGGCCCCACGAGGGAAAGCAGTTCGTCTTGCAGGAAGGGTCCGCTTGCCAGCAGGCCCGACAGAAGCGGATCGCGCCGGTTTGCGGTCAGGCCGGTTTTCTCCAGAGTGCTGACAAAACCGCCGGCAGCATGCACCAGCGCCGCTCCCGCAACCACGTCCCACTCGTTCTTTGGCGTCAGAGTGAAAGTGACGTCCGCCAGGCCTGCGGAAACCAGCGCGAGTTTGTAAGCGACCGAACCCATCGCCTGGATTTTGAAAAGACCATTCTCGAATTGTTTCCACTCCCCGCGTTTGACCTCACTGCGGCTGGCAAGAACCAATGCTCCGTCCAGACTCCGGCGCTGACTGGGCCTGGCCGGTTTGCCATTGTAGGTGATGCCTGATCCCACGGAACCCAGGAAAACTTCGTTGGTCGCCGGATTGCAAATTCCGCCGGCAACGGGACGGCCATTCTCGACCAACCCGATCGAAACGCAGAACTCGGGGATGCCTTGAACAAACTCGCGAGTGCCGTCGAGCGAATCGACCACCCAAACCCGCGAGCGCTGCAGGCGGATGGGGTCGTCTACGCTCTCTTCGGAAAGCCAGCCTTCGCCTTCGCGCAGCAGTTCCTTGCGCAGAACGGCATCGAGGGCGCGATCCGCCTCCGTCACGGGATCGTGCCCGGCCTTATACTCCGCGTCGATCTCTCCCGGAGTGAAGCGGGCGAACACGGCGCGAGAGGCTTCCAGAGCGGCGTGAATGCGTTCCAGGATTTGAGCGTACGAGTTAGAGTGCATATTCTCCTGATCTTAATTGCGATCAAGCCACCAGCATGCGCGCGCCGGTTGCAAGCAGTACGGCGCAAAGGATACGTCTCAGCCACGGAACCGGGACCCGCGTGCTCAAATAAGAACCGAGCAGTCCGCCCGGAACCGAGCCGATCAAGAGCGCGCCCACCAGATGAACATCAACATTATGCATACGAAAATGGAGAAGACTGGTGACCCCGGTGAGAATTAAGGCGTGCACGATGTCGGTGCCCACCATCACTTTCGGTTGAAAGCTGTAGAACAGCAACAGCATCATCATCACGATACTGCCAGAGCCGACCGAGGTAATGCCCACCAGAAAGCCCGCCACCAGCCCGATGAGTGACATCCAGGCAAACGATTTCATAGTGGGCGGGCGCGCCGCGGCCCGGTCTTCAATCTTTTTCTGAAAAAACAGGAATGTCGGAATGCAAATCAGCAGGACTCCAACCGCAACGGTGATGAAGTGATTGACGCCATTGCCGTAGACGTTTCGCAGGTAAACCAGGAAACTTACGCCCAGATAGGAGCCTGGAGCACTGCCCACTGCGAGCGCCACAACTACTTTGCGCCGAACCGTCCCCTTGCGCAGATGAACGATACTGGCGCCGATCTTGGTGAGAAAGTTGAAGAGCGCGTCGGAGCCGACGGCGCGAATGGGAGGCACGCCCAAGCCAAAAATGAGGATCGGGAGCAGCAGAACGCCGCCCCCCACTCCCGTCATTCCAATGAGGGTCCCGACTACAAAACCAATCAGGCTCTTGATCAGCAGATCCATGACAGTGCCGGCTTTTGGCCTCGGTCGGCGTTCGCCGGAGTGTCTAAACCGACTCCGCGGCCGTTCCGATGAAGCCTTCCCGCTCCAGGTGCAGAATGATCTCCTGCGCTGCCTCTTCGGGGGACAAGTCGCTGGTGTTGATGGTGACTTCGGCGTCGGCCGGAACTTCATAAGGATCTGAGATGCCCGTGAACTCTTTTAGAATTCCCGCGCGTGCTTTGGCATACAGGCCCTTGCGATCGCGCACTTCGCAGACCTCGACGGAGGTAGCGATGTGCACAAGAATGAACCCGCCATGGGGCTCAATCATCTGCCGCACATGTTTACGGGTCGCGTCGTAGGGCGCGATGGGCGCACAAATGGCAATGCCGCCGTTTTTCGTGATTTCCGATGCTACGTAGCCGATGCGCCGGATGTTGATGTCGCGATGCTCTTTGGAGAACCCGAGTTCGGCAGATAGATGCTTGCGCACCAGGTCGCCATCCAGCAGCGTGACCGGACGCCCGCCGGTTTCCAGAAACTTCGTTAGCAACACGTTGGCGATGGTCGACTTGCCGGAACCAGAAAGTCCCGTGAAAAAAATGGTCACGCCCTGTTTGTGACGGGGCGGGAAACTGCGGCGCAATTCAGCCACGACTTCCGGATAGGTGAACCAGGCGGGAATCTCGCGGCCTTCGTTCAGACGCTGGCGAAGTTCGGTGCCGGAGATGTTCAGTACCCGATCTCCGTTCTTAACTTCGTCGTCGGGAACGTACTTGTTCTGGGCCTCGAGGTAGACCATCATGTTGAAAGGGACCATGCTGACGCCGATGTCGGACTCGTGCTTCTTGAAGACCTCTTGCGCCTCATAGGGGCCGTAGAAGGGTTTGCCGTCGGTGTCTTTGCCCGGACCCGCGTGATCTCGGCCCACGATGAAGTGAGTGCAGCCATGATTCTTGCGGATGAGCGCGTGCCAGATGGCTTCCCGCGGTCCGCCCATGCGCATGGCCAGCGGCAGCAGAGAAAGTTTGGCGGTTGTTTGCGGGAACTTTGAAAGCAGCAACTGGTAGCAGCGCACCCGTGTGTAATAATCCACATCACCCGGCTTGGTCATTCCCACCACGGGATGAATCAGCAGGTTGGCTTCGACTTGTTTGGCGGCGCGGAACGCAAGCTCAACGTGGGCGCGGTGCATGGGATTGCGAGTCTGGAAGGCGACCACCCGACGCCAACCCACGCGGGCAAATTCGGCCCGCACCTCCGCCGGAGTCAAACGCACGGTACGAAAATCATAATGCGACGGGGTCTGCGTCCCTTCTATCTTTCCCCCGACGTACCAGGGATTTGATTTGTTGATGGCGTAATCGGCGCCGGGATGAGCGGCGCTGGTGCTGGCGAAAATTGCCTGGGCCTCGGCCTTACGGTCGGGCTGCCACACTTCTTCGACGTGCAGAACCGCGAGCATGACGCCTTCAGGATCGCGCAGCGCAACTTTGCTCGTGCCCGGAGTCAGCTTCCTGGCAAATTCCTCGGTGACATCGAGGGTGATGGGCATGGGCCAGAGCGTTCCACTGGCCAGCCGCAGGTTGTGGCAGACGCCTTCATAGTCGGCGCGGGTCATAAAACCCCGCAGCGGAGAAAACCCGCCCGTGATCAGCAACTCCAGATCACAAAGCTGGCNNCCGGTCAGGTCCCACGAAGGCCATTCTTTCGAATGGGATTTCAATTCGGCAATTCTCTCGGGTGGAGCGATGAGTTCAACGAGTTCTCCGCCGTGGGGCGGAATGAGATGGCTGGTCGAAGCGGTCAAGTGCTAAGCCTCCTGGATTCTTGCGTCTGTCTTGTCTATTACCTTTATCGTCGTTGCCTAGATTGCTTCCTAAACTCTATCGGGGCCGCGGCGGACCGGTTTGCAGGTACGTAAGGGAGGAAAATCCCCGAAACTTTACCTAACAGCCTAACACTTCCGGGCAGCGCCGAGAAGGCTGGATTTGCGCTAATTGGATGACCAAAGAGTGTTTTCTCTTCCTTCTCCTCTTTGACTTTTAGCCACTTTTCAGGTTCAACCTAATCAAGTTCAGCCTGGTCTCGCGATCGCGGCGCGCCGCGCGGGTGATCTTTGTGCGGGGCTTGTCTGCGTTACGGCGGCCGCGACGGCCAGGGCCNNGTATCCGGAGTGAAGAGGCAAATCGTAGAGATCCCAGCGCCTCGCCTCGTCCGGATCGGGCCGAGTGCTCAACAGCGTTGCCGCTTCACTCTGCGCCAGAGAAACGTCGAATTCGTGCAGAGGAATCGACAGGCCCCCGCCTTTGGCCTTAATGTAGGCTTCTTTGCGAGTCCAGCCGCGAAAGAACGTCTGGTAGAGTTCATTCCCTGAAAGTCCCTTCAACACCTCGCGTTCGCGAAGCGAAAAGAAGCGCTGCGCGATTTCTTGGGCGTCGCATTCGGCGCGAATCCGCTCCACGTCGACTCCAATCTCGTGCGAGTGCACAACCGCCAGCGCCGCCCGGCCGCTGGTGTGAGAAACATTGAAGCGCAAACGGCTCTCGCCGTGCAGAGAAGGCTTGCCGTGAGGCGAGTACTCAAAGACCAGTTGCTCGGGAGATTTCGCGACATAACTGGCCAGCAGGGCGCGCACTCGCGCGCGGTTGACCACAAACTCGTCGCGATGCCTGGCGAAATGATATCGCTGGGCGCGCTCGCGCTCGTCCTCCGCCAGAGTCTTCCATAGTTCCTTGACCTCTCGAGATGGCGAAGCCGGCGCCCAATGCCACACATGCACCTCTTCCGGCTTCAGTGCCGGCGGAGTGCAATTTCGCGCCGCACCTATACATTCGCGAATCACGAGATACATGGTGGAGGTCACTCCTGAAGCTCAATCGCCCGCTTCGCGCTGCGGGCAAATGCCGGCCTTACACTGCCAGGCCCGGCCACGCTTTACTCTACACTGCCAATTCGGGCGACAGTTTTCAACCACTACGGTGCCAGCAGGGTACCCTCGGTAACCGGTTGCCGTCGCGTCCGAGCGGGGTCTGGCGATCTGTGCCCGGTCTTGGATGGCTTGGCGATGACACACCCGCTTGTGAACCGGGAGTGCAATGTGTGACGGCGTCTCCGGGCCGAAGCAGTTACGCAACCGCAGCCACTTTGGCCGCTGCGGCGTTGGCGCCGCGCGCTGCAGAAACGCGGCCAGCGCCGAACATGAATTGCCAGTTGCCGGATCGTTCGCTGCAACTTAAACTGTCGGGAATCTCGTAGCATGAATTGGGCCGCGTTCCCCAACTATGAAGCTCTCCGTGGTTATCCCCGTTTACAACGAGCGAGCGACGCTGCGCCAAGTCATTGAGAAAATCCTGGCCCAGCCGGTGCCGACCGAACTGATCTGCGTGGATGATGGCTCGAATGACGGATCGGTAGAACTTCTTTCTCAACTGCAGACGGAACACCCCCAGATTCGTACTTTCCTGCAACCGCGCAACCTGGGGAAAGGCGCTGCGCTGCGCCGTGGGATTCAAGAGGCGGCCGGCGATTTCGTTGTGATTCAGGATGCCGATCTTGAATATGACCCCGCCGAGTATCAGGTCCTGCTGGAGCCGCTGGTTCAGGGCAAAGCCGATGTCGTCTATGGATCACGATTCGTGGGCTCCGGTCCGCACCGGGTGCTATATTTCTGGCACTCGGTCGGCAACCGGGGGCTTACGTTGCTCTCGAATATGTTAACCAACTTGAACCTTACCGACATGGAGACCTGCTACAAGATGTTTCGCCGCGAGGTCATCCAGACCATTCCGTTGGAAGAAAATCGCTTCGGTTTTGAGCCCGAGATTACCGTGAAGATCGCCAAGCGCCGCCTCCGGGTGTACGAAGTCGGTATCAGCTATTGGGGACGGACGTACGAAGAAGGAAAAAAAATTGGCTGGAAAGATGGCTTGCGGGCTCTCTGGTGTTTGTGCAAGTATTCGCTGCAAGAGCGCCGTTCCAACGTCTCTGCAACGTCCGCTGAGAGCGGATTTTGACCGCGGTTCATCTGGGATCCGAGAGGCGCGTACCTCCAGGCCGTGCGGCTGGGCAGAAACACGCGCTCACTGGCTATCTCTTGAACCCGAGCACTGATGTTCACGCCCGGATTGCCTTACCCAGACCTCAAACCTCTGATCGGTGCTTGGCGTTTGCAGTACATCGGCGACTTTGTAATTGCAACTCAGCGCTTTAATCGTTTCCCACAGATCTCTTTCGCCGCTGCGCCGGCCGTCTCGGAAGTTGATCTCGCCCTCCCTAAGCTCCGCTTCAGACCTACTAAGAAAGGCGATAACGGCAGGAGGGTCATGTTCCAGCCTCATCGCATCCGCGCGGTAGATGTAGTCGGGAGTAACGTCGATGTAGTGTATGTAGGCGAAGGTCATCGGTGTCCGGTGGGCGAGCGTATAGAGGATGGGCATGGTTGGAAATTCAGCGATGGGGTCGCTCGGGCGTGAGTACTGCTGAATGTCGCCGACTAGCCGTCGCAAGAAAGCCGCTGTTTCGGGCGTGACCTGTATTCCGCGTAGTTCGGGAAAATCCAACGCGATGCTTGCCCGTAACGCGTCGCCTTCCCGCCAGTCCGCCCAATAATATGGGACGCGCATCTTAGAACCCGCCATTATCGCTACGCAAATAAATACCAGGAGCGCTGCAGAAATCCTGGCGAGGGATGTGAATTTCCCGCTCGGCAGCCTGGACAGTCCAAAAGCAGCGACGAAAGGGAACGCGGGGACCAGCATTATTTTCGCCGCTGGCCAGGAGAAGGAGAACAGAAAGGCATAGACGAAGGACGCACCAGCTGCCAACAACAACTGTTCTTCATGCCCGCTCAACTTGCGGTGAAAGAACTGCCAGCCATAAACCGTCAACAGCGCGAAGCTGCCGAACTCGCCAATATAGATGGGCAGGTTGCCAAGGAAGAAATCCAGCCGGCGCAACCGTGACGGCAATGCACTTGGCCAATGTTGCGCATAAATTGTCAATGCAGCCGCGATTGCACCAAAGCCCAAAATGGCGAATGCTTCGCGTCGCTTCGATAAACCCCTATTCTCGCGATCCGCATTGACGAAGTGGAACAGCACTCCGCCAAACAACACGACGACAAGCGCCACAGCGGCAGAGATTTGCTGATACCTGCTGCCGAGGATGCCATGTACTTGCCGTTCCAGTAATGAAGCGAGGGACCCCTTACTCGATGGACCCTGCAGGAAGACATCGTCGAGAAAATCGCCGAAAGCTCCATTAATTGCGAGCCAGGCGCTAGTTAGAAATACTGGAATGCCCCAGCCAATCGCGAAGAAGGTCACGGCGCGCAGTCCGGCGCGTGCGTGTGAGCGAGCTGCAATCAGAGCCGGCAGGATGATGCCGAGAGAAAGTGTCGCTACGCCGGCAGTCTGCTTCGTGACAAACGCGGCCCCAGCAAGAAGCCCGGTAAGCAAAAGGCTGCCGAAACCGGCATTTCTGTCGAGCGCAAAGCTCGCAGCGGCCAGCGCGAGAAGCGGAAAGAGGCTGCAATCCAGTTGCAGGCCGCTGAGCGGTTCGCTAGTGCTTCTGAAGCAGATGGCGACCGTGCAGACTGTTGCCAAGGTGGCCCAAAAAACGGGGAACAGCCGGATCATCCACAAGTACAAAGTCAGCGTGAGCACTAATGCGCCAGCGAAGCCAAATAGTTCAGGGACAACAACCCGATCTCCGAAAATCGATGTGAGCGCCGCCATTATCAGCGACTGCCCCGGCGGTACAAACAGATAAAAATCCCGATAGGGTATGCGGCCTTGCAGGATCTGCTTCCCGAAAAACTGATACCAGCCTTCGTTGGTTATTCCGAGGTATCGATTCCACCAGGGCAGAACAAAGAGCATCGCAAAGAGGAAGACGACAAGGCCACCGGCCAGGCATGTCAAGTCCGACGAAAATGGTGGTTTGGACGGTTTGTTCTCAGGAAGGGGTCCACAGTAGGTGGCTGATTCGCTCATCGTGAGAATGCCGGACTACCCAAGCGTTCTGGGAGCTACTTACCGGCGAGGCGCCCCAAATCGTCTCTTTAGCGGTGCGTTCCGAGAATCTACCAACAGCGGCGGGTTGTCAAGAAAACATGACTTCGGCAAGCGCAGACCCATTCCGTTGGCTTCGAACATGCATGAGTTTCCAGAGGCCCGCCGCTGGGTCAGGTGTGACATGTAAATTGTTCAGGATTCTGCTGTAGAGGCGGGAATTTTCGTCTAGGGCATTCACCTGAGACGCCTTGCTGGACGAACCATTCCGCCTTGTTCGAGTGGGGCTCTTGGGGCGGTTTTTTCTGCGAAGCAACTTGTTTCAGCGGGCAACATTCGGCGCTCGCTTGCGAATCTGGCGCCGCTCCCGGCGTCTCTCACTTCGCTCAGATTCCAGCGGTTTTACAAGCGTTTGTTGTCCTTGATCGCTCTCCTTAAGCCGCTGCCGGGCCAAGCCTTCTGCTCATGTCCGGCAGGCCGTTCCGCATTCTGGAATGTCAGCCTCGATGCTCGTAAGTGCCTGTGGAAATGATTGTTCTGCGGTCACATCTTTTTTCGTCTCAAAATGGCATCGTGGATGCTATGGATTCCAGTAATGTCCGGCCGCGCCTAGTCTCGGAGCGAAGCGATTCCAAACAGGGGGAACTGGTAATGAAGGAGCAGTCAGTTCGGCTTGGACCGCGAGAACAGCAGATCGTCGAGTTGCTTCTGCAAGGCTGTGATAACGCGGAAATTGCCCGTCAGCTCAAGATGGCTCGCAGAACTGTGAAAGCTCACTTCAATCGCCTTTTCTTGCGCTTTGGAATCACGGGTGGCATAAAGCGAGTGAAACTCGCAACCTTGTTATACCGGAGGCAGTTATGTTTGCAAATGAACGTTATGGAAACCGGGTCCCCAGCGAACGGGAGCACCGCGTCATCGAACTTGTTGCCCAGGGCCTGAAGAACCGCGATGTCGCACACGAGATCGGTACCACCGAACACGTTGTGAAAAACTATTTGCGCGTGATCTACGACAAGCTGGGGCTTTGGAACCGGGTAGAACTCGCCTTGTGGTATGAGGCTCGCAGGCATGAGCCCGCACTTTCGGCGCGGGCCTAGTAACCGCGAAGCCGTGCAGGTTGCGGGCAGGGAAGTAAAGGCCGGCGCAGCCTGCGTGGAATCCGGCAGTCGTCAGCGCTCCACTCACAACGCTTCACTCACAACCAAACGCCGGCAGGTTACGCAGCCGCTCGGCGGCGGAGCTTTGGCCCCGTCGAGCGGCTGCCTGCAACAACACATGCGCCTGATCGCAATTGCGGGGTACTCCATCGCCCCGAAGATACAAGTCGGAAAGTGCCAGTGTCGCTGCGGCGTTCTGCTTGCCCACCGCTTTCCACAGCCACTTAGCCGCCTCGCTGCTATCGCGCGCGTTGCCGCGCGTTCCGCTCAAGTACTGTTGCGCGATGGAGAGTTCTTCGGCTCCGTTATCCGTCGGGGCAGCCGCCGAAGACCGCGCCGCCGCTTCCGGATTCCCTGACATTGCGCCTGAGGTTCCAGCCGCAGCACTCCGGTTGAGGGCTTGCGCGTTTTGCGCCGTGTTTTCTGCCGGCGTCGCCGACGCGGTTGTCGAAACAGCGGCTGGGGATGCATTCGCATCGTCGCTTGTTTGCGGCGAAGAAGCCGGCGCCGCCAGCGAAGGCGGCGGCATTTCCGGCAATGAGGTCTCGGAGGCGGGTTGCATACCCGTCGAAGATACGTTTGAAGACGCCGCTGAGCGGCGCCAGGCGGCGTATCCCAATACCCCAAGAAGCAGTGCCAACACGACTCCGATGTAGAGCCGCGAACGCGACGGAGCCGGCTCGTCCGATAGCCTGCAGAAATCGGGCACGTCGGTTTGCGGGATCGACAATGCTGGCCCTTCTTCGCGAGGAGTGTGAAAAAAACTCGACTGCGAGCCGAGTCCCGATCCAGAGCTTGCCTCGATCGGCCAGCCAGCGGAGGGCGAAGCGGAGGCCGAAGCGGCGGCGGCGAAAGAACGGGGAACAGGAATCGCCTCTCGCGCAGCCAAATCTCGAGCAACCAGGGAGTTGTACCATTCTTGCGCAAAATCGTCTGAGGACTCGGAGGCTCCAGGTTCGGCGGATCGAAGCTGGGCCGATCCAAGTTCGGCCAATCCAAGTTCGGCCAATCCAGTTGCGGCCAATCGAGGTTCGGCCAATCGAGGTTCGTGCGGGGTGCGAATCGCTTCCGCCGCGAGTCCCGAGCCACACATGCCGCAAAACTTCTGGGTGATGAAATTCTCCGCGCCGCAAGAAGGGCAGCGAAAGAATGGTTCAGGAACCGGGGCTGCTTCCGCCACCAATTCCATCCGAAGTCCACGCCCGTGTTCTGCTTCCGCTGTGCTGCTTTGCGCTGCGCCGGTTTGCGCCGGCGGATTGCTCTCCAACTCGTGCAGCAAATTCAGAATGGCCTGTTCGCGTCTCTCCGGCGGGGAGGTGAAGTATACCTCGGCCCAGCGCCCCATATGCGCGCCCAGCACCGGATTCACCAGCGGGTTCAACGCCGGATCGGGCAGCGGCGCGTTGTTCTCAGGTTTGTCGGCGGATTGCGGCACGAGGCCCTCCCCTTGAGTGCGAAGTTTATGATTGCACTCCAGCCCGAGAAGGTTGTCAAACGAAAGGCTGTGGAAATGCGAGGTTCCACAAAGAGCTATTGTTTTCAGTCACATACCTTGCGATAAGCGGGTTCGAACCTGTCCATCTGTGCATCGCGCTGGTTGGTATATTTCCCCTTCGGCGTCTTGCCGTAGAGATCCGCTCCCGGGCAATAGTAAAGAGCGGTGTGCAGGTCGACCCACACTTGGGTCTCGGGATTGCCCTTGTATTCGGGTGCGGCGGGGGGCGCCTCGGCCAATCCCAAAGCGATCAGCAGCTTGTCGAATGCGCTAAGGTCCTCGTCCGGAGCGGGTTTGCGTCCGCTGAGACTCCCGGAGCCGGTGGTCCCGCCTGTCCCTCCGGAATAATTCGACCAGACGCCCCAGCGAATCACGCCGGCCACCAGGATGACCGCAACCGCGAGGTAGACGTCTCCGCGGCGGGCATTCCAGAAACGCCGAAGGCCGCCGATTTTGCCAGGCGCAGACAGCGCTTCTAGGAAATCACGCGCCTTGGACGCAGAGCTCCAAGTGAGTTCGTCCGCCTGCGGCACCAGTAACGCGGTCGCCGACTCCCCGCTCAAAGCCTCCTGCAGCCCCCGTTCCGCTGCGTCGTGAGCCACAAGCGTATCCTCGCGGGTGACGGCGAAAACACTTGCATTGAGATCTGCGTTTTCGCCCAGATCTGTCGGCGGTGCCAGGCCATCACCGGCTTGGTTCGCATCCCAGCGTGCATCATGCGCGAGGGTATCGCCAGTGCCGTCGCTTCGCCGCCGCAGTGAGCTTCCATTTAGCGGCAGGGCGTTCAGCAAACTAGTCGCTTCTTCTTCCACGAAGCGCGGCGTGCCGCACTTGCCGCAGAACTGCTCTGCCGCGCTCAACTTGCTTCCACACTTGCGGCAACCGGGAAGGTCTTTGGCTGAGGCGGCTACAGCAGAGGCAAGCTTGCCCGGGGTGGCGGGCTGGGCGCTGGCACTGGCCGCGGCTGCGACACTGGGCCTAAGCTTTTCCAGCGTCTCCCGCATGGTGGCGCGTTCGGCGGCCACCGATTTCTTCAGCGCCAGGTCCGCTTCTCTTGCCAGGGCCTCGGTCACCAAGCCGGCCATGAGCTGGCAGGTGTGGATGTCCTGTTCGGCGAAACCGCGGGTCTTGGCGAAATAAAGCTCCAGAGCGCCGGCAATGCTGCCGTCGTAATAAATCGGCACTGCGAGCAACGACTGAATCCCACGCTTGCGGCCCTCTTCGGCGTCGAACAGAAACTCTGCGTCAATGTCTTCGCTGCGCACCACCTGCCCGGTGCGGATGCTGGCGGCGCAAATCGCACCCTGCAACGCTACTTCGCTTCCCGTCGGCAACGCTGGCGGACCAGTTCCGGCGCGGTACTTCACCTTTTTCCCTTCCAGAATTGCGATGGCCGCGCCGCTCGCGTTGGTGATGTTCGCGGTGCGCTCGGTGACCAGCGCCATCGCCTTGTCCAAGTCCAGATGGCGCATCTGAATCTGGCGCTGGGTTTCCACAATTTCCGCGAGCGTGAGAGTGTAATCGCTATTCCCGGCAGAACCTTTCCCCGCTTCAGCAAGCGGGGCCTCTGGCGGCGCGGGGCTGGCTGCTTCCTGCGCTCTCAGTTGCTCGCTATGCGATTCCAACATGCTTTCCAGTTCCTGTCTTTCGCGGTTGTGCTCTTGCAGCACATAGGCCGCCTCCAGCAGCTTTTCGAAAGTCTGCTCGTCGAGAACTGGTTTGTGGTCGTGATCGGTCACGATGGTTCCGCTACTCGCCTGCGACTATCCGGCGCGCACATCCAGGGGAGTACACCGGGGCCGTTCTATTTTAGAGCAATTCCTGCGCGCCATAGCTTTGTTGCTTGCCTGCCCCAGCCGACCACATCGGAGGACCGCAAATGAGCCCGTGATATCAGATTTGGCACCGCGAAGCAAATATTTTTGATTCAATGCTTTAGGTGCCCTATCCCGGCGGGCGCGTGGCTTGGGGAGAGGATCTCTGGGGCGGTTACCCTCGTAACTGAGGTGGGGTGACTTGGGCTTGCCGCGCCCTGATTTTTTCGCGGCAAGGCTTCATCCGGCGAGCAGCTTTCTCGTGTTTCGGGTACGCGGATCGCTCATTCGCGCCTCGCGCCCGCCGCAACGCGTGCGGCAACGGGATGGTCGGCAATGATTGGCCGCCGTCGGCCGCCACCCCGTGGTCGCGGCCACGAGACTCGCGCGGCGGAGCCTGTGCAAAAAGTGGCTCGGCGGTGGTGCACGCGCCCAAATGAGTACCGGGGCTCCGCCTCAGTATCCATTGTGGGAATATGCGGCAATCACGCCTGCCGAATGAATCGGGGAATGCTCACAGATCATCTCGCGAAGCCAGGGATTTCAATTCTCTGCGCGTCCAAACCCTGAAAGCGAAAGAGTTTGCTGGACTGTGGCGAACACCTCGCGCTTTGATCAGGCGCTCTTGCGGGCCGGTATCCAACTAGCTGGCGGCGACTGCACGCGCATTGCAGCGAACCCATTCATTAGGAATCTCTCGGCCCAATCTGGAACCAGACCGGGGTGGCAAGGCTTTCTGAACTTCATCGGAGAGCGCCGGTCTTAATCCCCAAGTGCAAGCACACGTTGGTCTTAGCGGTGCGATTGCGCCGCCGGATAGCTTTTGGCGAGGCAGGTGCTTTACAGGAGGTGCGGACCGCGATGCAAACGCTGGCACAAGAACCGGGTACAGATTTCTAAGACGGGAGAACCGCTATGATCGATCTCGATGGAGTGAAAGTGACGCCGCGCGACCAGCAGGTGCTGGAACTGCTGGTGCAAGGCTGCAGCAATAAGGAAATCGCCTTGCAGTTGCGCATCAGCCCGCGCACCGTGAAACAACACTTGCGCACGCTGTTTCTGCGCGCCGGAATTCGCGATGGGCGCAAACGGGTGAAGCTGGCGACAGCCGCATTCGGCAGAGAGGAGATGAAATCGTGCTGCCCTGCGAACGATTGACCGCAAAAGAGATTCAGGTGGCGACGCTGGTCTGGGAGGGCCTGACCAACCGTGAGATCGGCAAGATCATGGGTACCAGCGAACAGGTGATCAAAAACCATCTGCGCAGCACATTCGACAAGCTGGGGGTGTGGAGCCGGCTCGAATTGGCCATCTACGTGGCCAGCCACGGCGGCAAACAATGGCCGCGAGCGGAGACCCATCCGGAGAGTGTGGCGTCTTGAAGAAAGTGACCACCTCTGTGAAGTTTCTTGCACGCACCCATCGGGGACTGGGGATGCAGCAGAGGCGACACACTTCTGCAAAAGCTTGGCACCGCGCGTGGTTTCAGATAAGGAAAGTTCTCCTATGCTATTGAGAATTCAGACTTTTCTGGATCGCAGCTCTCGGCCAGCAAATTGCACCTGAAGCTCTGATCGGAAAGCGGGCTCGCACCCGGCTTCGAGCCAGCTTCGCGTTCCCCCGGGCGAGGCAGGAATGGCCTATAAAGAGACCTTCTGGATGGCTTGTGATTCCGTCGAGCAACTGCGAGCTGAATACGGTCCCTTTCATACCCGGCTGGAAGCGGAAGGCGAGGCCCGCAAGCTGGGATTCGGCTATCTTCTGCGTTACGAGCACATCCTGGACGAAAATGAAGAGATCCAGGAGGTTCGCTGCATCTTCATCGAGTTGCCCGGCGCTATTCCATTGGAGATGGCTGCGACCAGCCTGCATACGCGCTGCGCATCCTGCGGAGAATCCTCAACCCACGAGAAGGGCTGGCAGGCCGAAGTGTGGGCCGACATTCACGAATTCGAACATTCGCGGCATCGCGTCCGTCTCTTCGAGCATGCGAGAGGTAAAGGCTTGAATGAGATTGGCGGGTGGCGGGGCTTGCGGCTCGATCGGCCCGCTAAACCGCCGCTTTGATTTCTCGGCCGACGGCGCTACTCAGTCCTTCAGTTGGCTGGCGGCGGCGCGATCCACAAACCAGATCAGCTTTCCATCGACGGGGTGCACCAGTTTCGAAGGATATTTCTCCGCCGAGGCGTTGCCTTCCAATACCTCGCGAAGAACCGCCGCTTTCTCCGCTCCGCTGACCAGAAACGCCACGCAGCGGGCTGCGTTTATCACGGGAAGCGTGAAAGTGATGCGGCTGGTTTTCAGCTTTTCCACCCGGTTGGCCACTACCAGACGGGATTTTTCCTGCAGCGCGGCAGTTTCCGGGAACAACGAGGCGGTATGTCCGTCGGGCCCCATGCCCAGCAGGATCAAATCGAAACGAGGGAACTCGCCCGGCTGCAAGGCAAAAAAATCTCGCAGAATCTGTTCGTAAGTCTTGGCGACGGCAGCCGCATCGGGGTTTTCGGTGGGCATGCGAAAGACATTGCCGGGTTGCACCGGAGTTTTTGAGAACATGGCCTCCTGGGCCATGCGGTAATTGCTGTCGGAATCGTCGGGCGGAACATGGCGCTCATCGCCCCAGAAAAAAAACATCTGCTGCCAAGGGAGCGAAGTACGCGCGTTTTCGGCCAGCAGTGTGTAGAGATTGTGGGGAGTCGATCCGCCGGAGAGAGCGATGGTGAAGCGTCCTCGCTGGGCCACGGCTTCGTTGGCGCAACGGACGACTTCCTGGGCCGCCGCCGCGAACAAATCCTGCGGCGTGGTCAACTTGCGGATCTCGGGAATCAGGCTCATGAGACGGAATCAAGTTTACTGAAAGCTACACAGAGATTGGTTTTTCCCGCAGCGCTGACTATGCAGGACCGGCTCTGGCATTGACCGCGGCATAGCGCGCCGCGCCCAACAACCCCACTTTGTCATTGGTGATAACCCTCACCGGGATGCTCTCAAGCAGGGAACGCATGCGTCCCTTGTCGAGAAAAGCCTTCATAAAGAGCGGGCCAGTCAGCCGGGGAAGAATCTTGGGGGAGATTCCGCCACCCAGGAAAATTCCACCCGTGGCCATGATCTTCAACGCCAGGTTGCCGGCTTCCGCGCCATAAACCGAGATCCACAGATCAAGCGCCTGGCTGGCCACGGGGTTGGTGCCGGCAAGAGCGGCGCGGGAAATGGCGGCAGCTGGATCCGGATGGTCGAGTTGCCGCGCATACTCGGGGGGATCCTGGGAAGCCGAGTTTGCGCACAGAAATTCGTAGACGTTCACCAGGCCTGATCCGGTAAGAATGCGTTCGTAGCTGACGTGGCCGAAGCGTCTCTCGAGGAAGCGCAGCAATTCGATTTGCTCATCGCCCAGCGGCGCAAAATCGCAATGCCCACCCTCGCAGGCGAAGATGCGATGGTCTTTATCTTTGCCGTCCCAGTACAAGCCGGCTTCTCCCAAGCCGGTGCCGGGCGCGATGACGGCTTGATTGCCGGTGGCCGGACTGCCGCCGGGATGCAAGGTTTGAAGATCCTGAGAAGCGAGTGCGCCGATGCCCCAGGCATTGGCTTCGAGATCGTTAATCAACCAGGTGGAGGGTAAGCGCATCTGCTGCGCCAGTTGCGACTGATCGACGATCCACGGAAGATTGGTGGTTTCGACGCGTCCGTTGCGCACCGGGCCGGCAATTCCGAAGCAGGCGACCTCGGGACTGTTGCCCGAATCGTTGACGAACTGGCGGACAATTTCGCCCAGATCGCTGTGCGCGCGGCTGGGAAAGATTCGCTCGGAGACCAGACGAAGGGTGCCGTTGGAAGATTGAAAATAGGCCAGTCGAGCATTGGTACCGCCGATATCGCCGGCCAGGATCATTTCTCGAAATTCCTCCAGCGGCGCCCGTCGCGTTCCATAAGTTCGTCGGCTTCTTTCGGCCCCCACGTGCCCGACGCGTAATTGGGGAAGTTGCGCGGGGGAAGCGCCTTCCAGATATCCAGCAGGGGACTGACCACGCTCCAGCCGGCCTCGACCATGTCGGCACGCTGAAAAAGAGTTTGATCGCCGATCATGCAGTCGTGGAGCAGCCGCTCATAGCCGGTGCTGGCCTGCTTGCCAAAGTATTCCTGATACTCGAAGTTCATGTCCACTGTTCCCAGACGCATCACCGGTCCGGGAACTTTGGCCGCGAACTGCAGCGAGATGCCTTCTTCCGGCTGGATGTGCAACACGAGCTGATTCGGCATAAGATGCTCAACCTGCGTGTCGCGGAAAAGCACAAACGGAGCCTGGCGGAACTGGATCATAATGTGCGTGTTGCGCACCGGCATGCGCTTGCCAGTACGGAGGTAGAAGGGAACATCGTTCCAGCGCCAATTGTCGATCAGCAACTTCATGGCGACGAAAGTTTCAGTTCGCGAATCCGGAGGAACGTCGCTTTCCGAGCGGTACGCGGAAACCTGCTGACCATCTTCGGTGCCGTTTCCGTACTGCCCGCGTACCGTGCGGCTGAGCACTTCCTCGTCGCTGATGGGCTGGATGGCATGCAGTATCTTGGCCTGCTCATCGCGGACCGCGTTGGCGTCGAAGGAGATGGGAGGCTCCATGGCGGTCAGGCTGATGAGTTGCATGATGTGGTTGGGCACCATGTCGCGCAAAGAACCGGCATGGTCGAAATAGCTGCCACGGCCTTCTACGCCCACGGTTTCGGCCACGGAAATCTGTACGTGATCAATGTAGCGGCGATTCCAGATGGGCTCGAAGATTCCGTTGGCGAAGCGGAACGCCATGATGTTCTGCACGGTTTCTTTACCCAGATAGTGGTCGATGCGATAAATCTGCTTTTCGTCCGCGACCTTGAGCAGTTGCTGGTTCAGAATCTTGGCCGACTCCAGGTCGTGCCCGAATGGTTTTTCGATGATCACGCGGCGCCAGTGGCCGTTCTTTTGCTCCATCAGTCCAGTGGCGGCGAGTTTTTCGACAATGATGCCGAAGAAACTCGGAGCGGTGGCCAGGTAGTAGAAGACGTTTTGATGGGTCGAGTGATCGCGATCGATCTGGGCCAGGCGGTCCTTGATCTGGGGGTAGAGCTTGTCGTCATTGAAATCGCCGGCAAAATAATAGAAGCGGCTCGCGAACCCCTCCCAAAGGGAGGCGTCGATGCAGTCGCCGCAGTACTCTTTCACATCGTCGAAGATCCGCTTGCGAAATTCCTCGTTCGACATCTGCGCCCGGGCCACGCCCAGCACCGCGAACTCCTTCGGAAGCAAGTCCGCCCGGGCCAGGTTGTGCAGTGCGGGAATCAACATGCGTCCGGTCAGGTCGCCGGCTGCGCCGAAGATCACCATCACGCAGGGATCGCCCTGTTTGCCGATGCGTGGTGGAGTTGCGGCGGGTTGTTCTGCCAATTGAGCCATGGTCAAGTCCTCAAAACTCTCCGCTGGGGGATCGGTGAAGATACGTCCGGCGATTAAGCGCTCTTTTTGGCAGCACCGGCTTCGATGTGCCCCCCGAATTTCTGCCGCATGGCAGACAGCATTTTTTCTGCAAAGGTATGCTCCTGGCGCGAGCGGAAGCGAACGTATAAAGCCGCCGTCAACACATCGGCGGGCACGGCCTCTTCGAGAGCGGCCTGGATGGTCCAGCGGCCCTCCCCGGAATCTTGCACGTAGCCCTCGTATTCGGAGAGCGTCGGGTTCTCGGTGAGAGCCATGGCCGTGAGGTCGAGCAGCCAGGAACTGACCACGCTGCCGCGCCGCCAGACTTCGGCGATATCTGGAAGATTCAGATTGTATCGTATATCTTCCGGCAAATCTTTGCTGGTGGCGTTCTTGAAGATGTCGAAACCCTCGGCATAGGCCTGCATCATGCCATATTCGATGCCGTTGTGCACCATTTTGACGAAATGCCCGGAGCCCGAAGGACCGCAGTGAATGTAGCCTTCTTCGGCCGTGCCGCCGAGTTTTTCACGGCCGGGAGTGCGCGGAATATCGCCTTTACCGGGAGCCAGCGTCTTGAAAATGGGATCGAGGCACTGCACGGCTTCGTTGGGTCCGCCGATCATCATGCAATAACCGCGGTCGATGCCCCAGACGCCGCCGCTGGTGCCGACATCGACGTAGTGGAGGCCTTTGCTCTTGAACTGGTTGGCGCGGCGGACGTCGTCTTTGAAATAAGAGTTGCCGCCGTCGATGATGGCATCGCCGGCTTGCATGTGCTGCGCGAGCTTCTGCACGGTTTGCTCGGTGGCGCCGCCGGCGGGCACCATGACCCAGACCGCGCGCGGCGGCTTGAGCTTGCCGACCAGATCTTCTAGCGAACTGGATCCCCCCGCGCCTTCGCCGGCCAGTTGCTTGACGGCGTCAACGCTGAGGTCGGAAACCACCAGTTGATGTCCGCCGCGCATCAAACGGCGCGTCATGTTGGCGCCCATGCGGCCCAGACCTACCATTCCCAGTTGCATGCGTTACTCCTCAGAACGAGTTCGAACTCGGGGCCGCGATATGCCGACAGCGTGTCACTTCGGCTGCGTGCTCTTCTCCACCGCGGCGAGCAGTTTTTCGAAGGCATCGGCGAACAACTTCACGCCATCGTCGGTGAGTTTGTCGGTAACTTCTTTCATCGAGATGCCGACCTTGGCCAGATCGTCCATGGTTTTCTGCGCGCCGGCAACATCTTCCGTCAGGCTGTTGCGCAATCGCCCGTGGTCGCGGAAGGCTTCGATGGTGTTGGGAGGCATAGTGTCAACCGTGTCAGGACCGATCAACTCCTCCGCATACAGCACGTCGCGATAGTTCGGATTCTTGGTGCTGGTGCTGGCCCAGAGCACGCGTTGCGTCTTGGCTCCCTTAGAGGCAAGCGCCTGCCAGCGTGGGCCACTGAAGATACTCTGATAGCGCCGATAGGTGAGCTTGCCGTTGGCGATGGCAACTTTGCCCAGCAGGCTCTTCAGCAGCGCCTGTTCCGCCGGATCTTTGGCGGCTTTCAGGTGATCGTTCAATTTTGAATCGACTAGCGTATCGATGCGGCTGATGAAGAAGCTGGCCACGCTCGCCATCTTGTTGACATCGCCCTTGCCGGCTGCGAGGTCTTCCACACCCGCGATATAGGCTTCGGCTACTTTCTCGTAGACTTCCTGGGCGAACAGCAGCGTAACGTTGATGTTGATGCCATCGCCGATCAGTTGCCGGATGGCTGGCAGGCCCTCGACCGTGCCCGGAACCTTGATCATGACATTTTCTCGGCCCACGGCCTTCCACAGCCGGCGCGCCTCGTCGATGGTTTCCTTGGTTTTGCGCGCGAGAAAAGGAGAAACCTCGAGGCTGACAAAGCCGTCGCGGAACTTCGAGCTTTCGTACACCGGACGCAGAAGGTCGGCGGCATCTTGAATATCGCGAATGGCGATTTGCTCATAGCGGCCGACCGTATCCAGATCGTTGCGCGAGGCGAGCGTTTTGAGAATATCGTCGTAGAGCGAACTGTCGGCGATCGCTTTCTCGAAGATGGAGGGGTTGGAGGTCATGCCGCGCAGTCCATCTTCGGCAATCATGCGCTTCAACTCGCCACCGGTCAGCAAATCGCGCCGGATATAGTCGAGCCAGACGGACTGGCCGTAGCTGAGAAGATCTTTTAGAGGATTGACCCCTTTCGAGGTTTCCAGAACTCCAGTTGGCTGCATGATGATTCTCTCCCTGATGGTGTGCGACTGCGTGCGTCGCTCTCCGTTGGTTCTCCAGCTTTAGCTTCCAGCTAACGCGATTTCGCGATAACCTTCCGCGCATCCGCCACTACCGCGTCTACGGTAAATCCAAAATGCTTGAGCAGGTCTTTCAAAGGAGCGGAGGCTCCGAAACTATGCATTCCGATGGCGCGTCCCTTGGGACCAACATATCGGTCCCAACCGAAGGTCGCGGCCATCTCCACCGAGACGCGGGCCGTCACCGCAGCAGGCAGAACGCTTTCTTTGTAAGCCGCATCCTGGCGCTCAAACAGTTCCCACGACGGCATGCTCACAACGCGCGCCTTAATGCCTTCTGTCTTGAGCTTTTCATAGGCCTCGACGCAGAGCGACACTTCGCTTCCCGTTCCGAGAAGAATTACGTCAGGCTTGCCGCCGGGCGCGTCGGCAAGAACGTATGCGCCCTTGGCCGTGCCCGAAGCGGAAGCAAACTTAGTACGATCAAAGGTGGGTATCGCCTGCCGCGTGAGCACGAGCGCCGCTGGCTGGTGCTGCAACTGCGCGATGATCTTCCACGCCTCCACCACTTCGTTGGCATCGCCCGGACGCAGCACCATCAGATTCGGCATGGCGCGCAAAGATGCGAGTTGTTCAATGGGCTGGTGCGTGGGGCCGTCTTCGCCGAGTCCGATGGAGTCGTGGGTGAACACGAAAATCGAAGGCGCTTCCATCAGCGCAGCCAGACGGATGCTGGGCCGCATGTAATCGCTGAAGTTGAAGAACGTGGCGCCAAATGCGCGGAGATTCGAAACCGTCAATCCGTTCACGCTCGCGCCCATGGCGTGCTCGCGCACGCCGAAATGCAGATTGCGTCCCGCGTATTCGCCGGCCTGAAAATCGCCGGCGCCGTCAAACTTCAGCGTGGTCTTGTTCGAGGTCGCCAAGTCGGCCGAGCCGCCGATCAGCCAGGGAACGCTCTGCGCCAGCGCATTCAGCACTTTTCCCGAACTCTCTCGTGTGGCCACGCCCTTCGCGTCGGCGGGGAATACGGGCAGATTCTTGTCCCATCCTTCAGGTAGCTCGCGGCGCTTCATGCGGTGCAGACGATCGGCCAACTCCGGATATTTCTGCGAATAGTCGGAGAAAAGTGCCGTCCACTCCGCTCGCAATTCGGATCCCCGCTTGCCAATACCCTCACGAAAATGTTCGCGTACGCCTTCCGGCACCAGGAACTTCGCATCTTCGGGCCAGCCGTAGAACTTCTTCACCAGGCGCACTTCTTCTTCACCCAGAGGTTCTCCGTGGGCTGCGTTGCTGTCCTGTTTGTGGGGCGAGCCGTAGCCGATGTGGCTGTCGACGATAATCAACGTGGGACGATCGGTAGTCTTCTGGAATGTTCCGAACGCTCGCGCCAACATTTCCAGGTTATTCGCGTCGGCAACGCGCGTTACATTCCATTGGTAGCCCACGAAACGCGTGGCGACGTCTTCACTAAACGACCAATCCGCCGGACCATCCAGTGTGATGTGGTTGTTGTCGTAAATCCAGCACAGGTTCGACAGCTTCAAATGTCCGGCCAGAGAAGCCGCTTCGCCGCCAATGCCCTCCATCAGATCGCCGTCGGAGCACATGGCGTAGACGTTGTAATCGAAGATTTCAAAATCTGGGCGATTAAAGTTCGCTGCCAGCCATTTGCTGGCGATGGCCATGCCCAGGCTGTTTCCCACGCCCTGACCGAGCGGGCCGGTGGTGGTCTCGACGCCGGTAGTGATGTGCGATTCCGGATGGCCGGGAGTGCGGCTGCCCAGTTGCCGAAAGCGCTTAAGTTCCTCCATGGGGAGCGAGAGTTCTTTCAAGACCTGGCCGTTCTCGTCGATCCGGCGCACCTCGGCCAGATGCAGCATGGCGTAGAGCAACATCGACGCGTGGCCGTTGGAAAGAACGAAACGATCCCGATTGAGCCACGCAGGGTCGGCGGGGTCGTACCGCAGAAAATCTTGCCAGAGGCAATAAGTGACGGGCGCAAGTCCCATCGGCGCGCCGGGATGGCCGGAGTTAGCTTGCTGCACGGCGTCGATGGCAAGAGTGCGAATAGTGTTGATGCACAGCGTGTCCAGTTGCTGGCCGGTTACTAACGTTTGTTCACTGGCTACCATGCGACTCTGCTCCTCACGCGAGGATCCTCGGAGTGATTCCGGTTGGTTGGGCTGGTCACACTCATATTAGAGGCGCCTTGGAGAAATAAGGTTCACCTACGCAAAGAGTGTATCAATTCCTGCGCAGGGTTGGCTGCATGAGGGAGAAAATCCGGTTGACATTCGCCCGCATCAAGGCGGTGGGCGTTTTTCTGAAGGCGGACCAAATGACCACTCAGAGGCCGCACGCGCGGTGAGTGGATGACTGTAGGGGTAATATTTGTGGTTTGAAAACCTGGCTGGCGAGCGTTTTGGAAGAACAGCGCCGCAATCGAGACCAGACTTGCGTGTCTATTTGAGCATTTGCAGGTAATTATTTTCGCTGTGCGAAATTCGCGTGGTTTCCTGCACGTATTTGAGGAATTGGCGGAGGCTTTCCCGTTCTCCCGGATTCATTTGGGTGAAGCGGATGCGCGCTCCCGCCGTGGGACCGCTGTGGGTCACCACTCCATTCAACGCCAGACCCTTCACCCAGATTTTGCCGCTTGCGACCCAGAGGCCTACCTCAACCTTTGCGCCGCTGGGCACTGAGGTTGCGGTCTCGACCAAACATCCGCCTCGGCTTGTATTGGAAAGATTGCCCCAGATGGGCGTATCCGAGTCATTCACACGAATCTCCACCGCCACGAAGCACTTGATCCGGAGATGCTGCCGGCGGTCCGAACCCGTGCTGGAACCGAAAATATCAGGCTCAAACGGCGGCGTTTGTGCTGGCAGCATGGGCACGGGTTGGAGTTCAGGTTTCGCCCCAGACTCGACGCCGGCCGGAGCTGGGCTGCTGGAAGCGGATGCCTTCACTTCGCGCATGGCTGCCAGCAGAGCTTCTTCGCGCCGGTCCGGGGAAGCATCGCGGTAGGCCTGCAGCAATTTCCCCAAGTTGCGCACCAAATCAGGGTCAGCCAGCAACCGTGTCCAATCGGTTCCGGGAATGGGGGTAGGTTTGGAGTTGTTCATTTTGCGCACGCCGACCTCGCTTCCAGAACGAGACTTCTTATCAGCTTGAATTACAAGTCACGTAACGGCAAGATGACTGAAGTCACACGTAACGGCATACGTAAGATATGCTTCTCAAGATACGGCTGTGCGCCTGGAGCGTTTTGCATCTCCGGTGAGCCGAAGTGAATCAAAAACAAGAAGTTATGCTATGAACGAGAGAGGCGTCCAGCAGTCTCAGATCCACAAACGGACGTGTTCGGAGCCAAGAATGCTCCGCTGCACAACTGGCCCCTTGAGGGCGTTTCTGCTTCTTTCAATGCTCGCGCTTTGTTTGGCGGGACGACGCCTGGCAGCGCAGAATTCGGCGCCCACGCCATCCATATCTCTGCCGGGATCGCAGAGTCCGTTCACCGGAAGTGAACCCGAAGGCAAAGCAACTTCGGACGTTTTGCAATTGGGTCTGAGGGATGCCATTGATCGCGGCCTGCGGAACAATCTCGGCCTGCTGCTCTCCTCCGATCAGGCAATCAACTCCAGAGGCGAGCGCTGGAAGGAATTGAGCGAGCTTTTGCCCAACTTAACCGGCCGCATTCAGGAAGACGCGCAGACCCAAAGCCTGGCCGCGCTTGGTTTCCAGAAGCTCTTCCCGTTATTCGGGTTGAAGGGTTCCGTACCGCCGGTCACCCCGGCCTTCAATTATTTCGACATGCGCGCAAATCTAAGCCAGTCGCTCTTCAACTTCAGGTCGATCGAGAAGGAGCGGGCAGCGGCGGAGAGCGTGAAGACCGCTCAATTCAACTATAAAGACGCGCGTGAACTCGTGGTGCTTGCTGTGGGCAACGAATATCTCCAGGCCATCGCCGGCGGAGCCCGCGTGGAAACCGCCGAAGCGCAGCTCGAGAATGCCCAGGCATTGTACGGTAAGGCGATCGACCAGCAGAAGGCCGGACTCAGCCCAGGCATTGATACTCTGCGCTCGCAGGTGGAATTGCAAACCCGCCAGCAGCAACTTATTGCCGCGCGCAATGATCTGGCCAAGCAGAAACTGTCTCTAGGGCGGGTGATCGGCCTGCCTGGCGGACAAGAATTCGTGCTGACCGAGAAAACGCCCTATGAAGCGCTCACGCCCCAGCCGCTGGAGGTTTATCTTCAGCGCGCCTACGCTTCACGATCGGATTACCAGGCGGCATTGTCCCAGGTGCGGGCGGCGGAATTGTTGCATCGCGCGGCTGCGGCCGGGCGGTATCCTACTTTGGATCTGGATGCAAACTACGGAGACATCGGCGTCAATCCGGCGAGTTCCAACGGAACCTGGCAGGTGAACGGCAGCCTCAACATCCCAATTTTTGCCGGAGGCAAAGTTCATAGCGATCTTCTGGAAGCCGACGCAACTCTCAAGCAGGCGCGCTCGCAACTGGGCGATTTGCGCGGTCGCATCGACTACGAAGTGCGCGCGTCGTTGCTCGATTTGAGCTCCGCCGCCGAACAGGTGGAAGTGGCGCGCAGTTCCGTGCAATTGGCCGAGGAGGCCCTGGCACAATCGCAGGATCGCTTTACCGCCGGAGTTGCCGATAATCTGGAACTGGTGCAGGCGCAGGAGTCGGTGGCCGGCGCGCATGAGGCATTCATCGAGAGTCTCTATATGCACAATCTGGCCAAGATTGAGTTGGCGCGCGCCATTGGCGATGCCGAAGAGGGAGTCAAACGATACCTGAAAGGCAATCAATAACTCATGGAACCGACGACCACGCAAAGTCCGCCCGCTCCCCTGGCTCAACAGCCCGAGACCAGCACCAGGGCATTGCCGGCCACGGAGAGGGATTTCCATACCCGCCCCTCGCGCGCCTCCAGTCCCGGCTTCCGCATCGCTCTAGCCATCGGCGCCATCGTGCTCGTGGTGGTGGGATTTTTCATCTATCGCTATGTGACCAGCTACGAATCCACCGACGATGCGCAAGTGGATGGACATGTAAATTCCATCAGCACTCGTATCTCGGGACATGTCGTGAAGCTCAATGTCCAGGATAACCAGTATGTGCAGGCGGGAACCGTGCTGGTGGAAATCGATCCCGCCGACTATCAGGTGGCGCTGGATCGCGCCCAGGCCGACTATGAAGATTCGCTGGCCGCGGCAGCGGCGGCTGGCGTAAATGTGCCCATCACTTCGGTGAACACCACCAGCCAGGTTTCCGCCGCGCAGGCCGATGTGGCCAGCGCCCTTGCCGGAATCGCCGCCGCGCGCCAACAGTTCGACGCCGCGAAAGCGCAGTTGGCCGCAACTGAAGCCAACAACGTGAAAGTCCAGGACGATCTGCTTCGCTACAAGCAATTGGTGGATAAGCAGGAGATCTCGCAACAACAATATGACCAGGCCTTAGCCGCCGCCAAAGCCAACGCGGCCACGGTGGAAGCGGCGCGCGCGAATGCGGACGCGACCCAGCAGCAGGTGACGCAGGCCGAGGGCAAACTCGTGCAAGCTCAGGCCAACTCGAGCTACGCCAACACTGCGCCCAAGCAGATGGAAGTGACGCGGGCCAAGGCGGCATCGGCCGAGGCGGAGGCCCAGCGCAAAAAAGCCGATCTGGATCAGGCAAAACTGAATTTGCAATACACAAAAGTGGTCGCCCCGGTTTCGGGAGTGGTCAGCGACCGCACCGTGGAAGTCGGACTCAATGTTGCGCCGGGTCAGGAACTACTGAAGCTCGTCCCACTGAACGATATTTGGATCACTGCCGACTTCAAAGAAACCCAGCTTCGCGAAATGAAAGTTGGACAGCCGGTCACCATCGAAGTGGACGCCAACGGCAGAAGCTACAAAGGCAAGGTCGATAGCATCGCCGCGGCCAGCGGTGCCCTTTTCAGCCTCCTGCCCCCGGAGAATGCAACCGGCAACTACGTCAAGGTTGTGCAGCGGATTCCGGTGAAGATCGTGCTCGATCCGGGAGAGAACAAAGAACAGTCGTTGCGCCCCGGCATGTCGGTGGAACCCAAGGTCTGGATTCGGCAATGAGTGCTGGTGCTGCCACCTTCGACGGCGCCGAGGCCTGGCGTCCCGCGGTCAATCCCTGGATCATCGCGGTCACGGTGACCTTGGCCACGTTCATGGAAGTTCTCGACACTTCCATCGCCAATGTGGCCCTGCCGCACATCGCGGGCAGTCTTTCCGCCGGGCAGGACGAAAGCACCTGGGTGCTTACTTCCTACCTCGTTTCCAACGCGATCGTGCTTCCGCTGAGCGGTTGGCTCTCATCCATTATCGGCCGCAAGAACTTCTACATGGGCTGCGTTGCCCTGTTCACCTTCAGTTCTTTCTTGTGCGGCCTGGCGCCGAACCTGACTATTCTCATCATTTGCCGCGTGCTGCAAGGCGCTGGCGGCGGTGGATTGCAGCCCAGTGAGCAAGCCATTCTGGCCGATACTTTTCCACCTGCCAAGCGCGGCATGGCCTTCGCGGTTTACGGCATCGCCGTAGTCACCGCTCCCGCCATCGGACCCACTCTTGGCGGTTGGATCACCGACAACTTCACCTGGCGCTGGATCTTTTTCATCAATATTCCGGTCGGCATCATTTCTTTGCTGCTCACCTCGCGCTTGATCCAGGATCCACCCTATTTCAAGCGCCGCAAACTCAGCGAAACCACCATCGACTACATCGGCCTCGGTTTTGTGGCGCTGGGCCTGGGAGCCTTGCAGATCGTCCTCGACAAGGGCCAGCGTGATGATTGGTTCGAATCTCATTTCATCGTGATCCTCTCCTTGATAGCCGCGGCCTCCTTGATTTTCGTGGTCTTCTGGGAGTGGAGGAACAAGGATCCCATCATCGATCTTCACCTGTTCCGCGATCGCACCTTCGCCGTCTCCAATTTGTTGATGTTCATGCTGGGATTTGCGCTCCTGGGCAGCACGCTTCTGCTGCCCTTGTTTACCCAGACCCTGCTCGGTTATACCGCGGAGAAGGCGGGTCTGGCGCTGATGCCCGGCGGATTCACCATCATGCTTTTGCTGCCCCTGGTGGGATTCTTGCTCTCGCGTTACAGCCCGCGCTGGCTGCTGCTTTTCGGGTTGGTCGTGCTCTCCGGGTCTTTGTTCCACATGGCCCGTTTTGACCTGTTAATCGATTTCCGTACTGCAGCTGTGGCCCGCGTATTTCAAGCCGTGGGCATGGCATTCCTGTTCGTCCCCATCAACACGGCGGCGTACGCATATCTGCCGCGCGATAAAAATAACGCCGCTTCCGGCTTGATGAATCTCGCGCGCAATATGGGCGGCAGCGTCGGGATTTCCCTGGTCACCACCAGGCTCGACCGGCGCACCCAGGTGCACTTGAACGATTTGTCTCACAATCTCAGCGCCGCCAACCCTGCGTTCCGGTCGATGTTGCAGGGCGCCACGCAGGCCATGCAGGCACATGGTGCGAGCGCGGCATTTGCCACCCGGCAGGCCTACGCCCTGATTGAAGCCACGGTTCAGCGCCAGGCCACCATGTTGGCCTATCTCGATGACTTCCGGCTTCTCGGTATAGCGATCCTGGCCATGGTTCCGTTGGTGTTCCTGATGAAGAAAGGCAGGCCCGGCGGAATCGCGGTACACTGATGACCGATAAAACGATTGGCGATAAAACGAATCACAGTAAACTGGAAACTCCATGTTCCGCCTCATCACCATCGAGCGCGAGTTCGGTTGCGGCGGCGGCGCCATCGCCAGGCAGTTGGCCGATCATCTCGGCTGGAAGCTCTGGGACCATCTGCTTACCGAAGAGATTGCCCGCATCGCCCACGTGGATCCCTCCGCGGTGGCGCGTTGCGACGAAAAAATGGACAGCCGCCTTTACCGCCTGTCGAAGGTTTTCTGGCGCGGCAGTCATGAGCCTAGCTCTCCGCTCGGCGATCGCGTCTTCGATACTGACTGCATGATGTCGATCATGAGCCAGATCACCGCAACCATTGCCGAGGAGGGCAATGCCGTGGTCGTCGGTCGCGGTGCGCCTTACTTCTTGCGCGAGCGCCCGGACGCATTTCACGTTTTTCTTTATGCTCCGCGCGCGGAAAAAGTTCGCCGCTTGATTCACGACGGCTCCCAGGAATCGGAAGCCGAAGAACTCGTCGACACCATCGACCGCGAGCGCATCGCCTTCGTCAAACACTACTTCGACGCCGACTGGCCCACCCGCTCCCTCTACCACATGATGATCAACACGGCGGTGGGAGACGAATCGGTTATCCAGACCATTCTCCACTCCATGCACCTGGTCGAAGGCCGTCCCAGAGCCACCGACTACGAGCCCCCCAAAGTTCCCAGCTCCGTCTAGCAGCCGCCGGCAGGTCCGACATTAAGACACCACCCAGCCGCCTGCCTCTGTTGACATCCAGGTAATCTTGTCATGCTGAGCGATGATTGAGCTTCGCGAAGCGAAGCTCAACCGCAGTCGAAGCATCCCTACCCTGTACCTATCGCAGGGGAACGCGGGACGTGAACAGAGCCGAGCCACATCGCCGCCGTCCCATCCTTTCGCAGAGAACGCGAAAGGATGAGACGGCGGCCGGGGAGGCTTGTTCTGAACTAATTAAGTAACATAATCGGGATGACGCCTACGGGCACTTTCCCTTTGTTTGCGCCACTCGTAGGTATTTGAGTGGCGACGGCGGTAATGAGATTCTCGTAGTATGTGAAGCCCGAAACGGATACTTCGTGGGTCGCGCAACTGGCGCCGTCGTCGGTGCCGCTTGAAGAAGTGCAGGGATAACCAGTACCTGTGCCGCCCGCTGAGGAACCAGCGTTGCTGTCCCAGATAAAACCTAATTTCGATCCTCCGTCGTAGGTGTAGGCGCACTCCCAGACCGTACTGGAGGTGTTAGTGCATGGGGTGGTCATGGTGTAGGGATTGTCATCGGCAGCTATGTACTCCGCTAAGTTAAAGTACGCATTACCGGCCTCAGTAAGGTTTCCACTTCCGTCCACCAGGTTATTGGAGCTGTCGTACTGATACCATTCGCTGTTCTGGATGCCGAGCGTCCACATCGTCAGCAGATACCGCAGGGTAAACGATGCCTGATAGTCCGGACTATTGGAAAGATTCGTCGACAGACCGCCTGTGGGTCCGCTCCAGCCGCTTCCCGAATACCCGCCTTCGCCATTGTAGAAGGGCTTGTCCAACTCGGCCGTCTGCAGGATGCCGGTGTCACCGGTGTTGCTGCATGCAGTCACGCCTTTGCCGACGACCTCACAATACTCATTCAGCATCTCCTTTTCCACCTCAAACCCATTTTGGCCGGAGGTAATAGTGTTGCCGGGTTTCATGTGGAAGTTGATCGCCCCGATGGCTGCCGCGCCGTCACCGCTCGTATTGCAGTATTCCGGAGAGCCTGTGGTGACACTTCCGGACCCGACCTCGCTGGCGCCGTCGCAATATAAAAAGTTCTGCATCAAAGTCCAGCCAAGCTGGCTGTAGGCGTGGCTGGATGGCGTGACGATAACGGCATTCTTATCGATGCCCGCACCTGTGCACTGTGTCTCGGTGCCTAGGGTTGGGTCGTTGTGTATGTAATTGATGTAGCCCGCGCCGTTGCTGCTGAAGCTGCCACGGATAATGCAGTCTGCGTCCTCCGTCATGCGCACCAACTGGGCATAGGACCCGATGAAGAACACGCCGTTCGAGACGCTGTCCGTGCTGATGTAGCCGCCCGTGTTATTCCAGTCGTCGTTGCCGGTGACGTCAAACTCGTTCCATATATCCCAATAATGGATATGAGCATGACAGGTGACACTGTTTTCGGCGCAGGTAGGATACGTATAGTCGGGATTGCCATCCAGCCCATTGGCGTGATTGGCAATCTTTGTCACCCATGCCTTCCAGATCGAGTCCTGTCCGCTGCCATTAATCGCCAGGTCGGGGGAGCTGTTAATAACCAGGTTTGGCGGATAGCACTGGCCCGGCGAAGCCGTCGATGTACCGGTCCCTGTGCCGAGGTTCCACCCCGAGGCTGTGTAGTAGTTACAGTTGGTGTCGCAGGACGGTATGTAGGTCGGAGTACTGCCCGTTGAACAGGTCTCAGCGCCATTGCCAAGCGCCCAGTACGGAGTATGCGCCCCAAGCGTAAACCACCCCGCATTGCCGTAGGTGGTTTGCCCCGGATTGTAGTTGGCAAAGTCGTTCGCCAGAAAATTGTCCAGCGCCGTAAACGCGGAAGAGCTCCAATTGGGAACGCCATTGGTGGCCGTCGGCGCAAAGGCGGGCCAGGAAATGCCGTCGTCCCACATGCGGGTTACACCTATCACATTGTCGGACATGAAGTTAGGAACGTCGCTCGGGCTTTCATAGATCATGCCGAAAGAGGCTAGGGTTTCGGGACCTGTCGGCGTGCCGGTCTGGGCGTGCAACCGGCCGGCATAGCCCAAGAGCAGCACAAAGACGATCAATGAAATTAGGCCCCGTACAGGCACATGGCCGTAACGAGCTGCGTGGGTGGTCGATAAAGCAAGCGTGCATTCCGGTGTAGGCATCGAAGGTTCTCCTTTACAGATGAGGTTGCTTTGGCATTCCTGCCGCTTTGCATAGAACTTGGCGGCGAGGGCGGGGCTCGAAACGCATGTGCGATGCCCTTTGCCGATGGCATCGGGAGGCGCTGCTTGGGCGGGCCGCCCACTCGTCAGGAAGAGATAAATTGGCGCCGCCAACCGCGCGGGAAAATCGAAGGCGCTCTCTGTGCGGAGCGGGAGCCTTTTGTTCCTGAGCGAAAAGGTTGGAGACGGAAAAGGTGCGAACGCGAAGCTAACAAAACCTAAGAATCGAGCGAAGCGGATCATGGCGGTCTCTAAAGTGAACTGAAAATACACTAGGCTCGCCCTACAGAATCCGCACTCGATAAATTGGGGAAACTCTACAATTCCGCTGTGGTTGTGTCAAATGAAAAACACATGACGCGAATTGTTTCGGACGGGAGGGGCGACCCGCGAGACTGGCCTTCGCTCTTATCGGGGTTCACCCTTGCGCCCGGATCGCGTACCTTATAAAGCCGCGCTTGTCGAGTCTACTTTAGTAGACATTCGATACCCTCGAAAGTAGACATTTCTTCTACAGGCTAACCCATTGAATCCATTGAGTCGCGCAAATGCCGTAACCTGGAATCAATAACTTAAGGCGAAAATTTTCTGCAATTTGAAATGTTCCCATGGGAACACTATGACGGATTTTGTTCCGGACTGCCCCAGGCAGCCGCCACCGGGACAGCGCAGGCAGAGATCAAAGGTGCGCCAGCCTCCGAGAAGCGAAATCCCGCGCTTCGGGTCTTCGCCTTCTAATGTGGGTTCTGTTCTCNNTCTCGCTGCCGAAGGAACCGGCCCTGGCACTCTTTCGCTGCCGATAACAGTTCGCCGAACTCAGGAGTTCCGCGGAGCTTTACCAGCAGCGGATCGGACTGCAGGCTCTGATATGCACAGTAGTTGTGTTCGATGGCACTTCTCAGCAAGCGTAGGGCGGCATCCTTCTGCCCGCAGTATGACAGCAGTGTTCCGAAGACATATCGCGGCTCCGCATCAACTCCCGCTAGCGCGGCGGTTTCGACCTCTTGAGCGCTGCCCTCTAATTGAGATCCCGATTGGGGGTCAAGGCACGCCTGAAGCAGATCGTGACCCATCAGAGGAGTGTGCGACGCCCTCTGGATGCTGTGCCGCGCCTC